>NZ_CP107799.1:7345714-8570000 GCF_041431135.1 Streptomyces sp. NBC_00554 | reverse complement strand
CCCATGACCACCGTGACGTCCCCTCTTGCAGGACGCGCCATCGGACTCGCCGCGGTACCGGATCCCGTGTTCTCCGGCGCCATGGTCGGCCCCGGCAACGCGATCGACCCCGTGCGTGAGCCTTCGGAGGCTGTTGCCCCCGTGGACGGAGTGATTGTCTCGCTTCATCCGCACGCCTTTGTCGTCGTCGACGACGAAGGCCATGGTGTGCTCACGCACCTCGGCATCGACACCGTGCAGCTCAATGGCGAGGGCTTCGAGCTGCTCGTCAACAAGGGTGACACCGTGACGCGCGGCCAGGCCGTCGTACGTTGGAACCCGGCTGCCGTCGAGGCGGCAGGCAAGTCCCCGGTGTGCCCGATCGTGGCGCTCGAAGCCACGGCCGAGTCCCTCTCCAATGTCCGCGAGGACGGCGATGTCAAAACCGGAGACGAGCTCTTCGGCTGGCAGTGACATCAGCGCCGGCGTAGACGACAAGTTGGACAACCACCGCGGCGGCGGGACTCGCCGCACTATCGGAGACGGGTGAGATGGAGACAACGCTGCGAGGCGTCGGCGTGAGCCACGGTGTGGCGATCGGCGAGGTTCGGCACATGGGAACGGCGGTTCTTGAACCGCCTGCCAAGCAGATCCCGACGGAGGACGCGGAGCGCGAACAGGGGCGTGCCCGCAAGGCCGTGAAGGCTGTGGCAGCCGACCTGATTGCGCGCGGCAATCTGGCGGGGGGCGAAGCTCAGGCCGTGCTCGAGGCTCAGGCCATGATGGCCGAGGACCCCGAGTTGATGGCGGATGTGGAACGGCGGATCGCGGTGGGCAGCAGCGCCGAGCGCGCGGTCTATGACGCGTTCGCCGCGTATCGCGCGCTACTGGCCGGCGCCGGTGAGTACCTCGCCGGTCGTGTGGCCGATCTCGACGACGTGCGGAATCGTATCGTCGCCCGGCTGCTCGGGGTGCCCATGCCTGGCGTCCCGGACAGCGACGAGCCGTATGTCCTTATTGCTCGCGACCTCGCGCCTGCGGACACCGCGCTGCTCGACCCCACTCTGGTGCTCGGTTTCGTCACGGAGGAAGGCGGGCCGACCAGCCACAGCGCGATTCTGGCGCGGGCGCTCGGCGTTCCCGCCGTGGTCGCACTGCCTGGCGCCGGTGAGATCGCCGAGGGCACGATGATCGCCGTGGACGGCAGCACCGGTGAGATCTTCGTGGAGCCGAGCGCCGAGAAGAAGGCGCAGTTGGAGGCCGCCGCGGCAGAGCGCAAGGCGGCACTGTCCTCCGCAACGGGTCCCGGCGCCACGTCCGACGGGCACAAGGTGCCTCTGCTGGCCAATGTCGGCGGTCCTGCTGACGTGCCGGCCGCTGTCGAGGCCGGTGCTGAGGGTGTCGGTCTGTTCCGCACCGAGTTCCTCTTCCTGGACGACAGCAAGAAGGCACCGTCCGAGGAGAAGCAGGTCGAGGCGTACCGGCAGGTTCTCGAGGCGTTTCCCGAGGGCCGTGTCGTGGTGCGTGTGCTCGACGCGGGCGCGGACAAGCCGCTCGACTTCCTGACTCCTGCCGATGAACCGAACCCGGCCTTGGGTGTGCGGGGTCTGCGCTCGCTGCTGGACCATCCCGATGTACTTCGTACGCAGCTGACGGCCCTGGCCAAGGCTTCGGAGGGGCTGCCGGTCTATCTCGAGGTCATGGCTCCGATGGTCGCGGACCGTATCGACGCCAAGGCGTTCGCGGAGGCGTGTCGTGCGGCCGGGCTGCAGGCGAAGTTCGGCGCGATGGTGGAGATTCCGTCGGCCGCGCTGCGGGCGCGGTCGATCCTGCAGGAAGTCGAGTTCCTTTCCCTGGGGACCAACGACCTCGCGCAGTACACCTTCGCCGCAGACCGGCAGGTGGGTGCAGTGTCCCGTCTGCAGGACCCGTGGCAGCCCGCGCTGCTCGACCTGGTCGCGCTGTCCGCCGAGGCGGCGAAGGCCGAGGGCAAGAGCTGTGGTGTCTGCGGTGAGGCCGCGTCGGACCCGCTGCTCGCGTGTGTGCTGACCGGCCTTGGGATCACCTCCCTGTCGATGGGTGCCGCGTCGATTCCTTATGTCCGGGCCTCGCTCGCCAAGTACACGCTGGCGCAGTGCGAGCGTGCGGCTGCCGCTGCGCGCGCGGCGGACACGGCCGAGGAGGCACGCACGGCCGCGCAGGCGGTGCTGTCCGGCGAGTAGCCGGACCACGTCGTCGATCGACTGTTGACGAGGGGCGCTCCACCTGTGGGTGGAGCGCCCCTTTCGGATTCAGTGCGCGTGGCCCGTCGTTTCCCCTTCTTCTCCGAGGTCAGGTGGCACGCAGTAGTCGACTCCCGATTCCGGGGAGACGAGGTCCCCGGAATCGACATCGGTGCAATAGGCGTCGAAGACTTCCGCCGCGGTGAGGGGCTCAAGGTTTTCTCCGCGGAGCCGCCACCCGTAGACACGGTCGGTCGCGTCGTGGGCGGTGGTGCGCATGACGAGTCCCCCGGCGCTCCGGGTGGCGACGCCGAGGGCCAGGACGGTGGTGAATTCGAGGGTTTCTGATTCGTCGACGTGGATGGTGCCCGCGTCGTCATCGGCTCGGAGTGCGGCGACGAGGGTTTCGGGCGCTGCCGAGACGCTGCATACGAGGTGGAGGTCGCCCGGGCCCGCGGTGTCGAGGATGCGGGTGAGTAGGTGAGAGGCGCGGGCGAAGGACGCGCGTCCGATGTCCTCGCCGCAGGACGCGCAGTTGCCGATGCGGGCCAGGATGGTTGTCGCGTACTCCCAGGTGGCCTGGCGGACGGCCTCGTCCACGAGGTCCGGGACGAGTTCGTCGAGGGGCTGTCCCTCGTATGTGACGGTGGGGCCCATTGCGGCCAGTTCAGCCGTGAAGCGTGTGCGGCTCGACGGTGCGTCGGGTTCCAGGCCGCTGTCGGCGCAGAACTCCGCGTACTCCTCGGGGTCGAAGAGTGCCACGGTGGTGTGGCTGCCCTGGGCGGCGAGGGTCCTGAGCAGGGATTCCACCTGCTGGAGGTAGCTGGTGTGGTCGTCGAAGGTGAAGGTGCGATAGCGCCGCATCGCCGTGAAGTCCTGTTCGTCTGTCAACAGGCCGATGGTGCCCGCGATTTCGCGGCGCAGGACGCGTCGCATGGTCTGGTGCTGGGTGTGCGCCATTTTTCCCCCTGTGCGCAGTCGATCAATGCTCACTCACAGTAACTGGCGGCACTGACAACGCTGGTCGGGCGAGGTGTTCGCGCACTCGGCGGGGCTCGGACTAGCAGGTCACGGCGATGGGCGCCTGGGGACAGGTCAGGCGCGCTTCCGGGCCAGGTCTTCGTAGAAGCGCAGCAGTTCGACGTTGTCCACGGAGCCGAGGTTGACCGCCTTTTCCAAGGCGGTGCCTTGGAGAAGACGCTTGATCGGGACCTCGATGCGCTTGCCCGTGAGGGTGTGAGGGACACCGGGGACCGCGATGACCTCGTCCGGGACGTGGCGCGGTGAGAGCTGTTCGCGGATGGTCTGTTTGATGCGGGTCAGGAGGGCCTCGTCGAGTACGGCGCCGGGGGCGAGGTGGACGAAGAGGGGCATCCAGTAGCCGCCGTCGGGTTGTTCGATGCCGATGACGAGGGACTCTTTGATTTCGGGGAGGCGTTCGACGGCTTCGTAGATGTCGGCCGAGCCCATGCGCACGCCCTGACGGTTGAGCGTGGAGTCCGAGCGGCCGTGGATGACGACGGAGCCGCGCGAAGTGACGGTGATCCAGTCGCCGTGGCGCCACACTCCGGGATACGTGTCGAAGTAGCTGTCGTGGTACCGGCTGCCGTCGGGGTCGTTCCAGAAGCGGATCGGCATGGACGGCATCGGTTTGGTGACCACGAGTTCACCGACTTCGTCGATGAGCGGTTTTCCGCTGGGGTCCCACGACTGGAGGTCGGTGCCGAGGCCGGGGGCCTGGAGCTCTCCGATGTACACCGGCAGTGTCGGTACTGCGCCTGCGAAGCAGGAGCACACGTCGGTGCCGCCGCTCACGGAGGCGATCCAAAGGTCGGCGCGGACCTCGTCGTGGAGGTAGCGGAAGCCGTCGGGGGGCAGGGGTGAGCCTGTGGTGGCGACGCACTGCACGCGCGCGAGGTCGAAGTCGCGGGAGGGGCGGACGCCCGCCTTGTGACACGCCATGACGTACGCCGCGGACGTGCCGAAGAGGGTCGCTCCCGTGCGTTCGGCGATGCGCCACTGGGCGCCTGTGTCCGGGTAGCCCGGGCTGCCGTCGTACAGGACGATCGTGGTGCCCGTGAGGAGCCCGGAGACGAGGAAGTTCCACATCATCCAGCCTGTGGAGGTGTACCAGAAGAAGCGGTCCTCAGGGCCGAGGTCGCAGTGCAGGCCGAGTTGCTTGAGGTGCTCGACGAGGATGCCGCCCTGGGACTGGACGATCGCCTTGGGGAGGCCGGTCGTGCCCGAGGAGTAGAGAACCCACAAGGGGTGGTCGAACGGGACCTGCTCGAAGACGGGCTTCACGTCGGCGGACGTCAGAGCGGACCATTCCAGGGCGCCCTGGGGAGCCTCGGTGCCCAGTAGGGGGATGTGCACGACCGCGCGCAGGGTCGGCAGTTCGCGGCGCAGCTCGGCGACGGTGTCGCGGCGGTCGTGGTCCTTGCCGCCGTAGCGGTAGCCGTCGACCGTGAAGAGCACTACGGGTTCGACCTGCTGGAAGCGGTCGAGGACGCTGCGGGCGCCGAAGTCGGGGGCGCAGGACGTCCACACACCGCCCACGGCGGCTGTGGCGAGGAGGGCGACGACGGCCTGCGGAATGTTCGGGAGGTAGCCGCTGACCCGGTCTCCCGGGCGTACGCCGAGCGCGCGCAGTTCGGCTGCCAGGGAGCCGACCTGGCGGCGCAGCTCGGACCAGCTGATCGGGGTCGCCTCATGCGTCTCGTCGACATACAGGAGCGCCGGTTCGTCCGAACGGGTGTCGGCCGCGCGCAGGGCGTGCTCGGCGTAGTTGAGGGTCGCCCCGGGGAACCACTCGGCACCGGGCATGGAGCGGTCGCCGAGCACGCGCGCGTAGGGGGTCGAAAACCGTACGTCGAACCACTTGGTGACGGCTTTCCAGAAGGTGTCCAGTTCCTCCACGGACCAGCGGTGCAGTGCCGCGTAGCCGCCCTCGGAGGGGGCTCCGTGCTGCTCGGCCGCCCAGGTCTGGAACTTCGTGATCTGCGCCTGGGCGATGCGTTCCCCTGTGGGCTGCCAGAGCGGTGAGGGGTTGGAGGTGGACATGGGGCGGCTCCCGGGCTCGGCGCGTCGTGTGCGTCTGGCGCGCACGAGCGGGGGTGTGCGCGTCACGCGGCTGACACGGACGATGCCATGTGATCGACTTGTGCACCAGGGTGCGCCACACATAGTCGCCGACGTGAAGATGTGGTCTGGCCACGGGTGAACGGCAGTTGAACGACTTACACATATGGCCTCGTCAATGGCAGGCTGAGCAGCATGAACGGTCGTGACCTGGTGCGTTCGGTGAAGGCGGTCGGTTCGGCGGGGGCGACCCAGGGGTTGCGTACCGTGCGAGCCGCGTGGCGCAGGAAGCGTGCCGATGCCGTTGGGCTGCCACAGCGGGGCGCCGAGCGTGCGCGGGTGCCAGGGGCGGTGCGGGGCGTGGAGCCGGGCCCCGGTGGTGGAGTCGTCCGATTCACTCGCTCCGAGTTGCGGATCACGGTCGCGGTGAGCGGGGCCGTTTTCTGGGGATGGGACGGGGCGGACCCTGAGCCGTCGTACGCTCTCGCGGGCCACTGCCCGGATCCGGACCCGCGGGCCGTCCTGGAGCCGGACATGGACGGCGGCTGGCGGGTTGTGGCAGAGCGCGTGACCGTCGTGGTGTCGCGGCACGGAGCCGTCGAGGTGCGCACCCCTGGTGGCGTGGTTCTGCGCCGCGATCTGCCGCCCCGCTGGTGGGAGCCGGTCGACGGCGGTGCGGCGCGCTGGATGCAGCGCTCCGAAGTCGCCGCCGACGCGCGGTTCTTCGGCCTGGGCGGGCGCGCGGCGGGGCCCCGGCTGCGCGATGGTTCGTACCGGCTGTGGAACACGGATCCCGGGCATGCCTTCGCGCCCGGCGACGATCCGCTGTACATCACCATGCCCGTGCAACTCGTGGTCGCCGACGCGGCCACCCACCTCGTGTTCCACGACACCTCGTGGGACGGCACGGTGACGTTGCGCGAGGGTGAGGAGGGCGCCGGCTCCGGGCACGACAGGGCCGGATCGTCTGAGCTTCGGATGGACGGCGGCCCGTTGCGCTGCTGGGTGATGGTGGGGACCCCCGCGCGCGTGCTGCATGCCTGGGCCTCGCTCACCGGGGCGCCCGCGCTGCCGCCCGCGTGGGCGCTGGGGCACCATCACGCGCGGTGGGGTTTCGGCAGTGAGCATGAGGTACGGCGGATCGTCGCCGGCTACCAGGAGCGTGGTCTTCCGCTCAACGCGGTTCACCTGGACATCGACCACTACGACGCGCACCAGGTGTTCACGGTCGACCGGGAGCACTTCCCGGAGCTGCCGGTGCTGGCGGAGGAGCTGCGCCGTGACGGCATCCGGCTGGTGTCGATCGTCGACCCCGCGGTCAGGGCCGAGCCGGGCAATGCCGTGTACGACAGTGGCCTTGCCGAGGACGCCTTCGTGCGCGACGCCTCGGGGCGGCTTGTGCGAGGTGTCGTATGGCCCGGGGAGTCCGTCTTTCCGGACTTCACGCACGCGCGCGTGCGGCGGTGGTGGGGCGGGCTCTTCAAGGAGCGGCTCGCGCAGGGGTTCGCGGGTTTCTGGCACGACATGAACGAGCCGACTTCGTTCACCGCCTTCGGGGAGTCGACGTTGCCGCGTTCGGCCCGGCACTCCCTGGAAGGCCGCGGCGGTGACCACCGCGAGGCGCACAACGTGTACGCGCTGGGGATGGCCCGGGCCGGGTACGAGGGCCTGCGTGAACTTGCGCCCCAGGAGCGGCCGTTCATCTTCTCGCGCTCCGGGTGGGCCGGAATGCAGCGCTACGGAGGGACCTGGTCCGGGGATGTGGCCACCGGCTGGCCCGGGCTGCGGGCCTCGCTGTCGCTCGTGTTGGGGCTGGGGCTGTGCGGGGTGCCGTACTCGGGGCCCGACGTGGGCGGCTTCGACGGGAGCCCGTCGCCCGAGCTGTACTTGCGGTGGTTCCAGCTCGGCGCGTACCTCCCGCTGTTCCGTACGCACGCGAGTCTGCGGGCGGGGCGCAGGGAGCCCTGGGAGTTCGGTGACGACGTCCTGGAGCACGCGCGCGTGGCGCTCGTCGAACGGCGGCGGCTGCTCCCGTACTTCATGACCTTGGCGCATCTGGCTCGCCGTACCGGCGCACCGTATGTGCGGCCTGTGTGGTGGGGTGCGCCCGAGGACCGGGCGCTGCGCGACTGTGAGGACGCCTTCCTGCTCGGCGACTGTTTCCTGGTGGCGCCCGTGCTGCACCACGGGGCCGATCGGCGTGCGGTGCAGCTGCCGCGGGGGCGTTGGTACGACACGGTCACTGAGGAGGCCTATGAAGGGCCGGCCCAGGTGCTGATCGACTCCCCCTTGTCGCGGATTCCGGTGCTGGCGCGCGCCGGTGCCGTCGTGCCCGTCAGGGGTGCCGACGGTGGTCTGGAACTGGAGGTGTGGGCTCCCGCCCAAGGACGTGTCGGAGGCGGGCTCGTCGTGCCGGACACGGGCGACGGGTGGGAGGAGCCGGAGGTCGAGCGCTATGTGACGCGCTGGGAGGGGTCGCAGGTGGTCGTACAGCGGGACGGAGAGGGCGGCCTGAGCGAGACCGCGTATCCGGTACGGGTGCGGGGGCTACGGGAGGTGTAACGGCTCGCCAAGCGCCCCGAGCACACCTCCGGTAGCCGGGTCTCTCAGATGTACCGGCCCTCGAACCATGCCCGAACCGCCAAGGTGTGCAGCGGGAAGGCGAGTTCGGCCGACCTGCGCAGCAGATGCCAGCCGTCCGTCTCGTCGGTGGCGGCGGACGGCGGGAGTTCGGCGACCGGGCGTTCCGGGAGGAGCCCGAAGAGCAGCAGGTGCCCGGCCGGGGAACTCATCGCGTCGGCGAGACGTACCTCCCGGCTCATCGCGTCGATGCCCGTCTCCTCCCTGAGCTCCCGGACGACGGCGTGCCGCCAGTCCTCCCGGTGGTCGATGAACCCGCCGGGCAGGGCGATGCCCCCGCGCGCGGGGCTGATGGTCCGGGTGATCACCACCAGAGAGGTGCCACCGGCGTCGTACACGGGCTGGAGGGCCACCGCGACCGGCAGTGGATTGCGGTAGGCCACGGTGGAGCAGACGGCGCAGGTGCGGGGCCAGCCGGAGACACCCTCTCCGTAGGGTGCTCCGCAGCTCGAACAGTGGGAGTCCGGCGCGGAGTTGGTGGGCGGGTGCAGGTGCGGGGATGCGGACACGCCGCGGACTGTATCCGATCACTTGAAGGGCCCCTTCAGGGGCAACCGTCTTGGTGTGCTGATCGACCGGACGGGCGGACCAAAGGGTGTCGCGGCAGCGGCTCGGAGGCCTCGGGCAGTGAGGGACGGCCGGAACCACCCCCGTGGGCCCCGGCCGTCCCTACCGATACTCCGACGCCTGGGAGGCCTCCGCGGTTCTCCATGACGCCCTGCCCAAATCCCGTTGCCCGTGGCACACTTCTGACGTTCCGTCAGATCCAGTGTTGGAGGGGTCTTGTCGCGCACACGCACGCCTGTGGTCGCCGGTTGGTTCGCCGGGGACGGCGACGACTTCCATCTCCTCGGTACGCGCTGCTCGGTATGCGCCTCGGTCTTCTTCCCCCGCGAGGACGCCTTCTGCCGCAACCCGGGCTGCCCGGGAGGAAGCGAGCTGGTCGAGGTGCCGTTGTCGCGGCGCGGCCGTGTCTGGTCGTACACGGACGGCCGGTACCGGCCGCCGTCACCGTATGTGAGCGATCCGGAACTCTCATGGGAACCCTACGCGTTGATCGCTGTGGAGCTGGAGTGTGAGCGGATCGTGGTACTCGGTCAGGCGGTTCCCGGGGTCACGGTCGCCGATCTGGCGGTGGGCATGGAGGTGGAGGTCGTCCCCGGCGTGCTGAACGAGGACGAGGGGACGACCTGGACGACATGGCATTGGCGGCCGACGGCGGTGACGGCATGAAGGACATGTGGCGTACGGGGGTGACGGCGTGAGCGGGGATGTGGCGGTGCTCGGCGCGAGCATGCACCCCTGGGGCAAGTGGGGGCGTGGCTTCGTCGAGTACGGAGTCGTGGCGGCGCGTGCTGCGTTGGCCGACGCCGGGGTCGACTGGCGCGATGTCGGCTCGATCGTGGGTGCGGACACCGTGCGCGGCGGCTATCCGGGGTACGTGGCGGGGGCGACGTTCGCGAAGGCGCTCGGCTGGCAGGGGGCGCGGGTCGCGAGTGTGTACGCGGCATGCGCGTCGGGGGCGCAGGCGGTCAACACGGCGCGGGCGCAGATACTTGCGGGGCTCGCGGAGGTCGTCCTCGTGGTGGGTGCGGACGCCGCGCCCAAGGGGTTCTTCCGCCCGGCCGGAGGGGACAGGCCTGACGATCCGGACTGGCTGCGGTTCCGCGTCCTGGGGGCAACGAATCCGACGTACTTCGGGCTGTACGCGCGGCGGCGGATGGCCGTGCACGGGGACACTCTGGAGGACTTCGCACAGGTCAAGGTGAAGAACGCCGCCCTGGGGGCACTGAATCCGAACGCGCGGTACCGCAAGAGGGTCACCGCCGAGGAGGTCGCCGGGTCCGCGGTCGTCGCCGATCCGCTGCGGCTGCTCGACATCTGCGCGACCTCGGACGGCGGCGCGGCCCTCGTGCTGTCCAGCATGGAGTTCGCACGACGGCACGGTGTCGCCGATCCGGTGCGGATCCGCGCGGTGTCCACGGTGACGCCGCGTTATCCCAACACCGTGCTCGATCTGCCGGACATCGCCACGGACTCCGCGGTCGCGGTGGAGCCCGCGGCGGACACCTTCCGCGCGTCGATCGCCCGGGCGGCGTACGAGGAGGCGGGCATCGGCCCCGAGGATCTCTCGCTTGCCGAGGTGTACGACCTGTCCACGGCCCTGGAGTTGCAGTGGTACGAGGACCTGGGCCTGTGCGCGGACGGCGGGGCGGCCAAGCTGCTGTGGGAGGGTGCCACGGCGCTGGGCGGGCGAATACCGGTGAACGTGAGTGGCGGGCTCGCCTCCTTCGGCGAGGCGGTTCCGGCGCAGGCAATCGCCCAGGTGTGCGAGTTGACATGGCAGCTGCGGGGCGCCGCCGGCGAGCGGCAGGTCGACGGGGCTCGGGTGGGGATCACCGCGAACCAGGGGCTGTTCGGACACGGTTCGTCGGTCGTCGCCGTGCGGTGATCCCGGCCGCAGTGAGCACCCACTGTGACGAGCTGGGAATCCTGCGTGAACAGCTCGTGAATCGCGCCCGGGCGTGCGCGAGGGGCGCCATTCTGCTCGCGTGCCCTCCTGGTCGGATACGGTCCGCTTCGCCTTTCAGCCGGTTGTCAACCTGACGACCGGAGGGGTGGCTGCTCTGGAGATACTCGCCCGCCCGGAAGCCGGTGACATCCTGGCGCAGGCCCGCCGCGACCCCGAACTCGACGGCCGTCTGGCCGCGTTGGCGATCCGGGCAGCGGCCCGCAAGGAGACCTTGCTGCCGCTGCACGTCAACGTGTTCGCCGGGACCCTCGCCGATCTCGGCGGGCTGGCGGCGCTGCGAGACGCTGTTCGTGAGGCCGGGCGGCTGCCGTGGGAGGTGACGGTCGACATCGGTCCGCCGTACACGCATGTGCCGCAGCATGCCCTGCTGGACTCGGTTGCCGCTCTGCGGGGCGAGGGCTTCCGGATCTGCGCGGACGGCGTGGGCGACGGCGACGTACCCCTGCGGCTGCTCACGGACCTCGCGCCCGAGCTGATGAAGCTGGACGTGTCCCTGCTCGCGCGCTCCCCTGCGGTGCGGGCGATGCGGACTCTGTGCGAGGAGTTGGGCGCGCTGCTGTCCGTCGAAGGGGTGGAGACGGAGCTGCAGTGCGCGGCCGCGGTGTCGGCGGGCGCGCAATTGGCGCAGGGCGACCTGTTCGCGCCGCCCGCGCGGCTGCCCGTGGCGGATGTATACGTTCCGGTCCTCACTCCCGGTGTCACCGAGACGGCCCGGTCGGGGCCGTCCGTACGTCAGTTCGTGCGGCCCGCGGCACTGCTGCCCGCCACGGCGTCGGCCGGGCAGGTGCGGGCGCTCCTCACCGGATCGTCCGACGTGTCCGGAGTGCTGCTCGTGGACGCCTCAGGGGTCCCTGTCCGGTCGGTGCACCGGTCGCGGTTCCTGCTGTCGATGTCGGGGCGCTACGGGCATGCACTGTACGCCGACAGGCCGGCCGCCAAGCTCGGCGATCCGCCACGTACGGTCGGGGTCGACGCCACCGCGTGGGAGGTCCTCGACGTGGTGGCGGACGGGGACCGGGACCGTACGTCCGACGATGTCGCGGTCGTCGACCGGTACGGGCGGTGCGTGGGTGTCGTACGCCTGGCCGATCTCGTACGGGCACTCTCCGAGAGCCGGGTGGAGGAGGCCGCGGGCCTCAATCCGCTGACCCGGCTGCCCGGTTCGGACGCGATCACCGGCGAGGTGGACCGGCGGATCGCGGACGGCCGCATGTTCGCGCTGAGCTGGCTGGACGTCGATCACTTCAAGCAGGTCAACGACGGAGCGGGGTTCGCCGCGGGCGACGATCTGATCCGGGCGGTCGGGCGGGCGCTCCAGCTCGCCGCGTCCGGTGCGACGCACGTGGGGCACATCGGCGGGGACGACTTCCTGGTCCTCGCGGACCCGGACACCCTCGACCCGCTGGCCAACTCGGTGCTCGACACGCCCTGGACGGCCGGCGGACGGAGCATCACGCTGTCGCTGGCCACGGTCCTGTGCGCACCCGGCAGCGTGACCGACCACCGGGAGGCGGCCGCCTGCCTGGCACCCCTCAAGAAGGCCGCGAAGGCCCTCAACGGGGCGAGTTGGGTGCTGGGGCGTGCGGGGCTGCCGGGCCACGAGATCCGCCGCGGGGCGGGGACGGCACCGGCGCCGGCGGGGTTCGGGTGGGCGGACCGGGCCGGGAGCGACCGGCTGACCAGCTGACGGGCGGACGGCCGGTCGGGACCAGCCCCGCCGCCGATGACGTCGAGGCGCACAACCACCAGCCCGCAGGCGGCGGGTGGCCCGGCCGAGAACGCGGGGGTCGATGCAAACACCCGCCGAGCGCAACGAACAGTTTTCAGCCAGGGCCGAGCACCGCGACGCGCCCCGCAGAGCCCCTCCAACCGGTGCTGTCCGCGACCTTGACGCCCCCTGGGCACCGGTGAACACTTCCGGGTGTCAGTCGGTATCGCCGCATTCGGGCGTCTTCACGCACCGCGCCGCTCGGGTTTCCGACCTGCACCAAGGGCCATCCTCATGGGCGATTCCGCTGCTACGGCACGCTCGTCACGGACGCCGGGCGGGGAGCGGGACCTTCCTGCCTTCGGCTGAAGTAGCCATGGAAACGTGGGAACGCACCCTGCACGGTGGCCCGGAGCGGCTCGCCCCGGGTCGGCCCTAGGAGCCGCCATGAGCAACGCAGACATTTTTGTCGGGGAGTTGATCGGCACCGCGATCCTGATCCTGTTCGGCGCGGGAGTGTGCGCCGCAGTCACGCTCAACAAGTCCAAGGCCCGGGGAGCGGGCTGGGTGGTCATCGCCTTCGGGTGGGGCTTCGGCGTCCTTGCCGGCGCGTACACCTCGGCGCCGCTGTCCGGTGGGCAGATCAACCCGGCGGTGACGATCGGATTCGCGATCGAGGGTTCCACCAAGTGGGAGGACGTGCCCTTCTACATCCTCGGGCAGTTCGCCGGAGCCATCATCGGGGCCGTGCTGTGCTGGCTGCTTTACCTGGGCCAGTTCAACCTGAACGCCGAAGAGGACCAGGCCATCGAGACGCTGGGGATCTTCTCGACCCGGCCCGAGATCAACAATCCCGTGCAGAACCTGATCACCGAGATCATCGCCACCGTCGCCCTGATGCTGCCCATTCTGGCCATGGTCGGCGGCGACAAGCACGTGGCGGGCATTGGAGACGCGGGACTGCCCGTCCTGCTCATCGCCCTCCTCGTCGTCGGGATCGGTCTTTCGCTCGGCGGCCCCACGGGGTACGCCATCAACCCGGCCCGCGACCTGGGGCCGCGACTCACGCACGCGCTGCTGCCGATTCCCAACAAGGGCACCTCGGAGTGGAGTTACTCCTGGATCCCGGTGGTCGGCCCGATCGCGGGCGCCGCCATCGGAGCCCTGATCTACAACGCAGCCTTCTGACGAAGGGGACGTCATGACGGACCATGCCGAGAAGTACGTCGCCGCAATCGACCAGGGCACCACATCGAGCCGCTGCATCATCTTCGACCACGGCGGCGCGATCGTCGCCGTCGACCAGCGCGAACACCGCCAGATCTTCCCCAAGCCGGGCTGGGTGGAACACGACGCCACCGAGATCTGGTCGAAGGTGCAGGCGGTGGTCGCGGGGGCGATCGCCAAGGCCGGGCTGCGCGCGGACCAGTTGAGCGCGCTCGGGATCACCAACCAGCGCGAGACGACGGTCCTTTGGGACCGCGCCACCGGCAAACCCGTGCACAACGCGATCGTCTGGCAGGACACCCGCACCTCCGGCCTCTGCAACGAACTGGGCGGCTCGGACGGACAGGACCGCTTCCGGGAGCAGACCGGACTGCCGCTGGCCAGCTACTTCTCCGGGCCCAAGGCGGCCTGGCTCCTCGACAACGTCCAGGGGCTGCGCGCGCGTGCCGAGCGCGGCGAGATCGCCTTCGGCACCATCGACTCCTGGCTGATCTGGAACCTGACGGGCGGCACGGACGGCGGGCGGCACGTCACCGATGTGACCAACGCCGGGCGCACCATGCTCATGAACCTGGAGACACTCCAGTGGGACCAGTCCATCCTCTCCGCGATGAACGTCCCGGAAGCGGTGCTCCCCGAGATCAGGTCCTCCGCCGAGGTGTACGGCACCGCCGTGGGCCAACTCGCGGGCGTTCCCGTCGCGTCGGCGCTGGGCGACCAGCAGGCTGCGGTGTTCGGGCAGGCGTGCTACGACGTGGGCACGGCGAAGAACACGTACGGCACGGGCAGTTTCCTGCTGCTCAACACCGGGAACAGGCCGGTCCCTTCGAAGAACGGCCTGTTGACGACCATGGGGTACAAGATCGGCACCGAGGCGCCCGTGTACTGCCTCGAAGGGTCGATCGCCATCACCGGCGCCCTGGTGCAGTGGTTCCGCGATCAGCTCGGCATCATCCGTAACGCCGACGAGATCGAGACACTGGCGGCGAGCGTCGACGACAACGGCGGCGCGTACATCGTGCCCGCGTTCTCCGGCCTGTTCGCGCCCTACTGGCGATCCGACGCACGTGGTGTCGTCACCGGGCTCACGCGTTACGTCACGAAGGCGCACCTGGCCCGCGCGGTCCTGGAAGCGACGAGCTGGCAGACGCGCGAGGTCGTCGACGCCATGTACCAGGACTCCGGGGTGCAGATCACCACCCTGAAGGTGGACGGCGGCATGACCAAGAACAATCTCCTGATGCAGCACCAGGCGGATGTGCTCGGGGTGCCGGTGATCCGCCCGAAGGTCTCCGAGACCACGTGTCTGGGCGCCGCGTACGCGGCCGGTCTCGCGACCGGTGTGTGGAACGACCTGGACGAGCTGAAGTCGCACTGGCAGAAGGACGTCGAGTGGACGCCGTCCATGGAGGCCTCCGCGCGTGACCGCGAGTACCACAACTGGCGCAAGGCGGTGGAGAAGAGCTTCGGCTGGCACGAGGAGGGCCTGAGCTGAAAACAGGGGTCTACGCGCGCGTGCTTTTCGCTGGAGCCACGCGCGCGTGCATGACTGCGGCCCGTACCCCGGTCGGCGAGGGTACGGGCCGTACTCCTGGGCACCTTGCCCTGGACAACTGGCTTTGGGCGCCTTGCGAAAGCCGGGTGCCGTACGTCAGGTTGTGAGAGCTTGGCGCCGGTCGGACGCGGACGCCATCGCGTGCTGGACGACGCCGATGAGGACCTCCTTGACCGACTCACGGTCCCGCGCGTCGCAGAGGACGACGGGCACATCGGGGTCGAGGTCGAGGGCCTGACGGACGGTGTCGGCGGGGTACCGGGCGGCGTCCTCGAAGCAGTTGACGCCGACCACGAAGGGTATGGACCGCCGCTCGAAGTAGTCGACGGCGGCGAAGCAGTCCTCCAGACGGCGGGTGTCGGCGAGCACGACGGCGCCCAGCGAGCCGGTGGAGAGCTCGTCCCACAGAAACCAGAACCGGTCCTGCCCGGGGGTTCCGAAGAGGTAGAGCACCAGGTCCTCGCGGAGGGTGATGCGGCCGAAGTCCATGGCGACGGTGGTGGTGTGCTTGCCCTCCACGCCGCTGGTGTCGTCGACCGGGCGGCCCGCCTCGGTGAGCAGCTCCTCGGTGCGCAGTGGCTTGATCTCGCTGACCGCGCCGACGAGGGTCGTCTTGCCCACGCCGAATCCGCCGGCCACGAGGATCTTGAGCGTGACGGGCTCGACCGGAGGCTTGCCGCGCTCAGAACGCCCGAAGATCATCGATCTCTTCTCCTGCTTGATGGGGGTCGCGCGGCGGTGGGCCGTAGCCACCGCCGCCGGGGGTTTGGATCACGAGTACGTCACCGGGGCCGACGTCGGCCGTGTCACTGCCGCCGAGTTCGGTGACCGTACCGTCCGCGCGCTCCACCCGGTTGGCGCCGAGCGCCCCGGGCTCGCCGCCGGCCATGCCGTAGGGCGGCACCCGGCGGTGCTGGGAGAGCGTGGACACGGTCATGGGCTCGAGGAACCGGATACGGCGCACGGCGCCGTCCCCGCCGCTCCAGCGCCCCGCGCCGCCACTTCCGCGGCGGACGGCGAACTCCTCGAGCTGGACGGGCAGTCGCCACTCCAGGACCTCGGGGTCGGTGAGCCGCGAGTTGGTCATGTGGGTCTGGACGACGGACGCGCCGGGGAAGCCGTCGCCCGCGCCGGATCCGGAGGCCACGGTTTCGTAGTACTGGTACCGCTCGTTGCCGAAGGTGACGTTGTTCATGGTGCCGGATCCCTCGGCCTGTACGCCCAGGGCTCCGTACAGCGCTCCGGTGATCGCCTGGGACGTCTCCACGTTGCCCGCGACCACTGCGGCCGGGGGCTCGGGCGCGAGCATCGAACCCGGCGGCACCACGATGTCGAGAGGGCGCAGACAGCCGTCGTTGAGCGGGATGTCGTCGTCGACCAGGGTGCGGAAGACGTACAGGACGGCTGCGTTGACCACCGCGAAGGGCGCGTTGAAGTTGGTGGTCAGCTGGGGTGACGTACCGGTGAAGTCGACGGTGGCTGAGCGTTTTTCGCGGTCTACGGAGACGCGGACTCGGATGACGGCCCCGGAGTCGGTCTCGTACGTGAACCGACCCTCTTCGAGAGTGTCGATCACGCGCCGGACCGCTTCTTCGGCGTTGTCCTGGACGTGCTTCATGTAGGCCTGGACCACATCGAGGCCGAAGTTGTCGATCATGCGGGCGACTTCGTCGACGCCCTTCTGGTTGGCAGCGATCTGCGCGCGCAGGTCGGCGAGGTTGGTCTTCGGGTTGCGCGACGGGTAGGGCGCCCGGGTGAGCAGGGCCAGGGTCTCGGCTTCGCGGAAGCGGCCGTTCTCGGCGAGCAGCCAATTGTCGAAGAGGATGCCCTCCTCGTCGATGGTGCGGCTGTTCGCCGGCATCGAGCCCGGTGCGATGCCGCCGATCTCGGCGTGGTGCCCGCGCGAGGCGACATAGAAGAGGATCCGTTCACTCTCCGTGTCGAAGACCGGGGTGATCACGGTGACGTCGGGGAGGTGGGTGCCGCCGTGGTACGGGTCGTTGACGGCGTACGTGTCTCCGGGGCGCATGCCGTCTCCGCGCCGCCTGATGACTTCCTTGACGCTGGTGCCCATCGAGCCCAAGTGCACCGGAATGTGCGGGGCGTTGGCGACCAGGCTGCCGTCGGGGGCGAAGAGGGCGCAGGAGAAGTCCAGGCGCTCCTTGATGTTGACCGACTGGGCGGTGGACTCCAGGCGGGCGCCCATTTGCTCGGCGATGGACATGAAGAGGTTGTTGAAGACCTCAAGGAGGACGGGGTCCGCTTCTGTGCCGAGATCGGAACTCTGCGTAATCGCCGCGCGTTCCATGACCAGATGCCCGTCGTCGGTCGTCGCGGCCTGCCAGCCGTCGTCGACGACGGTCGTCGAGCCGGCCTCGGTGATGATCGCGGGTCCGGTGACCGTTTGGCCGGAGGGCAGTTCCTCGCGTCGGAGCAGGGGTACGTCGCGCCGGGCGCCGCCCGTGTGCAGGCCGGCCGTTTCCGGCGCGGTGGAGCGGCTTACGAAGGCGGAGAGAGCGGAGAGATCGGGGGGGTCGGTGAGACCGGTGGCTTCCACAGAGAGGGCTTCCACAACGACCGGACGGTCGAGGGTGAAGGAGTAGGTGGCGCGATGGCGTTCTTCGAAGGTGCGGGTCATGGTGTCGGGCTCGGTGAGCTCGACGGTGAGTGCCGTGTCCGTGCCGTCGTAGCGGAGCTGGGCCCGGCGGGTGACCCGGATGCGGTCCTCGGGCACGTCCTCGGCGAGGAGTTCGGCGCGGGCGGCGCCCTCCAGGTCGTCGGCGGTCTTCAGGATGCCGGGCATCGCGGAGGCTTCCAGGGGTGCTTCGACGGACTGTTCGCGCATGGCCGTCGTATCGGCGAGTCCGATGCCGAGGGCGGACAGGACACCGGCCATGGGCGGCACGAGGACGGTTCGGATGCCGAGCGAGTCGGCGACCATGCACGCGTGCTGCCCGCCCGCGCCGCCGAAGGTGGTCAGCGCGTACCGGGTGACGTCGTGGCCCTTCTGGACCGAGATCCGCTTGACGGCGTTGGCGATGTTGGCCACGGCGATCTGGAGGTAGCCCTCGGCGACCTGCTCAGGGGTGCGGTCGTCGCCGGTCCGCTCCCGGATCTCGCGGGCGAGGGCGGCGAAGCGTTCGCGGACCAGTGCGTCGTCGATGGGCTGGTCGCCGTCCGGGCCGAACACCCGGGGGAAATGGGTGGGTTGGATGCGGCCGAGGGCGACGTTGGCGTCGGTGACGGTGAGCGGTCCGCCGGCGCGGTAGCAGGCGGGTCCGGGTTCGGCGCCCGCCGAGTCGGGGCCCACCCGGTAGCGGGAGCCGTCGAAGTGGAGCAGCGAGCCGCCGCCCGCCGCGACGGTGTGGATGTCGAGCATGGGCGAGCGCAGTCGGACTCCGGCGATCTGGGTGGTGAAGACCCGTTCGTACTCGCCGGCGAAGTGCGAGACGTCCGTGGAGGTGCCGCCCATGTCGAAGCCGATGACGCGGTCGAACCCGGCGAGCTGCGACATCCGGGCCATGCCGACGATGCCACCGGCCGGACCGGACAGGATGGCGTCCTTGCCGCGGAACTGGCCGGCTTCGGCGAGGCCTCCGTTGGACTGCATGAACATCAGCCGCACGCCTTGGAGTTCATCGGCGACGTGCTGGACGTAGCGGCGCAGCACGGGCGACAGGTAGGCGTCGACCACGGCCGTGTCTCCGCGCGGGACGAGCTTCATCAGCGGGCTGACCTCGCTGGAGAGCGAGATCTGCGGGAAGCCCGTGCGGGCCGCCAGCTCACCGATGGCCTGTTCGTGGGCGGGGTGGAGGTGGCTGTGCATGCAGACCACGGCGAGGGCGCGGATCCCGGAGTCGTACGCCTCCTGGAAGGGCCCGGCGAGGGCGTCCAGGTCCGGGGCGCGCAGGACCGTGCCGTCGGCGGCGATCCGCTCGTCGACCTCGACGACACGCTCGTACAGCAGCTCCGGCAGTTCGATCGCGCGGGCGAAGATGCGGGGGCGGTTCTGGTAGGCGATGCGCAGTGCGTCGCGGAAGCCGCGAGTGATGACCAGGAGGGTGCGCTCGCCCTTGCGTTCCAGGAGGGCGTTGGTGGCGACCGTGGTGCCCATGCGGACGGCGTCGATCTCCGCGCCCTCTTCGAGGAGCTCCCGCACACCCGCGACCGCCGCGTCGGCGTACCTGGCCGGGTTGTCGGACAGCAGTTTGTGCGTGAGCAGGCGGCCGTCCGGGCGCCGCGCGACGATATCGGTGAAGGTGCCGCCTCGGTCGACCCAGAACTGCCAGCCTGTCACGTCTGTTCCCCGCTTCCGCCCTGCTCAGAGCGCCCGGAGGCCGTTGATCACGTCGCGCAGAATACTCTCGTCCGGCAGCTCGGCGGGCGGTACTGGACGTGTCACATGGACCATTTCCTCATCCACGAGGTCCCCGATGAGGACCCGCACCACCCCGACGGGGAGATCGAGTTCGGCGGCGAGTTCGGCGACCGACTGCGGGGCGTCGCGGCAGAGTTCGACGATGTCCACGTGTTCCGGGGACAGCGTCTGGTCCACCTCGGGGTCGTGGTCGTACGACTCCGTGACGACCACCGCGATCAGGTCGAGGCGGTGTTGGGCCGTACTGGTGGTGCGGCCGCGCGTCATGGCGTAGGGGCGGACCACCGGTCCGGCCTCGTCGTCGAACCAGGGGCGTCGTCCTTGGCTGTCTCCGCTCACGCTCACACTCATGTCATCCCACTACCCGCCTGCGGGCGGATCGGTGCGCGGAGCGGCGGCCAGATGTACGCCGACCCGCTTGACCAGGAGCGTCATTTCGTACGCGACCTGGCCGACATCCGATTCGGCGTCCGACAGAACGGCCAGGCAGCTGCCGTCGCCCGCAGCCGTGACGAACAGGAAGGCCTCGTCCAGCTCGACGACCGTCTGGCGGACGCTGCCCACCTCGAAGTGGCGGCCGACGCCTTTGGCGAGGCTGTGGAAGCCCGAGGCGACGGCGGCCAGGTGCTCGCTGTCCTCCCGGGTCAGGTCCTTGGAGACACCCGTGGGAAGGCCGTCACCGGAGAGCACGATCGCCTGGCGGATGCTGGCGACACGGTCAACCAGGTCGTCGAGAAGCCAGTTCAGCTCCCCCGACGCCGTGCTGGTCGTGGTGGGCCCTGTGGACTTCGGTGCGGTCATCGACCGTCCCCCTTTGTCTTTCGTGGTGCTGTGCCGTCGTGGGGCTCGTCGCCCGCGGCGTTCTCCTCGCGGCCTCGCTGCCAGCCGCGCTGGAGCGAGGCCATCCGGTTGCGTACCTCGTCGGCGTCACGTTCGGCGGGGTCCGCTCCGCTGCCGGTGCGGGCCTTGTCCCGCTCGGTGCGCCGCTCGGGGCCGTCCTTCAACTGCGGGGCCAGATTGGCCTGTCTGACGCGGCGGGGCAGCGGGCCCGCGCCCGGTTCCGCCCCTGCCGTCGCGCCGTCGGAACGCGGGATGGTCTCGTCCGCGCCGGGCGACGGGGTGGTGCGACGGCTGCGTTGCGGAAGAGCGGGGGCCTCTCGGCTCCCGGCGGTGTGCCGAAGCTCGGTGGTCTCTCGAAGCCCGGGTGCCGGCCGTAGGCCAGAAACCTCGCGCGGTCCGGGGACCCTTCCGGGACCTGTGGAATCAGAGCGCTCGACCCCGTGCCGCAACGGGCTCTCAGCGCTCTCGCCGGCGCGTCGTGCCGGCGTCTCGGCGCGCTCGCTCCCGCGCAGCGCCGGAGTCTCCGCGCGATCGACGCGCCGGGCCGCGAGCGGCTCCGTACCGTCGGGCTCCGCCATGTCTCTTTGTTCCCCCGTCTCCGGGCTCTCCGCCTGCTCCGGACCACGGCCCGGCTCGAAGTCCTCCGCCGGCTCCTCGCCCGCCCCGTCGCGGCGGGACCGCGTCTGGGTCACGGGACGACCGTGCGAGCTGACGAGCTTGGGTGCCCTGCGCCGGGGCAGCGGGACGGGAGCGTCCGGCTGGCCGTCGTCGCCGGATCGGGCGGGCTCGCCCCGGCTGTCGCGGGCCTGCTGGTGCTGTTCACCCGGGACACCCGCGATGGAGCGGCGCGGCCGGAACAGACCGCCGCGTTCGCTGTCGTCGTCGCCGAGTGCGCCGGGGAAGCCGCTGAGGGTGTCCAGGTCGACCGGAGCTTCCAGTTCGACGGGCCCGTCGAGGATCGAGGCGGGCAGGCCGGGAAGGTGGACCGGGACCTGGGAGAGCGCGGCCTTCCGCTCCGCTTCGACCTCGCCCTCCTTTGTGGGCAGCGCGCGGTCGAGACGGAACCCGATGCCGTTCGTGTCCGGCACGTCGTCCGTGAGCAGCGCGTCGGGAATGAAGACGACCGCGGTGGTACCGCCGTACGGGGAGGGCTGGAGGGAGACGCGGACGTTCTGCCGCTGTGCGAGCCTGCTGACCACGAAGAGGCCGAGCCGGTCGGTGTCGGACAGCTCGAACTCGGGGGTTTCGGCGAGCCTCAGGTTGGCGTCGAGGAGCGCCTCGGCCGCCATACCCAGGCCGCGGTCGTGGATCTCCAGGGTGAAGCCGTTGGCGACGCGCTCGCCGAGAACCTGCACGGCCGTGTGCGGGGGCGAGAACACCGTGGCGTTCTCGAGGAGTTCGGCGACGAGATGGGTCAGGTCGGCGACGGCGGGCCCGGTGGCGGCGACGCGCGGAAGCCGGCGTACCTCGATGCGCTCGTAGTCCTCGACCTCGGCGACGGCGGCGCGGACGATGTCCATGAGCTGGACCGGCTTGCGCCACTGCCGGGACGGGGCGGCGCCCGAGAGGATCACCAGGCCCTCGGCGTGGCGGCGCATGCGGGTGGTCAGGTGGTCGAGGCGGAACAGGTCGGCGAGCTCGTCGGTGTCGTCGGTCCTGCGCTCCATGGTGTCGAGCAGGGTGAGCTGCTTGTGGAGCAGGACCTGGCTGCGGCGGGCGAGGTTGACGAAGACCTCGGAGACGCCATCGCGGAGTTCGGACTGCTTGACGGCGGCCTCGACGGCGGCGCGCTGAAGGGTGTTGAGGGCCTGGCCCACCTCACCGATCTCGTTCTTGTCGTACTCCAGGCGCGGCACTTCGGTCTCGACGTCGACCTGCTCGCCCGCGGACAGGCGGCGCATGACGCTGGGCAGCCGGACGCCGGACGCCTCGTGGGCATCCAGGCGCAGTCGGCGCAGGTCGCGGATGAGGCTCCGGCCGATGCGTACGGACATGAAGAGCGAGATCAGCAGGGCGATGAGGCCGAGGACGCCGGCGATGACCGCCTTGAGGATGACTCCCACGGCCACCGGCCGGACCCGGTCCTGGTAGCGGTCGGCCGCTCGGTCGTTGAGCGTGCCGAGCTCGTCGACGACCCGTCCGGCCGCGGTGTCCCAGCTCTTCGCGGTGACACCGCGGGGCGAGCCTGCCGAGGAGGTGACGACGGCCTGCTCGGCCACCCGCAGGGGCGCCGTGTCGGCGTTCTTCCAGTAGCGCTCGTACCGTTCGCGCTCCGAGGAGGGCAACAGCGGCAGGCTCATCTCGTACATCAGGGAGCGCTGTGCCATGAGGTCGGAGACATCGCGGATCTCGTCCTGCGTGATGCGGCCCGCGACGAGCGCGGAGCCCAGGAGGGCGTCCTCGCGGGAGACGAGCTCACGGGCCCGGGCGAGGTTGACCAGTGCGCGGCCCTGCTTGTCCATCTCCACGTTGTTGAGCAGGTGGATGTTGGTCATCAGGACGTAGCAGGGGTCGACCAGACGGTTGTAGAGGTCGAGGGCCTGCGCGCGGTTGACGGTGCCGTCCTCGACGCTCTGGCGCAGCGAGTCGATTCCGTCGAAGGCGTCCAGGATGGTGGTGAGGCGCTCGGAGGTGCGCTCACCCATGCTCCCGCGGACCTGCTCGTCCTTGGCGTTCTTTCGGACCTTCGCCACGGCGTCGTCAGTGGCGGTCCGGCTCCGCTTGAGCGCCGCGAGGGCGTCGGAGGCGCGCGGGTCGGCCAGATAGACGAGAGTCTGGCGGCGTTCCTGCTGGAGGACTCGGACGGCGTCCTCGGTGGGATAGCCGATCTTCTCCACGACGTCCGACACGTTGAACAGGTCGTTGGCCTCGCGCCCGGTGAGCACCGTGGCGAACGCCCAGATCGCGGTCAAGGACACCAGCGGCACCAGGAGCAGCGCCACGATCTTCCTGCGGATGGACTTCCCGCGAAAGCGCATGGCCTCCCCCAGCTCGACCCCCTCCGACCCGGGGGTACACATGTGCGTCAACAAACGGCGTGAGCCTACTACCGACGCTCAAGTAACTCGAAGACCCGTCCGGGAGCACACGCCTCATATGGGGAACAAAACATGGGGAGTTGTCCGTTCATTGGGTGAGATTGCCTCCCCGAATCCGCCCGTTGGGCGGGATTACATCGGAGAGGTGAACTCCGTCAGTTGGCCGGAATTCTTCGCTCCTTGGGAATCTTCAGGGCGCGTTGTTCGTCTTTCTGTACGGGAGATGGGTGCGGAATCGGCCACAGGCGCCGCATGCCACACCCAGGCGGCGTAATTCAGCGCAAGCCGGGCAGCCACTGGGGAGCCGGGGTCACCTGACACCGGTGCGAAGGGTCTGCTGGGCGGTGGGGAGTGACAAGTTGATGGGCACGGCGGAGCGGAGCGGGGCGGCCGGGACCAGCGTTGCGGTACCCGAGGCGGTACAACCGGCCACGCAGGCACCGGATCGCGACATTCCGGTGAACGGGCACGACCGGTCGGCCGAGCGGCACGGTGCGGCAGGCGGTCACGACCAGGCCGACGGGCAGGGCATTGCCGTGGACGGGCGCAGCCGCACGGACGGACCCGGCATCGCGGAGGGCCCCGCCCTTGCGGAAGGCCGGGGCCTCGCGGCTGAGGAGGAGTACGAAGAGCGGGCGTACTACCGGCCGTTGTGGGTCGAGGAGCCCGCACGCAGGCGTCGACTTCCCGATCCGGTGCGTACGGCGGCTGTGCGAGCGGTGATCATCATCGCCGTGACGCTGATCCAGGCCATGGTGGCCTTCCTGTCCACGCTCGCGGGATCCTGGCTGGCGTTCCCCATGGTTCTCAGCAGTGTGGCCAGCACGGTCGTGGCCACCTGGGCCGCCCTCGACGTCTGGGTGACGCGACAGGTGTGGAACCAGCGGAACGGAGTGGTGTCGGTACCGAGCAGCACCGCGCGGGCCTTGCGGCGCGAACGGCGCAGGGCGCGGCGGCAGGCACGGACGGCCGAGCGCACTCAGGAGCGAATACGTCGACAGGGCGGGGCGGGGCAGTTGTCGCATTCGTAGGTGCGATGACGGTCGACCGGGTGCGACCAGGTGCCATGAGTCGCGACTCATCGCGACTAGCGACTCGCGACTCATGGCGACTGCCGACTCATGGCGACCGGGGTCGCGCCTGAGCACGACCCCACCCCGCTACGCCCACTCCGCGGACCACCGGCCCCACGGCCCGCCCGCACGCTCTCTGAACGCTCAGGTCGTCACAGTGCCGCCGACTCCACCGGGCCTGCGCTGCGGGCCAGTTCACGGCGTGCTCGCATGAACGGGCGCGGGCGGTCGACGGAGAGGACGGCTGTCGTACGGCCGTCGCGTTCGTAGAGGGCGAGGAAGCCGCCCTCGGCGGGTGCGCCGTCCTCGATGGCGCCCTCGGCGATACGGACGGTGTCGGCCTCGTGTCGTCGGCCCGCGAACTGGATGCGTGCGCCGTACTGGTCGGACCAGAAGTAGGGCAGGGATCGCACGGTGTCGACGGTGCGGCCGGCGAGCAAGTTGCGTACGGCGACCCGGGGTTGTTCGGTGGCGGAGGTCCAGTGTTCGGTGCGGGCGCCTCCGACGCGGGCGACGTCTCCGACGGCGACCACCTGCGCAAGTCCGGTCACGCAACCGTCGTCGCACAGTACGCCGTCGTGCAGGGCGAGCGTCGAGCCCGCGAGCCAGCCGGTGTTGGGGGTGGCGCCGATGCCCACGATCACCACGTCGGCGGGCAGGGTCCGGCCGTCGGTGAGCCGCACCCCGGTGACGGTGCGCCGCGGCGCGACGTCCTCGGCGACCGACGGGCCGGCGGCGGGGCCATCGTGCGAAGCCGCGGTGCGGCCTCCGCTTGATCGCACGGTGCCGCTCCCCCGCAGGCCGGCGACACCGATGCCGGTGACAAGGCTGACGCCGCCTCGGCGGTGCAGCGCGGCGCACACGGCTGCCATGTCGGGGCCGAGGTGAGGGACGAGGGGCAGCGGGGCGGCCTCGACGACCGTGACGTCATGGCCGAGGGCGGCGCACGAGGAGGCGGTCTCCGCGCCGATGAAGCCGCCTCCGATGACGACGACGCGGAGCGGGCCCCGGGTGAGTTCCTCGCGCAGGGCACGGGCGTCGTCGAGGGTGCGCAGAGTGTGGACGCCGGCGAGGTCGTCACCCGGGAGGCGGCGGGCCGCCGCGCCGGTGGCGATGACCACGCCGTCGGTGGAGACGGTGCGTCCGTTGTCGAGGAGGACGGTGCGGCCGCGGGCGTCGAGGCCGCGGGCACGTACGCCGAGGAGCCACTCGGCGTCGAGTTCGGCGGTCTCCTCGGCGTCGGTGAGGGCGAGTTGGTCCTCGTCGGCGCGGCCGGTGAGGAAGTCCTTGGACAGGGGCGGGCGGTCGTAGGGTCGGTGGGGCTCGTCCCCGACGATCACCAGCCGTCCGTCGAACCCCTGGGTCCGCAGTTCGCGGGCCGCGTACACCCCGGAGAGGGAGGCACCGACGACGGTCACGGTCCTCATGAGGCGCGCCTCCCGGCCCGTACGACAGGGGCGGCGCCGGCATCACCAGCGGCACGCCGAACCACGGGGGCTCCTCGGGGAGCAGTCCGCTCAGGGTCGGCGGTGGTCTCGTACGTCATGCGGCGGTGCCCTCCTCCGCGGCCGGGTGGACGTGGATGACGCCGTCGTCGACGGTGACGCGGTGGGTGCGGACGGGGCGGCGTGCGGGGAGGCACGTCGGTTGGCCCGTACGGAGATCGAATGAGGCGGCGTGCAGCGGGCATTCGACCAGACAGCCCTCCAGCCAGCCCTCGGAGAGGGAGGCGTCCTGGTGGGTGCAGGTGTCGTCGATGGCGTACAGCTCGCCGTCGGCGTTGAACACGGCGACGGGCGGTGTGGTGTCGACACGGACGGATTCGCCCACGGGGAGGTCTTCAAGGCGGCAGACGGGAATCATGGGCCCCCCTCTCGGTCCGGACGCTTCGTCCGCGACCTCTCAAGGTCCAGGTCGTCCGGGAACGAGCGGGACGGGCTCGCCTTCGAGCCCTTTCCGGTTCCGGACGCTTCGGTAACATGATGTTTCGTATGGCGCATGAGGGAGCGCTATGCGCAACAGAATCCGCGCGGGGGTCCCGTCACGTCAAGGGCTTCCCGCAGATGCGGCCCAAACAGGGCCGCCAGGTGGTGAGAGTTGAGCTATGACCCGCACTCAGAAGCAGGCTGAGGGGAACGAGGAGACCGAGGCCAACAGGGCGACGCCGGAGAAGCAGGGCAGGGGCGCCGGCAGTGCAGTCCAGTCGGTGGACCGCGCCGTGAGCGTGCTGGAAATCCTCGCCCGGCTCGGCGAGGCGGGTGTCACCGAGATCGCCGACGAGCTGGAGGTGCACAAGTCCACCGCGTTCCGGCTGCTCGGCGTCCTGGAGAACCGCGGTCTGGTGGCACAGGCCAAGGACCGCGGGAAGTACTACCTGGGAGCGGCCGTACTGCGCCTGGCGGGGGCGGCGGCAGTACGTCTGGACATCTCCCAGGAGGGCGTTCCGGTCTGCCGCGAACTGGCCGACGAGCTGGGCGAGACCGTCAACATCGCGGTCCTCGACGACGACGCGGCGGTCAACATCATGCAGGCCCGCGGCGCCGCCTCCGTCACCGCGCAGAACTGGCTGGGCAGACGGACACCGCTGCACGCCACCTCCAGCGGAAAGGTCCTCCTCGCGCATCTCCCGCCCACGCTGCGCGAGGGCCTGCTCGCCCGCCCGCTGCCGCGGTTCACCGAGCGCACCATCACCGGCACGGCCGCGCTCCGCTCCGAACTGGAAGCGGTCGTCGAGCAGGGCTACGCGTTCGCGCTCGAGGAGCTGGAGCTGGGACTTGCGGCGGTCGCCGCCCCGGTGCGCGCCCACGACGGCAAGGTCATCGGCGCGATCAGCACCTCGGGGCCGGTGTACCGGCTGGACTCCGACCGTCTGCCGGATCTCGCCAAGCGCACGGTCGCCGCCGCGGCCGAACTCTCGCGCCGGATGGGCTACGGCTTCTGACGGAAGCCGTAGCGGACACAGAGCGGACAGCGGGCACGTAGCGCGGCCGGAAAACCCACCCGGCACGGCGCAACCCCGGGACACCGCATCGCATGGACACATGGCGCGGGGCCAGGAATCTCCTGGCCCCGCGCCTCTGTGTGTCGGGCACGTTTCGTCCCGCCCGTTCCTTTTGCCAAGGGTTAACCCCCACCTCTTGACGACCCCCTGTCGGCATTCTCAATATGTTCCTCATCGCGCAACCCATCGTGCATTGCGCAACAGCAGAGGAGCTTGTCGTGCCACACGAGGTCCGTGCCGTAGTCGCTGTCAAGAAGGGCGCACCCGTCGAGGTGCGGACGATCGTCGTTCCCGATCCCGGGCCCGGCGAGGTGCTCGTCGCCGTACAGGCCTGCGGGGTCTGCCACACGGATCTGCACTACCGGGAGGGCGCGATCACCGACGACTTCCCCTTCCTCCTCGGCCATGAGGCGGCCGGCACGATCGAAGCGGTCGGCGACGGGGTCACCGATCTGGTGCCCGGCGACTACGTCGTCCTCGCCTGGCGGGCCCCCTGCGGAAGCTGTCGCTCCTGTCGCCGCGGCCGCCCCTGGTACTGCTTCGACTCCCGCAACGCCACCCAGCCGATGACGCTCCTCGACGGCACCCCGCTCAGCAACGCCCTCGGCATCGGCGCCTTCGCCGAGAAGACACTGGTCGCGGCCGGACAGGCGGTGAAGATCGACCCGGCGGCCCGTCCCGAGGCCGCGGGCCTCATCGGCTGCGGGGTGATGGCCGGATACGGCGCCGCCGTCAACACCGGCAACGTGGGCCGCGGTGACACGGTCGCCGTCATCGGCTGCGGCGGTGTCGGCAACGCGGCCATCGCGGGCGCCTGCCTCAACGGCGCCATGAAGGTCATCGCCGTCGACATCGACGACAAGAAACTGGACGCGGCGGAGAAGTTCGGCGCGACGCACACGGTCAACTCCCGCGGCACGGATCCCGTCGAGGCGGTACGGGCACTCACCGACGGCTTCGGGGTCGACATCGCGATCGACGCGGTGGGCCGGCCGGAGACGTACAAGCAGGCCTTCTACATGCGCGACCACGCCGGTGTGCTCGTCCAGGTCGGCGTCCCCGACCCCGAGATGAAGATCGAGATCCCGCTGATCGACCTGTTCTCGCGCGGCGGCGCCCTGAAGTCCTCCTGGTACGGCGACTGTCTGCCGAGCCGCGACTTCCCGTTCCTCATCGACCAGTACCTCTACGGTCTGCTGGACCTCAACGCCTTCGTCAGCGAGACCATCTCGCTCGATCAGGTCGAGGAGGCGTTCGCGAAGATGCACCGGGGCGAGGTACTGCGTTCGGTGGTGGTCCTGTGACCACGCACAGCACTCGACAGAGCCACCGCGTGCGAGTCCAACGCGTCGTCACCTCCGGCACGTTCAACCTCGACGGTGACACCTTCGACGTCGACAACAACGTCTGGCTGCTCGGCGACGACGAAGAGGTGCTGATCGTCGACGCCGCCCATGACGCCCGTACGATCCACCAGGCCGTCGCGGGCCGTGCGGTGGCCGCGATCGTCTGCACCCACGCGCACGACGACCACATCGACGCGGCCGTCGAACTCGCCGAACTCACCGGTGCACCCGTCCTGTTGCATCCCGCGGACCATGAACTGTGGGCCGCCACGCATCCCGACCGCAAGCCGGACGGCGAGCTGACCGACGGCCAACGCATCACCGTCGCCGGCATCGAACTCCAGGTGATCCACAACCCGGGCCACACCTGGGGCAGTTGCTCGCTCTACGTTCCGTTCCTGGACACGGTCTTCACCGGGGACACCCTCTTCCACGGCGGCCCCGGCGCGACCGGCCGCTCCTACTCCGACCGGCCCACCATCGAGGCCTCCATCCGCAACCGGCTGCTCACCCTCCCCGGCAACACGGTCGTCCGCACCGGACACGGCGAGGACACCACCGTCGCCGCCGAGCGGCCCAACGTCCCCAGGCCCTGAGCGCGTTCGCTCCCCACCCCGGCAAGGAGGGGCATGTCCAGCACACCCGAAACCCATCCCCGCGTGGTCATCGTGGGCGCCGGCATCGTCGGCTGTTCGCTCGCCGACGAGCTGACCTCCCGCGGCTGGACCGACGTCACCGTTCTCGAACAGGGGCCGCTGCCCGCCCCGGGCGGCTCCACCTCGCACGCGCCAGGACTGGTGTTCCAGACGAGCCCGTCCAAGACGCTCACAGCGTTCGCCCGCTACACGGTCGAGAAGTTCAACTCCCTCCAGGTGGACGGGGTTTCCTGCTTCAACCAGGTCGGCGGCCTGGAGCTCGCGACCACGCCGGAGCGCCTGGCCGATCTGCACCGCAAGGCCGGTTACGCCGCCTCCTGGGGCGTGCGCGGCGAGATCGTCAGCGCGGCCCGCTGCAAGGAACTCTGGCCGCTCATCGACGAGTCGACCGTCCTCGGCGGCTTCCACACGCCCGACGACGGCCTGGCCCGCGCCGTCCTCGCGTCCCGCGCCCAGATGGCACGCGCCGTCGAAAAGGGCGCCCGCTTCCTGGACCGCCACACGGTCACCGGCATCGAGCAGGAGGACGGACGGGTCACCGCCGTCGTCACCGACCGAGGCTCCTTCCCCGCCGACCATGTCGTCTCCGCCGCCGGTTTCTGGGGCCCGGTCATCGGCCGTATGGCCGGAGTCGAGGTCCCGCTGCAACCGCTCGCACACCAGTACGCGAAGACGAAGCAGCTCCCCGAGCTGGCCGGAGCGGAGACGGAAGCCTCGAAGCCCATCCTCCGCTTCCAGGACCGCGACCTCTACTTCCGCGAGCACCACGACCGCATCGGCATCGGCAGTTACGCCCACAAGCCGCTCCCCGTCGACCCGTTCGCGATCCTCCCGTACGACGAGGCGCGCGCGAACGACATGGAGATGCCGTCCTCCTTCCCCTTCACCGAGGAGGACTGGGCGCCGAGCTGGGACGACTGCCGCGATCTGATGCCGGCCCTGCGCGAGACGGAGATCGAGGAGGGATTCAACGGCGTCTTCTCCTTCACTCCCGACGGCATGCCCGTCCTCGGGGAGTCGCGGAAACTGCGCGGCTTCTGGCTGGCCGAGGCCGTATGGGTCACCCACTCCGCGGGCGTCGCCAAGGCGGTCGCCGAGTGGATGGTCGACGGCCGCGCCTCCATCGACCTGCACGAATGCGACCTCACGCGTTTCGAGGAAGCGCAGCGTTCACCGTCGTACATCCGTGAACGCGGTTCACAGCAGTTCGTCGAGGTGTACGACGTCCTGCACCCCCTCCAGCCGATGGAGCAGCCCCGTCCGCTGCGCGTCAGCCCCTTCTACGCCCGGCAGCAGGAACTCGGCGCGCACTTCCTGGAGGGCGGCGGCTGGGAGCGCCCGCACTGGTACGAGGCGAACGCCCCGCTCGTCGACGCGCTCGACCCCCTGCCCGAGCGCGACGCCTGGTCGGCCCGCTACTGGTCGCCCATCGCGGCCGCCGAGGCGAAGGCGACCCGCGAGAAGGTCGCGCTGTACGACATGACCCCGCTGCGCCGCCTCGAGGTCACCGGCCCCGGTGCCCTCGGCTTCCTCCAGCGCATGACCACCAACAACCTCCGCAAGAAGCCCGGCGCGGTCACCTACACCTTGCTCCTGGACGAGACCGGCGGCGTACGCTCCGACCTCACGGTCGCGCGCCTCGCCCCCGACCGCTTCCAGGTGGGCGCCAACTCCCCCACCGACCTGGACTGGCTCCTCAGGCACGCCCCCGAAGACGTGCACTTGAAGGACATCACCTCCGGCACCTGCTGCATCGGCGTCTGGGGCCCGCTCGCCCGCGACCTCGTCCAGCCGCTGACCCGCGACGACTTCTCCCACGAGGGCTTCGGCTACTTCCGCGCGAAGGAGACCTACCTCGGGCACGTCCCGGTGACGGCGATGCGCCTGTCCTATGTCGGCGAACTGGGCTGGGAGTTGTACACAAGCGCCGACCTCGGACTCCGGCTCTGGGACACGTTGTGGGAGGCGGGAGAGGAACACGGCGTGATCGCGGCCGGGCGCTCCGCCTTCAACTCCCTTCGCCTGGAGAAGGGTTACCGCGCCTGGGGCGTCGACATGACGGACGAGCACAACCCGTACGAGGCGGGCGTCGGTTTCGCCGTCCGCATGGACAAGGACGGGTTCGTCGGCCAGGAGGCACTGCAGGGTCTGGCCACAGCGGAGCCGGAGCGCAGGCTCACCCCCCTCCTCCTCGACGACCCGGCCTCCGTGGTCCTCGGCAAGGAGCCCGTGTTCGTCGACGGCGCCCCGGCCGGCTACGTGACCAGCGCCTCGTACGGCTACACGCTGGGCCGCTGCGTCGCGTACGCCTGGCTGCCTGCGCTCGCGAGCGGCACGGGTGTGCACATCGAGTACTTCGGCGAGAAGGTCGCCGCGACCGTCGCCGACGAGCCGCTCTTCGACCCGAAGATGACCCGCATCCGCCGCTGACACAGCTGCCGCAGCCACAGTCTGCCGCTGACACACCCTCAGGAGGCTTTCCGTGTCCCCGACTTACGACGTGATCGTGATCGGTCTCGGCGGTATGGGCAGCGCCGCCGCCCACCACCTCTCCGCGCGCGGCGCCCGCGTGCTCGGCCTGGAGAAGTTCGGGCCGGTCCACAACCGCGGCTCCAGTCACGGCGGTTCGCGGATCACACGCCAGTCCTACTTCGAGGACCCGGCGTACGTACCCCTGCTGCTCCGCGCGTACGAGCTGTACGACGAGGTCGAGCGGGCCACCGGGCGGGACATCGCAACGCTCTGCGGCGGCGTGATGATCGGTCCCCCCGACTCGCTGACCGTCTCCGGCTCGCTGCGCTCCGCCACGCAGTGGGACCTGCCGCACGAGATCCTGGACGCGGCCGAGATCCGCCGCCGCTTCCCGACGCTCAACCCGAACGACGACGAGGTCGCGCTCTTCGAGAAGAAGGCGGGCCTGATCCGCCCCGAGAACACCGTCGCCGCGCACCTCCAGCTCGCCACCCGCCAGGGCGCCGACCTGCACTTCGAGGAGCCGATGACGCGCTGGGAGCCGTACAAGGACGGCGTACGCGTCCACACGGCCGAGAACACGTACACGGCTGGCCAGTTGGTGATCTGCCCGGGGGCGTGGGCGCCGCAGCTGCTCACCGATCTGGGGGTGCCGTTCTCCATCGAGCGGCAGGTCATGTACTGGTTCCAGCCGAAGGCCGGGGTCCGGCCGTTCCTCCCCGAGAACCACCCCATCTACATATGGGAGGACGCGGCCGGAGTCCAGGTCTACGGCTTCCCGTCCATCGACGGACCGGATCTCGGCGCCAAGGTCGCGTTCTTCCGCAAGGGCGTCGAGTGCACCCCGGAGAACATCGACCGGACCGTGCACGAGGACGAGATCCAGGCCATGGCGGACCATATGGCCCGCTGCATCCCCGACCTGCCCGGCACCTTCCTCAAGGCCGCCACCTGCATGTATTCCAACACACCCGACGAGCACTTCGTCATCGCGCGGCACCCCGCGCACCCGGAGTCCGTCACCGTGGCCTGCGGGTTCTCCGGGCACGGCTTCAAGTTCGTGCCGGTCGTCGGCGAGATCCTCGCCGACCTGGCCCTGCAGGGCAGCACCGAGCACCCGATCGGCCTATTCGACCCCCACCGCCTCGCCGCCGCGCCCGCCTGAGGAGTACGCACGTGACGACGACCCCCATCTCCCCCAGCCTGATCGCCACCCTCCCCGGGCACTACTACACCGACCCGGAGATCTTCCGGCAGGAGCAGGAACGGCTCTTCGAGTCGATGTGGTTCTGTGCCGTCCGCTCGGCCGATCTCGACAAGCCCGGCGCCTTCCGCACGGTCCAGGTCGGCCGCGAGAGCGTCCTGATCACCCGCTCGCGCACCGGTGAGCTGCGCGCGTTCCTCAACATCTGCCGTCACCGCGGGGCCCGGCTCTGCACGGAGGAGTCCGGCGAGGTGCGCCGAAACCTCCAGTGCCCGTACCACGCCTGGACGTACGACCTCGACGGCAAGCTGGTCGCCGCGCCCAACCTGATCAAGATGCCGGACGTCGACCGCACCGAATACGGCCTGGTCAAGGTCGCCCTGCGGGAGTGGCTCGGCTACGCCTGGGTGTGCCTGGCCGACGAGCCGGCCTCCTTCGAGGAGACCGTGATGGGCGCGGCCGTGGAGCGGCTCGGCAACGCGGCGGCCATCGAGCACTACGGCACCGAGAACCTCGCCCTCGGAAAACGCATCACCTATGACGTGAAGGCGAACTGGAAGCTGATCGTCGAGAACTTCATGGAGTGCTACCACTGCGCGACGATCCACCCCGAGCTCACCGACGTACTCCCAGAGTTCGCGGAGGGTTACGCCGCCCAGTACTACGTCGGCCACGGCGCCGAGTTCGGCGAGGAGATCAAGGGTTTCACGGTCGACGGCAGCGAGGGATTCGCGAAGCTGCCCGCAGTCGCAGAGGACCAGGACCGTCGTTACTATGCGATAACTGTCAAACCGACCGTATTCATCAACCTTGTCCCGGACCATGTCATCCTGCACCGCATGTTCCCCCTCGCCGAGGACCGCACGGTCGTGGAGTGCGACTGGCTCTACGCACCCGAGGTCGTCGCGTCGGGCGCCGATGTGTCGAAGTCCGTGGAACTCTTCCATCGAGTCAACGCTCAGGACTTCGAGGCCTGCGAACGTACGCAGCCCGCGATGGCGTCCCGCGCCTACCGGCGGGGCGGGGTCCTGGTGCCCACCGAGCACCACATCGGGATCTTCCACGAGTGGCTCATAGGCATGCTGGGAGGCATGGATGGCTGATCTCTATATCGACGGCGCCTGGACGAGTGCCCGGGAGAAACGGACCCGCGAGATCCGCTGCCCGGCGGACGGCTCGCTCGTCGCCGAGGTGGACGAGGCGGGCGGCCAGGACACGGCCGACGCGATCGCGGCCGCGCGCCGCGCCTTCGACGAGGGCCCCTGGCCGCGGACGCCGGCGAACGAGCGCGGCGACCTGCTGCTGCGGGTCGCCGATCTCCTCGTACGCGACAAGGACGTGCTCGCCCGCGCGGAATCCCTCGACACCGGCAAACGCCTGGTGGAGAGCGAGTACGACATCGACGACATCGTGAACTGCTTCCGCTACTTCGGGCGGCTCGTGGCGAGCGAGTCCGGCCGGGTCGTGGAGACGGGTTCGGCGGGCGTCGACAGCCGGGTCGTATACGAACCGGTCGGTGTCTGCGCGCTGATCACGCCCTGGAACTATCCGCTGCTCCAGACGGCCTGGAAGGTCGCCCCGGCGATCGCGGCGGGCAACACCTTCGTCCTCAAGCCGAGCGAGCTGACCCCGCACACCGCGATCCATCTGATGCGTCTCCTGGAGGAGGCCGGGCTGCCTGCCGGCGCGGGCAATCTGATCCTCGGCGCGGGGCCCGAGGCCGGGGCACCGCTCGGCGAGCATCCGGACGTGGACCTGGTGTCCTTCACCGGCGGTCTGCAGACCGGCCGCAGGCTCATGGCCGCGGCGGCCGGGACGGTGAAGAAGGTCGCCCTCGAACTCGGCGGCAAGAACCCGAACATCGTCTTCGCGGACGCCGACTTCGACACGGCCGTCGACATGGCGCTGACCGCCGTCTTCCTGCACTCCGGGCAGGTGTGCTCGGCCGGTGCACGGCTCCTGGTCGAGGACTCGCTGCACGACCGGTTCGTGGACGAGGTCGTACGCCGGGCCCAACTCATCAGGCTGGGCGGGCCGTTCGACGAGCGGGCACAGACCGGGCCGCTGATCTCGGCGGCGCACCGGGCGAAGATCGAGGCGTACGTGGCCAAGGGCCTTGAGGAGGGCGCGGTACTGCGCTGCGGCGGGACGCGTCCTGCCGATCCTCCGCACCCGGAGGGCTTCTACTATCTGCCGACCGTGCTCGACGAGTGCTCCGGCGGGATGTCCGTCGTCCAGGAGGAGTCGTTCGGGCCCGTACTCACCGTGGAGCGGTTCGGGGACGAGGCGGAGGCGGTACGGCTGGCCAACGCCACGATCTACGGTCTCGCGGGCGGGATCTTCACCTCCGACGAGGCGAAGGCCCAGCGGGTCGCCTCCGCGCTGCGCATCGGCACCGTGTGGATCAACGACTACCACCCGTACGTCCCGCAGGCCGAGTGGGGCGGTTACAAGCAGTCCGGGTTCGGGCGGGAGCTCGGACCTGCCGGTCTCGCCGAGTACCGCGAGACGAAGCACATCTGGCGTACGACGAATCCGAGCCCGCAGGGCTGGTTCGACTGATTCGACCGGTTCCGCCCTTTCGGATCCATCAACTCCGGCAAGCAGCTGATCCGCAGCAGGACACAGCAGCCGCGGATCAGCCCTATGATCCAGCACCCGCACACACCTACGACCCCGCACGAGCCGCACTCCCCCTCCCGCCCGGGAGAACTCACCTCTTTCAGGAGGCCGCTCATGACCACCACGGCTCAGCCACCCGAGCAACACGAGGACGACTCGGAACTGGCCGAGTTCGGGTACAAACCCGAACTCAAGCGCACCCTCGGCAACTTCCACACCTTCGCCGCAGGCATCAGCTACATCTCCATCCTCACCGGCACCTTCCAACTCTTCTACTTCGGCTACGGCACCGGCGGACCCGCCTACTGGTGGTCCTGGCCGATGGTCTTCATCGGCCAGTTCATGGTCGCGCTGTGCTTCGCCGAACTCGCCGCCCGCTACCCCGTGGCCGGCTCCGTCTACAACTGGTCGAAGAAGGTGGGAAACCCGCATATCGGCTGGCTGGCGGGCTGGACGATGCTGCTCGCCTCGATCGTGTCGATCGCCGCCGTGGCCCTTGCCTATCAGCTGACGCTTCCTCAGATCTCTTCCGTGTTCCAGTTCGTGGGCGATGGCACGGGCAAGTACGACGTCGCCACCAACGCCGTGCTGCTGGCCTCCGTACTCATCGTCTTCACCACCCTGGTGAATGCCCTCGGCGTGAAGCTGATGGCCAGAATCAACACGGCGGGCGTCTTCATCGAGCTGATCGCGACCGTCGTACTGATCATTCTGTTCGCGGTGCACATCACTCGCGGTCCGCAGGTCGTCATGGAGACGAACGGCACGGGAGAGGGCGTGCCCGGCGGCTACTTCGGCGCGTTCCTGATCGCGTCGCTGGCGTCCGCGTACGTGATGTACGGCTTCGACACGGCCGCGTCGCTCGGTGAGGAGTCCGTCGACCCCTCGCGCAACGCGCCGCGCGCCATCCTCCGCGCCATCATCGCCTCGTTCGTGCTCGGCGGACTCGTCCTGCTGTTCGCCCTGATGAGCGTCTCGAACCTGAAGGGCGAGCAGCTGTCCACGGACGGCCTGCAGTACATCGTCCTGGACGTGCTCGGTGAGGACGCGGGCAAGGCCATGCTGTGGTGCGTGTTCATCGCGGTCACGGTGTGTGCCCTGGCCGTGCACACGGCGGCGATCCGGCTGGCCTTCGCGATGGCCCGCGACAACAACCTGCCTGCCGCGTCCAAGCTGGCCAAGGTCAACCCGCGGTTCCAGACCCCGGTGCTGCCCGCGGTCATCATCGGCATACTGGCGCTGGCGATCCTGGTGGTCAACATCCGCCAGCCGCAGATCTTCACCGTGGTCACCAGCATCGGCATCATCATGATCTACCTCGCGTACCTGGGGGTCACCGTGCCCATGCTGGTCGCCAGGCTGCGTGGCCAGTGGCAGCCCGCGGGCGACGGCAAGTTCTCGCTCGGCCGCTGGGGACTGCCCGTCAACATCCTCGCGGTGCTGTGGGGCACGGCCATGACGATCAACCTGCTCTGGCCGCGCGCCGCGGTCTACAACGCGACCGCCCCCTTCCACTGGTATCTGAAATGGGGCGCCCTCCTCTTCGTCGGCATCGTGATGGGAGGCGGCTTCGCCTACTACTGGTTCGTGCAGCGGCACCGGACCGGGGTGCTCACCGAGCACCAGCTGGCGCAGCCCGCGTCGGCACCGCCCGAGGACGCTTCGGCAACCGAGTAGGCGCCCCCTGGGCGACCGAGCAAACGACTGAGTAAACGACTGAGCAAGCGAACCAAGTAAGCGCCTGACTCAAGGAGGTCAACTCCCCATGAACCCAGATGAGTTCGACTACGTCGTGGTCGGCGGCGGCACCGCCGGCAACGTGGTCGCGGCCAGGCTCTCCGAGGACCCGTCCGTCACGGTGTGCGTGCTGGAGGCGGGACCGAGCGACGTCGGCGACGACGACGTGATGAAACTGGAGCGCTGGATGGGCCTCCTTGAGTCCGGCTACGACTGGGACTATCCGGTCGAGCCGCAGGCCAGCGGCAACAGCTTTATGCGGCACGCCCGCGCCAAGGTCCTCGGCGGCTGTTCCTCGCACAACTCCTGTATCGCCTTCTGGGCGCCCGCCGAAGACCTGGACGGCTGGGCGGCGGCGGGCTGTACGGGGTGGAGTGCGGCCGAACTCTTCCCGCTCTACCAGCGGTTGGAGTCGAACGACGCTCCCGGCGACCACCACGGCCGCACCGGCCCGGTGAAACTGCGCACGCTGAAGGGCGAAGACCCCTGTGGCACCGCCCTGTTGGAGGCGTGCGCGCAGGCGGGCATCCCCACCACCGGTTTCAACACCGGCAAGACCGTGATCCGCGGAGCCAACTGGTTCCAGATCAACTCCGACGAGAACAACATCCGCCAGTCCTCGTCGGTGGCCTACCTCCACCCGATCATCGGGAAACGGCCCAACCTGGAGGTACGCACCGGGGTCCGGGCCAAGAAGCTCGTCCTCGAAGGCCGTCGCTGCGTCGGCGCCGATTACCTGGACCCGGACCTGATCCACACCCGGACGGTACGCGCCCGCCGCGAGGTCATCGTGTCCTGCGGCTCCATCGACACGCCCAAACTGCTGATGCTGTCGGGCATCGGACCCGCCGAGCAGCTGCGGGAGGTCGGGGTCGAGGTGGTGGTGGACTCGGCGGGCGTCGGCGAGAACCTCCAGGACCACCCGGAGGGCGTCATCATGTGGGACGCCAAGCAGCCCATGCCCACCACGTCCAGCCAGTGGTGGGAGGCGGGCATCTTCTACGACACCGAACCGGGCCTGGACCGCCCGGACTTGATGTTCCACTACGGCTCGGTGCCGTTCGACATGAACACCGCGCGGTGGGGCTATCCGACGTCCGAGAACGCGTTCTGCCTCACCCCGAACGTGACCCGCGCCAAGTCACGCGGCACCGTCCGGCTGCGCACCCGCGACTACCGGGACAAGCCGATGGTCGACCCGCGCTACTTCACGCACGAGCACGACGTGCGCGTGATGACGTACGGCCTGAAGCTGGCGCGGAAGATCGCGTCACAGCCCGCACTGAGCGGCTGGGCGGGCGCGGAGCTGGCACCCGGCCCGGACGTCCGGACGGACGACGAGCTGCTCGACTACATCCACAAGACCCACAACACCGTCTACCACCCGTCCTGCACCGTGAAGATGGGCGCGGACGACGACACGTCCGCCCCGCTCGACGCGCGGCTGCGGGTCAAGGGGATCGAGGGTCTGCGGGTCGCGGACGGCTCGGTGATGCCGGACCTCATCTCCGTCAATCCGTGCATCACGACGATGATGATCGGCGAGAAGTGTGCGGACCTTCTGAAGGAGGATGCGTAAAGCGCCCCTTCAGGGGCGCGGGGAACTGCGCGACCAGCCACAACCGGCCCGCAGGTTCCCCACAACCGTTCGTCTACGGGGCACTCGGCGCCGGGCGCTTGAACATCCGCGTAGCGGTGATCTCACTGTGCCCGGCCTCCTCGTCGGCAGCCGCACGCGGTAGCCCCGGCCGGAGATGTTCCTCCACGCTGATGTACTTCAGCCCGGCACGCAGGTCCGCATCGTTGCGCAGCCGGATGACGAGCGGGAACTCGGCGAGCGCCGTCGTGTCGAACAGCCCGGTGGTGTAAAGGAGTTGGACACCGAGCGCGTCCGACACGGCCCGCTGGAGCTCCAGCAGATACGTCGCGTTGGCGCGCCCGATGGGGTTGTCGAGGAACAGCGTGCCGGCATGCCGGTGCTTGTCGCGGCCCCGGTCGTTGCTGCGCAGCGCCGCCATCGTGCAGTAGAGCGCGATGGCGGCGGTGAGCAGCTGACCGCCCGAGAACACATCGCCCATCTGCCCGACGGGGACGCGCTCGGCGCGCAGTACGGCGTCCGGCTTGAGGATCTCGACGGCGACGCCCTTGGGCTGAAGGGCGGCGCCGACCCCGCGCAGCAGCAGTGACATGCCGTCGCGGCGCATGTCCGAGTTCTTCTTGACCGCCGCCCGGGTGGCCTCGTCGACGACCTCGCCGAGCCGCTCGGCGAGCGTGGCCTGGTCGGGCTCCTCGAAGCGGATGCGCAGGAACTCCTGCCCGGACCACTCGCCGAGCCCCTCCGGCAGCCGGGACAGCCGCTGCGCGGACCGCAGGGTGGCGAGCGCCGACTCGACGAGCCCCCGCAGCCGGTCCACGATCGAGTCACGATTGCGCTCCAGCTGCTCCAACTCATCCGTCAGCACCCGCAGTCGGGGCGCGAAGGCGTCCGCCCACTTCTGCGCGTGCTCCGGCAGCGCGGACGCGGGCAGCTCACGGATCTGCTGCCGCGCCGGGGTCCGCACCTGCTCGTACCGCGTGGAGTTGGCATGCCGTACGAGGATGTCGCTCGCCTCACGGACGGCGGCCTCGGCGGCGGACAGATCGGTGGCGCAGCCGCGCAGGGAGCGGCGGGCCTCAGCGGCGGAGTGCCGTGCCTCTTCGAGGCTGCCGGGGTACGGCTCGGGCTCCTCCTGCTCCTCGTCGGAGTGCTCGCGCAGCAGGTCCCTGAGCAGCGCGGCGGTCTCTTCGAAGCCTCCACCCGCGTCCTCGGCGGCCCGGTGGGCGTCGAGCAGTTCGGCGTGGGCTTCGCGCGCCCGGCTCAACGCCTCGGCACGGGAGGCGAGTTCGCCGGTGGCCGTGCGCAGCAAGACCTGCGCGTGCTCGGCGTCGCGCGGGACCAGCTCCTCCGACAGCTCGGTGTGGGCCTCGCCGTCCTCGGGGGCGTGCCGCTCGGCCTCGCCGCGCAGCCGTCCGAGCTGCTCGCTCGCGGTCGACATCCGGGTCTCCAGGAGCTGTACGAGCTCCTCGGCGCGGGCGGCCGCGGCCTGCCGGGACGGGCCGTCGGAACCGTCCGGCGACTCCAGGAGCTGCGCCGCGCGCGTACGCACCTTGTTGCTGAGCCGTTCCCACTCGGCCAGCGCCGCGCTCTCCTCGCTCTCGGCCCGTGCCTGCTCGGCCCGGAGGTCGGCTCCGACACCGACCTTCTCGTACAGCTGCGACGCGGCCCGGTAGGCCTCGCGCAGAGCCGGCAGGGACGGCTTCGAGGCCGTCGATTCGTCTTCCGGTACGTCGTCGGGGGCGCCCGCGATCTCCGCGCGCTCGGCGCGCAGCGCGCGGGCGGTGCGGCGGGCGTCGTCGGCGGCGCGCTGGGCGGCGCGGCGGTCCTCGTCGGCGGCGCGGGCGCGCTCCAGGCAGACCTGGGCGCGGGCCTCCGACTCCGTTGCCTCGTCGGCGAGTTCGCGTACCTTGACCTGCCAGCCGGCGCGCTCGCGCAGCCGGAACGCGAGCCCCGCGAGGGCGTCGGCGGCACGCCGGGCCCGCTGCGCGGCCTCCTGCCGATCGTCCCGTACGAGGGTCGCCTCGGCCGCTGCCTCGTCGGCCTCGGCCCGCACGGTGCGCGCCTCGGCCAGCTCGGCCTCGGCCTCCTCGGCGAACGCGCGCGCGTCCCGTGCCGCCGCGGCGAGCTCGACGAGCCGCCCCGCGGGACAGCCGGTGCGCCAGGACGCGAGCCGCGCCGCCAGTTCACGGTCCTTGGCGAGCCGCCCTGCCAGTGCCCGGATCTCCTCGTCCCGCTGTGTCGCGCGCGTGCGCAGCGCCTGTCGCTCCTCGTCGGCGGCGTGCTCGTCGTGCATGGCCGGGTTCGGCGGTACGAGGAAGACGTCACCGTCTCCCGCGCCGGGCGCCGGAGTCGGGGCGAGCAGCGCGGCGGCGGTACCGACGGCGACGGCGGACCTCGGCAGCAGCGCGGCGTCATTGAGCGCCTCGCGCGCCCGGGCGTGCGTGTCCGGGTCGGTGATGATCACGCCGTCGACCAGCTCCGGCCTGGCAGCCAGCACGCGCGCGTGGTCGACGGGGTCGACGGCCTGTGCGAGGTAGCGCCAGCCGGGCAGCGCGGGGATCCCGTGCTCGCCGAGGAACTCGACGGTGGCGAGCACGTCCGGGCCGGGCGGCAGCAGGCCCCCGTCGCCGAGCGCCCCGAGGATCCGCGCGTCGTCGGCCGCGGCGGTCCGCAGGTCGAACAACTGCCGCTCGGCGGAGGCGACACCGTCGTCGAGCAGTTCACGCAGTTCGTCGGCGAAGTGGTCCAACTGCTCGGGGGCGAGGGGGCCTTCGGCGGTCGCCCAGGTCTCGGTGTGAGCCCTGCCCACCGCCCCGGACTCTGCCGACCCGCTGACCGCGCCTGCCCCGTTGGCCCCCCCCGCTCCACCGGCACCCCGGCCAGAGCGGGCCACCGCCGCACCCCCCTGCTTGCCGCGCCCGTCAGAGGCGCCGAGCCCATCAAGCCCGGCCCCGCCCTCATCGGCGCCGTCACCCGCGCCGGGACGAACACGGGCCGCGCGGGCACCGCCCTGACTGTCGTCGCCGACCCCATCGGACACATTGCCCGGGGAACCCTCCGCCCCGGCCCGGGGAACCGGCACTCCACCGCGCCCCCTGCCGGAGGCACCCGGCAGGCTCAGCAACTCCGCCAGCCGCTCCTCCCCCGCCAGCCCCTCCGCGGTGCCCCGCTCGCCCTCGTACGACAGCTCGGCCGCCGTCGCCGCGTCCGCTGCGCGGGCCGCCGTCAGCTCCGCGCGGGACGCCACGGAAGCCGCCTCGCGGGCGTGCTCGGAGGCGCGCCGGGAGGCCTCCCGGGCGGTGTCCCAGGCCGAGACGGCCGTCTTCTCGGCGTCGCTCGCGGCGAGCGCGGCCCGCGCCGGGTCGGCGTCGGGGGCGCTGTCGTCGAGCCAGCCGGCCCGCACCGCTTCGGCGGTCTCCTGCTCGACCTCGCTCAGGCGCTGGCGCAGATGCCCGACCTCACTTCGGGCGCGCTGCGCGGCGGTGGCGGCAGCGGTCGCGTCCGAGTGAGACGTCTCGCCGACGTCCTGGAGCCCGGCGGACCGCTCCTCCTCCTCGTTGGCGAGCGCCTCGGCGCCGTCGGCGGCGCGGTGCAGGGCGCGTACGAGATCGACGGCGGCCTTGGCGCGCGCGGCGAGCGCCGGCGCGGCGTCCCGCTCGGCCTCGCGGATCGCGGCTGCCACGCGCGAGGAGCGGTCGGCGGCGGAGCGGTGCCGCAGTACGGCCTCGGCGGCCTGCCACGCGGAGTGCAGGGTGCGCGCGTCGGCCAGTTCACGCTTCTGCGCGGCTGCGGCCTTCTCGGCTCCGGCGAGCGCCAACGAGGCGTGTCGGTAGGCGAGTTCGGCCGCGATCAGCGCGCTGGTGGAGCGGGTGCTCTCGGCCTCGGTGACGGTGTGCGCGGCGCCGGTGACCCGCTGGGCCAGTTCGCCTGCCCGGCCCCGCTCCCGCACGGCTCGCGCGGAAAGGCGCCTGGCCAGTGTCCGCGTACGCCGCTCGGCGCCCGCGTGGATGTCACGTGCGCGTGCCCGTGCTCCGGCGGCTTCGACGATCCGCCCGAGCAGGTCCGCGGACCCGGCCGTGAAGTCCCGCTCGGCGATGAGCTCGGCACGCCGGCCGAGCTTGTTGCCGAAACCGCCGACCAGGTCGGCGAGCCCGTCGGTGTCCCGGGTGTCGGTGACCGCGCGCAGCAGCAGGTCGGTGAAGTCGGAGTCCTTCTTCACCGCGAAGAGACCGGCGGCCTCACCCTCGTCGGCGTTCATCTCCCGCTGGTAGCGGAAGAGTTCGGGGTCCAGGCCCAGGTCGCCGAGGTGTTCGTTCCAGCGGTCGTGGATCTCCTCCCAGTGCACTTCGAGGTGCGGGTACGCCTTGCCCGCCTCGGTGATCGCGTCCCGGAAGCCCTTCATGGTGCGCCGTCGCCCCTGCGCCCCGGACGCGCCTTCCACGGGCGGCCGTACGGCGGTGGCCTCGGCGACCGGCAGATTGTCCAGGCTCAGTCCAGGACCGGGCCGGAACGAGTACCAGGCCTCGGCGAACTTCCGCGGGTCGTTGGAGACCTGCCTCCCCCGCCACTCACTCACCTTGCCGACGACGACACACTCGCCGGTCAGCGTGTGCTGCCACTCCAGCGCCACATGCCCGCAGTCGTCGGCGAGCAGGAACTTGCGCAGCACACCGGAACTGGCGCCGCCCAGCGTGTTCCGGTGGCCCGGCAGCATCACCGAGAAGATCAGCTTGAGCAGCACCGACTTGCCGCCGCCGTTCTCCAGGAAGAGCACGCCCGCGGGCGCCGGGCGACGCGGCGGCCCGACGGGCTCCTCCGCGAAGAACTCCGCCTGGGTGGGCGCGGGGTCGGGCACCGGCTGACCCACTCCGCGCAGGTCGAGCACGGTGTCGGCGTAGCGCGCACCGGCAGGCCCGATGGAGTAGAGGCGGACCCGGGACAGCTCGTACATGGCGGCGGACTCTCGTAGTCGTGGAGGGAGTTGAGGCGGTCGGTCGGCTGATCGGCGGGTCAGGAGTGGAACGGGAGTCCGGCGCCGGCGGCCAGCTCCACGTCGTCGGTGTCTTCGGCGGGCAGCAGACTCGCGGTGCCGTCGGTCACCGGGACGATGCCCAGCTCAAGGAGCTCGGCCATCGCGGCACTGCCGGCCATGTCACGGACCTGGAGCTGATAGCGGGCCGTCGTCCGGTACGTCCCACCGGAGTCGTCCCCGGTGCGCTGCAGAAACCCGGAGTCGGTGAGGAAGGCGACGGCCTTGCCGACGATCCCGGTGGTGGATCCTGCGAGTCTTCGCGCGTCCTTGGTGGCCCCGGTGGAGCTGCGCCGCGCCCAGATCCGCCAGGCCGCCTCCAGTCCCGGCGATTCCGTCGCCGGGTCGGTGTTGCGGCCCTCCTCCTCGGCCCGCTCCTCCAGGCGCCGGCAGGCCTGCCGTACGAACGCGTCGACCCCGTTGACCGAGACGCGCCCGATGTACCCATCGTCCGCGAGGTCCTCGGGACGGGGAAACGCCATGGCGGCGACGGCGAGATGCGCGAGCCCGTGCAGGAACCGGTCCCCCGAGTCGGCCGACGCCCGGCGCGCATAGTCGCCCATACGCACGGCGAACACCGAGTCCTCGGCGGCGGTCACGGCCATCCCCGCGCGCGGGGACACCTCCAGGACGACCAGCCCGAGCCCGGCGGCCACGGCGTCCGCGAGCCGCGCGAACGGCGGATCCTCGCGGTACCGCCGCAGCAGCTCCGCGTACTCCTGGTCGCGCGCGGGCTGAAGCTTGGGCTGCAGCCCAAAGGCGACGAGCCGCGCGGCATCGGCGGCGTCGGCGGGCGTGATGGGCGCGTTGGCCGGTACGGCAACGGCCTCCGGCTCACTCCACTCGACGTGCTCGGTCACGGGTGAAACTCCTTGGTCTGACAAACGAGGGCGAGGGCAGGTACGTAAGGGGCGCGGGGCTGTGACATATGCGGCTCCGCCGCGTGGGCGCGACCAGCCACGACCGGTCCGCAGTCAAAGAACGACCCACAGATCACGCCGCCTCCGATCTACCGGCTGCCATCCCCACCGCGTCCAACAGAGCCATGCCTACGATGAGATCGGCCCCACCGAACTCCGGATCGTCCAGCTCCGTCCCGTCGTCCACGGCGAACAGCAGCTTCTGCTCACCCTGCCGGTAAGCCGTGCCGACGGGCGGACTCGCGGCGTGCACAGCCAACAGGGCGACGAGGTAAGGCAGTTCAGGGTCCCGCCGACGCGCGTCCGCAAGCAGCCCGGACAACCGCCGCGGCGCATCCGCGGGCAGGTCGAGCAACTCCATGGCACTGGCGAGCTGCTCCTCGCTGAACCGACTGTCGTCGGGCGTGGCGATCAGATCCGGCTCAGGCATCTCCGCACCCAGATGCTCCCGCTCCATGGGAGGCGCCAGCAGTATGTCGACAAGGTCCCCGACCCGTACCGACACGGGCGTACGCAGCCCCGTCCCGCGGGCGAAGAACGCGTCCGTGACCCGCAGCGCCTGCTCCACGGGCAGCGGCAGCAGGGGGGCGACGAGATGCCCGTAGAGATCGATCCCCGAGGTGGTCATGGGCGTGGCGAAGGCCTGCCGGTCCTGCTCGGCACGGAACAGCGGCCCGGCCTCCAGGAGCCGGGACTGCAGCTGCGTATGCCTGCGGATGCAGTCCTTGACGATGTCGACCAGCTCGGCCGCACGGCGCTTCTGCTCGGGGTCCTCGGACTCGTCGCGGGCCTTGCGGATGTTCGTGAGGATCGCGTTCTCGTGGCGGTACCGGTCGGCGACGTGGTCGAGGGCCTCCGCGATCATGTCGGGCACGGCCTCGAGCCAGTCCACGGCCCGCACATTGCGGCGGGTCGCGTCCAGAGCCTTGCGCAGCGTCTCGGCGAACTGCACGGTCCGGTACCTGGCCTGCTCCGCGGCCAGCTGCGCGTCGGCGAGCCGGCCGCGGCTGATCAGCACCTCGAGCTTGACCTCGGCGGCGATCTGCGCACTGGTGACGTCGGTATCGAGGGCGCCGACGAGCACATTGACCGCTTCATCCGTCGTACGGAGATACACGCTCCCTCCGTATCCGGGCACCTCCTCGATCAGCTTGAAGTCGTAGTCACGGCGTACATAGGAGCCGTCGGGTGCGAACGTGCCGTATACGGCGCGGAAGCCGCGGTCGACGCTGCCGACGTTGATCAGGTTCTCCAGGACCCAGCGGGCCACGCGCTCGTGCTCGGCGACGGGCCGCTGCGGGGCCTGGGCGGCGATGCGCGGGATGAGGCGGGCCACTATCTGGTCGTGGTCGGCGCCCGTGTCGAAGTCCATGTTCAGTGTGACGAGGTCGATGGCGGCGAGGGCCACCTCCGCCATCCCGTAGACCGAGTACTCACCCGCGAGATTCGCCTTGCGTACGTCGAGGTCGTGCAGCGGCGCGGTGCAGGCGAGCGCGCGCAGCCGCCGCGCCAGACCCTCGTCGGCGGCCGGGCCCGGTGCGGGGCGCGGCCCCGCGCTGAGCTGGGGCGGAACACGGTCCGTCGATGCAGGCGAAGTCACGGTGCACAGACTAGGTCCTCGGTCTGACAACGGTCGAAACGACGCAGAAGCGACCGCCCGTCACAGCGGCCGCCACGCTCGCCCTCCTGCTGCTCAGCCGGTCCCCTGCGCCCCGTCGGCCACCCGCCGCCCGTACATCGCCACAAGTCCCTTGAGCGAGTCGTCGAGATAGACCGCGAGCAGCCGCTCGGCCCCGTCCCGGTCGCCCTTCTGGAGGGTCTGGAGGATCTCGCGGTTGCGCACGAGGTACGGCTCGTGCAGCCGCCGCGGGTCGTCCACCACGTGGAACGCCAGGCGCAGTTCGGCGAAGACGCTGCGCATCAGCTCGTCGGTGCGGGCGCTCCCGGCGAGCGCGACGAGCTCCCGGTGGAAGTGGATGTTGGCCGTCGAGACGCCCGTCCAGTCACCTTCGCCCGCCGACCGCCGTCCGTTCGCCACAGCCGTCGCGAGGCCGTCCACGGCGTACGGCGGCTCACCGAGACCCCGGACCACGGCGCACTCGACGAGGGAGCGTGTGCGGTAGATGTCCTCGACGTCCTCGACGGTCAGGACCCGCACGAAGACCCCGCGATTGAGCTCGTGGACGAGCAGCCGCTCGTGCGTGAGCAGCCGGAACGCCTCGCGCAGCGTGTTGCGCGAGACGCCCAGAGCCCCGCCGATGCTGTCCTCGGACAGCCGTGTGCCGGGCGGGAAGTACCCCTCCGCGATACGGCTCCTGAGGATGTCCGAGACCCGCTCGGCGGTGCTGGTGCGGCCCAGCAGGGCGCGATCGTCGGCCAGTCCCGTCAGCTCTGCCATGCCCGGAATTCAATCGTAGATACAAGAACGAAACAACATGGGTATTGAGGGATCGTTCAACGATCCTCTACCTTGTCGGTCAGGCGTCAATCGCAGGGCCTCGAAAACGGCCGCGAACCAAGGCGCCGCGCACTTCCCGCACGGCACGGCTCAGTCCAAGCACCCTCCGTCCCTCACTGCGAGGTGCCCATGAGCACGACCCCTCCACCCCAGGCCCTGACCGCCGAAGACCGCCCCGACGCGGCTGAACCCACTCCCCAGGACGGCCCGTTCGCCTGGCTGCACGCTCTCGGTCCGCGCGGCCGACGCGCCTTCGCCGGCGCGTTCGGCGGCTACGGCCTCGACTCGTACGACTACTTCACTCTGCCGCTGAGCATGGTCGCGCTGGCGGCGTACTTCGGACTGGACAGCGGCCAGACCGGCCTGTTCACCACCGTCACGCTGGTCGTCTCGGCGGTCGGCGGCGCCATAGCGGGTGTGGTCGCGGACCGGATCGGGCGCGTCAAGGCCCTGATGATCACCGTGATCACGTACGCGGTGTTCACCGTGGCCTGCGGTTTCGCGCCCAACTACGAGACTCTGCTGGTTTTCCGCGCCCTTCAGGGGCTCGGTTTCGGCGGTGAGTGGGCGGTCGGCGCGATCCTGGTCGCCGAGTACGCGAGCCCCAAGCACCGTGGTCGCACGCTCGGTGCGGTCCAGAGTTCCTGGGCCGTCGGCTGGGGACTGGCCGTGATCGTCTACACGGTGGTCTTCCAGTTCCTCGACGACGACCTCGCCTGGCGCGTGATGTTCTGGACCGGCGCGCTGCCCGCGCTGCTCGTCGTCTGGGTGCGGCGCCGGGTGGAAGACGCTCCGAAAGCGACCGCCGTACGTGAGAAGAGCGCCAAGAAGGGCTCATTCACGGCGATCTTCAAGCCCGCCACGGCCGACGGCCCCGGTCTCCTGCGCACCACGTTCTTCGCGGTCCTGCTGTCCACCGGTGTCCAGGGCGGCTACTACACGCTGGCCACCTGGGTGCCCACGTACCTCAAGACGGAGCGCGGACTGTCCGTCGTCGGCACCGGCGGCTACCTCACGTTCCTGATCTCCGGGGCCTTCCTCGGCTATCTCACCGGCGGCTATCTCACCGACAAACTGGGCCGCAAGCGCAACATCCTGCTCTTCGCGATCCTCTCGGCGCTGTGCATCCTCGCGTACGCCAACATCCCGAGCGGCGCCAACACCCTTCTCCTGGTGCTCGGTTTCCCGCTCGGCTTCTGCATGTCGGCCATCTTCAGCGGCTTCGGCTCCTTCCTCAGCGAGCTGTACCCGACGGCGGTGCGCGGCACAGGGCAGGGCTTCACGTACAACACCGGACGTGCCGTGGGCGCCGCCTTCCCCACCACTGTCGGCTTCCTGGCCGACAGTTGGGGCGTTGGCGGGGCGCTGGTCTTCGGTGCGATCGGCTACGCCCTCGCGGCCGTGGCGCTGATCGGACTCCCCGAGACCCGTGGGAAGGAACTCCTGTGACCGCCACGACCTCTGTGATCCCCGTGATCCACTCCCCCCAGGACCGCCCGTTGAGCCTCCGTGACGGCCACGCGCACGCGTGGACCCCCAAGAAGGCGCGCGCCACGTTCCGTTCGGGCGTGTCGGGATCCACCGCCGGAGTCGCCGCGGGCCACACCCAGGCGAACCTGATCTCGGTGCCCGCCGACTGGGCGTACGACATGCTGCTGTTCTGTCAGCGCAACCCGAAGCCCTGCCCGGTCCTCGACGTCACCGACGCCGGTTCCTGGACCACTCCGCTCGCCGAGGGCGCGGACCTGCGCACCGATCTGCCGCGCTACCGGGTGTGGGAGCACGGGGAGTTGGTGGCCGAACCCACGGACGTGATCGACCACTGGCGCGGCGACCTGGTCTCGTTCCTCATCGGCTGCAGCTTCACCTTCGAGTGGGCGCTGAGCGAGGCGGGCGTCCCGATGCGCCACCTCGAGCAGGGCCGCAACGTCTCGATGTACGTGACGGGCCGCCAGTGCCGTCCGGCCGGGCGGCTGCACGGCCCCATGGTGGTGTCGATGCGCCCGGTCCCGCCCGAGCACCTGGCCGCGGCGATCCGGGAGAGCAGTCTGCTGCCCGCCGTGCACGGGAGCCCGGTGCACTGCGGTGAGCCGTCGGGTCTTGGCATCGGGGATCTCGCGCGCCCCGACTTCGGCGACCGGGTGGACGCCGAGCCCGGCGACATCCCGGTGTTCTGGGCCTGCGGAGTGACACCCCAGGCGGCCGTGATGGCCTCGCGCCCGCCCTTCGCCATCACCCACGCACCCGGCCAGATGCTCGTCACGGACACCCGTGACGAGCAGTACCGCGTGGCCTGAACAGGAGAGACAGCAGCTCATGACACCGATCGATCTCAACGCCGACCTGGGCGAGGGCTTCGGCCGCTGGCGCCTCACCGACGACGAGCAGCTGCTGTCCGTCGTCACCAGCGCCAATGTGGCCTGCGGTTTCCACGCCGGGGACGCGGCCACCATGCGGCGGGTGTGCGAGCTGGCGGCCGAGCGCGGTGTACGGATCGGCGCCCAGGTCTCCTACCGCGACCTGGCGGGTTTCGGGCGGCGCGCGATGGATGTGCCGTCCGCCGAGCTGACGGCCGAAGTGGCCTACCAGATCGGCGCCTTGGAGGTCTTCGCACGTGCGGCGGGCTCGCGCGTGTCGTACGTGAAGCCGCACGGCGCGCTCTACAACCGCGTCGTGCACGACGAGGAGCAGGCGGGGGCGGTCGTCGACGGCGTACTGCTCGCGGGCGCCTCCCTGCCCGTCCTCGGTCTCCCGTCCTCCCGCTTCCTGAAACTGGCCGAGCGGGCGGGACTGCCCACCGTCACCGAGGCGTTCGCGGACCGCGCCTACACCGAGGACGGCACCCTGGTGCCACGTTCCCAGGACGGCGCGGTGATCACGGACGCCGACGCCGTCCTCGAACGCTCGCTGGGCCTGGCCCGCTTCGGCGTCGTGACCTCGCACTCCGGGGAGCGCATCCAGGTCCGCGCCCGCTCCCTATGTCTGCACGGGGACACTCCGGGCGCGGTGGACATGGCACGCCGGGTCCGCGCCGGGCTCGAGTCCGCGGGCGTCCGCGTGGAGGCGTTCGCATGAGGGCACTGCCGGTCGGTGAGCGAGCCCTGCTCATCGAGGTCTCCTCGGGCGAGGAGGCCCAGGCCCTGCACGCCGAACTGCTGCGCCGCCGCGCGGACGGCTCCTTCTCGGTCGCGGAGATCGTCCCCGCGGCCCGCACGGTCCTCCTGGACGGCGTGAACGACCCCGCGCGCCTGGCGGCCCGTCTCGCCTCCTGGGACATCCCCGCACTGCCCACGCGCGCGGAGCGGGCGATCGAGATCCCCGTACGGTACGACGGTCCCGACCTGGCGGACGTCGCGGCCCTGTGGGGGGTGCCCGAGCAGGACGTGCCGGAGATCCACGCGGCGGCCGAATTCCGCGTCGCCTTCTGCGGGTTCGCGCCCGGCTTCAGTTACCTGACAGGTCTGCCCTCCGGGTACGACGTTCCCCGCCGGGCGACTCCGCGTACGACGGTTCCGGCCGGTTCCGTGGCGCTCGCGGGCCCGTACACCGGCGTGTACCCGCGCTCCTCGCCGGGCGGCTGGCAGTTGATCGGGACGACGGACGCGGTGCTGTGGGACCACGCGCGCGTGCCGGCCGCGCTGTTGGCTCCGGGTACCCGGGTCCGTTTCGTACCGACGAGGCACTCATGACCGACCGGGCTCTTTCCGTCGTACGTGCCGGGGCCCTGACCACCGTCCAGGATCAGGGCCGCCCCGGCCACGCCCACCTCGGGGTACCGCGCTCCGGCGCGCTCGACGGACCTGCGGCGGCGCTGGCCAACCGCCTCGTCGGGAACTCCCCGGAAGCGGCCGTCCTGGAGACGACGGTGAACGGGTGTGCCCTGCGCCCGCGTTCATCCGTCACCGTGGCGGTGGCGGGTGCGCCATGCCCGGTCACCGTGGACGGGCGTCCCGCACCCTGGGGAGCGCCCGTACGCGTGCCGGCCGGCGCGCTCCTCGACGTGGGCCCCGCGCGCGCGGGACTCCGCAGCTATGTGGCCGTCTCCGGCGGAGTCGCCGTGGATCCGGTCCTCGGCAGCCGCTCCACGGACCTCCTCTCGGGCCTCGGCCCCCCGCCCCTCACGGACGGCATGGTGCTGCCCCTGGGACGCCCCGACGCCCTCCACGCGCGCGTGGACGTGGTTCCGCAGCCCGCGCCGCCGTCCGAACTGGTCCTGCGGGTGACGCCGGGCCCGCGCGACGACTGGTTCACGGCCTCGGCGCTGCGCACCCTCACCACCCGCCCCTACCGGGTGTCGGCGGCGAGCAACCGCATCGGCCTGCGGACGGAAGGGCCCTCACTGGAGAGGGCCGTTTCCGGCGAACTCCCCAGTGAGGGCATGGTCCTGGGTGCCGTCCAGGTACCGCCCGACGGCAGACCGGTCGTCTTCCTGGCCGACCACCCGACCACCGGCGGGTACCCGGTGATCGCTGTCGTCCGCCCGGCCGATCTCCCGGCGGCCGCTCAGGCCGTCCCCGGCACGCCGGTCCGCTTCGTGGCCGTACGACGACGATGAAGCGGCCCGAGACGAAGCCGGACCGTCATGCCGGGTCCGGCTGCTGTTCACTCACCGACAGGGCGGCCAGCGCGGCCGACACGGCGTGCGAGGCGCTCAGGTCGAGGCGTGCGCTGGTACCGCGCGCCTTGTGACGTACCTCGGCGGCGGCGAGGGTGAGCAGCTGCGGCAGCAGATCGGTGCACCGCCTGGCGACCCAGCCGGTCCCGGCGGTCGCCAGCCACCAGAGGCTCGCCGACCGCGTGGGCGCGGGGAACTCTGGTTCGGCCGAGGGCTGGACACCGGTGGCGATGCCCTGCTCGGCGAGCAGCGCGTGGAACCGGAGCGCGAGCGCCCGGTGCCCCTGCTCCCCCGGATGCAGTTTGTCCGCGCTCCACATCGCGCGGTCCTTCAGCCAGTCCTCCTCCGCGGCGTGCAGATGCAGCGCCCCGTACCGCTCGGACAGCGCGTGGACCACCGCGTTGACGGCCCGCTGCCGCCGGGCCAGCGGCCGCGCCAGGGCACCCGGCAGCCCGAGCATGTAGCCGGGATCCGGCAGACAGGCCGTCATCACCACCGCTCCCTGAGCCCGGAACGCCGCGTACACCTTGTCGAGTCGGGCGGCCACGGAGTGGATGTCGAAGGTGTACCGCAGCGTGTCGTTGACGCCTATGACGACGGAGACCACGTCAGGGCCGAGTGCCATCGCCTCCGGCGTCTGGCGTTCCAGCACGTCACGCGTCTGGGCGCCGCTCACCGCCAGGTTGATGAACTCCACGGGTGCGTCCGCCGGGGCGAGCCCCTGCGCGAGCAGTGCGGCCCACCCCCGCCATTCCTCGCCGACGGGATCGCCCACCCCTTCCGTCAGCGAGTCCCCGAGGGCCACGAAACGCAGCGGTCTCATCCCACGCCCTCCTGCAGGCGCGGCCGCACCTCGACCACCGCGTCGTGCGCGGCGAGGAAGCCCTCGACGGCGGTGCCCCACCCGAAACACTCGGCACGCGCGCGTGCGGCCTCCCTGCGCGCACCCTCGGGACGCCCAAGGAGCAGCCGTACCGCGTCCGCGAAGGAGTCCCCGCTGTCCGCGGCGGTGGCCCCGGCGGAGCCGATGACCTCCGGCAGGGCGGACAGCGAGCTGGCCACCACGGGCGTACCGCAGGCCATCGCCTCCAGGGCGGCGAGCCCGAACGTCTCGGCGGGCCCGGGGGCCAGGCAGACGTCGGCGGAGGCCTGGAGCGCGCCGAGCGCGGCGCGGTCCGCGAGGTGTCCGAGGAAGGTGACGGGCAACCTCCGCTCCCGGGCGCGCTGTTCGAGCCGGGCCCGCAGCGGTCCGTCCCCGGCGACGACGAGGACCGCACGCTGTCCGCGCCGCAGCAGCGCCTCAAGGCCGTCCAGCGCCGTACCGGGCCGCTTCTCCACGGACAGCCTGGAGCACATCACGAGCAGGGCCTCGTCCGCGCGCGCGTAGCGGGCACGCACCGCGGGATCCCGCAGCGAGGGGTCCCGTCCCACCAGGTCGACGCCCAGCGGGGCGCGTACGACGTTGCGGGCGCCGATGCGGACGAACTCGCGCTCGGCGAACTCCGTGGTGCACACGACACGTGAATAGGTGTGTGCCGTACGCACGTTGAGGGCGTCGGCGGTGCGCCGGGCCATCCCCTCGGGGAGCCCCCAGGTCCGCAGCACGCCGTCGGCGGTCTCGTGGGAGACCATCACGGCGGGCACCCGGGCCCGCCGTGCCCAGACGCCGGTCCAGCGCAGGGTGGTCCGGTCGGAGACCTCGAGGCGGTCGGGTGCGAGCGACTCCAGGAGCCGGGCGACCCTCCGCTTGTCGGTGAGCACGCGGTAGCCGCCGGTGCCGGGCAGCACCGGCCCGGGCAGCGTGATGACGCGCCCCTGTTCGGTCTCCCGGTCCGTGGCGCGCTCACCGGGGACGATGAGCACCGGCTCGTGCCCCGCGGCCCGGTAGCCGGTGCCCAGCTCCCGCAGCGCGGTGCGCAGGCCGCCGGATGCGGGGGCGACGAAGTTCGCCAGCCGTACGATGCGCAGGCTCATGCCGCCACCACCGTCCGTGCGGAGAGCACATCGCTGTAGTGCCCGATGAGCTGATCGCCGACGGCGGCCCAGGTGCGGCCCTCGACCATGTCCCGCGCGGCGGCGCCGTAGGCGGCCCGCAGCGCCGGATCGCCGGCCAGGGACCACACCGCGTCCCGTACGGCGGCAGCGTCGCGCGGCGGCACCAGCAGCCCGGTACGCCCGTGGGCCACCAGGTCGAGCGGTCCGCCCGCGGCCGGCGCGACGACGGGCACCCCGCTGGCCATGGCCTCCTGCACGGTCTGGCAGAAGGTCTCGAAGGGACCGGTGTGCGCGAAGACGTCCAGCGAGGCGAAGATCCGGGCGAGTTCGTCACCCGTGCGACGACCGAGGAAGACGGCGCCGGGCAACTGTTCGGTGAGGCTGGTCTGGCTCGGCCCGTCCCCGACGATCACGACGCGTACGCCGTCCAGGCCGCAGACCCCGGCGAGCAGTTCGACCTGCTTCTCGGGGGCGAGCCGGCCGACATAGCCGACGATCAGCTCGCCGTTGGGCGCCAGCTCGCGGCGCATCGCCTCGTCCCGGCGGTCGGGACGGAAGCGGACGGTGTCCACGCCACGCGCCCACAGCTTCACCCGCGGCACACCGTGTGCCTCTAGGTCGTGCAGGGCCACGCTGGACGGGGCGAGTGTCCGGTCGGCGGCGGCGTGCACGGAGCGAATGCGCCGCCACGCCGTGGCTTCGCCGGCGCCCACGTACGTACGGGCGTATCCGGCCAGGTCGGTCTGGTAGACGGCGACGGCGGGGATGCCGAGCCGGGCGGCCGCGGCCATACCGCGGACGCCGAGGATGAAGGGGCTGGCCAGGTGGACGATGTCGGCGCGGTGTTCGGTGATCGCCGCGGCGACGCGTCGGCTGGGGAGAGCGACGCGGACCTGGGGGTAGCCCGGGAGCGGAATGGAGGGGATACGGACGACAGGGCACGGCGCGGTGGCGTCGGGCCCGCTCCCGGCGGCGGTGGCCGGGGCGACGACGAGGGGAACGTGACCGCGATCGACGAGGTGCCGGGCGGTCTGAAGCGCGCAGTGGGCCACGCCGTTCACATCGGGGGGAAAGGATTCGGTCACGATGACGACACGCATACTCGTGTTGTCGCCCCGCTGGACGTGCCCGCGTCAACGTGGATCTTTCCGTACGGGGAACGTCCCATGAGCGTTGCGCTCCGCACCCGTCCAGGTCAGCCCGCGTCCATGACTTCCTGACTCCCGGGTCACCGAACGTTCATACGGCGGGCATGTCCGGCCCGATTCTGCTCCGTACCGCTGTCTGTACCTCGGCCTCTTCGGCTGGATCTGCCGCCAGCCGGCGCAACTGATCGACAACACGTGCATCACCGGTCTCGGCGTGCCGTGCGGCCACCTCGCGGGTGGATTCCTCGCAGTCCCACAGGCACTCGACGGCGAAGCCGGCGGGGAAGGACGGATCGGTGGCGGCGAGTGCGCGGGCGGCGCGCCCGCGCAGATGGGACGAGGCGGTCTCGCGGTACACATGCCGCAGGACGGGTGCGGCACAGATGATGCCGAGCCGCCCGGCCCCGTCGACGAGGGTCCACAGCGTCGGCGCGTCGGGGCCCTCGCCGCGTACGGCCTCGCGCAGCGCGCCCAGGACCAGTTCGCTGTCCTGCGTACCGCCCCGGCAGGCGAGCATCCGGCCCGCGGCGGCCCCCAGGGCGTCGGGCCGGTGGGCCCAGTTCCGCGCCCGGTCGACGGCGGCGACACTGCGCATCCGTTCGAAGGCCTCCACGGCGGCCTCGGCCGCGGTCGGCGAACCGGTGGCCGCCGCGCCCTCGATCAGGTCGAGGGCGTCCGGATCGTTGCTGTCGGCGAGATAGCGCAAGGCGGTGCAGCGGGCTCCGTCGTCGCCGCCGCGGGCGGCCTCGACGATCTCGGGCCGGTCCTCGGGGCCCGCGACGGCACTGAGGCAGCGGGCGGCGGGGACATGGAGTGCGGCCCCGCGTTCGATGCCCTGTTGGGCCCACTCGAAGACGGCCTGCACGCTCCATCCCGGGCGGGGCCCGGCCGGTCGCATCTGGCGCTGCCAGCGGTCGAAGGAGCCCTGTTCCTGGGCCGCACGCACGCGCGTGCCGATGGATTCGCGCGGATCGTCGGCCCACAGCCGCCAGGGCCGTGGTTCGAAGGCGTCGCGCACGGTGGCGGCGAGTGCGGCCTCACCCTCCGCGTCGGCCGGGAAACGGGCCAGTACGGGCGCGGCCAGGGCCCGCAGACCCGCGTCGTCGTCGCGCAGGGCCAGCTCGTCGAGCGCCCAGGCCCAGTTGGCGCCGGAGGCGGCGTACTTGCGCAGCAGTTCGAGCGCGTCCTGCCTGCCGTACGAGGCGAGGTGTCCGAGCACCGCGAGGGCGAGCCCGGTGCGTGACTCGCAGTCGTCGAGGACGTCCTCCACGTCGAAGAGGTGCCGCTCGATCTCGTCGAGCTCACCGCTCAGGTCGAGGTAGAGACGGGCGTAGTAGAGCGAGCGGTTCTCCACCTGCCAGTCGTGGCGGGGGTCGCTCAGCACACAGTGGTTGAGCGCCGCGAGCGCTTCGGCGCGCGGTGCGGTGAGCGCGTGCAGCGTGCCGTCGCCGCGGCCCCTCTGGAGCAGGCCGAGCAGCGTACCGCTGGGCGCTATGACCGGATCGAACATGGGAAACAGCCTCACATCAAGCGTCGACGCAACCGGGATCCTGCATTACCTGGCCGCGTGACAACACGTCGGAGCGCCCGCCGTTTCTTGCTTGCTGAAGACCATCTTCCTCTGCCTCTCGTAGGTGGCCCATGCGGGCCGCATCACGGCCCGCGCGGTGCGGCAACACCTGCCCAGCCATCACGTCCGTGAATCACGACGTCATGATGACCCAGCGGTTCTTCCCGCCGCGACCGCATTTCCGGCGCCCCCGCACCGCCTCCCCGATTTTTTGCGTTTTGCCTGGTCAGAGCATCTAAGTCATCGTGTACCGAACAACTCGAGCAGCTCGGCCTTGGCGAACATGCGCGCCGTGTCGACGGCCGAGGGGGTGCCCGCGGCCGGATCGGCGCCACCGTCCAGGAGCACCCGGATCACGGCTTCCTCGCCCTTGAAGACAGCACCGGCGAGCGGTGTCTGACCCCGGTCGTTGATGCGGTCCGCCTCGGCGCCGCGCTCCAGCAGGGCGCGTACGGCCTCGGCATGGCCGTGGTAGGCGGCGAGCATCACGAGCGAGTCGCCACGGTCGTTGGTGAGGTTGGCGGGAACGCCGGCGTCGACGTACGCCACGAGCGCCTCGGTCTCGCCACGGCGCGCCAGATCAAAGATCTTGGTCGCCAGCTCCACGACCTCGGGGTCGGGGGCTTCACTCATCGGCCGGACCGCCTCTCACTGCAACCGTTCGGGTGAATCGCCAGCGTACTGGCTCCGGCTCCACATGACCGGCACGGCCTGCGGCAAGGATCACAACGGACTTGCCGGACGGAACAGACCTGTTCAGGCGGCCCAAAAGGGTCCGCCACTCGGGTGAAATCAGCGGAAATTCACTCAGTTGCACCTTTTATCGTATGGATACATGCTGTGATCCTGGAAGAACTCATGGTGACTGTCCCCACGAACCAGGAGAGCTCAAATGATTCTGTCCATCTCAGGCGTCGTCCTCCTCGGCATCATCGTCTTCCTCTTCTTCAAGAAGGACGGGCTCAAGGCGTCGCATGCCTTTGTGGCCGCGCTGTTCGGGTTCTACATGGCGAGCACGGCCATCGCTCCGAGCATCAAGGCCGGCGGGGAGAGCCTTGCGGGCCTCCTCGGCGGGATCAAGTTCTGACGTCCCTCTCTCGCACGCACCATCAGGAGACAGCAGTGGCCCGGCGCCCTCTCCCCCGCATTCTGAGCAACGGCAGCGCACAGATCGCCCGAAGCCGGGATCTGGCCCGAACGGCAGCCGACAGCGCCACCGACGTCCTCCACCCGCTGATCACGATCACTCGTGGACTGCGCCGGCTGGCAGCTGCCGGACGGCGCAAGTGGGCCGCCACGCCCAAGGACCGGCGCGGGCCCCTGCTGTTCCTGGTGGCCTCGGTGGTCCTGGTCGTGGCACTGGTGCCGTACGGACCGCTGCTCGCCGTCATCACGCTGATGGCGGCGGCAGCGTGGGCGGGCCGCGAACGCACCGCCCCGGAGCCGACGGGCCCCGACGAGTCGCAGACCCAGCGCCTCCAGTCGCTGTACGAGGCCCTGGTCCCGTACTTCTCCGCGGCCGAGGACCCCGCCCCCCTCTACGCCCACGGCGGCGACTGGGAGAAGGCCTTCTCCTCGTACGACTTCGACGAGGACGGACGTGTGTCCCGGCTCCTCCTCCGCTACCCGGCGTACTTCACCGACGGCGAGGCGGAGTCCCGCGCCCGGATCGAGCAGCTGCTGCACGCCAAGTCCGGCCGCGGCCGCGAATACCACTTCGAGTGGGACGAGGAGGGCAACGAGCTGAGAATCACGGTCCTCCCGCCGCTCCCCACCGACATCGCCGCCCAGCGGTTCGTGACCGCACCCGGCGAGACGGTCCTCGGCTTCACCGACCCCGCCGACGTCCAGCGCACGCTCCCCCTCACCTACGGCGAGGAACAGCGTGACGTCCCCCCGGTCGTCTGGCGCACGGGAGTCCGCTCCACGGAGCCGCATCTGCTGGTCGCGGGCGAGCCCGGCAGCGGCACCACCACGCTGCTGCGCTCGATCGCCCTGCAGTGTCTCCAGTACGGCGATGTCGTGATCGTGGAGGGAGCGGGCACCGGCGAGTACGCGTGTCTGACCGGCCGCGAGGGTGTGCTGGCCGTCGAGTGCGGGCTCGCCGGGGCGCTCGCGAGCCTGGAGTGGGCCGCCCATGAGACGGAACGGCGTCTCATCGCCGCGAACCGCGCCCGTCAGGCCGGCCAGTCCGCGCCGGACGACACCAAGCACCCGCTGTGGATCCTGCTGGACCGCCCGAGCGCGCTGGGCCACTTCGCCGCCGTCGACGGCCGCAACGACCCACAGTCACTCCTCCAGGTCCCCCTGCGCCATGGCCGCGCGGCCGGTGTCACGGTCGTCGTGGCCGAGCACTTCGACAGCCTGGACTCCCTCAGCGACGCCGTCCGCCAGCACACCCGCGCGCGCGTGGTGCTCGGTCCCGCGTCCTCCGCCCAGCTGGAAGCGGTACTGGGCTCACCCCCGCACACCACGCCCACCCGTGAGGTACCCCCGGGTCGGGGCTACGCCCGCCTGGGCACCGGCCCGGTCCTCCGCCTCCAGGTCCCGGCGACCCCGGACCCCTACGACGACGCGACCAGCGACACCCATCGGCGGGCGGTCCTGGACCTCCTACCGGAGCGCACGACTCCGGCAGAGGCGGAGATCAGCCCGTCCGGCGTCTGAGGACGAAGCAGTCCCGCCCCTTCCCTAAGCCACGAACGTACGAGGCGCCTCGCTCCCCCCGCTGCCCCCCGTCTCCACCAGCCGCGCCGCCGCAGCGAGCCGCACCGCCGCCTCCTCGGCCACCGCACCCCCCACAGTGAACGGCAACCGCACATACCCCTCGAAGGCGCCGTCCACCCCGAACCGTGGCCCGGACGGCACGCGGACCCCCACCCGCTCCCCCATCTCGGCCAGCCGCGACCCCGACAGCCCTCCGGTCCGCACCCACAACGTGAGCCCGCCCCGCGGCACCGAGAACTCCCACTCGGGCAGCTCCCGCCGCACCGCGGCGACCAGGTCGTCCCGGTTCTCCCGGGCCTGTGTCCGCCGGATCTCCACGGCCTGCTCCCAGCCCCCGGTGCTGAGCAGCCAGTTCACGGCCAGCTGCTCCAGCACGGGCGTGCCCAGGTCGGCGTACGCGCGCGCGGAGACCAGGCTGCGGATCACATCGGGGGCGGCCCGCACCCACCCGATGCGCATCCCGGCCCAGAAGGCCTTGCTTGCGGACCCGACCGTGATGACGGTCGATCCAGCGGGGTCGAAACTGCTCACGGGGCGGGGCATGTGCACCCCGTCGTCCAGATGCAGTTCGCTCATCGTCTCGTCCACGACGAGCACGGTCCCCGCGGACCGGGCAGCGTCCACGAGCACCCGCCGCTGGTCCTCGTCGGCAAGGGCGCCCGTCGGGTTGTGGAAGTCGGCGACGACATACGCGAGCCGGGGAGCCGAGTCCCGCAGGACCTGCCGCCAGCGGTCCATGTCCCACCCGGCGAGCCCCTCGGCCATGGCGACGGGCACCAACCGGGCCCCGGCCTCGCGCATCAGCTGAAGGATGTTGGCGTAGGAGGGCGACTCGACGGCGATCCGTTCACCGCGCCCGGCGAAGAGATGACAGATCGCGTCGATCGCTCCCATCGCCCCGGTGGTCACCATGATCTGCTCGGGCATGGTCGGTATCCCGCGCGCCGTGTACCGCTCGGCGAGCATCGAGCGCAGCGCGGGCAGTCCGGCGGGATAGTCGCCGTGGGTGTGCGCGTACGGCGGCAGCTCCTCCAGGGCGCCCTGCACGGCCCGGGTGAGCCAGGGCTCGGGCGCGGGCAGCGCCGCGCAGCCGAGGTCGATCATGGATCCGAGGGCTTCGGGCGGCAGCGGTTCAAGGCCGCGCGCGGGCAGCGGGTTCCCCGCGGGCACGGCGGTCCAGCTGCCCGCTCCGCGGCGGGACTCCAGGAACCCTTCGGACCGCAGCGCCTCGTAGGCCGCGGCGACCGTCGTACGGCTGACGGACAGGGACAGCGCGAGTTCCCGCTCGGCGGGCAGCCGCGCGGCGACCGGCACCCGTCCTTCGAGCACCAGCAGCCGGATGCCGTCGGCGAGCGCGCGATAGGCGGGCGGGCGGCGGGTGCCGGGCCCCGCGGGGCGCTCCTGCTGGGAGTTGAGGAGCCGGGCGAGCTGAGCGGCACCCACCGCCGAAGTCCACTGAGTCATGATTCCCAGTCCACCTTCCCCGAATTGGCCATGGATGTGGTTCCTTCTCAAGCCACAGAGTGTCATGTGTCAGGCCACGACCACCACAGGGGGCTTCATCTTGTCCAGCCAATCGGAGACCGGACTCCTCACGTCCGGACGGCTCCCGCGTCGACTCGTCCAGCTGTACGCCGGCCTGGCGCTGTACGGCGCGAGCTCCGCCCTGCTCGTGGAGGCGGGCCTCGGCCTGGAGCCCTGGAACGTGCTGCACCAGGGGCTCGCCGAGCTGACCGGTCTGACGATCGGCGTGGTGTCGATCTTCGTGGGCGCGGCGGTGCTGCTCCTGTGGATCCCGCTCCGCCAGCGCCCGGGCCTGGGCACGGTCTCCAACGTCTTCGTGGTCGGCATCGCCATGGACGGCACCCTCGCCCTCCTGCCCGCCGCGCACAGCCTGGCCGTACGGATTCCCCTTCTCGTGGCGGGCATCCTGCTGAACGGTGCGGCGACCGGCCTCTACATCACCGCACGCTTCGGTCCGGGACCGCGCGACGGCCTGATGACAGGCCTGCACCAGCGGACCGGCCGCTCGATCCGCCTGATGCGCACGGCCGTCGAAGTGGCGGTCGTCGCGACCGGCTTCGCCCTCGGCGGCACGGTCGGCATCGGCACCGTGCTGTACGCCGTCGCGATCGGTCCGCTGGCCCAGTTCTTCCTGCGCGTGTTCGCCGCCCCCACGGCACCGGGCGGCAGCACGGTCGTTGCCACCGGTCAACCGGAGCGCGCCATACTGCCCGGGTGAGCACGCGTATACGCCACCCGTACCTCGACCACCCCGGCCCGATCCCCTTCGCACACCGGGGCGGCGCCGCGGACGGTCTGGAGAACACCCTGGCCCAGTTCCGGCGGGCGGTGGAGGCGGGCTACCGCTACATCGAGACGGACGTACACGCGACGGCGGACGGGAAGCTCGTCGCCTTCCACGACTCGACCCTGGACCGGGTGACCGACGGGGCGGGCCGGATCGCGGACCTCCCGTGGGAGGACGTGCGCCACGCGCGCGTGGCGGGCAAAGAACCGGTCCCCCTCTTCGAAGAGCTGCTCGAAACCTTTCCCGAGGTGCGCTGGAACGTCGACATCAAGGCGGAATCGGCCCTCCATCCCCTGCTCAACCTGATCGGCCGTACCAACGCCTGGGACCGCGTCTGCGTCGGCTCGTTCTCCGAGGCGCGCGTCTTCCGCGCCCAGCGCCTGGCCGGGCCGCGCCTGGCCACCTCGTACGGCACCCGGGGCGTCCTGGGGCTGCGGCTGCGCTCGTACGGCATACCGGCCGCGGTGCGCGGCTCGGCGGTCGCCGCCCAGGTACCCGTGTCCCAGTCGGGCGTGCCGGTGGTCGACCGGCGCTTCCTGCGCGCCGCCCACGCGCGCGGGTTGCAGGTCCACGTGTGGACGGTCAACGAGGCGGATCGCATGCACCGGCTCCTGGACCTGGGAGTCGATGGCATCATGACCGATCACATCGACACGCTGCGCAGGGTCCTGGAGGACCGGGGCACCTGGGTCTGAGCCCGCCGCGCGGTCCGTTCACGGGAAGCGAGGGGCACGGGTGGGCACTGACACCGTGCGCGCACAGGCGGCCGACGAGGCCGCCGAGCGACGGCGCGAGCAACACGGCTGGTACATGTACGACTGGGCGTGCTCCGTCTACTCGACGAGCGTGCTCACCGTGTTCCTCGGCCCCTATCTGACGTCGGTCGCCAAGGCGGCGGCGGACGCGGACGGCTTCGTACATCCCCTGGGGATACCGATCCGCGCCGGTTCCTTCTTCGCGTACTCGGTCTCGGTGTCCGTCATCCTGTCGATCTTCGTGATGCCGATCGCGGGCGCGGCCGCCGACCGCACGGGCCGCAAGAAGCCGTTGCTCGCGGCCGCCGCCTATGTGGGCGCCGCGGCCACCACGGGCATGTTCTTCCTGGACGGCGACCGCTATCTGCTCGGCGGTCTGCTGCTGATCGTCGCCAACGCCTCGGTGGCCGTGTCGATGGTCCTCTACAACTCCTACCTGCCGCAGATCGCACCGCCCGAGGAGCGTGACGCGGTCTCGTCCCGGGGCTGGGCCTTCGGCTACGCGGCGGGCTCCCTCGTCCTGATCGCGAACCTGATCCTGTTCACGGCCCACGACACCTTCGGCGTCTCCGAGTCGACGGCGGTCCGCATCTGTCTGGCCTCGGCGGGCGTCTGGTGGGGCGCCTTCACCCTCGTACCGCTCAAGCGTCTGCGCGACGACAGGCGCAAGACCCCTGCCGGGACGGCGTCCGCGCCCGGATGGCGGCAACTGGCGGCCACCGTGCGCGACATGCGCGGCAAACCGCTCACCCTGTCCTTCCTTCTCGCCTACCTCGTCTACAACGACGGCATCCAGACGGTCATCTCACAGGCCTCGATCTACGGTTCGGAGGAGCTGGGCCTCGGCCAGTCGACCCTGATCGTCGCCGTGCTGCTGGTCCAGGTGCTCGCGGTCGGGGGCGCCCTGGGCATGGGACGGCTGGCGCGCAGGTACGGCGCGAAACGTACGATCCTCGGCTCGCTCGTCGCCTGGACCGTGACACTCGGCGCCGGGTACTTCCTGCCCGCCGGCGCGCCCGTCTGGTTCTTCGTCCTGGCCGCCGGCATCGGGCTCGTCCTGGGCGGCAGTCAGGCCCTGTCGCGCTCCCTGTTCTCGCATCTCGTGCCGAGCGGCAAAGAGGCCGAGTACTTCTCCGCGTACGAGATGAGCGACCGCGGAATGAGCTGGCTGGGCCCTCTGCTGTTCGGGCTCACGTACCAGCTGACCGGAAGTTATCGGGACGCGATCATCTCCCTTGTGGCCTTCTTCGTCATCGGGTTCGTGCTGCTCGCGAGGGTGCCGGTGCGGCAGGCGATACGCGACGCGGGGAATCCCGTACCCGACAGGATTTAGCGCCGGAGGCCAAAGGCCGGTAGTGTACGCGTTTGGCCTGCCAGGCGTACCGTTACTGCGCGTCAAGATACTGAAACGCCGGGTTACATCTGCTCTCAGATGTGACAAAGCGGGCGCAGGTGGGTACAACAAGGGGCGGCTACGACGGCGACGCATGACCCGGAACGGGAATCTTTACCGCCGACCGGACGTTGACCGGATGACGACGACAGCGACACCTGTCCTGTGGGCGACAAGCCCGGGAGGCACGATTCATGAGTGAGCGAGCTCTTCGCGGTACGCGCCTCGTGGTGACAAGCTACGAGACGGACCGCGGCATCGACCTGGCCCCGCGCCAGGCCGTGGAGTACGCATGCGAGAAGGGACATCGCTTTGAGATGCCCTTCTCGGTCGAGGCGGAGATCCCGTCCGAGTGGGAGTGCAAGGTCTGCGGGGCCCAGGCACTCCTGGTGGACGGCGACGGCCCTGAGGAAAAGAAGGCCAAGCCCGCGCGTACACATTGGGACATGCTGATGGAGCGACGCACCCGAGAGGAACTCGAAGAGGTCCTTGAGGAGCGTCTGGCGGTTCTGCGCTCCGGCGCGATGAACATCGCGGTACATCCGCGGGACAGCCGCAAGTCCGCGTAACCCCTCCGGGGGTTGAGTGGCATACCACGAACGCACGCAGCCGCGGGCGCCGTACCTGATGGGTACGGGGTCCGTGGCTTTGTGCGTTCCGGGGACGCCCGGAGGCGCCGGCCCTGGGGGCCGCGCCCCCAGGGCGAGCACTCAGCCGTTGAGCGGCGGGCGCGGGCCGGGCTCCTGGCGGCCCGTGTCGTCCCTGATGACCTCGCCCTGTACGACCTTGCCGTCCGGGCGGTGCATGCGTGCCTGCTGGAAGGCGTCGCCCAGCGTGCCCGGAGAGGCCGCCGCGATCTTGCGGTCGATCGTCCGCTCCGCGTAGCGGCTGAGGGCCTTCTGGACCGGCGGGATCAGCAGGAGCAGGCCGAAGGCGTCGGAGATCAGGCCGGGGATCATCAGGAGGAGGCCGCCGAGCATCATCAGGCCGTTGCCGTCGCCCTTGCCGGTCCCGCTCGTGGGCGCCACCCCGCTCTGCTGCTGTTGCAGCGTCTCGCTGAGGTTGCGGAAGGCCCGGCGCCCGGCCCGCTTGATGACCACGGATCCGAGGATGAAGCCCGCGACAAGCAGCAGGAAGACCGTTAGGCCGCTCGCCGCGCCCGCCACCACGGTCAGCAGCCAGATCTCCAGCACCAGCCACACGGCGATGCCCAGCGGCAGGAAGGTGCGCAGCCGCGAGCGCCGCGGGCGAGCGGGGTACGTGGGAGTGGGAGCGCCAGTCGTCATGTTCCCAGTGTGCCTGGACGCGGCTCAGTACGGGATAAGCGGATGATCAACAGCGCCTGTGGGTCGGGGACGGAGCCGCTGAAGGCCGGAACACGCGCAGAGGCCGTACGTCGCTCGGATCGCCGTCAGCGGGACTTGCGCCCCGTGATCCGTCCGAGCCGCTCCCCCACGCCCCACGTGGTGACCCGCCAAAGGGCCTCCACCAGGATGTCCCGGCTCATCTTGGAGTCGCCGAGTTCCCGCTCGACGAAGGTGATCGGCACCTCGACCACGTGATAGCCGGCCTTGACGGCACGCCGGGCCAGGTCGACCTGGAAGCAGTAGCCCTGGGAGGCGACCTCGGTGAGGCCGAGGCCTTGGAGGGTCTCGCTGCGGAAGGCACGGTAGCCGCCCGTGACGTCGCGGATCGGCACATCGAGCAGGACTCGGGAGTACAGACTGCCGCCGCGCGAGATGAACTCGCGGGACTTGGGCCAGTTCACGACCCGCCCGCCGGGTACCCAGCGCGAGCCGAGCACGAGGTCGGCGCCCTTGAGGGCGGTCAGCAAGCGGGGCAGTTCCTCCGGCTGGTGGGAGCCGTCGGCGTCCATCTCGACGAGTACGCCGTAGCCGTGCTCGATGCCCCAGCGGAAGCCCGCGAGATAGGCGGCGCCGAGACCTTCCTTGCCTCTGCGGTGCAGCACCTGGACCTGCTCGTCCTCGGCGGCTACCTCGTCGGCGAGCTTGCCGGTGCCGTCGGGGCTGTTGTCGTCGGCCACCAGGACGTGCGCCTCGGGCACAGCGGCGCGCACCCTGCCGACGATCTTCTTGATGTTCTCCGCCTCGTTGTAGGTCGGGATGATCACCAAGGCGGTGCCGAGCGGGCCGAACTGTCTCCCCTGGGCTTCCGCCGCGAGGGTCGCGTCGCCGTCGTTCACTGCTGCCCCTTCGAGTCCGTACGCAGAGGTCCACCATAGTGGCCTCAACCTGCGCTGCCACGCCGCGGTGTCGGTACGGGGGTGTCGATTCGACAAGAGGCGGGTAAGAGGAAAACCCGCCTGGCGCAGCTCACCTGCTGCGGATCGGGGCCCGGCGCCCTTCGGGCCGACCAGGGACCCGCTGGCTGCGGGTCGACCGAAAGCCGTTGTCTACTGAACGTCCGGGCCCCACCCGGGTCACACCTGCCGACGTGTCGGAACGTTCCCTCGCCTCTCGTTGCGCGGGTGCTGGGCCTGGCTCCCAGTGGTGGTGCGCCGGTGCGGCACACCGCCCCTGACCCAGCGGCGCTTCGAGACCGCGCGGAAGTTCCCCCGTCGGACGTCCGGTGGTGGACCCGGCCGAACCTACCCGCCACCTGCGGCCAGCTGTCAACAGCCGTCTGACCTGCGCTTTTACCCTCAAACGCCTGGTCAGTGCGGAGGATGCGCAGGTCGCGCGACGGGGCGGCGGGCGGTGATCGGAGCCGCGCCACCCCGGGACATCACTCGTTAGGCCGTACGAATACCGTCCGGCCGCCCACGACGGTGCGCAGGCAGACGGGCAGGTCGTTCCCTGGGGTCAGATCCGGCAGCCCGGGTGTGCCGGAGCGAGGGTCGGTGGACCAGCGTGCGACCCGGTCGTCGGGAGCCTGCACGATCAGGTCCTCGGTGCGCCACAAGGCGTAGTCCGCGGGCGCGCCCGGCACCAGGACACCCGCGTCGTCCCGTCCGATGGCCCGCCATCCACCGCGCGTATGTGCCGTGAAGGCTGCGCGTACGGACACCCGGTGCTCCGGCGTCCGGTGGAAGGCCGCCGCGCGGACGGTGCCCCACGGGTCGAAGGGGGTGACGGGACTGTCGGAACCGAAGGCGAGCGGCACGCCGGTGCGCAGCAGGGCCGCGAACGGGTTGAGCGTACGGGCCCGTTCGGCACCCAGGCGCTGGGCGTACATACCGTCCTCGCCGCCCCAGATCGCGTCGAAGGCGGGCTGCACGGAGGCGGTGAGGCCCAGCTCGGCGAAGGCCGCGATGGTCTCGGGGGTGAGCATCTCGGCGTGTTCGACGCGGTGCCGGGCGGCGCGTACGCGGGCCAGACCGACGTTCTCCGCGGCGGCACGCACTCCTTCGACCACGGAGGTCACCGCGGCGTCCCCGATGGCGTGGAAGCCCGCCTGGAGGCCCGCCTCGGTGCACGCGGCGACATGGGCGGCGACGGCTGCCGCGTCGAGGTAGGCGGTGCCCGTGTGGGCGGCGTCGGCGTACGGCTGGTGCAGACAGGCGGTGTACGAGCCGAGGGAGCCGTCCACGAAGAGATCGCCCGCGGCGCCGATCGCGCCCAGGGCACGGGCCTTGTCGATGTCCTGTTCGGCCCAGTAGCCGACGACCCTGGGGCCCGGCTCCTCGGCGGCCAGCCGCAGCAGCCCGGTGAAGTCGTCCTCGGAGGAGATGTCCGGGCCCGCGCACTCGTGGACGGAGCCGATACCGAGGGAGGCGGCGTGGGCGAGCGCGGTGCGCTGGGCCCGGGTGCGCTGCTCCCCGGTGATGGCGCCGAGGGCGGCGGCACGGACGGCGTGGTGGGCGTCGCGGGTGAGCGGGCCGTCCTGGTACCCGGCGCGATCGGTGACCCCCGGAACCAGGTCCAGGAGGGCGGTGGTGACGACGGCCGAGTGGACGTCGATGCGCGAGAGGTACAGCGGGCGTCCGCCGGTCGCCTCGTCGAGTTCGGCGCGCGTGGGAGGGCGTCCGCCGGGCCAGCGGGCGGCGTCCCAGCCGTGACCGAGGAGGACCCGGTCGGTGGGGCGGGCGGTGGCGAAGTCCCGTACGAGGGCGAGCGCGGCGTCCAGGGAGGGGGCGTCGGACAGGTCGAGGCCGGTGAGCGCGAGGCCCGTCGAGGTGGTGTGCACGTGTGCGTCGGTGAACGCCGGGGTGACCAGTGCGCCTTCGAGGTCCACGACCTCGTCGACCCCGTCCGCGAAGGCGTCGGCCGCGCCCTCCGAGCCGACCCAGGCGACCTGCCCGCGTTCGACGACCATCGCGGTGGCGAAGGGATCGGCGGGACTGTGGACTTCTCCACCGCGCAGCAGCACGGTGTCCGACGGGGCGGTGCTCTCACTCATGGGGAACAGTCTCGCCCCTGTGGCGACCCGCTCCGCGCCGGGGGCCGTCAGATCCGGGGCGGCCGAGCCTCGTAGGGCGTCGACAGCACCACCGTCGTCCGCGTCGACACCCCCGCGAGGGAACGCAGCCGGGCGAGGAGCTCCTCCAGCTCGTGCGGGGTCGAGACGCGCACCTTGAGGATGTAGTTCTCGTCGCCCGCGACGCTGTGGCAGGCCTCGAGTTCGGGCACACCGGCGAGGCGTTCCGCGATGTCGTCGGGGGCGCTGGGGTCGAACGGCTTCACCGAGATGAAGGCGGTCAGGGGCAGCCCGACGGCCTCCGGGTCCACGACCGCGGCATAGCCGCGGATGACTCCGCGCTGCTCCAGCCGGCGCACCCGTTGGTGCACGGCAGACGTGGACAGGCCCGTGGCCTTGCCCAGGTCGGTGTAACTCATCCGCCCGTCCGCGACGAGCAGCTGCACGATTTGTCGGTCCAGCTCCTCCATGGCGCAAGAACCTACAGGGCCCTTGATCCCGTCGGATACCTGAGCGGCGCAGGTCATACCCGGTTTGTGATGTAGCCGGGAGTGGCCTGCGAGGAGACGGGGGGACAAATCCACCGGGCCGGGCACCTGCGGGCGGCATGTGACGAACGCCACATAGTCGGAACCGGGTCCGTGATGTTCTCGTGATTACGGCAGAGACGGGACGGGAAGTGCTTGCTGTGGTCGAGGCCGCAGTGCCTTGTCGGCCCACCCGAGGGGGAGAAACCCATGCAGAGTCTTAAGCGCCCTGGTCGTACCGCGTCCAAGCGGCAGCAGGCCGTGTCCGAACCCGAGCCGGAGGGCGTCGAACCCGACGCCCTGGACGGTGAGGAGTTCGACGCGTACGACACCTTCGAGATGTACCGGGTGATCTGCCCGGACTGCGCGCAGCCCATCGCGCTCCTGGCGGACGAGGAGGTCCTGCCCGAGCACGCGCTGTGCGCCTCGCCGTGGAACCCGTTCGGTCTCACGGTCTGCACCGGTACGGGCCGGGCGGCGGACGACGCGCAGCCCGCGGACGAGACCGCGGAACTCCAGGAGCAGGACACGGCCCTGCTGTTGACGCTCCCTCAGGGGCTCGACTGGCGGACCCAGCCGTTCTCGCACGTGGGCGGCCCGAGCTCGCGCCCCATCCGCGTCCCCGAGATGCGGCGCCTGGCCGCCTGACCGTCCTCGCGTTCCGCGACTGACGACCGGTCAACTCCAGTAGCTGCCCTGCACCATGGCTCGCAGGCTGCCGTGGTGCAGGATCAGTGTGTCCGGGTCCCGGGGGACGGTGACCTCGCCGAAGTGCGCCTGGCGGTAGGCGATGCGCAGCATCACGATCGCGTGGCGCAGAGCGGCGTACAGCGTGTAGAAGTCCATGTCCCGCGGTGTGTGGCCGGTGAGTTCGGCGTAGCGCCGCTCCACCCGGTCGCGGCGCAGGAAGTCGGGCAGGCCCGCCTGGCCGAAGCTCACGGTGAGGTCCTGGAAGAAGCGGTGCAGATAGACGGTCCAGCCGAGGTCCACCTCGCGCGGGGCCAGGGCCGCCATCTCCCAGTCGAGGACGGCGGCGGGTTCGAAACCGTCGTAGATGACGTTCCCGATGCGCGCGTCGCCCCAGTTGAGCACCGCCTCACCCTCGTCGCGCGGCCACAGGTCGTCGAGCCGGGCGAAGGCGCTCTCGATGAGGGGCGAGCGTGACAGCCCGTCAACCACCCATTCGTAGTAGGCGTGTTGTGCCTCGACGTGACGCCTCAGCGGGCTGCCGTCACCCGTGAGGGACAGGAAGTCCGCCTCCTTCACGGGCACTTGGTCGTGCAGACGCGCCAGAAGTCCGATCGAGGCCGACTCGAGGAGTTCTCGCTCCTCGTCGCTCGCCGCGTGGAGCCAATTCCCCTCGTACGTATAGGGCATGACGTCCGGCGGCACTCGCCCGGCGATCCGTTCCATGACGAAGAACGGCGCTCCGAGCGGGCCCGGGTCCTCCTCCAGCCACAGCACGCGCGGCACGGGCAGGTCGGCGTGTTCCGCGACCAGCCGCATCGTGCGGTACTGCCTGGGCATGTCGTAGACGGGGAAGACCGTGTACGCCGCCGGGTCCGCCGCAAGTCTCAACGCGCAGGCGCGCAAGGGTGGTTCGGGGTGCTCGATGTCGAAGAGCAGGGTTTCGCTGGACATGCCGTTGGACTCGGGGACGGTGACGTTCACCGCCCTGGCGCCGGGGAGGCGCGTGGCGAGCCAGCCGGTCAGCCGGCCGGTCAGCTCCTGGAGGTCGCGGGTCGTCGTACGCGGGCGGGGTGCTGTGGTCATCTCAGGGCCCCTTCAGTGCGCGACCGAGTCGAATCCGGTGAAGCCGCTGGGATCGTGGCGGCCGAACGAGCCGTGCTCGAAGATCCCGTGTCCGGTCTGCCCGTTCAGCGTGAAGCGGGCGGCGTGGTCGATCACCCCGTACGCGGCGAGCGGGTGAGCCGACGGGTCGGAGAGGTCGTAGACGCGGCGGTCGGTCCAGCCGCGGCCGCGCCAGGTGCCCTGCTGCCAGTCGTCGGCGGGCGGATAGCCGGCGCCCACGGCCAGCGGGGAGGAGGTGAGGACCTCCACGCCCAGCTCCATGGGTTTGCGGTCCGCCGGATGGGTGAGGTGGATGACGGCGGACGTGGGGTGGCGGGTACCCGGGCGGTAGGCGATGTCGGCCTGGGGCCAGCCGAGTTGGAGGTCGCGCTGCCCGTCGCGTACGAGTGTCGCGTCGTTGAGGGTGCGGTATCCGTCGGCGTCCTCCTGGATGACGACCATCAGGAACCGGTCCTCGAAGCGCACCGGGCACCAGAGCCAGTGGAATCCCTCGGTCGGGTTGTCCTCCGCGAGCCGGCCGCCCTCCTCGCCCGGAATCGGGCGCACGCCCCAGCTGCGGTCGCGGGTGCCGGTCCACTGGTCACCGGTCAGGCGTATCTCCTCGCCGCCGACGCGGATCCAGCCCTCGCAGCGTCCCGCCTGCACGAAGCGCCTGCCTTCCAGAGTGAGCCGTCCGCCTCGCCGCTGCAGGTGGTGCGGCTCCCAGAGGGCCGGGAAATCCGCCGACCAGTTGATCTCGTACGACAGCCCGTCGGGGTCGTCGGGATCGGCCTCACACCGCAGGACGAAGTCCTTCAGGGGGCGTTCGACAAGGATGCGCAGTGGTGCCACGGAGAGGTTCATCCGGTCGTCGCCGAGCGCGTCCGACGCCCGTACCGCGTGCAGGCGGTTCCCGTCCCGCAGGGTGGCGTACGCGTCGATCACCCCGGCGTTCGGATACACGCCGAGCCCCACGATCAGCAGCGCCCGTCCGTGGTGGTCGAAGACGTGGAAGATGCAGCGGTCGTAGGCGTTCCGGTCCCCGGTGGCGACGTGCTTCATGGACAGGGGCACCTGGTGCACGGGGTACTCGTCGAGGGCAACGGGGCGGTCGTCGGGCACGGCAAGCCTCCCTGGGCGCACGGCAGTTGACGTCGCCCGGAGGGGTGCGGCCCCCGGCGGCGCAGATGACGGTACGTCAGATACCTGCCGGGGGCCAGATCGTGCGCCCGTCCGAAGTCCCCGTACGGGCTCACCGCGAACTCACGGTCGATTCCGGGCGCCGGTGACCTGCCCGCCCGCCCATGCGTTGCCCCGGTATGACCCCCACATATTCAGCGACCGGGCGTCGGCGCAGGATCCTCGTTCCGGCTCCCGCAGAATCGGTTCAGCGGCCGGTTCAGCAGGCGCCGCCGCTCCAGGATCCCCCCATCTACCGCGCCCTCATCCGCACCTGGGCCGATCGCGGCCGCACGCTGCCGGGGCGCCACGACCCCGAGTGGGTCCGGCTGGCGTCGCCGTCGGCGATGTACGGCCACGGGCAGTTCAGCGGGACTCAGGACCCGCGAGGTGACGGGCGATGACCATCCGCTGGATCTGATTGGTGCCCTCGACGATCTGGAGGACCTTGGCCTCGCGCATGTAGCGCTCGACGGGGAAGTCGGCGGTGTAGCCGTACCCGCCGAGGACCTGGACGGCGTCCGTGGTGACCTTCATCGCGGTGTCCGTGCACAGCAGCTTGGCCATGGCCGCCTGCTTGGAGAACGGCCGGCCCGCGTCGCGCAGCCGTGCGGCGGCGAGGTAGAGCGCCCGGCCCGCCTCGATCTGCGTCGCCATGTCCGCGAGCATGAAGCGCAGCCCCTGGAAGTCCGAAATCGGCCGCCCGAACTGGAGCCTGCCGGTGGCGTAGGCCAGGGCCTCGTCAAGGGCCGCCTGGGCCACGCCGATCGCACAGGCCGCGATGCCGAGCCGTCCGGAGTCGAGCGCGGACAGGGCGATCGCGAAACCCTGACCCTCGTCGCCGATCCGCCGGTCGTCGGAAATCCGTACACCGTCGAAGTGCACCTGCGCGGTGGGCGAGCCCTTCATGCCCATCTTCTTCTCGGGCGGCGCGGCGCTCAGGCCCTCGGCGTCGCCCGGCACCAGGAAAGCCGTGATGCCGCGGGCACCCTCGGCCCCGCTGCGCGCGAGCACGGTGTAGAAGTCGGCGACTCCGCCGTGGGTGATCCAGGCCTTGGTGCCCGTGATCACCCAGTCGTCGCCGTCCCGTACCGCCTTCGTACGGAGTGACGCGGCATCCGAGCCCGAGGACGGTTCGGAGAGGCAGTACGCGCCGAGCAGGCCGCCGCCGAGCATCGCGGGCAGGTGCTCGGCCTGCTGTTCCTTCGTGCCGTAGTTCGCGAGGGCGTGGCAGGCGAGGGAGTGCACGCTGACGCCGAGGCCGATGGTGAGGCGGGCCGCGGCGAGCTCTTCGAGGGCCTGGAGATAGACCTCGTACGGCTGGTCGCCGCCGCCGTACCCGGAGTCGTAGGGCAGTCCGAGCAGTCCTGACTCGGACAGCAGGCGGAAGACATCGCGCGGGAAGTGCCCGGCGTCCTCCTGCTCGGCCGCCTGCGGGGCGATCTCGCGCTGCGCGATGTCGCGGACGAGCGAGATCAGATCCCGGGCCTCGTCCGTGGGCAGTTGACGGTCCACCGGCTGCGGGGCGCGGTCGGGCATGGGGACGCTCTCCTCCCTGTTGGGCACTGGCGAACGCTCACCTGGGTGGGGTGGCTTCCGCCTGGTCTCACTGGCCTCGACCGATGCTGCCGTTCCGGGTTACAGAACCGGCTGACCAGCGGCTGTGGCGCTGTGAGTATGCCCGATCGGAGGCACCGAGTCACCAGTTAACGACCGCTTACTAAAAGAAAGGGAAATTGGTCCGCACCATTGACGCACTGGTCTAGTCCTCCTAGGGTTCCTCCAACGCCTCACCGCGTTCATGCCAAACAGCACTCGGCAGGTCCCAGCACGGCTCCCCCGCTCTCCCCTCCCCCACGAGGAGACATCGATGCGCAGACCGCACCGTCCCCGCGCCCTCTTCCGGGCGCTCCTGTCCGCCGCCTGTTGCGCCGTTCTCGGCGCGGGACTCCTGGCAGGCGCGGGCACCGCGACAGCCACCACCGATTCCGCCCCCGCCGCGGCCGGCACACAGGCCGGCACCGCCCAGGCCGCCGCGGCCGGTTCCAAGGTCGTCGGTTACTTCACCGAATGGGGCACCTACGACCGCAAGTACTACGTCAAGAACATCGAGACCTCCGGCTCGGGGGCCAAGCTCACGCACATCAACTACGCCTTCGGCAACGTGACCGACGGCAAGTGCGCGATGGGCGACGCGTACGCCGCGACCGACCGGACGTACACCGCCGCGGAGTCCGTCGACGGCGTCGCCGACACCTGGGACCAGCCGCTGCGAGGCAATTTCAACCAGCTGCGTGAGCTGAAGAAGAAGCACCCGAACCTCAAGGTCCTCTGGTCCTTCGGTGGTTGGACCTGGTCGAGCGGGTTCGGTGCGGCCGCCGCCAACCCTGCCGCGTTCGCCCAGTCCTGCTACGACCTGGTCGAGAACTCCAAGTGGGCGGATGTCTTCGACGGCATCGACATCGACTGGGAGTACCCCAACGCCTGCGGCGCCACCTGTAACACCAGTGGCCGGGAGGCGTACAAGAACCTGATGGCGGCGCTGCGTGCGAAGTTCGGCACCGGCAACCTCGTCACCTCGGCGATCACGGCCGACGCCACCAGCGGCGGCAAGATCGACGCGGCGAACTACGCGGGCGCCGCACAGTACGTCGACTGGTACAACCCGATGACGTACGACTTCTTCGGCGCCTGGGCCGCCACAGGACCGACGGCCCCGCACTCGCCGCTGACCTCGTACAGCGGCATCCCGACGGCCAACTACTACACCGACGCGACCATCGCGAAGCTCAAGGGCCTCGGCGTACCGGCCTCGAAGCTGCTCCTTGGCATCGGCTTCTACGGGCGCGGCTGGACCGGCGTCACCCAGGCGACTCCGGGCGGCACGGCGACCGGCGCGGCGGCGGGCACGTACGAGGCGGGCATCGAGGACTACAAGGTGCTCAAGACGAAGTGCCCGGCGACGGGGACGGTGGCCGGCACGGCGTACGCCAAGTGCGGGACCAACTGGTGGAGTTACGACACCCCGTCGACCATCGCGAGCAAGATGACGTACAAGAACGCGCAGGGCCTGGGAGGCACCTTCTTCTGGGAGCTGAGCGGTGACACCACGAACGGTGAGCTGATCAAGTCGATCAACTAGCCGTACTGGCAAGTCACTTGGGGCGGGGGTCCGGCGGCCCCCGCCCCTTGTTCAGCCGTCCCGGCGTGCGGGCTCCGGGGCCACGTACGAGGGGTCCAGCTCCTCGACCGCTCGCATGGCACCGCCCAGCATCTTCACCAGCAGCTCGCGCATGATGTCGCGCGGCAGCGACTGGTCCTGGTGGCCGATCCAGTCGAGGGTCGCCCCCTCGACGCTGCAGAGCCAGCCGAGCAGGGCCATCCGCGGCAGCGGCGCGATCTCGCGCCGCCCGTACGCCCCTTCGGCGATGGTCTCGACGATGACCTCGCGCACGCCGTCCCGGATGGCGTGCACCTCGGCGTCGAAGCCGACGCCGCCGCTGATGATCGTGCGGTACGCGGACTGGTTGTGCTCGGCGTAGCGCAGATAGCCGTCGATGGTGCGGTGCACACGCTCCGCCGGGGGGAGTTCGAGGCCGCTCGCCGCCCGGGAGACCAGCTCGGTGACCGAGTCCTCGATGATCGCGAGGTAGTAGCCGCGCTTGGACTTGAAGTAGTAGTAGATCAGCCCCTTGGCGACATGCGCCTGTCGCGCGATGTCGTCCATCGACAGTGCGTCGTACGACGTGTCGGCGAACAACTTGCGCCCGATGGCGATGAGTTCGGCGCGGCGCGCCAGTGAGCGGTCGGTACCGCGCGCTCTTGGACGCTCGACGCCACGCTGCTGACTACTATTCAATTTCGATCCTGGTCTCCGGCTGCCGACGGAACCTCCGAAGTATGGCAGACGGACGCCACCTGCTCGTTCGACTCTCGTCGACTGCGGGCGCCCACCGAGGGTTCAGCTCACAGCAGGCCCAGCTGCGTGACGAGCATGGCCAGGACGACCACGAAGGTCCAGCCTGCGACGTGCTCCAGGATCTTGGGTCCGTCGTCCTTGGGGCCGCCCGTGCGGGCGCGGACACGGGTGGCGGTGGCGGAGCTCGCGGTCATGGCATCTCGCTGACGTAGTGGTGCGGTGGACTCCCCCGCCTCCGTCGGCTCCCCACCGACCCGACCACCTTGCCACCGGAACGGGTTCCAGTGGTAGAGACCTTGGTCACCCCGAACACTTCGATCAGCTTCGAATGGCTCCTTTCCCCACAACGGTCCCCGCAGAGTGTGCGTCTCATCACACGACAGCCAGCCGACCGAAAGGCCCTTGATGGACACGTTCCGGACGCCCCGCCGCAGCGCCCGTCTCGCCCTCGCGACCGCGATCACCGTGGCGGCCGCCTTGACGGGTCCGGTCTCGCAGGCCGCTTCCACGAGCTCCGGCGCCGCTTCTCCCGGTGCGGCAGGGCTCGGCGACCCGATCTTCCCGCTCGACGGCAACGGCGGCTACGAGGTGAGCCGCTACACCCTCGACTTCGACTGGCGGGCCCCGAAGACACCCTTCGAGGCGTCGACGACGATCAAGGCGACCGCGACGCAGGCCCTGTCCCGCTTCAACCTGGACTTCGCGGGCAACACCCTGCACGAGGTGACCGTGAACGGGCGGCCGGCGGCCACCGTGCGCGACGGCGACGAGCTGGTGGTCACTCCCGCGAGCGCCCTCGCCCGGGGCAAGGCCTTCACGGTCAAGGTCACCTACACCGCCGACCCCACCCAGATTCGCCACCGCGACGACGCCATCGAGGACTACGGCTGGATCCCGACGCCCGATGGCACGGTGCTCTATCCGCAGCCCAACGGCGCCAAGATGATCTTCCCGGCGAACGACCACCCGAGCAGGCGCGCGCCGATCACCTTCCGCATCACCACACCGGCCGGCCTCTCCGCCGTGGCCAACGGCAGGCTCACCGACCGCACCGAGCAGGCCGACGGGCGCGTGCGGTGGACGTACGACTCCGAACAGCCGGTGGCGGCGCAGCTCGCCCAGCTGGCGATCGGCAGGTTCACCTTCGTCGACAGCACGGGCCCGCACGGGCTGCCGATCCGCGATGCGGTCCCGGCCGACCTGGTGGCGCCGACCGAGCAGTACCGCAAGCTCACCGCCGACCACATCGCCTGGCTGGAGGAGCGGCTCGGCCCCTACCCCTTCAACCGGTACGGCCTCCTCGTCGGCGACACCGACCTCGGCGTCGCCCTGGAGACCCAGACGCTCTCCCTGATCCCGAAGGCCGATCTGCTCGGCGACCAGGTCAGCGCCGAGCGGAACCTGGTGCACGAGCTCACCCACCAGTGGACCGGCGACAGCGTGGGCATGAAGACCTGGTCCGACCTGTGGCTGAGCGAGGGCCACGCGCGGTTCTACGAGCGGCTGTACTCGGAGGCGCACGGCGGCGTCAGCTTCGAGGGGACCATGAAGACCGCGTACGAGAACCACGACCAGTGGCGCCACGACTACGGGGCCCCGGCCGAACCGACCGAGCCGAACCTCTTCAAGCGGATGCGGTACGACGGTTCGACGCTCGTCCTGTACGCCCTGCGCGAGCAGGTCGGCCAGGAGACCTTCGGGAAGATCGAGCGGGCCTGGGTCACCAAGTACCGCGGAAAGAGCGCGAGTACGCAGGACTTCGTCGACCTGGCGTCCAAGGTCGCGGGCGAGGATCTCGACGGTTTCCTGCACCCGTGGCTCTACGGCGCGAAGACGCCGCCGATGCCGGGTCACCCCGACTGGGTGGTCAATCCGGTCCAGAACTGAACCGACGGGCGGCCCCTTCACGGGGGTGAGGGGCCGCCCGTCTCCTCAGCGGACGCCGACCGCCGCGAGCGCCGCGAGCTGTCGCACCGACGGTTGCGCCGGGAAGTACAGGTAGCAGACGCCGCCGGTGCCGGACGCGACGTTCCCGGCGGCGTTGTACCGCTTCGTGCGCAGCCAGATGTTCTCGAACTCGCGCCGCGGGTAGACGCGGCGCACCGCCGCGTCATCGGCCGACGCCGGATCGTTGGCGATCACATCACCGTCGGCGGTGAATCCGATGACGGTCATCAGATGGCCCGAGGTGCCGTAACCGGCCCCGGTCAGCTCGGACTTGAGGAACGACTGCGATGTTATGGCCGGGATGCCGGCGGCGATCAGCGTCTCCAGCTCGGTGAGCGAGCCGAGCCGGGTCACCACGCCCTGGAGGTCCTTGTACGTCGACGCGTACGCGGCGTTGAAGGGCCAGTTGCCGCAGCCGCCGTACTGGTAGTCGTACGTGTAGCGGGCCGCGTGGCACACCTGCGGGTCCGTGAAGTCCGGGTCTACCCAGGCCAGTTGCTCCGCCGTCGGCTTGCGGCCCCAGTACTCGACGATCATCTGCGAGGAGGTGGGGCTGCACCAGGCCTCGCCGCCGCTGTCGTACTGGGGGTACTGGCCCGCGTGGGTCTCCTGCGAGTAGCGCGGGACCTTCAGCTCCTGGGCGAGGCCGGGGGTTGAGGCCGGGACGGTGAAGCGGTCCGGGATGTCTGAGCCCATCGCGCCGAGCCGCCACACCGTGGGCGTGACCTTGGTGCCCGGGGCGCGGTACAAGGTCAGCCGTAGCCGGTACGAGACCAGGCGCAGGCCCGAGGCCGCGTCGTCGATGGAGAAGGTGTCGGTCCAGATACTGCTCCTGCCGTCGCTCTGGCCGTCGACGGAGGTCCGCCTGATGTCCTGGTCGCCGGCCGCCCAGCGGCCCAGCACGTACCAGGGGGTGTCGGTGCCGTCCGAGTAGGTGCCCGTCAGCTCGACCTGGAGCCAGGTCCCGGCCGGGGTGTCCGCGTTCCAGGAGGCGACGGCCTCGGTGGAGGGGACCGCGAGATCGTGGAGAGGGGAGGTCCAGGTCGCGTACTCCCAGATGGCGGTCCTGTTGGTGTGCGGGTCGGTGTACGTCCTGGTGCCGGTCGGGGCCGCGATCACCAGACCGGGACGGAGCCCGGCCACGGCCCGCGTGCCTTTCGCGGTGCCGCCGCGCCAGTCGGTGTACGAGATCCAGGCGCGGTTGTCCACGAGACCGGACGGCGCCTTCGAGGGCGCCTTCGACCGGGCCCTCGCCGGGCGCGCGGGCGGGTCCGCGGCTGCCGCCGGACTCGCGGATCCCGCCGCGGCCGCGGCCACCGCCGCGGTCAGGACGGTTCTTCGGGACGGCTGTTCAGCTCTGGGCATGGATGAATGACCCCCGGGTGTCCGGTCCGAAACGGGCAAGCACAGTGCGCGGGTGTGCGCCAACTATGAATGCCGCCCCCGGCTTCTGCCAGCACTTTTGACCTCGCGGCGCCGACCAATATTGGTCAGGACCAGTGGCTGGCCGCGGAACGCGGTGGCCCCGGACGCGGGGCAGCCGCCCGGTATAGAGTTTTGATCAGAAATACGCCAATAACGCACCCTCCCGGGATCCCCCATCCAAGACCTCGCCTCACACCTGCGCCGACTGCCGCCCTCCTGCGGCCCGGTCCGCCTGATCGGCGTCGACGGCCACGCGGGCTCCGGAAAGACCACCTTCGCCGCGCGGCTGGCCACGGAACTGGGCAGCGCACCCGTACTGCACCTCGACGACATCGCGACGCACGAGGAGCTCTTCGCCTGGGACGGGCGGCTGCTGCGCGAGGTCATCGAGCCGCTGCGGCACGGCGAGACGGCGTGCTATGCCCCGTACGACTGGACCGCCCGGAGCTTCGGACCGGTCCGCGAGCTGCCGCCCGCGCCCGTGATCATCCTGGAGGGTGTCGGCGCAGGCCGCCGCGCGCTGCGCCCGTATCTGGCGCGGCTGGTGTGGATGGAGTTGCCGCACGGCGAGGCGTGGACGCGTGGGCGGCGGCGGGACGGCGAGGCGCAGGGCGAGTTCTGGGACGGATGGGTCTCCGCCGAGCGCCGGCACTTCGCCGAGGACCCCTCGAGGCCGTTCGCCGATCTTCTGGCGCGGCAGTGTTCCGAGGGATATGAGGTGCTTCCCGGGCCCACTGAGACCCCTGGACCCAACCCCGACATCACTCACGGTGACGGACCATCCGCAGTGTGCTGAACTTGTGAAGACCCATGTCTGAGAAGTTCCTTCAGTGCCTCAACTCGGCTTGACCCGGGGGCCGTACAGGTCTTACGTTCTGAATGTGCGGCCGTTCGAGGCCGCCCCGCAGACGCGAAGCCCCCGGTTGTTCCCCCGTGATCGGGGGCTTCGTTCTGCCCCGGACCCTTTTCCGGACGCTCCGAGGCGCGATTCGCTCACCCTCGGTCACCAAGCCGAGTGCGCCCCATCTGCTCCCACCTCGTCGAACGAGGCGTGCGGCACCCTTCGGATGGGCACTCCCTCGCAGGTACGATGCCTCTCGGTGCGATATTCGGACGGCTGCTCTGCGCACCGGCGCAACTCCCGTCCGCGGCACAGCGGTTCGACCAAGGCTGCCGACGGGCACCTGCCCGGCGGAGGACCATCGGGGGCACGGTTTGTGGGGGGACGTGATGGACTTCGGCACGCAGGGCCCGGAGGCCCCGGCCGACCTCGCCTGGCTGCGGGGGGTGGACGCCTACACGATGGGCGCCTACCCGCAGGCGGAGGAGGAATTCCGTACCGCGGTGCGGATGGACCCGGGTATGGCGGACGGCTGGCTCGGACTGCACGCGCTGCGGGTGGACACGACGACCGCGCTGCTCAGGATGTTCCGGCACCGGGAGCGCTTCGGGGAGCAGCGCACCCGCCACCGCCGCACCCTCAACTCCTGGTACTGGCTGGGCTGGTGGGTGCAGCCGGTCCTCGAGAGCCCGCGCGATCTGCTGCTCGCGCACGCCTCGCACTGGCTGGACGGACGCCATGTCCCCGAGCTGGACCGGGCGTTGGCGGGTCTGCCGCCCGTCGACACCGACCCTCAGGTGCGCTTCCTGCACGCCTGCCGCGCGTATCTGGTCAAGGACTGGGAGCAGTTGGTCCGGCACACGGATCCGTTGATCCACGATCCGATGCTGGGCATCGAGGCCGGTCTCTTCGGCGGCATGGCCCGGGTGCGCCTGGAGATGTTCGGGCAGGCCGAGCCGCTCCTCTCCTCCGCCCTGATGCGCTGTCGCAGCGAGCAGCCGCAGCGCAAGGAGCTGCGGTACTGGCTGGCGCGGGCGCACGAGGGCACCGGGCGGTCCGCCGCCGCGCTGCCCCTGTACCGGGCGGTGCACCGGGTCGACCCCGCCTTCATGGACACCTCGGCGCGGCTCGCGGCGATCTCCGAGGGCGACGGATACGACGAGGTCAGCGACCTCGCGGCGATCACGCTCGCCGGAGTCGGCCAGGACATGATGGAGGGGCCCGACGGCATCGACCCGCTGTTCGGCACCGAGGGGCGGGACCTGAAGCTCTCGGAGCCAGGGCTGGTGCCGCCGGGCGCGCTGCCGCCGGAGGCCGACGCGGTGCGCGAGAAGGCCGTGGTGCCGGTGCAGCCGCTGCCGCCGGGGCCGACCGACCCCTCGTTACTCGACGAGGCGCTCGCCGAGCTGGAGCGCATGGTTGGCCTGGAGCCGGTGAAGCGCCAAGTGAAGGCGCTGTCCGCGCAGTTGAACATGGCGAGGCTGCGCGCAGGGCAGGGCCTCCCGGTCCAGCCGCCCAAGCGGCACTTCGTCTTCTCCGGTCCCTCGGGGACCGGCAAGACCACCGTGGCCCGCATTCTCGGCCGGGTCTTCTACGCTCTCGGGCTGCTCGGCGGCGACCACCTGGTGGAGGCCCAGCGGGCGGACCTGGTCGGCGAGTACCTCGGCCAGACGGCCGTGAAGGCGAACGAGCTGATCGACTCGGCCATCGGCGGTGTGCTCTTCGTGGACGAGGCGTACTCGCTGTCCAACTCCGGCTACGGCAAGGGCGACGCGTACGGCGACGAGGCGCTGCAGGTGCTCCTGAAGCGGGCCGAGGACAACCGCGACCACCTGGTCGTCATACTGGCCGGCTACCCGGAGGGCATGGACCGCCTCCTCACCGCCAACCCCGGTCTCTCCTCCCGCTTCACCACCCGCGTCGACTTCCCCTCCTACCGCCCGCTCGAACTCACCTCCATCGGCGAGGTGCTGGCCGCCGAGAACGGCGACGTCTGGGACGAGGAGGCGTTGGACGAGCTGCGCTCGATCGCCGGGCACGTCGTCGACCAGGGGTGGATCGACGAGCTCGGCAACGGTCGCTTTCTGCGGACGCTGTACGAGAAGAGCTGCGCGTATCGGGATCTGCGGCTGTCCGGCTATCCGGGCGTGCTGTCCCGCGACGACTTGTCGACACTGCGGCTGCCGGATCTGATGCAGGCGTACGGGGAGGTCCTCTCGGGGAGAGGACCACAGGATCCTTCGGCCCTGTGAGCGGGGACTGCAGTTTTTCGCCCCCGCCGCCCCTACCCGTCCCATCCTTCTGGGGCTGCGCCCCAGACCCCCCCTGGGTTGTAGGTTTGCTGCGGGGCCGTGGGGGCTTGTCGCGCAGTTCCCCGCGCCCCTTCAGGGGCGCGGGGAACTGCGCGATCTTTTAGGGGGTCTGGGGGCGGAGCCCCAGAAGGATGGGAAGGGTAGGGGCGGCGGGGGCGAAGAAACCCGGTGCTCAGCTCGCCAGTGCCTGTGCCTCCTCCGGGGCCTCGCTCGCTCGTGGTTCCGAGACACGTACCGGCGCTGCCGGAACCTCCCGGTGTGCCGGGTCGCGTACCTCGCCGACCAGGAGTTCCAGTACGTCCTCCAGCGCGACGAGGCCCACGACCTTGCCGGACGCGTCGGCGACCTGGGCGAGGTGCGTCGCGGCGCGGCGCATCACGGTGAGGGCGTCGTCCAGAGGGAGTTCGGCCCGCAGGGTCGTCATGGCGTGCCAGTTCTGCTGGGGTACCGCCCGGTCCGATTCCTCCAGGTCCAGTACGTCCTTCACGTGCAGATAGCCCATGAAGGCGCCGTTCTCGGCGACCACCGGGAAACGGGAGTACCCGGTGCGGGCGGTGAGCGCGACGACCTGGCCGGGGGTGACCGAGGGGCCCACGGTCACCAGGGAGCCGGAGTCGAGGAGGACGTCCGTGACCGGGCGGGAGCCCAGTTCCAGGGCGTCCTCGAGGCGCTCCTGCTCCTCGGGGTCGAGAAGGCCGGCCTGGCCGGAGTCCTCGACGAGGCGGTTGAGCTGCTCACTTGTGAAGACCGCCTCGACCTCGTCCCTGGGCTCCACGCGGAACAGCTTGAGGATCATCCGCGCGCAGGCCCCGAGGCCCACGGTGACCGGCCGGCACAGCCGCGCGAACGCGACCAGGCCCGGGCTGAGCCACAGCGCCGTCTTCTCGGGCGCGGCCATCGCCAGGTTCTTCGGCACCATCTCGCCGATGACCAGGTGGAAGAAGACGACCGAGGCGAGCGCGATGACGTACCCGAGGGGGTGGATCATCCCGTGCGGCATGTGGACCGCCTCGAAGAGCGGCTCAAGGAGCTGCGCGACGGTCGGCTCGGCGACCGCGCCGAGCGTCAACGAGCAGACGGTGATGCCGAACTGGGCCGCGGCCATCATCTGGGGCAGTCGCTCCAGGCCGTACAGCACCTGTCGCGCCCGCGCGGTCCCCAGCGGTTCGATCTGACTGCGCCGCACGGAGACGAGCGCGAACTCGGCGCCGACGAAGAAGCCGTTGGCGAGCACCAGCAGGGCGGCGAAGAGGAGTTGGAGCACGCTCATCGGACGGCCTCCGCGACAGGCGCGGTCCGCACGAGCCGTACGCGTTCGGCGCGGTAGTGCCCGACCTGGCGCACCAGCAGCCGCCAGCCCGGGAGTTCCGCCTTGTCACCGGCGGCCGGGATACGGCCGAGCAGATCGGCGACGAGGCCCGCCACGGTCTCGTACGGGCCCTCGGGCACGTCGAGGCCTATGCGCTTCAGGACGTCGACCCGGCAACTGCCGTCGGCCTCCCACGCGGGCTTCCCGTCCTCGGGCGGCGCCGCCGCGAGTTCGGGCAGATCCTGGCCGTCGTGCTCGTCGCGGACCTCGCCGACGAGCTCCTCGACGATGTCCTCCAGGGTGACGACGCCCGCCGTGCCGCCGTACTCGTCGACGACGACGGCGATCGGCTGATCGCTGCGCAGCTGCTCCAGAAGCGGCCGCACGGGCAGCGTCTCCGGAACGAGCAGCGGCGCCTGGGCGATCCGGCCGACGGGGGTACGCAGCCGGTCGCGTGAGGGCACCGCGAGGGCGTCCTTGAGGTGGACCATGCCGACGATCTCGTCGATCCGCTCCCGGTAGACGGGGAAGCGGGACAGGCCGGTGGCCCGGGTGAGGTTGACGACGTCCTCGGCGGTCGCCGAGGACTGCAGGGCGCTGACCTTCACGCGCGGCGTCATGACGTGCTGCGCGGTCAGATCGGCCAGCGACATGGTGCGTACGAAGAGATCCGCGGTGTCCTGCTCCAGGGCGCCGGCCTGCGCCGAGTGCCGGGCCAGGGAGATGAGTTCGCCGGGGGTGCGGGCGGAGGCCAGCTCCTCGGCGGGCTCGACGCCCAGGGCCCGGACGAGCCGGTTGGCCACCGCGTTGAGCGCGGCGATCACCGGCCGGAACGTGCGGGAGAACATGTGCTGCGGGCCCGCGACGAAGCGGGCGACCTGGAGGGGCTTGGACACGGCCCAGTTCTTGGGCACGAGTTCGCCGATGACCATCTGCACGGCCGCGGCCAGCAGCATGCCGACGACCACGGCGACGCCGGGCACGGCGCCCTCGGGCAGACCGGTCGCGGTGAACGGTCCGTGCAGCAGTTCGGCGAGCGCCGGTTCGGCGAGCATGCCGACGACGAGTGAGGTGATGGTGATGCCGAGCTGGGTGCCGGAGAGCTGGAAGGACAGCTCCTTGAGCGAGTTGACGACTGTCGCAGCCCGTCGGTCGCCCTCGGCGGCCGCCTTCTCGGCGTCGGGCTTCTCGACCGTGACCAGGCCGAACTCCGCCGCGACGAAGAATCCGTTGGCGAGAATGAGCAGGAATGCCGCCCCAAGGAGCAGCAAGGGGATGATCATGCCGCCGCCTCGATATGTCGGAAGGGGGCGGCGCAGGTACTACAGGACGATCCGTCCATCGCTGGAGGGAGTCACTCCTCGGGTAGCTGGGGGCCTCTGAATACCGGGTGGCACATCAGTGGCGGAGGCGCGATGAAAACGCCTCCGCCAACAGATTAATCAAGACATGGGCCCGAGCGGCAGGGTGGAAGGCTGAGAGTCAGGCCTGATGTTCCTCGGGGTGACCCGTGGAGCGGGCTTCGGCGAGGGCTCGAAGGGCGCGGGCGTCCTCGATCGCGCGCTGTTTGGCGATGCCCGGCTGGATGCCGAGCGCGGGCAGGCTGGTGCCGTCACTGAGGTTGAGGAACACCCAGGGGTCGCCCGGGCGCAGGTTGACCTGGAGGATCTCCGCCCAGGCCAGGCGCCTGCTGCTGGCGATGTTGACGACGGTGACGCCACTCTCGTCGGCGACGACCTTGGGCCGGGCCAGCATCAGGAGCACCCCGAAGATCAGGGCCCCCGTGAGGATGAAGCTGAGTCTCTCGCCCGGGCCGAGCTGCTCCAGGAGCATCACGACCGTGGTGAGAACCACAAGGATCGCCACACCGGTACTGACCAGGACGGCCCGGGTTCGGGACGGCCGGAAAGTAACGGGCAGGGCGGGAAGTTCGGACATGGTCTCGAGGTCCCTCAGAGCCGGCAGGCGTGGATGGCCGTGGTCAGGATGGCCCGCGCGCCGAGCTCGTACAGATCGTCCATGATCCGCTGCGCCTCCTTGGACGGGACCATCGCGCGGACGGCGACCCAGCCCTCGTTGTGCAGCGGCGAGATGGTCGGCGACTCCAGGCCGGGGGTGAGCGCGACGGCCTTCTCCAGGTGCTCGGCGCGGCAGTCGTAGTCCATCATCACGTACGTCCGTGCCACCAGGACGCCTTGGAGTCGGCGCAGGAACTGCTGCACCTTGGGCTCGGCGTCCTCGGTGGCGTCGGCTCCGACGCGGCGGATGACGACGGCCTCGGACTTCATGATCGGGTCGCCGAACACCTCGAGCCCCGCGTTGCGCAGCGAGGTGCCGGTCTCGACGACGTCCGCGATGACCTCGGCGACACCCAGCTCGATGGCGGTCTCGACGGCGCCGTCGAGGTGCACGACGGAGGCGTCGACGCCGTGGTCGGCGAGGTGCTTGGCGACGATGCCCTCGTAGGAGGTGGCCACGGTCTTGCCGGCCAGGTCCGCGATACCGGCCGCCGTGCCGGGCTTGCCGGCGAAGCGGAAGGTGGAGCGGGCGAAGCCGAGCGGGAGGATCGGCTCGGCGTTGGCGCCCGAGTCGATCAGCAGGTCGCGGCCGGTGATGCCGATGTCGAGGCGGCCGGAGGAGACGTAGATCGCGATGTCGCGGGGGCGGAGGTAGAAGAACTCGACCTCGTTCTCCGGGTCGACGATCCGCAACTCCTTGGACTCCCGGCGCTGCTGGTAGCCGGCCTCATGCAGCATCTCCGCCGCAGGTCCTGACAGGGAACCCTTGTTGGGGACGGCGATGCGCAGCATGAGGTCGGCTTCCTTTGTTAGTTCGTACGTGCGGGGGTGCGGGGCTACGGCTCAGAGGTGGGCGTACACGTCGTCGAGGGAGATCCCACGCGCGACCATCATCACCTGAACGTGGTAGAGCAGCTGCGAGATCTCCTCGGCGGCGGCTTCCTTGCCCTCGTACTCGGCGGCCATCCATACTTCGGCGGCCTCTTCGACGACCTTCTTGCCGATGGCATGGACGCCCTTGCCGACCAGCTCGGCGGTGCGCGAAGTGGCGGGATCGCCGGTGGCGGCCTTCTGCTGGAGCTCGGTGAAGAGCTCCTCGAACGTCTTATTGGACATGGTGGTCCTCACCCTACGCGCTTACCCACATCCCTCAGCGCCAGGGTTCAGATACTGAGCGGAGGGTGGCCGCGGTCGCCACGGCGGCCGTCACCGCCTCGTGTCCCTTGTCCTCGTTGGAGCCCTCGATGCCCGCGCGGTCGAGGGCCTGCTCCTCGGTGTCGCAGGTCAGCACGCCGAAGCCGATGGGGACACCGGTGTCGATGGAGACCTGGGTGAGGCCCTGGGTGACGCCCTGGCACACGTACTCGAAGTGGGGTGTGCCGCCGCGGATGACGACGCCGAGCGCGACGATGGCGTCGTATCCGCGGCCCGCGAGGACCTTCGCGACGACCGGGAGCTCGAAGCTGCCGGGCACCCGAAGGAGGGTCGGCTCGTCGATTCCCAGCTCGTGCAGGGCGCGCAGCGCGCCGTCGACGAGGCCGTCCATCACCTTTTCGTGCCACTGTGCCGCGATGACCGCGACGCGCAGGTCGCCGCAGTTGCGTACGGACAGTTCAGGTGCACCCTTGCCGCTCACGTCTCTCCTCATTGCTGCTGTGCTGTGCTGTGCTGTGCGAAATTACGGTTGTTACTGGTTGCCGCAGGCCGACACGGTGGTCGTGTCGAGCCAGGGCAGGTCGTGTCCCATCCGGTCCCGCTTGGTGCGCAGGTAGCGGAGGTTGTGCTCGCCCGCCTGTACGGGCATCGGCTCCCGGCTCGTGACCTTGAGGCCGTGCCGGACGAGCGCGTCGGTCTTGTCGGGGTTGTTGGTCATCAGGCGGACGCTCGCCACCCCGAGATCGTCGAGGATCTGCGCGCTCGCGCCGTAGTCCCGGGCATCCGCGGGCAGGCCCAGCTCCAGGTTGGCGTCGAGGGTGTCCCGGCCGCGCTCCTGAAGCTCGTACGCGCGCAGCTTGGACAGCAGACCGATGCCGCGCCCCTCATGACCGCGGAGGTAGACCACGATGCCCCGGCCCTCGGCCTGGATGCGCTCCATGGAGGTCTGGAGCTGGGGGCCGCAGTCGCAGCGCAGCGAGTGGAAGACGTCGCCGGTGAGGCACTCGGAGTGGACGCGGACGAGGACGTCCTCGCCGTCGCCGATCTCGCCGTGGACCAGGGCGACGTGCTCGACTCCGTCGGCGGTGGAGCGGTAGCCGTACGCCGTGAACTCGCCGAAGGAGGTGGGCAGTTGTGTCTTGGCCTCGCGGCGGACCGTGGGCTCGGCGGTGCGGCGGTAGGCGATCAGGTCCTCGATGGAGATGATCGTCAGGCCGTGCTTGCGGGCGAAGGGGATCAGCTCGGGGAGGCGGAGCATGCGGCCGTCCTCCCCCGCGATCTCGACGATCGCGCCGGCCGGGCGGAGGCCGGCGAGGCGGGCCAGGTCGACTGCGGCCTCGGTGTGGCCGTTGCGGACCAGGACGCCGCCGGGCCTGGCCCGCAGCGGGAAGATGTGGCCGGGGCGGACGAAGTCGTCCGCCCGGGCGCTGCCGTCCGCGAGGAGCTGCAGCGTGGTGGCACGGTCGGATGCCGAGATGCCGGTGGTCACACCGTGAGCGGCCGACGCGTCCACGGACACGGTGAACGCGGTCTTCATCGACTCGGTGTTGTCGTCGACCATCTGCGGGAGCCGGAGCCGATCCAGTTCCTCGCCCTCCATGGGGGCGCAGATCAGTCCGCGGCACTCGCTCATCATGAAGGCGACGATCTCGGGGGTCGCCTTCTCGGCGGCGATGACGAGGTCGCCCTCGTTCTCCCGGTCCTCGTCGTCGACGACCACGACCGGGCGGCCCGCGGCGATGTCCGCGATGGCCTTCTCGACCGGATCGAGCGCGAAATCCGAGGCGTCTTGATCGTGGCCCGTGCTGTACCAAACCGGCGCTGTAGTCATGCCGGGGCTCCTTCCAGGACGGGCTGCCCGGCCTTGCGGGAGCGCAGCCACCAGTCGCGCATGCCCCACAGGACGAGCGCGCCGTAGACGACGTAGACGAAACCGGAGAAGGCGAAGCCGTTGGCGAAGTTGAGCGGGACGCCCACCAGGTCGACCAGCAGCCAGGCGAACCAGAACTCGACCATGCCGCGCGCCTGCGCGTACATGGCGACGATGGTGCCGACGAAGATGTAGGCGTCCGGCCAAGGGTCCCAGGAGAGGGTCGGGTATGCCTTGAACAGGAGGCCGACCGCGAGGGTGCCCACTGCGGCCGCGCCGAGCAGCGCGCCGCGTTCGCGCCAGGTGGCGAACCGTACGGCGATGGAGCCGTCCTGCGCCTGCCCCTTGCCGCGGTTCCACTGCCACCAGCCCCACGCGGCGACGACCATGACGACGACCTGCTTGCCGGCGCTGCCGGACAGGTGGGCCGTGGCGAAGGCCGCGAGGAGGATGACACCGGACAGGAACTGGACGGGCCAGGTCCAGATCGAGCGCCGCCAGCCGAGCGCGAGGGCGACCAGCCCGATGGTGTTGCCGATCATGTCCGACCACTTGATGTGCTGGTCGAAGAGCGTGAAGGCCTCGGAGTTGAGCCAGTTCACCGCGCCGCCTCCTTGGTGCCGAGGAGGCGCTCGACGTACTTGGCGATGATGTCGACCTCGAGGTTGACCGGGTCGCCGGGCTGCTTGAGGCCGAGCGTGGTCAGCGCGAGGGTGGTGGGGATGAGGCTGACGGTGAAGTAGTCGGAGCCCGCCTCGACGACGGTCAGGCTGATGCCGTCGACGGTGATGGAGCCCTTCTCGACCACGTACCGGGAGAGGTCCGCCGGGAGGGAGACCTTCACGATCTCCCAGTTCTCGGACGGGGTGCGCGAGATGACCGCGCCCGTGCCGTCGACATGACCCTGCACGATGTGCCCGCCGAGACGTGCGCCCACCGCGGTGGGGCGCTCCAGGTTGACGCGGGAGCCAACGGCCAGGGCGCCGAGGCTGGAGCGGTCGAGGGTTTCCGCCATGACGTCGGCGGTGAACTCGTCGCCCTCGTGCTCGACGACCGTGAGACAGACTCCGTTCACGGCAATGGAGTCGCCGTGCTGCGCACCTTCGGTGACTACAGGGCCACGAAGTCGGAAGCGTGAGGCGTCGCCGAGGTTCTCGACGGCGGTGATCTCACCCAGCTCTTCGACGATTCCGGTGAACACTTCCCGGGTCCTCCTGCCTCATAGGGCACGGACTCCGGGGCCTGTCGATGACGACAGAATGAAACGGACTACGACACCGGGACGATGCCGAATGAGACTCGTCCCGTCAGGACAAGTCGAAACAAACGGCAGCGCGCACGAATGCCCGCCCGCCGCGCACTGCCTCCCATCCGGACTTTAACCGTCGGTCCAGGAATTTCACCTGGTCAACCGGCCGCTGGAAGCGACCGGGTCGCGGACTGTAACCGCCGGTTCGGACTTTCACCGACCCCGGAGTGCGCTGCTTCTGGTACATGGCCAGTGTGCCACGCCTGATCGACGCCCATGCGGGCGAATGTCTGTGGGCTGGCTCACAGGCCGGATGAGTGGACTTCTGCGGGGTCGCACCCCCGGTCAACTCCGGCGTCAGGGCGCCCGCTTGGGCCTCCGCGCCATCATCCGCGACCGATATTGGTCCATACCTATTGACCGCACTGGTCTAGTCCTCCTAGGGTCGCGATCATGGCTCCGCGAGCATCGGCGGGGCTGTCACGAATTGCCGCACCCGCCCCCCGATCGGCCCGGCGGCGGTGACGGAGGCCCTTGCCCCGCCGCCGGGCCTCCAGCCCGACCTCCGCGGGGCCTCCACGGGGTTACCGGACGGGCGGCGCGAACAGTTCGTCCTGTGCGCCGTCGCGCGCCGTGAGCAGCGCGCCGCGCAGCACCGCGCCCCCGCCCAGCACGCTCGCGCGCACCTCCACGGGCAACGGAGACATCCATACGAGCCGCTCCGCGACCAGCGCGGCGAGTACGTCCCCACCGGCCTGCCCGACCTCACCGCCCAGGACCACGCAGCCGGGGTCCAGCACGGCGACGACGGAGGCGGCACCGATGGCGAGGCGGTCGGCGAGGGCATCGAGGAAACGCCCGGCGGGCTCCTCCGCGTGCGCACCGACCGCCTTCCTCACCAGCGCCGCCGCGTAGGGCTCGTGCGGCACCTCCTCCGCCACGAGGTCGTACTGCGCAGCGAGTCCCGCGATCGCCGCCGCCCCGGCGAGCGAGTGGAAGCCGCCCTCGCAGTCCGTCGCCGACGGCAGGGTCGCGGTACCCGGCACCGGCAGGAAGCCGATCTCGCCGGTGCCACCGGAGGCACCGCGGCGCAGGGCGCCGTCGAGGACGACGGCCGCGCCGGTGCCGTGGCCGAGCCACAGCAGCACGAAGGTGTCGCGGTCGCCGGCGGCGCCGTCGCGCTGTTCGGCGAGGGCGGCGAGGTTCGTCTCGTTCTCGACCAGGACGCGGGCGGCGGGAAGGCGTTCCTGGAGAGCGGCGACCAGGCGGCGGTGCCACTCGGGGAGGCCGGAGGAGTCGCGGAGTTCGCCGGTGGAGGGGTCGATGAGGCCGGGGGCGCCGATGCCGACCGTGTGCAGCCGCTCGGCTCCGGCCTCCTTGGCCACGCGCTCCACCAGCGCCACCGCCTGCTCGACGGCCGGCCCGGTGCCCGCGTCGTCCGTGATGGGCACCGAAGCCCGCGCGAGTTCGGTGCCGAGCAGGTCGGAGACGACCACGGAGACGCCCTCGGTGCGGACGTCGAGGGCGGCCAGATGCGCCCGGTCGGCGACGATCCCGTACAACCGCGCGTTCGGACCGCGCCGCTGCGACCCCGACTCCCCCACCACCGCGATCAGCCCGGCGGCGGCGAGGCGCTCGACGAGGTCGGCGACGCTGGGCCGGGACAGTCCGGTGAGCTGCTTCAACTGCCCTGCCGTCAAAGGGCCCTCCTGCTGCATGAGGCGCAGGGCGAGGCGGTCGTTGATGGCCCGGGCGGTGCTCGGAGATGCGGGCATGCCGGGATCCTTCCAGATCAGTGGGGGCACGGAGCCCTCGGTCCGGTTCCCCGGCCGTAAATTCTCTATTTATCAGGCAGGGTGCCTGATAGTTTACGACGGCAGTGCGGGGAGGACGTCCAGGAGGGGCAGCGGCACGATGAGTGAAGTGGTCTACGACATGCGCGAGTTGAAGCGCGCACGGTACGCCGTGGCCGCCGTGTTCGCGGTGCACGGCGCGGTCACCGGGTCCTTCGCGACCCGCGTGCCGTGGATCCAGGACCATGCGGGGCTCAGCACCGGCCAGCTGGGGTTCGCGCTCGCCTTCACGGCGCTCGGCGCGTCCGTCTCGATGCCGCTGGCCGGCCGGATCAGCCACCGCTTCGGTTCCCGCGCTGCCCTGCGCGGCCTGATGGCACTGTGGACGCTTGCCCTGATTCTCCCGTCGCAGGCGCCGAACCTGCTCGGTCTGTGCCTGGCGATGTTCACCTTCGGCGCCACGGCCGGCATGGCCGATGTCGCCATGAACGCGCTGGGCGTCGAAATCGAGCGCGGGCTCGACAAGTCGATCATGTCCAGCCTGCACGGCATGTGGAGCGCGGGCGCCCTGATCGGCTCGGCGGGCGGCACACTCGCCGCCCACCTGGGCTCGGACGCGCGCGTGCACCACGCGCTGGCGGCGGCGACCCTCACCGTCCTCGGAGTGGTGGCCTGCCGCTGGGTGCTCGACCTGCAGCCCACCGAGGACGAGGAGGCACCGCCCCGGTTCGCGCTGCCGCCGCGGTCGGCGCTGCTGATCGGCGCGGTCGGGTTCTGCGCGGTCTTCGCCGAGGGCGCGAGCCTGGACTGGTCGGCGGTCTATCTGCAGGACGAACTGGGCAGCTCGGCCGGTCTGGCGGCGGCGTCGACGACCGGCTTCATGCTGACCATGGCGGTGGCCCGGCTCGTGGGAGACGCGGTGGTGAACCGCTTCGGCGCGGTACGCACCGTACGGGCGGGCGGCGTCCTGGCCGTACTGGGCGGGCTGCTGATCGTCGTCGCGGATCACCCGGCGGTCGCGATGAGCGGGTTCGCGCTCCTCGGCCTCGGCATCGCGGTCGTGGTCCCGCTCTGCTTCGCGGCGGCGGGCCGCAGCGGCCCCAACCCCAGCCAGGCCATCGCGGGCGTCGCCACCATCACGTACACCTCGGGTCTGGTCGCGCCGAGCGTGATCGGCTCGCTGGCGCAGGCGACGAGCCTGATGGTGTCGTTCGGTCTGGTGACGGTACTGGCCGCCGGGCTCGCCGCCTTCGCGGGTGTGCTGCGCGCCGGCGACCGGGACCGGCCGAAGGTGGTCAGCCCGCCGAGCGCAGCAGTTCCCGACCCACGGCCCTGAACGGGTCGCTCCAGGGCGCCGGGCGCAGCGTCCCGGCGTCCAGCCGGACAAGCACCCGCGTGCCGTGCGCGTACGTCAGCGCGCCATCGTCCGAGCAGAAGCGGAAGCCGTACGTCAGTCCGGTCGTCCCGAGCCGCTCCAGCCAGAGGTGGACAGCGTACGCGCCGGGACGGTTCACCGGGGCCTCGTAGCTGATCCGCAGCTCCTTGACCGCGTTGCAGAAGTCGCCCGCGGCCTCCCAGTCGCCCTCGTAGCCGCCGAAGCCCCGCTCGTTCCACAGCGCCGTCCAGGCGCGCTCGACCAGCACCGGGTAGCGGGCGTTGTGGAGCAGTCCGAGCGCGTCGAGGTCGTCGAAGTGGACGGTGACGGGTATGAGCCGCCCGTACGCAATGGCAGGGGCGATCGGGGCTTCGGCGGTCACGGGCGGGGCTCCTGAGGCGTACGGGACGGGAACGCATGGCTGAAAACAACATCCCCATCCTAAGCAAACGCTCAGAAGCCCCCGGAGCTGAGTGACCAGTTCCCCGGAGCCGAGTACTCAGCCCGCTATCGAGTCCAACTGCTCCGCGGCCGGCCGCAGCGCCCACAGGTCGCCGCCGGGGGGCGTTTCCAGCTTCGGAACAGCGGCCCGCGCCGCCTTGTCACCGGCGTCGGCCGCCGCGTGCACGACATCGCTGGCCGCGAGCCGGTAGAACTCCAGCTCCGGATACGGCCACGACTGGGCCCCGGTCGCGGCGGGCAGCAGATAGTCGACCGCCTTGAACAGGCTCTGGCCTTCCGGACCTTCGTAGGACCACAGATTCACACCGACGTGCCGTCCGATGGCCGCGAGCCGGGTGTAGGCGACCAGGTCGAAGGTCGAGTAGTGCCAGCTGCGGGTGCGCGCCAGCTCCTGGGGCTGACTGCCGTCGGCGGCGATCTGCGGGTCGATCCGCTTGGCGCGCGCGTCGAGGACGGTCCGCCGTGCGAGATCCCTGTCACCGGTCGCGTACGCCAGGCCGGCGAGCAGCATGTCGTAGAAGGTGCCGTGGTTGTTCTTGGCGGCGCCCTCCTCCTTGCCGAAGGCGCCGTCGGCCAGCCAGTCGCGGAAGTCGGTGTTCCAGGCGAGCATTTCGGAGCGGTCGGTCCTCGACCAGCCGGGGGCGCCCGTGTTCAGAATCGCTATGGCGTCCAGGACGCTCGTATAGGACTGCGAGAAGTCGATGATGCCGATGGCCCGGCCGTCGTACTTGCAGGGGATGAACTGCCCGTGGTTCAGGTTGGGGTTCATCCGGGTGCCGGGGTCGAGGAACCAGGTGCGCAGGACGGACGCGGCCTTCTCGGCGTACTTCTTCTTGCCCGTGTAGTACCAGGCGAGCGAGAGGTCGTACGTGGAGTCGAAGACCTTCTCGACGTCCTGGCGGTCGGTGCCGGTGTCGACCTCGGGATTGCGCTGGCCGTCGCGCTGGACATAGGGGCAACCCCAGGGATTGTCGGCGGTCTTGGGCTGGGAGGGCCACCAGTAGGGGGCCTGGCTGAGGTAGTCGTGGACGTCGCCACTGGGGGCGGGTCTCGGCTTGTCGACGACCGTCCAGGGGCCCTGGTCCAGCCACTTGTCGGCGCGGGCCGTCAAGTACCCGAGCGTGCGCTTGAGTTGCGGATCGCCGCGGTCGAGACGGACCTTGGTCTGCTGCAGCCGGGCGCCGTCGAGGACCGCGGTCTTCGGGACCTTCGGCGCGGCATGAGCCGCGGCGGAGGGGACGACGACGGCCGCCAGGGTGACCACGGCCGCGAGCACCACGCCCAGTCGAGGTCTTGCACTCATCAGACACTCCGATCATACATATGAACGTAGTTCACGAGTAGGACCGTGCGAGCGTAGGGCCGCTGGTTACCCCTGACAATGGTCCGGACCGATTCACGTACAGAGAAAGCGATCCCTCACCATGGACCTCGGCGTGCGTTGGAAACTGCACGGCGACGGGCGAACGCCCGCCCCCGGAGCGGTCGTCCGCCCCGATGAACGCCTCTCCTGGCCGCGCACCTTCGGGCTCGGCGCCCAGCATGTGGTGGCCATGTTCGGGGCGTCCTTCGTCGCACCCGTCCTGATGGGCCTGGACCCGAACCTCGCGATCATGATGTCCGGCGTCGCGACGGTCATCTTCCTGCTGGCCACCCGCGGCCGCGTGCCCAGTTACCTCGGCTGCTCGCTCTCCTTCGTCGGCGTCGCCGCGGTGATCCGCGCGCAGGGCGGCACCAGCGCGACGGTGACGGGCGCGGTCTTCGTCGTGGGCGTGGCGCTGTTCCTGGTGGGTCTCGCGGTGCAGCGGTTCGGGGCGCGCATCATCCACGCCGCGATGCCCCCGATCGTGACCGGCGCGGTCGTCATGCTGATCGGCTTCAACCTGGCGCCGGTGACCGCGTCCACGTACTGGCCGCAGGACCAGTGGACGGCGCTGCTCGTGATGGCGTTCACCGGTCTGGCCGTCGTCTGCCTGCGTGGTTTCTGGTCACGGATCGCGATCTTCCTGGGCCTGATCTTCGGGTACGGGATCTCCTGGGCCTTCGACCGGATCTTCGGCCGGATCCACTCGGTGGACGCGAGCGGCAAGCTCACCGACCACTGGCGCCTGGACCTCTCGGGCGTGGGCAAGGCGGACTGGATCGGCCTGCCCTCCTTCCACGGCCCGTCCTTCCAGTGGTCGGCGATCCTCGTCGCGCTGCCCGTCGTCATCGCCCTTGTCGCCGAGAACGCGGGCCATGTGAAGGCCGTCGGCGAGATGACCGGCGACCCGCTGGACGACAAGCTGGGCACCGCGATCTCCGCGGACGGCGTCGCATCGATGCTCTCCACGGCGGTCGGCGGCCCGCCCAACACCACGTACTCCGAGAACATCGGCGTGATGGCCGCGACCCGCGTCTACTCGACGGCCGCCTACTGGGCAGCCGCGGGCTTCGCCCTCCTCTTCGGCCTCTGCCCCAAGTTCGGCGCGATCGTCGCGGCGATCCCGGGCGGTGTCCTCGGCGGCATCACCGTCATCCTGTACGGCATGATCGGCCTGCTCGGTGCCCAGATCTGGCTCAACGCCCGGGTGGACCTGCGCAATCCGCTGAACCTGGTGCCGGCCGCCGCGGGCATCATCATCGGCGTCGGCAACGTGACCATGACGTTCACGGACACCTTCTCGCTGAGCGGGATCGCGCTCGGCACGGTCGTCGTGATCACCGGGTACCACGCGCTGCGGGCGATGGCTCCGGCCCACCTCAAGACGCAGGAGCCGCTGCTCGACGAGGGCACCTCGTCCTACGACAAGGACTCGGACAAGGATTCCAGCCAGGGCTCCGGCCAGGGTTCTCAGGTCGCCAAGTCGTAGGCGTACGAGGGCGAGAAGGTCCCCGGCGTGCCCTTGCAGCCGTCCGACTCGCCCGGCAACTTCACCCACAGGTAGGCGTCGATCCGGGCCTCTCCGGTGTTCAGGGTCGGCGCCTGTCCGATCCTCCGGCCCGACGGATCGCACCATTCTCCGTCGGCCGGGGCGCCGTTGCCGTTCCGGCTGGTGTCGATGACGGCGCCCAGACTCGCCGGGCCGCCGAGAGCGGACAACACCTCCCGGGCGTACGCGATCTCCGCGCTCGTACGGTGGAAATTGGAGACGTTGGTGAAGATGCCGTCGGAGGAGGCGGCCGAGGCGGCGCCCGCCTTTTTGAGGAGCGCGGCCTGGGTGGCGGCCGGGTTCCAGTCGGAGTGGCCGGCGTCGTAGTAGACGCGGGCCCGGGGGTTCGCGGCCTTGAGGACGCGGCCGGCGCGGGCCAAGGAGGCGGAGCGGTCGGCGCGTTGGCCGGCGGAGAGGCAGCTCGCCTGGGCGAGTGAGTCGGGCTCCAGGATGACGATGACCTCGCTGGAGCCGAGCCCCGCAGCGAACTTGTCGATCCAGCCGTCGTACGCGTCGAGGTCGGGGGCCCCGCCCTCCGACGCGCCGCCGCAGTCGCGCCCCGGGATCGCGTACGCCACGACGACCGGGACCCGGCCCTGCGCGGCGCCGCCCGAGGTGACCGCCCTGACCCGCGCGGTGATGGTGGACGGCGTGAAGTCGGCGAACCAGACCGCGGCCGGGCGGTCGGCTATCCGGGACTCGATGACCGAGCGCCGGGAGTCGCCGGGATGGTCCGCGACCCAGTCGAGGACCTGGGACTCAGGGTGGCGGTAGAGCCCGGCGGAGGCGGCCAGGGTCTCCGTCCTCTTCTTGGTTGCGGACGGCTTCGGGCTCGGTTTCGGTTTCGCCGAGGCGGCGGACTTCGACGGGGCCGGTGAGGCCGAGGTTGGGGTGGGTGACGGAGTCGGTACGGCGGGCAGCGGCAGGAGACTGGGAGCGCGGGTCACCAGGGGTTTGGCGTCGTCGGAGGGGCGCCCGTCGCCGAGCGCGGACATCATCCCTGTGACGCTGCCGACCGCGACCACGACCGAGGCCGCCGCCACCATGGCACCGCGCCGGGCGGCACGCCTGCGCTCGGCCCTTCGTACGGCCGCGCGCTGGGCACGTAAGCCTGACACGTACTGCTCCCCCCACTCCCGCCACGGACGTGTTCCCCCGTTCTGGGGAAGCGTCCGGCCCGGCGGCACTGCGGTCAGCCTAGGACTGGGACGCTGCCTCCATGGCGCTGTTGGAACACTTCACCACTCCCGTAGACGCGGTCGTCTCCCGTATGCGCACCCTGGACGCGACCCTCCCGGAGCGGGACGGGGTCGCGGTGTTCAACCGCGTCTACCTCGCCGTCACCGAGGAGCTCGACCGGCGTCTGGACGCCGGGGAGTTCCCGGATCCGGAGGCCGCGATCACGCTGGACGTCCGGTTCGCGGAGCGCTACCTGAGGGTGGCCGAGGAGGGGCGGGCGCCCGCGTGCTGGCGGCCGTTGCTGCAGTTCCGCCGGCATCCCGGGGTACGCCCGCTGCAGTTCGCGCTCGCGGGCATCAATGCGCACGTCGGGCACGATCTGGCGCTCGCGGTCGTGGACGCCTGTCGTACGCTCGGCTGCGAACCGGCCGAGCTGGAGGACGAGTTCGACCGCGTGGGCGATCTCCTCGTCTCGCTGGAGGAGCGCATCCGCGAAGAACTGATGCCGGGGCCCGATCTCCTTCAGATCGCCGATCCGCTGACCCACCTGCTCGGCTCGTGGAGCCTGGACCGGGCGCGCGACGCCACCTGGTCGGCCGCCCGGGCCCTGTGGGCGCTGCGCGGACTCCCCGAGCTCGCCGAGGAGTTCGGCGACCGCCTCGACGCCGCGGTGGGCTTCGCCGGGCGGATGCTGCTCACACCGATGCCGGACTGATCGCCCGGCGCCGGGCGCCCGACCTCTGGCATCAGTCCTCCGGCATCAGTCCTCCGGAAGCTCCACCGGCGCGATCTCGTCGTAGACGTCGCCAGGACCGGGGTTGGTCGGGTCGGTCCCGCCGCCCAGCTGGTGCATGACGCCCCAAACGGCGTTCAGGGCGGTCTGCACGGCACCCTCGGCCCAGCCGGCGGTCCAGGAGATGTCGTCACCGGCGAGGAAGATGCTCCGCTTGTCCTCGGGCAGCGAGTCCTGCATGAAGTGCGTGAACAGGCGCCGCTGGTAGCGGTAGTGGCCGGGCAGGTTCGCCTTGAACGCGCCCATGAAGTAGGGCTCGTTCTCCCAGGACACGGTCACCGGGTTGCCGATGACGTGCTTCCTGATGTCGACCTTCGGGTAGATCTCGCCGAGCGACTTCAGCATGACCTCCATCCGCTCGTTCGCGGACAGCGGCAGCCACTTCAGGCTGTCGTCGCACCAGGTGTACGAGAGGCAGATGACCGCGGGCTTGTCCGGACCGTCGTCCAGGAGGTAAGTCCCGCGCGTCATACGGTCGGTGAGGGTCATCGACATCACGTCGCGCCCGGTCTCCTCGTCCTTGTCCAGCCAGAACGGCCGGTCGACCGGCACGAAGAGCTTGCTCGACTCCATGTAGTGCGTGCGCTCCATCGCCGTCCAGTGGTCGATCGGGAAGAGCGAGTCGTCGCAGGCGATCTTCGAGAGCAGCAGCCAGGACTGGGCGGTGAAGATCGCCGCCCGGTAGGTGCGGATGTCGCCGTTCGCGTCCGTCACGGTGATCCGGTTGCCGGACGTGCGGTTCAGCCGGGTCACGGCCGGACGCGGGGCGCCGTCGTGCAGCGTGGCCAGCGACGTGCCGTACGCCCAGTGCACGATCTTCTCCGGCTCGCGCTCCCACAGCCGCAGCGGCAGCTGCTGGGAGCCGCCGACGATGCCGCGGTGGTGGTCGTCGGCCTCGGTGTAGACGACGCGCAGGATTTCGAGGATCGAGTTCGGGAAGTCGGTGTCCCAGCCGCCCGTGCCGAAGCCGACCTGGCCGAAGATCTCGCGGTGCCGGAAGGACTTGAAGGCGTCCGAGTCGCAGAGGAAGCCGTAGAAGGTCTGGTTGTCGAGCTTCTCGACCAGCTGGGACCAGATCTCGCGGATGCGCGGGACATCGCGCTCGCGCATGGCCTGGTTCATGTCGGAGAAGTCGGCGCCCTCTTCGAGGCAGGCGTTCCAGGCGGTCGCGACATCGCGGTAGACCTGCGGCAGGTCGTCCACCGTCTCGGCGTAGTGCGACTCGCCCTTGAGGTCGACGACCGTCGAAGGCGTGCACTCCGCGAGGGGGTTGGGGAACGGCCGGGTCTCCAGGCCCACCAGGTCGATGTAGTGCTGCAGGGCCGTGGAGGAGGGCGGGAAGCGCATGGCGCCCATCTCGGCGGTGAGCGAGGGGTCGCAGCCGTCGAAGCCAACCGTGCGCAGCCGTCCGCCGATCTGGTCGGCCTCGTAGACGACGGGCTTGAGCCCCATCTTCATCAGCTCATAGGCCGCCACGATGCCGGAGAGGCCGCCGCCGATGACCGCGACCTCGGTGCCGTGCTCGGTCGCGGGTATCTGGCCGAGGCCCGCGGGGTGCGCGAGGAAGTCGTCGTACGCGTACGGGAAGTCCGGGCCGAACATGGTGATCGGCGGCTGCTGCACGTCGGCGTGCTGGACGGCGGTGGGCACGGTGGACGTCATGGGGTACGGACTCCTTGCAGAAAAGCTTGGGGGAAGGCGAGCGGCAGACTTCAGACGAGGGACCCGTAGAGGCCGGGGCGGCGGTCCTTCAGATACGGGTTCGCCTCGCGCGAGGCCGCCAGGAAGGTGGGGTCGGCGTCCGCGAGGACCAGCTGCTCGCCACGGCCCGCCCGGGCTCGGGCGACCCCGTCGGGCCCGGCCAGTGTCGAGAGCCCGACGAAGTCGAACTCCCCTTCCTGGCCGGTGCGGTTGACGTACGCGACGTACATCTGGTTCTCGAAGGCGCGCACCGGCACGACCGACTCGGCGACGAACTGGAACGGGTGCATCTGCGCGGTCGGCACGAGCAGGAGGTCGGTGCCGGCGAGGGCGTGCGCCCGGACGTTCTCCGGGAACTCCACGTCGTAGCAGATCATGATCCCGACGCGCAGCCCGCCGAGCTCGGCCTGCACCACCGGCTGCTCGCCCGGGGTGAAGTGGTCCTGCTCGAAGCAGCCGAAAAGGTGGGTCTTGCGGTAGTTCGCGAGACGGGTGCCGTCGGCGGAGATCAACTGCGCGGAGTTGAAGACCGCGTCTCCGGCGCGCTCGGGGTAGCCGTAGGCCACGGCCACTCCGTGGCGGGTGGCGATCTCCGCGATCGCGTCCGCGGAGTCGCCGTCCGCGGGCTCCGCGAGGTGCGCGATGTCGTCGCCGATCGCGTACCCGGTCAGGAACATCTCCGGCGCCACCAGCAGCCCGGCACCCGCCGCCGCGGCACGGCCCGCGGCCTCATCGAGAACCCTGAGGTTCTCGACGACCGAGCCGGGGCGGCCGGAGCTCTGGAGCAGGGCTGTGCGCATGCGTGTTCCTTGCCGGTACGGAGGGGTTTGGGGGGCCTGTTAGACGGTACGGGCGCGGGGGGCGGGGGGACAAGGAGGAGCCGTTGCGCGTGCGCGGACGAATCGTTGCGTGGGGGGTGGGGGTGACGGCGATTCGTTGCGCGGGTCGGGTGAGAGGTGTTTTCGCCCCCTCCGCCCCTACCCGTCCCTTGTTCCTGGGGCTCCGCCCCAGACCCCGCTCCTCAAACGCCGGAGGGGCTGAATCTTCCCCCGGCCGGAGCTGCAATCTTTCGCACCGGCGGCAGATCTTTCTCCCCGGCCGGGGAGATCTTTCAGCCCGTCCGGCGTTTGAGGACGAGCGCGTCAGCGCGATGCGGGGGTCTGGGGGCGGCAGCCCCCAGGAACGGGACGGGCAGGGGCGGAGGGGGCGAAAACCCCTACCCCAGCCCGAACGTCGTGATCACCGCCGCATGGTCCGAAGGCCAGTCGTTGCCCGCGACGTCGGGCCACGCACTCGGGCTGCCGCAGACGAAGACACGGGAGTCGAGCACCCGCAGCCCCCGGTACAACACATAGTCGATCCGGTCCTGGGGCTCGGCCCGCCCACTGCCGTCCTCATGCTCGGCATGGACCGGAGACCACGTGTGACCAGGCTCACGCACCGGATCCGGGTGAACCTCGCGATACGAGTCCCGCAGCCCCGCCTCCTCCGCAGCCTTCGTGACGGGCCACTCGACATCGGGCCAGTCCAGGTGCGAGGGAGCGTTGAAGTCCCCCAGCAGCAGAACAGGCGTACCGGCATCCGAAGAGTCCGCAATCCCGCGCAGGATCTCCCGCATTTGGGCAAGCCGCACACCCTCATGAGCGATCAGATCCGCCGCCGGGAGCCCGTCGAAGCACGCCTCGTACGGCCCGTACGGCGTGTAGTCGAGATGGGCGCTCCAGACGGCAACCTGCTGCCCGCCGTCGAGCTGGATCCGCACCCCGGTCCCCCCGTAGAAGCCGACGTCCGGGTCCCCGAGACGAGAAATGATCGGGTACCGGCTGATGATGCCGAGGTTGTCGCCGCCCCGGTGGTGGTGCCAGCCGAGCGCACCGGCGAGTTCCTGCGCCGCCGTGCCGTACGTCTCCTGGAGTGCGACCACGTCCACCCCCGTCTCGGCGATGACCTTGAGCTGCTTCTCCCGGTGGTCGTCGACCTTCGTACCGCCGTACCAGAGGTTCCAGCTCATCACCCGCAGCTCACGGGGCGCGACCATGGCCCGCAGCCGCGCCGGGGTCACCTCCTCCAGGCTGGCGAGGACGGTGCGTCCGCGGGCGGGGGCGATCGGTGCGAGCGAGGGCACGGCGAGCACGGCGCAGCCCGCCGCCTCGGCTGAGCTGACGCCCGTCTGGGTGTCCTCGACGGCCACACACGCGGCGGGGTCGACACCGAGGGCTCGGCAGGCGGCGAGGTAGGGGTCGGGGTCGGGCTTCGTGCGCTCGGTGTCGTCGGCGGTGACGGAGACGGTGAGGCGTCCGGCGCCGAGGGCTTGAAGGACGGTGTCGGCGACGGCGCGCGGCGACGCGGTCACCAGGGCGGTGGGTACGCCCGCACGGGCCAGCGAGTCGAGCAGTTCGAGCGCGCCGGGCCGGGGCACGATGCCGGTGCGGACGCGGTCGGCGAACTCCCGGTGCAGTTCGGCGGCGATCCCCTCGACAGGGGCCCCCGTGATGCCGCCCAGCCACGCCGCGGTGTACTCGACCGGGCGCCCGAGGACCTCCGGCTGATCGGCCTTCGTCAGCCGGCGCCCGAGCCCGTCCGCCACCTGCTCCACCGCCTCCCACCACAGCCGCTCGGTGTCCACGAGCGTGCCGTCCATGTCGAACAGGACGGCCTGGAGGATGGGTTGGGGGGTGGTGCGGTGGGTCACGGAACTCTCTTTCACTCAACAGGGGCCCGAGTGGGCCCGACCGGGGGTGGTTCAGTTGGTGCGCGCGGCGACCAGTACCGGCCGCTCCGGCAGACTCACCGTCACCGCGGCACCCGATCCGAGCGACGCGGCTTCGTGCGTCGGCAGATCGGCCTTGACCTCGGTGGCGTCGGCGAGCCGCACGGTGACCCGGATGGCCGCCCCGAGGAAGGCGGTGGCGACAACCCGGGCGTCACCCGTGTCGTCGGCCCGTACCCGTACCGCCTCGGGCCGTACGAGCACATCCACCACATCCCCCTCCGCCACGGCAGGTGCCTCCCCGTCGACGGGCAGCCGCTGCCCGAGCACGTGGACCGCGCCTGCGTCCAGCCGTCCCGGAAGGCGGCTCATCGTGCCGACGAACTCGGCGACGAACGCGGTGGCGGGCCGACCGTACAACTCGGCAGGTGCGGCGCACTGTTCGAGCTGCCCGGCCCGCATCACGGCGACGCGGTCCGCCATGGACAACGCCTCTTCCTGATCGTGCGTCACGAACAGTGTGGTGATGCCGAGTTCCTGCTGAAGCCGGCGGATCTCGTCACGAAGGCTGAGCCGCACCTTGGCGTCGAGGGCGGAGAGCGGCTCGTCGAGCAGCAGTACGCGCGGGCGCAGGGCGAGTGCGCGGGCCAGTGCGATGCGCTGCTGCTGGCCTCCGGAGAGCTGGTGCGGGAAGCTCTCCCCCTTGTCGGCGAGTCCGACGAGGTCGAGCAACTCGGCGGCGCGGGCCCGCCGTTCGGCCGTACGGACCTTGCGCATCCGCAGTCCGAAGGCCACGTTGTCCAGGGCACTCAGGTGCGGGAAGAGGCTGTACGACTGGAAGACCATCCCGGCGTCGCGGCGATGCGCGGGGACGCGGGTGACGTCCTCGCCGTCGACCAGCACCTCGCCGGAGTCGGGGTGTTCGAACCCGGCGAGCATGCGCAGCGCGGTGGTCTTGCCGCAGCCGGACGGGCCGAGCAGGGCGAGGAGTTCACCGGGCTGCACGGTGAGGTCGAGCCCGTCGAGGGCCACGGTCGAGCCGAACTCGCGGCGCAGGCCCCGGAATTCGACGGTGGCGGCCTTCTCGGACTTCTCGGACGTTTTCTGAAGCGTGGTGACAGTCATGGGTTCATCCCCGGGAGGCCGAAGCGGATGCTTTGGAGGAGCGGCCGCCGAACACGGCGAGCGAGAGGAGCAGCGCCCACGTGACGAGCAGGCTGAGTACGGACACGGCGACGGACAGCTGCGCCTGCGAGCCGCCCACGCTGTAGATCCACACGGCGAAGGGCTGGAAGCCGAGCAGCTGCGCGACCGTGAACTCGCCGAGGACCAGCGCCAGTGTGAGGAAGGAGGCGTTGAGCAGCGCCCCGCGCAGATTGGGCAGCACGACCCGGACCAGCGCCTGCGGCCAGGGCGCGCCGCAGCTGCGGGCGGCCTCGACGAGGGTGCGTACGTCGACGGCGCGCAGCCCCGCGTCCAGCGCCCGGTACACGAACGGCAGCGCCATCACGACGTACGCGAGGACGAGCACGAACGGGAAACTCGGGTTCTGGATCGCCACGAAGGTCTGGAACAGCGGCGTACGGGAGAGGTGTTCGGGACCCCACTTGAGGACGGTGGAGATCCCGGCGACGAACGCGATCGGCGGGACGACCAGCGGCAGCGAGCACACCACCTCGACGACCGGCCGCAGCCGGGGCGCGCCGAGCCGCAGCGCGACCATCGCGGGCACCATCAGGAGCAGCACCACGGCGATGGTGGCGAGGGCCAGTTCCAGCGAGAGCAGCAGGCTGGAGGTGAAGCCCTCGGTGGAGACGATCTCGCTGTACGCGTCGAAGGTGATTCCCTGCCCAGGCACGTCCACGGTGAAGATCACGGACGCGCCCAGCGGCACCAGGAAGTACAGCGCGGCGAGGGCCAGGACGGCCCACCGCCAGAGGTTCAGGCGAGCCATCGCGCGCTCCGTCGTTGCAGGGGCAGGTACACGGCCATCACCACGCCCGCGATCAGGACCATGTCGAGGCTGAGCGCGAGCGCCACGTTCTCCTGGCCGACCAGGACGTTGCCGGAGATGGCGTCGGCGATCTGCAGGGTGACCAGCGGAACCGCGCTGCCCACCATCGCGGCGGCGGTGGCGTACGCGGCGAACGCGCTGCCGAAGAGGAGCACGAAGCCGCCGAGCAGCGAGGGCGCGAGGACGGGAAGGGCCACGTGCCGCCAGTACTGCGTGGAAGTGGCGCCGTTGTTCTGCGCGGCCTCGCGCCACTGGGAGCGCAGTCCGTCGAGGGCGGGCGTGATGGTGAGGACCATCAGCGGGATCAGGAAGTACAGGTAGACGATGACCAGACCCCAGAAGCTGTAGAGGTTCCAGCCCTTGTCGGTCAGGCCGAACTGCCGCGTCAGGACACCCGCGTTGCCGAGTGTGGCGACGAACGCGAAGGCCAGCGGGACGCCGCCGAAGTTGGCGAGGACGCCGGACGCGGTGAGCACGGCCTCGCGCAGCGCGCGGAAGCGGGAGGTCACCACGGCCTGGGCGAGCGGCAGTCCGAGGACGGTCGCGATGCCCGCGGAGACGGCGGACAGCTTGACGCTGCCGACCAGGGCGGTGAAGTAGGCGCCCTGCAGCGAGTCGGTCAGATTGGCCGTGCTGTACGAAGTGGCGCCGGTCGTCTGGTCCTTGACGGTGAAGGCGCCGTTCAGCATGGCGAGAGCGGGGATCCCGAAGGCGATCGCCACGACGACGAGCAGCGGGACGACGGGGAGCCAGCCGGCGACGCGGCGCCCGCGCTTTTGGGAAGCGGCGGGCACCACGTCGGCCTTGGCGAGAGTCGCGGTCATCCGGAGACGGCCTTGCCCCAGCCCTGGGCCAGGACTTCCTTGGCCTTGCTCTGCTGGTCCTCGGTCGGGAAGCTCGGCGTGCCGGAGACCTCGGGAAGCTTGGCGGCGGCGGTCTTGTCGAGCGTGCCGGCCTTCTCCATGGCGGTCATCAGGGCCGGGCGGGCGAACCCGGCGAGCCAGAGGTTCTGGCCCTCGGCGCTGTAGAGGTACTCCTGCCACAGCCGGGCGGCCGCCGGATGCGGGGCGTCCTTGTTGATGGCCTGGGAGTAGTACTGGGAGAACTTGCCGTCCTCCGGGACCGTGACCTTCCAGTCGACGCCCTTGGACGTGAACTCCTCGGCGTACCCGGCGTTCAGGTAGTCCCAGTCGATGCTGATCGGCGTCTCGCCCTTCTCGACGGTGGCCGGGGTCGACTCGACCGGCGTGTAGTTGCCGTTCTTCTTCAGCTCGGCGAAGAAGTCGAGGCCGGGCTGGATGTCGTCGAAGGAGCCGCCGTTGGCGAGGGCCGCCGCGTAGACGCCGCCGAAGGCCGAGCCGGACTTGGTGGGGTTGCCGTTGAGGGCGACCTGCCCCTTGTACTCCGGCTTCAGCAGGTCCTTGAAGGTGGTCGGGCAGGTCTTGACGCGCTTGGCGTCGCAGCCGATGGAGATGTAGCCGCCGTAGTCGTTGGTCCAGCGGCCCTGCGCGTCCTTCTGCCCCTCGGGGATGTCGGCGAAGGTCGCCACCTTGTAGGGCGCGAGCAGCCCCTGCTGGGCGGCGCTCAGCGCGAAGGAGCTGCCGAGGTCGAGGACGTCGGGGGCGCGGTCCTGGCCCTTGCGGGAGGTGACGGCGTTGATCTCGTCCTGGCTGGAGCCGTCGGGGTTCTCGACCTTGATCTTGATGCCGTACTTCTTCTCGAAGCCGTCTATCAGGGCACCGTAGTTGGCCCAGTCGCGGGGCAGGGCGATCGCCTGCAGCGTGCCCTCCTTCTTCGCCGCCGTCACCAGGGCGTCGAGACCGCCGAAGTCCGCGGCCGAGGTCGCGGTGGCCGCGCTCTTGCCGTCGGCGGTGGTGGACTCTTCGGGGGCCGCGCCACAGGCGCTCAGGGCCAGCGCGGCGGCGACGGCGAGGCCGCCGGTGAGGACGGCGGTCCTCGGCAGGAACACGGTCACGGTCTCTCCAGGAGTACGCACGAGGGTGTGATGGAGCCGGAAACTTGTCTGAACAAGTTGGCCTCAGTAGGCCCGCCCTCGATGTCGTGTTCGTAAACACTGGCGAAACCCTGACCCCTGATTCCCCGGACAATCCCTGCCCACACGTGTCACCTCCACGCCTCGACTAAGGTGATCACTCTGTGCACAGTCACCGAATCAGAGGGGAAGCATGCCGGCGCGACACGAGGAGATCGCCGAGGAGCTGCGGCGGGCGATCGACCGCGAGGAGTACACCGTCGGCAGCCTGCTCCCGGCGGAGACAGAACTCGCGGCGCAGTACGCCGTCTCGCGCGGCACGGTCCGCCAGGCCGTCGCGTCCCTGACCGCCGAGGGACTCATCGGCTCACGCCAGGGCGCCCGCCGCGTGGTCCTGGCCGGCCGCCGCAGCCAGAGCTTCGCCGAGCTGCGCAGCTTCGCCCAGTGGGCGCGCGCGATGGGGCGGGAGGCCACCGGCCATGTAGTGACACAGGAGCGCCGCCCGGCGACGGCGGAGGACGCTGTGCGACTCCAACTGCGCGAGAACACCACGGTGTTGCACGTGCTGCGCGTCCGCGGCCTGGACGGCGAGCCGGTCCTCCTGGAGCGCACCGTGTACGCCGACTGGATCTCGCCCGCCGTCGAGGCCATCGAGCCCGACTGCCCCTCCGTCACCCAACGCCTCTTCGAGGACACGGGCCTGGTCTTCGCCTACGGAGAGCACGTCATCGACGCGGTGGCGGCAGGTGCCCAGGACGCCGACCTCCTCGACGTCCGCCGCACCAGCCCTCTCCTACGAGTCCGCCGAGTCACCACAACCCGCGAAGGACGCCCGGTGGAATGGTCGGACGACCGCTACCGCTCGGACGCGGTGAGCTTCAGCGTCCACAACTCGATAGGAAACAACGCGCTGGCCCGCAAAACAGCAGAGTGAACAGGAGCGACCCAAAGGGGCGCGGGGAACTGCGCGACCAGCCCCCACCCGCCCGCAGCAGAGCGACTACGTGGGCGACCCCGAAGAAAACCGTCGCAGCAACGGCGAAAGCACCAGCACGGACTTCGTCCGCTCCACGAACGACTCCCCCGCAATCCGCTCCAGCACCCGCTCGAAGTGCCGCATGTCGGAGGCGAAAACCTGCACAACCGCATCCGCGTCCCCGGTGACGGTGGACGCGGCCACCACCTCCTGATACCGCTCCAGCCCCCGCTGAATGGTCTCCGGCGAGGTGTTCCGTCGGCAGTAGATCTCGACGAACCCCTCGGTCTCCCACCCGAGCGCCGCCGGATCCACCCGCACGGTGAACCCGGTGATGGCCCCACTGGACCGCAGCCGGTCCACGCGCCGCTTCACGGCGGGCGCGGACAGACCGACCTCTTGCCCGATGTCGGCATAGGAGCGCCGCGCATCCTCGGCGAGGGCGTGCACGATGCGTTCGTCGAGATCGTTCAGCACTGCGGGTGGTTCACTTCTCTACGGTGGCGATACGGGACCGGCGGTAGCCGTAACTGAAGTAGAACACGAGCCCCACGGCCATCCAGACCCCGAAGACCACCCAGGTGACGGTGTCGAGGCTGCCCATCATCCAGACGCAGAAGGCGAAGCCGAGGGCGGGCAGCACCGGCGACAGCGGCACCCGGAACGTTCGGGGCATCTCGGGACGGGTCCGGCGCAGCACCACGACCGCGATGTTGACCAGCGCGAAGGCGAAGAGCGTGCCGATGCTGGTGGCGTCGGCGAGCTGGCCGAGCGGGATCGCGGCGGCGAGCACTCCGCAGAAAACCGACACGATGAGGGTGTTGGCACGGGGCACACCGCTCTTCGGGTGAACGCGCGAGAACACCTTGGGCACGAGCCCGTCGCGGGACATGGCGAAGAGGATGCGGGTCTGGCCGTAGAGCACGGTCAGGACGACGCTGGCGATGGCGATGACGGCACCGGCGGCGAGCAGCGTGCCCCAGAAGGCGTCGCCCGTGACGTCCTCCATGATCCCGGAGAGCGCCGCCTCCGAGTCGGTGAACCGCTGCCAGGGCATCGCGCCGACAGCGACGGCCGCGACGAGGACGTACAGCGCCGTGACGATGATCAGCGAGAGCATGATGGCGCGCGGCAGGTCGCGCTGCGCGTTCGTCGCCTCCTCGCCGGCCGTGGAGGCGGCGTCGAAGCCGATGTACGAGAAGAAGAGCGTGGCCCCGGCGGCGCTGACGCCCGCCATGCCGAGCGGCATGAAGTTCTCGTAGTTGCCGGAGCGGAAGCCCTGGATGCCGATCGCGCAGAACAGCAGCAGCGCGGCGATCTTCACCACGACCATGATCGTGTTGGCGCGGGCCGACTCACGGGCGCCGCCGAGCAGGAACGCCATCGCGAGCAGGACCACGATCAGCGCGGGCAGGTTGAAGATGCCCCCGTCGCCGGGCGGCGCGGAGAGCGCGTCGGGGATGGTGACGCCGATGGTCCCGTCGAGCAGCTCGTTGAGGTACTCGCCCCAGCCGACGGCCACGGCGGCGACCGAGACGCCGTACTCCAGAACCAGACACCAGCCGCAGATCCAGGCGATCAGCTCGCCCATCGTTGCGTACGCGTACGAGTACGAGGACCCGGCGACCGGGATGGTGCCCGCCAGCTCGGCGTACGAGAGGGCGGAGAACAGCGCCGTGAGGCCGGCGATCACGAAGGAGAGGGTGACTGCGGGGCCGGCCTTCGGGACGGCCTCGCCGAGGACGACGAAGATGCCGGTGCCCAGGGTGGCGCCGATGCTGATCATCGTCAGCTGCCACAGTCCGAGGGAGCGCCGGAGCGAGCCTCCCTCGCCCTGGCCACCCTCGGCGACCAGGCGTTCCACGGGCTTGCGGCGCATGAGGCGCGCGCCGATGCCCGGGGACGGCGGGGCGGGCGAGGTGCGGGACTGCGGGGGTGCGCCTTGGTCGAGCACGCGGGTTGGCTCCTTCATCGCTGCCGGTCGGAAAAGGCGGAGACCGGCGGCACCCCTGACAGCAGGGACCCGCCGAGCGGAGTCCCCGCCACACTAAGTACAGCGATTGACCCTATGAGTCCGGGCTTCGCGGGCGTAATGCAGCAACCTTGCGCGCCTCCGCAAGATCGTTGCGTTCATCGCGGCTCGGCGCATGATCGTTGCGCGGGGCCTTTCGATGGTTGCGCGGGGCCTCTTTCAGGAGCCGTAGGCGGCCCCGCGAGCCGGTGGGCGAGAGCCGGGTCAGCCGTCCTCCGGCCCTCCTCCGACGCCTCGCGGTCAGCCCTCCTCCGGAGCCCCCGCGACGGCCCGCGCCCGCGCCACGTCGTCCTCGTCGAAGCCCATCTGCCCGGGCCGCCCGAACGCCTCCGCCTGCGCGTCGATCCAGCGGGTGTGCGCCTCCCAGGCGGCCTGCTTGCTGGTGCCGAGCGCCGCGCCGATCTGGGACCAGGAGGCGCCCGCCTCGCGGGCCGCACGGACGGTGAGCTGACGCCCGTATGCCGCCTTGCGGGCCACCACCTCGCTCAGCGCGAGGGCTTCGAGAAGCCCGGCCCGGTCGAGCGCCTCGGCGTCGCTCCCGGCCCCGGCGAGCGACTCCCGCACGCGCAGCTCGTCGAGGCGGGCCACGGCGGTCAGCAGGGTGTGCTGCGGCTCGATGCTCTGTGGTGTCGTCATGCCCTCAGCGTTGCGTCAAGCGAGCTTGACGTCAAGATGGCCTGACGAGCAGGGCAGCCGCACGCCGACGGCCCCCGTGGTCACACCACGGGGGCCGTACGAGAACGGGGAAAGCCGCCGTCAGCTCCAGCTGGCGTGCAGCGGCTTGCCCTCGGCGTAGCCGGCCGCGCTCTGGATGCCCACGATCGCCTTCTCGGCGAACTCCTCGAGCGAGTTGGCACCCGCGTAGGTGCAGGAGGAACGGACGCCCGCGATGATCGAGTCGATCAGGTCCTCGACGCCCGGACGGGACGGGTCGAGGAACATCCGCGAGGTGGAGATGCCCTCCTCGAACAGGGCCTTGCGGGCACGGTCGTACGCCGACTCCTCGCTCGTGCGGTTCTTGACCGCGCGGGCGGACGCCATACCGAACGACTCCTTGTACAGGCGCCCGTTCGCGTCCTGCTGAAGGTCGCCCGGGGACTCGTACGTACCCGCGAACCACGAGCCGATCATGACGTTGGACGCGCCCGCGGCCAGCGCCATCGCGACGTCGCGCGGGTGCCGTACACCACCGTCGGCCCACACGTGCTTGCCGTACTTCTTCGCCTCGGCGGCGCACTCCTTCACCGCCGAGAACTGCGGCCGGCCGACGCCGGTCATCATGCGGGTGGTGCACATGGCGCCGGGGCCGACACCGACCTTGATGATGTCCGCGCCCGCCTCGATCAGGTCGCGGACGCCTTCCGCGGCGACGATGTTGCCCGCCGCGATCGGCACCTGCGGGTCGAGCGCGCGCACCGTCCTGATGGCGCTGATCATCGACTCCTGGTGGCCGTGCGCCGTGTCGATGACCAGCGTGTCGACGCCCGCGTCGAGGAGCTGCTTGGCCTTGCCCGCGACATCGCCGTTGATGCCGACGGCGGCGGCGATGCGCAGCCGGCCGTTCGCGTCGGTGGCTGGCGTGTACAGGGTGGCGCGCAGGGCGCCCTTGCGGGTCAGGATGCCCGCGAGCCTGCCGTCCTTGTCGACGGCGGGGGCGTAGCGACGGTTGGCGTGGTCCAGCTTGTTGAAGGCCTCGCGCGGCTCGATGTCCGCGTCGAGGAGCAGCAGGTCCTTGGACATGACCTCGGACAGCTGCGTGAAGCGGTCTACGCCGGTGAGGTCGGCGTCGGTGACCACGCCGACGGGGCGGCCGTCCTCGTCCACGACGACGCCCGCGTTGTGCGCGCGCTTGGGCAGCAGCGCCAGCGCGTCGGCGACCGTCTGGTGGGGGGCGAGGATGATCGGGGTGTCGAGCACCAGGTGGCGCCCCTTGACCCAGGAGACGACCTCGGTGATGACCTCGATCGGGATGTCCTGCGGGATGACCACGAGCCCGCCGCGGCGGGCGACGGTCTCGGCCATCCGGCGGCCCGCGATCGCCGTCATGTTGGCGACGACCAGCGGGATCGTGGTGCCCGAGCCGTCGGGGGAAGCGAGGTCCACACCCTGACGCGAGCCGACCGCGGAGCGGCTGGGCACCATGAAGACGTCGTCGTACGTCAGGTCGTACGGGGGCTGGATGTCATTGAGGAAACGCACGTGCTGCACATCCCGGTCGATCAGAGGTGGCCCCCGGACAGGTCAGCCAGGGGGAAGAGCACGTACTTCATTGTCCCATGTCGCCGTGTATGCACTGCCCGGGCCGATCCTCCAGACAGGCGTGCTCACGGCTTGTGGCATCCTCCGACACCGCGCCTGATGACCGCCCGCTAGCGGGACTCGGCCAGTACCATCACCACGGCCAGCGGGGTGCCCGTGCCCCGCCAGTGCGCCGCCGCGTCGGCGAAGATCTCCTGAAGGAGGCGCCAGTCCGCGGGCGAGAGGGCCGCGTACTCCTGCCAGCCCTGTACGAGGATCAGCCGGCCTTGTTGGGCTGGCCACCACTCGAGGTCGCCGAGGCAGTCGGCGAGGGCGTCCCAGTTGGCGCCGAACCAGTCCGGCAGGCGCAGCGCGGTGGCGCACGCCGTCATGAGCCCGGCCTTGTCCGTGACGCCCGCGAGGTCCAGGACCGCGGTCTCCCAGCCCGCCTTGCGCGCGGCTTCGAGCGCGGACTCCACGGGCAGCTGGGCGGGCCAGGAGAGGACACCGGCGGACGCGCTTCCTTCGAGCACCGGCGCGAGCGGGTCGTGCGTCATCTCAGCACCGCCCTGAACGACTTGTAGTGATCATCGGTGTAGTAGATCTCGCCGCCCTGCCCGGTGACAATGCGACGGGCTCCCCGATCACTCTCGCCGGGGGTTTTGACCGTGTATTCGTGGTAGTAGCCGCGCTGGTGCTGCGGCAGCTCCCGCTCGAAGTTGCCGAAGACGGCGCCGTCCTTGGCGTACGGGAAGGGGCCGCCCGCGTCGATGAGCGCGAGGGTGGCGCGGGCCTCGGCGGGAAGCCGGGACGCGGCCACCGTGGGCAGGTCCCCGGCCCAGGACGGGGTCGGCACATCCGCGAGGACGGTACTGGTGACGGTGGGCGACGTACCGCTGTCGGTGGACGCGCAGCCCGTGAGCAGCACACCGAGGCAGAGAACCAGCCCGGCAAGCAGACGGGGGACGAACCGCGGCAACATGACGTCGATGCTGCCACGGCCGCCCCCACGCGGCGCGTCGTACGAACTCTCAGCAATCGTCGGGATCCGCCCGACTCGACCCCTCAGGGCCCGTCCGGATCCGCCCGGTTCAGCGCCGGACGCGGTGTCGTGCCCGCCGTCATCAGATAGTCCGCGGCGGAGGTGTCCGTCACCAGGCTGGTGACGAGCCCGGACCGCAGCACCGCGTCGATGGCGGCGCCCTTGCGCTGACCGCCCGCGATCGCGACGACCTCGGGGATGCGGCGCAGCCGGTCCGCCTCGACGGTGATGCAGCGCTCGCCCAGGTCACGTCCGACCCGGCGGCCCTCGGTGTCGAAGAGGTGCGCGGACATCTCCGCGGCGACACCGAGGGTGGCGTAGTGGGCGCGCTCCTCCTCGGTGAGCATGTCGTGCACCGTCGAGATGCCCGCTTCCCAGGAGCCGATGGACACGCAGGCGACCGTCACCTTGTCGAAGTACTCGAAGGCGCGGGCGATCCCGGTCTGGTTGCGCAGCGCGGCCGCGGTGGCCGCGTCGGGCAGCAGCATCGGCGCGTAGATCGGGTGGGCGTCGCCACCCGACACCTGGGCCGCACGCCGTACGGCCTCCACCGAACCGCGTTCGGCGGTCCCGGCGTCGTACACCCCCGTCAGCTGCACCACCGTGCACGGCGGGAGCCGGTCGAGCGCCGCCGCCATGTGGATGGTGGAGCGGCCCCAGGCGAGGCCGAGCACATCGCCCTCGTTGACCAGCTCACCGAGCAGGTCCGCGGCGACCTCGCCGAGGTTCTCGGGGTCCGGCGACTCCTGGGCCTCGGCCGGGGACTCCACCACGACCGCGTGCCTCAGTCCGTACCGGGCGCGCAGCGCGTCCGAGCGCTCCGCGTCCAGTTCTGCGGGGACGCGGATCTCGATCCTTACGAGATCCCGTTCGAGAGCGGTTTCCAGGACCCGGGCCACCTTGAAGCGGCTGACGCCGAACTCCTCGGCGATCTGGATCTTGGATTTGCCCTCGAGGTAGAAGCGGCGGGCCATGGCCGCCGCCTGCACCAGCTCTGCGGGTCCCATCCGCATGGCTGACCGGCCCGCCGACATACCCGACACGGCGATCTCCTCACTGCTGTTCACACTCTGGATTCGCCGTTCATCCTCGCAGATTCGGCGTACTTGATCAGCCCAGATGGGCGGCGTTCACGTTCCCTTCGGTCAGTGGTCGCACGCCCATGACGCCTGGGCCGTCGCGTCCTGAGCCTGCGTGCGCAATGCACGTACCGCCTGGGCCGGGTCGGATGCCCCGTACACCGCCGATCCGGCGACGAAAACGTCGGCTCCCGCCTCCGCGCACCGCTCGATCGTCGACGCCGAAACTCCGCCGTCGACCTGAAGCCAGAGTTCAAGACCGTGCTTGCTGATCAACTCGCGAGTGCGCCGGATCTTCGGGAGCATGATGTCGAGGAAGGCCTGGCCGCCGAATCCGGGCTCGACCGTCATGATCAGCAGCATGTCGAGCTCGGGAAGCAGATCCTCGTACGGCTCGATCGGGGTCGCGGGCTTGAGCGCCATGGAGGCACGGGCACCCTTGGCCCGGATTTCGCGGGCGAGCCGCACCGGCGCGGCGGCCGCCTCCACATGGAAGGTGACGGAACCAGCACCCGCTTCTACGTACTGGGGCGCCCACCGATCGGCGTCCTCGATCATCAGGTGGCAGTCCAGCGGCGTGTCCGTCGCACGGGCCAGGGACTCTACGACCGGCACACCAAGCGTGAGGTTCGGTACGAAATGGTTGTCCATGACGTCGACGTGGAGCCAGTCGGCCCCTTCCACCGCCTTTGCCTCCTCGGCAAGACGGGCGAAGTCGGCGGACAGGATGCTGGGGTTGATCTGCACGGCCATGCCCCAAGACTGCCATGCCCCAGGCCGGTTGCGATCCTCGGTCCAGACCTAGGCCGTTCTGCGGATGTTGTGCCACGGCGCAACATGCCATGCTGGGCGGCCCACCGGCTCCAAGAACGGCTACGGGGGTGGCCATGACGGACCCACAGGGGAAGCAACGGCGCGGTATCGCCTGGCTTGTCTGCGGTAAGCGCAGCAAGTGGGCGGTGGTGGGACTGTGGCTCGTGCTGCTGGTTCTCACGGCACCGTTCGCCCAGAAACTCACCGACGCCCAGGACAACGACGCGGCCTCCTGGCTGCCCGGCTCCGCCGAATCCACCCAAGTTCTCCAGATCTCCGAGGACTTCAGGCCGGAACAGATCCCCGCGGTCGTCGTGTACGCCCGCGACGGGGGCCTCACGGCACAGGACCGTAGTCAGATCACCGAGGATGCGGCCCAGATCAAGCAGCTGACCGCGCACGGCATCCGCGGTTCGGAGACCCGGGGACCGGTCTACGACCGGGCCACCGACCCGCGCGCCGCCCAGATCCTCGTCCCCATCACGATGGACGAGAAGGGCTGGGAGGAGATCTCGCCCGCCGTCGACTCGATCCGTGAGGTGACCGGCAAGGGCGGCGAGGGGCTCGCCGTGCACATCACGGGCCCGGGCGGTACGTCCGCGGACTTCTCCAAGGCCTTCGAGGGCATCGACTCCACACTGCTGCTCTCGGCGCTGGGCGTCGTCATCATCATGCTGCTGGTCACCTATCGCAGCCCCACCCTGATCATCGTCCCCCTGATCGGTGTGATCGCCGCGCTGCTCACCGCGCAGGCGCTGATCTACTTCCTCGCCGAGCACGCGGGCCTGACGGTCAACGGCCAGAGCGCGGGCATCCTCACAGTGCTCGTCTTCGGCGCGGGGACCGACTATGCCCTGCTCCTGGTCGCCCGCTACCGGGAGGAACTGCGCCGCCACGAGGACCGCCACGAGGCCATGGCGCTGGCCCTGCACCGCGCGGGCCCGGCGGTACTGGCCTCCGGCGCCACCGTCGTCCTGAGCATGCTGGTGCTGCTGGCCGCCGAGATGAACTCGACGCGCGGCCTCGGCCCGGTCGCGGCCATCGGCGTCGCGGTCGCGCTGGCCGCGATGATCACGCTGTTCCCGGCCCTCCTGGTGATCTTCGGCCGCTGGATCTTCTGGCCGGTGATCCCGCACTTCGGTTCCGCCGACCCGACCGAGCGCGGCCTCTGGGCACGCATGGGCGGCCGTATCGCCCGCCGCCCGCGGATGATCTGGGGCGTCACGGCGGCGGCGCTCGCGCTGCTCTCGCTGGGCCTGATCCAGCTGCGCGCCGAGGGCATCAGCAACGCCGACGCCTTCACCGGCAAACCCGACTCGATCGTCGGCCAGGAGGTGTCCGCGCGCTACTTCCCCGCGGGCAGCGGCGATCCGCTCGTCATCGTCAGCAACCGTGCCCAGGCCGAGGAGGTCGGCCAGGCGGTCGCGGCCACCTCCGGTGTCGTACCGGACTCGCTCGGCCTGCCACCCGGGACGAAACCCGAGTTCGAGGGCAAGGTCCTGTTCGAGGCGACCATGACGGCCCCCGCGGACAGCGAGGCCGCGAAACAGACGGTGGAGCGGGTCCGGGACGCCGTCCACGCGGTCCCCGACGCCGACGCCCAGGTGGGCGGCGGCACCGCGTCCCTGCTCGACATGGACAAGGCGACGACCCACGACAACATCCTGATCATCCCGCTGGTGCTGGTCGTGGTCCTGCTGATCCTGGGCGGGCTGCTGCGCGCCCTGATCGCGCCGCTGATACTCATCGGGACGGTGGTGCTGTCCTTCGCGGCAGCGCTCGGCATCAGCGCCCTGGCGTTCAGGTACGCCTTCGACTACGCGGGCGAGTCGACGGACTTCCCACTCTTCGTCTTCGTCTTCCTGGTCGCCCTGGGCATCGACTACAACATCTTCCTGACCACGCGCATCCGCGAGGAGGCGGGCCACCAGGGCACCCGCAAGGGCGTGGTGACAGGCCTGACCGCGACCGGCGCGGTCATCACCTCGGCCGGCCTGGTCCTCGCGGGCACCTTCGCCGCGCTGGCCACACTGCCGATGGTGGCCTTCGCGGAGCTCGGCTTCACGGTGGCGCTCGGCGTCCTGCTCGACACGTTCATCGTGCGTTCGGTGCTGGTCACAGCCCTGTTCCTGGATGTGGGACCGAAGATCTGGTGGCCGCACCGACTGGCACACGAGGACGGCGGAGAGCCGCCGCCCGCAGTGGCTCCGTCACAGGCTCCGGAACCGGCCTCGCGGCCGGACTAGCCCGAGGTCATCCGGTCCTGCGGATGAGCGCCAGATACATGGCGTCCGTCCCGTGCAGATGCGGCCACAGCTGTACGTCGGGGCCGTCGCCCAGGGCCGGTACGCCGGGCAGGAGGGGGCGGGCGTCGATGAGCTCGGCGGCGTGCTGCTTGACCACGTCGTCGACCACGGCGCGGGTCTCGGCGAGGTGCGGAGAGCAGGTCGCGTAGCCGACGACGCCGCCGACGCGCACGGAGTCGAGCGCCGTGCGCAGCAGCCCGCGCTGGAGCGGCGCGAAGCCCTCCAGGTCCTGGGGACGGCGCCGCCAGCGGGCCTCGGGACGGCGGCGCAGGGCGCCGAGCCCGGTGCAGGGCACGTCCATGAGCACACGGTCGAAGGTGCCGGACCGCCACGGCGGACGGGTCCCGTCGGCGGCGATGACCTGGTACGGCCCGGGGTTCCCGGCGAGCGCCTTCGCCACAAGACCGGCCCGGTGCGGCAGCTTCTCGGAGGCGAGCAGCAGAGCACCGCGCTCGGCGGCGAGCCCGGCCAGCATGGCGGCCTTGCCACCGGGACCGGCGCACCCGTCCAGCCATGCCTTGTCGGGCCCGTCGAGCGGCGCGTTCGCCAGAGCGATCGCGACAAGCTGGCTGCCCTCGTCCTGAACGCCGGCACGGCCTTCCCGTACGGCGTCGATGGCACCCGGTTCGCCGCCCTCGCTGAGCCGCACGGCGTACGGCGACCAGCGGCCCGGCAGCGCGGACTCCTCGCCGAGCACGTCGAGGAGTTCACCGGCGGTGGACCGGCCGGGCCGGGCTACGAGGGTCACCTCGGGCCGCTCGTTGTCGGCTTCGAGCAGATCCTCGATCCCTGCGCGGCCGCCGCCCAGCGCGTCCCAGAGCGCCGAGACGACCCAGCGCGGGTGCGAGTGCACGACGGCGAGATTCTCCTCGGGGTCGTCGTCGTACGGGGGCGCGACCTTCTCGATCCATGCCTCGAGATCGTGCTGCGAGACCTTCCGCAGTACGGCGTTGACGAACTTGGCCCGCCCGTCGCCGAGCACCACACGGGCGAGTTCGACGGATGCGGAGACCGCGGCGTGCGTCGGGATGCGGGTGCCGAGCAGCTGATGGACACCCAGGCTCAGCACATCGAGCACCGGCGGGTCGACCTCGCGCAGCGGCCGGTCGACACACGCGGCGATGACCGCGTCGTACGTCCCCTGCCTGCGCAGCGTCCCGTACACCAGCTCGGTCGCAAGGGCCGCGTCCCGTCCGTCGAAGTCGCCCTTCTCGCGCGCCTTCCGCAGCAGCGGGGGCAGCACGAGGTTCGCGTACGCGTCCCGCTCGTCCACGGCCCGCAGCGCCTCGAAGGCGAGCATGCGGACGGGGTCCTTCTGGGGGCGGCGGTAGGGCTTGCCGGGCTTGCTCGGCCGACGGGACTGCTCACTCACGAAAAAGGTGCTCCGGATCCGGGAAAAGGTGCGTCTATCAGCGTACGCCGCGGGGCCGACCTCGGGCTCGACAGTGGCGCGGGCCGTGTCCAGCCCGACTCGATGGTGCGGTCCGCCTCAATGGTGGGGCCAGACTCAATGGTGCGGCCCGAGCCGGGTCAGGCCCCGAGCCGCTCCCCGGAGGTGATGCGCACGCCGCGCGCCCAGTCCGCGGCGCGCATCGGCTTCTTGCCCTGGGCCTGGACCCACAGCAGCTCGACGGCGTGCGAACCGGTCCCCACGTGCACGTTGTTCTTGCCCACGCCCAGCTCGCCCGGGGTGAGGTCGGTGCGGTCGGTCGCCGGGGCGACGTGGATGAGCTTGAGCCGCTCGCCCCTGAAGACGGTCCAGGAACCGGGCGCCGGGGTGCACCCGCGCACCACCCGGTCGACGCGCAGCGCCGGGGCGGACCAGTCGACGTGGGCGTCCTCGACGGTGATCTTCGGGGCCAGGGTGACACCGTCGGCGGGCTGCGGCACGGCCTTCAGGCTGCCGTCCTCGATCCCGTCCATGGTCGCGGAGAGCAGCCCGGAACCGGCGAAGGCGAGCCGGGTGAGCAGGTCCCCACTGGTGTCGGTGGGGCGGATCTCCTCGGTGACGGTCCCGTAGACGGGTCCGGAGTCGAGCCCCTCCTCGATGAGGAAGGTGGAGGCGCCCGTGATCTCGTCCCCCGCCATGATCGAGTGCTGCACGGGCGCCGCTCCGCGCCAGGCGGGCAGCAGCGAGAAGTGCAGGTTGACCCACCCGTGGGCGGGGATGTCCAGCGCGACCCGGGGCAGCAGCGCGCCGTACGCGACCACAGGACAGCAGTCGGGCGCGATCTCCCGCAGCCGCGCCAGGAACTCCTCGTCCCGCGGCTTCACCGGCTTCAGCACCTCGATCCCGGCCTCCTCCGCCCGCTGCGCGACCGGGCTCGCGACGAGGTGTCGCCCCCGCCCGGCTGGCGCGTCGGGCCGCGTGACGACCGCGGCCACCTCGTGTCGCCCGGAGGCGATCAGGGCGTCCAGAGCGGGAACGGCGACCTCGGGGGTACCTGCGAAGACGAGCTTCATGGGTGGCGGTTGACCTCTCGGACGGGAGCGCTTCAGACCCCGCGCGCACGCCGGGAGCGGCGGGGTGCGGGGCAGCGCACCAGTCTATGCGGGGCGGGGGGTTGGGGGCGCGGGGGCGCCCCACGACGCAAAAACCCCCGCCTCGCGTCAACACTCCACCGGGGGCGTACGCCCCACGACGCGCCCCGTGCATATGCCCTTACGCCCCCGCAGCGTGACCACTCACCCTTAAACGCGTTGGTCAAGAAAGAGTTGACCACAACGGGCCGCAATCGCGGCCCGATCCTTTTCAACGCCGGTTCGAGAGGCTTGTTCATGGCCGACCACGCAACCCACGACGCCCAGGCTCGGGCCAGCCTGCACTTGCTGGTGCGGGACATCGAGCGGGTCCGCCGGCAGGTGGACGCACTGCGCACGCTCACCGCCCAGCTGGGCAACGTCTACCGCCCGCGCCGCTCGGGCCCCTCCGCGGGCTTCGTCGTCTACGGACGCGCCCCCGCCCCGACCGTCCGCCTCGCCCAGGAGCTGCGGGACAGCGTCGAGACCCTGGTCACGGCCGCCGTGGACTTCGACCGCTCACTGGGTTTCTCGTGGGACGCGGTGGGCTCCGCCCTCGGGGTCACCAAGCAGGCGGTGCACCGTCGTTACGGCGCCCGCCGCGCCACCGCCCAGGCCGCCGCGGAGGCGGAGCGCGCCACGGAGCCGGTGGGCAGCCAGACCGTCGCCGTCAACACCGGCATCCCCACGGTGCCGGTACCGACGGTCCCCGCCGCACGCTCCATGCCCACCCAGCCGACGGCGGGCAGCCCCACCCTCCGCGACGAGGTGAGGCCCACCGCATTCCCGGGGCCGCGCAACGGCTGACCTGACCCACCTCTGCCTCCCGGCGCCGCCAGTCCCGGGAGGCAGCTCCATGCTCACGCCCCAGCACGTCTCACCCGATGTCCGGCGGATCGATCCGAATCCGTACGGGCTCGCTGCCCCCACGAGCCATCCGCGCCGCCTGCGCGGCCTTCAACGCCGCCGCAAGGGCTGCCCCGCTCCCGGGAGGCACCCGGACGAGGGCCCGCTCCCAGTGCTCACCGGGAGGCGGCCCTCCGGTCCGTCGAGGACGCCCGGCCTCCGTGACATGCATCGGCACGGGCCCCAACACCTCGGCATCACGGGGCAGTTCGGCCGCGGCGAGGAACCCCGCCAGCGCCTCCGGCGTACCGGACACGGCCGCCATCCGCGACACCGGCGGAAACCCGAGCTCGGCGCGCTCGGTGAGTTCGCGTACGGCATGCCCGACGGGATCCCACCGTACGAGCGCCTGCACGGGCCGCAACGTCGGCTCGGCGACGACGACCACGGTCCCTCCGGCACCCTGCGGACGCACCAGCGAGGCCGCGCCGATCCAGCGCCGCAGCGCCTCCTCACCGGCCCGCAGATCGGGCCGGCCGAGCATGGCCCAGCCGTCGAGCAGCAGCGCGGCCGCGTACCCGCCGTCGGCGACGGGCTCGGCCCCCGGCGTGCTCACGACGAGCGCGGGCGCCCCCGGCACCGTGTCGAGCACCTGCTCCCGCCCCGACGTCCGCACGGGCACGGCGGGAAACGCCCGCCCCAGCTCCTCCGCGGTCCGCCGGGCCCCCACGATCTGTGCCCGCAGCCGGAACCCACCGCACTCGGGGCAGTGCCAGGCGGCCTCGTCCCGCCCGCACCACGTACACCGCAGCGCCCCCGCGTCCTGCGCCTCCAACGGCCCCGCACAGTGCCGACACCGCGCGGCCGCCCGGCACTGCGCACAGGCCATCCGCGGCACGTACCCCCGCCGAGGCACCTGCACCAGCACAGGACCGTGCCGCAACCCCTCCCTCACCACCTGCCAGGCAAGCGTCGGCAACCGCGCGGCCCGGGCAGCCTCGTCCCGCGCGAGGTCCCCGTCCCCCACGGTCCGCACCAAGGGCGCGACCCCCCGCACCTGCTCCCGCTCCGCGACCAACGGCAACGCCCAACCACTCTCGACGAGCTGCGCCGCCTCCACCGTGCAACCCCAACTCCCCAGCAGGAAGGCGCACTTGTCATGCGCGGCCCGCAGCAGGAGCACCTCCCGCGCATGCGGCTGAGGCGCGTGCGGCTCACTGTGGCTGCCGTCCCCGTCGTCCCAGATGACGACGAGCCCCAGATCCCGCACGGGTGCGAACATGGCGGCCCTGGTCCCCACGACGGCCCGTACGGACCCACGCCGCACGGCAAGCCACTCCCGATACCGCTTCTCCGGCCCGGCCTCCGCGGTGAGCACGGCATGCCGCCCCGCCCCCAGCAGCGAGGTCAGCGCGGCGTCCACGCGTGAGACGGCCCGCCCGTCGGGTACGACCACGAGCGCACCCCGCCCGGAGGCGAGCGTCGCCGCCACCGCCCGCGCCAACTCCTCGGCCCAGCCCGGCCCCGGCAAGGCGTTCCACACAGCTCTCGGCGCCCCACCCGCCGCGAGCGACTCCAGAAAGGCCGCCCCCCGCCCGTACCGCGCCCAGGACCCCACCTCAGGCACCGCAGGAACCGGAAGCGGCGCGGGCGAATCCTTGCCCTCCGCCCGGGCATTGCGCGGCGGAACGGCCAACTGCAGCACATCGGCGAGGCTGCCCGCGTACCGGTCGGCGACAGCGCGCGTGAGCCCCAGCAACTCCTCACTCAACACCGGCTCGGGCGAGACGACTTGAGCCAGCGCGGCCAACGGCCCGGAGTAGTCCGACTCGGGAAGCCGCTCGATGAGAAACCCGTCGATCAGCCCCCCGCCCTCACGGCGCCCCTCACGCACCCGATGCCGCCCGGCCCCGAACCTCACCCGCACCCGCACACCGGGCTGCGCCTGCGCATCGAGCTCCTCGGGCACGGCGTAGTCGAAGTACCGGTCGAGATGCAGCACACCCTTGTCGACCAGCACCCGCGCGACCGGCAACTCCTTCGCCAGCGCGGCCCCCCGCCATGTCCGTGGCTTCGCCTTGGGCGCCGCGGCCTTCCGCACACTCTCCCGAATCAGCGCAAGCTGCTCGGGCGGCGCACCCTCCGCACCACCCTCGCCGTCCCCATTCGCGCTGCTCACACCAACATTCCTACCAGACCCCACTGACAGCGCCGGGCGCCCGGGACCGGCGGTGAAACACCGAGGCCCGGCACCCCCAAAGGGCACCGGGCCTCGCCGTACAACCAGCTCTACAGGCCAACAGCCTTGCGCAGCGCCTCCACGCGGTCCGTCCGCTCCCACGTGAAGTCGGGCAGCTCGCGCCCGAAGTGACCGTACGCGGCGGTCTGGGAGTAGATCGGGCGGAGCAGGTCGAGGTCGCGGATGATGGCCGCCGGGCGGAGGTCGAAGACCTCGGTGATGGCGGTCTCGATCTTCTCGGCGTCGACCTTGGCGGTGCCGAAGGTCTCGACGAAGAGGCCGACGGGCTCGGCCTTGCCGATGGCGTAGGCGACCTGGACCTCGCAGCGGGTGGCGAGGCCCGCGGCGACGACGTTCTTCGCGACCCAGCGCATGGCGTACGCGGCGGAGCGGTCGACCTTGGACGGGTCCTTGCCCGAGAAGGCGCCGCCGCCGTGGCGGGCCATGCCGCCGTACGTGTCGATGATGATCTTGCGGCCGGTCAGGCCGGCGTCGCCCATCGGGCCGCCGATCTCGAAGCGGCCGGTCGGGTTCACCAGGAGGCGGTAGCCCTCGGTCTCCAGCTTGATGCCGTCGTCGAGGAGGGCCTTCAGCTCGGGCTCCACCACGAACTCGCGGATGTCGGGGGCCAGGAGCGAGTCCAGGTCGATGTCCGAGGCGTGCTGCGAGGAGACGACGACGGTGTCCAGGCGGACCGCCTTGTCGCCGTCGTACTCGATGGTGACCTGGGTCTTGCCGTCGGGGCGCAGGTACGGGATGGTCCCGTTCTTGCGGACCTCGGAGAGGCGGCGCGCGAGGCGGTGCGCGAGGTGGATCGGGAGCGGCATCAGCGCCGGCGTCTCGTCCGTGGCGTAGCCGAACATCAGGCCCTGGTCGCCCGCGCCCTGCTTGTCGAGCTCGTCCTCGTCGCCCTCGACACGCTTCTCGTACGCCGTGTCGACGCCCTGCGCGATGTCGGGCGACTGCGAGCCGATGGACACCGAAACGCCACAGGACGCGCCGTCGAAGCCCTTCTTCGAGGAGTCGTAACCGATCTCGAGGATCTTGTCACGCACAAGCTGCGCGATCGGCGCGTACGCCTTGGTGGTGACCTCTCCGGCCACGTGCACCAGGCCGGTCGTGATCAGCGTCTCCACGGCGACCCGGGAATGCGGGTCCTCGCGCAGAAGCGCGTCGAGAATGGTGTCGCTGATCTGGTCAGCGATCTTGTCGGGGTGACCCTCGGTCACAGACTCCGAGGTGAACAGACGACGGGACACAACGCTCCCTGAGGTTGCAGCGGCTGCTGGCTGATCATTGGCGGACGGTCGGGGGCTGCGCCCGGCATCGTCCGAGAACAGTTTATCGGTCGCACTCGCCTACAGGCCCACCTGTCTCGCTTCTCGGAAGCGCTGTGACCTGCGGCACGGGCATTCTCCGCTATGACGCTCGGTCTCCGCCAGGGTCGCCACGCCCGTTTTTGCGCGTCATGAGGGGCCTGTTGAGGCAATTGGGACGTTCCCCATTGGCTGAGATTTCACGTGACTGAGACTTTCAGCGGATACGACTTTCACCGGAGACGGGGCACCACCAGATCCCACACGGTGTCCGCCAGCGCCTCCTTCGGCCCGTAGGGCACCGGGGTCTCGCTGCCGTCGGCCCCGAGCACCACGGCCTCGTTCTCCTCGGCGCCGAAGGTCTTGCGCTCCCCCACCTCGTTCACCACGAGGAGGTCGCAGCCCTTGCGCTCGAGTTTCGTACGTCCGTTGGCCAGTACGTCGTCCGTCTCGGCGGCGAAACCGACCACCACCTGGCCGGGACGGGACCGCTCCGCCGAGATCTCGGCGAGGATGTCCGGGTTCCGGACGAGCACGATCGGCTCCGGCTCCTGGCCGTCCTTCTTCTTGATCTTTCCTGAGGCGTACGCCGCCGGGCGGAAGTCCGCCACGGCCGCCGCCATGACGACCGCGTCGGCGTCCGGGGCCGCCTTCAGTACCGCCTCGCGCAGCTGAAGTGCGGTTCCGACCTGTACGACGTCCACACCGGCCGGGTCCGGCAGTCCGGTGTTGGCGGCGATCAGCGTGACCCGGGCGCCCCGCGCGGCCGCCGTACGGGCAAGGGCGTACCCCTGCTTGCCGGAGGAGCGGTTGCCGAGGAAGCGGACGGGGTCGAGCGGCTCGCGCGTGCCGCCCGCGCTGACGACGACATGACGGCCGGCGAGATCCGGCTCGGCCACGCCACGCGCGAGCACCCGGCGGCACACCTCGTAGATCTCCGAGGGCTCGGGCAGCCGCCCCTTGCCGGTGTCGACGCCGGTCAGCCGCCCGACGGCGGGCTCGATGACGACGGCACCCCTGCGGCGCAGCGTCGCCACGTTCTCCTGCGTGGCCGGGTGCTCCCACATCTCGGTGTGCATGGCGGGCGCGAAGACGACCGGACAGCGGGCGGTGAGCAGGGTGTTCGTGAGGAGGTCGTCGGCGATGCCGTGGGCCGCCTTGGCGAGCATGTCGGCCGTCGCCGGGGCCACGACGACGAGGTCGGCGTGCTGCCCGATGCGGACGTGGGGCACCTCGTGGACGTCCGACCAGACCTCGGTGGAGACGGGGTGGCCGGAGAGCGCGGACCAGGTGGCGGCGCCGACGAAGTGCAGGGCCGACTCGGTCGGTACGACGCGTACGTCATGACCGGACTCGGTCAGCCGACGCAGCAGCTCACAGGCCTTGTACGCGGCGATGCCGCCACTGACCCCCAGTACGACCTTGGGCTTGTCCACCCGGCCTCCCCACTCTCGAAAACGTTCAACCCCATGACACACCACAGGCCCGACAGTCGCGCTGCCGGGCCTGTGGATGAAGAGAATCAGTGACTACTGAGCGGGGCCCTCAACGGCCTCGGACGTCAGCAGGCCCGCGTTGATCTCGCGCAGGGCGATAGAAAGCGGCTTCTCGTGGACGTGGGTGTCCACCAGGGGACCGACGTACTCAAGGAGACCCTCACCGAGCTGCGAGTAGTACGCGTTGATCTGACGGGCACGCTTGGCCGCGTAGATCACCAGGCTGTACTTCGAGTCGGTGGCCTCGAGGAGCTCGTCGATCGGAGGGTTGATGATGCCCTCGGGAGCGGTGATGGAAGAGGACACGCTCTGCCTTCCGAAAAGGGAAAAAGACCTGAAAGATCAAACAACTTCCATCAAGGCTAGCAGCTCACGTGCTACATCCTCGACGGAGGTGTTGACAAGGGTGACATCGAACTCGGTCTCGGCCGCCAGTTCGATCTTGGCGGCCTCCAGACGGCGCTCGATCACCTCGGGCGGCTCGGTGCCCCGGCCGGTGAGCCTGCGCACCAGCTCCTCCCAGGAGGGAGGGGCCAGGAACACGAGCAGGGCCTCCGGCATGGACTCGCGGACCTGCCGGGCGCCCTGGAGGTCGATCTCCAGGAGGACCGGCACACCTGCCTCCAGGTGCTCCAGGACGGCCGTACGCGGCGTCCCGTAGCGGTTGCCGGCGAATTCGGCCCACTCGAGCAGCTCGCCGTTGGCGATCAGCTTGTCCATCTCCTCGTCACTGACGAAGAAGTAGTGGACTCCATGCTTCTCACCGGGGCGCGGCCTGCGGGTCGTCGCCGACACCGAGAGCCAGACCTCGGGGTGTTCCTTGCGCATATGAGCGACGACCGTGCTCTTGCCGACCCCTGAGGGGCCGGAGAGCACGGTCAGCCGCGGACGTTCACTCATGCAGCGATTATTCCAGCAATCCCGGTATGCCCAGGACTCAGGCGCCGGAGCCGCCGAACTCACGCTCCAAGGAGGCGATCTGGTTCGAGCCGAGGCCGCGTACACGACGGCTCTCGGAGATCCCGAGTCGCTCCATGATCTGCTTGGCGCGGACCTTGCCCACGCCCGGCAGGGACTCCAGGAGAGCGGAGACCTTCATCTTGCCGATGACGTCGTTCTCCTGGCCCTGCTTGATGACCTCGTGAAGGGAGGCGCCGGAGTGCTTGAGTCGATTCTTGACCTCGGCCCGCTCCCGGCGAGCCGCGGCGGCCTTTTCGAGCGCGGCTGAGCGCTGTTCAGGGGTAAGGGGCGGAAGAGCCACGCCTACGTCACCTCGGATGTCGAACTGTCGGATACGGACCGGTGAGGAACCTAGTCGCCCCACACCTGGGTAGCTACGAGCAACACGCTTGCCCGTTCTCCCCCACTGCCTTAAAAAGCGTGGGAGGTGCCCCCACTCGACGGAGACTAGCGGGCAAGTGCGCCAGAGTCAGCGAGAACAGCGGAAAAGTCCTGGTCAGCCTCCCTGGACCTAGACATTTCCGACATATTGCCCCGGATTTGAGGATGTATTCAGACTCGGAGTGTCCTCGGAGCCCTCCGAGGACGCTCGTCGGAGGACTGCCAAAGGCCCGTCGGCGGACTCAGGCAGCCGTCACAGCGGCCCTGATCTCCTCCGCGAAGCCCTCCGCGACCTCCCGCAGCGCGACGACATCGGGACCGTGACGCAGAACACCCCGGCTGACGTTCGGGACGACATTGCGCACCGCCGCTCCGAAGACGCCGGCGAGATCGGCCGCGGTGGCCCCCTGTGCGCCGATTCCGGGCGCGAGGATCGGTCCGTTGATGTCCAGGTCGTACGAGGAGAGATCGCCCAGCGTGGCGCCCACCACCGCCCCGAAGGAGCCCAGGGGCGTCTCCCCCGCGTTCTCGGCGGCGAGATGGGCCAGCATGGTCGCTCCGACGTTCCGGCCGTCCGCACGGACCGCGTGCTGTACCTCGCCGCCCTCCGGGTTGGAGGTGAGCGCGAGGACGAAGAGTCCGGCGCCGCTCTCGCGGGCCAGCTCGACCGCGGGCTTCAGTGAGCCGTAGCCCAGGTACGGCGACACGGTCAGCGCGTCCGAGAACAGCGGCGCGTCCTTGCGCAGGAAGGTCTCCGCGTACGCGGCCATGGTCGAACCGATGTCGCCGCGCTTGGCGTCCATCACGACCAGCGCACCGGCCGCCCGCGCCTCCTCGACCGACTTCTCCAGGACGGCGATGCCGCGCGACCCGAAGCGCTCGAAGAACGCGCTCTGCGGCTTCAGGACGGCGACCCGGTCGGCCAGTGCCTCGACGACGGTGCGGCTGAAGCGCTCCAGGCCCGCGATGTCGTCCTCGAGCCCCCAGTCGGCGAGCAGCGAGGCGTGCGGGTCGATGCCGACGCACAGCGGGCCGCGGTCGTCCATGGCGCGGCGAAGACGTGCGCCGAAGGGTTCCAGGCTCATGCGGACTTCCTCACGTCGGCGCCGACCGCGTCGGCGAGGGTGGCGTACGGGCTCATGCGGAGGCGGGCGGCGAGCCCCTTGTGGATGGCGCGGCCCCAGAAGGGGCCCTCGTAGATGAAGGCGCTGTAGCCCTGGACCAGGGTGGCGCCGGCCAGGATGCGCTGCCAGGCGTCCTCGGCGTTCTCGATGCCGCCGACGCCCACGAGGGTGATCCGGTCGCCCACGCGCGCGTAGAGGCGGCGCAGCACCTCCAGGGAGCGCGCTTTCAGCGGCGCTCCGGAGAGTCCGCCGGTCTCCTTGACCAGGGAGGGTTGGGACTTCAAACCGAGTCCCTCGCGCGCGATGGTGGTGTTCGTGGCGATGATCCCGTCCAGGCCGAGTTCGACGGCGAGGTCGGCGACCGCGTCGATGTCGTCGTCGGCGAGGTCGGGCGCGATCTTGACGAGGAGCGGGACGCGCCGGTCGGTGACCGCGCGGTCGGCGGCCTCGCGGACGGCGCTCAGGAGCGGTCGCAGCGCCTCCGTGGCTTGGAGGTTGCGCAGTCCTGGGGTGTTCGGCGAGCTCACGTTGACGACGAGGTAGTCGGCGTGGCGGGCCAGCCGCTCGGTGGACTTCACGTAGTCGCCGACGGCCTCCGCCTCCGGGACGACCTTGGTCTTGCCGATGTTGACGCCGACGACGGTCCTGAAGACCGGCGTACGGGCCGCCAGGCGCTCGGAGACGGCCGCGGAGCCCTCGTTGTTGAACCCCATGCGGTTGATCAGCGCGCGGTCCGGCACAAGGCGGAACAGTCGCTTCTTGGGGTTGCCCGGCTGAGGCTCCCCGGTGACCGTGCCGATCTCGATGTGGTCGAAGCCGAGCATCGACATCCCGTCGATCGCGACGGCGTTCTTGTCGAATCCTGCGGCGAGCCCGAAGGGGCCGTGCATCCGCAGTCCGAACGCCTCCGTGCGCAGTTCCTCGTGGCGGGGCGCGAGCGCGGCCGCGACGAAGGTGCGGAGCACGGGGATGCGGGCGGCGAGACGGATCCAGCGGAAGGCCAGGTGGTGGGCCTGCTCGGGGTCCATGCGCTGAAAGACGAGCCGGAAGAAAATCTTGTACATGATCAGTGTCCTCATCAAGAGCCTCATGAAGAGGGGGACACCGTTTCCGGTGTCCCCCTCAGGGCTGCTAGTCGCGGGCCGCGGTCAGATGCTCGGCGTGTTCCTGCAGTGAACGCACGCCCACGTCACCGCGGTTGAGCGCGTCGATGCCCTGGACGGCGGCGGCGAGCGCCTGGACCGTCGTCAGACACGGAACGGACCGTGCCACGGCCGCCGTACGGATCTCGTAGCCGTCGAGGCGGCCGCCGGTGCCGTACGGGGTGTTGACGATGAGGTCGACCTGGCCGTCGTGGATGAGCTGGACGATGGTCTTCTCGCCGTTCGGGCCCTCGCCCTCGCTCTGCTTGCGCACGACGGTGGCGTTGAGGCCGTTGCGCTTGAGCACCTCGGCCGTGCCAGACGTGGCGAGCAACTCGAAGCCGTGGGCGACGAGTTCGCGCGCCGGGAAGATCATCGAGCGCTTGTCGCGGTTGGCGACGGAGATGAAGGCGCGCCCCTTGGTCGGCAGCGGACCGTACGCGCCCGCCTGCGACTTGGCGTACGCCGTGCCGAACACCGAGTCGATGCCCATCACTTCACCGGTGGAGCGCATCTCCGGGCCGAGGACGGTGTCGACGCCGCGCCCGTGGATGTCGCGGAAGCGCGACCACGGCATGACGGCCTCCTTGACGGAGATCGGCGCGTCGAGCGGCAGCGTGCCGCCGTCGCCGTTGGCGGGGAGCAGCCCCTCCGCCCGCAGTTCGGCGACGGTCGCGCCGAGCGAGATGCGGGCGGCGGCCTTGGCGAGGGGTACCGCGGTCGCCTTCGAGGTGAAGGGGACGGTGCGCGAGGCACGCGGGTTGGCTTCGAGGACGTACAGGATGTCCCCGGCCATCGCGAACTGGATGTTGATGAGTCCGCGTACGCCAACGCCCTTGGCAATGGCCTCAGTTGACGCCCGCAGCCGCTTGATGTCGAACCCGCCGAGCGTGATCGGCGGCAGCGCGCACGCCGAGTCGCCGGAGTGGATACCGGCCTCCTCGATGTGCTCCATGACACCGCCGAGGTAGAGCTCCTCGCCGTCGTACAGGGCGTCGACGTCGATCTCGATCGCGTCGTCGAGGAACCGGTCGACCAGGACCGGACGCGAGGGCGAGATCTCGGTCGACTCGGCGATGTACGAGGACAGCCGCGTCTCGTCGTACACGATCTCCATACCGCGTCCGCCAAGCACGTACGACGGCCGTACGAGGACGGGGTAGCCGATCTCGTCGGCGATGGCCTTGGCCTCCGCGAAGGTGGTGGCCGTGCCGTGCTTGGGAGCCGGGAGGCCGGCCTCCGCGAGGACCCGCCCGAAGGCGCCGCGGTCCTCGGCGGCGTGGATCGCCTCGGGCGAAGTGCCCACGATCGGCACGCCGTTGTCCTTGAGTGCCTGTGAGAGGCCCAGCGGGGTCTGGCCGCCGAGCTGCACGATGACACCCGCGACCGGACCGGCCAGCGTCTCCGCATGGACGATCTCCAGCACGTCTTCGAGCGTCAGCGGCTCGAAGTACAGGCGGTCGGAGGTGTCGTAGTCGGTCGAGACCGTCTCCGGGTTGCAGTTGACCATCACGGTCTCGTAGCCCGCGTCGCTCAGCGCGAAGGAGGCGTGGACGCACGAGTAGTCGAACTCGATGCCCTGGCCGATGCGGTTGGGTCCTGAGCCCAGGATGATGACCGCGGGCTTCTCGCGCGGGGCGACCTCGGTCTCCTCGTCGTACGAGGAGTAGAAGTACGGCGTGTTGGCCGCGAACTCGGCGGCGCAGGTGTCGACCGTCTTGTAGACCGGGCGGATGCCGAGCGCGTGCCGCACCTCGCGGACGACATCCTCGCGCAGCCCGCGGATCTCACCGATCTGGACGTCGGAGAAGCCGTGCCGCTTGGCCTCGGCCAGCAGCGAGGGATCCAACTTGTCGGCGGCGGCCAGGTCGTCCGCGGTCTCCTTGATCAGGAAGAGCTGGTCCACGAACCACGGGTCGATCTTCGTGGACTCGAAGACCTCCTCGGGAGTGGCGCCCGCGCGGATGGCCTGCATGACGGAGTTGATGCGCCCGTCGGTCGGCCGTACGGCCTCCGCCAGCAGCTCGGCCTTGTCGCCGGGCTCGCCCACGAAGGTGAACTGGCTGCCCTTCTTCTCCAGCGACCGCAGCGCCTTCTGCAGCGCCTCGGTGAAGTTGCGGCCGATCGCCATCGCCTCCCCGACCGACTTCATGGTCGTGGTGAGCGTCGAGTCGGCGGACGGGAACTTCTCGAAGGCGAAGCGCGGGGCCTTCACGACCACGTAGTCGAGCGTCGGCTCGAAGGACGCCGGGGTCTTCTCCGTGATGTCGTTCGGGATCTCGTCGAGCGTGTAGCCGACGGCGAGCTTGGCCGCGATCTTGGCGATCGGGAAGCCGGTCGCCTTGGAGGCGAGGGCGGAGGAACGCGACACACGCGGGTTCATCTCGATGACGATGATCCGGCCGTCTTCGGGGTTCACCGCGAACTGGATGTTGCAGCCGCCGGTGTCGACGCCGACCTCGCGGATGATCGCGATGCCGATGTCGCGCAGGCGCTGGTACTCGCGGTCGGTCAGCGTCATCGACGGCGCGACGGTGATCGAGTCGCCGGTGTGCACGCCCATCGGGTCGAAGTTCTCGATGGAGCAGACCACCACGACGTTGTCGTTCTTGTCGCGCATCAGCTCGAGCTCGTACTCCTTCCAGCCGAGGATGGACTCCTCCAGGAGCACCTCGGTGGTCGGGGAGAGCGTGAGGCCCTGGCCGGCGATGCGGCGCAGTTCGTCCTCGTCGTGGGCGAAGCCGGAGCCGGCGCCGCCCATGGTGAAGGAGGGCCGGACGACGACGGGGTAGCCGCCGAGGGTCTCGACGCCCTTGATGACGTCGTCCATGGTGTGGCAGATCACGGACCGGGCGGATTCACCGTGCCCGATCTTCTCGCGGACGGCCTCGACGACACCCTTGAAGAGGTCGCGGTCCTCGCCCTTGTTGATCGCCTCGACATTGGCGCCGATCAGCTCGACACCGTACTTCTCCAGGACACCCTGCTCGTGCATGGAGATGGCGGTGTTCAGGGCCGTCTGGCCACCGAGGGTGGGCAGCAGGGCGTCCGGCCGCTCCTTGGCGATGATCTTCTCGACGAACTCCGGGGTGATCGGCTCGACGTACGTGGCGTCGGCGATCTCCGGGTCGGTCATGATCGTCGCCGGGTTGGAGTTGACCAGGATGACTCGCAGGCCCTCGGCGCGCAGGATGCGGCATGCCTGGGTGCCGGAGTAGTCGAACTCGGCGGCCTGGCCGATGACGATCGGGCCGGAGCCGATGACCAGGACGGACTGGATATCGGTGCGCTTAGGCACGCTGGCCCTCCATGAGCTCTACGAAGCGGTCGAACAGGTAGGCCGCGTCGTGCGGGCCCGCCGCCGCCTCGGGGTGGTACTGGACGCTGAAGGCCGGCTGGTCGAGCAGCTGAAGCCCCTCGACGACCTGGTCGTTCAGGCAGACGTGGGAGACCTCGGCGCGGCCGTAGGGGGTGTCGGACACCTTGTCGAGCGGGGCGTCGACGGCGAAGCCGTGGTTGTGCGCGGTGACCTCGACCTTGCCGGTCGTACGGTCCTGTACCGGCTGGTTGATGCCGCGGTGGCCGTACTTCAGCTTGTACGTGCCGAAGCCGAGCGCGCGGCCGAGGATCTGGTTGCCGAAGCAGATGCCGAAGAGCGGCGTCTTTCGCGCGAGCACTTCCTGCATGACGGCGACCGGGCCGTCGGCGGTGGCCGGGTCACCGGGACCGTTCGAGAAGAACACCCCGTCCGGGTTCACCGCGTACACGTCCTCGGCCGTGGCCGTCGCGGGCAGCACATGCACCTCGATGCCACGCTCGGCCATGCGGTGCGGGGTCATGCCCTTGATGCCCAGGTCGACGGCGGCGACGGTGTACTTCTTCGCGCCGATCGCGGGGACGACGTACGACTCCTTGGTGGCGACCTCGGCGGCGAGGTTCGCGCCCTTCATCTCGGGCGCCTGGCGCACCTCGGCGAGCATGGTGCCCTCGTCGGGCAGCGCGTTGCCGGAGAAGATGCCGACGCGCATCGCGCCGCGCTCGCGCAGGTGCCGGGTCAGGGCACGGGTGTCGATGCCGCTGATGCCGACGACACCCTGGTTGCGCAGTTCCTCGTCCAGCGAGCGCCGGGAGCGCCAGTTGGAGGGCACGCGCGCGGGATCCCGTACGACATAACCGGCGACCCAGATCCGCTTCGACTCGGGGTCCTCGTCGTTCACGCCGGTGTTGCCGACGTGCGGGGAGGTCATCACGACGACCTGGCGGTGGTACGACGGGTCGGTGAGGGTCTCCTGGTAGCCGGTCATGCCGGTGGAGAACACCGCTTCGCCGAAGGTCTCCCCCACGGCCCCGTAGGCACGGCCGCGGAAGATCCGGCCGTCCTCCAGGACGAGTACGGCGGGAACCTTCGCGGTTCCCCGGGTGGAGGTCGTCATCGTGCGCCTTCCGTTTCCGTCGTTTTGATCATGTCGTTCAGGGTCTGGACCCATTCGCCGTGCTCGGCCGCGCGGTCGGAGCGGAAGCCCGAGTCGATCAGCCTTTCGCCGTGCGCCCAGGTGACGACGAGCAGTCCGCCCTCGGTGAGGACCTTGCCCGCGATGCCCTTGTCGAGCCGGGCTTCGCGGAGCTGCGCGGCCGGGACGAAGAAGTCGGCCGCTCCGGGGCGTACGACGTCGAGGCCCGCGTCCGTCAGCGTCAGCTCGACCCTGCTGCGGGTGCCCAGGCCGTGCGCCACGATGCGGTCCAGCCACTGCCCGGCGGTGGTGGAGCCGTGGTAGCGACCGGTCAGCTCAAGTCTCACCGGCCCCAGCTCTTCCGGCGCGGTGGGCAGCTCCGGCAGGTCGCCCTGGAGGGTGCCGCGCCACTTCCAGCCCTCGCGCATCAGCCAGTAGAGAAGCGCGACGAAGAGGGCGAGGCCGACGAGCCAGCCGATACGCGCGGCCCAGTCGGTCACTTCCGCCGACTTCTGTTCGGCGGCGATCATCATCTGAGGTGTCACGCGAGCTTCCCGTCCACGAGGGTGGCCTTGCCCCGGAGCCAGGTGTGCGTGACACGGCCCGGCAGCTCACGGCCCTCGTAGGGGGTGTTGCGGCTGCGCGAGGCGAAGCCCGCGGGGTCCACGGCCCCACGGTATTCGGTGTCGACCAGCGTGAGGTTGGCGGGCTCACCTGCCGAGACGGGACGGCCGTGGCCCGTGGCCCGGCCGATCTCGGCGGGCTTGGCCGACATGCGGTCCGCGACGCCGGCCCAGTCGAGCAGGCCGGTCTCGACCATCGTCTGCTGGACGACGGACAGCGCGGTCTCGAGCCCCACCATGCCCATGGCGGCCGCGGCCCACTCGCAGTCCTTGTCCTCGTGCGGGTGCGGGGCGTGGTCGGTGGCGACGATGTCGATCGTGCCGTCGGCGAGCGCCTCGCGCAGGGCCAGCACGTCACGCTCGGTGCGCAGCGGCGGGTTGACCTTGTAGACCGGGTTGTACGTGCGCGCCAGTTCGTCGGTGAGGAGCAGGTGGTGCGGGGTCACCTCGGCGGTGACGTCGATGCCGCGGGACTTGGCCCAGCGGACGATCTCGACGGAGCCGGCGGTCGAGAGGTGGCAGATGTGGACGCGGGACCCGACGTGCTCGGCGAGCAGGACGTCCCGGGCGATGATCGACTCCTCGGCCACCGCAGGCCATCCCCCGAGCCCCAGCTCGGCGGAGACGACACCCTCGTTCATCTGGGCGCCCTCGGTCAGCCGCGGCTCCTGCGCGTGCTGGGCGACGACCCCGCCGAAGGCCTTCACGTACTCCAGCGCCCGGCGCATGATCACCGCGTCGTCCACGCACTTGCCGTCGTCCGAGAAGACCGTGACGCCGGCCGCGGACTCGTACATGGCGCCCAGCTCGGCGAGCTTCTTGCCCTCCAGGCCGACGGTGACGGCGCCGATGGGCTGCACATCGCAGTAGCCGTGCTCCTGGCCGAGCCGGTAGACCTGCTCGACGACACCGGCGGTGTCGGCCACGGGGAAGGTGTTGGCCATGGCGAACACAGAGGTGTAGCCGCCGCTCGCCGCCGCCCGCGTGCCGGTCAGGACGGTCTCGGAGTCCTCACGGCCCGGCTCACGCAGATGGGTGTGCAGGTCGACCAGCCCGGGCAGCAGCACCTTGCCCTCGGCCTCGACGACCTCCGCGCCTTCGTCCGAAAGCCCCGTACCGACCGCCTCGATGACCGGGCCGTCGATGAGTACGTCCTGCGGCTCGCCGCCGAGCACCCGCGCACCACGGATAAGGATCTTGCTCATGGTTCTTACTTCTCCTCGGTACGGGTGTGGGTGACGGCGGGCTCGTTCCCGCCAAGGAGCAGATAGAGGACGGCCATCCGGATCGAGACGCCGTTGGTGACCTGCTCAAGGACGGTGCAGCGGTCGGAGTCGGCGACCTCGGCGGTGATCTCCATGCCGCGGACCATGGGGCCGGGGTGCATCACGATGGCGTGCTCGGGCATCCGCGCCATGCGGGCACCGTCCAGGCCGTAGCGCCGCGAGTACTCGCGCTCGGTCGGGAAGAACGCCGCGTTCATCCGCTCGCGCTGCACGCGCAGCAGCATCACGGCGTCGGACTTGGAGAGCGTGCTGTCGAGGTCGTACGAGACCTCGCAGGGCCAGGCCTCGACGCCGACCGGCACCAGGGTGGGCGGGGCGACGAGGGTGACCTCGGCGCCGAGCGTGTGCAGCAGGTCGACATTGGAGCGGGCGACGCGGCTGTGCAGGATGTCGCCGACGAGCGTGATCCGCTTGCCGGCCAGGTCCTGCCCTATCCCCGCGTCCCGGCCGACGAGCCGGCGCCGCATGGTGAAGGCGTCGAGCAGGGCCTGGGTGGGGTGCTGGTGGGTGCCGTCACCGGCGTTGATGACGGCCGCGTCGATCCAGCCGGAGGTCGCGAGCCGGTAGGGGGCTCCGGAGGCGCCGTGCCGGATGACGACGGCGTCGACGCCCATGGCTTCGAGGGTCTGGGCGGTGTCCTTCAGGGACTCGCCCTTGGACACGCTCGATCCCTTGGCGGTGAAGTTGATGACGTCCGCGGAGAGGCGCTTCTCGGCTGCCTCGAAGGAGATCCGGGTACGCGTCGAGTCCTCGAAGAAGAGGTTGACCACGGTGCGGCCGCGCAGGGTCGGCAGCTTTTTGATCGGCCGGTCGGCGACCCGGGCCATCTCCTCGGCGGTGTCGAGGATCAGGACGGCGTCGTCGCGGGTGAGGTCGGCGGCCGAGATGAGATGACGCTGCATCTTTCAGGCTCCGTAAGGCAGTTCAGGTCGGGAGAATTCGGGCACGCGAGCGCGCAGGCGCGCACTCAGGGGCGTACGGCTGAGTGCTACTGCTGCTCGCCCGTGGAGGTCCGCTTCGCGCCGAGCAGCACGGTGTCGCGACCGTCCTCCTCGGCGAGCTGGACCTTGACCGTCTCCCGCAACGACGTGGGGAGGTTCTTGCCGACGTAGTCGGCGCGGATGGGCAGTTCGCGGTGACCGCGGTCGACGAGGACCGCGAGCTGCACGGCGCGCGGGCGGCCGATGTCGTTCAGCGCGTCGAGCGCCGCGCGGATGGTTCGGCCGGAGAAGAGCACGTCGTCGACGAGGACGACCAGGCGGCCGTCGATGCCGTCACCGGGAATCTCGGTGCGGGCCAGCGCACGCGGTGGGTGCATGCGCAGGTCGTCGCGGTACATGGTGATGTCGAGGGAGCCGACCGGGATCTTGCGGCCGGTGATCTCCGCCAGCTTCACGGCGAGCCGCCGGGCGAGGAAGACGCCCCGGGTCGGGATGCCGAGAAGCACCACGTCGTCGGCGCCCTTGGCGCGCTCGACGATCTCGTGGGCGATGCGGGTCAACACCCGCGCGATGTCGGGGCCTTCGAGAACCGGCCGCGCATCGGCTTCGTACTGCTGCTTGTCGTGCTCGGTGTCCATATGAAAACGGACCTCCTTCTCCGCCTCACGGGACGGATCATTAAAGGACGTCGGAATTGCGCCATCCACGCTACCAGCCCGGCAACGCGCCTGATCACCCCCCTTCAAGCGACCGCCGACGACTCCCACCAAAGGGTCGGTCCGGACCATTCGGCTTGACGGGGGAGAGTAACGCTGCGTAACCTCACAGTGAGTCACCAGCCGCGCGGCCGAGCCGCACGTTGATACAGCGTCCGGGGAGCTATATGTCCAGCGAATACGCCAAACAGCTCGGGGCCAAGCTCCGGGCCATCCGCACCCAGCAGGGCCTTTCCCTCCACGGCGTCGAGGAGAAGTCCCAGGGACGCTGGAAGGCGGTCGTGGTCGGTTCGTACGAGCGCGGCGACCGCGCCGTCACCGTGCAGCGCCTTGCCGAGCTCGCGGACTTCTACGGGGTTCCGGTGCAGGAGCTGCTGCCGGGCACCACTCCGGGCGGGGCCGCCGAGCCGCCGCCGAAGCTGGTCCTGGACCTTGAGCGGCTGGCCCACGTGCCGGCCGAGAAGGCGGGCCCCCTGCAGCGCTACGCGGCGACGATCCAGTCGCAGCGCGGTGACTACAACGGCAAGGTGCTGTCGATCCGCCAGGACGACCTGCGCACCCTCGCCGTCATCTACGACCAGTCGCCCTCGGTCCTCACCGAGCAGCTGATCAGCTGGGGCGTCCTGGACGCCGACGCGCGCCGTGCGGTCTCCCACGACGAGGGCTGATCCCAACCAGCACTTCAGCAGAAACGTGCCGCCGGGGTGGCCGGAACACATCGTTCCGGCCACCCCGGCGGCTTTCTGCGGCCCTCCGGGGCCTCCCGGGTACCGGAACGCCGGAGGGCCCGCAGCAGACATGCTGCGGGCCCTCCGGCGTTTTCGTGGCTTTCGGTCGCCGTTGTGTACGTCCGGGGGCTCGTCCTAGGACTCGTCCCGGCGGAGCGACGGCTTCAGGTCCTTGAACCGGCCGAGGAGGCCGTTCACGAACGCGGGCGAGTCGTCCGTGGAGAACTCCTTCGCCAACTGCACCGCCTCGTCGAGCACCACGGCATCAGGGGTCTCGTCGACCCAGATCAGCTCGTAGGCACCGAGGCGCAGGATGTTGCGGTCCACGACCGGCATCCTGTCCAGCGTCCAGCCGACGGCGTACTGCGCGATCAGGTCGTCGATCCGGCGCACCTTGGTGGCGTACCCCTCGACCAACTGCATCGTGTATTCGCTCACCGGCGGCTGCCGGGTGTCGGTCCGGGAATGCCGGATCCAGTCCGCGAGGACCGTCAGGACGTCCACATCGCGCTGGTCGCCCTCGAAGAGGATCTGGAAGGCGCGCTTGCGGGCCGTGTTGCGGGCAGCCACGGTTAGCTGTTCACCCGGCCGAGGTAGTCGCTCGTGCGGGTGTCGACCTTGATCTTCTCACCGGTGGTGATGAAGAGCGGGACGTTGATCTGGTGGCCGGTCTCCAGGATGGCGGGCTTGGTGCCACCGGTGGAGCGGTCGCCCTGAACGCCGGGCTCGGTCTCCTGGATCACGAGCTCGACGGCGGCCGGCAGCTCGACGAACAGCACCGAGCCCTCGTGCTGCGCGACGGTGGCCGTGAAGCCCTCGATCAGGAAGTTGGCGGCATCGCCGACGGACTTGCGGTCGACCATCAGCTGGTCGTACGTGTCCATGTCCATGAAGACGAAGTACTCGCCGTCCATGTACGAGAACTGCATGTCACGCTTGTCGATCGTGGCCGTCTCGACCTTGACGCCGGCGTTGAACGTCTTGTCGACGACCTTGCCGGAGAGCACGTTCTTCAGCTTGGTGCGCACGAAGGCCGGGCCCTTGCCGGGCTTGACGTGCTGGAACTCGACGACGGACCAGAGCTGGCCTCCGTCGAGCTTGAGCACCAGGCCGTTCTTGAGGTCGTTCGTGGAAGCCACGGTTGCGGAATCTCCTGGACTGACGTGGACGACCCCGGGGCTCGCGCGCAGCTCACAGGCTAGAGCGCGAGCAGTTCCTTGGTCGTAATGGTGAGTAGCTCGGGTCCGCCGTCCGCCTCGGGGCGTACGACGAGCGTGTCATCGATCCGGACACCGCCCCGGCCCGGGAGGTGGACCCCCGGTTCGACGGTGACCGGCACGCAAGCGTCCAGTTTACCCATGGCCGCGGGGGCCAGCTGCGGGTCCTCGTCGATTTCGAGCCCCACGCCGTGCCCGGTCAGCGGAGGAAGGCCTTCCGTGTACCCCGCGGAGTCGAGTACCTGGCGGGCCGCGCGGTCCACGTCACGGTAGGCGGCGCCGGGTGCCAGCGCCTCCCGTCCGGCGCGCTGGGCGGCGAAGACGAGGTCGTACAGCTCGATCTGCCAGTCGGCCGGAGAGGTCCCGATGACGAACGTACGGCCGATCTCACAGCGGTAGCCACGGTAGGTCGCGCCGAGGCAGACGGAAAGGAAATCTCCTTCTTCGACCCGCCGGTCGGTGGGCCGGTGGCCACGGCGTCCCGAGTTCGGCCCGGTGCCGACCGAGGTCGCGAAGGCCGGGCCGTCCGCGCCGTGGTCGACGAGGCGCCGCTCCAGCTCGAGCGCGAGATGGCGCTCGGTACGGCCGACGAGGATCGATTCGAGGAGTTCGCCCAGCGCCTGGTCGGCGATCTCGGCGCCGATCCGCAGACAGGAGATCTCCTCCTCGTCCTTGATCACCCGCAGCTGCTCCACCGCACCGCCCAGGTCGGCGAGGCGCAGCCGCGGCGCCACCGAACGGATCGCACGGTGCCGGGTCACGGTCAGGTGGTGTTCCTCGACCGCGAGGGACTCGGCGCCCTGGGCGAAGGCCACATCGGCCGCGGCGACGGCCGGATCACCGCCGGGGCCGGGCAGGGCCTGCAACCGCAGCGCCTCGTCCGGACGCCCCTCATCGGCCTCGCCGCTCGGCGGGCCGCCGCAGAGCAGCAGATCCTCACCCCTGCCGAGCAGGAGGACGGCGCCGCGCGGGGCCGCGCCGGCGAGATACCTCACGTTGGCGGGGCGGGTGACGAGCGCTGTCGCGCTGCCGCCGGCCGTACAACGCTCCCGGAGCCGCTCTCGGCGGGCCGCGTACACCTCTGACATGAATCGAGCGTACGAGCGGTGGCCGGATGGCGCCGGTTCAGCGGGGCTGGACGGGCGTCGGGCCGGTCCGGACTACCACTGGGGCGGGCTGGCGATCGACCGCGCGAGTACGTCGTCCAGGACGCGGGCCGTGGTCGGTACGTCGAGCTGCGAGTTGTCGATGATGGGGAGCCCCGAGCCGTACCAGCCGGCCATCCGGCCGTGGATACGGGCGACTTCCTCGTCGGTGAGGCGGCGGTTTCCGGAGCGCTCGGCGTTGCGCTCCAGGACTATCTCCAGGCCGGGCAGCAGGACGACGGGCAGCAGCCCCGGCCCGACGTGCCGCTTCCAGCCGCCAAGGCCGACGACCGGCCGGTCGGGGAACACGGCGTCGTCGAGGATGCAGGAGATGCCGTTGGCCAGGAAGTTCCGCGCGGCGAATCCGCAGGTGCGGCGGGCCAGGCGGTACTGCGCCTCCGAATGGTCGTTCCACCCCGACTGCGGGTCGGCGAAGCCCGAGCGCACCCATTCGCGTACGTCGTCGAGGCTGATGTGAGCGGTGGGTACCCGGCGGTGGTCCGCCCAGTACTTGGCGACGCTGGTCTTCCCGGCGCCCGCGGGGCCGATGAGCAGCACGGCGAGCGTGGTGGACGTGGGGTCGGCCTGGCCCGCGGCGGGCGGCGCGCTCGGCCTGGCCACGGGTCCGCCCGGGGGCAGCTGCACATGGCCGGTGGTGTCCGGCGTGGGCGGCACGGGGGCGTGCTGCGGGTGCGCGTGCTGCGGTACGTGCGAGTGGGGCGTCGCGTGTCCCGGAGGGGGTCCCGCGAAACCGGGGGCGGGCGGGGGCGGTGGTAGGGGACCCGGGTGCCCGGGCTGCGGTCCGGCCGGCGACCAGCCGGCGCCCGGTCCCTGCCCCGGCTGGTGGGGCGGCGGCAGCGGAGCCCCCACTGCGTGCTGCATCCGGTGCCACTCCGTCTCGTGTCTCTTGGCTCGTCGGCCTCCGGGACGCGAACGGGGCCTCGGTCCCGCTCTCTCCCACAGCCTTAAGGGCGTGGGAGGTGCCCCCAACCGAACGGTACCTTCCCCGGCCGCCGTTGTGTGAACGGCCGGGGAGGGTGTGAAGTGCCCGTCGGCCGGGGGCAAATCGGGCCAAGTGCGGGCCCGTTGGACGTTACGTTCTTAAGTCACGTCGCCGTGGGCCGCAGATCCGCGTCTACTCCCCGACTTCGCCGTACGCGGCGAGGAGGACGGCCGGGTCGGGCCCCTCCAGGACGGTCGGCTTGGCGAGCCCGTCGAGGACGATGAAGCGCAGCAGGTTGCCGCGGGACTTCTTGTCGACCTTCATGTTCTCCAGGAGCTTGGGCCACTGGTCGTAGCGGTAGCTCAGCGGGAGGCCGACGGATTCCAGGATCGTGCGGTGACGGTCGGCGGTCTCGTCGTCCAGCCGGCCCGCGAGACGGCCGAGTTCGGCGGCGAAGTGCATGCCGACGGCGACGGCCGCGCCGTGCCGCCACTTGTAGCGCTCGTTCTTCTCGATCGCGTGCGCGAGGGTGTGCCCGTAGTTGAGGATCTCCCGCAGCCCGGACTCCTTGAGGTCGCCGGAGACGACCTCGGCCTTGACCTTGATGGACCGCTCGATCAGCTCGGCGGTGTGCGGTCCAGCGGGCGTACGGGCCGCCTCGGGGTCCTCCTCGATGAGTTCGAGGATCACCGGGTCGGCGATGAAACCGGCCTTGATGATCTCCGCGAGCCCGGACACGAAGTCGTTGACCGGCAGCGAGTCGAGGGCGGCCAGGTCGCAGAGCACACCGGCCGGCGGGTGGAAGGAGCCGACGAGGTTCTTGCCCTCCGCGGTGTTGATGCCGGTCTTGCCGCCGACCGCCGCGTCCACCATCGCAAGGACGGTGGTGGGGACGACGATCCAGCGCACCCCGCGCAGCCAGGTCGCCGCGACGAACCCGGCCAGGTCGGTGGTGGCGCCGCCGCCGACGCCCACGATGACGTCGCTGCGGGTGAAACCGGACTGGCCGAGCGCCTTCCAGCAGTACGCGGCGACCTCGGCCGTCTTGGCCTCCTCGGCGTTCGGCACCTGGATGGCGACGGCCTCGTAACCCTGCCCGCCGAGGTCGGCGCAGAGCGCCTCACCGGTGTCGGCGAGCGCCTCGGGGTGGATGACCGCGACGCGCTGCGCCTTGTCACCGATCAACCCGCCGAGCTCACCGAGGAGTTGACGGCCGACCAGCACCTCGTAGGGGTCGGTGCCCGCGGTGCCGCCGACCTGGATACGGGTCACTGCCTCGCTCATGCTTCCTTCAACTCCAGTGCGTCGAGGACCGCTTGGGCGACCTCTTCGGGGGTGCGGTCGTCGGTGGCCACGACCGCCCGGGCGACTTCGGTGTAGAGGTGGCGGCGCGCTTCCATCAGGTCGCGCCACTGCCGGCGCGGGTTGACGGCCAGCAGCGGCCTCGCCGCGTTCAGGCCGGTGCGCTTGACCGCCTCCTCGACGTCCATCGAGAGGTACACGACCTCGTGTCCGGCGAGCAGGGCGCGCGTCTCCTCGTCGAGGATCGCGCCACCGCCGAGCGCCAGGACACCGTCGTGCTCGGCCAGCGCCCGATGCACCGCCCGCTTCTCGATCGCGCGGAAGACCGGCTCACCCTCGTCGACGAAGATGTCGGCGATGGTGCGGCCCTCGGCGCCCACGATGTCCTCGTCGGTGTCCCGGTAGGCGCAGCCGAGCCGCTCGGCGACCAGCGCGCCCACCGTGGACTTGCCGACACCCATCGGGCCGACAAGAACGATCCGCGGAGGGGTCACCGCACGACCAGGTTCTCGAGGTAGCCCCGCACATTGCGGCGGGTCTCGGGGACGCTGTCGCCGGCGAACTTCTCCGCCACCGCGTCCGCCAGGACCAGCGCCACCATCGCCTCGGCGACGATCCCGGCCGCCGGGACCGCGCACACGTCGGAACGCTGGTGATGCGCCTTGGCGGCCTCGCCGGTCGCCACATCGATGGTCGCCAGCGCGCGGGGCACGGTCGCGATCGGCTTCATCGCGGCGCGTACGCGCAGCAGTTCACCGGTGGTCAGACCGCCCTCGGTACCGCCGGAGCGACCGGAGGTGCGCCGGATGCCGTCCTCGGTGTGGACGATCTCGTCGTGCGCCTGCGAGCCCGGCACCCGGGCCAGCTCGAAGCCGTCGCCGACCTCGACGCCCTTGATGGCCTGGATGCCCATGAGCGCGGCCGCCAGCCGGGCGTCGAGGCGCCGGTCCCAGTGCACGTGCGAGCCGAGCCCCACGGGCACGCCGTACGCCAGCACCTCGACCACGCCACCGAGCGTGTCGCCGTCCTTGTGGGCCTGGTCGATCTCCGCGACCATCGCCTTCGACGCGTCGGCGTCCAGGCAGCGCACCGGGTCGGCGTCGAGCTTCTCGACGTCCGAGGGCTTGGGGTAGAGGCCGTACGGAGCCTTCGCCGCGGCCAGCTCGACGACGTGCGAGACGATCTCGATCCCGGCCGTCTCCTTCAGGTAGGAGCGGGCCACCGCGCCCAGCGCCACACGCGCCGCGGTTTCGCGGGCGGAGGCACGCTCCAGGATCGGCCGGGCCTCGTCGAAGCCGTACTTCTGCATGCCCGCGAGGTCCGCGTGGCCGGGCCGGGGCCGGGTCAGCGGCGCGTTGCGGGCCACATCGGCGAGGATCGCCGGGTCGACCGGGTCGGCGGCCATGACCTGCTCCCACTTGGGCCACTCGGTGTTGCCGACCATGATCGCGATGGGTGAACCGAGGGTGAGCCCGTGGCGTACGCCGCCCAGGAATGTGACCTCGTCGCGCTCGAATTTCATCCGGGCACCGCGTCCATAGCCGAGCCGCCGCCGGGCCAGGTGGTCCGCCACCATGTCCGTGGTGATCGGCACGCCGGCGGGAAGTCCCTCCAGCGTCGCGACAAGTGCGGGTCCGTGGGACTCCCCCGCGGTCAGCCAGCGCAACCTGCTCAACGGTGCTCCTCATGCTCGCGCCCTGGTACTGCTGCTGCGTACGCGCGTCCTCGCGTACGGCGACGGCGCGACCGGGTGCGCGGCCCTGGCCCGCCACCTCCGATCCTCCCACGTCCACGTATGAGAACCGGCCACAGGTCCATCAGGCGGACGGACTCAGCCGGGTCAGACGCGTCAGTGGGCGGCGAGGGCGTGTTCGCCGGCCTTCCGCATGGCGTCGAGCGGCGCGGGTGTGCGGCCGGTCATCTGTTCGACCTGGAGCACCGCCTGGTGCACCAGCAGGTCGAGCCCGCTGACCACGGACCCGGCGTAGGCGGACCAGCGTGCCGCGAGCTCGGTCGGCCACGGGTCGTACAGCACGTCGAACAGGGTGGCGGGCCGCTCGGGAATGGCCGTGGCCAGCGCGTCCGTCGTGCCCGCCGGGGTCGTGGCGATCACGAGCGGCGCGCGCAGCGCCTGCGCGGCGTCCGCCCAGTCCTGAATCCGCACCTCCACGTCGAGCCGCTCGCCCCACTCCCGCATCTCGGCGGCACGCTCCGCGCTCCGGACGTACGCGACGACCTCGCCGGTGCAGATCCGTGCGAGCGCGGCCAGCGCGGACGACGCCGTGGCGCCGGCCCCGAGGATCGCGGCGGAGTCGACCTGCTCGATGCCCCGTTCGCGCAGGGCGGCGACCATCCCGGGGATGTCGGTGTTGTCGCCGACGCGCCGCCCGTCCGCGGTGAACACGACCGTGTTGACCGCCTCGACGGAGGCCGCCGTCTCGCTGACCTCGTCGAGCAGCGGAATGACAGCCCGCTTGAGCGGCATGGTCAGCGACAGCCCCGCCCACTCCGGTCCCAGTTGCCCGAAGAACCCGGGCAACGCCTCTTCGTCCACGTCGAAACGGTCGTACGACCAGTCGCCGAGGCCGAGTTCCTCATACGCGGCGCGGTGCAGCACCGGGGAGAGGGAGTGGGCGATCGGGGAACCGAGAACGGCGGCTCGGCGCTGGCTGTCGGTACCGCTCATTGATCCTTCAGTTCCTCGAGATACTTCTCACGGTTCGCGTTCTGCTCTTCGTTCGTCTCGGCGAAGAGCGTCTTGTCCGCACTGACCGACACGAAGTAGTACCAGTTTCCCTTGGCGGGCTTGAGCGCGGCCTCGATCGCCTCTGCACCGGGATTACTGATGGGCCCGGGAGGCAGGCCCTTGATCTTGTACGTGTTGTACGGGTCGTCGATCGTCCGCAGTTCGTCGACCGAACCGGTGGCCAGCTTGGATTCGCCCTTGAGGTAATTGACCGTCGAGTCGAAGTCGAGCAGGCCGTAGGTCTCGGTGTTGTTCGGCTTCAGTCGGTTGTAGACGACCGTCGCGACCTTTTCGAAGTCGTGCTTGTACTTGCCTTCCTTCTGGACGAGGCTCGCCACCGTGAGGAGCTGCAGCGGGTTTTCCAGGTCCAGCGCCTTGGCCTTCGACTGGAGGCCGAAGTCGGTGTACTTCTCGTTGGCGAGGTCGACCATCTGCTTCAGGACGTCCTTGGGCTTCATGCCCTTGGAGACCGCGTAGCTGGAGGGGTAGAGGAATCCTTCCAGCGGGTCCTTGATGTCCTTGTCCGTGTTCGCCCAGTCCGGAAGACCGAGGGTCTCCCATTCCTTGTCGGCGACTCCCTCGGTCGTGCCCGACTTGATTTCGAGGCGTTTGTCGATCATCGCGTAGATCTCGGCGTTGCGCTTGCCTTCGGCAATGATCAGGTTGTCGCGGCTGCTGGGGCTGAGCATCATCGCGACAGCGCTTTCCCCGGACATTTCCTTCTTGAGCGTGTAGACACCCGCCTGGATGGAATTCCCCTTGGGATTCTGCGACTGCGCGGCGACAAAAGCGTCGACGCTCTTGACGACACCGGCATTCTTCAATGCCTGCCCGATCGCATACCCGCCGGAGCCCTTGGGAATGGTGACGTTCACGGTCGTGCTGGTGCCGTCCCCGGCATAGTCGGGCGCCGCGCCGAAACGATTCTGATAGAACTGGTACCCGAAATAGCCGACTCCGCCGAGTCCGCCTCCGAAGACCAGCACGACCACCAGACAGGCACACCCGCTGCGGCGTTTCTTGCCGCCCTTGCCGCCGCGCCCCTTCTTGTCACCGCGTCCGCCGCGGCCCTTCGGATCGTCGTCGTCCGAGTCGTCGTCATCGTCGCCGCCCCCGGCGAAGAAGGCGTGCTCGCCCTGGTCGGGTCCGGGATCCCAGTCGGTCTTCGGCTCGGGCTCGGCACGACGGCGGGCCGGCGGCTCGGGGGGCGGATAGGCGTCGGGGGTCCCGTACTGGTCGGGCTGCTCGCCGCCGTACGCCACGGGCTGGCCCCCATAGGGGTCGGCCGGGTCGGCGGCATAGGGGACCTGCTGGTTCGCCCCGTTGCCCCAGCCGCTGTTGTCGTACTGCTGCTGGCCCTGCCCGCCGTACTGCTGCTGCCCCTGGTCGACATAGGGCTGCTGCCCTTGACCCGTGTAGTGCTGCTGACCCTGGCCGCCATACTGCTGCTGGCCTTGAGCGTTGTACTGCTGCTGGCCCTGACCGCCGTACTGCTGCTGACCTTGGCCGTTGTACTGCTGCTGCGCCTGGTCGCCGTAGGGCTGCTGGCTCTGGCCAGGGAACTGCTGGTGACCCTGGCCTTGATACTGCTGCTGCTCCTGACCGTACGCACCCTGCTGACCGGTGGCCCAGTCGCCGTACTGCTGGTGCTGCTGTTGTTGCGGCTGCTGCGGATAGTGCTGCGGCTGGCCGCCGTAGGGGGACTGGCCGTCGTCGGCCTGTCCTCCCCATCCGTCGTCCCCGAACAACGGGTCCTCCGGATGCCACGGTTCGGAGCCTGGGCCCCGGCCATACTCAGTCATTGATCCCCTAGAGCCGCGAGGCGGCGGCCACACGGCGCTTGTGGCACCGCCTCCGTTCCGCCTCTTCTGCTGTGCGGCGGCTGTTCGAACACCGCCGCATCGCGCGGAACGTTACCGTATCGCGATCAGATGACCACTTCGACGCCCTCGCCCGGAGATTTACCCGACACCCGTTCGGACTCCAGGGCCTGCTGAAGGATAATCACAGCGGCCGCCTGATCGATGACGGACCGGCCCTTCTTGGACTTCACACCCGAGGCGCGCAGGCCCTGACTGGCCGTCACCGTGGTCATCCGCTCGTCCACCAGCCGCACCTCGATGGGAGCGATCCCCTGGGCGAGGTCCTGGGCGAAGGCGCGGACCTTGACCGCGGCCGGGCCCTCGCCCCCCTTGAGGGAGCGAGGGAGCCCGACGATCACCTCGATGGGTTCGTACTCCTCGACGAGTTGCTTCAACCGGCGCTGTGCGGCGGGGACATCGCGCCCCGGGACCGTCTCGACCGGAGTCGCGAGGATCCCGTCGGGGTCGCACGAGGCGACCCCGATACGGGCGTCCCCGACGTCGATCGCGAGACGACGTCCTCTGCGCATGTCCACAGGCCCTACTTGGCCGTCTCGGCGACGAGCCGCTCGACCGCGTCTACGGCCTCACCGATGGCGGCCGGGTTCTGGCCGCCGCCCTGGGCGACGTCCGGCTTGCCGCCACCGCCGCCGCCGAGGGTCTTGGCGGCCGTACGGACCAGATCGCCGGCCTTGAGTCCGCGCTCGCGAGCGGCCTCGTTGGTGGCGATGACCGTGAGCGGCTTGCCGTTGGCGGTTGTGAAGAGGGCGACCACGGCGGCCCGTCCGCCCTGGATGCGGCCGCGCACGTCGAGGACCAGCTTGCGCAGGTCGTCGGCGCTGGTGCCGTCCGGGACCTGGCCGGTGACGAGGGCGACACCATGCACGTCCTTGGCGGAGTCGACGAGACCGCCGGCGGCCTGGAGGACCTTCTCCGCGCGGAACTTCTCGATCTCCTTCTCGGCGTCCTTCAGCTTGCCGAGCATGGCGGAGATCTTCTCCGGAAGCTCCTCGGGACGGCCCTTGACCAGCTCCTGGAGCTGGGCGACGACCGTGTGCTCGCGGGCGAGGAAGTTGTACGCGTCCACGCCGACCAGGGCTTCGATGCGGCGTACGCCGGAGCCGATGGACGACTCACCGAGCAGCTTGACCAGGCCGAGCTGGGCGGTGTTGTGGACGTGCGTGCCGCCGCACAGCTCCTTGGAGAAGTCGCCGATGGTGACGACGCGGACGCGCTCGCCGTACTTCTCGCCGAACTCGGCGATGGCGCCCTGCTTCTTGGCTTCGTCGAGGCTCAGGATCTCGGCGTGCACGTCCAGGTCGCGGGCGAGCACCTCGTTGATCTGCTGCTCGACGTCGGTCATCACCGTGTGCGGTACGGCGGCCGGGGAGCCGAAGTCGAAGCGGAAGCGGCCGGGCTGGTTCTCGGAACCGGCCTGGGCGGCCGTCGGGCCGAGGGCGTCGCGCAGGGCCTGGTGCGTGAGGTGCGTGGCCGAGTGGGCGCGGGCGATGGACTTGCGGCGGTGGGCGTCGATGGAGGCCTGGGCCTTGGCTCCGACGGTGACCTCGCCGACCTGGACGACGCCCTTGTGGACGTAGACCCCCGGGACCGGCTTCTGGCAGTCGCGGATCTCGATGACGGCACCGGTGTCGAGCCTGATGCGCCCGGTGTCGCCGATCTGGCCGCCGCCCTCGGCGTAGAACGGGGTGCGGTCGAGGACGATCTCGACCTCGTCGCCCTCGGTGGCGGCGGGCGAGGAGGCACCGTCGACCAGGATGCCGACGATCGTCGACTCGCCCTCGGTCCGGTCGTACCCGATGAAGTCGGTCTCACCGGCGGCGTCGGCGATCTGACGGTAGGCGCCGAGGTCGGCGTGGCCGGTCTTCTTGGCGCGGGCGTCGGCCTTGGCCTTGTCCCGCTGCTCCTTCATCAAACGGCGGAACCCGTCCTCGTCCACGGAAAGGCCCTGTTCGGCGGCCATTTCGAGGGTTAGGTCGATCGGGAAGCCCCAGGTGTCGTGGAGCAGGAAGGCCTTGTCGCCGGGCAGCACCTGGCCACCGGCGGCCTTGGTCTCCGTGACGGCGGTGTCGAGGATGTTCGTGCCGGCCTTCAGCGTCTTGACGAAGGCGGCCTCCTCGGCGAGGGCCACGGTCTCGATGCGCTGCCGGTCGGAGACGAGCTCCGGGTACTGCTGGCCCATCATCGCGATCACGACGTCGATGAGGTCCTGCACGACCGGGCCGGTGGCTCCCAGCAGCCGCATGTTGCGGATGGCGCGGCGCATGATGCGGCGCAGCACATAGCCGCGGCCCTCGTTGCCGGGCGAGACACCGTCGCCGATGAGCATCACCGACGTACGCATGTGGTCGGTGACCACGCGCAGCGAGACGTCCGAGTCGTGGGCGGCGCCGTACTCGACGCCGGTCAGCTCGGTGGCCTTGTTGATGACGGCCATGGAGGTGTCGATCTCGTACATGTTCTGCACGCCCTGCAGAATCATGGCGAGGCGTTCCATGCCGAGGCCGGTGTCGATGTTCTTGCTGGGCAGGTCGCCGAGGATCTCGAAGTCGTCCTTCGAAGTGCCCTCGCCGCGCTCGTACTGCATGAAGACCAGGTTCCAGATCTCCACGTACCGCTCGTCGTTGACGGCCGGGCCGCCCTCGACACCGAACTCGGGGCCGCGGTCGTAGTTGATCTCGGAACACGGGCCGCAGGGGCCGGGAACACCCATGGACCAGTAGTTGTCCTTCTTGCCGAGGCGCTGGATGCGCTCGGCCGGGACGCCGATCTTGTCGCGCCAGATGGACTCGGCCTCGTCGTCGTCGAGGTAGACCGTGATCCAGAGGCGCTCGGGGTCGAGCCCGTAACCACCCTTGTCCTGGGGCGAGGTGAGCAGCTCCCAGGCGTAGGTGATGGCACCTTCCTTGAAGTAGTCGCCGAAGGAGAAGTTGCCGCACATCTGGAAGAACGTGCCGTGCCGGGTGGTCTTGCCGACCTCTTCGATGTCGGGCGTGCGCACGCACTTCTGCACGCTGGTGGCGCGCGACCACGGCGGCTTGACCTCACCGAGGAAGTACGGCTTGAAGGGGACCATGCCCGCGGGGACCAGGAGCAGAGTCGGGTCGTCCGCGATGAGCGACGCCGAGGGGACGACGGTGTGACCGCGCTCCTCGTAGAAGCTCAACCAGCGGCGGCGAATCTCGGCCGACTCCATCAGTGGTCCTCATTCCGGTTGTACGAGTACGTCGACCTCTCGACGTACTTCGGGTTGTTGCGGTTCTCGATCGCGGCGTGGCGTCGCTGGCCCGGGAGTTCGTGGTCGACGGGTGCGTTCAGGCCGAGCACCTCGTCGAGTTCGGCCTCCCGCTGGACCATTCCGTCGCGGACGTCGAGCGCGAAGTCCTTGAGCCGGCGGCCCGCGTCGATCGCCTTGTTCGCGGCCTGCGCCGCGAGGCTTTCGGGGGTCAGCTGCTTGAGCTTGCGATTGACTTTGGTGGTGGCCCACACACCGGCGGCTGCGCCCGCGGTGAACCAGAACGTACGGCGGAACATCGCTGCGTCAGTCCTTCTTCCGCTTTCCCCGTCGTGCGGACGGGACGGTGCGGCCCACGATCACGGTACGTCGGGACGCCTTGGGGGGCTCGTTCTCACGGCGGCCTCCGATGGCCCGGCGCACGCCGTAGCCGAACGCCGCGACCTTGACCAGGGGGCCGCCGAAGGTCGAGGCGACCGTGGTGGACAGCGCCGACGCGTTCGACGTGACCTCCTGGACGTCCGAGGCGATGGCGTCGACACGGTCGATCTGGGTCTGTGCGGAGCGCACCGCCGAGGAGGCGTCGGCCAGCAGCGGGACGGCCTGATCGGTCACGTCCGCCACGAGCTTGGTGGTCGCCCTGAGCGTCTGGGCCAGCCTCGCCAGCGCGACGGCGAGAAAGGAGACCAGGATCGCCCAGAAGACGGCCACCAGGATCCCGGCCACCTCTCCACCGGACACTGTGTGCACCCGCTCCCTGATACGTGCATTGAACATCGGAAACCAAAAATTCAGTTTCCCGAGCCTATCGCGCCGGGGCCGCCGGTCCGTACCGCATTACCGCCGCCCGGCGCCAGAGTTGTGCGAAGCGATTGTACGGACCGCTTACGGGTCAGTACGCTCCGTGTTCCATGCGAGGCTCTCAGCGCTCCGACCGTTCACCGCTCGGCAATCTGCCCCTGGAACTCAACGCGTTCGTGGGCCGCTCGACCGAACTGGCGCAGCTCGCAGAGGCCCTGGAGACGGCCCGCCTGGTGACCGTGACGGGCATGGGAGGCGTCGGCAAGTCACGGTTCGCGGCGCGTGCCGCGGCGCGCACCGACGTACGCGACGGGGCTTGGCGCGTGGAACTCTCCGCGGTGCGTGAGCCGGAACTCGTCGAGCACGCGGTGGTCGAGGCCCTCAGCCTGACGGATCACACGTCGAAACCGCCACGCCAGGTCCTTGCCGACCATCTCGCCGAGCGCCAACTCCTGCTGGTCCTCGACGGGTTCGAGCACCTGGTGGACGTGTGCGCCTCGCTGGTGGCCGAGCTGCTGAGGTGTGCGCCGGGGCTGCGGGTGCTGGCCGTGGGGCGCAGGCCGCTGGACGTCGAGGGCGAGTTGCTGTTCCCACTGGCGCCGCTGGCCGAGCCGGAGGCGGCGGAGCTGTTCGAGAACCGGGCGGCGGCGCGGGTGCCCGGGTTCGCGCTGGACGACGGCAACCGGTCCGACGTACGGGAGCTGTGCCGGCGCCTCGACGGGATCCCGCTCGCCGTCGAGCTGGCGGCGGGGCGGCTGAGCGCCCTCTCCCCCGCGCAGTTGCTGTCCCGCCTGGAGGACCGCTTCCGGTTGCTGACGGGCGGCGGGCGCGACGCGCTGCCGCGGCATCAGACCCTGCGTACGGCGATCGGCTGGAGCCATGAACTGTGCACGCGCGAGGAACGGCTGCTGTGGTCGCGCCTGTCGGTCTTCGCGGGGCAGTTCGACCTGGAGGCCGTCGAGTACGTGTGCAGCGGCGAAGGGCTGCACACCGACGACGTACTCGACGTGCTGGGCGAGCTGCTCGCCCAGTCCGTGCTGTCCCGCGAGGAGACGGCGGCGGGCGTGCGCTACCGGATGCTGGACACGGTCCGGGCGTACGGCGCCGACTGGCTGGAGGCCACGGGCGACGCGCCACGACTGCGGCGTCGCCACCGCGACTGGTACATGGGCCTGGCCACCTGGTGCGAGCTGGACTGGTTCTCGCCGCGGCAGGGCGAGGTCGCCGCACGCGTCGAGACGGAGCTGCCGAATCTGCGGGGCGCGCTCGAGCACTGCCTGACCGAGCCGGGTGAGGCTCATCTGGGCCAGTACCTCGCGGGCACCCTCTGGTTCTACTGGGTGGGCTGCGGCCGGCTCTCGGAGGGGCGGCACTGGCTGGAGCGCGGCGTCGAACTCGACAGCGACCGTGATCAGTCGCGGCTCAAGGCGTTGTGGGTGCTGGGCTATGTGGCGGTTCTGCAGGGCGACATGGTGCCCGCCCTGACCGCGCTCCAGGAGTGCCGCGAGGAGGCGGACCGTACCGGCAACCCCACGGCTGTGGCGTACGCCGAGCACCGCACCGGCTGCCTTGCCCTGGTCACGGACGACATGCCGCGCGCCGAAACCCTGCTGCGCTCGGCGCTCGACCGCTACCACCGGATCGGCGAGCTCAACAGCAATGTGCTGATGGGCCAGGTCGAGCTGGCGATGGCCCTGGCGTTCCAGGGGGATCTGCCGGGTGCGGTGAAGCTGTGCGAGGACGTCCGCCGGGTGTGTGAGGACCATGGGGAGCGCTGGGCGCTGGCGTACGCCTTGTACGTCCTGGCGTACGGGGCCCAGGCCGGCGGCGACCAGGTGCGGGCCCGGCATCTCCTGGAGGAGGGCATCGGCATCGGCCATGCCTTCAACGATCTGCTCGGCACGGTCCTCGCGATCGAGCTGCTCGCGCTCATCACCGCGAAGGAGGGCGATCCGGCGGAGGCCGCGCTGCTGCAGGGGGCGGCGTCCCGGATGTGGCCGTCGGTGGGTCTGCCGCTGTTCGGCTCGGCGTACTACAACGCCCCGCACGAGCGGTGCGAGGCGAGTGCCCGGGAGCAGCTGGGTGACGAGCGGTACGAGGAGTGCGTACGGGAAGGGGCGGGCCTCGGGCAGGAGGCGACGGTGGCGCGGGCACTGGGGCGGGCCGGGGCCCGGCCGCTCGGTGCGGTGCCGGCGCCGCGCGGGCTGCCCCCGAACATGCGGAAGCCCGCCGTCTCGCCCACCTCGAAGGGCGGGGAGACGACGGGCTGACGCGCAGGTGGTGCTACGTCCGCTGGAGAAAGATCAGCGGGCGTAGTACTCGACGACGAGCTGCTCGTCGCAGATCACCGGGATCTCCTTGCGGTTCGGCTCGCGGTCCAGGCGGAACGCCAGGGCGCCGAGGTTCACCTGGAGGTAGCGCGGGGTCTCGCCGTCGGGGGCGAACCCACCGGCGCGGGAGACCTCGAACAGCGTCTTGCTGCGGCTGCGCTCGCGGACCATGACGACGTCGTCGGGCTTGACGCGGAACGACGGCTTGTCGACCTTGCCACCGTTGACCTCGATGTGGCCGTGGACGACCATCTGGCGGGCCTGGTAGATCGTGCGGGCGATGCCCGAACGCAGGACCAGCGCGTCGAGACGGCGCTCGAGCTCGATGATCAGGGCCTCACCGGTCTTGCCCTGGACCTTGGAGGCACGCTCGTAGGCGCGGACGAGCTGGCGCTCGGACACGTCGTACTGCGCGCGCAGACGCTGCTTCTCGAGCAGACGGACCTTGTAGTCCGAGTTCTGCTTACGGCCACGGCCGTGCTCGCCCGGCGGGTAGGGGCGGGCCTCGAAGTACTTGACGGCCTTCGGGGTCAGCGCGATGCCGAGGGCACGCGACTTCTTGACCTTGGGGCGGGACTGATTCGCCACTTCTTCTCTTTCCTGGGTTTCGGCTCACCAGAGTTAAGGGAGGTCGCATCCGCAGCCTGGGAAACCCTGCGGGCCCTTTTGGACCTGCTGGGCAGCCGCTCCCTGGACTGGGCACATACGTGCAGCACGCGAGTGGCCCACCGACCGTTTCCCGATAACGGGAGGGTGGTGGGCTGCCCGCGACACCTTCGACGGTGCGCGACGCTCCTGGAATCCCCCCGTGGAGGCGGGGGCTCCGGCTGGATGTCCCGTTCTGGTGGTGCCGACCGGAGCCGGACACGGGACGCAGCGCTTCGAGGATTCTACAGGGTGGTCAGGCCCGCCCTCGACCCAGGTGCTTCCTGGTCCATTCCACCGCGTCCGCGTAGCGCGCCTCGGCGCCGTGGCGGGTCGGCGTGTAGTACTCCCGGTCCTTGAGCTCCTCCGGGGCGTACTGCTGGGAGGCGATGCCCTCGGGCAGGTCGTGCGGATACACGTACCCCTGCGCGTGCCCGAGCTTGGCGGCGCCCTTGTAGTGCCCGTCGCGCAGATGCATCGGTACGGGGCCGGCGTGGCCCTTGCGTACGTCCTCCATGGCGGCGCCGATGGCCATGGTCGCGGCGTTGGACTTCGGGGCCAGGGCGAGGGCGATGGTGGCGTGGCTGAGGGTGAGGGCGGCCTCGGGGAAGCCGATCATGGCGACGGCCTGGGCGGCCGCGACGGCTATGGGCAGTGCGTTCGGATCGGCCAGGCCGATGTCCTCGCTGGCGGAGATCATCAGGCGGCGGGCGATGAAGCGGGGGTCCTCACCGGCCTCGATCATCCGGGCCAGGTAGTGCAGGGCGGCGTCCACGTCCGAGCCGCGGATGGACTTGATGAGCGCGCTCGCCACGTCGTAGTGCTGGTCGCCGTCGCGGTCGTACTTCACGGCGGCCCGGTCGACCGTCTCCTCCAGGGTCTGGAGGGTGATCTCCGGCTCGCCCTTGTCGAGCGCGGCCCCGGCGGCGGCTTCCAGGGCGGTGAGCGCGCGGCGGGCGTCACCGCCGGCGATCCGCAGCAGGTGTTCCGCGGCGTCCTCGGGGAGGGTGACGGCGTCCTTGAGACCGCGTTCGTCGGAGAGCGCGCGCTTGAGGAGGCCGCGCAGGTCGTCGTCGCTGAGCGGTTCGAGGGTGAGGAGGAGGGAGCGGGAGAGCAAGGGCGAGATGATCGAGAAGTACGGGTTCTCGGTCGTCGCGGCGATCAGCGTCACCCAGCGGTTCTCGACGGCCGGGAGGAGGGAGTCCTGCTGGGCCTTGCTGAAACGGTGGATCTCGTCGAGGAAGAGGACGGTCTCCTTGCCGAAGCCACCGGTGGCACGGCGCGCGCTTTCGATGACGGCGCGCACTTCCTTGACGCCCGCGGTGATCGCGGAGAGTTCGACGAAGCGCTTGTTCGTGGCCTTGGAGACCACATAGGCCAAGGTCGTCTTGCCGGTGCCAGGAGGACCCCAGAGGATCACCGACGAGGGTCCGGCCGGGCCTTTGCCGCTCTCTTCGACCAGTCTGCGCAGGGGTGAGCCCGGCTTCAGCAGATGCTGCTGGCCCACGACCTCGTCGAGGACGCGCGGGCGCATCCGGACCGCCAGCGGACTGCTGGACGGGTCCCTCTCCTGGCGCTCTTCCGCCGCGGCGGTGAATAGGTCGGGCTCCACGTGCAAAACCCTATGTCACGCCACTGACATTCCCCTCGGCGATGTCAGCTCATCCAGAAGTCCCACCAGCGCGTCAGGATCAGCATCCCGATGATCCCGATGTGCAGCACCGGCAGGACCCAGGTGAACTCGCCGAAGAAGCTCTTCAGCCAGCTGGGCGCGGGCAGGAAGCCGTTGCGGATGTTGGACGAGGTCACGTACCAGAACATGATGATCGTCGCGACCCATGCCAGGCAGCACCACAGGCAGAGCGAGTTGATGCGGTACAGCGACTGGAACTGCAGCCAGGTGCAGAATCCGACGCCGAAGAGCGTGCCGAAGTTGAAGGTCAGCCAGTACCAGCGCGGGAAGGTCGCGCGGGCGAGCAGGCTCATACCGACGCCGATCACGATGGCGTACGTCGCGAGACCGAGCATCGGGTTGGGGAACCCGAAGGCCGAGGCCTGGTCGCTCTTCATGATGTTGCCGCAGGAGACGACCGGGTTCAGGCTGCACCCGGGCACGAAGTTCGGGTTCTCGAGCAGCTTGAACTTGTCGATCGTGATGACCCACGCGGCAAGAAGGCCGGCCGCACCGGTGATCACCAGCAGCAGGGCGAGCGCACGACTGCCGCCGACCGTCCGCGGAGCGGCGGCGGTGCGGTCTTCCCGGTCGGAGGAGACGTCCTTGACTGTCGTCTTGCTCATCACGCCGTTTCCGTAGCTTCGAAGGGGCCTGCGGGCACGGACATTGTGCCGCACGCGCCCGCGTGTCCACCGTTCGATGGACATAAGGAAGTACGCACGGTCGTCCCGGAGGGCCCGGTTCGGCGGGAGGCTCGTCGGCATGACGACTCACACGGACCAACTCGCGGTGGACGTACGGGGCCTGCGCAAGCGGTACGGCGACGTGACCGCCGTCGACGGCATCGATCTCGGCATCCGGCAGGGCGAGGTGTTCGGCCTGCTCGGACCCAACGGGGCCGGCAAGAGCACGACCGTGGAGATCCTCCAGGGCAACCGCGGCCGGGACGCGGGCGAGGTCTCCGTACTCGGCACGGACCCGGCGAAGCCCACGCGCGCGTGGCGCTCGCGCGTCGGCATCGTGTGGCAGGACGAATCCGCGCCCGCCGAGTTGACGGTGCGCGAGACCGTGCGGCATTTCGCCCGCTATTACCCCAAGCCCCGCGATCCCGGGGAAGTCATCGGTCTGGTCGGTCTGGAGGAGAAGGCCGGCAGCCGCATCAAGGCGCTCTCGGGCGGCCAGCGCAGGCGGCTCGACGTGGCGCTCGGCGTGATCGGGGGCCCCGACCTGCTGCTCCTGGACGAGCCGACCACCGGCTTCGACCCGGCGGCCCGGCGGCAGTTCTGGGAGCTGATCCGGAAGCTGGCCGCCGAGGGCACGACGATCCTGTTGACCACGCACTACCTGGAGGAGGCGGAGGCGCTCGCGCACCGGCTCGCGGTGATAGCCAAGGGTCAGGTCGTCGCCGAGGGCGAGCCCGCCGCGCTGCGGGAGCGCTACGGCACCGGGGCCACCGTGGAGTGGACGGAGTCCGACGGCACGCCGCGCACCGAGCACACGGACACACCGACCCGTACGGTCGCGGAGCTGACCCGCCGCTTCGACGGTGAGATTCCGGGGCTGCGCGTGCTCCGTCCCACCTTGGAGGACGTCTATCTGCGACTGACCGGACAGGAGGACGGACGATGACCACGACCGCCGTACGCACACGTGGTGAGGCCGTTGCCGGGCGGCTTCCCGGGGCCTGGGGGCTCGGGCTCCACCAAGGCGCCCTGGAACTCAAGCAGTTCTTCCGCCAGCGCGAGCAGGTGGTGTTCACCTTCGCCTTCCCGGTCGTCTTCCTCTTCCTCTTCGCGTCGATCTTCAGCGACGACGTGGCGGGCGCCGGCATCACGGCCTCGCAGCTGTACGTCCCCGCGATGATGGCCGCGGGGATCATGTCCACCAGCTTCCAGTCCCTCGGCATCTCGATCGCGATCGAACGGGACGAGAAAGTGCTGCGGCGGCTGCGCGGCACGCCGATGCCACCGGCCGCGTACTTCCTCGGCAAGATCTGGCTGGTTCTCGTGACCGGCGTGCTGGAGACGGCGGTGCTGCTCCTGGTCGGCACCACGCTGTACGACGTCGATCTGCCCTCCGACATCGGCAAGTGGTTCGACTTCGCCTGGGTCTTCGTCCTGGGGCTCACGGCGTGCGCCCTGCTCGGCATCGCGATCAGCTCGGTCCCGAAGTCCGGCAGGAGCGCCACCTCCGTGGTCGTACTGCCTTTCCTGGTACTGCAGTTCATCTCCGGGGTGTACATCGCGATCGACACGATCCCGGACTGGATGCTGAACATCGGCGCGCTGTTCCCGCTGAAGTGGATGTGCCAGGGGCTGCGCGGTGTGTTCCTGCCGGAGTCGGCGAGCGTCCTTGAACAGGCGGGCAGTTGGGAGTTCGGGCGGATCGCCCTGGTGCTCGGGGCATGGTGCGTCGGAGGATTGCTGCTGTGTCTGCTGACCTTCCGGTGGAAGAACCGGCGCGACGGATGAGTACCGGTGTCCCGGGCGGGCCTCTCGACGCTCCGGGGTCGACGCCGGACGAGCCGCTGGAACCGGCGGTGCCGCGGGAAACGAACGGGCAGCGGGAGTCGAGCGGGCCGCGGGAGTCGGACACCTGGGACCGCTCGTTCCTGCTGTGGGACTCGTACTTCGCGATCGTGTGGGTGGCCACCCTGGTGTTCGTGCTCGGCACGAACTATCCGGGGTGGCACGTCCGCGTCGCCGCCGCGGGACTGCTTCTGCTACTGATTCCCTGGTACGTGGCGGTCGGGCGCCCCATCCTCACCTCCGAGCTCCCGGACGAGAGGCACGCCCTCGGCTACATCGCGGGCGCGATCGTGCTCCTCCTCCCGCCCGGCGTACTGGTCGGCGAGACCCGCCTGATGACATTCGCGCTGGTGCCCCAGTGCTTCATGGCGCTGCGCCTGCGCTGGGCCCTCACCGCCGTGACGGTCATCAACATCGCGCCGGTAGTGGGCTGGGCACTGCTGTGGTGGCCCAGCGACCATGCCGTCTTCTTCAACTCCGTCTTCGCCGTGGTCACCCTCGTCTTCTCGGCGACCCTGGGCAGCTGGATCATCCGCATCATCGACCAGAGCCGCGAACGGGCCTCGCTGATCGCCGAGTTGGACGCCGGCCGTCATGAGATCTCCCGGCTCTCCGCCGCGCACGGCGCGCTCGCGGAGCGCGAGCGGTTCTCCCGGGAGATCCACGACACCCTCGCGCAGGGCTTCACCAGCCTGCTGATGCTCGTCCAGGCCGTCGAGGCAGAGCTCGACCGCGATCTGCCGCAGGCCCGCCGCCACTTGGCCCTGATGGCCGAGACCGCCCGGCAGAACCTCGCCGAGGCGCGGGCCCTGGTTGCCGGAGGCACACCGGCCGACCTCGACGGCGCCTCGCTGCCCGACGCGCTGCGCCGCCTCGCCGCCCGCCAGGACGCGACCGTCGAGGTGACCGGTCCCGTGCGCGCGGTCCCCGCCGCGGCCGAGGTGGTCGTCCTGCGCTCCTGCCAGGAGGCGCTGACCAACGCCCGTAAGCACGCGGGCGGTTCGGCTGCCGTCAGTATCGCCCTGGCGTACGCCGCCGGGGCCCTCACTGTGTCCGTGCGCGACGACGGCCCCGGTTTCGACCCCGCCGCGCCGGTCGGCGGCTACGGTCTGGCGGGCCTGCGCTCCCGGGCCGCCGAGGTGGGCGGCACCGCGCAGGTGCGCAGTTCGCCCGGCGCCGGTACCACCGTCACCGTCCGCCTGCCCGTCCCAAGGAGTGGCTCGTGATCCGGATCGTCCTCGCCGACGACCATCCCGTCGTACGCGAAGGGCTGCGCGCGATGCTCAGCGCCGAGCCCGACCTCGAGGTGATCGCCGACGCGTCCAGCGGGCCTCAGGCGGAGGCGCTGGCCGCCGAACTCCGGCCCGACATCGTGCTCATGGACCTGCGTATGCCGGGTGGCGGGGGTGTCGACTCGATCGTCCGGATGACCGCGGCCGGATTGCCGTGCCGGGTCGTCGTGCTGACGACGTACGAGACGGACCGGGACATCCTGCGGGCCGTGGAGGCCGGGGCGGCGGGGTATCTGCTCAAGGATCTGCCGCGCGGTGAGCTCGCGGACGCGGTTCGGGCGGCGGCTCGTGGGGAGACGGTGCTCGCGCCGTCCGTGGCCGCGCGGCTCGTCGACCAGCTCCGTACGAAGCCGGAGCGGCCTCGGCTGTCCGAGCGCGAGGCGGCTGTCCTTCGGCTGGTCGCCGAAGGGTGCACCAACGCGGAGATCGGGCGGCGGCTGTTCATCGGGGAGTCCACGGTGAAGACCCATCTGCTGCGGGTCTTCGGGAAGTTGGGGGTGGATGACCGGACGGCGGCGGTGACGAGTGCGATGCGGTTCGGGTTGCTGGAGTGAGGTTTTCGCCCCCTCCGCCCCTACCCGTCCCTTACTTCTGGGGGCTGCCGCCCCCAGACCCCCTCTTCGGCCTGAACGGCCTCGTCCTCAAACGCCGGACGGGCTAAAAGATCTTTAGCTCCTCCGGCGTTTGAGGGCGAGAAACCCCTCAGCCCAGCCTCGACCCCAGCTCCGCCACGAGCTCGCCGACCGCCACCGCGACCTGCTCCCCCGACTCCATGTCCTTCAACTGCACAACGCCTTCGGCGAGATCCCGTTCACCGGCGACGATCGTGTACCGCGCCCCCGACCGGTTCGCGTTCTTCATCGCGCCCTTGAGCCCCTTCGCCCCGTAGGAGAAGTCCGCCGCGACCCCCGCCCTGCGCAGCTCGGTGACCACGCCGAAGAGCACCCGCCGGGCCTCCTCCCCCAGCGGCACCGCGAACACACTGGTGGAAGCGGGGAGTTCGAGGGACACACCCTCGGCCTCCAGGGCGAGGACCGTACGGTCGACGCCGAGGGCCCACCCCACGGACGGCAGCGCGGGCCCGCCGATCATCTCGGAGAGGCCGTCGTACCGGCCGCCGCCGCCGACCGCGGACTGGGAACCGAGACCGTCGTGGACGAACTCGAAGGTGGTCCGGGTGTAGTAGTCCAGCCCGCGCACGAGCCTCGGGTCGTCCTCGAAGGAGACGCCCGCGGCCGTGATCAGCTCGCGCACCTCCTCGTGGTACGCCTTGCACGCGTCACACAGGTAGTCACGCAGCAGCGGCGCACCCACCAGCTGCTTCTGGACGTCGTCGCGCTTGTCGTCGAGGACCCGCAGCGGGTTGATCTCGGCACGGCGGAGCGTCTCCTCGTCCAGGTTGAGCCCGCGCAGGAAGTCCTGAAGGGCGGCCCGGTAGACGGGACGGCACTCCTTGTCCCCGAGGGAGTTCAGCAGGATTCGGAAGTCGCGCAGCCCGAGCGAGCGGTACGCCTGGTCGGCCAGGATGATCAGCTCGGCGTCGAGCGCCGGGTCCTCCGCGCCGATCGCCTCGGCGCCCACCTGCGAGAAGTGCCTGTAGCGGCCCTTCTGGGGGCGCTCGTAGCGGTAGTAGGAGCCCGAGTACCAGAGCTTGACGGGAAGGTTGCCCGCCTTGTGCAGGTTGGCCTCGAGCGCGGCGCGCAGCACGGACGCGGTGCCCTCCGGGCGCAGCGCCAGCTGGTCACCGCCCTTGGTCTCGAAGGCGTACATCTCTTTGGTCACGATGTCGGTGGACTCGCCGACCCCGCGCGCAAACAGCTCGACGTTCTCGAAGCCGGGCGTCTCGATGTAGCCGTAGCCGGAGTTCCGGAGGGGCGCCGCGATCGCCTCGCGGACCGCGAGGTACTTCGCGCTCTCCGGCGGGATCAGGTCGTACGTGCCCTTGGGGGCCTTGAAGGTGCTCACGGGAAGTCTCTCGTCACAATCCTCGTCGGGGAGCGTCCGTGCTCCCGAGGCCGGCGGCCACTTCCCGCAGATACGGGTTGGTGGCGCGCTCCTGGCCGATGGTCGTCTGGGGGCCATGGCCGGACAGCACTACGGTCGAGTCGTCGAGCGGCAGGCACACGCGGGCCAGCGAGTCGAGCATCTCGGCGTGCGAGCCGCCGGGCATGTCGGTACGTCCGATGGAGCCGGCGAAGAGCAGATCCCCGGAGAAGAAAACGGAAGGAATCTCCGTGTTCTCGGGCATCTGGAAGGCCACCGACCCCTTGGTATGGCCGGGCGCGTGCGCGACGGACAGCTCCAGGCCGGCCAGTTCCAGCCGCGCGCCGTCGGTCAGCTCACGGACGTCGTCCGGCTCCCCCACGGTCAGCTCGCCCATCAGCGGCATTCCGATGGAACGGCCGAGCGCCTTCTCCGGGTCGCTCATCATGTACCGGTCCTCGGGGTGGATCCAGGCCGGTACGTCATGCGCTCCGCACACCGGGACGACCGAGGCGACATGGTCGATGTGGCCGTGGGTGAGGATGACCGCGACGGGCTTGAGCCGATGCTTCCTGATCGCGTCCTCGACTCCCTGGGTGGCCTGATGGCCGGGGTCGATGATCACGCACTCCTCACCCGCGCCGGGGGCGACCAGATAACAGTTGGTCCCCCAGGCCCCTGCGGGGAACCCGGCAATGAGCACGATCGTCCTTCGTTTGTGGCGTACGAGGTCATACGGCGTCGTACGGGGCGGGCGGCTGTGGATCAGAGCCTACCGGCGCTGCCGATTCCTCAGCGAACCCATATACGGTACGGGGCACACGCAGGCGGTCGGCTCACAAGACGCACGCGTCCCACTTGACGTACGAGACGCATGAGGAGAAAACCCGGTGGTCACCCAGGAGCAGCGGCGGCGTCAGCTCGCCCGGGAGAAGTTCTTGCGACAGCAGCAGCGGCGAACGGCCGCACGGCGTAAGACACGTGCACGGAACGCCATCATCGCCTCGGTTCTCGGGGTCATCGTGGTGGGCAGCGTCGTGTCGTACGCGACCGGGGTGTTCAAGAACGACGACAGCAAGGCCAACGCGAGCGCTGACGTGACCCCGAGCGCCTCGCCGACGAGCGCGGCGCCTGACCCGTGCGAGAAGGCGGCCGCGGGCGAGGTGAAGACGCTGACCTGGAAGAAGGAGCCGGCGATCACCATCGACAAGTCCGCGGACTACACGATGAAGATGGCGACGACCTGCGGCGAGATAGACATCGCGCTGAAGACGGCCGCGGCGCCGCACACCGTGAACTCGTTCAACTTCCTCGCGGCCAAGGGCTTCTTCGACCACACGAAGTGCCACCGGCTCACCACGAACGGCATCTACGTGCTGCAGTGCGGTGACCCGACGGGCACCGGCTCCGGCACCCCCGGCTACACGATCCCGGACGAGAACCTGAAGGACAAAACCCTGACGGGAGGCGTGTACCCGGCGGGCACGGTGGCGATGGCCAACACGTACGACGCCACGACGGACAAGGGCCGTGACACCGGCGGCAGCCAGTTCTTCCTCGTGTATCAGGACAGTCAGCTGCCGGCCAACTACACACCGTTCGGAACTATTTCCAAGTCCGGAATGACGGTCCTGGAGAAGATCGCCAAAGCCGGCGAGAACACCGGCGCGGGCGACGGAGCACCCAACGCGACCGTCGTGATCAACAAGATGACCGTGACGAAATCCTGACCGCCAGCTGCGAAATTTCGGTCGCGCGGGATGCGGACAGCCGCCCCGCCGGTCGCCTATGTTGGCCGTGACGAAACTGTGGACGATGCCCGGGGGCGCTGACGCCTCTCGCAGGCATCATGTGGAGGAGGCGCTGTGAGCAGCGACCCGTGGGGCCGCGTCGACGAGACGGGGACCGTGTACGTGCGTACGGCCGACGGCGAGCAGGTTGTCGGTTCCTGGCAGGCCGGCTCTCCTGATGAGGCGCTGGCCTACTTCGAGCGCAAGTACGAAGGCCTGGTTGTCGAGATCGGCCTCCTCGAGAAGCGCGTGAAGACCACCGACCTGTCGGCGAAGGACGCGCAGACCGCCGTCGATCACCTGCGCGAGCAGGTGGACGCACACCACGCGGTCGGTGACCTGCACGCGCTGCGGCAGCGGCTGGACAAGCTCGTCGAGACGGTCGACGCGCGCCGTGAGGAGCGCAAGGCCCAGCGGGCGAAGCAGTCCGACGAGTCGCGGCATGCCAAGGAGGCGCTGGTCGTCGAGGCCGAGGAGCTGGCGCAGAGCGACCAGTGGCGAGCCGCCGGTGAACGGCTGCGCGCCCTTGTGGACACCTGGAAGGGGCTGCCGCGGCTCGACCGCAAGTCGGACGACGAGCTGTGGCACCGCTTCTCCCACGCGCGCTCGGCGTTCTCCAAGCGTCGCAAGGCGCACTTCGCCTCCTTGGACGCGCAGCGCGAGGACGCCCGCAAGGCCAAGGAAAAGCTGGTCACGGAGGCCGAGGCGCTGTCGGCCTCGACGGACTGGGGTCCGACGGCGGCGCGCTACCGCGAGCTGATGGCGGACTGGAAGGCCGCGGGCCGTGCCCAGCGCGAGCACGAGGACGATCTGTGGAACCGCTTCCGCGGCGCCCAGGACGTCTTCTTCGCCGCCCGCAGCTCGGTCTTCGCCGAGCGGGACGCCGAGCAGACGGAGAACCTGAAGCTCAAGGAGGAGCTGGCCGAGGAGGCCGAGAAGCTCGTCCCGGTGCAGGACCTGAAGGCGGCCCGCGCCGCCTTCCGCTCCATCAACGAGCGCTGGGAGGCCATCGGCCACGTGCCGCGCGACGCCCGCCCCAAGGTCGAGGGCCGGATGCACGCGGTGGAGCGGGCACTCCAGGAGTCCGAGGAGACCGAGTGGCGCCGGACGAACCCGGAGGCACGGGCTCGTGCCGAGGGTCTGACCGGTCAGCTTCAGGCAGCCGTGGACAAGTTGCAGGCCCAGATCGAGGCAGCTCGCTCGACCGGCAACACGTCCAAGGCGGACAAGCTCCAGAAGGAGCTGGACGGCCGTCAGGCGCTGCTCGACCAGGCTCTGAAGGGTCTGCAGGAGTTCGGCGGCTGAGGCAGGTCCGGGGCGGCTGGTTTTCCGCTTCTACGTAGAGGGGCTCCCGTACGTTGCGTACGGGAGCCCCTCTACGTAGTGCCCGATGTGTGGTGCCCGGTTACGGCCTGCGGGCCGAGGTGACGCGGTACACGTCGTACACGCCCTCCACGCCCCTGACCGCCTTCAGGACGTGGCCCAGGTGCTTGGGGTCGCCCATCTCGAAGGTGAAGCGGGACGTGGCGACCCGGTCGCGGGACGTCTGGACGGCCGCCGACAGGATGTTGACGTGCTGGTCCGACAGGACGCGCGTGACGTCCGAGAGGAGCCGGGAGCGGTCCAGGGCCTCGACCTGGATGGCGACCAGGAAGACCGAGGACTGGGTGGGCGCCCACTCGACCTCGAGGATGCGCTCGGGTTCGCGGGACAGCGACTCGATGTTGACGCAGTCGTTGCGGTGCACCGATACGCCGCTGCCGCGGGTGACGAAGCCGATGATGGGGTCACCCGGTACCGGAGTACAACAGCGGGCGAGCTTGACCCACACGTCCTCGACGCCCTTGACGACCACACCGGGGTCGGCGTTGGAGCGGCGTTTGCGGCCGCGACCGTGCGGGGACGGAACGCTCTCGTCGATCTCCTCGGTGGCCGCCTCCTCGCCGCCGAGAGCCTGCACCAGCTTCTGGACGACGCTCTGGGCGGCGACATGGCCCTCGCCGATCGCCGCGTACAGGGACGAGATGTCGGGGTAGCGCATCTCGTGCGCGAGCGTGACCAGAGAGTCGCCGGTGAGGATGCGCTGGATGGGCAGGTTCTGCTTGCGCATCGCGCGGGCGATGGCGTCCTTGCCCTGCTCGATCGCCTCGTCGCGGCGCTCCTTGGAGAACCAGGCGCGGATCTTGTTGCGGGCGCGCGGCGACTTCACGAAACCCAGCCAGTCGCGGGACGGGCCCGCACCGGCCGCCTTCGAGGTGAAGACCTCCACCAAGTCGCCGTTGTCCAGGGTGGATTCGAGCGGGACCAGGCGTCCGTTGACCCGTGCGCCTATGGTCCGGTGGCCGACCTCCGTGTGGACCGCGTACGCGAAGTCCACCGGGGTCGCACCCGCCGGAAGCGCTATCACGTCGCCCTTCGGCGTGAAGACGAAGACCTCGTTGCGGGACAGGTCGAAGCGCAGGGACTCGAGGAACTCGCTGGGGTCCTCGGTCTCCTTCTGCCAGTCGAGCAACTGGCGCAGCCACGCCATGTCGTTGACGCCGTCCTTGTCCTTGGCGTTGGACCTGGGCGCGTCCGTGCGCACCTTGGAGGCGCCGGCGGAGGGCTCCTGCTTGTACTTCCAGTGCGCGGCGATGCCGTACTCGGCACGACGGTGCATGTCGAACGTACGGATCTGCAGCTCAACTGGCTTGCCGTTGGGGCCGATCACCGTCGTGTGCAGCGACTGGTACATGTTGAACTTGGGCATCGCGATGTAGTCCTTGAACCGGCCGGGGACCGGGTTCCATCGCGCGTGCACCGTGCCGAGGGCGGCATAGCAGTCGCGAACCGTGTCGACCAGTACGCGGATACCCACCAGGTCGTAGATCTCCGCGAAGTCACGGCCGCGGACGATCATCTTCTGGTAGACGCTGTAGTAGTGCTTCGGGCGGCCGGTGACCGTCGCCTTGATGCGGGCCGCGCGCAGGTCGGACTGGACCTCGTCGGTCACTATGGCGAGGTACTCGTCGCGCTTGGGGGCGCGCTCGGCGACCAGGCGCACGATCTCGTCGTACATCTTGGGGTAGAGGATCGCGAAGGCGAGGTCCTCCAGTTCCCACTTGATGGTGTTCATGCCCAGCCGGTGGGCGAGCGGCGCGTAGATCTCGAGGGTCTCGCGCGCCTTCTTCTCCTGCTTCTCGCGCTTGAGATAGCGCATGGTGCGCATGTTGTGCAGGCGGTCGGCGAGCTTGATGACCAGGACGCGGGGGTCCTTGGCCATGGCGACGACCATCTTGCGCACGGTCTCGGCCTGCGCGGCCTCGCCGAACTTGACCTTGTCGAGCTTGGTGACGCCGTCGACGAGGAGGGCGACCTGGTCGCCGAAGTCCCGCTTGAGGGTGTCCAGGCCGTACTCGGTGTCCTCGACGGTGTCGTGCAGCAGGCCCGCCATCAACGTGGCCGGGTCCATGCCGAGTTCGGCGAGGATCGTGGTCACGGCGAGCGGGTGCGTGATGTACGGGTCGCCGCTCTTGCGCTTCTGGCCGCGGTGCCAGCGCTCCGCGACCTGGTACGCCTTCTCGACCTGGCGGAGGGTAGCCGTCTCGATCTTCGGGTCGTTGCTGCGCACTATCCGCAGCAGCGGCTCCAGGACCGGGTTGTACGGGTTGGACCGCTGCACGCCGAGCCGCGCGAGGCGGGCGCGTACGCGGTTGGAGGAGCCGCCGCCGGTGCGGGCGGGCTGGCCCGCGGCCGCCGCACGGACCACCGGGGTGCTCACGGGGCGCTCGGGCTCGGGAGGAGCCGGCTTGGGGCGTGGCTGCTCTGCCGCCTTGTCGTCCGGCGCGGACTGGGCGTGCTCGACCGGCCCGCCGGGGGCGTCCTTGGCGGGCGTGGCCACGGGGCCCGAGTTCGATTCGGGCTTGGCGGCGATGAGTGGCTGGGCCTCGTCTGGCAAGAGGGCTCCTCGTGCGCGTTCCGGGTCCCCCGGTCAGGCTCCGGAGACCCCATGGTAGCGATCCTGGGCTTCGGACTCTCTTTCGGCCGGTGAGACCGCTTCGTACAGAAGAAACACAAGAGGCGGGCGCCGGATTCCTCCGGGCCCGCCTCCGCGGTGTCCTACGGGTGTCTCAGGCCTTTCCTGAGGCCATCCTGAGCCTTTCCCCGTGGGGTGGGGCTCAGACCTGGAGAAGCGCCTCCAGGGGAGCGCCCGCCAGGGACGGCTCCAGACGGCTACGGCCGCCCAGGAAGCCCAGCTCCATCAGGACGGCGACGCCCGCGACCTCGGCGCCCGCCCTGCGGATGAGCTGGAGCGAGGCCTCGGCGGTGCCGCCGGTGGCGAGGACGTCGTCGACGACCAGGACGCGGTCGCCCGCGGACAGGTCCTCGGCGTGCACCTCGATCTCGGCGGAGCCGTACTCCAGGTCGTACGTCTGGCTCAGGGTCGCTCCGGGGAGCTTGCCCGCCTTGCGTACGGGGATGAAGCCGAGCCCGGCGCGGACGGCGACGGGAGCGCCGAGGATGAAGCCGCGGGCCTCAAGGCCGACGATCTTCGTGGCCCCGGTGCGGACCGCGATGTCGGCCAGCGCGTCGGTGAGCGCCGTGAACGCCGCCGGGTCCGCCAGGAGCGGGGTGATGTCCTTGAACATCACGCCCGGCTCCGGGTAGTCGGGAACGTCCCGGATACGGCTGAGCAGCAGCTCCTCGATGCCCGTCATCGGCGCTTCCCCGAAGGACGGCCACGGCCCCGGTTGCGGGACGCGGGCTGGTTGCGCGGGCCGACGACCGCCGGGGTGGCGTCCTCGTCGTCGTCCTCGAACTGCTCCTCGACGACCGGCTCCTCCACGGACTCGCCCTTCGCCGCGGCCTGGGCCCGCTTGGCGAGTACGCGCTTCCTGAGGGCCTTCATCTGCGGCTCGCGCTCCTTGAGGTCGGCGACGAGCGGCGTGGCGATGAAGATCGAGGAGTACGCACCGGCCGCGAGGCCGACGAACAGCGACAGCGAGATGTCGTTGAGCATGCCCGCGCCGAGAACGCCGCCGCCGATGAACAGCAGGGCCGCGACCGGCAGAAGGGCGACCACCGTGGTGTTGATGGAGCGGACCAGCGTGCCGTTGATCGAGCGGTCGGCGACATCGCTGTAGGTCCAGCGGGTCTGCTTGGTGATGTCCTTCGTCTGCTCCTTGAGGCTGTCGAAGACGACGACCGTGTCGTAGAGCGAGTAACCGAGGATCGTGAGTAGACCGATCACGGTGCCCGAGGTGACCTCGAAGCCGACCAGCGCGTAGATGCCGACCGTGATGGTGATGTCGTGGATCAGGGCGACGAGCGCGGCCACGGCCATACGCCACTCGAAGGCGATCGCCAGATAGATCACGACGAGGATCATGAAGATCACCAGGCCCTGCCAGGCCTTATTGGCGATGTCCTCACCCCAGCTGGGGCCGACCAGATCGGCGGCGATCTTCTCCGAGTCGACGTTCAGGTCCTTGGCGAGAACGGTCTTGATCTCGTCGGACTTGCCGGTGTCGATGCCGGCGATCTGGATGCGCAGACCGCCGTTGCCGAGCTTCTGGACGACCGCGTCGTGACCGGAGGCCTCTTCCGCGTACGTCTCGGCCTGGCTGACCGAGACGCTGGTCTTCTCGGTGGTGAAGACGGCTCCGCCCCGGAACTCGATACCCATGTTCAGGCCGCCGACCGTCAGGCCGAGGATGGCCGTGATGGTGATCAGGATCGAGATGCTGTACCAGATGAAGCGCTTGCCGACGAAGTCGTAGCCGATCTCGCCGCGGTGGAGCCGGGCGCCAAGGGTGCCGAGCTTCGACATCTCACGCCTCCTTCGTGTCGACGGGGGCGGAGGGACGACGGGTGCGGCGCAGTGGCGGCTTGGCGCCCAGTCGCTTCGGGTCGAGGCCGGACCAGGTGTGGCCGCTCGCGAAGAACTGCTTGCGGGCGAGGATCGTCATCAGCGGCTTGGTGAAGAAGAAGACGACGACCACGTCGAGCAGCGTGGTCAGGCCGAGCGTGAACGCGAAGCCCTGGACCTTGCCGACCGTGACGATGAAGAGCACCGCGGCGGCGAGGAACGACACGAAGTCGGAGACCAGGATGGTGCGCCGGGCACGTGGCCAGGCACGCTCGACGGCCGGACGCAGCGAGCGCCCTTCGCGGATCTCGTCCCGGATGCGTTCGAAGAACACGATGAACGAGTCCGCCGTGATGCCGATCGCGACGATCGCACCACAGACCGCCGGCAGGTTCAGGGCGAACCCGATGGCGGGACCGAGCAGCGACATGATCACGTACGTGAGGACGGCGGAGACCAGCAGCGAGGCGATGGCGATGAGCGACAGGCCCCGGTAGTAGACCACCAGGTAGATGACGACCAGGGCCAGGCCGATCGCGCCCGCGATCAGACCGGCGTGCAGCTGCTCGCCACCGAGTGCGGCGGTCACCGTGGTGACGCTCGACTCGGTGAAGGTGAGCGGCAGGGCGCCGTACTTCAGCATGTTGGCCAGGTCCTGCGCCTCGGTCTGGTCGAAGCTGCCGGAGATCTCCGCGCTGCCGCCGGTGAGCGCCTGGCTGACGTACGGGTCGGAGACGACCTCGCCGTCCAGGACGATGGCGAACTGGTTCTGCGGGGTGGTGTTCTGCGCGAGCGTGCCCGTGATCTCGGCGAACTTCTTGGAGCCACCGGACGTGAAGTCCATGGTGACCTTCCAGCCCGAGGCATCCTGCGTGCTGAAGACCGCCGCGGCCGACTTGATGTCCGTGCCGGACACCGCGGCCGGGCCGAGCACGTACTTCTGCCACTGGCCGGAGGCGTTCTGACCGCAGGCCACGGTGGAGTCGGTGGGCTTGGCACCGTCGCCTGCCGTGGCACGGGCCGCCTTGTCGGTGCAGTCGAGCGCGGTGTACTCGGCCTGGAGCTTGGCGGTCGCGGCGTCGACGCTGGCGCTCGCGGACGGCGAGGCGCTGGCTTCGGCCGAGGCGCTGGCCGAGCTGGTCGCCGACGGCGTGGTGTCCGCCTTCAGGGCGTCGGTGACAGCACGGCCCTGGGAGGTGGCGGTGGCCGACGGAGTGGCGGAGGTCGCCTTGTCGGTGGCTTCCTCGGAGGCGCTGCTGGAAGGACTGCTCGAAGCGCTGCTGGAGGTGCTCGGCGACGGGCTGGCCGACGCGTCGGTGCCGGAGACCTCGGTGGCCAGGACCGGACGGAAGTAGAGCTTGGCGGTGGTGCCGACCTGCTCCCGGGCCTGCTCGGAGTTCGTACCCTTGGGGATGTTGACGATGATGTTCTTGTCGCCCTGGGTCTGGACCTCTGCCTCGGAGACGCCAAGACCGTTGACACGACGGTTCATGATGTCGACCGCGGTGTCCATGTTGGTCTTGTTGATCGCGTTGGGCTGGCCCGGTTCGTTCTTCGCCGTGAGCGTGATGCTCGTGCCGCCGGCGAGGTCGATACCGAGACGCGGAGTGGTGTGCCCGGAGAGGAACATCCCCCCGGTGAGCGCCACGATGGCGATCAGGATGAGGGCCAGCGAGCGCCCCGGCCTGCTCTGGGCGCTCGCGCTCCGGCCCTTCTTCGGTGCTGCCACCTTCTCGTACTCCCTCTCGGGCCGCCTCACGCCGGGTGAGCGCGCGTGCGGCCATGACATGGTGTCGCGATTCCGTGCGAGAACCACACATCCCCTCGGCCGCGAGGCGCGAGCGGGTCGCGCCGCGGCCTGGGGGTGTGCCTACTTCGCGTCGGACTCGCCGTCGGTCTTCTTCGGCTCTGCTTCGTCGGCTTCGTCGGCCTTGGCCTCGGCGGGCTCGTCGGCCTTCGCGTCGGCGGGCTCGTCCGCGGCGTCCTTCTTGCCGAGGTCGATGGGCTTGTCGTCGGAAGCGTCGGAAGAGGCGTCGGCGGCGGGCTCGTCGGTCTCGGTGAGGGAGGAAGCGTCGTCCGGGACGACGGTGCCGTCGGACTTCAGGTCGTGCTCGATGCCGTGGACGATGCGGTTGTACTCGTCGTCGGACAGGACGGCGCCGATCGAGTTCTTGGCGAAGACGAGGTCGACGCCCGGGGCCGCGTCAAGGAGGACCGTCTCCTCGTTGACCTCCTTCACCGTTGCGTACAAGCCCCCGATCGTGCGGACGCCGGTGCCGGGCTGCATGTCATTGCGCATCTGCGCGGCCGCGTTCTGCTTGCGCTTGGCCGAGCGGGTCATCAGGAACATCGCCCCGATGAGCACGATGAACGGGAGGAGGGTCACGAGACTCACGGGTCGGAACTTCCTTCAGTCGACCGCGATGGTGAGCGGCCTGTTGGATGGGGGTATGTGCACCGCCGACAAGGGCGGCATCGGCGGAGTCTAAGCGAGTCCGCACTCAAGGAACAACGCTCAGCATGGCACCGGGGTTCCTGCCGGGGCAGTACCGGCGCCGTCACGCCCCGAACAGGTCCCCTTGTCCCTTTCCGCCGGTTGACTGGCGGGGCGGGGTGAGGCCGAGATGCGCCCATGCGGCCGGTGTCGCCACCCGGCCACGGGGAGTACGGGCGAGCAGGCCCTCCCGTACGAGGAAGGGCTCGGCGACCTCCTCCACGGTCTCACGCTCCTCCCCCACCGCGACCGCGAGCGTGGAGAGGCCGACGGGACCGCCGCCGAAGAGCTTGAGCAGGGCTTCGAGCACACCGCGGTCCAGGCGGTCGAGGCCGCGCGCGTCCACCTCGTACACGGCGAGGGCCGCCGAGGCGATGTCCTTCGTGATGAAGCCGTCGGCCTTGACCTGCGCGTAGTCGCGTACGCGACGCAGCAGGCGGTTGGCGATACGGGGGGTGCCCCTGGAGCGGCCCGCGATCTCGGCGGCCCCTACGGTGTCGATCTCGACGTCGAGCAGGTTCGCCGAACGGTGGATGACCCGCTCCAGCTCGGCGGGCTCGTAGAACTCCATGTGCGCGGTGAAGCCGAAGCGGTCGCGCAGCGGGGGCGGCAGCAGGCCCGCGCGCGTGGTGGCGCCGACCAGGGTGAACGGCGGCAGTTCGAGCGGGATGGCGGTGGCACCGGGGCCCTTGCCGACGATGACGTCGACGCGGAAGTCCTCCATCGCCATGTAGAGCATCTCTTCGGCGGGCCGGGACATGCGGTGGATCTCGTCGAGGAACAGCACCTCGCCCTCCTGGAGCGAGGAGAGGATCGCGGCGAGGTCTCCGGCGTGCTGGATGGCGGGGCCGCTGGTGATGCGGATGGGCGCTTCCATCTCGGCCGCGATGATCATCGAGAGGGTGGTCTTGCCGAGTCCTGGGGCGCCCGAGAGGAGCACATGGTCGGCGGTGGCGCCACGCGCGCGCGCGGCACGGAGGACGAGGTCGAGCTGCTCGCGGACCTTCTCCTGACCGATGAACTCGTCCAGGTCCTTGGGGCGCAGCGCGGCCTCGACGGCCTGGTCCTCGCGGTCGGCGACAGAGCCCACCAGCCGCTCGGCGGCGGTCTCGTCGGTCGTGTCGTCCCAGTTCATTGCGTGTGCCTCGCGGTGTGGTGGTGGGGCCGCCGGTGGTTCAGCGGGCGCGGTTCAGGGTCTGCAGGGCGGCCTTCAGCAGCGGGCCCACCTGGGGTGTGCCCTCGGCGGCCTCGGCCTGCGGAGCGACCGCGGAGACCGCCTCTTCGGCCTCGCGCGTCGCGTACCCGAGGCCGATCAGCGCGGCGTGCAGCTGGTCGCGCCAGCCGGTGCTGACCGGGGCGCCGATTCCGGTGCCGGTGCCGAGGGGCGCGCCGAGCCGGTCCTTGAACTCCAGAAGAAGCTTCTGGGCGCCCTTCTTGCCGATGCCTGGGACGGCCATCAGCGCCTTCTCGTCACCGGAGGCCACCGCGCGGCGCAGGGCGTCCGGCGTATGCACGGCGAGCATCGCCTGGGCGAGCCGGGGGCCGACGCCGCTCGCGGTCTGGAGGAGCTCGAAGGTCCCCCGCTCGTCGTCGTCGACGAAGCCGTACAGGGTCAGTGAGTCCTCGCGTACGACGAGGGAGGTGGCGAGCTTGGCCCGCTGCCCCATGCGGAGCCCGGAGAGCGTGTTGGGCGTGCACTGGACGGCGATGCCGATGCCGCCGACCTCGACCACCGCGGAGTCGGGGGCGAGGGCGGCGACCGGGCCGCTGACGAAGGCGATCATGCGGTACGGCCTTTCGATGCGGGGTGCGATGCGGAGCGTGGCGCCGGTTTCGACGCCTGCGTCGACGCTTGTTTCGACGCGTGCAGGGCGGCGGCCTGCTGGAGCCGGTTCTGCTCAACGGCCTGTTGGAGCCGGTTCTGGGCGGGCGCGCGCCAGATGTGGCAGATGGCGAGGGCCAGGGCGTCCGCCGCGTCGGCGGGTTTGGGGGGCGCGTCGAGGCGGAGCAGGCGGGTGACCATCGCCCCGACCTGGGCCTTGTCCGCGCGGCCCTGGCCGGTGACGGCGGCCTTGACCTCGCTCGGGGTGTGCAGGGCGACGGGGATGCCGCGCCGGGCCGCACAGAGCATGGCGACCGCGCTGGCCTGAGCCGTGCCCATCACCGTGCTGACGTTGTGCTGGCTGAACACCCGCTCCACGGCGACGAATTCGGGCTTGTACTCGTCGAGCCACTGCTCGATGCCCTGCTCGATGGCGACGAGACGCAGGCCCAACTCGGCGTCCGCCGGGGTGCGTACGACTCCGACGCCGCGCATGGTGAGGGGCCGGCCCGCGACGCCTTCGACCACACCGACACCGCACCGGGTCAACCCGGGGTCAACGCCCAGTACCCGCACCCAGCCCCCCTTTTGCGGCTAAACCGCCGCCGCTCTCGCGGAGGTGGCTGATCACCGTCGTGGTTGCTCAATTGATGGTTGCGGTCCGTGGACGGCGATCATCATCTGTCGTCGCCAGGCTATCCGCTGCCACCGACAACGACAGCGGGCCGGTAGGACGTGTCCCACCAGCCCGCCAAAAGGAAACCTCGCGGCTCAGACGTCGACCTTCGCCATGACGTCATCGCTCACGTCGAAGTTGGCGAAGACGTTCTGCACGTCGTCGCTGTCCTCAAGGGCGTCGATCAGCTTGAAGATCTTCCGGGCGCCCTCTTCGTCGAGCTCGACCTGCATGGTCGGGACGAAGTTGGCCTCGGCCGAGTCGTAGTCGATGCCGGCCTCCTGGAGCGCGGTGCGCACCGCGACCATGTCGGTGGCCTCGGAGATGACCTCGAAGGAGTCACCGAGGTCGTTGACCTCCTCGGCGCCCGCGTCGAGCACGGCGCCCAGGACGTCGTCCTCGGCCAGCTCGCCCTTGGGGACGATCACGACGCCCTTGCGGTTGAAGAGGTACGAGACGGAGCCCGGGTCGGCCATGTTGCCACCGTTGCGCGTCATGGCGACGCGGACGTCCGAGGCGGCACGGTTGCGGTTGTCGGTGAGGCACTCGATGAGCACCGCGACACCGCTCGGGCCGTAACCCTCGTACATGATCGTCTCGTAGTCGGCGCCACCGGCTTCGAGACCGGCACCGCGCTTGACCGCGGAGTCGATGTTCTTGTTCGGGACCGAGCTCTTCTTGGCCTTCTGGATGGCGTCGAACAGCGTCGGGTTACCGGACACATCGGCGCCGCCCGTGCGGGCCGCGACCTCGATGTTCTTGATCATCTTCGCGAAGAGCTTGCCGCGTTTGGCGTCGATCACGGCCTTCTTGTGCTTCGTCGTAGCCCATTTAGAGTGGCCGGACATCTGCCTGTCTCCTTCGCGTAACCCAACTCTTTAGGAACGCCAGAGATCCTACAAGGACTCCGGTGTCCGGTTCGCGCGCACCATGTCGACGAACAGGCCGTGCACCCGGTGGTCGCCGGTCAGTTCCGGGTGGAACGACGTGGCGAGCGCGTTGCCCTGACGTACGGCGACGATGTGGCCCTCGTGCTCGGCCAGCACCTCGGTCTCGGCGCCCACGGACTCGACCCAGGGGGCACGGATGAAGACGCCCTCTACAGGATCGCCCTCTACGCCCTGGACGTCGACCGCCGCCTCGAAGGACTCGTTCTGACGTCCGAACGCGTTGCGGCGCACGATCATGTCGATGCCGCCGACGGTCTCCTGGCCCGAGCGCGGGTCGAGGATCTTGTCGGCGAGCATGATCATGCCGGCGCAGGTGCCGTAGACGGGCATGCCGTCCCGCACGCGCGCGCGCAGGGGTTCCATCAGGCCGAACAGGACGGCCAGCTTGGAGATGGTGGTGGACTCACCGCCGGGGATGACAAGACCCTCGACCTCGGCGAGCTCCTCGGGACGCCTCACCGGCCTGGCCACGGCGTCGGCCGCGGCCAGGGCGATCAGGTGCTCCCGTACGTCGCCCTGGAGAGCCAGGACGCCTATGACAGGAGTGCTCATGGGTGACTACCAGCCACGGTTCGCGTAGCGCTCGGCCTCGGGGAGGGTGTCGCAGTTGATGCCGACCATGGCCTCGCCCAGGTTGCGGGAAGCGTCCGCGATGATCTTCGGGTCGTCGTAGAAGGTGGTGGCCTTCACGATGGCGGCGGCGCGCTTGGCCGGGTCGCCGGACTTGAAGATGCCGGAGCCGACGAAGACGCCCTCGGCGCCGAGCTGGCGCATCAGCGCGGCGTCGGCGGGGGTCGCGACACCACCGGCGGAGAACAGCACGACCGGCAGCTTGCCGAGCTCGGCGACCTCGCGCACGATCTCGTACGGGGCGCGCAGCTCCTTGGCGGCGGCGTACAGCTCGTTGTTGTCGAAGCCGCGCAGCTTGGCGATCTCGTTCTTGATCTGGCGCAGGTGGCGGACGGCCTCGACGACGTTGCCGGTGCCGGCCTCGCCCTTGGAGCGGATCATGGCCGCGCCCTCGGCTATGCGGCGCAGCGCCTCGCCCAGGTTGGTGGCGCCACAGACGAAGGGGGTCGTGAACGCCCACTTGTCGGAGTGGTTGACCTCGTCGGCCGGGGTGAGGACCTCGGACTCGTCGATGTAGTCGACGCCGAGGGACTGGAGCACCTGGGCCTCGACGAAGTGGCCGATACGGGACTTGGCCATGACCGGGATCGAGACCGCCTCGATGATCTCCTCGATCATCGTCGGGTCCGACATGCGCGCCACACCGCCGTCCTTGCGGATGTCGGCGGGGACGCGCTCCAGGGCCATGACGGCCACGGCGCCCGCGTCCTCGGCGATCTTCGCCTGCTCGGCGTTGACCACATCCATGATCACGCCCCCCTTGAGCTGCTCGGCCATACCGCGCTTCACGCGCGCGGTGCCGGTCTCGGGGTTCTGTGCGGAGTTGGAGAGCGTGCTGGACACGGGTTGACCTCACTCGGTGAAAGAGGGCTTCTGCATCACCGAGGAAACGCGAGTGGACCAGGCCACAGCAAGGGCCAATGGGGAGGCGGTGGCTCATTTTCCTTCGCCCGCGCTGGGCAAAAGCCGGTGCGAAGCAGGGAAATCAGCTGGTCGGACGGTCCGCCAGCGCCACCGGCGGCTCGTCGTCCATCTCGAAGGCCAGCGGGAACGGCGCGTGCCCGGCCAGCCGGAACCAGCGGACCGCACGGTGCTCACGGAGCGCCCGGGCGGCCCGTACGGCGTCGTTGTGGAAGCGCCGGGCCATCGGCACCCGCCGCACCGCCTGAGCCAGCTCCCCGGCGGCCTCCTCGCCCCCGGGTGCGGCCCGCACCGCCTCGACCTGCTGCACCTCTCCGAACACGGCCCGCAGCGCCTGGCTCAGGTCGCTCTCGGCCACCTCACGCTGCTCCTCCTCGGCCTGCCGGGCCGCGTGCGCCGCCTCGTACAGCACGATCGACGCGGCCGGATCGAGCACCCCGGACGTGGCCAGCTCCTGGGCGACCGAGGCACGGCGCAGCAGTTGGGCGTCGAGGGCGGCCCGGGCGGCGTCGATCCGGGCGTGCAGCCGGTCGAGCCGCCCCGCGGTCCAGCTCAGGTAGAGGCCGATCGCGGCAAGGCCGACGAGGATCCAGATGAGGGTTGGGGTCACGGGCGGCAAGGCTACCCGTGCGAGACCACCGCTCTTCGAGGTCCCGTGCCCGGCGGAGTGCGCCGCGTCCGGTCGAGCGGTGGCCCTCCCCGCCTGGAACCGACCTCACCGTCAGGGCCGCCGGTTGCAGAGGTGGACTGACTTGTCCTCAGTCCCGCGCCATCCCGAACCGCGCCCGCAGTCCCGTCCGTTCATCGGTGGCCACCGCCGCCGCCCCGTCCGTCACCGTCTCGTACACGGACAGGATGTCCGCCCCGACGGTCGACCAGTCGAACCGCCGTACATGCGCGCTCCCCCGCTCGCGCAGCTCCGCGCGACGCCCGGGGTCACCGAGGAGCCGTACGGCGGAGGCGGCCAGCGCGTCGGCGTCCTCGTTGGCGAACAGCTCACCGGCCGCGCCGTGGTCCAGCACCTGCGCGAACGCGTCGAGATCGGAGGCGAGCACCGGCGCGCCCGCCGACAGGGCCTCCACCAGGATGATCCCGAAGCTCTCGCCGCCGGTGTTGGGTGCCACGTACACGTCGACACTGCGCAGGAAGCGTGCCTTGTCCTCGTCGCTGACCATGCCGAGGAACTCGACGCGCGAGCGCATCTCCTCCGGCAGGTCCTCGACGGCCTCCTTCTCGTCGCCGCGCCCCGCCACCAGGAGCCGGGTCCGCGGGCGCTCCGCCAGGATCTTCGGCAGGGCCTTCATGAGGACCGGCAGGCCCTTGCGGGGCTCGTCGATACGGCCGATGAAGCCGAGGGTCTCGCCCTGCCACTCGGACTTGGGCTTGGCGCGGGCGAAGAAGTCGACATCGACGCCGTTGGGGATGACGACGGCGTCGCCGCCCAGGTGCTCGACGAGGGTGCGGCGCGCGTACTCGCTCACCGCGATCCGCGCGCGGATCTTCTCCAGGGCGGGCTGGAGGATCGGGTACGCGGCGATCATCGCCCGGGAGCGCGGGTTCGAGGTGTGGAAGGTGGCGACGATCGGGCCCTGCGCGGCCCAGCACGCCAGCAGACCCAGCGACGGCGAGGCCGGTTCGTGGATGTGGATCACGTCGAAGGTGCCGTCGTGCAGCCAGCGCCGCACCCGGGCCGCCGACAGGAAGCCGAAGTTCAGGCGGGCCACCGAGCCGTTGTACGGCACCGGAACCGCGCGGCCGGCCGAGACGACGTACGGCGGCAGGGGTGTCTCGTCGTCCGCGGGAGCGAGGACGGACACCTCGTGTCCGAGGCGGATGAGGTGTTCGGCCAGGTCACGGATGTGGAACTGGACGCCGCCTGGCACGTCCCAGGAGTACGGGCAGACGATGCCGATCCTCACGGGGTCCTCTTCTCGGGATCCTTCGGGGGACCCTGGTCGGGACCCTGCTGGGGATCCCTCTCAGGATCGAGGTCCTTGAGCCACAAGCGCTGAAGCATGTGCCAGTCCTCCGGGTGTTCGGCGATCCCCGTGGCGAAGGCGTCGGCCAGCGCCTGTGTCATGGCAGACGTCTTTTCGGCCCGGGTGCCTGTCCCGGGTACCTCGACGGGAGGATGGATGCGGCCCTGCATCACGGGCGAATCGTCGTACCAGAGTGTCACCGGAAGGAGCAGGGCGCCGGTCTGCTGGGCCAGCAGCGCCGGTCCGGCCGGCATCCGGGTCGCCTCGCCGAAGAACTCGACCTCGACGCCGGACGCGGACAGATCCCGCTCGGCGACCAGGCAGACCAGGCCGCCGTCCCGCAGCCGCCGGGCCAGCATGCCGAACGCGGTGCCGCCGCTGTGCGGCAGGACCTCCATGCCGAGGCCCTCGCGGTAGGCGACGAAACGGTCGTACAGCGACTCGGGCTTGAGCCGCTCGGCGACCGTCGTGAAGGGGGTCTCGAGCTTGGTGGTGACCCAGGCGCCCGCGAGATCCCAGTTGCCCATGTGCGGCAGCGCGAGGATCACGCCCTTGTCGGAGGCGATCCCGTCGGTGAGGTAGTGCTCGTCCTTCACCTCGAAGCCGGTCTTCACGCGCTCCTTGCTCCACGCCGGAAGCCGGAAGGACTCCATCCAGTAGCGCAGATACGAGCGCATGCCCGCCCTGGAGAGCTCGGCGAGCCGCTCCGGGGTCGCGTCGGGCACCACGCGCGCGTAGTTGCTCTCGAGACGCCGTACGCCCTTGCCGCGCTTCTTCCAGGCGATGTCGGCGATGGTCCGGCCCAGCCGGACGGCGACCGGCTCGGGGAGCTTCTTGACGGTGCTCCAGCCGAGCGCGTACGCCCCGTCCGTCAGCCGGTCCTTGAGACTGCTCACTTCGTGGTCCCGCTGCTCTGGGCCGACGCCTCGGCCTCCGCCGCGGCGTCCGCCTCCGCGGACTCCCTGCGCACCGTCACGACCCGCTGGATCAGCGTGACGAGGCTGCCGACGGCGACGATCCACAGCGCGATGGGCAGCAGTACGTCGATGCCGGGAATCCCGAACTTGTGCATGCCGGCGAGGCCCGCCGCCACCAGGGAGATCACCAGACGCTCGGCACGCTCGATCAGTCCGTTGACCGCGACCGGCAGACCGATCGACTCGCCGCGGGCCTTCGTGTACGAGACCACCTGGCCGCTGGCCAGGCAGAAGATCGAGACGGCGCACAGGACGTTGTTGTCGCCGCTGCCCGCGTACCAGAGCGCGAAGCCGCCGAAGACCGCGCTGTCGGCGACCCGGTCGAGCGTCGAGTCCAGGAAGGCGCCCCAGCGGCTGGTGCGGCCGAGCTGGCGCGCCATGTTGCCGTCGACGAGATCCGAGAACACGAAGAGCGTGATGACGATCGTGCCCCAGAAGAACTCTCCCCGGGGGTAGAAGACCAGCGCGCCCGCCACCACTCCGGCCGTACCCAGGAGGGTGACGGTGTCGGGGCTTACCCCCCGGCGGATGAGAAACGCGGCGAACGGCGTGAGGACACGCGTGAAGAATGCACGCGCGTACTTGTTCAGCATGGCCTTCCCGATGGTCGGTGTGGCCGCGCGGCCCCTGTTGGCCACCGGCTGGCCCATCGTAGCCACGCGCGCGCTTGTGCGACGGTCGGGCACCCGCGCCCCCGTGTCCCGGCGCGATCACACCGGTGTCATGGCGCGATCGCGTCCGCTGTATGGACGCACCGTGACGCGAGTGGAAAGCTCGAAGGCACCGCGGGCGTCACCGGAGCCGCCACCGCTGGGGGTGCCCCCGGACGGAGTCTGGGGGAGGCTTCCGCATGTCCGCGCCCACAGTGACCTCACCGTGTACGGGAGGCAAGGCCATGGGCGACAAGGCGAACGCACACCCCGGAGCCGCCGGCAGGGCTACGGCGGCCGACCACCCCGCGTCCGTACGGAATGTGGTGCTGGTCGGCCACAGCGGATCGGGCAAGACGACTCTGGTGGAGGCTCTCGCGCTGACGGCGGGAGCGGTGAACCGGGCGGGCCGCGTGGAGGACGGCGGCACCGTCTCCGACTACGACGAGATCGAGCACCGGCAGCAGCGCTCGGTGCAGCTCTCCCTGGTACCCGTCGACTGGGACGGATACAAGATCAATATTCTGGACACTCCCGGATACGCCGACTTCGTCGGGGAACTGAGGGCCGGTCTGCGAGCGGCGGACGCGGCCCTTTTCGTCGTCTCGGCCTCGGACGGAGTGGACGGCTCGACCCGGATGGTGTGGGAGGAGTGCGCGGCCGTCGGCATGCCGAGGGCCATCGTGATCACCCATCTCGAATCCGCGCGGGCCGACTTCGACGAGATGACACGCATCTGCGCGGAGGCCTTCGGCGCCGACGACCCCGACGCCGTACTGCCCCTGTACCTGCCGCTCCACGGCGAGCAGGGACCGGACGGGCACGCGCCCGTCACCGGGCTGATCGGGCTGCTCTCGCAGCGCCTGTTCGACTACTCCTCCGGGGAGCGCAAGGAGGCCGAGCCGGGACCCGAGCAACTGCCGCTCATCGAGGAGGCGCGCAACCGGCTGATCGAGGGGATCATCGCCGAGAGCGAGGACGAGACCCTCATGGACCGCTATCTCGGCGGCGAGGAGATCGACCTCAAGACGCTTGTGCAGGACCTGGAGCGGGCCGTGGCACGCGGGACCTTCTTCCCGGTGCTCGCCGCCGCTCCCGCCGCCGACGGCGCCCGTCAGGGCCTCGGCACGGTCGAACTCCTCGAACTCGTCACGGGCGGTTTTCCCACCCCGCTGGAGCGCGAGGCACCCACGGTCACCACTCCGGACGGCAGAGCGCGCCAGGTGAGCGCCTGCGACCCGGACGGGCCGCTGGTCGCGGAGGTCGTGAAGACCGCGTCCGACCCCTACGTGGGCCGTGTCTCGCTCGTCCGGGTCTTCTCGGGCACCCTGCGACCCGACGAGACGGTGCACGTCTCCGGGCACGGGCTCACCGACCGGGGTCACGAGGACCATGACGTCGACGAACGCGTCGGCGCCCTGTCCGCGCCGTTCGGCAAGCAGCAGCGGGCCCTCACGCACTGCATCGCGGGCGACCTGGCGTGCGTGGCGAAGCTGAGCCGGGCCGAGACCGGCGACACCCTCTCCGCCAAGGACGATCCGCTGCTGATGGAGCCCTGGCAGATGCCCGACCCGCTGCTGCCGCTCGCCATCCAGGCACACAGCAAGGCCGACGAGGACAAACTCTCCCAAGGCCTGGGACGGCTGGTGGCCGAGGACCCCACCATGCGCCTGGAGCAGAACCCGAACACCCACCAGGTCGTCCTGTGGTGCCTGGGCGAGGCCCACGCGGACGTCGCCCTTGAGCGGCTGCGCAGCCGCTACGGCGTCCAGGTCGACGTGATCCCGTACAAGGTCTCCCTGCGCGAGACGTTCGCCGACAAGGCCGCGGGCCGCGGCCGCCATGTGAAGCAGTCCGGCGGGCACGGCCAGTACGCGATCTGCGAGATCGAGGTCGAACCGCTGCCGAACGGCTCGGGCATCGAGTTCGTGGACAAGGTCGTCGGCGGTGCCGTGCCACGGCAGTTCATCCCCTCCGTCGAGAAGGGCGTACGCGCACAGGCCGCCAGGGGTGTGGCCGCCGGCCATCCCCTCAACGACATCCGGATCACCCTGCTCGACGGCAAGGCGCACTCCGTGGACTCCTCCGATGCCGCGTTCCAGACCGCGGGCGCGCTCGCCCTGCGCGAGGCCGCCGCCGACGCCAGGATCCATCTCCTGGAACCGGTGGCCGAGGTGACCGTGATGGTCGGCGACGACTATGTGGGCGCCGTGATGAGCGACCTGTCGGGGCGGCGCGGGCGGGTCGTCGGGACCGAGCAGGCGAGGGGCGGGCGGACGCTCGTACGGGCCGAGGTGCCGGAGATCGAGATCGGGCGGTACGCCGTCGATCTGCGTTCCCTTTCGCACGGCACCGCGCGCTTCAGCCGCAGTTACGCGCGGCACGAGCCGATGCCGCCTCAGATCGCCGAGAGGATCCGTGAACAGGCACGGGACGCCTCGTAGTTGGGGCTCTCCCAGGAGTGGTCCCGTTTCCCTTCGCGTCGGCGGACGGCTTCGGTCGTCCGCCGACGAATGTCGGTCCCGGCCGATACTCTGAGAACCTGATCAAGACGATGACCTGATCAACAGGTGTGCGGAGCACGGAAGTCGGGAAAGGCCGCAGCAGCGGAACAGCGGCAATGGGGGGCGGAAGTGGCGTTCGACGGATTCGATTTCACTCCTGGGGCGCAGGTGCCGCTCTCGGGGTCCGAGGGACAGACGGCCGCGACGTACGCTCTCGCCTCGGCGTCGTACCGGGACAGCCCGGTCGAGGAGATCCTCAAGGCCGACAACGAATGGCACAAGTCCACCGTCAAGCCCCCACGGATCAAGCTGTTCTCGCCGAACCTGGGCGAGGCCTTCGCGCGCGCGGTGCAGGACCGCATGCTGGGCGTCGGCCGCAAGCCGCTCATCCAGTCCTTCGGCACCGAACCGCAGGTCGTCGTGGAGCACTGCCTCGCGGCGAACCGCATCCGCAGGGAGCGCGACAACTGGCTGTCGGCCGTGATGGTGCTGTGCGGTGTGCTCTTCCTGCCCGGGCTGCTGATATGGCTGCTGGTCTTCCAGATCCGGTCCACCATCGCCAAGCGTGATGACAAGCGGGCCTCCGCCCTCGCCACCACGCTCCTGGTCGCGGTCGGGGCCCTCGCCGTGCTCTTCCTGCTCAAGATGCCGTTCACCGGCTTCTGGGCCTGGTACGCGCGTGCGTCGATCGTCCTCCCGGTCGTCGGCTGGCTCTGGGCCAAGCAGATCTGCGAGCGCACCGCCAAGGACCTGCGTGAGCGCTGGGGCAGCCTGCTGTCCGGCGGCGCCATCGGTGCCAAGATCCCCGAGGCGGTGCCCGGCAGCCCCGGTGAGTCCGCGGCCGAGCGGCTGCGTCAGGAGCTGGCCCGGCTCAGCGCCGAGCAGCAGTCCAACTCCGTGTTCTACGCCGGGCCCAAGGGCATTCTCGGTATGGGCACCCGCTGGGGCAGCTGGCAGCTCGCCGAGGAACTGGTGGCGCGCGACGCGACCAAGGAGATCCACCCGTTCCGCAGCTGGGACGTCATCCGGTCCATCCACGACCAGCTCCGCATGCTGGAGCGCGGGCCGCTCAACACCGGTGGCTTCACCAAGCCGACGATCAAGCACTGGATCGTCACGCCGATCGGCGAGAACGCCAAGGCGGTGTCCCGGCCGGGCGGTACGGATGTGGACGCGTACACGATCAAGACCCACGCCATACAGGACATCTGCAACAAGCAGCAGTTCGGCAGCGGTGACCGGCACTATCTCGGGGTCCAATGGACGCTCTGGGACGGCCAGTTGGTCATCACCATGCTGATCACCGTGACCGTGCTGCACGAGACGCTGCGTATCGAGGTCACCGGGCACGCGTTGGGGCCGGTGAACCCGCTGTTCACCAGCAAGCCGGAGGCGCCGACGAAAGAGGTCGCGAAGGCCGTCAAGTTCTGGGAGACCCGCAAGGTGAAGCTGCCACTGGTCACCACCGACGAGGTCGTGCGGCTTGCCGCCCGTGCCCCCTTCACCTGGTATCCGCCGCTGCTCAACTGGCTCGGCGGCACGCTGGAGCTTCCGGAGCCGTTCGGGCTGCGGCACTCCTGGGCCGATCAGCCGTGGCGGCATCGCTTCATGGCCGACGATGCGTTGCGGGCGGCGGCGCCTGTGCTTCGGGTGGTGCACTCCGCTGCGATGAAGGTGCTTGAGGAGAACGGTGTCGACACGGAGCAGTTCGGGAACCGGTCGTCGTTCCTGAGTACTGCGGTGCAGGATCCGATGCCTCGGAAAGCTGACGTGTACGACGCGTAGGGCGCCTGCGGTTCGTCGGGGGTCGGGGCCGTGCCGGAGCATCCGTCCTCGGTCTGGCGCGGAATCGGTTGCTCACCAACGTGCCGGTGTTGACGCGCCAGCCGCTGCGGGCGGACGTTCCGGCACGTCCCCTTGCGCCGTCTTGCGGGCTCCCAGGCTCCTCGTCGTACGTCAGGCAGGGGTCGGCCAGGCGTCCGCCAGCATCGTGCGGGTGTCTGCCAAGAGCTGGGGGAGGACCTTGGTGTGGGCCACCACCGGCATGAAGTTCGTGTCGCCGCCCCAGCGGGGGACGATGTGCTGGTGGAGGTGGGCGGCGATGCCTGCGCCTGCCACTGTGCCCTGGTTCATGCCGATGTTGAAGCCGTGTGCGCCTGAGGCCGTACGGAGGGCGGTCATCGCCTGCTTGGTCAGCTCGCCCAGTTCGGCGGTCTCCGGGTCGGTCAGGTCGGTGTAGTCCGCTACATGGCGGTAGGGCACGACCATGAGGTGGCCGCCGTTGTACGGGTAGAGGTTGAGCACCGCGTACACCTGCTCGCCGCGCCTGACGATGAGCCCGTCCTCGTCGGACTTGGCGGGGATGGAGCAGAAGGGACAGCCGTCGTCGGCCCCCGGGCCGGTGGGCTTGTTCTCACCCTGGATGTAAGCCATCCGATGGGGCGTCCACAGGCGCTGGAACGCGTCCTGGGTTCCCACTCCGATCTGCTGCTCCGGCTCACTCGTCATGAGGTGCAGCATATTGCTTCGCCCGTTCGCGGCGTGTCGGCGGGTGCCGAACAAAAGGGTCCGCGGCCAAGCTGGGGCGATGGACGACGACAGCCGAAAGGCCCACTGGGACCGGCGCACCGAGATCCCACTCGCGCTGGCCTCGCTGCTGTTCCTGGCCGCGTACGCGGTCCGTGTCCTGGGTCACGGGCTGCCCACGGCATGGCTGGACACCTGCCTCGCGGTGCTGTTCGCCGCCTGGGCGGTGTTCGCCGTCGACTATGCCGTGCGCTGGCGGCTGAGCCGACAGGGACCCCGCTTCGTACGCACGCACTGGCTGGACACGCTGGTGCTGATCCTGCCCCTGCTGCGCCCGCTGCGTGTGGTCAGGGTGTACGAGGCTGTGCAGCGGAGGCGCGGGCAACCTCGTCTCGCCCTTTACGCGCGCGTGATCGTGTACGCGGGTCTGTCCGCGCTGCTGCTCGGTTTCGCGGGCTCCCTTGCCATCTATCAGCAGGAGCACGCGGCACCGGACGCGACGATCCGTACCTTCGGGGACGCCGTGTGGTGGACCTGCGCCACGCTCGCGACGGTCGGGTACGGGGACGTGGTACCGGTGACGCCGATGGGGCGGACGATCGCGGCCGGGATCATGGCGGGCGGTCTCGCGCTTCTCGGGGCGGTGACGGGGTCGTTCTCGTCCTGGCTGCTGCAGGTGTTCTCGCGGGAGGGCGAGGACAGCGAAAAGCCCCCGGGAAGCTGAGCTCCTCGGGGGCCTTTCATGCGCGCATCAGACCTGTGCGCGCTCCTCCACGACCTTCACGATCTTGGCGATCGCTTCGTCGACCGGGATGCCGTTCTCCTGCGAGCCGTCGCGGTAGCGGAAGGAGACGGCGCCGGCCGTCATGTCCTCGTCGCCCGCGATGACCATGAAGGGCACCTTCTGCTTCTGCGCGTTGCGGATCTTCTTCTGCATGCGGTCCGAGGAGCCGTCGACCTCGACGCGGAGTCCGGCCGCCTTGGCCTTCTTGGCGAAGTCCGCAAGGTACGGCACGTGCGCGTCGCCGATCGGGATGCCGATCGCCTGGACGGGCGCCAGCCAGGCCGGGAACGCGCCCGCGTAGTGCTCCAGGAGCACCGCGAAGAAGCGCTCGATCGAGCCGAACAGCGCGCGGTGGATCATGACCGGCTGCTGCTTGGAGCCGTCCGCCGCCGTGTACTCCAGGTTGAACCGCTTGGGCTGCTGGAAGTCGACCTGGATGGTGGACATCTGCCAGGAGCGGCCGATGGCGTCCTTGGCCTGTACGGAGATCTTCGGGCCGTAGTACGCGGCGCCGCCCGGGTCGGGAACCAGCGGGAGGCCCTGCTTCTCGGCCGCCTCGCGCAGCGCGTTGGTGGCCTCCTCCCACTCCGCTTCCTCACCGATGAACTTCGGGGAGTCGTCGCGGGTGGAGAGCTCCAGCTCGAAGTCGTTCAGGCCGTAGTCGCGCAGCAGGTCGAGGACGAAGGTGAGCAGGGAGTCCAGCTCGCTCGCCATCTGCTCCTTGGTGCAGTAGATGTGCGAGTCGTCCTGGGTGAAGCCGCGGGCGCGGGTCAGGCCGTGCACGACGCCCGACTTCTCGTAGCGGTACACCGTGCCGAACTCGAAGAGCCGCAGCGGCAGTTCGCGGTAGGAGCGGCCGCGCGCCTTGAAGATCAGGTTGTGCATGGGGCAGTTCATCGCCTTGAGGCGGTAGTTCTGCCCGTCGAACTCCAGCGGCGGGAACATCGCGTCCGCGTAGTTCGGCAGGTGCCCCGAGGTCACGAAGAGCTGTTCCTTCGAGATGTGCGGGGTGTTGACGAACTCGTACTCCGCGTCCTCGTGGCGCTTGCGCGAGTAGGTCTCCATCTCCCGGCGGACGATGCCGCCCTTGGGGTGGAAGACCGCAAGGCCGGAGCCCAGCTCCTCCGGGATGGAGAAGAGGTCCAGCTCGGCGCCGAGCTTGCGGTGGTCGCGCTTCTCGGCCTCGACGAGGAAGTCGAGGTACGCCTTCAGCTCTTCCTTCGACGGCCAGGCGGTGCCGTAGATGCGCTGGAGCTGCGGGTTCTTCTCGCTGCCCCGCCAGTACGCGGCGGCCGAGCGCATCAGCTTGAACGCCGGGATGTTCCGGGTGGTGGGCAGGTGGGGACCGCGGCAGAGGTCCTTCCAGCACAGCTCGCCGGTCTTGGCGTCGAGGTTGTCGTAGATCGTCAGCTCGCCGCCGCCGACCTCCGCGTCGGCGCCCTCGGCGGCCTGCGCGGCGTTGCCCTTGAGGCCGATGAGCTCCAGCTTGTACGGCTCGTCGGCCAGCTCCTCGCGGGCGGCGTCGTCGGTGGTGATCCGGCGCGAGAACTTCTGCCCGCGCTTCTGGATCTCCTGCATCTTCTTCTCGACGCGCTTGACGTCCTCCGGCGTGAACGGCTCGGCGACATCGAAGTCGTAGTAGAAGCCGTCCTTGACCGGCGGGCCGATGCCCAGCTTGGCCTCGGGGAAGAGCTCCTGCACGGCCTGCGCCATGACGTGCGCGGTGGAGTGGCGCAGGATGTTGAGACCGTCCTCGGAGGAGATCTCTACGGGCTCGACCTCCTCGCCGTCCTGCACCGCGTACGCGAGGTCCTTGAGCTCGCCGCCGACGCGGGCCGCGACGATGGTGCGCTGGCCGTCGAAGAGGTCGGCGGCCGTAGTGCCCGTCGTCACCACTCGCTCTTCCCGCTCGGAATCGCGTTGGATGATCACACGGACGTCTGACACCGGTCTCTCCTACCTGAAGGGCACGCGCGCATCTTCTATTGCGTACGTAATACGAGAGCGATCGTACCGAGACGTGGGGCCCCTACGCGAAACGGTTCCGGTCAGTCCCCGCTGCACGCTTCCTCGAAGAAGTCCAGGTTCTCCTGGAGCGACTTCATCAGGCGGTCCCGCTCGGCCTCGTCGACCTGTACGGGTGCGACCCCGGAGGCGTCCGTGAGCCGGCGGAAACCGCCCCGGCTCTCCAGCCGCCCGTGCACCCGCACCGGCAGCCCGACCAGATGGGCGTGGCCCGCGATCCGGTACGACTCCTCGTCGAGCGTCATCCGGACGTGCGGGACCTCCGCTCCGGCGATGACCCGTAGTCGTACGGTGCCCTCGCCGCGCGGCCCCGACCTGCGCATGCGCACGACGGCGCCGGTGAGGCGCACCGGCACGGACGGCTCCTCTCGCAGGAAGCGGGCGCCGGCCTCGCGCAGGACGGGCAGGTCTCCGGGCGAGAACTCGACGGGCTCGGGGGGCGCCGCGCAGCCCTCGGGTACACCGGCGGCGGGCGCCCACTCCACGGCGATCCGTGCGCCCTCGGTGCCGCGGACGAGGGCCACCAGGGCTTCCAGGAGTTCGTGGCTGACGCCGGCCTCGACGGCGGCGTCGAAGGCTTCCATGCCGCCGGTGGCCCGCTGGTAGTCGATGGCCTCGCGGGCGGCGTACAGCGCCTGGTGCAGGCGTACGGCGAGGGGGCGCCCGGTGGCGACGGGCACGAAGGCGGTGAGCTGGCGTCCGCCGGGCTCGGCGCCGACGAGCACGCTCTCCAGGGAGGCGACGGCGGGCCTGCGGTGGCGGGCTCCGTAGTAGCCCGCACGCGCGCGCGTGGCCAGTGCCCCGGCCAGCAGCATCTGGCGGGCGGCGGCGCGCAGTTGTTCCTCGACGGTCCAGGGCGCGGCGCCCACGGGTCCGGTCGGGACGTCGCGCCACCAGCGGATCTCGTCGCTGGGCACGGCGAGCGCGACCAGAACGTCGCGCGCGGAAGGCGAGGCGCTGCGGGAGAGCGCGACGAGTGCCTCGCCGAGCAGGTCGTCGCTGTCGGGGAAGGCCCGGCTTTCCGGTACGAGCAGGCTCGTACCGCCGCCGCCGGGCCCGGGTGGGGTCCACCGGCCGTACCGTCCCGGTGCTCCGCCGCGTCGCTGCCAGCCGTGCCGGTGGAGCAGCGCGCTGAGCACGACGGGGTCGACCTGGCCGGGCTCGGGCGGCTCGTTCCAGAGGGCCTCGACCGGGTGCGGCCTGACCGGCCGCAGTACTTCGTCGATGGGGCGGTGCGTCACGGTTTTCCTCCCGTCCCGACCCGCGTCATGATCTCGCAGAGCGCACGGTCGTCGAAGATGCGCGCGGTCGGTATCCGGACGGTTGTCCTGCGCCGGCCGGTGACGGCCTGGCCGGCGAGGTTGATCCAGTAGCAGCAGTGCCGCAGGTCGAGGCGGTCGTGGCTGGCGCGCAGCCACTCGTCCTGCGATCTGGGCACGAGCATCACGACCAGTATTTTGTGCACCGAGACCGGGGTGCGGGCCAGCTTCTCCAGGTGGGGGTTGTCGAGCGTGAAGGAGAAGGCGGGGCCCGGCGGGTTCGGCGGGATCTGGTACGTGCACTTGAGCTGCACCTTGATGGTGACTTCGTCGTCGACCGTGTGCCCGGGGGCGCTGTGGCTGACGTGCCAGTCGATGCCGTTGTCGGGAAAGGGCTGGGACAGCGAGCAGCCCGCCGCCGCCGCGACGGCGTGCAAGTAGCCCACCTGCAGTGTCTCCATGCAGGCGGTGGTAGCGAGTGAGCCTCTATGGGGTGCTGTGCGCTGGGGCAGCAGCCCGCCCCGTTCGGGCTGCGCGAGTGCCATGAGTCCAACAGCCTTCCAAACCAGGTGTATCCCCGCGACGGGCCGCTGAACTGCGAAGACCCGTACCTCTGTTGTCTCCTTCCGGCGTACGGCGCAAACAGCCCGGGTATCACCAAACTGGCAGAAGACGGCGCGTCAGCTGCCGTGGGTGAACGAGGAGTTGTGTACGTATGACGTGCTGGTACGAGGGCCCCTTGGCCGCGTTCGACACGGAGACCACGGGCGTGGACGTCGAGACCGACCGGATAGTGTCGGCCGCTGTCGTCGTCCAGGACGCCCCGGGCAGCCGCCCGCGGGTGACCCGGTGGCTGGTGAACCCGGGAGTGCCGGTGCCCGAGGGGGCGACGGCGATTCACGGACTGACGGATGAGCATCTGCAGCGCAACGGCCGCTGGCCGTCGCCTGTGATGGACGAGATAGCCAGGGAACTGGCCGAACAGGCCACGGCGGGCCGCCCGCTCGTGGTGATGAACGCTCCCTTCGATCTGACCCTTCTGGACCGGGAGTTGCGCCGCCATCGCGCTTCGACGCTCGACCACTGGTTCGAGACGAAGCCGCTGCGCGTGCTCGATCCCCGGGTCCTCGACAAGCACCTGGACCGCTATCGCAAGGGCCGCCGCACGCTCACCGACCTCTGCGCGCACTACGGCGTGGTGCTGGAGGGCGCGCACGACGCGGCGGCCGACGCGCTGGCCTCGATGGATGTCGTACGGGCGGTAGGGCGCCGTTTCCCGGCCCGCCTGGAGCGGCTCTCCCCGGCCGAACTGCACACGCTGCAGGCCGTGTGGCACGCGGCACAGGCGCGTGGACTGCAGGCGTGGTTCGCGCGCAGCGGCTCGGAGGAGGCGGTGGATCCGGCGTGGCCGCTGCGTCCGGACCTTCAGGCGGCCGCCTGAGCACGCACAGGGAGAAGAACACAGAAAAACCGGTCCGTCTGCGACGGACCGGCCTTCTCCGGGTGGGCGATACTGGGTTCGAACCAGTGACCTCTTCGGTGTGAACGAAGCGCTCTCCCACTGAGCTAATCGCCCGGGAACGCACCGAACAATACAGGTCTCGGCGGGTGTCGTTCAAACCGCTTCCAGGTACGCCCTGAGTCCGCGCCGCCCCGCCCGCATCATCAGCGCGTGATTGGCGCGGAAGACGGGCCGCCCCGGCACCGCGAACCGCCGCAGCAGGCGCTTGTTCAGCACGGCCTCCTGGTCGTACTGGGCCCGGGTGCCCCGCCCGTCGGCGGTCAGCGTCCAGCGGGCCCAGCCGTCGATGTCGCCGGACATCGAGATCTCCAGGACGCCGCCCGCCGGGTCGCGGAGCACCTCACGCCCGGTGAAGGTCATGTCGTACGGCAGGGCCGAGCGGATCCGGATGACGCCGCTGCGCTCGTCGACGCGGGTCACCTCGCGCACCTGTGGCCACCAGCGCGGGTACTCCTCGGCCTGCTCGAGGACGACGTACACGTCGGTGGGCGGCGCGGGGAGGTCCCACACGCTGCGGAAACGGTAATGGCTCCAGTCCATGCACGGAGTGTGCCCGCAAGGGAGTTGAGTACCGCCTGAGTACGCGCACTCATGCCGGAGAACGTGACCGGGACCACACTCCTCAGCATGACCCACATCCCGCCACCGGCCGAGGAGTTGCGGTTCCTCGACACCGAGCTGCGGCAACTCGACGCACGCCGGGCCCAGTTGCTGGCCCGCCGCGCGTGGCTGCTCCACGCGCTGTACCCGGTACCCGCACCCCGGCCCGCCGTTCGCCGACCCGAGACCACGGCTCCCAGCGTCCAGAACGTCCTCCTGATCCTCGGCGGCATCCTGCTGACCGTCGCCGCGATCGCGTTCACGCTGGTCAGCTGGGGTCACCTGGGGATCGCCGGACGGGCCCTTGTACTGGGTGCGGTGACAGTGGCCGCGCTCGGCGCGCCCATGCCGCTGCTCGGGCGGAGCCTGCGCTCGACCGCCGAGTCGGTGGCGGGGCTGGGTCTCGCGCTGACGGTCCTTGACGCCTACGCGCTGTACGAGGTCGCGTTCCCGGACGCGGACGGCCTCGGGTACGCGGCCGTGGCGTCGGCGGTACTGGCAGTGGTGTGGGCGGCGTACGGGCTCACGCTCGGCGCACTGCGCACGTCGCCCGGTGACCGGGCGCCCTTGAGCAGCCCGCTGCGGCTGCCCCTGCCGGTCGCGACCGCGACGGCTCAGCTGCCGCTGCTCCTCTGGGCGGGTGCGGCCGACGCGGACGCCCACACCGTGACGGCCGCGCTGCTGCTGACGGCCGCGTTCGACACGGCCCTCGCGCTCCGGACGCCCGTGAAGTCCGTACGAATCGTCTCCACCGTGGGCGCGTACGTCATGGGCGGCTGGGGCACCTTTGCCGCCGGCTGGCTGTCTCTGACGGCCTCCGGCACGAGCGCCGCCGCCCGTGCGGCGGCGCTCCTCCTCTTCGCCGCGGCGATCGCGCTGACGGCGGCATGGCTGGCCCCGAGGCCGCGCGTCGGCACCGGCATCGCGCTGACCGGCGGCCTGATCGCGGTGGCTGCGGTCGGTGGCGTCCTGCGCCCGTCGCTGCCCGATGTCTGGACGGTTCCGGGCTATCTGGTGTGCGGTGTCGCCCTGTTGGCGGCGGTGCGCACGCGCCTCCCCGAGCCGGTGCGGCACGGTCTCGCCGGGGCGTCCGGCTCCGTACAGGCCCTCGCGGTGGTGTGGGCGCTGCCCGCGGTCACCGTCGCCCTGCTGGGCCCGGTCGACTGGACCCGGAGCGCGTGGTCCGGTTCCCCGGCGAATGCCCGCGACGCGGTGACGACCGGCAATCCCTGGCCCCCGAACGCGGCCACGGCACCTCTCGTACTCGCCCTCGTCGCCGCCGTTCTCGTGGTGGCCGTCCGCGGCACGACCTGGCGCCCGCGTGCCCTGACCGGCGCGCTGACGCTGACCTGGGCAACGGCGATCGTCCTCCCCGCGACCCTCGAACTCCCCTATGCGGCAGGCCTGTTCGCACAGACTCTGGTGACTGCGGCTCTCGTGGCGTACGCACTTCGGGCTTCGAGGGTCCCGACGCCGGCGCTTCCCGCGCCCGCCTTGGCATCGTTTGTCCTCTCCCTCCTCACCGCCCTCAGCCTCGCCTTCCTCGCCCTGGCTTCCGAGCCGGCGACTCTGAGCGTGCTGGCCACGCTGACCGTCCTGTTCGCGGCCGCCGCGTGGCGACCGCACCTCGGCCCGATCGCGGCACCGGCCGCCCTCGTCCACGCGACTGCCCTGACCTGCGCCGCCGGAGCGTCCCTCGGCTGGCAGCCGCAGCACACCGCGCTGCTCGTCCTCGTGGTGCCCATCGCCGCCGCACTGCTCGCGGCCCGCCTCGACGCCTCCCCGACGGCCTTGTCCGTCGAGGTGACGGGAGCCGCCGCCGCGCTGCTCGCCGTCGGGCTCGCGGTCACCGATCCGCCGATGCTGGCCCTGGTCCTGGCCCTCTGCGGAGTGATCGCCGCGGGCACGGCCGTACGGGAGGACCGGCGCCCCGTCGGCTACGCGGCCGCCGTGCTGTTCGTGCTGGCCACCTGGGTCCGCCTGGCGTCCTGGGACATCGGTTCCCCGGAGGCGTACACCCTTCCGGTGACCGTCCCGGCGCTCCTCGTCGGGGTACTCAGGCGCCGCAAGGACACGCAGGTCTCGTCGTGGACGGCGTACGGGCCCGGCCTCTCCGTCACGCTCGTGCCGAGCCTCTTCGCGGCATGGGGCGACGCGCACTGGCTGCGCCCGCTGCTGCTCGGCGCCGCAGCACTCGCCGTCACCCTCGTGGGCGCCCGGCACCGCCTCCAGGCGCCGCTGGTGTTGGGCGGCACGGTGCTCACCCTTGACGCGCTGCACGAACTCGCCCCGTACATCGCGCAGGTGGCCGGCGCGCTCCCCCGCTGGGCGCCTCCCGCACTCGCCGGTCTGCTGCTGCTCGCGCTGGGTGCGACGTACGAGCAGCGGATCCGGGATGCGCGGCGGGTGCGGGAGGTGCTGGGGAGGATGGACTGAGCGGTCGCGGGGAAGTGAGGCACGTCCCCGCGACCGCTCAGGCGGCCGTCACGAAGGCATCCTGTCGCCGAGAAGTGCCAGGTTCTCGATGGCGGCGAGGCCGTACAGCGCAGTGTCGTTGGTGTAGACCCAGTTGGCCTCGCTGCCCGGCACCAGCGTGACCGGGCCGCTCAGCTTCTCCGTGATCCAGGGCGCGGACTCCTTGTAGCCGTCGGAGTTGTAGAACTTGTCCCACGCGCGCGTGGCGAGTTTCGCGTCGCCGGTCTGGACGGCCGCGTAGGCGTCGAGACGTGAGTGGCCCTGGAACAGCAGCAGGGTGCCGAAGTTGGAGCCGTACCGGGCCGCCTGTTCGGCCTTCGTCGCGTTGAAGTAGCGGCAGTAGTCGAGGTACGCGTCCTTGAACTTGGGTACCTCGACGAGGTCGATGAGTTCGGCGCACAGCTCGTTGAGGCCGAACACCGCGGACAGGTGCGAGACGCCCACCACGGGCGCGGCGGCGATCGCGAACTTCCCCGTATCGAGGTCGTACAGTCCGCTGCCCTGCACAAATCCGTTGGGCTGGGCGGCGATTGTCTCCATCGTGGACAGCACCCGCGCCTTGGCCTTCTCCCACTTCGGGCCCTTGCGCTCCCACTCCGTCAGCCACGCCGACACGAGCCCGCTCCAGTCCGTGCCGAAGCCGATCGAAAGGGCGTGCCGGTCGGGCGTGTACGGCTCGGTGCGGATCTTGCGGATCGGGTCGAGGACGAGGAAGGTCTCGTCGGAGTCGACGTTGGCGTGCATGAGGTCGCCGACGCGTTCATCGGCGGTGAGGAAGTAGTAGTAGCGCCGGTACGTGGTGTTGGCGATGCGCTGCTGCTTCGCACTGTCGGCGTAGTGCTGGATGCCGTGCCGGGTGCCCAGGCCCGCCCATTGACCCAGGTGGTAGACGTCGACCTCGCCGGTGTGCCGGGTCATCGCCTCGGCGAAGCGGAAGATGTCCGCGCGGCCGGAGCGCAGGTAGGCGAACCAGAGCCAGAGGTCGGGCGAGAGCTCGGAGTTGTCCCAGGCGTAGCCGCCGACGTCGTACCGCCACTGATGCCTGACCGGGTCGTACGAGTGCATGATGTCGCCGTAGTCCCAGAAGCCGTACCAACGGCGCATCTCCACCTGGTCCTTGTAATAGGTGAAGAGGAAGTCGAGGTGGTCCTCGATCTTCGCCTTGGCGGTGGTGGAGCGGTCGGGCTCGGAGAAGAGGCCGCCGAACACCTTGGCCTTGACGAGGTGCGCGGGCGGGGCGGCGAGTTGCGGCAACACCCGTACTGCTTCTACCTGTTCGGCGAGCGCCTCAGGGGTGGGCGTCGACTCGTTGGCCCAGAAGAGGAGTTCGGAGGTGCGGGCGATGCCGTACGGGGTGCCGAAGCCCGGCTCGTAGTCCTCGTAGGTGATGTTGAGGCCTTCGAGCTGCTCGGCGAAGGTGTCCTGGCCCATGCCGTCGTGGTAGAAGCGCAGGTCCATGGGTTGCGCCTCGGGCGACCAGAGCCAGAGGGTGACTTCGGCCTCGTCGGTGTGGGCGTCGCGGATGTCGAGCTGCGCCGGGTGCTTCTCCCAGAAGTCCCGCAGGCCGAAGGAGAATCCGCCGCTGGGCCCGCCGACGTATCCGAAACCGGACGCCCGCTTGCCACCGCCCGCGGGGATCCAGCCGTACCCCTTCTTCGTGCGCTTGCGCAGGCCGAAGCCGTCGGCGGAGAGCTGCGAGAGCGTGTAATCGCCCCACTCGGGGATGTACTGGAGCCGCGTGGTGACCCGCTGGTCCCAGGTCGACGGATCGGGCAGCTTCTCCCCCGCGAACTGGGCGGCCTGGACCGCCGCGCCCGGATCGCGCCGCAGCCCGGTGATGCCCTTCACCGCTTCCCGCAGCAGACCGGTGCCGTCACCGCCGATGCGGATGTGCCGGTCGTACGAGGCGTCGCGCATCGGCACGGTGAAGCGGACACCGAGGCCGCGGATGAAGTCGCCGCTCGCCTTGCCGGGCTCCTGCGTCCCGTCGAACGTGATGGTGTGCACCATGCGGAACGACTCGGCGCCCGCGTAGAAGTACAGCCGGACCGAGAAGGGGAGCCAACTCCGGCTGCCCTTGCGGTGCTTGCCGTCGATGCGGACGACGGCACGGACCAGGCCCTCCTGTTCGACCTCGACCTCGGAGATGGCGCTCTCGAAGCGTTCGAACTTCTCCGCGCCCTGGTCCTCGTCCTCGATCTCGGGCTGACGGATGAGTACGAGTCGGCCGTTCTTGGCGATCTCGGTGGACCCGCGGGTGACGGACTTGACGAGCGTGGAGCCGCTCTTGCCGATCTTCGCCGTGATGACCCCGGTCGATATGTCGATGGTGCCGCCGCTCTTGTCGACGGTGACCGACTTGTCGGGGGCGGCCGGCTCGCCCGCGGCGAGGCTGAGCTTCCCCGATCCTGAACTGACCGCGTGGGCGGTCCACTTGAGGGAGCCGTCCGGCCAGTACGCGATCGGCCAGGACTGCACGGGCACGGCCTTGCCCTCGGCGTCCGTGAGCGCGAAGGTCTGGTCCTCCGTGTACGCGCCCTTCGGCCAGGGCACGCCGACGGTGGAGCCGGGGGCGGCGCCGAGGCCGCCGTCCTCCAGCCAGTCCAGGGTGACGGGGTCCGCGTCGGCGGCCTCCGCTCTCGGCGCGGCCTGGGCATTCGCGCTTCCCAGCGCCCAGCTGAACTGCGCGGCGGCTCCGGCGACGGCGGCCGCCTTGAGCAGAGACCTGCGGGGAATGGGAGACATGGCCTTTCCTTTCCGTGCGGGGAAGTCAGGGGCATGACAGACAGAGGTACGACGCCCAGGGCGCCGACCTGCGAGGGGCTCACCGGAGGCGGTGGCGCTCCTCGACGGCGACGGCCGCCGCCGCGACGGCCCCCAGGACGGGGACCGCCAGTGGTGCGATGAGCCAGGCGGAACAGGCCACCACGGCCAGTCCGCCGACGAGCAGGAACGACCCGGCCGGGTCGAGGACCGTACGACGCCCGGCGCCCGCGAGCAGCACACGCCAGGACGCCCCGGGCTCCCAGACCGCCGCCGCGCGCAGCCCGGCGACGGCGAGTCCGATCAGCGCGAAGAGTCCGACGGCCCCGACCAGCGGGCCACCGGGGATCCCGGCGCGCACGGCCTGGACGTCCACCCAGACCGCGGCGGCCGCGGCCCAGCCGGCGACCCCGGCGATCCAGCCGCCCCGGACGGCCGCCCGGAAGTCGGCCGTGAACTCCCGCCAGCCACCGGCCTCATGGGCCGTACGCCGCCGCAGATGCCGCGCACCCGCGGCGAACGCGGCGGGGTAGGTGACCAGCGGCAGCGAGGCCACCGCGATCCACACCCCGGTGAGCAGACACTCGGCGAAGACGGCGAACCGCTCGGCGAACGCGGACTCCCGAGGTTTCCTGCGTTCCTTGGCGCGTGCCTGACTGCCGGCCATCAGCCCTTCAACCCCGACGTCGCCATACCGTCGATCAGATACCGCTGGAAGGCGAGGAAGAACAGCAGCACGGGCAGCAGCGCGACCAACGACATCGCGATCATGCCGCCGTAGTTGGCGACACCCTCCTGGTCGCGGAACATCATCATCCCCAGCGAGACGGTGTACTTGCTGGGTTCGTTGAGGTAGATGAGCGGGCCCATGAAGTCGTTCCAGGCGTTGATGAACGTGAAGATCGCGCTGGTGATGAGCGCGGGCCGGCACAGCGGCAGCACGATCGACCAGTAGATCCGCAGATGCCCGCACCCGTCGAGCCGGGCCGCCTCGTCCAGCTCGCGCGGCAGATTCCGCATGAACTGCACCATCAGGAAGACGAAGAACGCCTCGGTGGCCAGGTACTTGCCGATCAGCAGCGGCACATAGGTGTTGATCAGCTCCATCTTCTGGAACATCACGTACTGCGGAATGAGCAGCACGTGGTACGGCAGCAGAAGCGTGCCGATCATGATCGAGAACATCAGGTTCCGCCCGGCGAACCTGATCTTGGCGAAGGCGTACGCCGTCAACGAGCAGGAGATGACGATGCCGACGACGGAACCGAGCGCGTAGAAGAGGGAGTTCTGGAAGAAGGTGGCGATCGAGATGTCCGCGATGCCGTCGGCGAGCCCCTTGAAGTTGCCGAGGATGGGGCTGGTCGGGAACAGGTCGAGGCTGCCGATGATCTCGCGGCTGGGCTTGAACGAGGCGCCGATGACCCAGATGACGGGGTAGAGGACGACGGCGAGGACGGCCAGGGCGCCGAGGTGCCAGGCGAGGGAACCGGAGCGCTTGCGGCCGCTGGGGGGCCGTCCGGCCACCGCCGGGCCGAGTTCCACGGGCTTGCGCAGGGTGGTGCTCATCGGGCGTCCTCCTCGTAGTGCACCCACCGCTTCTGCGACCAGAAGAGGACGGCCGTCACCAGCGCCACGGCGAGCAGCAGCATCCAGGCCATCGCGGAGGCGAAGCCCATCTGGGACTCCCTGAAACCCTTTTGGTACAGGTAGCAGGTGTAGACGAGCGTGGCGTCGGCCGGTCCGCAGGTGGCGTTGGAGACGACGTAGGCCGAGCCGAAGATCTGGAAGGAGTGGATGGTCTCCAGGAGCACGTTGAAGAAGAGCACCGGCGAGATCATCGGCAGCGTGATGTTCCAGAACCGCCGCAGCGGCCCGGCGCCGTCCACCTCGGCAGCCTCGTACAGCTCCTTCGGCACCTGCTTGAGCCCTGCCAGGAAGATCACCATGGGCGCCCCGAACTGCCACACGGTGAGCGCGACCAGGCTGTAGAGCACCCAGTCCGGATCGCCGACCCAGCCGCCGGTGTGGAAGCCGAAGAACGACTGCGTACGGTCGACGATGGCTTCGTCCGAGAAGAGCGCGCGCCACACGAAGCCGACGGAGACGCTCGCTCCGATCAGCGAAGGGGCGTAGAAGGCGGCCCGGTAGAAGGCCTGGCCGCGCCTGCTCTGCGCGAGCAGCAGGGCGACTCCCAGCGCGAGGAGCAGCTTCAGCGGCGTGCCGATGACGACGTACTTGGCCGTCACCTCGACCGACTTCTGCCACCGGGGGTCCTCGAACATCTTGGTGAAGTTGTCGAAGCCGATCCACCGCGGTGAATTGAAGAGGTTGTAATCGGTGAACGCGAAGTAGAACGAGGCGGCCATCGGCCCCGCGGTCAGCAGCAGGAAGCCCGCGATCCAGGGGGACATGAAGAGATAGCCGGCGAGATTCTCCCGGCGCCCCCGCCGCTTTCGGTCGGCGGGGGCCGCGGGGTGTATCTCCGGGGCGTCGGGCGGAGAGTCCTTGACGAGCGTCACTGCGGTTCCCATCAGGCGGCGAGGGCGGTCTTCGCCTCGGAGAAGAACTGCTTCACCGCGTCGGCGACCTTGGTCGTGCCCTGCGACATGTCACCGGCGATACGCAGGAAGGCCGCCTCTGCGGTGTCCGCGCCGGCCGGGTGCGGGGTGATGGTGCCGAGGACTCCGGCCGCGGCGACATCCTCCTCGTACTGCGCGATCGCCTTGCTGGGGGCGTCGGCCGGCGTGAACGCCTCGAACTGCTCGGTGGTGGCGAGGATGCCGCGGTCGTAACCCATGATCTTGCCGACCTCGGGGTCGTGGACCATGAAGTTGATGAACTGGGCGACTTCCTTGGGGTGCTGGGTGCGCGCGGAGGCGCTCAGCATGAGCGAGGCGAGGTACTGACCGGTCTGCTTGCCGTCGGTCGTGGGGATCGGCGCGAGGCCGTACGTGCTGTCGCCCTCCGCGGTGTAACGCACCGTGAAGTTGTCCCAGGTGAACTCGGAGGCGCCGTGGGCGGCCGAGAGCGAGGACTTCGGCTTGTCCTGCTCGACCCGCTTCGGGTCGGTGATGATCCCGGCCTTGACGCGGTTGTACGCGTCCGTCCACCACTCCGTCAGATCGGCCTCGTCGAAGCCGAGTCCGTCCGCGGTGAAGAAGGCCTTCCCGTTCTGCCGGAGGTAGAGGTCGTAGAGATACATGATGCCGAAGTAGCCGGTGTCACCCGCCACCTTCTGCGAGTCATGGATCTTCTTGAGGGCGGCGAAATACTCGTCCCACGTCCAGCCCTGCTCGGCCTTGATGCCGGCCTTCTCAAATACCTTCTCGTCGATGACAAGTGACATGGTGTTGGATCCGACGGGTACTCCGAGAATCTTTCCGTCGACCTCGCCGACCTTTTCGACTCCGGCGCGGAAGTTCTCCAGGCTCAAATTGCCCGCTTCCACTTGGGGCTTGAGGTCGAGCAGCACACTTCTCTTGTCGTACTTCCGAAGAAATCCCACCGCGTTCTGGAATACGTCCGGCGGATTTCCGCCCGCGGCCTGGGTCTGGAACTTCTCCCAAAAGGCCACGTAGTCCTGGAAGTCCGTCTTCACCTTGATCTTCGGGTACTTCTTCTCGAAGAGCGCGATGGACTGGTTGATCCGCTTCGCCCGCTCGTCGGCACCCCACCAGGCGTACCGGATCGTGACGGTCCCGTCCCCGGAACCGCTCCCCCCACCGCACCCCGTCGCCGCCGCCAGTCCCAGCGTGGCCAGCGAAGCTCCGGCCGCCTTGAGGACCGTACGCCTCTCAACACTCCCGTTGTTTCCCACAGTCGGGCCTCCCCGCGACGTCACCGCCGCCTGCCGCATGAATCGTTTCAAGTAAGCGCTTGCTGGCATAAGGTACGGAGGGCTTTCGGGCGCGTCAATGATTCGGACAGGAATTGATGTGCGGCGGTCCGCCTGCACGGCGGCGCGAACTGGGAGTTGGCCCCGGGTCGCGTCCGCGAGTGTGCAGGTCGGGTGGGTGCGACCGACCTGCCGAACGGGATTCGGGGGGTCGGGCGAGATACGAGTGGGGCTGAAAACAGACGGGGGTTGGGGGGTTGGGCGGGGTGGGGGAACCGAGCGTGAGGGGTGACGGGGGGTGACTCTCGGGGGCATGGCGGGGCGGGGCCGGGCTGGGCCTGAGGGTGGCTCGGCCGCCGTGGATCGACCGGGAGGGCTGCGCGATCAGAGGGTGGCCCGAACTCGGTATGGGCTGATCAGAGGTCGGTCCGACCGTGGAGTGGCACGCGGTGTCGGGCCGCTGCCGGCGGGCGTGCGGCACGGTCGGCCACAGCTCACGACAGCCCAGCGACCGCCGAGATCAAGGGCGGCAAGGCGCGCCCTGCGCGTATCGCGGCCACCGTCGATTCCAGCGCCCCTTCTCGGCCGCCGCCCCTCGTACCGGCAGGCAACACCACGGCCGCTCAGCCGGGCGGAAACGACGAAGGCGACCCGGTCCACGTCTTCCGTGGAGCTGGGCCGCCTAACGCGGTGGTGGGCGATACTGGGATCGAACCAGTGACCTCTTCGGTGTGAACGAAGCGCTCTCCCGCTGAGCTAATCGCCCGGGCGCAGGGAGAACATTACCCCATGTCAGGGGGTGGCTCCGACCTGCCGAGGGGCCATCACAGGCCCCGGGAGTACACCGTCACTCCTTGATGTTCCAGGGCATCTCGAAGCCGAACTTCCAGACGTAGACGGCACCGAGGCCCACGATGATCACGAGCCCGATCGACGTGAGGATGATGTTGCGTCGACGCACCTCGGGGTCGAGAGCACGCTGCGTCGCCTCGGTGACCTTGCGCTTCGTCCAGCGGAGCACGAGCTGCGCCCAGACGAACTCGGTCGCCCAGATCGCCATGCCACCGAAGATCACCAGCCAGCCGGGCCCCGGCAGCGGAAGCATGACCACGCCCGCGCCGACCACCGCGAGACCCACGATGAAAACGCCCACCTGCCAGGGCAGGTGCAGCGCGCGACGCGCCTTGATGAAATGCGGTGCCCGCGAACCAAGCGCTCGCTCGGCCTTCGTTCCGTCATCAGCCGTGGCGATCTCGCCCGGCTCGTCACTCCCCGTATTCATACGGCCAAACCCTACCCGAGAGAAACCAGTCACCGGAATGGTCCTATCCGGCGAACGAGCTCTCGGCCGGATGAGTTACGTAAAGGCACGCAAAACACTCAGAGGGGTTTACAACGGCACCGTAGGTGGCATGTCGATTTCGCCGACGTGCGAATCCCCGAGCGCACACTGAGCGAAAGGCCCTGGCGCTTATGAACACCACGGTCAGCTGCGAGCTGCACCTGCGCCTCGTTGTGTCGAGCGAGTCCTCACTGCCTGTTCCCGCAGGACTGCGGTATGACACGGCCGATCCCTACGCCGTGCACGCCACCTTCCACACCGGAGCCGAGGAAACCGTCGAGTGGGTGTTCGCCCGCGACCTCCTGGCCGAGGGCCTGCACCGGCCCACCGGTACCGGCGACGTCCGAGTCTGGCCGTCCCGGAGCCACGGTCAGGGCGTCGTATGCATCGCCCTGAGCTCCCCGGAGGGCGAAGCCCTGCTCGAGGCCCCGGCGCGGGCCCTCGAGTCGTTCCTGAAGCGAACGGACGCCGCCGTGCCCCCAGGCACGGAACACCGGCACTTCGATCTCGACACGGAGCTCTCACACATCCTGGCCGAGAGCTGACGAGTCACCTCAGAGCCGCCCGGCGCCGTCCACTCGGGGAGACGGCTCGGGCCTAGACAACCGAATAGGGCGTACACCGGCGCCGTCACCGCGGAAGTTCCGCGGGGGCGGCGCCGGTGCGCGCGCCCGGCAAGACAGCTCCCAGGTACCGCGCACCGGCGCCCGTGGCCATGCCCCGGCGAGACAGGCCCCGCTCCCCCGCGCCGCGAAGCCACTACCATCGGCCAGCATCGGGCGGGCGCCAGCCCGACCCCCAGGCCAGGGAGCTAATCGTGCTGATCACCCACGACACGCGGTGTGCCCTCGACGCCATGGTGGATCTGGTGAACACCGCGCCGGAGGACCACACGACGGACGACGGGCTCGCGGATATCGCCTCCCTCGCCGATTTCGTACGAAAGCACGAGATCAGCGATGTCGGCGAGCTGTCCGAGTACGATCTCGCGGCCGTGCACAAGGTTCGCGCCAAGTTCGCCGGGGTCTTCGCCACCGGTGATCCGCGGATCGCCGCCGCTCTGATCAACGAGCTGGTCGCCACCGCGGGCACCACGCCCCGGCTCACCGATCACGACGGCTACGACTGGCACGTGCACTACTTCGCGCCGGGCGCCTCGGTCGCCGACCATCTCGCCGCCGACTGCGGGATGGCGCTGGCCTTCTTCGTGGTGGCCGGGGAGCAGGAGAGGCTCCGCCGCTGCGAGGCCCCCGACTGCCGGCGCGCCTTCGTCGACCTGTCCCGCAACCGGTCCCGCCGCTACTGCGACAGCCGCACCTGCGGAAACCGCCTCCACGTGGCCGCGTACCGCGCACGCCGCAAGGAAGCGGCGGGCTGACGGGCATATCGGCTCCCGAGGCGTCGCGGGAGTCGTCGGCGGGGACGCGGGCGTGCCCGTTCGACTTCGGCCCGGCGCAAGGAATGGCGGGTTGACGGAGCCCTCAGCGGGTGACGCCAGGGGCTCCGTGTACGGCTCAGAGCAGCAGCAGGTCGTGCAGCGAAGCCATGAGCAGGAGACAGCCGATCACCGCTAGGAAGATCATCAGCGGTGGCTGGGAGAGCGCGAAGAGACAACCACGCCGCTCCTGTGACGGGGCGGCGGTGTCGCTCTGTGTTGTGTCCAGCATCTCGCGGGCGATGATGGCGCAGCGGACACCTCTTGGGCGATCAACACGCCCAGAAAATACGGGAGTTCGCCGGATCCCGTGACGAGGGCGCTCGAACGTGATCGGTTAGGCGCGCTCCGTGAGGTCTCTGTGTCGTTTCAGTCGGTCATATCCCGGTCATATGCCGTGCTTCTTCAGGATGGCCTCGATGTCGCTGAAGTCTTCCCCGGAGCCGGTGGCACGAGGTGCCGCCGCCGGCCGGGCGGCGGGGCGGACGGCCGGGCCCAGTGAGGGCGCCGACGCCGCGGGGGCCACCGCCTCGCGCTGTGCGGTCCGTGCCGCCTTGCGTTCCTTGCGGGTCCCGCCGCCGCGCCGCTCCACGGCCCTCGTGGTCATGAACAGCAGCCAGGCACCGCCGAGCACGACGAAGCCCGCCCACGCGGTCGGACTGAACGCGGTGTCGGCCAGCCAGCCGACGACCCCGGTCATCACCAGGCCCACCGGCACGAGCGAATAGGCGGCGATGCGCGCGGCCGCGAGGAACCGCTTGCGGTAGGCCGTGACCGCGGCGATGCCCAGGCCGGCCGCGGAGACGGCGGAACAGACGGTCTCGGCAATCATCCGGTCCTCCAGGCAGGGCTTGGGTCGGGCAGGGTCGGTTCGTCCCTTCCATCCTGCACCGCCCGACGCCCGGTATGCCATGCCCTGGGCGGACCTCAGGGACAAATCGGGGTCGGCGTCCTCCCCAGGTCCCGGTCGGCCCACGGAGACGGCGCACGCCGTCGGTCCCGGTTGGGTCGCCCGCGCCGGGGCTGGGAGACTGGTGTCCATGAACGACTCCTCATCCGCACGTCCGGCCGCCGTCCTGGACGTCTGGTGCGAACTCGAGTGCGCCGACTGCCGCACCGCCCTCGACGACCTGCGTGCGCTGCGTGCCCGCTACGGCGACCGTCTGGAGCTGCGGCTGCGGCACTTCCCGCTGGAGAAGCACAAGCACGCCTTCGCCGCCGCGCAGGCCGCGGAGGAGGCGGCGGAGCAGGGGCAGGCATGGCCGTACATCGAAGCGGTGCTCGGCCGCGTCGAGGACCTGAACCGCAAGGGAGAGCCCTTCCTGATCGAGGCCGCCCGTGAACTCGGCCTGGACGCCGAGGAGTTCGACACGGCCCTGATCGACGGCCGGCACATCCTGATCGTCGACGCCGACCAGGCCGAGGGCAAGGCCATCGGCGTGACCGGCACCCCGACGTACGTCATCGACGGTGAACTCCTCGACGGCAGCAAGAGCCAGGAAGGCCTGCGCGAACGCATCGAGGAGATCGCGGACCGGCTGCTGGCCGAGTAGGAGGCGTAACTCCCGCAACGGGCCTCGTACCGCCGCTCACCACCCCGTACTACAGGTTCTTGTAGAGGTGGTACATCGTCGTCTCGTAGCCGAGCGACTCGTAGAGGCGCTCGGCCGGGGTATTACCCGCGAAGACATTGAGAGCGATGCGGCTTCTCCCGGCGGCCGCCGCCTGGGCCTCGGCCAGGAGCATGAGCGTACGGCCGTGCCCTTTGCCACGATGCGCCGCGTGAGCCTCGACGTTGTAGACGAAGGCGCTTCCGTCGCGCTCTCCCAGCCAAAGATCCCCGACCCGGCTGCCTTCGTGTTCCAGGACGCTGAGGAGCACGTTCTCGGTGGCGAGCCCTTGTGGCAGCAAATGATCGTGGTCCCGCTGCGACTTGGCGTACGCCTCCGCCTCCGGCACTCCACGGCTGATCCACGACTGCGCGTAATGCTCCCTGCCCTGCCGGTCCCAGGCCTGGTACTCGGCCTGCATCATGGGGCGGCCACGGCTCCCTGCGGGCAGTTCGGGCGGGGTCTCACCGAGTGCCTTCTCCATGCTGCGGTTGCGCGTGACGAAACCGAGCGCGTTGGTGAGCCGGAGCCCGGCCGCGGAGTCCGCGGGAACCGCCGTCTCGATCCGCTCACAACCCCAGCCGCGCGCCACCTCCTCCGCGGCGAGCGCGGCCACTGTGCCCCGCCCCCGCCGCCGGTCCAGCTCCTCGATGCGCAGCCGGCGGATCTGGGCGACGGACGGCCCGAACACGGAATGCGTCGCAAGGTGTATCTCGCCCACCGGACGGCTGTTCACGCACACTTGGTAGCGGCGCGAACGCGTCCCGTCGGCGGCGTGCTGAAGCGGCTCGGTCGGCCGCAGAGTGGTGGTCATCAAAGGTGTTCTACCCGCTGCGCAGTCCCAGGTCAGCCGAATTAATTCGGCTTTATCGGCTTTATGGGTCGAGGTCGTTCCCGGCCCGCTCGTCGAAGACCCGCATCGCCTTGGCGGTCACGGGGCCCGGCGCGCCCGGGAGTTCGCGGGAGTCGACCCTGTGCACGGCCTGCACATCCCGCAGCGTGGAGGTCAGGAAGACCTCCTCGGCGGATTCCAGGACGTCCAGCGGCAGATCGGTCTCCTTGGCGCCGGTCCACTCGACGGCGAGCGCGCGGGTGATGCCGGCGAGGCAGCCGGAGGCGACCGGCGGGGTGTGGATCTCACCGTCGAGGACGACGAAGACGTTGGACCCCGTGCCCTCGCACAGCTGCCCCACCGTGTTGGCGAACAACGCCTCGGACGCGCCGTGTTCGCGCGCGCGGGCCAGGGCGACGACGTTCTCGGCGTACGAGGTGGTCTTGAGGCCCGTCAGGGCGCCGCGCTCGTTGCGGGTCCAGGGGACGGTGATCACGGAGGTGGAGTCGGGGCGCCGGCCGGACGCGCCGAGGGCGACGACCAGGGTCGGGCCGTGCTCACCGCGGTCGGAGCCGAGCGGGCCGTGGCCGCCGGTGTACGTGATCCGCAGCCGGCCGAGCGGCATCGGGTTGGCGTCCAGGACGGCGGCGCAGGCGCGGCGCACCTCGTCGAGGTCGGGCTCGGGCAGCCCGAGACCGCGCGCCGAGCGGGCCAGCCGGTCAAGGTGACGGGTCAGCGCGAACGGCCGCCCGTCGACCGCCTTCACGGTCTCGAAGATGCCGTCGCCCACGGTCAGTCCGTGGTCGAATACGGAGACGCGGGCGGCCTCGATGTCCTGCAGCCCGCCGTCGAGCCAGAGCTTCACTGAATTTCACCTCGCGCGTAAGTGCCGGGTCCGTCGTTCGACGTGATGGTCCGGCCGGGGATACGGCCCGCGGCGGAGCCGCTGTCGGATGCGGCGTCCCCCGGGTGGACACAGCACGTCAGGGTCCCCCACCTGCCTCGTACACCCCCGACGCTACCGCGAGCAGCCTGGCGGCCTTGAGTTCGGTCTCGCGCCATTCTCCGTCGGGGTCGGAGCCCCAGGTGATGCCGGCGCCGGTGCCGAATCGCAGCATTCCTGCCTGTCGGTCGGTCCAGAAGGTGCGGATGCCGACGGCGAGTTCCGCGGTGTGGTGGTCGGCGTCGACCCAGCCGATGGCTCCGCAGTAGGGGCCGCGGGGTGCGGTCTCCAGGGTATTGATGATGTGCAGGGCGCTGGTCTTGGGGGCGCCGGTGACGGAGCCGGGCGGGAAGGCGGCGGCGAGGAGTTCGGGCCAGCCGGCGTCCTCGCGGAGTTGGCCGTGGACGGTGGAGACGAGGTGGACGAGGCCGGGGTGTTTCTCGACGGCGCACAGGTCGGGGACGGTGACGGTGCCGGTGGCGCAGACCTTGCCGAGGTCGTTGCGGACCAGGTCCACGATCATGACGTTCTCGGCGTAGTCCTTGTCCAGGAGGTCGGCCTCAGTGCGTCCGGTGCCCTTGATGGGGCCGGATTCGACGGTCCGGCCGTCGCGGCGCAGGAAGAGTTCGGGGGAGGCGGTGGCTGTTTCGACGCCGTGGTCGGGCAGGCGGATCGTTCCGGCGTACGGTGCCGGGTTGCCGCGGGCGAGGAGGGCGGTGAGGGCGTCGACATCGGCGTCGGGGGCGAGGGGTGCGGACAGGATGCGGCAGAGGTTGGCCTGGTAGACCTCGCCGGCTGCTATGTGCGCGCGGATGCGGCGTACGCCTGCGGTGTACGCGGCGTGGTCGAGTGATGACGTCCAGTCGCCGGTCGCGGGTCCCTGCCACTGCCCGGGCACCGGCGCGGGCACGGGTTCCTCGCGTACGTCGCGGAAGCGGGCGCAGACGAGGCGTCCCTCGAAGTCGGCGGACACCGCCCAGAAGCCGGTGGAGTCCAGGGCGGAGGGGTCGCAGGTCACATCGAGGAGACCGGTCGCGACGAGTCCACCGAAGCGGGCGAGAGGAGGGAGGTCGAGCACGCAGTCGAGTCTAGGGCGGGTGACCTGCGGGTGCCCCGACCGTGTCCTTGGAGTGGACGTACCGCAGCACGCTGCACAAACGCGTTTTTGTGCTGGCCCCGGAATCCGCTAGAGTTCAACACGTCGCCGGGACGCGTGAGCCGATCGGAAACGACAAGCGGACGTAGCTCAGTTGGTAGAGCGCAACCTTGCCAAGGTTGAGGTCGCCAGTTCGAACCTGGTCGTCCGCTCGCAGGAAGTGGGGGATCTTCCCGAACCCCCGCACTCCTGGTGGAGTGGCCGAGAGGCGAGGCAACGGCCTGCAAAGCCGTCTACACGGGTTCAAATCCCGTCTCCACCTCCAAGGACGATTAGCTCAGCGGGAGAGCGCTTCCCTGACACGGAAGAGGTCACTGGTTCAATCCCAGTATCGTCCACTGGTCCGCAAGGACTCGGTCCGTAAGGATCCCCGCGCGATTAGCTCAGCGGGAGAGCGCTTCCCTGACACGGAAGAGGTCACTGGTTCAATCCCAGTATCGCGCACGCAGCACCAGCAGTAGGCGTGGCTCAGGCCGCGTGACCTGCGCGATTAGCTCAGCGGGAGAGCGCTTCCCTGACACGGAAGAGGTCACTGGTTCAATCCCAGTATCGCGCACCAACCGAAGCCCCCGGCCGTCTCGTACGGTCGGGGGCTTCGTCGTATCCGGGGGTCCCGGGACCCATGGAGTCCCGGGACTCCGGGAGTGTCAGGACGAGAAGAGCATGCGGCCGAAGCTCTTCTGACGGTGGTGGCCGCCGTAGTGTCCGCCGTGGCCTCCGTGACCGCCGTGCTGCGGGGCGCCCCAGGCGGGTGCGGGTGCGCCCTGGTACGGGGCGGCCGGGGGCGGCGGCGCGGGCTGCGACCACTGCGACTCCATGCGGGTCAGCGACTCCAGCTCGCCGTAGTCGAGAAATATCCCGCGGCAACCGCTGCACTGCTCGATCTGGACGCCGTTGCGGTTGTACGTGTGCATCGGCGCATGGCACTTCGGACACTGCATGCTCGGCTCAACTCCTCGCCGTCGGTACTGCTTCCGCCAGGACAGACTCTGCCCGGCTTCGGTCGGTTGCACCCTACTTGGCGAAATCGTGCGCCAACTCGGGCGGGGCGCCGCTCATTCGGTCGCAGGCGTCGATCACGGCCTGCTCCACCTCGTCCAACGGGCGGCCCTCCGCGGCGGACTTGGCGATCGCCAGGGCGGCCGTCTGCACGGTGAGGGCGCGGGCCGCGACGTCCAGGGCGGGCCAGGGGTCGCCGTGGGCGGGGACGGCCGGACCGCCCGCGTGCCGGTAGGCGGTCAGGAAGCGGGTCCAGTCGTCGGGCGGGAGCAGGCCGCAGGCGTACCAGGCGGCCGGGCGGGCCAGGTCCCAGGCCGGGACGCCCACGCCCAGGTCGTCGACGTCGATAAGGAGCCAGCGGCCGCTCGTCGCGGGGTGGCGTACGAGCTGGCCGAGATGGAGGTCGCCGTGGCAGAGGGCCGCCGTGGCCGGCATGGGGACTTCCGCGCGGGCCCAGGCCGGGAGGGCTGCCCAGGCACGCAGGACCGGGGCTGCGGCCGGGTGCGGGCCCGCCGCCCGGAGCCGGTCGATCGCGCGGGCCGCCTTGGCGGGGCCTCGCATGGGCGGCAGCCCGCCCGGCACGGGCGCCCGGTGCAGCCGGGCCAGCAGGATGGCGGCGGCCTCCCAGGGGGCCGCCTCGGGATTCTCCGGGTCGACGGGGCTGCCGTACGGCCAGAAGGTCACCAGGCGTCCGTGCAGGTCGACGGGGACCGGGCGCAGCGGGGCGAGGAGGGTGCCGGTGAGGGCTGGGTGCGCGGCGACCGCCAGGCGACGGGAGAGCTCCGCCGGGTCCGTGCCGGGTCCGTGCGCCTTCGCGACGGTGTCGCCGTGCCGGACTACGGTGCCGTCCTGCCGGTCGGCGAGGACTGTGTCGGGGTGCGCGCACACCCCCTCCGAGTGAGCCGCGCCCCGCACCTTGGCGGTCAGCGCGGTCAGCACATCTGCGGTCACGCGTGGTTCCCCCCTGGGATGCGATCAGTTCCTCACGAGCGTACGCACGCGGCAAAAGGCCTTGAACCGCAACCATCAATTGAGCAACCACAACGGCGAGCAATTTGGTCCGCGAAAGCGGCGCCGGTTTAGGCGCAAGGACGGCATGGCAATGCCCGCGCAGCTCCCCAGCTGCGCGGGCATTTTTTGCCGTCCGCCGCACCCCCGTCCCCACGGGGTTTCATGGCCGGATGTCCCCGCCCGGACCGCTCTTCCGGGCCTGGGGCGCCGCTCAGCGCCCCAGCATCACGCCCACGGACGACGCTTGTGTGACCACTGCTTCCCAGCCGCCGAAGACGACTACGAGCAGGGCCGCCAGGGGGAGGACCATTGCTGTCGCCACCAATGGGTGGCGCTGACCCTGGCGGCGGGTGCCGAACGCCGCGGCGTATGCCTTGCGTCCCTGCGTGCGGATCGCCGTCCGCGGTGCCGTGTGGGCCATGGTCCCTCTCCTGACCTAGCTTCTGTTGTGGTTGGCAGCGGCGGGTGTCTGACCTCGGGGGACGAGTGCTGCACCCGCCGCTTGACCTCAAATCTAGGTGCGCGGCGCCGGTGGGTCGTCATGCCCTCGTACCGATTGGCGGGCCTCCCGGAGGATGACCGATGACCTGCGGAGTACTCCCCTGGGTGGAGACGAGGTCCTAGGTCTCAGGGTCTTCCCGGAGGGGGTGCCCGGTCTGTGCCTGCTATCCCGACTGTTCCGAGCTGTCCTCCCTGGGTACCGGCTGCTCCACCAGCGCCAGGACCCGGGTCGCCATGAAGCGGGCGGTGCGGACCACTGATCCGCTTCGGGTGACTTCGCTCACTTCTACGACACCTCGGCGTACCGCCGTCTCCACCCTGCGGCCTGCCCTGCTGGCCACCACCTCGTATGTACGTGTCGTGTCCCCGGCGTCCACGACTATCTCCACTCGGTCACCCTTCACGGGTTCAATCCCCCTTCTGCGACGGGTGGTTGGGATCACAGCCGGTCCAAAGCCGCACTGTTCACACGCTCCCTGACCACCTTTCAAGTTTCCCACCCGGCACTGACAATCGATCGGGCCGAGAGGGCGCGGCCTCTGCGCGCCACCGGCCGCGTAAACGTAAGCTGTGGCTCGTCAAACGGACCGGGCAGCGGGGATGGACATGGCGATGATGCGCCTGAGGCGCGAGGACCCGCGTGTCGTCGGCTCGTTCAGGCTTCACAGACGGCTCGGCGCGGGTGGTATGGGCGTGGTCTACCTGGGCTCCGACCGGCGTGGGCAGCGGGTCGCGCTGAAGGTGATCCGGCCGGATCTGGCGGAGGATCAGGAGTTCCGGTCGCGGTTCGCGCGCGAGGTCTCTGCGGCGCGGCGGATTCGCGGCGGGTGCACGGCGCGGCTTGTCGCGGCGGATCTGGAGGCGGACCGGCCGTGGTTCGCCACGCAGTACGTTCCCGGGCCCTCCCTGCACGACAAGGTCGCCGAGGAAGGGCCGCTGGCCGCCGCCGATGTGGCCTCCGTCGGTGCCGCCCTCTCCGAGGGGCTCGTCGCGGTGCACGAGGCCGGTGTCGTACACCGGGATCTCAAGCCCTCCAACATCCTGCTGTCCCCGAAGGGGCCGCGGATCATCGACTTCGGGATCGCCTGGGCGACAGGGGCGAGCACGCTCACGCATGTCGGTACGGCTGTCGGGTCGCCGGGCTTCCTCGCGCCCGAGCAGGTGCGCGGGGCCACCGTCACTCCGGCCACGGACGTGTTCGCGCTGGGCGCCACCCTCGCGTACGCGGCGACCCAGGACTCCCCCTTCGGGCACGGCAGTTCCGAAGTGATGCTCTACCGGGTGGTGCACGAGGAGCCCCAACTGCACGGCGTTCCGGACGCGCTGGCACCCCTCGTGCGGGCTTGCCTCGCGAAGGACCCGGAGGAGCGGCCCAGCACGCTCCAACTGTCGCTGCGGCTCAAGGAGATCGCCGCGCGTGAGGCACAGGGGCTGGCCGAGGTCCGCCCGCCCGCGCCGCGCACCGATCCCGACCGGCCGACGGGGCGGCTCGCCGAGCAGTACACCGAGAGGTACACCGAGCAGCGCACCCAGCGGCGTCCGCAGGGCACTCCCCCGCCGCGTACGGGCGGGACGAACGGCGGCGGCGCACGGTCGGGGGCGCGCCCCGCTCCCCCGCGGAACACCGGCCGCACCGGCAGCAGGCCCGCGCCCCGCAGCGGCACCGGGCGGCCCGGGCCCCGGACCACCGGAACCGGTCGGCGGCCCGCCAACCCGCGGCTGCTGCGTCAGCGGCTCTTCGTGTTCGTCGTGGTGACGCTGCTGGTGGCGCTGGGGATCGCGGCGGCGCAGGGGTGTCAGGGGCCGGCGCGGAGCCTCGGTCACGACGGTGGCGTACGCGAGGTCGTACAGCAGTCGCAGTCCTACGAGCCCCTTCACGGGGATCCGATGGCCGAGCGGTACTGGGGCTGACTCCAGCAGGAGTACTAAAGCCTGTTCCAGAAGTCCGTGAGCGGGCAGTGCGGTTGCGTCGTTGCGGGTTCGTCGATCATGTAGCGAGGGCGAGGTTGTGCATGCGGGCGACGGCCTGGACGGCGTGGTGGAGGCCGTCGCCGCGCTGTCGGCAGTCGCGGAGGATCTTGTAGTTCTTCATTCGGGCGAAGGTGTGCTCGACGCGGGCGCGGACCTTGCGGTGCTCGGTGTTGTCGGCTTCCTGGATGGGCAGTAGCGGCCGTTTGCCGCGGCGGCGATGCGGGATGACGAGACCGGTGCCCCAGTAGGCGCCGTCGGCGAGCACCGTGGTTCCGGCGCAGACCTCGGCCAGGCCGGTGTCCCGAAAGGCATGGGCGTCGGCGATGTTGCCCGCCACCGGGGTTGCGGTGGCGACTACGAGGCGGGTGTCGGCATCGATGACAACCTGCACGTTCGCGGAGAAGCGGTAGTTGCGGCTGGAGGCGGCAACAGTTCGGTCCCGCACCGGGATGAGCGTGCCGTCCACGATCCACAGCCGTTCCACCGCACCATCGGAGCGCGGCGCCGGCTCCAGCGCGAGGAGCGGGCCCACCTGCTGGATGGTCCGGCACACGGTCGCCGGACAGACGCCGAACAACACCGCCAGCTGCCGCATGGTCAGGTTGGTCCGGTAATACACCGCCACCAGCAGCACCCGCTCGGCCAGCGGCAGCCGCCACGGCCGCCCCATCCGCGGATGCTCGCCACCTCGCTCCCGCACCGCCCGCAGCAGCCGGGCGAACCGATCCGCCCGGAGCCCGGTGAACACCTCGATCCACACCGGCTCGGCCCTCAACACCCCACTCATACAAGGGAAATGCCCCGCTCACGGACTTCTGGAACAGGCTTTAGGGCCTGTCTGACAATTCCCGTCGTCGCCCGGAGGGCGGCCTCGCGGCGTCAGGTGCGTGCTCTCGGCGTGCCGGGCGTAGAGCCTCGTACTGGACGTACTTGGGTCTGCGCCCGGTGCGGCGAGAGTGCGTGCATGGCGTCGCGGGGCAGACGGGAATTGTCAGACAGGCCCTAGGGGCTGCGGGCGGCCCGTGGCCACCGCGTAGAAGGCGACCGAGGCCGCCGCGCCCACGTTGAGTGAGTCGACGCCGTGGGCCATCGGGATGCGGACCCACTCGTCGGCCGCCATCAGGGCCTTGGTGGACAGGCCGTCGCCCTCCGCGCCGAGCATCAGCGCGACGCGGTCCATGCGGTGCGGGGCCGCCTCGTCGAGGGACTTCGCCTTCTCGTCGGGGGTGAGGGCGAGCAGGTTGAAGCCGGCCTCGCGGACCGACTCCAGACCCTTGGGCCAGGAGTCGAGCCGGGCGTACGGGACGGCGAAGACGGCGCCCATGGAGACCTTCACGCTGCGGCGGTAGAGCGGGTCGGCGCAGTCCGGGGAGAGCAGCACGGCGTCCATGCCGAGCGCCGCGGCGGAGCGGAAGATCGCGCCGATGTTGGTGTGGTCGTTGACCGACTCCATGACGACCACGCGGCGGGTGGACTGCAGGAGTTCGTCCGCCGTCGGCAACGGCTTGCGCTGCATGGAGGCGAGCGCGCCGCGGTGCACGTGGTAGCCGGTGACCTGTTCGGCGAGCTCGGGGCTGACCGCGTACACCGGGGCCGGGAGTTCGTCGATGACGTCGCGCATGACGTCGACCCACTTGGCCGAGAGCAGCATCGAGCGCATCTCGTACCCGGCGTCCTTGGCCCGTCTGATGACCTTCTCGCCCTCGGCGATGAACAGGCCCTCGGCGGGTTCGCGCTTGCGGCGCAGCTCCACGTCGGTCAGGCCCGTGTAGTCGCGCAGACGCGGGTCGGCGGGGTCCTCAACGGTGATGAGATCGGCCACAGGGTGATACTGCCTTGTCCTGGGTGCGGTGCCAACGGCTGGGAAGAGGTTGCGTTACCGGGGGTTACTGCTTGGGGTTCCCGGGGCCCACGTTCACGACCTCGCCGATGACGATGACCGCCGGGGGCTTCACGTCCTCGGTGCGTACGGTCTCGGCGACCGTGGCCAGGGTCGCGTCGACGCGGCGCTGGGCCGCCGTCGTGCCCTCCTGGACCAGGGCGACCGGGGTGTCGGCCGACTTTCCGTGCGCCATCAGGGTTTCGGCGATCCGGCCGATCTTGTCGACGCCCATGAGCACGACCAGGGTGCCGCGCAGCTTTGCGAGGGACTGCCAGTCGACGAGTGAGCGCTCGTCGTCGGGGGCCACATGGCCGCTGACCACAGTGAACTCGTGGGCTACCCCGCGGTGCGTGACCGGGATGCCCGCGGCGCCCGGGACCGAGATCGAGCTGGAGATGCCGGGAACGACGGTGCACGGGATGCCGGCCTCGGCGAGCGCCTGGACCTCCTCCATGCCACGGCCGTAGACGAACGGGTCGCCGCCCTTCAGCCGTACGACCGACTTGCCCAGCTTGGCGTGCTCGATCAGCGCGTTGTTGATGGCCTCCTGGGCCATGAAACGGCCGTACGGGATCTTCGCCGCGTCGATCACCTCGACGTGCGGGGGCAGTTCGGCGAGCAGGTCACGCGGGCCGAGGCGGTCGGCGATGACCACGTCGGCCTCGGCGAGGAGGCGGCGCCCGCGGACCGTGATCAGGTCCGGGTCGCCGGGGCCGCCGCCGACCAGGGCGACGCCGGGGGTGCGGGTGCGGTGGTGGGGGGCCACCAGGGTGCCGTCGCGCAGGCCCTCGACCACCGCGTCGCGGATCGCGGCGGTGTGGCGGGGGTCGCGGCCGCGGGCATCCGTCGTGAGGACCGCCACGGTGACGCCCTCGCTGTGGCCCGTGGCCGGGGTCCACGCCGTGGCCGCGTCGGCGTCGTCCGAGCGGACGCACCAGACGCGGTGGCGCTCCGCCTCTGCGGAGGCTTCGGCGTTCGCCTCGTGGTCGCTGGTGGCGATCAGGGCGTACCAAGTGTCCGCCAGGTCACCGTTCTCGTACGGGCGTCTCGTCCAGGTGATCTCGCCGGCGTCGGCCATCGCTTCCACGGAGGGGGTGGCCTGCGGTGACACGAGGTGGATGTCGGCGCCTGCCGCGATTAGTGCCGGTAGGCGACGCTGGGCTACCTGGCCGCCGCCGAGGACCACTACGCGGCGGCCGGTGAGGCGGAGGCCTACGGGGTAGGCGGGGTGTTCGGCCATGGCGGTGCGGCTCCTCGGACGGGGTGGGGCTTTGTGCCTTGGACTGGCCCCTGACGTGCGGATTTTATGGTGCGGGGGTGTGGGTGGCTGGGGTGGGGTGGGGGTTCTTTCCCCAAGCCCGCCCCTTCCCGAAACCGGGGGCTTCGCCCCCGGACCCCCCACAGTGCGGCCCGGTGGGCAGGCTGTGCCCACCCTCCCCCACTCTCGACTTCGCTCGAGCGGGGGGACCCCCATCGCCCTGCGGAACGCCTGCCCACAGCCGTGCAGGCTACTTCTCAGTTACCCCTGCCGAGTCGAACGTCGCCACCTCGTGCATCGCCCGTGCCGCGCTCTGTACCACCGGCAGTGCCAGCAGTGCGCCCGTGCCCTCGCCCAGGCGGAGGTCCAGGTCGACCAGGGGGCGCAGGCCCAGCTTGTTCAGGGCGGCCACGTGGCCCGGCTCCGCGCTGCGGTGGCCTGCGATGCAGGCGGCGAGGACCTCGGGGGCGATGGCGCGGGCCACGAGGGCGGCGGCGCCGGCGCTGACGCCGTCCAGGATGACCGGCGTACGGAGGGACGCGCCGCCGAGCAGGAGGCCGACCATGGCCGCGTGTTCGAGGCCACCGATGGCCGCCATGACGCCGATGGGGTCGGCGGGGTCCGGCTGGTGGAGGTCGATGGCCCGGCGTACGACCTCGGTCTTGCGGGCGAGTGTCTCGTCGTTGATTCCTGTGCCGCGGCCCGTCACCTCGGACGGGTCGGTGTCCGTGAAGACCGAGATGAGGGCCGCCGACGCGGTGGTGTTGGCGATTCCCATCTCGCCGGTCAGCAGGGCCTTGTTGCCTGCCGCCACGAGGTCGCGGGCCGTCTCGATGCCCACCTCGATGGCCGCGATGACCTCCTCGCGGGTCATCGCGGGACCGGTCGTCATGTCGGCGGTGCCCAGGCGGATCTTGCGCGGCAGCAGGCCCGGGGTGGCCGGGAGGTCGGAGGCGACGCCCACATCGATGACGCAGACCTCGGCGCCGACCTGGTTGGCGAAGGCGTTGCAGACCGCGCCGCCGCCGAGGAAGTTGGCCACCATCTGGGCGGTGACCTCCTGCGGCCAGTGGGTGACGCCCTGGGCGTGCACACCGTGGTCGCCGGCGAAGATCGCGACTGCGGCGGGCTCCGGGATCGGCGGCGGGCACATCCGGGACAGGCCCGAGAGCTGCGCGGAGATGATCTCCAGCATGCCGAGCGCGCCGGCGGGCTTGGTCATCCGCTTCTGGCGTTCCCAGGCCTCGCCGAGCGCTTTGGCGTCCAGCGGACGGATGTTGGAGATCGTCTCGGCGAGCAGGTCGTGCGGCTCCTCACCGGGCAGCGCGCGACGGCCGTACGTCTCCTCGTGGACGACCCACGACAGCGGGCGGCGCTTGGACCAGCCCGCCTGCATCAGCTCGGGCTCGTCCGGGAACTCGTCGACATAGCCGACGCAGAGGTACGCCACGACCTCGAGGTGCTCGGGAAGGCCCAGCGCGCGGACCATCTCGCGCTCGTCGAAGAAGCTGACCCAGCCGACGCCGAGGCCCTCGGCACGGGCGGCGAGCCAGAGGTTCTCGACCGCGAGCGCGGAGGAGTACGGGGCCATCTGCGGCTGCGTGTGACGGCCCAGGGTGTGGCGGCCGCCGCGGGTCGGGTCGGCGGTGACGACGATGTTCACCGGGGTGTCGAGGATGGCCTCGATCTTCAGTTCCTTGAACTGCTTCGCGCGGCCCTTGGGCAGCGACTTCGCGTACGCCTCACGCTGGCGGGCCGCGAGTTCGTGCATCGAACGCCGGGTGTCGGCGGAGCGGATGACGACGAAGTCCCAAGGCTGGGAGTGGCCTACGGACGGTGCCGTGTGGGCCGCCTCCAGGACGCGGAGCAGTACGTCGTGCGGGATCGGGTCGCTGCGGAAGCCGTTGCGGATGTCGCGGCGCTCGCGCATCACGCGCAGGACGGCCTCGCGTTCCGCGTCGTTGTAGCCGGGTGCCGCCGGGCCGGTGGACTCTCGTACGTCTTCCACTGCGGCCGTGCTCTCTTCCTGGTCGGCGCCCTGGGTGTCCAGGTCGTCCGCTTGCTGTGCGACTACGGTCTCCGGGGCCGCCGGGAGGGGCTCCGGTACGGGGGGTGCCTCGACCTCGGGCGCTGCCTCGGCCGCCGCCTCCACCACCTCTGCCTCGCGGGGCGCTGGTACGGGGGCGACCAGCTCCGTTTCGGCGGCGGGAGTCTGCGAGGTTTCCCCGGCGGGCGCCTCGGCCGTCTCCTGGACGGGGGCGGGCGCCACCTGGATCGGCTGCTCCGCGGGCTCGTCGGCCGTGGGCTGCTCCTCCGTGGGGAAGGGCGGCACGGTCATGGCGTGCGGCGGGGTCGGGGCGAGGTGCGGGGTCGTCGGCACCGTGCCCTCCACGGGCACGAACTGGCCGAGGGACCGGTCCGCATGGGGCTCATGAGGGGCGTCCGGGAGTTCGGACCGGCCTGCTCCCGATCCGTCGCCGGAGGCTGGGAAGTGTTCGCCATGGGCCTGGCCCACGGCTGCGTGCGAGGCCTGCGCGTGGGCGCCGACGCCTGCCGGGACGCCTTGCAGCGGTTCGGCACCTACCTGGACACCCTGCAGCGGTTCGCTGGCGTCCATGCCGGCGAACGCGGTGTGTGCGTCCACAGGGAACCCGGGGGCCGCCTGCACGTGCGCCTGGGGCTGGAGCTGCGTCAGCGCGTGGTGGGGACCGTGCGGGGTGTCCGCGAACTGGGCGGCGGGGTCCGCGATGTGGACAGCGGGGGCCCCGAACTGGGCTGCCTGGGCCGGGAACTGAGGCGCCGGGTCGGTGATCTGCGGCGGGGTCGCGAGCGCTCTGCGCGGGTTCGGCTCGGGTGCGGGGCTCTGCTCTACAGCGGCGTTCTGCTCGGGTGCGAGGCTCTGCTCGACAACGGCGTGCGGCTCGGGTGCGAAGTGCTCACCCTCCGACGGGGCCGGCGCCTGCACGGCGAGGTGCACGGGTGCGTACGTCTCAGCGGCGGGCTCGGCGTCTTCCGGCTGTTCCGGGGCGTGCGGTGCGTCCGGGGCCGTCAAGGCCGCCAGGAACGGGGTCTCATCCACGGTCTGCGGGAGATGCGGGTTCAGCGGTCCGTCCGAAGAGGACGCGGCCTCGGGAGCCTGCGCGGCTTCCTCCGCCGGGAGGGCGAAGGCGTCCGGGGACTCGGGAGCGTGCACGAGCGCCTGGGCCCCGGGGGCGTCCTGGTCCTGGGAAGCCAGAGCGAGGCCCGGGAGCTGGGCGGCCTGCGGTTCCTGGGCGGCCTCCGCGAGCACCGGGGTCTCAGCCACGTCCTGAGGCTGTGCCTGCGCCTGTGCCTGCGCCTGGTCATGAGCAGCATGCTCGGTTCCCAGGACCGGAGCGGGCTCCAGGCCCTGCGACTCCTCCGCACTCTGCTGCGGCTCCTGCACCGGCTCCGGGACGACCGTTTCTGCAGCCACCTGCTCCGGTCCCGACGGTGGAACCCCCCACGGCACCGCGCCCTGCGGCGGGATCTCGGAGAGCTGCGGGACATCGAGGTACTCGGGCCCGGCCGTCGGCGGACCCGGGTGCCGTACGGGAGTTGCGGGGGCGGTGAACGGAGCGCCGGCAGCGGGGCTCACCGGCGCACCCGCGGGGCCGCGGTCGGCGAGTGAGCGCACCGGGCTCGCGGAGCCGTCCGGGGTCGGCGGGCCGAGGTGCAGCGGGCGGCGGGGCGGCGTCGGCTGCAGGACGGGCGCGGGGTCCGGCACACGGACGGCACCGAGGTCGACCGAGCCGCTGTCCCGCCCGGCCGTCTCGTGCGGACCGGGTTCGTCCGATCCCGTCTCGTGCGGAGCCGACTCGTGCAGAGCCGACTCGTGCAGAGCCGACTCGTGAGCACCGGGTTCATGCGCACCCGGCTCGTACGCCACGGGTTCATGTGGACCCGTCTCGTGCGGCCCCTGCTCATGCGGACCCGGCTCGTGGACGAACGGCATCGGGGCCGGCGGCGGCACCTCGTTGCCCCACGCGCCCTGTGCTCCTGGCGCGCCCGGCATCAGGAGCAGGTCGTCGTCATCGGCGGGGTTCTCGGAGGGGTCGAGGAAGGTGTAGGCACCCGGCGCGAGGACGCCCGGCTGATCCACCATGCCTGCGTTCTCCGGCAGTCCCTCGCCCGGGACCTGGCCGGTGTCAGTCATGCGTACCCCTCGCCCATCGGTTAGTGCTTCCAAGTCCAGCTCGCCCGGAACGGCGCACCGACCGCCCCATGGTGAAGAACGAGCGCGCGTGCCCAGCGGCACGAACGACCGGCCAAGAAAGACGACAAAGCCATTAACTGGCATTGTCCCGGTCGTCCCGCCCTCACGTCACGTCGATCCGCGAGGGCCCGCTGTGGACTGCGCCACGTTGCGCGTCCTCCGGTTCTGCCGTACCACACACACCTCAAAACGGGCGCGTTTTCCGGACATTGGCCTACGAAAGGCTGATCCCCCGAGAGCGGTACAACGATCGGCCAGCCTACCGCGCGCAGTACGACAACAGGATCACGGGGCGCGATCGGGTAGACGGCCTGTGAGCAGGAACGCGACGCTCCGTTCCGTCTCCGTCCATGCCCTTGTGTCGAGTTCGACGGACTGGATGAGCGCGCACTCGACCTGGTAGCCGTGCTCCGTCAGGCCTCTGCCGATGAGTTCGGCCGCGTCGCGGGTCGAGGCGTGCGTGACGATGACTCGTGGACGACGGTCGGCGACCGCCGAGACCACCGCGGCTCCGCCGCCCCCGACACGTACGACATCGGGTTCGGGAAGGTCCTCCAGGATGTGCGGCGCGGCCCCGGGCACGATCTGCATCTGGACGCCGAAGCGGCGGGCGGAGTCCTCGGTGCGGGCGCAGGAGCCGGGGTTCCGGTCGACGGCGATGACGGCGGCGCCGGTGCGTGCCGCCTCGGTGGCGAAGGCGCCGCTTCCGGAGCCGATGTCCCAGACGAGGTCTCCGACGCGCGGGCCCAGGCGGGCGAGTTGGGCGGCGCGCAGCAGATCCGTTTCGCCTTCGCCGAGTGCGCCGCCGTACGCCTTCGCGGGCAGCGCCCAGCCGCGCGGTCCGGCGCCCGGCTCGCGTCCGGCGATCCAGCCGCCGCCCTCGACCGCGGCCACGAAGCCGCCGATGACGATGACGACGTTGGGGTCCCGCCAGGTGTGGTCGGCGGCCTTGTCGGAGGTGAGGATCGTGACCTGTTCGCGTGCGGTGCCGAGTTCCTCGCAGATGACGAAGGTGCGGTGCACTCCGTCCATGAGGAGGCCGAGTTCGGCGGGGCCTGCACCGGGCGAGGTGAGGACAGCGACCTTTGTGTGGGCGCGGCATACGTTCACCGCGCGTCGCAGGGTGCGGGGATGTGCGACGACCACCTCTGCGTCGTCCCAGGCCATTCCGGCGCGGGCGAACGCGGTGGCCACCGAGGAGACGGCGGGGACGACTTCGACCTCCAGGCCGAACTCGGGTCCCCGCAGGGTGCGTACGACGCCGAAGAAGCCCGGGTCCCCGTCGGCGAGGACGACGGCGCTGCCCCGGTGGTTGGCGATCCGGCGGGCGGCGAGGGCGACGCTGCCGAGGCGGATGCGTTCGGCGGCCTTGGGCACCTCGGGGAGTGCGAGGTGATGGGCCGTGCCTGCCACTAGCGTGGCGGCGCCGAGAGCTGCGCGCGCCGCGGCGGTCAGCGGCGAGCCGTCCCAGCCGATCACCGTGACCCGGTCGGCCATCGTCGTCAGTCTCCAGAAAGGTTTTCGCAGGTCGTCAGGGGCAGGCCCGCAGGCAGGCTCCGTGAGGGTACCTGGTGCCGCCCGGCAGCGCCCCGAAGGGCTCCGACGGGCTCCGGAGAGTGGGAGCGGTCCCGGGGATTCAGTTCCAGTCGGAGAACGACGTGAAACCACTGTCGGCGAACTGGTCGCCCACGCCCTCGATGTCCTCCGGCAGCAGGCTCCACACGATGTAGTCGGTGCGCACGTCCGTCCAGCCGCCGTCCTCGGTACGGGTGCGCGCTATGCAGGCGCCCCGCAGGACACCCTCGCTGATGCAGCCGATCTTCTGGGCGACCTGCTGCGAGGCGGTGTTGTCGGCCGCCGTGCGCAGTTCGATGCGCTCGAACTTCTGGTCGCGGAACAGCCACTGGGCGGTCGCGAGCGAGGCCTCGGAGGCGTAGCCCTCGCCGCGGGCCCAGGGGGCGATGATGTACGAGAGTTCGGTGGACCGCACATGCCAGTTCGTCTTGGCGAGCTGGATGATGCCGACCAGGCGCTGGGTGAGGAACTCGGTGACGGCGAGGTCGAGTCCGCGGCCCGCCTCTCGTTCGGCGGGCGCGTAGTCGGTGATCCAGGAGCGGGCGCCGTCCTCGGAGAAGGGCTGGGGCACCGCCGTCCAGGCCGCCACCATCTCGTCGTTCATCATCTCGGCCAGGGCGGAGACGTCCTCGTCCTCGAGCGCACGCAGTACCAACCGCTCCGTGCTGATGGAGATGTCGGGGAAGGTGCTTGTCATGCGCCGCTCCGTAACCTTCGGGAACCTCAGGCCCTGGGGAAGCCACCGGGCCTGCTGAACTGCCCAGCATGCAGCATGAAACCACCGTGACGCACCACGGGGTCCACTCCAGGTGATGAAGTGGACCCCGTGCGGTGACGAGAACCGTCAGCCGGAAGTGACGGGCAGGACCGAGCCCTTGTACTTGTCCTCGATGAACTTCTTGACCTCGGGCGAGGTGAGGAGCTTCGCGAGCTTCTGCACGCGCGGGTCGTCCTCGTTGCCCTTCTTCACCGCCAGGAGGTTCGCGTAGGGGTTGTCCTTCGCGGACTCCAGGAGGATCGCGTCGGTCGCGGGGCTGAGCCCCGCGTCCTGGGCGTAGTTGTTGTTGATGACCGCCGCGGCCACGTCGTCGAGAGAGCGCGGCAGTTGGGCGGGCTCCAGCTCCTTGAACTTCAGGTGCTTGGGGTTGGCCGTGATGTCCTCGGGGGACGCGGTCGTGCCGGCACCCTCCTTGAGCGTGATGACGCCCTTGGAGGCCAGGAGCTTGAGGGCGCGTCCCTCGTTGGTGACGTCGTTGGGTACGGCGACGGTGGCTCCGTCGGCGAGCTCGGTGACGTCCTTGACCTTCTTCGAGTACACGCCCATGGGAGGCAGGTACGGCTTGACGACCGACACCAGGTCCGTGCCCTTGGACTTGTTGAAGTCGTCCAGGAAGGGCTGGTTCTGGTAGAGGTTCGCGTCGAGCGAGCCCTCCTGGAGCGCGGTGTTCGGCAGGACGTAGTCGGTGAACTCCCTGATCTCCAGGTCGAGGCCCGCCTTCTCGGCGAGATCCTGCTTGATGTACGACAGGACCTCGCCGGCGGGTACGGCGGTGGCCCCGACGACCAGGGCGTCATTGTCACCGCTGCCGGAGTCCGAGCCCGAACCGCAGGCGGTCAGTCCGAGGCCGAGGGCAATCGCGGCGGACACCGCGGATATGACGTGCTTGCGCATGGTGTTGACCCCTCTGAAACCGATCGCGACGTCAGAACGACGCGATGACGGAACCCTCGTACTTGTCCTCGATGAACTTCTTGACCTCGGGCGAGGTGAGGAGCTTCGCGAGCTTCTTGACGCGCGGGTCGTCCTCGTTGCCCTCCTTGACGGCGAGGAAGTTGCCGTACGGGTTGTCCGTCGCGGACTCCAGGACGAGGGCGTCCTTGGCGGGCGAGAGGTCGGCCTCGATGGCGTAGTTGCCGTTGATGACCGCGGCGTCGACGTCCTCCAGGGAGCGAGGGGTCTGGGCCGCCTCCAGCTCCTTGAACTTGAGGTCCTTCGGGTTCTTGGTGATGTCCGAGGGGGTCGCTTCGTTGCCCACGCCGTCCTTGAGCGTGATGATCCCGTTGGCGGCGAGCAGCTTCAGCGCGCGCGCCTCGTTGACGCTGTCGTTCGGGACGGCGATCGTCGCGCCGCTCTTCAGGTCGTCGGCGCTCTTGACCTTGCTGGAGTACAGGCCGAGCGGCTCCAGGTGCACCGTGACGACGGGCACGATGTGGGTGCCGTTCTTCTTGTTGAAGTCGTCGAGGTACGGCTGGTTCTGGAAGTAGTTGGCGCCCACGGACCCGTCCTCGGTCGCCGTGTTCGGCGTGACGTAGTCGGTGAACTCCTTGACCTCCAGGTCGAGGCCCGCGTCCTTCGCCAGGTTGTCCTTGACGTAGTTGAGGATCTCGGCGTGCGGGACGGGGCTGGCGGCGACGATCAGCGGTCCGCTGGTGTCGGAGGCGGAGTCCTTGTCCGAGCCGCAGGCGGTGAGGCCGAGGGTGAGGGCTCCGGCTGCGAGGACGGCGGTGGTGAGCTTTGTGGCGTTACGCACGAAAAGTGCCTTTCCATGTGGGTGTAGCTGTCCCCGTGATGGGTGTACGGGGAAATCTGCGGGTGGGTGAAGAAGTACTCAGGCGACCTTGCCGACGTCCGCGGTCGCGGGTTCCTTGGCCTTCAGCAGCCTCAGCCGCGGCGCGGCCCCGGACTGGCCGCCGCGCCGGTGCAGCCCACGCGCGGCGTAGTCGCCGGCGAACTGGATGACCGAGATGACCACGGCGAGGATCCCTACGGTGATCCACATCAGCTCGGTCTCGAAGCGCTGGTAGCCGTACCGGATCGCGATGTCGCCGAGGCCGCCGGCGCCGACGGTGCCGGCCATCGCCGAGTAGCCGATCAGCGCGACGATCGTGGTGGTCGCGGAGGAGATCAGCGACGGCAGGGACTCCGGTACGAGGACCTTGCGGACGACGGTCCAGGTGTTGCCGCCCATCGACTGCACGGCCTCGACGAGCCCGCCGTCCACTTCGCGGACAGCCGTCTCGACAAGGCGCGCGAAGAAGGGGATCGCCCCGATCGCGAGCGGCACGATGGCGGCCTCGCGGCCGATCGTCGACCCGGTGAGCCAGCGCGTGAAGCTCATCAGCGCGACCATCAGGATGATGAACGGCATCGAGCGGGCGATGTTCACGATCTGCCCGATGATCCTGTTGGCCAGGACGTTCTGGAGGAGTCCGCCGCGGTCGGTGAGGACGAGCAGGATGCCGAGCGGAAGACCGCCGACGACGGCGATGAGCGTGGACCAGCCCACCATGTAGAACGTGTCCCAACACGCCTGGGACAGCAGCGGCTGCATCTCCGACCAGGTCACTTGGCACCATCCTTCAGCAGTACGGGCGCCTGGCCCTGGATGTCGATCTGCAGCCCCTGTTCGCGCAGGAACCCGATCGGCACGACGTTCTCCTCGTAGCGGCCGGGCAGTTCGATGCGCATCCGGCCGACCTGCTTGCCCGCGACGGTGTCCATCGCAGCGCCGAGGATCGAGATGTCGATGTTGTAGGTGCGGGAGAGCTGCGAGATGACGGGCTGGGTCGCGGCCTCGCCGTGGAAGGTGACGTCGATGACCGTGCGGTCGTCGCCGGACGGGTCACCGCTGACCGGGAAGAGCGCGGCGGCCAGCTCGGAGCCGGGCGTCGCGAGCAGCTCGCCGACCGTGCCGGACTCGACGATCCTGCCGTTCTCCATGAGGGCGGCCGAGTCGCAGATGGTCTTGACGACGTCCATCTCGTGAGTGATGAGCAGGACGGTGAGGCCCAGCTGCCGGTTCAGGTCGCGCAGCAGCTGGAGGATGGAGCGGGTGGTCTCGGGGTCGAGAGCGCTGGTCGCCTCGTCGGAGAGCAGCACCTGCGGGTCGCCGGCGAGGGCGCGGGCGATCCCGACGCGCTGCTTCTGGCCGCCGGAGAGCTGTGCCGGGTAGGCCTTCGCCTTGTCCGAGAGGCCGACCAGGTCGAGCAGTTCGAGCGCCTTGCGGGAGCGCTGCTGCCCCGAGACCCCGAGGATTTCGAGCGGCAGCTCGACGTTGTCCTGGACCGTGCGCGAGGACAGCAGGTTGAAGTGCTGGAAGACCATTCCGATGTGGCTGCGCGCCTTGCGGAGTTCCCGGCCGGCCCGCGAGCCCTGCCCGGCGAGCGCGGTGAGGTCCTGTCCGGCGACGGTGACCGTGCCGGAGGTGGGACGCTCCAGGAGGTTGATGCAGCGGATGAGCGAGGACTTGCCGGCGCCGGACTGGCCGATGACGCCGTACACCTCGCCTTCGCGGACGTGCAGATCGACGCCGTCGAGGGCGGTGACCTCACGGCCGCGCGAGCGGTAGACCTTGGTGAGGTCCGTGGTCGTGATCACTGGGGTTTCCGTCACTGTCGAGTGCAGGGCGTGGGTGTGCGCCGGGCACGGGTGCATTCGGTCGGGAACGCGGCACGGTTCTGGCGGTGGCGATGGCAGCCGGGGTGTGAAGAAGAATCGTGTGCGCGGGGCTGCGCCCGTCACGTCCGGGGACGGACAGGGCGCGCCGGCTCGCTTCGGGGCGCGAGGCTCGGGGTGGTGCGGGGGCCCTCTAGAAGGCGCACATTCGACACATACAACGAGCACCGGGCGTCATGCTCGCCTCGGTCGCAAGGATGCGGCTGCTCGTCGTGGTCATGGGATCAAGTAAAGCAGACACACAGGAGGGACCCACCACCGCTGTCCGTATACCGGACAGCGGTGGACGGTCTTCAGCCCCGGACGGAGATCTCCACTCCGTGCGCCGTGACCAGCGCGGACAGGGCGGAGAGGTTGTCGACCACGAGGTCGGCGTCCAGCTCGTGGGACTGGTGGGTTGTGGCCAACGCCACGGTGGTCATTCCGGCGGCGCGGCCCGCCTGCAGGCCTGCGGGGGCGTCCTCGAAGACCACGCAGCGGGCCGGGTCGACGCCCAGTTCACGGGCGGCGAGGAGGTAGGGCTCGGGGTCGGGCTTGCCGCGGGTGACGTCGTCGGCGGTGATCAGCGTCTTGGGGCGGATGCCGGCCTCGGCGAGCCGTGCCTCACCGAGGCGCCGGGTGGCGGAGGTGACGACGGCCCAGCGCTCGGCGGGGAGCGAGTCGAGGAACTCGGCCGTCCCGGGAAGCAGCAGAACCCCGCCCGGTACATCGTCGACCTCGAGTTGTTCGATGCGCGCGAGGGCCTCGGGGACGATGTCGGCGGGCAGCAGGTCGGCGGCTATCTCGGCGGCTGGGCGGCCGTGCAGTTCGATCCGGGCGAAGTCCTCGGCGGTGATGCCGTACTCCTCGTACCTGGGGGTCCCCCCAGGACGGAGCTTGTCGGAGTCACTGGGGGAGGGTCCAGCAGCGGTTCACGGACTCGAGGGAGGAGACGAGCGTTCCGTCGTTGTCGAAGAGGAGGGCTTCAGCGTGGATCTTCATGCCTTCGACCCTACGGGGCACCCCGGGGGCGAACGCATCGGGTCTTTCGGCCCGTAATAGGGTCGCGGCATGCTTGATGCCCTGACGGTCGCGACCGCCGTCGCCGCGCTCGCGCTCGCCGCCTGGTGCGGCTGGGCCGCCTACCGGGACCAGCCAACCAAGGACTGGCACTTCATCGGCATGGCCGTGGTGTCGCTGCTGGCCGTGATCCAGTTGGTGGTCGGCATCGTGCAGCTGGCGCGCGGCGAGAAGCCGGAGCAGGGCACGACGATCTTCGTGGCGTATCTGGTCGGCGCCTTCGCGTGCATCCCGGCCGCGGGCCTCATGTCGCTGACCGAGCGCACCCGCTGGGGATCGATCACCGTGGCCGCCGGCGGCATCGTCCTCGCCGTGCTCGAGGTGCGGCTCTATGACATCTGGGGAGGCTGAGATGACGGCCGCGGAGGAGAACGGGACCGTACCTCAGGAGAAGAAGCGGACACGGCTCATCAGCGGTCCCGGCATGCTGCTGGTCTGGCTGTACGGCGTGATGGTCGTCGGCGCCGTCTCGCGCAGCGCCGTGCAGATCTCCACGGAGTTCGACAAGGCCCCGCTCGCCTACTCGCTCTCCGCGGTCGCGGGGCTCGTCTACGGCTTCATCACGTACTCGCTCGTACGCGGCGGCGAGAGGGCCCGCAGGGCGGCGCTGGTGTGCTGCGCCGCCGAGCTCGCGGGTGTACTGATCGTCGGGACCTGGACGCTGGTGGAGCCGTCCGCCTTCCCCGACGCCACGGTGTGGTCGGACTACGGGATGGGCTATCTGTTCATCCCGGTGCTGCTGCCACTGTCGGCGATGTACTGGCTGCGCAAGGCTGCCCGTACGGCCGGTCAGTAGCTGCTGGGCTCCGGCCACGCGGTGACGGCCGGCCGGCGCGATTCGGCTGCGCCCCGAAGGGGCGCGGGGAACTGCGCGACCAGCCACGACGGCCCCGCAGACAACGCACGGCCTACCAGCGGAGCGCCTACGCGCTGGCCGCGAACGCGCCCGCGTGGGCGCCCTTAGCCAGGGTCACCAGCGTGAGCCGCTCATCCACACGCTCCGTGGAGACCTGGGCGTAACCGTGCTTGCGGTAGAGCCCCAGGTTGCGGTCGCTGCGGTGGCCGGTGAAGAGCTCGAAGGACTTGGTCGCACCGTCCGCGCCGAGCCTGGCCTCGATCGCGGCGAGCAGGCGTCCGCCCAGCCCATGGCGCTGCATACGCGGGTGGACGATGAGCTTGTTGATACGGGCGGTGCCCTCCGCGTCCACGGCGCCTCGGACCGAGGCCACCACCTCGTCCCCGAGCCTGGCCACCAGGACCGTGCCGTCGGCCAGCTCCGCCCTGAGGGAGTCGAGCGGCTGGGTCAGCGGCTCGATGCCGTAGTCGCCGTACAGCTCCGCCTCGCCCTGGTAGCAGAGGTACTGCAGCTTGAGGATCTGCTCGGCATCCTGTGCGGTCGCCGCCGAGATGGTCACGCTCATGCCCATGTGTGCACGCCTCCCGCTCACCTGTTCCACCGGTCGTCCCTCACTCCTATCCCCGCGGTTCCCCGGCCGCAACCTCCGGCGTCAGCAATCGACGGAGACATCCCAGACATCGGGAACGTTCCGGGCCCAGACTGCCCTGTGAGATACCCAACTCCCCCGCGATCTCCCGGTAGGTGAGGTCCTTCGGGGACAGCAGGGCCGCCAGCAGGCTGGGACAGCGGCCGGGCAGGCGTCGTACCGCGTCGTGCAGCGCGCGATGGCGGGCCGCGGTCATCGCCTGCTGCTCGGGGCCGGTCCCGCGGTCGTCGGCGGGATCGGCGGCGTACGGCTGTTCGACGCGGGCCCGGCGGCGGCTGCGGCGGGCCTCGGAGCGGACGGCGCGGCGCAGCCAGCCCTGCGGGTCGACCGGTGGGCCATCCGTGTCGAGTCGCTCCAGGAGGCGCAGCCAGACGGCCTGTTCCAGGTCGCCCTGTTCGGCGCCGGACGCATATGCCTCGGCCGAGGCCTCGGCGGCGAGCAGTGGGCGCAGCGTGGCAACCATGTCGTGTGTCATATGCGGCACGACGCGGCCGCCCCGGCGGATGGTTGCCGGGGCGGCCGTCTGTCACCCCAACCGGGGTGGCGGGGTCATCCGTTGACGAAGTCCGCGCGGGCGAGCACCCCGGTGTCGGCGTTGTCGGTGAAGACACCGTCGATGCCCGTGGCGAAGTAGACCTTGAAGACGCCGAAGACGTCTCCGTAGGCGTCCGCGTCGGTGCCCTTGCGGTAGGCCGGCGGCAGGAAGGGGTTCTCGTTGCGCATGGTGTACGGGTGCAGGATCAGGCCCTGCGCGTGCGCGTCCTTGACCAGCGTGGTCGGCGTCGTGAAGTTGCCGCTCGCGTCCTTCGGGATGATCAGGTCGAGCGTGGGGCCGATGCCCTGGGCGTAGGAGGCGATCTCCTTGAGGCCCTTGGGTGTGACCAGGTCGGCGACGGTGCGCGGGTCGCCGGTCGCGACGAAGTCCCAGGGGCGGGTGTTCGCGGCGGAGAGCAGGACCGCGAGCGGGTTGCCGACGAGCTTGTTCATGCGCTGGATGCTGGTCGGCTCGAAGGACTGGATGATGACGGGCGAGTTCTTCTTGTCCTTGCCCGCCTTGCGCAGGGCCTTGGCGAGCTTCTCCTCGGTGCCGAGGCCGAGCGCCCGGAAGTAGGTGGGGTGCTTGAGCTCCGGGTAGATCCAGACCTGCTTGCCGCGCTTGCGGGTCTGCTCGTCCTGCCACTTGAGCACCTCTTCGAACGTGGGGATCTCCCAGCGTCCGTTGTAGAGGGTGTTGTGCGGGCGGTTGGCGGGGATGCGCTCGATCGCCCGCAGGGTCTTCAGCTCGGCGAGCGTGAAGTCCTCCGTGAACCAGCCGGTGGTGGCGACCCCGTCGAGGCTCTTCGTGGTCTTGCGGCTGGCGAACTCGGGGTGGTCCGCGACATCCGTGGTGCCGCCGATCTCCGGCTCGTGGCGGCAGACGAGGTGACCGTCCTTGGTGGGCACCAGGTCGCCCGCCTCGACGACGTCCGCGCCGAGGTCGAGGGCCAGCTGGTACGAGCCGAAGGTGTGCTCCGGCCGGTAGCCGCTCGCCCCGCGGTGTCCGATGATCGTCGGCTTCGGCAGGCTCTGGTAGCCGCCGCCCGACTTCTGCGTGTCCGCGCGGGCCACGCCGGGCGCTCCGAGGACCGCTCCGCCCGCCCCGAGCACCGCGGCTCCGAGCAGCGTCCGCCGCGCGGTGCCCCGTTCCTGTCCGTTCGACTCCTGCGCTCCCATGACTACTCCCGCTGTAGTGCCCCCGCGCCAGTTCAAATCGGGTCGATCGTAAGTTCCCTTGCGTGACGGGAGGGAGACCTGTGGCGGAACACGTGGGTGCCCCTGCGTGTCGTACGGAATAAGCAAAGTGACGGTCCGTCGGCATCGGAGCCGCCATGCGGGGTACGCGCACAGCAGCGGCGCGCCGAACGGTCCTCGGGTGCGGCACGCGAGATCCGTCACATCGTCTCGCCCGTGTGACAGCCGCTCACCGGCACGCCACCGCAGGTAAACGTGCGTCAACAGTGCGTATCCACTCGGTGAACCCGATGTGCAATCACCCGGGAGCCGCGAGTATCGTCCTCACCTGCACAGACTCATACCGAATCCCTTGACACCGGAGGGCCCGTTGTCCCGCTTCGCGCTCATCAAGGCAGTGCTCGGACCGATCATGCGCCTGATGTTCCGCCCACGGGTGGAGGGTGCGGAGAACATCCCGGGCGAAGGTCCGGTGATCCTGGCCGGCAACCATCTCACGTTCATCGACTCGATGATCATGCCGCTGTTCTGCGACCGTCAGGTCTTCTTCATCGGCAAGGACGAGTACGTCACCGGCAAGGGCATCAAGGGCCGTCTGATGGCCTGGTTCTTCACCGGCTGCGGCATGATCCCGGTCGACCGGGACGGCGGGCGCGGCGGTGTCGCGGCGCTGATGACGGGCCGCCGGGTGCTGGAGGAGGGCAAGGTCTTCAGCATCTACCCGGAGGGCACCCGCTCCCCCGACGGCCGGCTCTACCGGGGCCGTACGGGCATCGCCCGGCTGGCGATGATGACCGGCGCGCCCATCGTCCCGTTCGCCATCATCGGCACGGACAAGATCCAGCCCGGCGGGGCGGGGTTTCCGCGGCCCGGCCGGGTCACTGTCCGCTTCGGCGAAGCCATGGAGTTCTCGCGGTACGAGGGGATGGACCGCGATCGTTACGTTCTGCGGGCTGTGACCGACTCCGTGATGACCGAGGTCATGCGGTTGTCGGGGCAGGAGTACGTGGACATGTACGCCACGAAGGCGAAAGCCGCCTAGGCGCTCCGCTGGTTTCGCCGGGGGCTGCGGGTCCGTCGTGACCTGCGGGTTCGTTGTGGCTGGTCGCGCAGTTCCCCGCGCCCCTGACGGGGCGCTCTGGTTGGGCGGAGTGTCACAGGGGCTGTTCCTCGGGTGGACCGCCGTTGGCTTGGTCGGCTCCTGGTGCCGGGAACCACAGGACGAACGTGGAGCCCTCTCCCACTCGGGAGAACAGTCGGATCTGGCCCGCGTGCGACTCCACTATCTGGCGCACTATCGCAAGGCCGAGGCCGGCGTGGCGGTCGCGGCCGCCGATGTTGCCCTTCGCTCGCCAGAAGCGGTCGAAGACGCGGGCCTGGTCGTCGTCGAGGATGCCCGGGCCCTCGTCCCGTACGGATATCCACAGCCAGCTCTCCGCCCGGCCGGCCGACACGGTGATACGGGTGCCGGGCGGAGCCAGCCGTACGGCGTTGGAGAGCAGGTTGCCGACGGCCCGGCGCAGCGCGTCGTGGTCGCCGATGACGGTCAGGCCCGTGGTCAGCCGGCGGCGCAGGACGAGCCCGCGTTCGGCCGCGAGCGACGCGAACTCCTCGCACGCCTCGGTGGCCGCGGCGGCCAGGTCGACGTCGGCGTCGGCGAGCGCGGGAGCGCTGCGGCGGGCGGTGGCGAGGAGGTCCTCCACGAGGCGGGTCATCCGGGTGGTGGCCCGGTCCACGCTTCGGGCCGCGGCCCGGCGCTCCTGCTCGTCGGACTCCTCGGCGGTGAGTACGGCGTCCAGGTTGGCTCGGATGATCGCGAGCGGGCTGCGCAGCTCGTGCGAGGCGTCGTCGATGAGCTGGCGCTGGGCGCGGAAGGCCTCGTCGAGCCGGTCGAGCATCGAGTCCACCGTGTCGGCGAGGTCGCGGAGTTCGTCCTTCGGGCCGTCCAGGCGGATGCGCTGCGACAGGTCCGTGGCCTGGATCTCGGCCGCCGTACGGGAGATGGAGCGGACGGGGCGCAGGGCACGCCCGGAGAGCACCCAGCCGATCGCGAGGCTGGTGACGGCGAGGCCGCCGAGCACGGCGAGGGAGAATCGGCGGAGGTTGGCGAGTGTCTCGTAGTTGACGGCCGCCTCGACCTCCTGGACCTTCACCGCCTCGATCTCCCCGACGTATACGTTGTCGACGTACTTCGAGGCCGTGAACTGTTTGGTGACGGGGTGCGCCTCGCCGCTGCGCTCGACCGCGAGATACGTCCCGCCGAGGACGAGCGCGGTGAGCACGAACAGCAGGCCGGAGTAGAGGACCGTGAGACGGAAGCGGATGGTGTGGGTGAAGGCGGGCAGTCGGAACGGGAGTTTCACAGTCGGCGGGCGAAGCCTGCGAAAGGAGGGTTTCACAGCCGACGGGCGAAGCCTGCGGAACGGGGCTCTCACGGCGTCTCCTTGAGCCGGTAGCCCTGCCGGATCACCGTCTCGATCAGCGGCTCCTCGCCCCCGGTGATCTTCCGGCGCAGTGAACCGACCGTGACCCGCACGGTGTTGGTGAACGGGTCGGCGTGCTCGTCCCACACGTGTTCAAGCAGTTCCTCGGTGGGCACGACGCGTCCGGGGCGGGTCATCAGATAGTGCAGGACGCCGAACTCCTTCGGCGTGAGCTGGAGCGGGCGTTCGCCCCTGAACGCCTCGAAACGCGCGGTGTCCAGGCGGAGTTCGCCCACCTCGACGACCGAGGTACCGCCGTCCTCGCGGCGCAGCAACGCCCTTATGCGGGCGAGGAGTTCGGGCAGCGCGAAGGGTTTCACCAGGTAGTCGTCGGCGCCCTCGTCGAGGCCGCGCACACGGTCGGCGAGGCGGTCCCGGGCGGTGAGCATCAGAATGCGGGGTCCTCCAGGGGTGGCCCGGACGGCCCGGCAGACCGAGAAACCGTCCCCGTCGGGCAGATTGAGGTCCAGGAGGACCAAGTCATAGTCGTTGACGGCCAGTTTCTCGGTGGCCGTGTCGACGTCCGGGGCCACGTCGACCGCGTAGCCCGCCCTGACCAGGCCGAGCCTGAGCGCGACGACCAGGTCCTCCTCGTCCTCGACCACGAGCAGTCTCATGGGCCCAGCACCCGCCCTCCGTCGTCGGCCGTTCCCGGCCGCGGTCAGCCGCCGTCGATGATCGCCCGCGCGGCGTCCATCGCGTCCGTCACGGGAATGGCGAAACCGATGCCGATGGAGCCGCCGCCCCCCTGCTGGTCCAACGTCGCGATGGCCGTATTGATGCCGATGACCCGGCCGTCGGCATCGACCAAGGGGCCGCCGGAGTTGCCCGGGTTGATCGACGCGTCGGTCTGCAGGGCGCGCCGCTGCTCGCCCTGCTCCCCCAGTGTCACCGTGCGGTCCAGGGCGCTCACGATGCCGGAGGTGACGGTGCCGCTGAGGCCGAGCGGGGAACCGATGGCCAGGACGGTGTCGCCGACTCCGGGCCGGGCGCCGGTGGCCAGTTCGGCGGCCTCCAGTCCGCGTGCCGTCTCGGGTTCGAGGACGGCGACGTCGTGGGCGGGATCGTCCCCGAGTACGTCGGCGCGCAGCCTGCGGCCGTCCTGGAGTTCTATGGTGACCTGCGAACTGCCGGACACCACATGGGCGTTGGTGAGGATTCGGCCACGCTCGTCGAAGACGAAGCCGGAACCCTGGCCTGCGTCCGTCTCGATGGACACGACACTGGGCAGAACGCGAGCGGCGACGGCTTCGAGCCCGTTCGTGCCCTGCGCGGCGGTGCTGGAGGAGGAGTCGTCGGAGTCTCCCAGCGCCCCGGCCGCGTAGCCCGCCGCGCCGCCCGCGAGGACGGCGGCGACGATCGCGGCCAGGACGGGGCGGGGTTTGCGCGGGGCGCGTTGCTCCGGGGGCGGGGGTGTGGCGTACGCAGGCGACGCGTACGTCTGCGGCGACGGCATGGGCGTCGCGAAGGGCGGTGGGGGCCGCCCGGGCAGGAACGACGGGCCGCGGGGCTCGCCGAGTCCGGGGTAGGGGCCGGAATCGGAGCCGTCGGATGCCGGGCCGGGCTGCCGGGCGGACGCCCCGGGTCCCGTGGGCTCTGTCGGCCCCGCAGGGCCGGATGGCCGGGGCGGGCCCGGCGGGCGGGACGGGTCGGGACGGTCCGAGTGGGCTGTGTGGTCTACGTGGTCTACGTGGGCGGGATATCGGTCGTCGGACACGGTCGTTCCTCCCTGGTCGGGAAACCGGAGGTGGCCGGAGCTGCCGGTCACGGAAGCCTGGAGAACCAGAGCAGTGAGGTCGCGGCGGCGGCGAGCGCGGTGACGAGCCCCGCCGCGACGAACCACTGCCAGACCTCGCGCTCCTCGGTGCGGTAACCGACGGAGCTGCCGATGTCCTCGTACACCGCCTGGAGTTCCTCCCCCGTGGCGGCTTCGTGGAAGTCGCCACCGGTGCGGGACGCCAGGTTCTCCAGGGCCGGCCCGTCGACGGGGACGCGCATGCTGTCGCCCGACGGCAGGTCGACCGTCCCGTCCTCGGTGCCGTACGCGATGGTCGAGACCGGGATCTCGTCGGCGGCCACCTCCTCGGCGGCCGATTCGACCGAGCGGCCCTGGGTGTTGGAGCCGTCCGACAGAAGCACGATGTGGGCGGGCGGTGGCTCGGTCTCGGCCTGCCGGTCGAGGGCGCGCACGGCGTCGCGGGCGGCCACGACGGCGTCGCCGATCGCCGTGCCCTGCCGCGTGGTGAGCCCTTCGATGGCCGAGCGCAGCAGATCGCGGTCGGTGGTGGGCGGGACCGCGACCGTCGCGGAGCCGCTGAACTGGACGAGCCCCGCGTTGAAGCGCTCGGGAAGCCGGTCGACGAAGGCGAGCGCGGCCTGCTGGGCGGCCTCGAACCGGGTCGGCTCGACGTCGGTCGCCTGCATGGAGGCGGACACGTCGAACGCCACGACGACGGTGGCCCGTTCACGCGGCACCCGCACCTCGGTGGTGGGCCGGGCGAACCCGAGCACCAGCAGCGCCATCGTCGCGCAGAAGGCGGCCGCGGGAATGTGCCGCCGCCGGCCGGGCCGCCTCGGCGCCACCTTGTCCAGCAGGTCGAGGTTGGTGAACCTGACGGCGTACCGCCCGCGCCTGCGCTGCACCAGCAGGTAGGCGCCGATCAGTCCGGCGAGCGGCACCAGGAGCAGCAGCCAGCCGGGCGAGTTCAGGCCCATGACGCCTCCAGTCGTACGGATATACGGTTCACGCGGCGCCGCCTCCCGCACGGCGCCGGCGGCTCTCGACATGGCGTACGACGTCACGCACCCAGTCCCGGTCGGTCCGCAGCCGGAGGTGGGCCGCGCCCGCACGACGGATCGTCGCCTTGATCAACGCCCGTTGCTCCAGCGCGGCTTCGGCGTACCGCTCGCGCAACTTCCGTGAGTGGGTGGGGATTTCACGTCTGCGGCCGGTCTCCGGGTCGACGACGGTGAGCAGTCCGACGTCGGGCAGCTCCAGTTCGCGCGGGTCGACCGTTTCGACGGCGAGTACTTGCTGGCGATGTGCGACGGTCCGCAGCGGCTGCTCCCAGCCGACCTCCAGGAAGTCGGAGACCACGGCGACCATGCCGCCGGCGGGCAGGGCGCGCAGCGAGTGCAGGGCATCGGCGAGGGTGGTCTCGGCGGTCCCCGGCGCCACCCGGGGGCGGTCGAGTGCGGCGCGCAGGATGGTGAGCAGGTGGTGGCGGCCGGTGCGGGGCGGGATCCGGACGATGCCCTGCGGCCCCGTGATCTGTGCGCCGAGCCGGTTGCCCGCCCGCTCGGTGAGGAAGGCGACGGACGCGGCGGCACCGACGGCCAGGTCGCGCTTCTCCATCCGGGCGGTGCCGAAGTCCATGCTCGCGGAGGCGTCGAGGACGATCCAGGTGGTGAGTTCGCGGTCGGCGAGGGTGAGCCGGACATGCGGGACGGTGGTGCGCGCGGTGGCGTTCCAGTCCATCCGGCGTACGTCGTCGCCGATGACGTACGGGCGGGTCTCGGACGGCTCGCTGCCGGGGCCGGGGAACAGCCCTGGGTGGTCGCCCTGGAGGATGCCGTCGGGGCGGCGAGTGAACAGCACCTCCAGGTGTTTCAGGGCCTGTTCGGGGGTGAGTTCGCGGAGGGTCGGGGAACCGGCGTTCGCGGGGGTGCCGCCTCTTTCCGGACTGCCGCTCATGCCGCTTCCCCCTCCGGGCGCGAGGCGGCCTGGCGCGGGCTGATCCGCGGCTGCTCCACCGCCGCCAGTACCTCGTCGACGATCTCGGCCCCGGTGACACCGTCGGCCATCGCGTCGAAGGACAGTACGAGGCGGTGGGCGACGACCTCGTGAGCCAGGTCGTGCACGTCCTCGGGGAGGACGTAGGCACGTCCTCGCAGCAGGGCGAGCGCGCGGGCCGCCGCCACCAGGCCGAGCGTGGCCCGGGGACCCGCGCCGTGCGCCAACCGGCGGTCGGGCCCCGCGAGTTCACGGGTCGCGCAGACCAGGCGTACGGCGTACTCGGCGACCGCGTGGTGCACGAACACCTCGTCGGCGGAGCGCTGGAGCGCGATCAGCCGGTCGGGGGTGAGGACGGGGCGCGCCCGGGGCGGGTCGACGCTCATCCGGTAGAGGATCGCGAGCTCCTCGGACTCGCTGGGTGTGGTGATGTCGACCTTGAGCAGGAAGCGGTCGCGCTGTGCTTCGGGGAGTTGGTAGACGCCCTCGGACTCGATGGGGTTCTGGGTGGCGAGTACGAGGAACGGCTGGGGGACGGGGATGGTGGTGCCGCCGATGGTCACCTGCTGCTCGCCCATCACCTCGAGCAGCGCGGACTGCACCTTGGCGGGGGCGCGGTTGATCTCGTCGGCGAGCACGAAGTTGGCGACGACCGGGCCCGGTTCGACGCTGAACGTCTCCTGGGACGGGCGGTAGACGCGGGTGCCGGTAATGTCGGAGGGGACGAGGTCGGGGGTGAACTGCAGCCGGGCGAACCGTCCGCCCGCGACCTGCGCGAGCGTCTTCGCGGCGAGCGTCTTGGCGACGCCGGGCACGCCTTGCAGCAGGCAGTGGCCGCGGGCCAGGACCGCGGTGAACATCCGCTCCACCATGCGGTCCTGACCGACGATCACTCGCTTGACCTCGAAGAGGGCTTCTTCGAGAAGCTTGTCCTCGCTTCCCCGTTCCGGGGCGGTCACAGCGCCTCGGCGGCGTCCGACGGAGTGGTGCCGCCGGTTCCGTTCTTCTCGGGGCAGTCCTCGCGGCCGGCGGCCCCGCTGCCCGGGGTGTCCTCCTCGACGACGAAGCGAGTCTGTCCGCCGGAGGCCTCACCACCGTCGGAGGCGATCGCGACGCCGCCTCCGGCCAGGCCCAAAGCGGCCAGAACGGCGGCGGCGACAACGGTGTTACGGGTACGACGTGTCATGGTCAGTGGCTCCTTCGGCCGTGTGGGACGACGTCCGGTACGGAGCCAAGACCATCAGGTGAATGCGAAAGCGGGCTTAAAGCCCGCGTCCGCTTACGGGTGTTCGGTGCCTTGCAGGTGTTCGGCGCCTTACAGGTTGCTCGGTGCCTTACAGGTGCTCGGTGCCTTACGGGTGCTCGATGCCCTCCTCCAGCTTCTGCCCCCGCAGCAGGAACCAGGCCGCCGCGGCCGTGACCAGCAGCACCACCGCTCCGATGCCCGCGGCGAGCGTGAGCCCGTCGACGAACGCGGTGCGGGCCGAGTCCATCAGGGCCGCCGCGGTGTCCGCGGGCAGCCCGGCCGCCGACTCGGCGGCGCCGCCGAGCGACTCGTGGGCCTCGGCCGGTGTGCCGGCGGGGCCGGTGAAGCCCGCGTACACACCGGTCACGATCGAGCCGAGGAGCGCGATGCCCAGGGCGGCACCGAGTTCGTACGCCGTCTCGGAGACCGCGGACGCGGCGCCCGCCTGCTCCTTGGGCACGCTGGAGAGGATCACGTCGGCGGTGACGGTGAAGGAGAACCCCGCGCCGATGCCGACGACCAGCAGCGCGGTGCCGAGCAGCGGGTAGCCGGTGGACTGGTCCAGCAGGGTGAGCGCGGCGAGCGCCAGGCCGACCGCGCCGAGACCGGCGGAGACCACGGCACGCACCGAGAACCGCCGCGCGACCGTCCCCGCGATGAGGCCCGCCGCCACCGCGCCGATGGCGGCGGGCAGTTCGGCGAGTCCGGCCTCGAACGGGCCCCTGCCCTGCACGAGTTGCAGGTACTGCGAGAGGAAGAAGACCAGCCCGGACAGTCCGAGGATGGTGAAGAGGTCGGCCAGTACGGCTCCGGAGAAGCCGCGGTGGCGGAACAGCCGCATGTCCAACAGCGGCGAGGGAAGCGTGAGTTGGCGTCGTACGAACCAGTAGAGGGCGCCCGATCCGAGCAGGCCCACGGTGACCGCCTGCCACTCGATGCCGTGCGTGGCGGCCTCCTTCACCGCGTACACGATGCCGATCATGCCGACGAGTGAGAGGCCGACGCTGGTCAGGTCCCACGGGCCGGGGTTCGGGTTGCGCGACTCCGGCAGCAGCTTGATGCCGACGAGGACGAGGACGGCCATCACGGGCAGGTTGATCAGGAAGACCGAGCCCCACCAGAAGTGTTCGAGCAGGAAGCCGCCGACCACGGGGCCCAGGGCCGCACCGGCGGAGGCGGTCGCGCCCCAGATGCCGATGGCGAGGCTGCGCTCGCGCGGGTCGTGGAAGAGGTTGCGGATCAGGGCGAGCGTGGCGGGCATCAGGGTCGCGCCCGCGACACCGAGCAACGCCCGCGCCACGATCATCAGTTCGGGCGTCGTCGCGTAGGCGTTGAGCACGGATATCGCGCCGAACGCCGTGGCGCCGATCAGCAGCAGCTTCTTGCGGCCGATGCGGTCGCCCAGGCTGCCCATGGAGACGAGCAGGCCCGCGATCACGAAGGAGTAGACGTCACCGATCCACAGGAGCTGCGTCCCGGACGGCTTCAGGTCCTCGCTGATGTACGGGGTGGCGAGGCCGAGGACGGTCGCGTCGACGGCCACCAGCAGCACGGCCAGGACGAGGACGGAGAGCGCCAGCCAACGGCCCGGGCGCTTCTCCACCTCCGCCACGGATACCGGCTGCAGCGTGCTGGTCATGATTCCTCTCTCCTTAGGGCACCACCGAGCAACAGCTCGACGGTCATGAAATGGAAGTCCTTGGCGGCCACGCGGCCGTCCATCACGGCCCAGGCGCCCGAGGCCATCAGGCCGTAGAGCGCCTCGGTGAGCCAGGCCGGGCTGAGGTCGATACGGAACTCGCCGCTCTCCTGGCCGCGCCGGAACAGATCGCCGATGCGCTGGTCGAGGTGGGCCCAGCCCACGTGCTGTGCGTCGCCCTCGAAGAGCTGGTTCTCGGTGTAGAGGAAGGCGAGCAGTGCGGCGACGGGTTCGATCTCCGCCACCAGCCGTCGCACGGCTTCGCTCGCACTGCCCTCGTCGAGCCGGGCCCCGTCGAGGGCCGCGTCGCACTCCCGGATGCCGAGTTCTTCGAGCGCCCGGACGAGCGCGTCCCGCCCCGCGAACTGGCGGTGCAGCGTGGCCCGGCTGATCCCGGCCGCCTTGGCAACCTCGTCCATGGTGGCGGTGGATTTCCGGGTGAGCAGGGCGGCTGCGCTGCGCAGCACATGTTCACGGTCGACAGCCATGAGACAACCATAACCCATATGAGACATGATTGTCTCACCAGAAGCGCGCGGGTCTCACCTTTCAGGGCCGATCAAGGTGCTCAGTGCCAGGGCAGCTGCCCGCGCCGCTCCCAGTAGGCGACCGGCTCCTCCGCCAGCGCGTCGAGCTTGGCCAGCTGATCGTCGTCGAGGTCCACGACCGCCGCGTGCAGGTTCGAGGCGAGCTGGTTGACGGTGGCCGCGCCGGAGAGGACGACTCCGGCCCAGGGCTGCCTCAGCACGAGAGCGAGGGCAACCGCGTCGGCGCCGAGTCCGGCCTCCCCGGCGATGTCCCGCAGAACGCCCGGGGCGTGCTCGGCCGCGAGGCGTCCGTTGGCCATGCCCTCCTTGACGATCACGGTGAGTCCGGCGTCGTGGGCTTCGGCGAGGGCGGGTGCGGCCGAAGTCTCCAGCGCGTTGTAGGTGGCCTGGACGGTACGGAAGAGCGGCTCGCCGTCCGCTGTCACGGCGAGCGCGGCACGGATCGCGTCGGCCTGGGCGGGCCCGCTGGTGGAGAAGCCGATCGAGAGCCCCTGGGCGGCCGCGTCGGCCAGCTTGGCGTGGAGCTCCTTGTCGGTGAGGGCCGGGCTGTCCGGGGTTACCGAGTGGATCTGGTAGAGGTCGAGGCGGTCGCCGAGCAGCTCGGCGGTTTCGCTGCGCTGGCGGTCGTAGGCCTGGACGCTGTGGTCCTTGACCTCGTGTTTCTCGGCGTCGGTGGACCAGCCGGCGGTGTAGGTGTAGCCCCACTTGCTGCCGATCACGACGTCGTCGATGTCGGGCCGGGCGTTCAGCCAGTCGGCGAGGAACTCCTCGGAGCGGCCGTAGGAGCGGGCCGCGTCGAAGTAGCGGACGCCCTGGAAGTAGGCGGCGTCGAGGAGTTCGTGGGTACGGGCGCGCAGGGTCTCGACGCTGCGGTTCTCTCCGAGGTCGCCCTCACGGCCGAGGTTGATGTAGCCGGGGCGGCCGACCGCTGCGAGGCCCAGGCCGATGTGGCACGTGGGCGTTGTGGCGGTCGCGAGACGGGCGAAGGGCATCGCGGGCTCCGTTCGGTCGGCTCCGACCAACGTAACCCGCGATGACCTTCAGCTCCCGCCTCAGAGCTCGGTTTGCACGGTGCTTTGGCGGCTGCGGCTTCGTCGTGGCTTGTCGCGCCCACGCGGCGGAGCCGCAAATCGATACAGCCCCGCGCCCCTAAGGGGGCGCTCCTCTACCGCTTCTCTTTCGCCGTGGCCCACTCGTGCTGGGCCGCCACGTCCGTCTTCACCTCTGCCAGCTGGATCGCGACCGCGCTCGGCGCCGTACCTCCCCGGCCGTCGCGGGACGCGAGCGCCCCGTGGACGTTGAGGACGGAGCGCACCTCGGGGGTCAGGTGCGCGGAGATCTTCGCGAACTGCTCGTCGGTCAGGCCGTCCAGTTCGATGCCGTCGGCCTCGGCGACCTTCACGCACTCGCCCGCGACCTCGTGCGCGACGCGGAACGGCACACCCTGCTTGACCAGCCACTCGGCGATGTCGGTAGCGAGCGAGAAGCCGGCTGGGGCCAGCTCCTCCATGCGCTCGCGGTTGACGGTCAGGGTCGCCATCATGCCGGTGAAGGCGGGGAGCAGGACCTCGAGCTGGTCGCAGGAGTCGAAGACCGGCTCCTTGTCCTCCTGGAGATCGCGGTTGTACGCGAGCGGGAGGGCCTTGAGGGTCGCCATCAGGCCGGTCAGATTGCCGATGAGGCGGCCGCTCTTGCCGCGCGCCAACTCGGCGATGTCCGGGTTCTTCTTCTGCGGCATGATCGAGGAGCCGGTGGAGAACGCGTCGTGGAGGGTGACGAAGGAGAACTCCTTCGTGTTCCAGATGATGATCTCTTCGGCGATCCGGGACAGGTTCACGCCGATCATCGCGGTGATGAAGGCGAACTCGGCGACGAAGTCGCGGGAGGCCGTGCCGTCGATGGAGTTGCCCACGCTGCCGTGCTCGAAGCCCAGGTCCTTCGCCACCGCCTCCGGGTCGAGGCCCAGCGAGGAACCGGCCAGGGCGCCCGAGCCGTACGGGGAGACCGCCGTGCGCTCGTCCCACTGGCGCAGCCGTTCGGCGTCCCGGGAAAGCGACTGGGCGTGCGCGAGGACGTGGTGCGCGAAGAGCACCGGCTGGGCGTGCTGGAGGTGCGTGCGGCCGGGCATCGCGACGTCCGGGTGGGCCTCGGCCAGGCCGACCAGGGCGTCCTGGAGGTCGGCGATCAGACCGCCGATGACGCGGGCGTGGTCGCGCAGGTACATCCGGAAGAGGGTCGCGACCTGGTCGTTGCGGGAGCGGCCCGCGCGGAGCTTGCCGCCGAGGTCGGCGCCGATGCGCTCCAACAGGCCGCGCTCCAGGGCCGTATGAACGTCCTCGTCGGCGATGGTGCCGACCAGGACACCTGATGCCACATCCGCTTCGAGCCGGTCGAGGCCCGCGAGCATGCGCGTCAGCTCGTCCTCGGTGAGCAGGCCCGCCTTGTGCAGCACGCGCGCGTGGGCACGCGATCCGGCGATGTCGTACGGCGCGAGGCGCCAGTCGAAATGGACGGACGCGGACAGCTTGGCCAGGGCCTCGGCGGGACCGTCGGCGAAACGGCCGCCCCAGAGCCGTACGTCACCGCTGTTGCTGCTCACTTGCGTTGCTCCTCAAAGCTGTTGATGTGCCACCGCCTCCGCACCAAGGGGTGAGGAGGCGGTCGTCAGGCTAGTACGGACGAGACCTACACCTGCAGATACAGGCGAGACCTACGCCTGGTCCCGCTTCGCCGCGATCTTCGACGACAGGCTGTAGATATCGATGAAGCCCTTGGCCGCGGCCTGGTCGAACGAGTCGCCCGTGTCGTACGTGGCGAGGTTGAAGTCGTACAGCGAGGTGTCCGAGCGCCGGCCGGTGACGACGGCGCGGCCGCCGTGCAGGGTCATCCGGATGTCGCCGTTGACGTGCTGGTTGGCCTCGGTGATGAAGCCGTCGAGGGCGCGCTTGAGCGGGGAGAACCACTGGCCGTCGTAGACCAGTTCGCCCCAGCGCTGCTCGACCTGCCGCTTGTAGCGGGCGAGTTCGCGCTCGACGGTGACGTTCTCCAGCTCCTGGTGGGCGGTGATCAGGGCGATCGCGCCCGGAGCCTCGTACACCTCACGGGACTTGATGCCGACAAGCCGGTCCTCGACCATGTCGATCCGGCCGATGCCCTGGGCGCCCGCGCGCTCATTGAGCTGCTGAATGGCCTGGAGGACGGTGACGGGCTTGCCGTCGATGGCGACCGGGACGCCCTCCTTGAAGGAGATGACGACCTCGTCGGCCTCACGGGTCTCGGCCGGGTTCGAGGTGTACTCGTAGATGTCCTCGATCGGCGCGTTCCAGATGTCCTCCAGGAAGCCCGTCTCGACGGCGCGCCCGAAGACGTTCTGGTCGATGGAGTACGGGGACTTCTTGGAGGTGGCGATGGGGAGGTTCTTCGCCTCGCAGAAGGCGATCGCCTTGTCGCGGGTCATCGCGTAGTCGCGGACCGGGGCGATGCACTGGAGGTCGGGGGCGAGGGCGACGATGCCCGCCTCGAAGCGGACCTGGTCGTTGCCCTTGCCGGTGCAGCCGTGCGCGACCGTGGTGGCGCCGTGCTTCTGGGCGGCGGCGACGAGGTGCTTGACGATCGTCGGCCGGGAGAGGGCGGAGACCAGCGGGTAGCGGTCCATGTAAAGGGCGTTGGCCTTGATCGCCGGGAGGCAGTACTCCTCGGCGAACTCGTCCTTGGCGTCCGCGACCTCGGCCTCGACGGCACCGCAGGCGAGCGCGCGCTTGCGGATGACGTCCAGGTCCTCGCCGCCCTGGCCGACGTCCACTGCGACGGCGATGACCTCGGCGCCCGTCTCCTCGGCGATCCAGCCGATGGCGACGGAGGTGTCCAGACCGCCTGAGTAGGCGAGTACGACGCGCTCGGCCACGGGTTTCTCCTTACAGTGCATTCGCTGACATGCATGAGTATGCAGAACTCTGCATGATTCGTCAATCTCGGCGAGACTCGACGCCCTCATGGTCGAGATACCGAACACGGGACGCGATCTCAGACGAATCCGAGGTTTCTTTGAATGCACTTTGAACAAGGGAAACCGCTTACCCGTATCCCTCCCCGACGCAGGCGCCGCGTTCGTACACCGAGAGGCACTCCGCCCGGCCGACCGCCGGGCGGCTCCCCACCCCTGACCCGAGTGAGGCTTCCGCATGTCCAGGGCTCTTCCGAAGTACAACAAGCGCCGCGTCGTCGTGATCGGTGGCGCCTCCGCGATGGTGTTGTCCGCTGCGGTGATCGCCGGCTCGGCCTTGGCCGGGGAGACGTCCAAGAGCAGCGGCCAGAACGCCACCACGAAGGCCGCGTCCCCGGGCACGGTGAACTGCCCGGCCGTCGCGCCGAGCCTGCCCGCGATCCCCGCCTCCGCGAAGGCCGAGGTCGACCGCAACCTCGCACTGCTCAACACCCAGATCGCGGAGGCCAACAAGAGACTGGTCGACACGGTCGGCCAGGGCGGCGCCAACTTCGTCCAGAACGCGATCCTCGGCCCCCTCAAGGACAAGCGCGTCGCCACCATCAACCGCATCGCGACGGCGATCGGGCGCACCGCGGCCAAGCCGGTGGGCCTGGACTCGCTCGCGCCGTGCAAGCTGAACGCGGCCGGGGGCGGCGCCGCCGCGACGCCGAGCGCGCCGCAGGCCAGCACCCCCGCGAGCGCGCCGGCGAACACCGCCGCACCCGCGGCCGGCTCCGGTGCCGCCGGCACGATCAGCTGCCCGGACGTCGCGTCGCGCCTGCCCGCGATCCCCGCCTCCGCCAAGGCCGAGGTCGACCGCAACCTGGCGCTGCTGAACACGCAGATCAACGAGGCCAACACGCGGCTGGTGAACACGGTCGGCCAGGGCGGACCCAACTTCGTCCAGAACGCGATCCTCGGCCCGCTGGCCGACAAGCGCGTCGCCACCATCGACCGCATCGCCATCTCCATCGGCCGCACCGCGGCCAAGCCCCAGGGCCTGGGCACGCTGGCCACCTGCACCCTCAACAAGTAAAAGACTCCGTGGCCGCCCCGTCCCGCAGCGCCGACCGGGGCGGCCACGGAACCCCGCAGTTCCTTAGACAAAGTAAGGAACTTGGTCAATAATCGTTAGACATGGGAAAGACTTATGAGCGCATAGACGGCCGACTGCGTACGTTCATCGAGGCGCAGCCCCTCTTCTTCACCGCGACCGCGCCCCTGTCGGGGGACGGCACGGTCAACCTCTCACCCAAGGGGCTCACCGGCTCCTTCGTGGTGATCGACGAACTGACCGTGGCATACCTGGACTTCGCCGGGAGCAATGCCGAGACGATCGCCCATCTGCGGGAGAACGGCCGGATCACCCTCATGTGGTGCGCCTTCCAGGGGCCGCCGAACATCGTCCGTGTGCACGGCCACGGCGAGCCCGTCTTCCGGGACGACCCGCGCTTCAGCGAACTGCTCGCCCACTTCCCGGACATCGACCCGACCCCGCACGGCCTGCGCGCGATCATCGTCGTGACGGCCGAACTCGTCCGGGACACCTGCGGGTACGCGGTGCCCTTCATGTCGTACGACGAGGACCGCGATCTGCACGCCAAGCGCTTCGCGCGCGAGGACGACGCCTCACTCGACGCGTACTTCGGGAAGAAGGAGCACATCGCGACAAGCATGGACGGCCTGCCCGGGCTGCCCCTGCCGCTGCCTCCCACCCCGGCCTGAGCCCGCACCACTTGAGGACCTTGCGCCGCTCCGGTGCGCGATGTCGCAGTACGAACGTTTTGCCGATCTTCTTGCTACAAGGGGCTGTTGGGATCATTTGACGGAATTCTCCCTTCCATCGTTCGCAGCCCCTACGCTCGGCAAAAACCGCCCACCGGGCGTGAATACCAGGAACAGATGGGGGATCCAGTGTTCCGACCCGCACGCGAACCGCAGAGCAAACGGCATATCCGCAACTCCTACTACGTCCTCGGCGAAGGCATCTTCAACGACCCGGGCACGAGCGACGGCGCCCCGGTCGAACCCTTGACGCCGTCGACCATCGCCTCGCTGCGCAAGTTCCGCTTCTCCCGGCTGAGCCCCGCGCCCGGGACCACGGTGACGAGCCGGGAACTGCGCGAGGCGCTCGCCAAGGCGATGACACCCGCCACAGAATCGCCGGACTCCTCCCACCCCGCCATTCCGGCGGGATTCACCTACCTGGGGCAGTTCGTCGACCACGATCTGACGCTCGACGCCACCGGCCGGGACCTGGAGCAGGACGTCACCGTCGACGAACTCATCCAGGGCCGCTCACCCGCCCTGGACCTCGACAGCCTGTACGGCCGGGGGCCGCAGAAGCCGCAGGACCGCAAGTTCTACGGGCCCGACGGAATCCGGTTACGCACCGGCAAGACCCAGCCCGTGGGGGGACAGTCTGACGGCGTCAACGACATCCCGCAGAAGGAACTGGACGGGTTCGACCTGCCCCGGGTCGGCATCGGCTCGTCGATCGGGGAGCGGCGAGCAGCCCTGATCCCCGACGCCCGCAACGACGAGAACCTCGCCGTCGCCCAGATCCACTGCGCCTTCATCCGCTTCCACAACAAGGTCGTCACCGACCTGGCCGCGAAGGGGACGGACAGCGCGGTGCTCTTCGACACCGCGCGCGAACTGGTCGTCAAGCACTACCAGTGGATGCTGCGCACGGACTACCTGATCCAGATCGTCGACGACGAGATCGTGGACGACGTCTTCAAACACGGTCGCAGGTACTTCGATGTGGCACCCGAGATCAAGTACGACGACGGCGGAGTCGAAGACGACACGTACCGAAAGCTTCAGCCCGGCGACGCGCCCACCATGCCCATCGAGTTCTCGGTGGCGGCCTTCCGTCTTGGCCACAGCATGGTCCGCGAGGAGTACGAGTGGAACCGGGTGTTCAACAGCGGGCAGGGCCCCGGCGTCCTCGCGCCCGCGACGCTGCGGCTGATCTTCGTCTTCTCCGCGACCAGCGGCAATTTCCAGCCCTTCCCGCCGGACGACGACAACCCGGACGCGGGCAGGTCCGAGCGTCTGCCGACCAACTGGGTCGCCGATCTCCCCCGGCTCTTCGACTTCAGCGAGACCGGCCGCAAGGAGCTCACGAGGACCGCGGACCAGTTCAACCTGGCGAAGCGGATCGACACCCTGCTGGTCGACGTGCTCAAGCAGCTCCCGCTGGGGTCGTTCGGCGCCCGAGGGTCCACGGTCCCGGAGATCGAGCGCAATCTCGCCTTCCGGAATCTCACCCGGGCCAACATGCTCAAGCTCGCGACCGGCCAGGAGATGGCGGAGTTCTTCAAGCTCGACGAGGACGAGCGGCTCACTCCGACGGAGATCGAGCAGGGCAGTGGCAACGGTGCCTCGCTGGCGGAACTGAGCACCGAGGACCTGGAGTTGGTCAAGACCAAGACCCCCCTGTGGTTCTACATCCTCAGGGAGGCCGAGGTGAAGGGCAACGGCCGACTGACCGGCGTCGGCGGCCGCATCGTCGCCGAGGTCTTCCACCGGGCCATGGAGGGGAGCCGACACTCCATCGTCCGTGATCCCGAGTGGCGTCCCAGCCTCGCTGTGGACCAGAGCACCTTCCGGATGAACGATCTGCTGCTCTACGCGTTCGACGGCAACCCCGAGCTTCTCAACCCGCTGGGTTCCCCGCCGAGTCCGTGAGCCCCGACCCCGTGGACACCGTGGTTTCCGGGCGCCCTGGCAGGCCGCCCGGAATCCGCGGGAACACCGGCGCGAACACCGACGGACGACGCCTGTACAGCCCACCCGAACTGCCCCGACCGCTGCCTCCCCGTAGCGTCCTCTCCATGCGTCGTCCCGCTGCCGCCGTCCTCCTCGCGTCCGTGTCCCTCCTCACCCTGGGCCTGGCCCCGAGCGGCCCGCCTCCGCTGCCCGAGCGGATGGCGGACACCGGCGGAGGCACGCAGCTCATCACGGCGCAGGCCGCGCGTACGTCCTCGACCACGGGGACCATCGCTTGGTGGGACCGGCGCGACGGGCGCTGGGTGAAGGCCGGTTCCTCGGCCGCGCGCTTCGGCGCCAAGGGGCTGGTCGAGGGCGGCTCCCGGAGACAGGGGACGAACACGACACCCACCGGGCTGTACGGCCTTCCGTACGCGTTCGGCATCAAGGCCACGCCCGGCGGGACCAAGGCCCCGTACCGGCGGGTCCACCAGAACTCCTGGTGGTGCCAGGACAACAACTCCCGCGCCTACAACCGCTGGACCGAACCCCGTGCCGCCGACTGCCGCGCCGCCGAGTCCGAGCACCTGATCTCGTACGCCACGCAGTACGCGTACGCCCTCGTCATCGGGTTCAACTACGAGCGGCCGGTGCGGGGTCGCGGCGCCGGCATCTTCTTGCATGTCAACGGGCGTGGGGCGACTGCTGGTTGTGTGTCGGTGCCCAGGGATGCGATGCGGCGGATCGTGAAGTGGGCCGATCCGGCACGGGGGCCGCACATCGCGATCGGCACGGTGGGCGGAGTTGCCGCGATCACTCGGTACTGAGCGCCGTTGGGGTCAGGGCCGTTGGTACCTGCGGGTCGTTTTGGGTTGCTCGCGCAGTTCCCTGCGCCCCTACGGGGCACTCCTGCCCTCGGCCGACAGCCGGACCGTGAACGTCGTCGCCCCCGGGCGGCTCTCCAGCGCCACTGTGCCGCCGTGGGCCTCGACCACCGCCGCCACGATCGACAGGCCAAGTCCCGCTCCGCCGCCCTCGCCCTCGGTGCGGCGGCGGTCCGCTCGGGTGAAGCGTTCGAAGACACCGGGCTGGACGTCCTCCGGTACACCCGGGCCGTCATCACGAACCGTCAGGACGGCCGTCGTGGCATCAGCCGCCAGTGACACCGTCACCCTCGTGCCAACGGGTGTGTGCAAACGGGCGTTGGCCAACAGGTTGGCCAACACCTGTTGGAGCCGGTGCGCGTCGCCGGTCACCGTCACCGGCTCCTCCGCCAGCTCCAGGGTCCAGCGATGGTCAGGGCCGGCAGCCCGCGCGTCCGTGACCGAGTCGAGGACAAGGTGGGTGAGGTCGACGGGGAACCGTTCCAGCGGGCGGCCCGCGTCGAGGCGGGCGAGGAGCAGCAGATCGTCGACCATCTCGCCCATCCGCGCCGACTCGGCCGCGATCCGCTCCAGGGCGCGGGTCACCTTCGGGGGCACCGGGCCTGGGTGCAGCAGGGCCAGTTCGGCGTGGCCCCGGACCGAGGCGACCGGGGTGCGCAGCTCATGGCTGGCGTCGGCGGCGAAGCTGCGCAGCCGTTCCTCGCTCGCGTGCCGCTTGGTCAGCGCGTCCTCGACATGGCCGAGCATGCGGTTGAAGGCGCCGGCGACCTGGCCCACCTCGCTGCGCGGGTCGGACTCGGGCGCTCGCGGCGGCAGCGCCACCTCACCGCTGGCGAGGGGCAGTTCGCTGACCCGTGTCGCGGTCGCGGCGACCCGGCTCAGCGGCCGCAGCGACCAGCGCACCCACAGGGCTCCGGCGACTCCCGTGACCGCGAGGGCGGCGCCGAAGACGCAGGCGGCGACCAGTTCGAGGCGGTGCACGGCGGCCTCCACCGGTTCCAGGGGGAGCCCGGTGATCAGTACGTCGCCGTCCTGGCCGTTCCACGCCGTCAGCCGGTAGGAGCCGAGCGCGGAGAGGCGCACGCTGTGTCCGTCGCTGTCGACCGGCACCGCGGCGAGGACCTTCCGGTCGGTGGCGGTCAGCACCACGTTCAGGTCGGCGGGGTCGGTGCCGGCGCGGACGACGGCTTCGTTGGTGACGGTCCCGTCGAGCAGGCGGGCGCCGAAGGTGCCGGTGGCCTGGCGGCGGGTGTCGCCGTACTCGTCGCCGTCGTGGTCGGAGGGCTTGACGCTGCTGCCGTGCTCCAGGCTCGCGGGGAAGCTGGCGCCCGCGTCCCGCAACTGCTGGTCCAGACGACCCGTGAGGAACCCGTTCAGTTCGAGCACGGCGGCCACGCCGACGGCGGCGCAGCTGACGGCGAGCAGCACCACGAGCCCCCCGGTGAGCCGGGACCGGAGCGTGTGCGGGCGCGGCAACCACAGCCGGAGCCCTCGCGACCCATTCCTTCGGAACCGGGCCGCTCGCAGCAGCCGAGGCGCCCGCCACCGCACCCCCGCCCACCGCGCGCTCACCGGCCCACCACCGGTTTGAGCACGTACCCCGCGCCCCGCACCGTATGGATCATGGGCTCGCGGCCCGAGTCCACCTTCTTGCGCAGATAGGAGACATAGAGCTCCACGATGTGGGCCTGGCCGCCGAAGTCGTACGACCAGACGCGGTCGAGGATCTGCGCCTTGCTCAGCACCCTGCGCGGGTTGCGCATCAGATAGCGCAGCAGTTCGAACTCGGTCGGCGACAGTTCGATCAGCTCGCCGCCGCGGGTCACCTCGCGGGCCTCCTCGTCCATCACGAGGTCCCCGACGGTGAGCCGTGGTCCCTCGTCCAGCTGGCGGGCCATGCCCGCGCGGCGCAGCAGACCGCGCAGCCGGGCGACGACCTCCTCCAGGCTGAACGGCTTCGTCACATAGTCGTCACCGCCCGCGGTGATGCCCGTGATGCGGTCCTCGACGGCGTCCCGCGCGGTGAGGAAGAGGACGCAGACGTCGGGCTTCACGGCGTGCAGATCGCGCAGTACGGCGAAGCCGTCGGTGTCCGGGAGCATGACATCCAGGACGACGGCGTCGGGCAGCAGGCCGCGCGCCTCGGTGACGGCCGCGGCCCCGTCGCCCGCCGTCCGGACCTCCCAGCCCTCGTAGCGCAGGGCGCCGGAGAGGACCTCGGCCAGGTCCGGGTCGTCGTCGACGACGAGGACGCGGACGGGGGTGCCGTCGGGGCGGGTGAGTGCGGGGCGGCCGGAGCGGAGTGTGTTCATGGCTCTTCACAGCATCGCCCCTCGTCGACCGGGAGGCCCGCCCGGCCAGGCTCTGAGTTTCCTATGACTGCACCGGGGCGGCCCGCAGCCGGTCACCCCAGGTGTACGCGGCCCCGTGCACCGCCCGCTCAGAGCCGGCTCAGAAGTTCGGACCGCACAGTTGCCTCCCGGACAGCCGAAAGGACGAGCACATGACCACCGTGTACGAACAGCGTGCGGCGCCTGCCGTGCCTCTCGAGACACGCCGCTCCCCGGCCGGCCCGCTGCTGGCCCTGCTGTGGGCAGGCGCGGTCGCCGTGGTCGCGCTGTGGTGGGCGGACACCCGCTCGGTGGTCGGAGCGGCCGGCTGGCTGACCGACGCCGGGCGGATCGCCGGGCTGCTGTGCGGCTACGGCTGTGCGGTGCTCGTCGGTCTGATGGCCCGGGTCCCGCTCCTGGAGCGGCGGATCGGCTCGGACCGGGTGGCCCGCTGGCACGCCATGGCGGGCCGGTACACGATCTGTCTGCTGGTCGCGCACGTCACGCTGATCCTGATCGGGTACGCATCCCAGGACGGCAGCGGGATCGTGCACGAGACGACGACCGTCGTCCTCACCTACCCGGAGATGCTCAAGGCCACGGCGGGCACGCTGATCCTGATCGCCGTCGGGATCCTGTCCGCGCGTGCGGTGCGGCGCCGGGTGAGCCACGAGTTCTGGTACTACGTGCACCTGCTCACGTATGCCGCTCTCTTCCTCGCCTTCGGCCATCAGCTCGCGCTGGGCGCCGACTTCACGGGCAACTCCCTCGCGCAGGCCGCCTGGTACGCGCTGTACCTGGGTGTCGCGGCGCTGGTCGTCTGGTTCAGGATCCTCACCCCGGTCCGGCTCAATCTGCGCCACCGGCTGCGAGTGGAGTCGGTGCACCAAGAGACGCCGGACGTGTTCTCCGTCGTCGTACGCGGGCAGCACATCGATGAACTCCAGGCGCAGCCGGGGCAGTTCTTCCGCTGGCGGTTCCTCGCGGAGGGGATGCGCTGGACCTCCTCGCCCTACTCGCTGTCGGCCCCGCCACGACCCGACCTGCTGCGCATCACGGTGAAGGCGCTCGGCGGCCACAGCGCGTCCGTCTCGCTCCTGCGTCCGGGAACCCGAGTATGGGCGGAGGGCCCCTACGGCTCTCTGACCGCGGACCGGCGCAGCTCGCACAAGGTGCTCCTGATCGCGGCCGGGGTCGGCATCACACCACTGCGGGCCCTGTTCGAGACGCTGCCCGGCCAGGTCACCCTGCTCTACCGGGCCCGTACGGCCGAAGACCTCGCGCTGGGCGCCGAGTTGGAGGCCATCGCGCAGTGGCGCGGGGCACGCGTGGTGTACGCGCTCAACGACGCGGACGGCTCCCGCCCGCGCTTCACGGCCCAGACCCTGCGCGCGGCCGTCTCCGATGTCGGCGGACACGACGTGTACGTGTGCGGGCCTGACGCCTTCGCACGGGACGTATACCGGGCGCTGCGCGCGGCCGGGGTCCCCGACCGCCGCATCCACCACGAGTCGTTCGAGCTGTGAACGCCGTAAATCCCGTGAAACGCATGAGAGTTGCGAGGACCCCGTGCACGCCCTGAACCGGAACCGCCCGCTGCGCCGCGTCGTGCTGGCGACCGCCGCCACCGTCTCCGGCGTCGTACTGCTGCTGTCGCTGAAGCCGCACAGCACGCCGGCCGTCGCCCTGCCGTCCAGCAGCGGTTCGGGCTCCACCGGAAGCTCCAGCAGCTCCGGCAGCGGCACCACCACCGGGACGCTCACCGGCACCGCCGTGCGGACCCGCTACGGCCCCGTACAGGTCCGCGTCACCCTGAAGAGCGGCAAGATCACCGACGTCACGGCCGTCACCTATCCCCAGGACAACCCGAGGGATCAGCAGATCAACAGCTACGCGATCCCTCAGCTCAAAAGGGAGGCGATCACCGCGCAGAGCGCCAACGTCGACACGGTGTCCGGTGCCACTTACACGAGTGACGGTTACCGCCAGTCCCTCCAGTCCGCACTGGACTCAGCGGGCGGTTGAACACACAGCGCTCGCGCCGCGTACCTCTGGGCCAGGGGGACTCTCCCCCCCAGGACGACCACGGAGGAACCGTGTCCACGATCGCCGGTGGCCGCGCCGCGCGGCGCCAGACCATGCGCCGTATCCGCCCGCGCCGCTCCCCTGCCGTCCCGCTGCTGCTCGCCGTCTGGGCAGGCGCGGCCGGGGTCATCTGGCTGTGGTGGAGCAACACCCCGTCCATCGCGGACCACACCAGCCGGATGATCAACGCGGGCCGGATCACAGGCCTGTTGGCCGGGTACCTGATGGCGCTCGTGGTGCTTCAGATGGCCCGGGTGCCCGCACTGGAGCGCCGGGTGGGCTCCGACCGGGTGGCCCGCTGGCATGCGATGAGCGGTCGCTACACCCTCTGTCTGGTCCTCGCCCATCTCGTCCTGACGATGTACGGCTACGCACTCCAGTCCGGCCGGACCTTCGCCGACATAGTCCAGCAGACCATCGACTCGATCAACCAGCTGCCCGACATGGGCAAAGCCGCGATCGGCGCGGGGCTGTTGCTCGTCATCGGCCTGCTCTCCATGGGCCCGGTGCGCCGCAGGATTCCGTACGACACCTGGTACCACATCCATCTGCTCACCTACGCCGCCGTGTATCTGTCGTTCTGGCACCAGCTGACCACCGGCAACGACTTCGCCGTCCAGCCCGCCGCGACGACAGCCTGGTACGGGCTGTACGGAACGGTGACCGCGCTGGTGCTCTGGTACCGGGTGATCGCGCCGATCCGGCTGAACATGCGGCACCGGATGCGGGTCGAGGCGGTCATCGAGGAGGCGCCGGGGATCGTGTCGGTGCTGATCAGCGGCCGGAAGCTGCACCGGATGGGTGCCGAGGCCGGACAGTTCTTCCGCTGGCGCTTCCTGGCGCCGGGGATGCGGCTCAGCTCCCACCCGTACTCGCTGTCCGCGGCGCCCCGCCCCAACATGCTGCGCATCACCGTGAAGGCGATCGGCGACCACAGCGCCGCGCTGCGCGAGCTGGAGCCGGGCACCCGGGTCTGGGCCGAGGGGCCGTACGGCGCACTGACGGCCTCCAAGCGCAGCCGCGGAAAGGTTTTGCTGGTGGCCGGCGGCGTCGGCATCACGCCGATGCGGGCGCTGTTCGAGACGCTGCCCGGCGCCTCCGGCGACCTCACGCTGCTCTACCGGGCGAACAGCACCCAGGACCTGGCCCTCTGGGACGAGCTGGCGGTCATCTCCAAGGAGCGCGGGGCCCGGCTCATGTACGCGGTGAACAGCCCCGACGGGGAACGCCCGGACATCTCGGCGGACAGCCTGCGCCGGAAGCTGCCGGACATCGAGAGCCATGACGTCTTCATGTGCGGGCCGCCCGGCTTCGCTCAGCAGGTGTACGAAGCACTGCGCGGCGCGGGAGTCCCCGCCCGCCGCATCCATCACGAGTCGTTCGAGATGTGAGCGACGGGAGTCAGGAGCGATGAAGAAGAGCCATCCCCTCAGGCGTGTCATGCTCGCAACCGCCGCCACCGTGTCCGGGATCGTCCTGCTGCTGTCTCTGAAGCCGGGGTCCGATCCGGCCTCCGCTTCGGCGCAGGGCGGAGCGGCCCAGCCGCCGGCGGCCGGGCAGGAGTCGCCGCAGGGCGGCGGCTCGGAGCAGGCGGCTTCCGGCGCCCGTACGGTCACCGGAAGCGTGGCCGACACCCAGTACGGGCCTGTCCAGGTCCGTCTCACCCTCAGCGGCGACAAGATCACCAAGGCCGAGGCGGTCCAGGCGCCCAGCGGCGGCCAGAGCACCACGGTCACCGAGAACGCCGTACCGAAACTCAACCAGGCGGCCGTCGCCGCGGGCACCGCCGACATCGACGCCGTGTCCGGAGCCACGTACACCAGCGCCGGCTACAAGAAGTCCCTCCAGTCCGCCCTCGACCAGGCCGCCGAGAGCGCCCCGGCCCCGGCGGAGTCGTCCGCGTCGCCGTCCCAGGCGCCCGCGTCACCCTCGGCCGCCGCCCCGGAGGGCCAGACCGTCGACGGGGACGTCGTCCAGACCCAGTACGGGCCCGTCCAGGTCCGCCTCACCCTGAACGGCACCACGATCTCCAAGGCCGAGGCCATCCAGGCACCCAGCGGGGGACAGAGCACGGAGGTGACCGGCAATGCCATACCGAAGCTCAACCAAGCGGCCGCAGCCACCCAAAGCGCCGACATCGACGCCGTCTCCGGAGCCACCTACACCAGCGCCGGCTACAAGAAGTCCCTCCAGTCCGCTCTGGACAAGGCCGGTGCCTGACCCTGCGGAGGCCCCTCCCGCGCTGCGCCACGTGGAGGAGGTCATGGGCACCGTCTTCTCGTTCGACGTGCGCGGCGGCGAACCGGCCGTCGTCCAGGCCGCCTTGGAGGAGGCGGTCGCCCAACTCCACCGGGTGAACGAGGTGTTCAGCACCTACCGCGAGGACAGCCAGATCTCGCGTCTCGCACGCGGCGAGCTGACGGTCGCCGAGTGCGATCCGGAGGTCGCCGAGGTGCTCGACCTGTGCGCCGAGGCGGAGCGGCTGAGCGAGGGGTGGTTCAGCACGACGTACGAAGGACGGCTGGACCCGACGGGTCTGGTGAAGGGCTGGTCGACCGAGCGCGTGGCCCGGCATCTCGCCGCGGCCGGGGCGAGCGGCGTCAGCGTGAACGGCGGCGGCGACGTCCAGTTGTGCGGCGTGCCGGGCCCGCAGCGGCCGTGGCGGGTCGGCGTGGCGGATCCGCTCCGCCCAGGTTCCCTCGCCGCCGTGGTCTCCGCGGCCGGCGCCGACGAACTCGCCGTCGCCACCTCCGGCACCGCCGAACGCGGCGCCCACATCGTCGACCCCCGCACCGGCAAGTCCGCGGTCACCGACCTCGTCGCCGTGACGGTGGTGGGCCCCCGCCTGACCTGGGCGGACGCCTGGGCGACAGCGGCCTTCGCGATGGGCTCCCGCCAGGCCCTGGACTGGCTGGAGTCCCTCCCCGACGTAGAGGCCCTGCTCATCACGGCGGGCGACGAGGTCAGGTGTACGGGGGGCCTAGCTCAACGGCTGGGGTAAGTGAAGCCCCTTCAGGGGCGCGAGGAACTGCGCGAGCAACCACAAGCAGCCCGCACCCGAAAACGCCAGAGGCGCACCCCGATCCGGGGCGCGCCTCCAACGTCGTACACGTCAGTGAGTGTTCTGAGCCAACCGCAACAAGTGATCCGCCAACGCCTGGCCCCCCGCAGGCTCCCGACTGATCAGCAGCAACGTGTCGTCCCCGGCGATCGTGCCAAGAATGTCCTGCAGCTCGGCCTGATCGATCGCCGAGGCAAGAAACTGCGCGGCCCCCGGAGGCGTACGCAGCACCACGAGGTTTGCCGAAGCCTCCGCGGAGATCAGCAGCTCCGCGGACAGCCGGCGCATCCGCTCCTCCTTCGCCGACTCCCCCAGCGGCGCACGAGGGGTACGGAATCCCCCCTCGCTGGGCACCGCATAGATCAGGTCGCCGTCGTTGTTGCGGATCTTGACCGCGTTCAGCTCGTCCAGGTCCCGGGAGAGTGTCGCCTGAGTGACGTTCAGCCCGTCGTCGGCGAGAAGCTTCGCCAACTGGCTCTGAGAGCGCACCGGTTGCCGGTTGAGGATGTCCACGATCCGGCGGTGGCGTGCGGTGCGGGTCTGCGGTACGGCAGGCCCTGCGTGCTCGTGGTCCTGCGCCTGACTCATCGTCGTCTCATTCCCCGGATCGTCCTTCCCCGTTGACCACGTCGAGGACACCAGGGAGAGCCTGGAGAAACGCGTCCACTTCGTCATCGCCGAGGTTCAGCGGCGGCATCAGCCGTACGACATCGGGGGCGGGCGCGTTGACCAGGAGACCGGCGTCCTGAGCCGCCTGCTGCACCTGCGGTGCGAGCGGCTCGGTGAGCACGATACCCAGGAGCAGGCCCGCTCCCCGGACATGGTCGATCAACGGATGTCCGAGTGACTCGATTCCGTCCCGCAGTTTCTCGCTCGTGCGCTTCACGTTCTCGAGGAGTCCCTCGGACGCGATCGTGTCGAGTACGGCGAGTCCGGCGGCGCAGACGACCGGGTTGCCGCCGAAGGTCGTGCCGTGGTGGCCCGGCTTCAGCAGCTCGGCGGCCCGGCCGAAGGCGACGGTCGCGCCGAGCGGCAGCCCGCCACCGAGACCCTTCGCGAGTGTGACGACGTCGGGCAGGACACCCTCGTGCGCCTGGTACGCGAACCAGGATCCGGTGCGGCCGATTCCGGTCTGCACCTCGTCCAGGACGAGGAGCGCGCCGGTCGCGGCGGTGATCGCGCGGGCGGCCTTCAGATAGCCGGGCGGGGGTACGACCACGCCGTTCTCGCCCTGAATCGGCTCGATGATCACCAGTGCGGTGTCCTCGGTGACCGCTTCGGCCAGCGCCTGCGCGTCGCCGTACGGGACATGCGTGACGTCACCGGGCAGCGGCAGGAAAGGCTCCCGCTTGCCGGGCTGGCCGGTGAGGGCGAGCGCGCCCATGGTCCGGCCGTGGAAGGCACCCTGGGTGGCCACCATGTGCTTGCGGCCGGTCAGCCGCCCGATCTTGAAGGCGCCCTCGTTGGCCTCGGCACCCGAGTTGCAGAAGTACACCCGGCCGTCCCGCCCGAAGAGCTGGAGCAGCCGTTCGGCGAGCGCGACGGGCGGCTCGGCGACGAAGAGGTTCGAGACATGGCCGAGCGAGCCGATCTGCTTGCTGACCGCCTCGACGATCGCCGGGTGGGCGTGTCCGAGCGCGTTGACCGCGATGCCGCCGACGAAGTCGAGGTACTCCTTGCCGTCGGCGTCCCAGAGCCTGGTGCCCGCACCGCGGACGAGGGGCAGGCGCGGAGTGCCGTAGTTGTCCATGAGTGAGCCCTGCCAGCGCTGGGTGAGCTCTTCGTTGGCGGTCATGCGGCGTCCCCCTCTTCCTCCTGATCGGGCACGACCATCGTGCCGATCCCCTCGTCGGTGAAGATCTCCAGCAGGATCGAGTGCTGGACCCGGCCGTCGATGACCCGGGCGGTGGTGACGCCGTTGCGTACGGCGTGCAGACAGCCCTCCATCTTCGGCACCATGCCGCTGGCCAGTTCGGGCAGCAGCTTCTCCAGTTGGGAGGCGGTGAGGCGGCTGATCACCTCGTCGCTGTTGGGCCAGTCCTCGTAGAGACCCTCGACGTCGGTGAGGACCATCAGGGTTTCGGCACCCAGCGCCGCAGCGAGTGCCGCAGCCGCCGTATCAGCATTGACGTTGTAGACATGTCCGTCGTCCTGGGAGCGGGCGATCGAGGAGACGACCGGGATACGGCCGTCGGAGAGCAGCGCCTCGATGGCACCCGTGTCGATTGCGGTGATCTCGCCGACCCGCCCGATGTCGATCAACTCGCCGTCGATCTCGGGCTGGTGCTTGGTGGCGGTGATGGTGTGCGCGTCCTCGCCGGTCATTCCGACAGCGAGCGGCCCGTGCTGGTTGAGCAGCCCGACCAGTTCACGCTGCACCTGTCCGGCAAGGACCATGCGTACGACGTCCATGGCCTCCTCGGTGGTGACCCGCAGGCCCGCCTTGAACTCGCTGACGATGCCGTGCCGGTCGAGGGCGGCGCTGATCTGCGGGCCGCCGCCGTGCACGACGACGGGCTTGAGGCCTGCGTGGTGCAGGAAGACGATGTCCTGCGCGAAGGCGGACTTCAGCTCCTCGTCGATCATGGCGTTGCCGCCGAACTTGACGACGACGGTCTTGCCTTGGTGCCGGGTCAGCCAGGGCAGCGCCTCGATGAGGATCTGCGCCTTGGGCAGCGCGGTGTGCTTACGAGTAGTGCTCATGAGGAGTACGCGCTGTTCTCGTGGACGTAGTCCGCGGTGAGGTCGTTGGTCCAGATCGTGGCGGTCTCACTGCCTGCGGCGAGGTCGGCGACGATGTGGACCTCGCGGTAGCGCATGTCGACGAGCTCACGGTCCTCGCCGACGCCGCCGTTCTTGCAGACCCAGACGCCGTTGATGGCGACGTTCAACTGGTCCGGCTCGAAGGCGGCTTGGGTGGTGCCGATGGCGGAGAGCACCCGGCCCCAGTTGGGGTCCTCGCCGTGGATCGCGCACTTGAGGAGGTTGTTGCGGGCGATGGAGCGGCCCACCTCGACGGCGTCGTCCTCGCTCGCGGCGTTCACGACCTCGACCTTGATGTCCTTGCTGGCACCCTCGGCGTCCCGGATGAGCTGCTGCCCGAGGTCGTCGCAGACCTTCCGTACGGCCTCCGCGAACTCCTGCTGGTCCGGGGTGACTTCGGACGCACCGGAGGCGAGCAGCAGCACGGTGTCGTTGGTCGACATGCAGCCGTCGGAGTCGACGCGGTCGAAGGTGACCTTCGTGGCCGCCCGCAGCGCCTTGTCCAGTACGTCGCTCTCGACGTCGGCGTCCGTCGTCAGGACCACGAGCATGGTGGCGAGGCCGGGGGCGAGCATGCCGGCGCCCTTCGCCATGCCGCCGACTGTCCAGCCGTCGCCGGTGACCACGGAGGTCTTGTGGACGCTGTCGGTGGTCTTGATGGCGATGGCGGCCTTCTCACCGCCGTGCTCGCTCAGGGACGCGGCCGCCGTCTCAACTCCCGTGAGCAGCTTGTCCATCGGGAGCAGGATGCCGATGAGGCCGGTCGAGGCGACGGCGACCTCGGCCGCGTTGAGCCCGAGGGTGTCGGCCACCTTCTCGGCGGTCGCGTGCGTGTCCTGGAAGCCCTTCGGCCCCGTACAGGCGTTGGCACCACCGGAGTTGAGGACCACGGCGGTCACCCGGCCGCCCTTGAGGACCTGCTCGGACCACAGCACCGGCGCGGCCTTCACGCGGTTGGAGGTGAAGACGCCCGCGGCGGCCGGACGGGGCCCCTTGTTGACCACGAGGGCCAGGTCGGGGTTGCCGTTCTCCTTGATCCCGGCTGCGATGCCCGCAGCCTGGAATCCCTTTGCTGCCGTGACACTCACTGCATCTCCTTGTTCGCTTCTCCGCCCGTGCAGCGCAGAGGTGCGGCTTTCATCGTTGTCTGCGGCCCGGTGGCTGCACGTGCGTCGCTCACGGTGCGACTCCGATCGTGGAAAGACCCATGTCCTCGGGAAGCCCGAGGGCGATGTTCATGCTCTGGACGGCACCGCCCGCGGTGCCCTTGGTCAGGTTGTCGATGGCGCTGATCGCGATGATGCGGTGCGCGGCGGCGTCGAAGGCGACCTGCACCTGAACGGCGTTGGAACCGTAGACAGACGCCGTCGCGGGCCACTGCCCCTCCGGGAGCAGGTGTACGAACGGCTCGTCCGCGTACGCCTTCTCGTATACGGCCCGTACGGACTCGGCGGTGACGCCGGGCTTCGCCTTGGCGCTGCAGGTGGCAAGGATGCCGCGGGGCATCGGCGCGAGGGTCGGCGTGAAGGAGACGGTGACGGACTCGCCCGCGGCGGCGCCGAGGTTCTGGATGATCTCGGGGGTGTGCCTGTGACCGCCGCCGACGCCGTACGGGGACATGGAGCCCATGACCTCGCTGCCGAGGAGGTGCGCCTTGGGCGCCTTGCCGGCACCCGAGGTCCCGGAGGCGGCGACGATCACGGCCTCGTTCTCGGCGAGGCCCGCCGCGTACGCCGGGAAGAGCGCCAGCGAGGTGGCCGTGGGGTAGCAACCGGGTACCGCGATGCGCTTGGACCCCTCCAGCGCGGCGCGGGCACCCGGCAGTTCGGGGAGGCCGTACGGCCAGGTCCCGGCGTGCTCGGAGCCGTAGAACTTCTCCCAGTCGGCCGGGTCCTTCAGCCGGAAGTCGGCGCCCATGTCGACGACCAGGACATCCGGGCCCAGCTGCTCGGCGACGGCGGCGGACTGCCCGTGGGGCAGCGCGAGGAACACGACGTCGTGGCCGGCGAGGACCTCGGGGGTGGTCTCCTCAAGGACGCGGCCGGCGAGCGGCAGCAGATGCGGCTGGAGCGCGCCCAGGCGCTGGCCGGCGTTGGAGTTGCCGGTCAGAGCGCCGATCTCGATCTCGGGGTGCACCAGGAGCAGCCGCAGCAGTTCCCCGCCCGCGTACCCACTCGCTCCTGCCACTGCCGCACGTACCGCCATGGAACCCTCCTCTTGGATGGCATGACTATACGTTTCGCCGCACGTTTATGCAATCCAGTTGCCTGCCTGGCCGGGTGCATAGGATCGCCGACATGACACTGCGACCTGCCCTGGTGAACATAAAGGCTCTTGACGACTCGGCGGTCGGGCGGTTCTGGGCGGAGGCGCTCGGCTGGGGTGTCACCAGCGGGGGATCCGGCGCGACCGCCGCTCAGCCCGTCGGCTTCGACTGGCAGGACCCGGCCGGCGTATGCATCGATGTCATTGCCGTCCCGGAACCCAAGACGGCAACGAAGAACCGTGTGCACCTCGATCTCGCCACCACCTCCGCGGCCCATCAGGCGGAGCTGGTCGCGCGCCTCCGGTCACTCGGTGCGATGCCCGCCGACGTGGGCCAGGGCGATGTGCCGTGGACGGTCCTCGCCGACCCGGAGGGCAACGAGTTCTGCGTCCTTGAGCCTCGGGAGGTCTACCGGGACACCGGGCCGATCGCCGCGGTGGTGGTCGACTGCGTGGATCCGCGGGTCATGGCCCGGTTCTGGGGCGAGGCGATCGGCTGGACCCTGCACGAGGTGACCGACGATCATGCATCGTTTCGCTCCGCCGAGGGTGTCGGGCCGTATCTCGAGTTCCTCCGCAAGCTCGATGTGAAGACCGTGCCGGACCGCGTTCATCTCGACCTGGTGCCGGACCCCGGTGACGACAAGGCGGCGGAGGTGGCCCGGCTGCGGGCCCTCGGCGCCACCGACCTCGACGTCGGCCAGGGCGATGTCCCGTGGACGTGCCTGGCCGACCCGGAGGGCCACGAGTTCTGCGTCCTTGCCCGGTCCTGACGTGAACTCACAGCGCGGGTTTCCGGACAGACCGGCGGTACCGCAACTACCGTCGGGCTCATGACAACTTCTGACGATGCCCTTCTGGCGGAGCAGATTGCCTACTACCGGGCCCGCGCCTTCGAGTACGACCGGATCTACGCCGAGCGGGCGGACCTGCGGGAACTGGTGGCCGCGCTCGACGGCCTCCCCGTCGCCGGTGACGTGCTGGAGCTGGCCTGCGGTACGGGTCAGTGGACCGGGTCGCTGGCCTCGCGGGCTCGCTCGGTGACCGCTGTCGACTCGGCGCCGGAGGTGCTGGGCATCGCGCGTGAGCGTGCCGGGTCCCTCAAGGTGGCGTTCGTGCAGGCCGACGTGTTCGCGTGGCGGCCGGAGCGCCGCTACGACACCGTGTTCTTCGCCTTCTGGCTCAGCCATGTCCCGGCGTCCCGCTTCGGGGACTTCTGGGCGACCGTCGCCGCTGCGCTGGCCCCGGACGGCAGAGCCGTCTTCATCGACGAGGGCCTGGCCGGGGCAGCCCTCGAGGACGTCTCCTCGGAGGTCCGCAGCCTCGACGACGGCAGCGAGTACCGGATCGTGAAGATCTACCACGAGCCCGCGGCGCTCTCCGCAGAGCTCACCGCGCTGGGCTGGTCGGCCGACGTCAGGCCGCTGGGGGACTTCATCGTCGGTGTGGCCGAGCCCCCGACTCCGCTCTGAGGGAGATCAGGAGCGCTGGGCGGCCTCGTCGGCCTTCTTCTCCTTGATGCGAGCCGCTTCCTTGCGGACCTCGGCCTGGGTGGCGCGCTCCCGCAGCAGCCACTCGGGACCCTCCGCCTTCAGCGCCTCGATCTGCTCCGTGGTGAGGGCCTCGGTGACTCCGCCCCGCGCGAGCCCTGCGATGGAGACGCCCAGCTTGGCGGCGACCACCGGCCGGGGGTGCGGACCGCTGCTCCGCAGCTCCAGCAGCCACTGGGGCGGTTCGGCCTGCAGCGCGGCCAGCTCGGCACGCGAAACAACGCCCTCCTGGAACTCGGCGGGCGTGGCTTCGAGGTACACACCCAGCTTCTTCGCCGCTGTCGCGGGCTTCATGGTCTGGGTGTTCTGCTGCGACGTCATGGTGTCAAGGGTAACGAGCGTATGGGCCGGCGCCGACCAGCACTGCCCGTGCACCCCCTGTGACCACCGGCTCCGCGTGCGCCGCGCGCCTGCACGGCCGGTAGCCTGGCCGGGTGACTGGCTCCGAGGCATCCCCGTCGTTCAAGCTCGCGTACGTTCCGGGGGTGACGCCCGCGAAGTGGGTGCGGATCTGGAACGAGCGACTGCCCGACGTCCCGCTGACCCTCGTCGCGGTGTCCGTCGCGGAGGCCTTCGACGTGCTGCGGGGCGGCGGCGCCGACGCCGGTTTCGTGCGCCTGCCTGTCGACCGTACGGACCTCAGCGCGATCCCCCTCTACACCGAGACGACCGTGGTCGTGGTCCCCAAGGACCATGTCGTGGCGGCGGTCGACCAGGTGTCCACGGACGATCTCGCCGACGACATCGTGCTGCACCCCCTCGACGACACCCTCGGCTGGGAGCGCCTGCCGGGACAGCCCGCGATCGAGCGCCCCGCCACCACGGAGGACGCCGTCGACCTGGTGGCGGCCGGCATCGGTGTCCTCGTCGTCCCCCAGTCGCTGGCCCGCCTGCACCACCGCAAGGACCTCACCTACCGCCCGGTCACGGACGCCCCGGAGTCGCGCGTCGCGCTGTCGTGGCCGGAGGAGAAGACCACCGACCTGGTGGAGGACTTCATCGGGATCGTCCGCGGGCGAACCGTCAACAGCACCCGGGGACGCGCCCCCGCACCGGCCCCGGCCGAGCCGAAGGCCAAGGCCAAGCGCCCCGAGACGGGCGGCGGCGCCCGACGCAAGCCTGCGGCCGGCAAGTCGACGGGCCGGAACCCCCGGAGCGGCGGCTCCGGGGGCGCCAAGGGAACCAAACGCGGCAAACCCCGCCGCGGCCGTTCCTAGCCCGCTCGTTCCTTACCGGTCACCCCTTCCTGATCCTCAGGAACGTCACGGAGTTCGCCGGGAAGGTGTACGTGAACCTGTCGGCGACCCCTTCGAAGGTCGACTTCACCGGGGCGACCGCCGTGCTCGTCTCGGTGTTCACCGCGTCGGGTGCGGCCTGGAGCGTGGTCACGGCGGCCTTGCGGCCCACCTTCGCCCCGCCCAGGTCGATCGCTGTACGGGCGTCCGCCGCCTGGGCGTTGACGACCTTGACGATCAGGTCGCCGGTCTTCGCGTCCCGGGTGACGACCTGGCGGAACGGCTCGGCGGGCTTGTCGTCGGTGAAGCTCCCCCACTCCTGGCCGTCCAGCAGAAGCGTCACCTGACGGCCTCTCACCTTGATGTCGATGTCGTAGGCGCGGCCCGTCTCGATGGACCCCGCCTTGGAGATGAGCGTCGACTTGCCGCCGTCCACGGCCTGTTCGACCGCCGAGGTGGTGTTGTTCCAGCCGCCGAGGTTCCACCAGTAGTAGTTCCCGGTGTCCTTGACGCCGAAGGCGACGAGGAAGCCCTCCTTGCCGGACTTCTTGGTGGCCTTCACGTGCAGGTCGTAGTCGTGCCAGGCCGGGTCGCCCGCCTGGACCATGGTGTTGGTCGCGGCCTCGTCGCTCTGCACGTACTGACCGTCCTGGACGCTCCAGCTCCCGGTGCCGGTGTGGGTCCACTGGGACGCGTCACCGCTGAAGTCGTCGGCGAGCAGCGCGGTCCCGTCCGCGCCGGTCACCTTCACATCGTCGTACGCCGCCGTGGTCGCCCACGTCGACAGGCCGACGGCACCGGAGATCGGGCCGCTCACCGAGGGTGTTCCGGTGGCTGTCGAGGGCACCACCCGGTCGCCGACGTTGCTCATGAAGAGCTTCTGCACCTCGTAGTCGGCCGATCCCCATGAGGCGTGGTTGTTGAACCAGATGAGGTCCGGACGCCACTGGACATAGTCCTCGTTGGCGAGCAGCGGGGCGTACGAGGCGAGTTTCACGACGTCCGCGTTGCGTTCGAGGCCGGTCATGAACGCGGCTTCGGAGAGGGCGTTCTTGAAGGTGTTGCCGAGCGAGGCGTACTCGCCGAGGAAGACCTTGGGGCCGTTCCTGTCGTAGGAGTCGTAGCGGTCGTTGTTCTGCAGGAACCACTGCGGACTGTTGTAGTAGTGCTCGTCGACCATGTCGACGTTCGCGTCCCGGTTGAGCTGCCAGGCGGTGTCGAAGGTCGAACCGGAGTCGTCCGGGCCGGAGTTGGAGATGACGGTGACGTCCGGGTACTCGGCCTCGATGGCGGTGCGGAACTCCGTGAAGCGGGCGAAGAACTCGTTCGGCAGGTTCTCCTCGTTGCCGACCTCGAGGTGGGTGAGGTGGAAGGGCTTCGGGTGGCCCATCGCCGCCCGCTTCCTGCCCCATTCGCTCGTCACGGGCCCGTTCGCGAACTCGATCAGATCGAGGGTGTCCTGGATGTGCCGCTCGAGCAGGGCGTCGTCGTCGGTGGCCCTGTTCTGGCCGCAACCGGTGACGAGGGCGGGCACGACGGGCAGCGGCATCGCGCCGATGTCCTCGGAGAACTGGAAGTACTCGTAGTAGCCCAGTCCGTAACTCTGGTTGTATCCCCAGAAGTTGGAGTTCGTCGCGCGCTGCTCGACGGGGCCGATGGTGTCCTTCCACTGGTACGAGCGTTTGCGTTCGTAGCCCGACGCCTCGTCATATCCCGCCATGCTCCCGGTGTTGACCAGGCAGCCGCCCGGAAAGCGCACGAAGCCCGGGTGGAGCGCGGCGATCTTCTGGGCGAGGTCCTCGCGCAGACCGTGCCTCTTGTAGGTGTCCCGGGGCAGCAGCGAGATCATGTCGAGCGCGACCGGGCCCTCGGCCGCGACGGTGAGGCGGCCTGTGGTGCTGCTGCGGGTCGCGGTGAACTTCGCCCGGTACTTGGCCCAGCCGCCGCGCGCGGTGACCCGGCGGGCCTCGGCGAGCGTGCCGTCGGCGTCATGCAGCGTCACGGTCAGGGGCGCCGCCGCATCCGCGCGGGCCCAGAGCGAGAAGTCGTATGCCTTGCCGCTCTCGACCGAAATCCCGGTGTTGTAACCGGAGTTGGTGACGGACGAGCCGCCGTCGAGGGCGAGATAGGTGCGGTTGCGGGCGTTGAGGCGCCCGTCGTCGCTCAGGGCCTGCGCGGTGCCCGAGGTGCCCCAGGACGTGAGTGGCGTGTAGGAGCGGTTGTCGGCGGTGCTGTACTCGAACGAGCGGTTCTGCACGAGCTCCGCGTACAGGCCGCCGTCCGCGGCACGGTTGATGTCCTCGAAGAAGACGCCGTACATGGTGTCGTCGATCTTGGCGCCCTTGGCGGCCGGATCCACGGTGATCGCGTAGTCGGTGACGTCCTCGGCGTTCGCGGGCGCCGGGACGACGGCGGAGGCCACCAGGAGGGCGGTGGCCGTGAGTCCGAGTCTCCAGCGGGTGCGGGTGCGTGACATGGATACTCCGCGGCTCTGTAGTCTTGAATTGTTCGAAATGCCGGACACTGATCAGCACTTCGAACGGCAAGATAGGGAGGGGGTCAGAGCGCGTCAATGGGTTGCGCAGCATCGGATGTGACGGAGAGCGGGACGGGATGGGCGAGTTCTGGCCAGTGGCCGACGTGCTGGCGTACCTGGCCGGGAGCTGGCGGGTGGAGCGCTCGGTGCGGGATCTGGCGAGCGGTGCGGAGGGGCACTTCGCGGGGACGACGGTTTTCGGACCGCTGGAGAACCCGGCGGACACGGGTCTCCTGCACCACGAATCCGGGACCTTCGTATGGCAGGGCACGCCCAGGCCGGCGGAGCGGACGCTGCGCTTCCTGCCGGGAGACCGCGCGGGCACCGCGGCCGTACGGTTCTCCGACGGCCGCCCCTTCCACGACCTGGACCTGACCTCCGGGTACTGCCTCGCCGACCACCCCTGCTCGGCGGACCTCTACCGGGGCGAGTTCACCGTTCTCGACGAGCACCACTGGCGGTCCGTGTGGCGCGTGGCGGGCCCCGCGAAGGATCTCGCCCTCACCACGGACTACGCACGCGAGGGCTGGGAGTAGGCCCCCTCGAAGCGCAGGTTCCAGCGCCCCGCACGGCCCGTCACGGTGATCGTCGACAACGGGCGGACGTCCACGTTCCAGTACGTCGAGGGCGGCGCCTTCAGGGTGTAGACCAGGGCGGCCCGGACCACGGACGGTTCGGCCACCGCGACGATACGGCCGCCGTCGTCGGCGGGCCGGGTGTCGAGCCAGTTCCCGACGCGGGCGATGAAGGTCATCAGCGATTCGCCGTCGTGGGGCGTGGAGCGCGGGTCGGCAAGCCAGCTGTCGACGGCCTCGGGCTCTCGGGCCATCGCCTCGCCGAGCGTGAGACCGCGCCAGCGGCCCATGTCGCAGTCGCGCAGCGCGAGCTGGACGAGCGGCGCGTATCCGAGGGCGTCCCCGGTGGCCCGGCTGCGCGGCGTCGGTGAGCAGTAGCGCAGCTCGGCCGCCGCCAGCGGCACCAGCTCCGGGGCTGCGCGCTGCACTTCCTCCCAGCCGGCCTGGTCCAGCGGCCGGTCGTCCTCGAAGCGTTCGGCGAGCAGCGAGGAGCTGCGCGCGGCGGCGACGAACGTGACCCGAAGATGCATGCGGTGATCGTGGAACGCGGAACTCCGCAGGTCAAGAGGGGTTACGGAGGGTACACGCGGGCTCACTGCAGCATGAGCGCCATCCACTGGTCCGGCCTCTGAAGGACCTTGAATCCGAGCTTCTCGTAGACACCGTGCGCGTCCGCCGTGGCGAGCAGGATCCGGCGCAGACCGAGTGGTTCGAGGTGGTCGCGTACGGCGGCGACCAGGGCGGTGCCCATTCCCTTGCCGCGGACCGATGGGGCCACGTAGACGTCGCAGAGCCAAACGAAGGTCGCCTCGTCGGTGACCACGCGTGCGTATGCGACCTGCTCCCCCGAAGTTCCGTCGTACACGCCGAAGTTGAGCGATCCGGCGATCGCACGCTCCTGCTTCTCTCGCGAGCGTCCGGTGGCCCAGTACGCGTCGGTGGAGAGCCAGCGGTGGACGCTGTCCACGTCGATGCGGGCGGTGTCGGCGGAGATCTCGTAGCCCTCGGGGAGGCTTTGCGTATCGGTCATGCGGGGAGAGTTGCAGGTCAGGGTGCCGGGGGTCGAGCGGTTTTTCGCCCCCTCCGCCCCTTCCCGTCCCGTACCTGGGGGCTCCGCCCCCAGACCCCCGTGTCGCCCGAAGGGCTCGTCCTCAAACGCCGGACGGGCTGAAATACCCCCCCCGTGGGTGGGTGGGGGATCGGGATGGCCGGGTCTCGTCCTCGAACGCCGGACGGGCTGAAAGATCTCAGCCCAGCACCTCGTCGCAAGCCGCCCGCAGTCTCCGTACCCCCTCCGTGATCTCCTCCGTGCCCGCCACCGCCGCGAAGCTCAACCGCAGGTGGGCGGCGGGGGGTTCGGCGCTGAAGTAGGGGCGGCCCGGGGTGACGGCCACGCCCGCGCGGAGGGCGCCGGCGACGAGGGCGGAATCGTCCGTGCCGTCCGGTAGGCGCAGCCACAGGTGGTAGCCGCCGGACGGGATGTGGGGCAGGGAGAGTTCGGGGAGGTTCAGCCGCAGTGCGGTGGTCATCGTGTCCCGGCGGGTCTTCAACTCGGCGGCGACGGCACGCAGATGGCGGGGCCATGCGGGCGAGCCCACGAGTTCGAGCGCGGCTTCCTGGAGCGGGCGCGGCACGAAGAAGGTGTCGACGACCTGGATGGCGCGCAGCCGGTCCAGGACAGGGCCCCGCGCGGCCAGCGCACCCACCCGGAAGCTCGGCGAGGTCGCCTTGGTCAGCGAGCCGACGTGCACGACGACCCCGTCCGGGTCCTCGGCGGCCAGCGGACGCGGCAGCGGGCCCGCGTCCTCGTGCACGAGGCGTCGTACGAAGTCGTCCTCCACGACGAACGCACCCGCCTCCCTCGCGATCCGCAGCACCTCACCGCGCCGCTCGGGCGCGAGCACGGCGCCGGTCGGGTTCTGGAACAGCGGCTGGCAGACGAAGACACGGGCACCGGTGGCCTTGAAGGCGTCCGCGAGCAGGGCGGGTTTCACCCCGTCGGCGTCCACCGGCACCGGCACGGGCCGCAGTCCGGCCGCGCGGGCGATCGCCAACATGCCCGGGTACGTGGGCGATTCGACGAGTACCGGTGCTCCCGGCGGCGCGAGCGCGCGCAGGGCGGTGGTGAGCGCGGACTGACCGCCCGCCGTGACGAGCACCTCGGCGGCGGTGACCGCACCGCCGATCCCCCGCGCGAACCACTCCCGCAGCTCCGCGAGTCCCTCCACGGGCGGCCGGCCCCAGACGCCGGGACGGCGGCCCGCCCTGGACAGGGCCGCGCCCATCGCCCGCTCGGGCTGCAGCGACGGGTGCAGATAGCCGCCGTTGAACTCGATGACACCGGGCGGCGGAGCGGCGAGCGAGACCAGGACTCCGGAGGCGTCCACCGTGCGCGGCACGAGTTCGGTTGCGGCGTCCGCGCTGAGCGCGACCTCCTGCCAGGAGGTGTCCCCGGCGGGCTCCGCAGCGGCACGCGGCTGCGCCCGGAACGCGCCGGCCCCGGGCCGGGTGACGACCAGCCCCTCGGCCGAGAGCTGCGCCAGCGCCCGCGACACTGTCACCGGGCTCACCCGAAACCGTTCGACGAGTGCCCGACTCGACGGCAGCTTTCCACCCGGAGAGTATCGGTCCAGCTCCCGCCGCAGCTGATTCGCCAGCCCGCCCACACTGCTACTCTCATTCATGAGAGTTAAGGATAACGCTACCGCCAATACCCGGATAGCAGTTCGCACGTCTGCCCGGACCACCGCAGGCGCGCTCCCCGCCACTTCGGAAGCGGTCGCCTCCGCGCCCTCCCACCGCTCCGGCACCCTCCAGGCCGCCCTCGGCGTCACCGCCTTCTCGCTCACGTTCCCCGCCACCGCCTGGGGCTTGGAGGGCTTCGGCCCCTGGTCCCTGGTAGCCGTGCGCAGCGTCCTGGCCGCGGTCATCGCGGGCGGCTGCCTGCTGGCGCTGCGCGTGCCCCCGCCGGTCAGGCGCCACTGGACGGGGCTCGCCGTCGTCGCCGCGGGCGTCGTGCTCGGCTTCCCACTGCTGACGACGCTCGCCCTGCAGACCTCCACCACCGCCCACGCGGCCGTGGTCGTCGGTCTGCTGCCGCTCACCACCGCGCTGTTCTCGGCGCTGCGCACGGGGGCACGGCCCTCGCGGACGTTCTGGGTGGCGGCGGTCGCGGGCGCGGCCGCGGTGATCGCGTTCACCGTGCAGCAGAGCGGTGGCGCTCTGACCAGCGCGGACGCCTACCTCTTCGGCGCGCTGCTGATCTGCGCGGCCGGCTACACCGAGGGCGGACGACTCTCCAGGGTCATGCCCGGCTGGCAGGTCGTCGGCTGGGCACTGGTCCTGTGTCTGCCCCTCACGGTGCCGGGTGCACTGGTCGCGCTGTCGTACGAGCCGGTGCACCTGAGCGCGCACAGCGTGACAGGGCTGCTGTGGGTGGCGGCCGGATCGCAGTTCCTGGGTCTGGTCGTCTGGTACCGCGGCATGGCGGCGATCGGGATCCCGAAGGCCAGCCAGTTGCAGCTGGCGCAGCCGCTGCTCACACTGGTGTGGTCGGTACTGCTCCTGGGTGAGCACCTCACACCGGCCGCGCCCCTGACGGCCGCCGCCGTACTGGTCTGCATCGCGGTCACCCAGCGAGCCAGGGACTGACGGACGGGCAAGGGCCGGGCCAACCGGCGCCACCAGTCGTAGACTTGCGACCACGGACCGCTACTCCCGCAGATGACGAGGAGGCCGTTCAGATGCATGCAGTCGAGGGCGACCAGCTGGTGCAGCACGGCAGGGTCGTCGGGCAGCAGGACAAGATCTCAGAGATCGTCGAAGTACTGGGTACGGAGGGCACTCCCCCGTACCGCGTCCGCTTCCAGGACGGGCACGAGGCAGTGTGCTCACCGGGCCCGGACTCCGAAATCCGCCACAAGGACGCAGCTCACTGACTCAGCGCGAGGGTTCCGCCGGCCGTCTTGTGCGGGTTCCCCAGACGAGGCGGCCGTCCTGGGCCGTCGCGCGCTGTCGCATGTCGTCGGCGAGGGAGTGAAAGTACTCCGCCAGTGAAGCGTGCGTCTCGAATCGGGTCAGGTCCCCGTCGCTCCACTTCCCCAGCATGCCTGTGCTGGTGTCGATGAACCGGCCGTAGAGCCAGTCCGTCTCCACCGCGAAGGGGACCCAGTCGTGGCGCCATGCCAGGGTTTCGCGATCCGGATGTTGTGACGGCTCCATTGCCGCTATTCCCGTACGCCATTCATGGACGTTCACGATCTGCTCCACGGACAGCAAGTGCCACCCAGAGGGCAGGAAGCTGCTGCCAGGGGCGGCGAATCTACTGTCTTCCCCGTCGGCCATACGCACGCCGTTGTTCGTCAGCAGCCACGTCCACATTTCCTGCGGGAAGCTCACGCCGAGACGTGCTTCGGCATCGACGATCGTCTTCGGTGTCGCGGGTCCGCACAGAGCCGCCGCGTTCTTCGGAGCGTTCCGCTCAAGCCATCGCGTGACACGGCCCCATGCCTGCCGCACGTTCTCCGCCTCGCGCGACCGTATTCCACCCATGGGTGATCCCCCCGCTTCAGTAGTGATCAGCAACCACCCGGGCCATCGCACCGATCCGGTCCGCCCCGACCTCCTTGGCGGCGAAGAAGACGTGCCCCTTCACCTCCGGATACCGCGCGGCCAGCGTGAGATGCCGGGACAGCTCCGCCGGATCCTGCCAGGCTGCGGGCTGCGCCGAATCACCGGCCTTGTACAGCGCCTCCCCCACGTACAGCCCCACGCCAGTGCCCTCGGCCGTCTTCGCCCACCAGGGCACCAGCTTCGCGTAGTCGGCGGCGGCGAGGCCGATGTTCCAGTACAACTGCGGGCAGATGTAGTCGATCCAGTGCTCCCGGACCCACTTCCTGGTGTCCGCGTGCAGATCGTCGTACGTCTCCACGCCCGCCTGAGTCGGCGAACCGAGCGGATCGGTCGCGGCGTTGCGCCACACCCCGAAGGGGCTGATCCCGAAGCGCGCCGCCGGCCGGATCTGCTTGATGCGGGCAGCCGTCTCAAGGACCAGCCGGTCGATGTTGTCGCGCCGCCAGGCCGCCCGGTCGGGGAAGCCCGCGCCGTACGCCGCGTACGCCGCGTCGTCGTCGAAGACCTGCCCGGCGACCGGATACGGGTAGAAGTAGTCGTCCCAGTGCACGGCATCGATCGCGTACTTGCGCAGCGCGTCGAGCATCGCGTCCTGGACGAAGGCGCGGACCTGCGGCAGTCCGGGGTTGTAGTAGAGCTTCCCGCCGTACGGGACGACCCAGCCGGGATGCTCGCGGGCCGGGTGGTTCGCCACGAGCCTCGTCGGGTCGGTGTGGTTGGCGATCCGGTACGGGTTGAACCAGGCGTGCAGTTCCAGGCCGCGCGCGTGCGCCTCCGTGACCGCCGTGCCCAGCGGATCCCAGCCGGGGTTCCTGCCCTGGACTCCGGTGAGGTACTGGGACCACGGCTCGTACGACGACGGCCACAGCGCGTCGGCCGTGGGGCGCACCTGCAACATCACGGCGTTGAAACGGCGGCGTACGGCCGTGTCGAGATGGGCGAGGAGTTCAGTGCGCTGCTGTGCCGCGGTCAGCCCGGTGCGCGAGGGCCAGTCGCGGTTGGAGACCGTCGCCAGCCACATCCCGCGCATCTCCCCCGCCGCACGAGGCCTGTTCGTGTCGGCCGCGGCGTCTCCCGCGGTCGCGAATCCCGACAGCGTCGCCGCCGCGGCCAATGCGAACGCGCGACGTGACAGTCGCCCCATCTCCACACCCCCTACACAACGGATCCGTCCGGTCACGGATCGTCTCCTCGCACAGCATGCCCGACCCGCACGATCGATCATCGATACTTGGGAGTAACGTGCACGATCGGAGCAGGCACCGCACAACGGGGAACCTGCCAAGGCCGATGATCAGCGGAAAGGGACGATGTGACCGACATCGAACGCGTCGGAGTGGTGGGCTGCGGACAGATGGGAGCGGGCATTGCCGAGGTGTGCGCCCGCGCCGGTCTCGACGTCAAGGTGGCCGAGACCACCGGCGAAGCCCTGGAGTTCGGCCGTACCCGGCTCTTCAACTCCCTCTCCAAGGCGGCCGAGCGCGGGAAGATCTCCGAGGAGGAGCGGGACGCGACGCTGGCGCGGCTCAGCTTCACCACGGACCTCGGTGAGTTCGCGGACCGCGACCTGGTGATCGAGGCCGTCGTCGAGAACGAGCAGGTGAAGACGGAGATCTTCCAGGTCCTCGACCAGGTGGTGACCCGGCAGGACGCGATCCTCGCCTCCAACACCTCCTCGATCCCGCTGGTCAGGCTGGCCGTCGCCACCTCCCGTCCCGACCAGGTCATCGGCATCCACTTCTTCAACCCGGCCCCGGTGCAGAAGCTCGTCGAGCTGATCCCGGCGCTCACCACGTCCGAGGGCACCCTCAGCCGGGCGCAGGCGCTCGTCGAGAAGATCCTCGGCAAGCACGCGATCCGCGCCCAGGACCGCTCGGGCTTCGTGGTCAACGCGCTGCTGATCCCCTATCTCCTGTCCGCGATCCGGATGTTCGAGTCGGGCATCGCGAGCCGCGAGGACATCGACAACGGCATGGAGCTGGGCTGCGCCCACCCGATGGGCCCGCTCAAGCTGTCCGACCTGATCGGCCTCGACACGGTGGCCTCGGTCGCGTATTCGATGTACGAGGAGTACAAGGAGCCGCTGTACGCCGCTCCCCCGCTGCTCCAGCGCATGGTGGACGCGGGCCGCCTCGGCCGGAAGTCGGGCTCGGGCTTCTACACCTACGCCTGATTACGCACGGTAAAACGCAGGCTCACGCGGGCCCGGCACCCATGGGGGTGCCGGGCCCGCGCCATTCACACACCGTGTGCGCGCCGGGCCCGCATATGCCCCTCGCACACGCTCCCCTTGCGCCCACCAGGCGAGTTGACTTTCCGTGCGCATGTAAAAGACGAGACGACTACGGAAAGGAGCGGACTCGTGACCGCCGACCCCGAGCATCCCGTGGCACCAAGGGAACTCGCAGAGTTACGCCGGTCCATCGAAGTGGGCCTCACCCGCATCGAGGGCGGACTGGCACTGCTCACTCAGCGCGACGACCAGACCGCCAAGGATCTCGACGACCTGAGCGCACGGGTCGTCGCCCTCGAACACACCCGCTGGCCCCTGCCCACCCTCGCCGCTGTCGCGGCCGTGGGCGCGGTGGCCGTGGCGGTCTGGCAGGCTCTGGGCCACTAGGTCCCTGGACGCCGCGTGGGGGGTGGATCAGGGCAACGCGTCCTGCCCGAGCCTGAGATGGTGCAGAAGGAGCAGTGCGGCAGCCATGTTGGCGGCCGGGACCTCGCCGCGGGCGACCATGTCGGGGACGAGCTTGAGGGGAACCCATTCCCGACGGTCGGACTCGAAGTCGTCCACGGGGTGTCCGATGTACGCGCCTTCATCGGCCCAGAAGATGTGGTGCCGGGCGTCGGTGAGCCCGTTGGAGGGCTCGACGCTCATCAGATGGCGCAGGGGTCCTGGTCGCCAGCCGGTCTCCTCCTCCAGTTCGCGGGCCGCCGCGACGGCGATGTCCTCGCCGTCCTCGACGACGCCCGCCGCGAGCTCCCATCCCCAGCTGTCGGTGATGAAGCGGTGCCGCCACAGGAGCAGCACCTCGTTGGCCGCGTTCACCACGGTGGCCACGGCCACGGGCCGCAGCCGTATCAGGAAGTGATCCAGGTGCCGGCCGTCCGGCAGCTCCACATCTGCGAGATTGACGGTGAACCAGCGATTTGCGTACACAGTTTGTTCGTTCTGTTTCGTCCACTGCACGGTTCTGCCACCTTCCGCCGAGTAGATGGCAATATGGCAGTAGGAGCCTCCTGACAGCAGGCGCACAGCGGCGCACAGTGCTGGACGGGTTCGGTGTTCTACAGCGGTACGCGCAGTGCGCCGTCGATGAGTTCGGCAGCCTCGGAGGTGCCCGCGCACCCGCTGGCCACCAGGTGTTCGCGTACCGCGCGAAGTCTGTCACGCAGCCGCTGGGACTCCATCCCCCGTGCCTGTTCGGCCATTTGAAGTGCGGTGGCGACCGCCTTGTCGGCGTTGCCCTGGCGCAGTTCGATCTGGCTGAGCACGGCGAGCCGGTGCACCCGTCCTCGGTCGTGGGCCGGATTGTCGACGGCGGCCACGGCGTGCTCGTCCGCCGCCATCAGGTCGCCGAGGCTGAGCAGTGCCTCCGCCACCTGCACGTTGACCAGGCCCGGTTGGACATAGCCGGTCTCGTCGGGCTCGTAACCGCGCCGGATGCGGTCGGCGGCCTGCTCGGCACGCCGGATGCACGACAGTGCGCTGCTGCCGTCGCCGAGGTGCGCGTACGCCTTGGCCTGCATCGCGTAGAGGTCGGAGGCGAGCGCCGGAGTGATCTGCCGCCCGGCGGCGCGCAGCGCGGCCTCGGCGAAGGCGACGGCCTGCCGGTGCTCACGCATGAACAGCGACTGGTTGACCAGGAGGGCTATGACGTACGCGCCAAGTCCCCTGTCCCCGCTGGCCTTTGCCAGGCGCAGTGCCTGGTGGAAGTAGCGCTGGGCGAGTCCGTGCGCGTCGGAGTCGTAGGCGCAGATACCCGCGATGGCCACCAATCCGCCGGTCGCGCGGTGGAGTTGGCGTCCGGTGGCGTCGGTGTAGCTGCCGCGCAGCAGCGGCGCCGTCTCGGAGTTGAGGAAGCCGACGATTCGGGTGCGGGTCGCGATGCCGCCCGCCTTGCGGTACATCTGCTCGTAGTGGGCGCGGGCCGCGCGGAGCATCTCGATGTCGGCCATGCTCACCTGGTGGCGTCCGCCGCGTGAGACGTCCACGTCCTCGGGCGGGTTCTCCCACTCCCACACGGGCATCACGGCGGGTGTGCCGGTGACGGCCGGCGCGCCGAGGATGTGCGGGCGCTGCTGTTCGTCGGAGCGCCACAGCGCGGTGGCCCGCTCGACGAAACCGGAGAGCGTGGTGCCGTGCGGGGTCGACGGTTCACCGGGTACGCCGAGACCGATGTCGTCGAGCGTGACGGGCCGGTGGAGTCTCCCGGCGAGCACTTCACAGATCAGGTCGGGCACCTGGCCGCGCGGGCGCTGCCCCTTCAACCACCGCGCCACGGCGGTGTGTTCGTACCTGAGCGCAAGACCGCGCGCTCGCCCCGCCTGATTGACGTGAGCGGCGAGCCCCGCATGGGAGATGCCGGCCTCGTCGAGAATCGCGTCGAGCAGAGTGTTGGGCTGCATGGGAGGCCCCCCGGGTGACTCGGTGCCGTCAGAGTAGTGCGTCCTGTTTCACACGGGGTGTGAACGGAGTGCTCGTATCCGGGCAGTACGCGCGCTGTCGCAGAGCGTTTCCGGCCGGTTGACTGAAATGCCTCGCAAGAGGCCGGCCGGGCCGCCGGCTCCCCCTCGTACAGTGCGGCGGCCCGCACCCGCGCCGTCCGCCCAGCTGCCTGCCCGACACTCCGTGGCGGGGCGGACGGCGACACTCCGTTGGTTTCGCCGGGTCACTGCGGGTGCTTCGTCGGCTGCGGGCGCGTGGGGGCTTGTCGCGCAGTTCCCCGCGCCCCTAAAAACCCTGCGCTCACGTCACTTGATGGGCCACCGGGTGGGACAGCTGCGCGGGTAACCGTTTGCGGTCGTTGCGTAGTACCAGCAGCGCTATGTCGTCCGTCGGCATCCCGCCCGTGTGGCTCAGGACCTGGGAGAACACCGAGTTCAGGACCGACTGGGGCGAGACCGGCTGGGCTTGGACGGCGTCGGTGAGCGCGGCCGGCAACGGGAAGAAGCGGCCCTGTGCGTCGCGCGCGTCCTCGACTCCGTCGGTGTGCAGGAAGAGCCCCTCGCCCGGCAGCAGTTGACCGCAGCGCACGACGGGAAGTTCGGCCGGGAGCGGGAACGGCCCGAGCGGGGGCAGGGGTTCACCGAACGCCAGCCGCACCACATGACCGCGCACACCGGCCGGCTCGACATGGCTGCGCAGCAGATACGGCCACGGATGACCGCAGTTCAGGGCATACACCTCGCCGTCGCGGCGGATCTCCAGGAGCAGCAGGGTGACGAACTCCTCGGCGACCGGGCTGTCGGGGTCGAGGCCGGACGAGGGGTGCTCGGCACGGGCCCGCTCACGCAGATGCCGGGCCAGCGCCCGCTCAAGTCTCCTCAGGACACAGCCGAGTTCGGGCTCGTCGTGCACGGCCTCACGAAAGCTGCCGAGGACGGCGGCGACGGTTCCGATGGCGCCGATACCGTGCCCACGGACGTCGCCCATGACGACCCGTACACCGTGCTCGGTGGCGATCACCTCGTACAGATCACCGCCGACGCTCGCGCCGCGGTCCGCGGAGAGCTGTGCCGCGGCGACGTTCAGCCCGTCGATCCGCGGGGGCAACGGCCGCAGCAGCACGCTCTGGGCGGCGCCCGCGACCTCCCGGATCTGCCGGAGCTCCCGCAGCAGCGCCTTCCTGACGTGGAGTATCAGCCCCGTACCGACCGCGAAGAAGACGGCACAGGTGGCCATCCGGGCACCGAACCCGTTCTGCTGCGCGAGCGGACAGGCCAGCTTGTACGTGATCGCCATCGCGCCCCAGACGGTGGGCAGCCCCAGGCTCAGCGCCCGCCGCAGCGGCTTCCGGTCGGCCCGCCGGACCGCCCGGCCCAGACCGATCCGGAGGCCACGCCTCCGCACCGGCCGCCGTCTTGCTCCGCGCACCGCCCGGGCCAACACCCGCGCATGCGTACGGGGCGTTGCCCTGCAGGGTGCCCCACCAGCCTTGATACGGATCATGCCGATTGGCCCCCCAATAGGCCCTGACAGCGCAGACGGCCTCCGCGAGGCCGGTCCGATTCTGTCGACCGCATGCCCCGATCGGGCCAGATCGCCCGGACTTGTCACCCGAATGAGTGAGGAGTCTTCGGACACATGCATTTATGCAGGTGAGCGCAGGGGGAAAGCGCCCCTGAAAGGGGCGCGGGGAACTGCGCGATCAGCCACGTACGTGCCGCGGCCGACAGATGACGCGCAGTTCCCCGGTACTGGTGGGCCCGGCGGAGCTAGCTCCGCAACACCGCCCCGGTCCGCTCGCCCGCGAGGGCCACCGCCGCGTCGCGAGCCTCGGAGGCCTCGTCGACGGTCAGGGTGCGGTCGGCGGCACGGAACCGCAACGCGTACGCCAGGGACTTCTTGCCCTCGCCGAGCTGCTCGCTGTTCTCGTAGACGTCGAACAGCCGGATGGACTCGAGGAGTTGGCCCGCGCCCTCGCGCAGCGCCGCCTCGACGTCCGCGTGGTGGACCGACTCGTCGACGACCAGGGCGACGTCCTGCGTGGCGACCGGGAATCCGGAGATCCGCGGGGCCTGCAGGGCACCGGTGCCGGCCTGCTCCAGGCGGTCGAGGTTGAGCTCCATCGCGCTGGTGCGTGCGGGCAGGTTCAGCGCCTTCAGCACACGCGGGTGCAGCTCGCCCGCGTGCCCGACGATCTGCTCCTCCCCGTCGATCAGCACGGCGAGCTCGGCGCAGCGGCCCGGGTGCCAGGGTCCGTACTGGCCCTGGCGGACGATCAGTTCGACGCCCGCCTCACCGGCGACGGTCCGCGCGGCCTGGACCGCGTCGGCCCAGTCGGCCGGGCGGCCCTTGCCCCACCAGCCCGCCTGCTCACGGGCACCGGCGAGCACCACACCCACGTGCCGGGGCTGGACGGGAAGGACGGCGGTCAGCGCCGCGATCTCCTCGTCGGTGGGACGGCGGTCGACGGGCAGCCGCACGGCGACACGCTGTTCCTCACGCGGGTGGAAGACCAGGCCGGTCTCGAACAGCGCGAGGTCGTGCGAGCCCCGGCCGTCGTTGCGGCGCAGCGCAGCGAGCAGCCCCGGCAGCAGCGACGTACGAAGGGCGGGCTCCTCGTCGGAGAGCGGGTTGACCAGCTTGACCACCCGGCGGTTCGGGTCGTCCGCCGCCAGGCCGAGCTGGTCGAAGACGCCCTCGCTGACGAACGGGTAGCTCAGCGCCTCGACATAACCGGCCCCGGCCAGGGCGCGGCCGACACGGCGGTGCAGCCGCTGGCGCTCGGTCAGGCCGCGGCCCGCGGGGGGCCTGGGCAGCGTGGAGGGCAGGTTCTCGTAGCCCTCGAGACGGATGACCTCCTCCGCGAGGTCGTTCGGCGCCGCGAGGTCCGGCCGCCAGGACGGCACGGTGACGATCAGCTCGTCCTGCCCGTAGACGTCGCAGCCGACCTGCTGGAGACGGCGTACGACGGTCTCGCGCCCGTAGTCGACACCGGCCACCTTGTCCGGGTGGTTCGCCGGAGTGGTGATGGTGTGCGGCGCGGACGGGGCGATGACCTCGGTGACTCCCGCGTCGGCGGTGCCGCCCGCGAGGAGGACCAGGAGGTCGACAGTGCGCTGGGCGGCGGCGGACGCGGCCTCGGGGTCGACGCCGCGCTCGAAGCGCTTGGACGCCTCGGAACCCAGCTTGTGACGGCGGGCGGTGCGGGCGATGGAGACCGGGTCGAAGTGCGCGGCCTCGATCACGACATCGTTGGTGGCACGCTCGGCGTCGTCATGGTCGGCGATCTCCGTGTTGGCGCCTCCCATCACGCCCGCGAGACCGATGGGACCGCGGTCGTCGGTGATCACCAGGTCCTCGGCGTCGAGGACACGCTTCGCGCCGTCGAGCGTGGTGAGCTTCTCGCCCTGCTCCGCCCGGCGCACGCCGATCGTGCCCTGGATGAGGGAGCGGTCGTACGCGTGCAGGGGCTGGCCGACCTCCAGCATCACGTAGTTCGTGACGTCGACGGCGAGCGAGATGGGGCGCATCCCGGCCTTCTGCAGCCTGCGCTGCAGCCAGATCGGGGAGCGCGCCTCGTTGGAGAGGCCCGTGACGGTGCGCGCCGTGAAGCGGTCGCAGCCGGTCGGCTCGGAGACCTGCACGGGGTAGCCGAACGCGTTCGGGGCGGGGACGTCCAGGAGCGCCGGGTCGCGCAGCGGCAGCCCGTACGCGATGGCCATCTCGCGGGCGATGCCGCGCATCGACAGGCAGTCGCCGCGGTTGGCGGTGACGGCGATGTCGAGGACCTCGTCCACGAGCTCAAGGAGCTCGATGGCGTCGGTTCCGACCTCGTGCTCGGGCGGCAGCACGATGATGCCGTGCGAACCGTCGTCGCCCATGCCCAGCTCCTCGCCGGAGCAGATCATGCCGTGCGAGGTCTTGCCGTACGTCTTGCGCGCGGCGATCGCGAAGTCGCCGGGCAGCACGGCGCCCGGGAGGACCACGACGACCTTGTCGCCGACGGCGAAGTTGCGGGCGCCACAGACGATCTCCTGCGGCTCACCCGTGCCATTGGCCTGGCCGACGTCGACGGTGCAGAAGCGGATGGGCTTCTTGAAGCCCTCCAGCTCCTCGATGGTCAGTACCTGGCCGACGACGAGGGGGCCCTTGAGACCCGCGCCGAGCTGCTCGACGGTCTCGACCTCGAGGCCTGCCGAAATGAGCTTGGCCTGGACGTCGCGCCCGGTCTCCGTCGCCGGCAGGTCGACGTACTCCCGCAGCCAAGAAAGCGGGACCCGCATCAGATCTCCATCCCGAACGGCCGGGTGAACCGGACGTCACCCTCGACCATGTCTCGCATGTCATCGACGTTGTGGCGGAACATCAGCATCCGCTCGATGCCGAACCCGAAGGCGAATCCGCTGTACTTCTCGGGGTCGACGCCCGCGGCGACCAGCACGCGGGGGTTGACCATCCCGCAGCCGCCGAGCTCGATCCAGCCCTCGGAGGAGCAGGTGCGGCAGGGCCGGTCGGGGTTGCCGACGGACTCGCCGCGGCAGACGTAGCACACCATGTCCATCTCGGCGGACGGCTCGGTGAACGGGAAGAAGTTCGGGCGCAGCCGGGTCTTCATGTCCGGGCCGAAGAGCGCCTGGACCATGTGGTCGAGGGTGCCCTTGAGGTCGGCCATGGTCAGGCCCTCGTCGATGGCGAGCAGCTCGACCTGCATGAAGACGGGGGTGTGCGTGGCGTCCAGCTCGTCGGAGCGGTAGACGCGGCCCGGGCAGATCACGTAGACGGGCGGCTCGCGGTCGAGCATCGAGCGGATCTGCACCGGCGAGGTGTGGGTCCGCAGGACGATGTTCGACTCCTCTTCGTGGCCCTTGGGGCCCTGCACGAAGAAGGTGTCCTGCATACCGCGCGCCGGGTGGTCCGGGCCGATGTTCAGGGCGTCGAAGTTGAACCACTCGGCCTCGACCTCGGGGCCCTCGGCGACCTCGTAGCCCATGGCCACGAAGACGTCCTCGATGCGCTCCGAAAGCGTGGTCAGCGGGTGCCGGGCGCCGGCCGGTACGCGGTCGTACGGCAGTGTGACGTCCACCGCCTCCTCGACCAGCACACGGGCGTCGCGATCGGCCTCCAGCTCGGCCTGGCGGGTGGCGAGGGCCTTGTTCACCGCGCCGCGGGCCTGGCCGACGAGCTTGCCGGCGGCGGCCTTGGCGTGCGGGGGCAGGGCGCCGATCTCGCGGTTGGCGAGGGCCAGCGGGGAGGTGCCGCCGGTGTGGGCGACCTTGGCCTCCTGGAGCGCGTCGAGGTCACCGGCGGCCGCGAAGGCGGCGAGCGCCTCGTCCCGCATGCGCTCGATCTCTTCCGGTTTCAAGGCCTCGACCTCTACTGGGTCGTACGACTTATTCGGTGCCGACATCTCTTCCCGTGCTTCCGGTTGGCTGGCGGATGGTCCCCGTCCCGACTCGGGGGACGCCTTGTCCCTGAAACGGGGACGCAAAGGTGCCAAAGGCCGAGTCTAACGGGGGTGAGGTGGGTGAATGCGCCCGTGGGGCCTCTTCGGCGTCAGAGCAGATACGCCGGGGTGCCCACGGGCAACGTAAATCGGAACTCGGCGCCGCCGCCGGGGGCGCGGCCGACCGTGATGGTGCCGCCGTGGGCCTCGACGATGCCCTTGACGATGTAGAGCCCGAGGCCCGTCCCGCCGCGCTTGCTGCCCCGCCAGAAGCGGGTGAAGACGCGGTTCATGGACTCCTCCGGGATGCCGGTGCCCTCGTCGCTCACGGTGACCGACGTCGCGGCGTTCGCCGCGTCTTCCCGGTCCTCCCGCTCTCGCGGGGACGCCGAGGGCGTGACCTCGATGGTGACGGTTCCCTCGCCGTGGCGCACCGCATTTTCGATCAGGTTGCTGAGCACCTGGTCGACCTTGTCGGGGTCGGCCCACAGGGCGGGCAGCGGATGCTCGATGCGCACCAGGAAGCGGTCGGCCGACTGGCCGGAGGCGACGTAGGCCTGGATGTGGCGGCCGACGGCGGCGCCCATGTCGACGGGCTGGCGGCGCACTTCGAGCCGGCCGGAGTCGATCCGTGAGATGTCGAGGAGCTCGGCGATGAGCCGGGTGACCCGGTCGGCGTCGGCGTCGACGGTCTCCAGCATGAGTTTCTTCTGGTCGTCGGTGAAGCGTTCCCACTTGGCCAGCAGGGTGGCCGTGAAGCCCTTGACGGAGGTGAGCGGCGAGCGCAGTTCATGGGCGACGGTGGCGATCAGCTCGGCGTGGCTGCGCTCGGTGCGGCGACGGGCCTCGGTGTCCCGCAGGGAGACGACGACACGGCGGATGGGCCCGGTGGGGTGCGTGCGCACGTACCTCGCGGAGACGAGCACCTCGCGCCCGCCGGGAAGCAGCAGATTCCGCTCGGGCTGTCCGACACGGATGGCGAGACCGCCGTACGGGTCGGTCAGCTGCCACCACCTGCGGCCCTCCAGGTCCTCCAACGGGAGGGCCCATTCGAGCGGGCGTCCGAGGGCGTCGGCGGCGGACACGGCCGCGATGCGGGCGGCGGCGGCGTTGAAGCAGATCACGCGGCCGCGCTCGTCGGCCACGACCAGTCCGTCGGGGAGGTCGTCGGGGTCGATGCCGAGACCGGATCCGGGGCCTGCTGCCAGTTCGGCTCCCGGTTCGGCTTCCCGGTCGGCTCCGAGTTCGGCGGCGTCACCGCGCCGGGACGCGGGCGTACCGCGCACGTCCCGTGCTCGCGGCGCTTTCTGCGCACCGCTCGTGCCGACACTCATCCCCGTACCCCACCTCTCGTCCGGCAGTGGGCCCCGAGCAGGTCACCCTACTAGCTCTGGGTGACGGAACGGCACCCTCCGGAGGCGCGCTGTGCACGCGCGGACGCGTAGAGACATACGGCTGCGGCGGTGGCGAGGTTCAGGCTTTCGGCCTTTCCGTGGATAGGAACGCGCACAACGGCATCCGCCAGCGCGCGCGTCTCCTCCGGAAGCCCCCATGCCTCGTTCCCGAACACCCAGGCGGTCGGCCCGCCCATCGTCCCCTTGTCCAGCTCGTCGTCGAGGTCGTCCTCCCCGGCGCCGTCCGCGGCCAGGATCCGCACACCGGCGTCCTTGAGCCCCTGCACGGCCCGCTCGACGGGCACACCGACGGCGACGGGCAGATGGAACAAGGAGCCCACCGAGGCCCGTACGGCCTTGGGGTTGTAGAGATCCACGGACGCGTCGGTGAGTACGACGGCCTCGGCACCCGCGGCATCGGCGCACCGCAGCACGGTGCCGGCGTTCCCGGGGTCGCGTACGTGCGCGAGTACGGCGACGAGCTTGGGCCGCGCCCCGAGGATCTCCTCGAAGGGCGTGTCCAGGAAGCGGCAGATGCCGACAAGGCCCTGCGGTGTGACGGTCGTCGAGATGTCGGCGATCACGTCCTCGGCGGCGAAGTGCACCCGTGCGCCGGCGTCCAGGGCGTCCCCGACGATGTCGGCGTACCGCTCCCCTGCCTCGACCGTCGCGAACAGCTCGACGAGGGTGGCGGTCCCGCCGGGGCGGTGCGCCGCCGCCTCCCGCACGGCCTGCGGCCCCTCCGCGAGGAACAGCTGCTCCTTGCCGCGGAAGTTCCGCCTGCCGAGCCGCCGGGCGGCGGAGACGCGGGGCGACTTGGGGGAGATCAGTTCAGGGGCGGCAACCATGCGACTCACCTTTGGGGAGGGGGACCTCAGGGGCGCGGGGAACTGCGCGAGCAACCCACCACCACCGGCAGACGGAGGACAACGTACGGCGACAGACGCAACCGGACCCGTAGGCCGGGGGCCTACGGGTCCGGTTGACCGGCTTGACGCACGGCTCAGGCGGCAGCCTTGGGCGCGTTGACGTCCGACGGCAGCGCCTTCTGGGCGACCTCGACGAGCGCGGCGAACGCGTTGGCGTCGTTGACGGCCAGCTCCGCGAGGATCTTACGGTCGACCTCGATGTTGGCCGCGTTCAGACCCTGGATGAAGCGGTTGTAGGTGATGCCGTTGGCGCGGGCAGCGGCGTTGATGCGCTGGATCCACAGCCGACGGAAGTCGCCCTTGCGCTTCTTGCGGTCGTTGTAGTTGTAGACCAGGGAGTGGGTGACCTGCTCCTTGGCCTTGCGGTACAGGCGCGAACGCTGACCGCGGTAGCCCTTGGCGGCCTCGAGGATCGCCCGGCGCTTCTTGTGGGCGTTGACTGCCCGCTTGACGCGTGCCACTTGTTAACTCCTTGTAGCGGGGCCGTGGTTGGACTCACACGGCCCGAAATCGATGGGGTCCCGGTCCTGGCGTACGGCGCGCGACGATCGAATGATCAGGCGCCGGTACGTCACTTGCCGAGAAGCTTCTTGATCTTCTTGGCGTCGCCCGGGGCCATCTCGGCGTTGCCGGTGAGGCGACGCGTCACTCGGGACGACTTGTGCTCGAGCAGGTGGCGCTTGCCGGCGCGCTCACGGAGCACCTTGCCGGAGCCGGTGATCTTGAAGCGCTTGCTGGCACCGCTGTGCGACTTGTTCTTCGGCATAGCGCCGTTCTCTCCTCGTCAGTGGCGTTCCGGTGCCCGGTCGTGAAACCGGGCACGGTGGAACGTCATATGTATCGGTTGACATCCCTGGACTGGTGTCCCTGGACTCCCCAGACTCTCGTCCTGGGCTCCCGGGGCCTTCACCCTGGGATCAGGCCTCGGCGGATGCCTCGGCCGGAGCCTCGACGGTCTCGGCGTCGACGTCGTCCACCTCGGGAAGGTCGTCGCCCGTGTGATTCTGCGACTTGCCCGGGTTGGCCTTCGCTTCCGCCTTGCGAGCCGCCTGGGCCTCACGGGCCTCGGCCATCGCCTCGGTCTTCTTCTTGTGCGGACCGAGAACCATGATCATGTTTCGGCCGTCCTGCTTCGGGTTCGACTCGATGAACCCGAGGTCCTCGACGTCCGTTGCCAGACGCTGCAGCAGTCGGTAGCCGAGCTCCGGCCTGGACTGCTCGCGACCACGGAACATGATCGTGATCTTGACCTTGTCGCCCTGCTTGAGGAACCGGACGACGTGACCCTTTTTGGTGTCGTAGTCGTGCGGGTCGATCTTCGGCCGGAGCTTCATTTCCTTGATGACCGTGTGCGCCTGGTTCTTGCGCGCCTCACGGGCCTTCATGGCCGACTCGTACTTGAACTTCCCGTAGTCCATGAGCTTGCAGACGGGCGGACGAGCGCTCGCCGCCACCTCGACCAGGTCGAGGTCGTACTCCTGCGCAAGCTCCAGGGCCTTGGCAAGCGGAACAATCCCGACCTGCTCGCCGCTGGGACCGACAAGTCGCACCTCGGGAACGCGAATCCGGTCGTTGATGCGGGGCTCGGTGCTGATGGATCCTCCTCGGTAGCACCACACGGCGGTCTGGCGGACAGCCGTGTATGTCTCTGATGACATTTGGACCAACCGACGCGGGGCATGAAAAATGCCCCGGACGGGACACAGGCGGGGCTCCATGGATTACCGGAGCACCGCCGCGGTGATCCGCGGGGCGCACTTCGGGCGACTCCATCGTCCGTACGGAACGATGGTGACCGCCTGACCGGGTGACCCGCCGTCCCGGAGGACAGTCAGGTGGGAGATCGGAGCCTCCACTTGTGGGCCGGGCACGCTACATGTTTCTTGGCGCGTCCGACCGGTCGTTACACAAGGTTAGCAGCTTGGACCGGGAAGGGCTAACCGAGGCCCATTGGGGACGGTATCCGCCAGGCACCTATCGTGTGGGGCATGAGTGACACCCCTCCCCAGACGCCCGACTACGACGCCATGACCCGCGACATCGCCGAGGTCCCCGCGGTCGAGGTGATCGTAACCGTCGCCGTCAACCTGATGAGCGCCGCCGCAGTGAAGCTCGGTCTGACCGAGGAGGGAGACAAGCACAAGGACCTCGACGAGGCCCGCAAGCTGGTGCACGCGCTGGCCGGGCTGCTCGACGCGAGCACGACCGAGATCAGCTCCTTCCACGCGGCCCCGCTGCGCGACGGCCTCAAGTCGCTCCAGCTGGCGTTCCGCGAGGCGTCGATCGTCCCCGACGAGCCGGGCCAGGGCCCCGGCGAGAAGTACACGGGCCCGGTCTACGGCTGACCCCTCTTACCGTCGTACGTACAAGGGCTCGCCCGGCGGCGTCGCCCCGGCCGGCAGGATTGCCAGGTCGAGGCCGCGCACCAGGCGGGCCCTGAGTGTCTCGTCGGCCGCCAGCCGTTCGGCGATCGCGCGGGCGGCCTCGGCCGGGACCGCGGACGGGTCCAGTACGAGGGCCAGCGTGCCGTCCGCCTGCCCCGGGCCGAGATGTGCGCTGAGCACGGCGGACTCGGCGGCGACGGCCGCGCGTACGGCTCCGGTCACGGCCGGGTCGGCGAGGGGATCCGTGTTCGTACGCCCTTCGGCGAGCGCGAGCAGCGCGGGTCCTGTCAGTTCGTACGGCACCGGACCCGCCAGGTCGAGGACGACGGTGTCGGCCTTCTCGTGCGCGGCGGCCTGCAGGGCCTGGTGCAGGGGTACGGCGACGGGGCGGGCCTCGGGATCCCAGCGGGCCAGTGACTCGGTGGACGTGAAGGCGGGCAGTGCGGTGCGGTTGCCGGCCTTCAGGGTCGGCACGGCCATGTCGCTGGTCTTCTCGTGGCGCAGTCCGTTCGCGTCCTCCTCCACCTCACCGAGTACGGCGACGACGGGTACGAGCAGCCGGGCGCCCTTGAGCGCCTCCAGGACCGGCCCGACCGCGGTGCGGTCCTCGGCCCAGGCGGTGAGCGCCGCGCTCAGCCGGGGATCGGCGGAGCCGTCGTCGTCGGAGAAGCCGGAGTCGGGAATGTTCTTGTTCGCCACGGTCCCCGACCCTATCGGGGGGATGCTGCTGGGCTTGTGCGGCCCCGGAAACCTTGACTTGACGGGACTCATGGGATTCTCATCCATCCATGACGCACATTTCACAAGCGTCTAACCACGGACACAGGCCAGGCGCCCAGCATCGCGGGATGGACCGTCACAGAGCAAGCCGACGCCGTGCCCGCCCGTCCGGGCGCAGGCCCCTCGTGTACGTCGCGGTGGCCTCCGTCGTCCTCGTGTGCGGTACGGCGGCCGGGGCCGTATATGTGAAGGCCCAGGCGGACGACGGCCCGGACCTCGTAGCGTCGTCCTCTGCGCCCTCGGCGTCGCCGAGCGTCAGCGAGGAGGCAACGGTGGAACCCGTCACAGCGCCCGCGATCGACCGCGACGCGCTGCTCGCCGAGGCGATGAAGTCCGTCACGGTCCAGGACGGCGCCAAGGTGTCGGTGGCGGTCCTCGACGTCGACTCCGACGAGAGCGCCTCGTACGGCGAGGGGGCCTTCGACACGGCGAGCATCGTCAAGGTCGACATCCTGGCCACGCTGCTGCTCCAGGCGCAGGACGGGGACCGGGAGTTGACGGCGACGCAGAAGGCGAACGCCACCCTGATGATCGAGAACAGCGACAACACGGCCGCGACCGCCCTGTGGAACGCGATCGGGCAGTCGGACGGCCTCGACACCGCGAACAAGAGCTTCGGGCTGACGGAGACGGCGGGCGGCGACGGCGAGCTGTGGGGGCTGACGCAGACCACGGCGGCCGATCAACTGACCCTGTTGCAGCAGGTGTTCGGGGACGACTCGAAGCTCAGCGAGACCTCACGGACGTACCTTCAGGGGCTCATGAGTGAGATAGCCGTCGATCAGCAATGGGGTGTGTCGGCCGCGGCGGGCGGTTCCGAGTGGGCCCTGAAGAACGGGTGGCTGCCGCGCAGCACGACCGGGCTGTGGGACATCAACAGCATCGGGCGGGTCACCGTCGACGGCCACGACTACCTGATCGCCGTGCTGTCGAAGGGCACCACGACCAAGACGACGGGGATCACGCTGGTCGAGGGGGCGGCGAAGGCGGCGGTTTCGGCCTTCCAGGACACGACCACCGACAAGGTCACAGCCGCGGCCACGGCCACCGACTAGTTCGTACGGCGGTAGTTCGTACGGCGGCTTGTCAGAAGCCGTCGTGTTCGTGCTCGCGTGGGCCCCTGCGGCCCCGCCACAGGACGACCGCCGCGGCCAGCAGGACCACGCCGAGGCCGCCGGCGAGCGGCCCCGCCCAGCCGACGGTGTCCGTGTCGTCCTCGGGGGTGTCCGGGCCCGATCCGAAGTACTCCTGGCCGTACGCCGCCTGCAGCCCCTCGGGCTCGATCTTGCCGCCCTCCTTGATGGCCGCCGCGGGGTCGACGAAGCCGTAGCCGCGGGAGTCGTCGCGACCGCCGGTGGGGGAGTTGCGGGCCGTGTCCTCCAGGAGCTGCTTGATCTGGGCCGGGGACAGGCCCGGGTGGGCCGCCTTGATGAGGGCGACCGCGCCGGAGACGAACGCGGAGGCGGCGCTCGTGCCCCAGCCTTCGTAGTACTGCTCGTCCGGGTCCGCGATGACGACGTCGACGCCGGGGGCGCTGACGGTGGCGTACCAGCGGCGGGTGGAGAACGAGGCGCGGGTGCCGTTGTCGTCGACGGCGGTCGCGGCGATCACGCCCGGGTAGGCCGCCGGGTAGGAGATGTGGTCGCCCTTCTCGCCGCCGTTGCCGGCCGAGGCGACGACTACGGCGCCCTTCTTCAGGGCGTACTGGACGGCTTCGTCCTCGGCGGGTTCGGGGTGGGCGGACGCCGAGTCGTCGCCCAGGGAGAGGTTGATGACGTCGGCGCCGTGGTCGGCGGCCCAGCGGATGCCCTCGGCGAGGGCGTTGCCGCGGGTGTTGCGGGCCTTCGTACGGGAGGAGTCGCCGTCTTCGAGGATGACCCGGACGGGGAGGATCTTGGCCTCGGGGGCTATGCCCATGACGCCGTCGGCATCGTCGTAGCCGTGTCCGTGGCCGGCGATGATCCCCGCCATGGCGGTCCCGTGCCGGGCCCACGCCCGGTCGCCGCGGGTCGCTCCGAAGCCGACCATGTCCTTGCCGGTGAGGACGTTGCCCTCCAGGTCCGGGTGCTGGTCGTCGACGCCGGTGTCGAGGACGGCGACCGTGATCCCCGCACCCTTGGTGGTCCGCCAGGCCTCCTGGGTGTGCATGGCGTCGAGGGCCCACTGCTGGGCGCGTATGCCGTCGGCGTGCGCGGCGGTGGAGGGGATCAGGGCGAGGGAGGCTGCCAGCAGGACGCTCAGGACGCCGGCCCTGCGGGTCATGACGGTCCTGCGGGTCATGACGGCTTCTCCGTGGCCGAGGTGACGGTCTTGCGGAAGCCGCGCTCGACGCGGTCGGCGAGGCCCTGGGCGTCGTGGCCGAGGCCGGCCTGCGCCGGGGCCGTGGTCGCGCCGGACTTCATGGCGTCCTGGGCGGGCTGCGGGTCGGTGACGGCACGGCCGTCGGCGAAGCCGGAGACGGCGTAGACGACGACGGGGGCGTCGGTGAGGACCGACACCGTCCAGGAGGCGCGCTGCTCGTCGCCGAAGCCGGCCGCGACGGTGCCCTCGGCGGCGTACGGGCGGGGCATCAGGTCGGTGCGGCGGTCCAGGCCCTCTTTCTGGAAGCGGGCCTTGAGGGAGGTCATCGCCGTGGCGTCCGCCTTGGTGAACAGCAGGCCGACGGTGGTGACAAGGCTCCGGGTCGCGTCCGTGTACGTGGCGCGCAGCAGCCGCAGGCAGCCCACCGGTGCGAGGGCCTTGCGCAGGAGGGGGTCGAAGGCGTTCGCGCAGCCGGTGTCCGGGGCGACGGCCACCCGCGTCCAGGTGCGGTCGGCGCCGCCGGGTCCCGCGCCCTCGCCCTGCACGGTGGGCGGGAAGAGCTGGTCCACGGGCACGCTGTGCCAGAGCTCCCCGGCCGCCGCGAACTCGCTCCGCGCGTCGGTGCCGGCCGAGCTGTCCCCGGTCAGCCAACTCCCGGTCACCGCGCCGCCGATGAGGCCGAGCCCCAGCACGACGCAGGCCGCGGCTGCCAGGGTCCTGGGCCGGGTGCGTCCGCCGCGGGGGCGTACGCGCACGGAGTCGTCGTACGTCTCCGGCCGGCCGAAGGACACGAACGGGCGCTCCACGGCCGGGGTTTCGGACGGGGGTGCGGGGGCCGGGGGTGGTGCGGGTGCCTCGGCCGGGATGGGCCGCAGCCGCCTGGTCGTCTCCGCGGCGCTCTCCGCGGGCACGGTGGTACGCCGGTCACCGGGCGCCGGGGGCGCGTCGGGGAACCGTGCGGAGGCCGCCGGCGGGGGCGGGGGCACCGGGCCGGGGAAGCGCGGGGTCTCCTCCTCGCGGCGCGGGGCCGCACCGGGCGACTGTGCCGGGGCACGCGTCGCGTCCGGAGTCGGCGCCTCCGCATCGTTGGAGAAATCGAAGAAGTCGAACGAGCGGGGCGGCGACGGTACGCGGGGAGCGCGCCCGGCACCCGACGACCGGGGGCCGTGGTCGCCCTCTCGGGGCTGCGATCCGCGCTGGGGCGGGGCCGACCCGACGCCGTTCCCCGCCGGGGGCGGGCCCATCGGTCGGGGCGGCCGAGCCGACGAGACGCCGCCCGCCGGAGGCACCTGCGGGCTGGCCGGCCGCGACGGGGCTTCGCCCGGCCGCGGGGGCACGGGACGGCGCCCGGGCATCGGGGGCCGTCCCGATACCGGGCTCTGAGTACGGGACGGCGGCAGGGCCTCGCCGGTCGCGGCGGTCCCGCCTGACGGAGGAACCGCGCCCGGCGCAGGGCCCCGTTCCGCCATGGAGGGGCGGCCCGACGAGGGCTGGGCGGACGAGGGCCTGCTCGGCGACGAGGGCTGGGGCGACGACGGCCGTCCCGGCGTCGAAAACTGATCCGGCGTCGAATGCCGTCCCTGGGACGAGGGCTGGGCCGGAGGACGCAGCCGGTCCGAAGGGGATGCCTGGTCGGGCGTCGGCAGCTGTCCGGCCGCCGGCGCCTGAGCCGGGGGCGGCACATGGCCCGGCCCCGAAGACTGGGCCGGGGTCCGCGGCCAGTCCGAAGACGACGGCTGATCCGGCGACGGCAGCTGTCCGGACGTCGGAGGCTGGGGCGGGGGCGGCACATGGCCCGACTTCGAAGACTGGGCCGGAGTTCGCAGCCAGTCCGAAGACGACGGCTGATCCGGCGTCGACAGCTGTCCGGACGTCGGAGGCTGGGCCGGGGGCGGCACATGGCCCGGCCCCGGTGGCTGGGGCGGGGTTTGCGAGGCGTCCGGGGACGGCGGTTGGTTCGGGTGGGGCGGGGTTGCCGGGCGGGGTGGGGCCGGTGGGCGTGGGGGAATTGAGGCGCGGCGCGCTTCCGTGCTCATGCACCCCCCCGTTTCCTCGTACCCGGGCCGTCGGCTCGCCTCGGAGCTCTTCCGGGACCTTGCAGCTGTCGCGGGCGGGGAGGGCGTCCGTTCGGGTCGCCCGCCACGGGCACGCATACCCGCGCCGGGGGGCCGTCACCCCGGGCGCACCCCGCCCGGGCAAGGTCGTTCCTCCCTGCGTGCGCGTCACTCTACGGGTTGACGCAGGCTTGGCGGGAACCAGTCCGCAGGCCCGGGGCATCTGCCCGGATCGTCCCCCTACCCTGCGGTAATCCTGTCTGGCAGGCTTCGGTCATGACTGCCCGCGCCGCAGACCGGGCCCGCTACGACCGGGCCACCACTCACCTCGACGCCCCTGTCGCGATCGTGGATCTGGAGGCCTTCGACGCGAACGCGGACGATCTCGTCCGCAGGGCCGGCGGCAAGCCGGTCCGTGTCGCCAGCAAATCCGTCCGCTGCCGCGCCCTGCTCGAACGCGTCCTGGCCCGGGACGGCTTCGCGGGGATCATGTCCTTCACCCTCGCCGAGTCGATCTGGCTGGCCCGCTCCGGCTTCGACGACATCCTGCTCGCCTACCCGTCCGCCGACACCAAGGGCTTCGCCGAGCTGGCCTCCGACCCCAAGCTCGCCGCCGCCGTGACCGTGATGGTCGACGACCCCGCCCAGCTCCACTTCATCGACGAGGCACGCCAGGGCGGCACCGAAGTCGTGCGCGTCTGCCTGGAGTTGGACACCTCCCTCCAGCTGCTCGGCGGACGGGTCCGGGTCGGCGCCCTGCGCTCACCGCTCCGCTCCCCCGCCCAGCTCGCCGAGATGGCCCGCGCGGTGACCCGGCGGCCCGGGTTCAAGCTCGTGGGGATCATGGCGTACGAGGGTCACATCGCCGGTGTCGGAGACGCGGTCGACGGGCGCCCCTTCCGTTCGCGTGCCGTCCGCCTGATGCAGGCCACCGCCCGCAAGGAGCTCGTCCAGCGGCGCGCCGAAGTCGTCCGGGCCGTACGGGCAGTGGAGCCGGACCTCGAGTTCGTCAACGGCGGCGGAACGGGCAGCGTGCAGCACACGGCGGCCGAGGACGCGGTGACGGAGATCGCGGCGGGGTCGGGACTGTACGTGCCGCGGCTCTTCGACAACTACACCTCGTTCAGCGGGCGTCCGGCCGCGCTGTTCGCCCAGCCCGTCGTCCGCCGGCCGGGCGTCGGGATCGTGACGGTGCTGGGCGGCGGCTATCCGGCGTCGGGCGCCCCGGGTCCCGACCGGCTGCCCGTGCCCTACCTCCCGGAGGGGCTGAAGTACGACCCCCAGGAGGGTCCGGGCGAGGTGCAGACCCCGCTGATCGGCGCCCCCGCGGACGATCTGCTCATCGGCGACAAGGTGTGGTTCCGGCACGCCAAGGCCGGGGAGCTGTGCGAGCGGTTCGACACGCTCCATCTGGTGGCCGGCGACTCGGTGACGGCGTCCGTCCCGACGTACCGCGGGGAGGGGCACACCTTCCTCTGACGCCCGCGGCGCCTACCGGGATGTGCCGATGCTGCTGCCCACACCCCCACCGGTGTCCGCGTCGCCCACCGGCCGGATCCCCCTGGTGATCCTGTCCATGTCGGACAGCGGCGGCCCGTCCTCGCCCGCGTCGAAGGCGAACCGGACGATGACCAGCGCCTGGGAACCCGTGCTGGACGGAAACGCCAGCGACTGGACGTAACCCCCGGGCCCCGCCTCGGTCTTGACCCGCCAGCGCACGAGGTACCCGGCGCGCCCGGCGACGGCGACCGGGCCCGCTTTCACCTGCTGATGCGAGTCGATGCCGTTGTAGGGGCGCCGGTTGACGAGGTCACGGTCGTACGCGCTGTCCGCCGCGTCCTCGATGTCCTGCTTGGCGAGGACCTCCGGGGACTTCTCGTCGTTCCCGGTGACCGTGCGCGAGACGACCCGGCCGCGGCGGCACAGACCGGGGTCGCCGGGGCAGTCGTACGTGCCCGGAGTCGTCATCACGACATCGTCCTCGACGACGTTCTCCGGTCTCGCCCAGCCGTCGGGCAACGGGAGCGTGATGCCGTTGAGTTCGTCGACGACGACCGCCGGATCGTCGGCATCCGGTTCGTCGGACGGTGGCTCGGAGGTGGTCACCGAGGGTTCCGGGGTGGTCGGCGTGGTGTTCACCGCGGCGTCGACCGTGTCGTCGTTCCGGGCGAGGATCACGGCGCCGGTGACGATCGAGGTGACCAGGACGGCTCCGGCGACGACGAGGGCGACGGCCTTGGCGCGGCCGGAGTTCGCTTGTGGGAACTCCGGCCGCGCCGAGGGCTCTTGCGGTATCTCGGGCTCGCGCCGGTGGTCGGTCCACGCGGTCCCGTCCCACCAGCGCTCGACGTGCGGGTACGACGGGTCGCGGTACCAGCCGGGCGGAGGCGTGCTGCTCATCCCGGCACTCTAGAACCCCGCTACAGCGGCGTGACGTACGCGCCCGAGATTCCGCCGTCCACCAGGAAGTCGCTGGCGTTGACGAACGAGGAGTCGTCGCTGGCGAGGAAGGCGACCGCCGCGGCGATCTCGTCCGCCTCCGCGAACCGGCCGACGGGGATGTGCACGAGGCGGCGTGCGGCCCGCTCGGGGTCCTTGGCGAACAGCTCGCGCAGCAGCGGGGTGTTGACCGGTCCGGGGCAGAGGGCGTTGACCCGGATGCCCTCCCTCGCGAACTGCACGCCCAGTTCACGGGACATGGCCAGCACACCGCCCTTGGAGGCCGTGTACGAGATCTGCGAGGTCGCCGCGCCCATCCGGGCCACGAAGGACGCCGTGTTGATGATGGAGCCCTTGCCCTGGCGCCGCATGTAGGGGATCGCGGCCTTGCAGCACAGGTAGACGGAGGTGAGGTTGACGTCCTGGACGCGCTTCCAGGCCTCCAGGCCGGTTTCCAGGATGGAGTCGTCGTCGGGCGGCGAGATACCCGCGTTGTTGAAGGCGATGTCGACGGAGCCATAGGTGTCGTACGCCGTTTTGAAGAGCGCCTCGACCTGCTCGGGGTCGGTGACGTCGACCTTGACGAAGATCCCGCCGACCTCCTCGGCGGCCGCCTTGCCGCCCGTCTCGTCGATGTCGCCGCAGACGACATGGGCACCCTCGGAGGCGAGCCGGCGCGCGGTGGCGAGGCCGATGCCGCTGCCGGCGCCGGTGATGACGGCGGCACGGCCGACGAGGCGGCGGCAGATGATGTCCGGGGTCGATGCGGTCACTGTGCGGGGCCCTCCGTACTGATGAAGACGTTCTTGGTTTCGGTGAAGGCGGTGAGGGCGTCCGGGCCGAGCTCGCGGCCGATGCCCGACTGCTTGAAGCCGCCGAAGGGGGTCCAGTAGCGGACGCTGGAGTGGGAGTTGACGGACAGGTTCCCGGCGCGGACAGCCCCCGAGACGCGCAGGGCGCGGCCCACGTCACGGGTCCAGATGGAGCCGGAGAGGCCGTACTCGGTGGCGTTGGCGAGCCGGATGGCGTCCGCCTCGTCCTCGAAGGGGAGGACGACGGCGACCGGGCCGAAGACCTCCTCGACGGCCACGCGCGCGTGGGGCTCGACGTCGGTGAGGACGGTGGGCGGGAACCAGAAGCCCGGACCCTCGGGGGCCTTGCCGTGGATACCTGGCGCGTCGGCGGCGACGTACGAACGCACGCGTTCCAGCTGGACCCTGGAGATCAGCGGGCCCATCTGGGTCCGCTCGTCGGAGGGATCGCCGACGACGACGGACTCGACGGCGGGGGCGAGGAGTTCGAGGAAGCGGTCGTACGCGGAGCGCTGGACGAGGATGCGGGTGCGGGCGCAGCAGTCCTGGCCGGAGTTGTCGAGGAAGGCCATGGGAGCCGCAGCGGCGGCGGCCTCGATGTCGGCGTCGGCGAAGACGATGTTCGGGCTCTTGCCGCCGAGTTCGAGGGTGACGCGCTTGAGGTGGGCCGAGCCCTTCGCCAACACCTGTTTGCCGACCGCCGTTGAGCCGGTGAAGACGATCTTCGCGACGCCGGGGTGCTCGACGAGCGCGTTGCCCGCGACGGGACCCGCGCCCGGGAGCACCTGGAAGAGGTCCTCGGGAAGACCGGCCTCCAGGGCGAGTTCGGCCAGGCGCAGGGCGGTGAGTGGTGTCGTCTCGGCCGGCTTGAGGATGACCGCGTTGCCGGCTGCGAGCGCCGGAGCGGTGCCCCACGCGGCGATCGGCAGGGGGAAGTTCCAGGGGGCGATGATCCCGACGACGCCGAGCGGTTCGAGGATCGTGATGTCCAGGCCGCCGGCGACCGGGATCTGGCGGCCGGTGAGGCGTTCCACTCCCCCGGCCGCGTAGTCGAGCAGATCACGGACGTTGCTCACTTCCCAGCGGGCGTTGCCGATCACGTGTCCGGCCTCGCGGACCTCCAACAGGGCGAGTTCTTCCAGGTGTTCGTCGACAACGACGGCGAAGCGCCGCAGCAGCCGGGCGCGCTCCCCGGGTGCGAGGGCGGCCCACCTGGCCTGTGCCTTTCCCGCCCGTACGACGGCGGCGTCGACGTCCTGCGGGGTGGCGCCCGGGACGGTGGCGATGACCTCCTCGGTCGCCGGGTTGAGGACGTCCAGTTCGTACAGGTGCGACAACTTCGGCCTCACAGACGTTCGAAGGAGCGGCGCAGCTCCCAGTCGGTCACCGCGGCGTCGAAGGCGTTCAGTTCGACGCGCGCCATGTTGCGGTAGTGCGCGACCACCTCGTCGCCGAAGGCGGCCCGGGCGACGGGGCTGTTCTCCCAGAGCTCGGCGGCCTCGCGCAGGGTGGTCGGGACGTGCTCGTACCCGGCGGTGTACGCGTTGCCCGCGCACGCCTCAGGCAGCTCCAGCTTCTGCTCGATGCCGTGCAGACCGGCCGCGACGAGTCCGGCGACGGCCAGGTGCGGGTTGACGTCACCGCCGGGGAGCCGGTTCTCGAAGCGCATCGAGCGGCCGTGGCCGACGACGCGGAGGGCGCAGGTGCGGTTGTCGTAACCCCAGGCGACGGCGGTCGGAGCGAAGGAGCCCGGCTGGAACCGCTTGTAGGAGTTGATGTTCGGGGCGTAGAGGAGCGAGAAGTCGCGGAGCGCGGCGAGCTGCCCGGCGAGGAAGTGCCGCATGATCTCCGACATGCCCCCGGGGCCGTCCCCGGCCATGACGTTGCTGCCGTCCTTGTCGGCGAGCGAGAGGTGGATGTGGCAGGAGTTGCCCTCGCGCTCGTTGTACTTCGCCATGAAGGTGAGCGAGACGCCCTCCTGGGAGGCGATCTCCTTGGCGCCGGTCTTGTAGATGGCGTGCTGGTCGCAGGTGACGAGGGCCTCGTCGTACTTGAAGGCGATCTCGTGCTGGCCGGGGTTGCACTCGCCCTTGGCGGACTCGACGACGAGGCCCGCGGCCTGCATGTCGTTGCGGATGCGGCGCAGCAGGGGCTCGATGCGGCCGGTGCCGAGGACCGAGTAGTCGATGTTGTACTGGTTGGCCGGGGTCAGGCCCTTGTAGTGGGCGTCCCAGGCCTGCTCGTAGGTGTCCTTGAAGACGATGAACTCGAGTTCCGTGCCGACCTGCGCGGTGAGGCCGAGCTCGGCGAGGCGGTCGAGCTGGCGGCGCAGGATCTGGCGGGGCGCGGCCACCACCGGGGAGCCGTCGTTCCAGGCGAGGTCGGCGATGAGCAGGGCCGTACCCTCGTTCCAGGGCACCCGGCGCAGCGTGCTCAGGTCGGGGTGCATGGCGAAGTCGCCGTATCCCCGCTCCCAGGAGGACATCTCGTACCCGTCGACCGTGTTCATCTCGGTGTCGACGGCGAGGAGGTAGTTGCAGCCCTCCGTACCGTGTTCGAGGACCTCGTCGAGGAAGAAGCGCGCGGCGAACCGCTTGCCCTGGAGCCGGCCCTGCATGTCGGGGAAGGCCAGGACGACGGTGTCGATCTCGCCGCCCGCGACGAGGGCGTGCAACTCCTCGACGGTCAGCGGGGGTGTGCGGTCTGCCACCGGAAAAGCCTCCTTGGGTCAGCCGAGAGTCATAAGGTATTGCTGAGAACCATTGCTTGGGAAGGGGGCACGACCAGATGACGCAGGCGGGTCCTGAGGGCGCTCCGGGCGGCGTGGGCGGCGGTCCGGCGGGCCTGGACGACCGGCTCACGCCGGTGCTGCGGCCGGTGCGGGCGGGCAACGGTTTCGAGGAGGCGCTGGAGCAGATCCTCCAGGTGGTCCGGCTCGGCCTGGTGCCGGGCGGCGAACGGCTGCCCGCCGAGCGGGAGTTGGCGGAACGGCTCGGGATCAGCCGGGTGACGCTGCGCGAGGTGCTGAAGGTGCTGCAGGACCAGGGTCTGGTGGAGTCGCGGCGCGGCCGGTACGGCGGCACGTTCGTGCTGCCGAGGGCCGACGCGCCCGGCGAGCACGAGCTGCGGCGCCGGTTCGCCGAGGTCGACATCGAGGACGTACTGCGCTTCCGTGAGGTCCTCGAGGTGGGCGCGGCGGGCCTGTGCGCGGCCCACGGCCTCGACGACGAGCAGGCCGACCGGCTGCGCGAGGCGCTCGCCCGCACGCACGACGCTCCGCTGGCCGACTACCGCCGCCTGGACACCATGCTCCACCTCACCCTCGCCGAACTGTGCGGCTCCCCCTCGCTCACCGCCCAGTACGCGGCCGTACGCGCCTCCGTGAACGACCTCCTCGACTGCATCCCGCTCCTCGTACGCAACCTGGAGCACTCCCAGCGGCAGCACATCGCGCTGGTCGAGGCGGTGCTCGACGGGGACGCGGACGGGGCGCGGGAGATGATGCGGGAGCACTGCGCGGGGACGGCGGCGCTGCTGCGGGGGTTCCTGACGTGAGGCCGCGGGAAAGGTATCGGGACGTTCCATTGAGCTCGAAGGAGGCGGCGTGGACAGGCCGTTGATCGGTGTGAGTACCTATCTGGAGTCCAAGGCGCGCTGGGGCGTCTGGGAGCTGGAGGCGGCGTTGCTGCCGGTGGGCTATCCGCGGCTGGCGCAGCGGGCCGGCGGGCTCGCCGTGATGCTGCCGCCGGACGATCCGGCGTACGCGGCGGAGGCCGTCGCCCGTCTCGACGCGGTGGTCGTCGCGGGCGGGCCGGACGTCGATCCCGCGCGCTACGCCGCCGAGCGCTCCCCACGCACCGGGCCGCCCGCGCCGGAGCGCGACGCCTGGGAACTCGCCCTGATCGAAGCCGCGTTGGCCTCCGGCACCCCGCTCCTCGGCATCTGCCGGGGCATGCAGCTGCTGAACGTCGCCCTCGGCGGCACGCTCGTCCAGCACCTCGACGGGCATGTGAAGGACATCGGGGTGTTCGGGCGCCATGACGTGACCCCGGTGCCCGGGAGTCTGTACGCCGGTGTCGCGCCGGAACCGACCGCCGTACCGACCTATCACCACCAGGCGGTGGACCGTCTCGGCGCCGGCCTGCTGCCCTCGGCACACGCCCTGGACGGCACGGTGGAGGCCATCGAACTTCTCGGGCCCGCCTGGGTGTTGGGCGTGCAGTGGCACCCGGAGATGGGTGAGGACCTGCGGGTCATGCGGGCGTTGGTCCAAGCCGCCTCCTGAGCCATTCCAGGGCCGCGTCGCCCTGGGCGCGCTGGAAGGGGCGCAGGGTCGGCAGGCCCGGGGGCGGCGGCTGCCGGGAGTGCTGGACGAAGAAGCCGGCGAGGCCCGCAAGGGTGGCCGTGACGCCGGCCGGGTCGGCGTCCCTGCCCAGCGGGTGGGCGGTGAACAACTCCTCCGGGTCCGGGCCGCCCTGGGCACGGACGCACGGCAGCATCACCAGCAGGTCGAACCAGGGCGCGGCCCTCATGGCGTGCGGCCAGTCGACGAAGACCACGCGCCGGTCCTCCGTGAGGAGCAGGTTGTCCGCACGGAGATCGCTGTGCGCGAGGGTGTCGCCCGCGGCGAAGTCACCCCAGGGGGCGGAGAGTTCGGCCAGCTCGCGCAGATGACCCGCGGTCCACGGGTCGAGGCCTTCACCGGTGTCGCCCTCGTCGGTCATGTGCTGCCAGCCGCGGAAGGAGTCCGCCATCGCTTCCGTCACCGGTGGTGCGTCCACCGGTGACGGGGTGAGGCTGCGGCTCAGCTCGCCCACTGCGTCGAGGACCAGCCTTAACTCGGGCTCACGCCAAGGGACGTGTGGCTGGCGTCCCTCCACGTCCTCGAAGACCAGGGCTACCCAGGTGCCGTCGTCGTAGCTCCCGAGGAGGCGGGGGGCGGGGGTGCCGGGTGGCAGCGCGGCGGCGTTTCTCGCCTCCCTGCGGTGGAGTGCGGGGCTGTGGGGGTTCGTGTCGGCGCTGACCGCCTTCACGAACGCGCGGTGGCCGTTCGCCGTGGTGACTCGGGCGGCTACGCCGGGTGAGAAGCCGCCGTACTGGGTGACGGCCTCGGTCACCTTGGCGCCGAGCACCTGCGCGACTGCCTCGCGGACGGGGTGGGGGAGGTCTCCCCACGGGGTGCGGACGCCTGCGGCGGGCGGGGCGGTCGGGGTCATGTCCCGCATGGTGCGGGGGGCGAATCGGGTTGCGCCAGCGGTTTTTCGCCCCCTCCGCCCCTACCCATTCCCGTCCCTTGGGGGCTCCGCCCCCAAACCCCCGCTCCTCAAACGCCGGAGGGGCTGAAGATTTCCCCGGCCGGCGCTAGAAGTCTTATAGCCCGTCCGGCGTTTGAGGACGAGGCCGTCCAGGCCGAAGCGGGGGTCTGGGGGCGGCAGCCCCCAGAAGCAAGGGACGGGCAGGGGCGGAGGGGGCGAAAAACCACCCCCCTCACACCCCCCGCGTCAGCGACAACAAATCCCGCGCAGGCCCCGTAGGCCGATGCCCCGTCGGCCACACCGCCCGCAGGGACCGCCGCAGTTGGACGTCGGACAGCGGAATGCTCACCAGCCGGTGAGCGGAGAGCTCCTCGCCGAGGGCCAGTTCGCTGAGGACCGCAGGCCCCGCACCGCTGACGACCGAGGCCTTGACCGCCGTCGTGGAGGACAGCTCGATGAGAGGCCGGGCAAGGCCGCCGAGGGCCGTGTCGAGGACCTGCCGGGTGCCCGACCCCTCCTCACGGAGGATGAGCGGCGTGGACGCCAACTCCGCTGCGGACAGAGGCGACCGACGACGCGCCCACGGATGACTCGGCGCCGTCACCACGATCAGCCGGTCATGGGCGATGACCGCGGAGTCGAGGCCGGCAGGCACGGACAGACCCTCGACGAAGCCGACATCGGCCTCGCCCGCGAGAAGGCGTTCGGCGACGGCCGCCGAGTTCCCGGCGAGGAGGGACACCGCAGTGTCCGGCCGCTGCGCGCGGAGCGCGATAAGCCACCCCGGCAGGAGGTACTCGGCGATCGTCATGCTCGCCGCGACCCGCAGCCGCGAGTCACGACGGTCCCGCAGCGCCTGCGCCCCCGCATCGAACGCCTCGGCCGCCTCCACCACCCGCCGCGCCCAGTCCGTGACGAGCGCCCCCGCGTCCGTGAGGCGAGACCCGCGCGGTGAGCGGTCGACGAGGGCCACGCCGAGTTGGCGTTCCATCGAGCGGATCCGGCCGCTGGCCGCGGGCTGTGTGATTCCCAGTTCGCGCGCGGCCCGCCCGAGACTCCCCAGCCGGGCCACCCCGAGCAACAACTCCATCGCCCCCAGGTCCGGCACCCGGTGCGCGATTCCCGTCCGCTCCTCAGCACTGCCACTCATAAACCCAGCTTATGCCCTCATAGAACGGTGCTCCCTGGTGGGGATCGCGCGGCGGCGGGACGGTGGAGACATGGTCACCGCAGTCCAGCACGTCACGCCGTTCCCCAAGGCCGGAACCCCACGCGCCACCACCCTCCGGCACCTCGGCCCGAACTGGTACGCCTCGGTGATGGGCACCGCGATCGTGGCCACGGCGGGCGCCGGACTCCCCGGTGCCGTGCCGGGCCTGCGGACCCTGTGCGCCACCGTCTGGGCGCTGTCGCTCGCGATGCTCGTGGCCCTGCTCGCCGCCCGGACCCTGCACTGGACGCACCACAGCGACCAGGCCCGCGCCGGCCTCCTCGACCCGGCGACGGCCCCGTTCTACGGCTGCCTGTCGATGGCCCTCCTTGCCGTGGGCGGCGGCGCCCTGGTCGTGGGCCAGGACTGGATCGGCACGGAGGCGGCGGTCGCGCTGGACGCCGTCCTGTTCAGCGCCGGTACGGTCGTCGGTCTCACCTGCGCGGTGGCCGTCCCGTACCTCATGGTGGTCCGGCACCGTATCGAGCCCGGTCAGGCGAGCCCCGTATGGCTGCTTCCCGTCGTGGCACCGATGGTGTCCGCGGCCCTCGGCCCCCTGCTCGTCCCCCATCTCCCGGCAGGGCAGGCGCAGGAGACGCTGCTCCTCGGCTGCTTCGCGCTGTTCGGGCTGAGCCTGCTGGCCACCTCGCTGATGCTGCCGATGATCTTCGCCAGGCTCGTCACCGGCGGCCCGCTCCCGCTCGCCCTCACTCCGGCCCTGTTCCTCGTGCTGGGCCCGCTGGGGCAGTCCACGACCGCGGTCGGCAAGTTCGCGGACTTCGCGCCCGGCGTGGTGCCCGCACCGTACGACCAGGGTTTCGGCACTCTCGCCGTCCTCTACGGCGTCCCCGTGATGGGCTTCGCGCTGCTCTGGCTCGCCCTCGCCACCGCGATGGTGCTGCGCGCCCGCCGCCGGGGCATGGGCTTCTCGATGACGTGGTGGGCGTTCACCTTCCCGGTGGGGACCTGTGTCACCGGCGCGGAGGGGCTGGCCCGGCACACCGGTCTCGTCGCCTTCGACGGGCTCGCCATCGCGCTGTACGTCCTGCTCGTGGTCGCCTGGTCGGTGGCCGCCGTCCGCACCGCCCGCGGCCTGGTCAGCGGCGAGCTGCTCGCAGCGCCTCGGCCAGCAGCCGCGGCGCCTGCGCCAACGAGGGCCCGTACCAGGTGAGCAGACGTCCGTCGACGAGCGCGCAGGGCACTCCCTCGAACGCCTCGGGTCCGTCCTCGGCGGTGAAGCGGTACGGCTCGTCGGGCAGGACCACGAGGTCGGGGCCCGCCGCCCTGAGCTCGGGCAGCGGGATGCGCGGATAGCGGTCCTCGTGGTGCGCGTACAGGTTGTCCACGCCCAGCCGGGCCAGTACGTCCCCGGCGAAGGTGTCCCGGCCGAGCACCATCCAGGGCCGCCGCCAGATGGGCACGACGGCGGTCGTACGACGGTCTGGAACCACTGGCTCCGCCCACGCCTCCTCCGCCTCGTCCAGCCAGCGCGGCCGGTCCGAAGCCCCGCAGGCCCGCAGCACCCGCTCCAGTTCACGGAAGGCCCCCGGCACGTCCCGTACCTCGGTGACCAGGACCTCGATGCCCGCCGCGCGCAGGGCGGTCAGGTCGGGGGCGCGGTTCTCCTCCTCGTTGGCGACGACCAGGTCGGGGGCGAGCCGCACGATGCCCTCGACGTCGGGGTTCTTGGTGCCGCCGATCCGGACGACGTCGAGGTCCGCCGGATGGCTGCACCAGTCCGTGGCGCCGACCAGGGCTCCGGGCAGGGAGAGGGCCACGGCCTCGGTGAGCGAGGGCACCAGCGACACCACGCGAGGGGCGTCAGCGCCTGCCAACGTTGTGGCGGTCCTCCACCGCGTCGATGTGGTCGGCGACCTCGACCACGATCACCCGGGTGTCCGGCACGGTCGCCCGCCACCGGTGCCGCACGCCGCCCGTCAGATACATCGTGTCGCCGCGCCCGAGGCGATGGGCGCGGCCCTCCGCCTCGACCTCGACGGCGCCGTCGACGACGTACATCAACTTGTCGTTGCGGAGCTGGAGTTCGCGCCCCTCGTCGTGGTCGCCGGTGAACTCGGTGGCGTGCAGCTGGTGGTGACCGCGCACCAGGGGGCGCACTCGCGCCTCGGGGGCGTACTCGGCGCTGTCGGCGCGCACGACGTCGACGCTGCACGCCGGGTCGGCCGCGGCGAGCAGCTCGACGGCGGTGGTGCCGAGCGCGTCGGCGACTCTCTCCAGGGAGCTCTTGCTGGGCCGGGCCCGCTCGTTCTCGACCTGGCTGAGAAAGGGGACCGACAGGCCGCTGCGCTCGGCCACGACGGCGAGGGTGAGATCCAGTGCACGGCGGCGCCGCCGTACTGCCGCGCCCACCCGAAGGGGCTGTTCTTTGTGGTCGCCCATCGCTCCGGCTCCCTCCCTTGAATCGTCGGTCCGCCGCTACTACGGCTACTGCTTCGGGCCACTGCTTCTGATGAGTTGTTTGCACCCTACGCATGTTCGGCAAACCGTTTCACGCACCCGTCACATCGCCGACACATGGAAGGAGGGTCAGGGTTACAGTTCGCGCCAATAGAGGAGCTGGCCCGCTTCCCCGGGCGCCGCGCCCTCGCTCGGGACGAAAACGCTGACCAGCAGGGCCGGATGCCCGTCCGGGTCGGTGAGCAGGGTCGCGGAAGGATTGGCGAAGGCCTGGCTTGCGCCGTGGGTGCGCAGGGTCAGCCGGTCGGCCCGTCCGGTCGCCGGATCGTAGGCGTACGTCCGCCAGCTCCCGAAGTCCTCACGGCGCCGCTGCCCCTCTATCAAGACCAGCTCACTGCCCCCGAGTTCGAGGGACGAGCGGTCGCCTATGTTGCCGCCGGTCCCCCAGGCCTCCAGCGCCCGGTCGAGGCGCTGGTCGGGCTCGGCGTGCCAGGTCGTGAAGTCCCTGAGTGTGGCCCGGAGTTGACGGTCGGTGTCGCACCGCGCCCGGTAGTGCCCGGTGAGTTCGACCGTGCCGTCGTGCACGGAGGTGATGTCCGGCGTGCCCTCGGCGCAGCGCGAGAGAGTGCGCGGCGCGTCGTAGGCGCGGGCGGCCTTCCCGGCCAGCAGGGCTTCGAGATCGACGTAACCGCGTACCGCTATGTGGTTGTCCGGATCCTTCTCGTACGCCAGTACGTAGCCACCGGCGCCGTCGGCGGCGAGTGTGGGCTGGCTGGTGCCCGCGCCGAGGTCGTGGCGGCGGGTCCAGGTGCGCAGGTCCGTGGAGGTGGCGACGGCCGAGTGGAAGCGGCCGTCGGCGAGGGTCGAGTGGTAGACGGCGAGATATGTGCCGTCCGGCGTCCGGATGATCTGCGCGGTGTCCATGGTGCGGCCGGTGTCGTCCCGCAGGTCGTACGCGTAGCCGTCGGCGTCCCGTACGTCCCCGACGAGCGAGGCGAGCCTCGCCGTGGCGGCGGACGCGGGCTCCGCGCTCGCGCCCGGCGGCACGGCCGTCACCAGCACCACGAGGAGGGCGACGAGGTGGCCGGAGCGGAGGAGAGATCGCACGGGGGTCTCACAGAAACGCGGGGAAGGGGAGAGCCGAGCGTACGGAGGAGTCGCGGGCCCGGGGAACTCCGCGAGGGGTGGCCTTCGCCACACGGGACACGCGACCCGTGCGACGAAGGGCCACCCCTCGCCGAACCACCTGCGAACTACTGCGGAGTCATCCGCTCCACCATGTCCGGGTGCTCCTTCAGCCACGCGGCCACGGCGTCCTCCTCATGCCCCTGGCCCTGGTCCTTGATCTCGGCCTCCAGGCTGCCGAGCTCGGCCTCGCTCATCTTGAAATTCTTGATCCACTCGGTGAGCTGCGGGTACTGCTCCGGGAAGTCCTTGCTGGAGATGGTCCGGATCGTGTTGCCCTCGCCGAACAGCTTCTTGTCGTCCGCGAGCTTGGTGAGCTCGTACTCGCTGTAGGCCCAGTGCGGGGACCACAGGACGACGGCGACGGGCTCCTTCTTGGCGTACGCGCGCTTCAGCTCGGCCAGCATCGCGGGCGTGGAGCCGTCGACGACCTTGTACTCCTTGTCCAGGCCGTAGCCGGGCAGCACCTTCGTCTTGAGCAGGTTCATCTCGCCGGTGCCCGGTTCGATGCCGATGATCTTCCCGCCGAAGGTGTCGCCCTTGCCCTTGAGGTCCGCGAGGGACTTGACGTCCTTCACGTACGACGGGACTGCGATCTCCAGGGAGGTCGGTTCGTACCAGGTGCCGAGGTCTCTCAGGTCGTTCTTGTGCTGATCCCAGTAGTTGGACTGGGCGTACGGCAGCCAGGCGTCGAAGTTGAGGTCGAGGTCACCGGAGGCAAGGCCCGTGTAGACGGGGCCGACGTCCATCTGCTTCATGTTCATCGTGTAGCCGCGCCGGGCCAGGACGTTCTTCCACAGATAGGTGACGGCGACGTCCTCGTCCCAGGGGAACCAGGCGACGTCCAGCGCGCGCTTGGTCTCTGCACTGGCCGTGGTGGTCTTGACCGGGGCCAGCTTGTCGACGACGCCGGGGTTCTTCTTCAGCCAGGCGCGCACGGCGTCCTGCTGCTTGCCCTGGCCGGCCTTGTTGATCTCCGACTCGAGGCTGGTGAGCTGCTGCTCGGTCATCTTGAAGTTCTTGAGCCACTCGCCGACGACCGGGTTCTCCTTGGCGAAGCCCTTCCGGGAGAGCGTGTGCACGCCGTCACCGGAGCCCCAGGCGGCCTTCGGGTCCTTCAGCTTCTTCAGGTCGTAGTCGCTGTACGCCCAGTGCGGCGACCACAGCGTGACGACGACGGGCTCCTTCTTGGCGTACGCGCGCTTCAGCTCGGCCAGCATCGCGGGCGTGGAGCTGTCGACGACCTTGTACTCCTTGTCGAGCCCGTACTCCTTGAGCACCTTGGTCTTGAGCAGGCTCATCATTCCGGCGCTGGACTCGATGCCGGTGATCTTGCCGCCGAACTCGTCGGCCTTGCCCTTGAGGTCCGCCAGGGAGTTGATGTCCTTCATGTACGAGGGCACGCTCAGCTCGAGCGAGGTGGGGCCGTACCAGGAGCCCAGGTCGTCGAGGTCCTTGCCGTACTTCTTCCAGTACTCCGCGTGCGTGGTCGGCAGCCAGGAGTCCGTCTCGAAGTCGATGTCGCCCTGGGCGAGCGAGGTGTAGAGGGGGCCCGCGTCGAGCTGCTTCGTCTCGACCTCGTAGCCGCGCTGCTCCAGGATCTCCTGCCACAGGAAGGTGGAGGCGACGCCCTCGTCCCACGGGATGTAGCCGATGCTGATCTTCTTGCCCTGGCCGACGTTCTTGCCGTCGGCGGCGGTGGACGTCGAGTCCGTGCCGCCGAAGATGCCCATGCCGCCCGCGACGAGCGCGAGCACGACGACGCCGACCACGGCCACGGCCGGGCGGGGGCGGTAGGTCCAGATCTTCAGGCCCTGCGCGGCGCGCAGCCTGGCGGCGGCGCGGCGGCCCAGCGGCGAAACCTGAGTGCCCAGGGCGCTGGTCATCCGGTCCAGGTAGATCGCCAGGATGACGATGGCGACGCCCGCCTCGGAGCCGAGGCCGACGTTCAGCTGGCCGATGGCCTGGTTCACGTCGCCGCCGAGGCCGCCGGTGCCGACCATGCCGGCGATGGCGGCCATGGACAGGCCCAGCATGATGACCTGGTTGACGCCCGCCATAACGCTGGGCAGGGCCAGCGGCAGCTGGATGCGCAGCAGTGTGTTGCGGGGGGTGGTGCCGAACGCGTCGGCGGCCTCGACGAGGTCCTTGTCGACCTGGCGGATGCCCAGCTCGGTCATACGGACGCCGGGGGCCAGCGCGAAGATCAGGGTGGCGACCATGCCCGCGGGGGCGCCGGTGCCGAAGAACAGGATGGCCGGGATGAGATAGATCATCGCGGGCAGTGTCTGCATGAAGTCGAGCACGGGGCGCACGACGCTGCTGACCCTGTCGGAGCGTGCCGCCCAGATGCCCACGGGCACCGAGATGACGAGCGCGATGAGCGTCGCCACGAGGACGAGCGAGAGGGTCACCATCGCGTCCTCCCACAGTTCGAGGGAGTCGATGAAGGCGAATCCCACGAAGGTGAGGACACCGGCGGACGTACCGCGCAGCCAGAACGCGATCACGGCGAAGATGCCCGCGAGGAGGAGCGGCTGCGGGGCCTGGAGGACGGCGTTGACGCCGTCGTAGGCACCGTCGAACACGGTCTTGAGGAAGTCGAAGAACCACGCCATGTGGTTGAGGAGCCAGTCGACGGTGTCGTTGACCCAGTCACCGAACGGAATCCTAGGCATGGACGGCCACCTTCCCGTCCGGGTTGTCGCAGGGCGCGGGGTCGGCTGCCTCGTCGCCGAGGAAGCCGAGCAGTCGCTGGCGCTGCACGACACCGATGACTCGGTTGGCCTCGTCCACGACCGAGACGCGGTGCGACAGACGGGCGCTGATCGCGCACAGTTCCGCGAACGGTGTCTCGGCGGTCGCGGTCTCGCAGGCGCAGAGGGGGGCCTCGCGCGTGACCGAGGTGTCCATGAGCGCGCCCGCGGTCAGGACACGGGAACGGTCGACGTCCTGGGTGAAGGAGGCGACGTAGTCGTCCGCGGGGCGCACCAGGATGTCCTCGGCGGTGCCGATCTGGACGATGCGGCCGTCGCGCATGACGGCTATCCGGTCGCCCAGGCGCATGGCCTCGTTGAGGTCGTGCGTGATGAAGACGATGGTCTTCTTGAGCTTCTTCTGGAGTTCGATCAGCTGGTCCTGCATGTCGCGGCGGATCAGCGGGTCGAGGGCGCTGAAGGACTCGTCCATCAGCAGCAGATCGGCGTCGGTGGCGAGCGCGCGGGCCAGGCCAACGCGCTGCTGCATACCGCCGGACAGCTCGTCGGGCCAGGACTTCTCCCAGCCCGCGAGGCCCGCCAGTTCAAGTGCCTTGGCGGCGCGCTCGTTGCGCTCGGCGCGCGGCACGCCCTGCACCTCAAGGCCGTACGCCGCGTTCTCGCGGACGCTGCGGTGCGGGAAGAGCGCGAAGTGCTGGAAGACCATGCTGATCTTCCTTGCCCGGACCTCGCGCAGTTCGCGGGCGCTGAGCTGCGTCAGGTCCTGACCGTCGAAGCGCACATGGCCCCCGGTCGGCTCCAGCAGTCCGTTGAGCATGCGCAGCAACGTCGACTTACCGGAACCGGACAGGCCCATGACGACGAAGATCTGGCCCGGCTCCACCGTGAAGGAGGCGTCGATCACCGCGGCGGTGATGCCGTCGGCGCGCAGTTCCTCACGGTCGACTCCTTGCTGGAGTCGCTCCATCGCCTCTTCGGGTCGTCTGCCGAACACCTTGTACAGGTGCTCGGCTTCTAGCCTGGATGCCACGTGTGCCTTTCGGTCGGACGGTTTGAGCGCTGCGACGGTGGAGCGCTTGAACGGCTGGTCCGTCGAACGTCGTTTGCACGACGGTTGAAGACGCAACCGGCTCTGCTCAGAAGCGGCGCCTGCCCCCGCTTATGCGCAGCAAACACAAGAGTGGTTCAGGTCACGTTGTGGGGCGGTCGCTGTCAGTGCCGTACGGCATGATGCGAAGGGTGACCAGACGCCTGATGCTGCTCGACACCGCCTCCCTGTACTTCCGGGCCTATTTCGGGGTTCCCGACTCCGTGAAGGCCCCGGACGGCACGCCTGTGAACGCCGTGCGCGGGCTGCTGGAATTCATCGACCGCCTGGTCAAGGACCACCACCCGGACGACCTGGTGGCCTGCATGGACGCGGACTGGCGCCCGCAGTGGCGGGTCGATCTGATCCCGTCCTACAAGGCGCACCGCGTGGCCGTGGAGACCGAGACAGGGCCGGACGAGGAAGAGGTGCCGGACACACTGTCCCCCCAGGTGCCCGTCATCGAGGACGTCCTGGACGCGCTCGGCATCGCGCGCGTGGGCGTCCAGGGGTACGAGGCGGACGACGTGATCGGCACCTTCGCCGGACGCGCCACCGGCCCGGTCGACATCGTCACCGGCGACCGCGACCTGTACCAACTGGTCGACGACAAGCGGGGAGTCCGCGTCCTCTATCCCCTCAAGGGCGTCGGCATGCTCCAAGTCACCGACGAGGCATGGCTGCGCGAGAAGTACGGCGTCGACGGCCCGGGTTACGCGGATCTGGCGCTGCTGCGCGGCGACCCCAGCGACGGACTGCCCGGCGTCCCCGGTATCGGGGAGAAGACGGCGGCCAAGCTGCTCGCCGAATTCGGTGACCTGGCCGGGATCATGGCCGCCGTCGACGACCCGAAGGCCAAACTGACGCCCTCGCAGCGCAAGCGCCTCGACGAGTCACGGCCCTACGTCGCCGTGGCACCCACCGTCGTCAAGGTCGCCGGTGACGTCCCCCTGCCGGACGTCGACACCGCGCTGCCGCACACGCCGCGCGATCCGGCAGCCCTGGACGAACTGGCCGTACGCTGGGGTTTGGGCGGTTCGTTGCACAGGTTGCTCTCGACTCTTCAGGTTTGAGGTGTTAACTAGAGAGAGGTGCTAACTTAGGCAAGCCTAAGCACAGTGAATTGGGAGGCCTTCATGGCAGAGCGTCCGGAGCGCAGGACCCCGAAGCCCCACTCCGCGCTGGTGGTGCGGACCGAGCGGCTGACCCCGCACATGCAGCGGGTCGTCCTCGGCGGCGAGGGCCTCGCCGAATTCACCGTCGGCACCAGTACCGACCATTATGTGAAGCTGCTGTTCGGCGCCGAGGGCGTCACCTACCCCGAGCCGTTCGACATGAAGGTCATCCGCGAGGAGTTCCCGCGCGACCAGTGGCCCGTGACGCGCACATACACGGTGCGCCACTGGGACGCCGAACACCGCGAGCTGACCCTCGACTTCGTGGTGCACGGCGACGAGGGCCTCGCCGGCCCCTGGGCGGCGAACGTCCAGCCGGGCGAGCTCGTACGGTTCATGGGCCCCGGCGGCGCCTACGCACCGGACGCGAGCGCGGACTGGCATCTGCTGGCCGGTGACGAGAGCGCGCTGCCCGCGATCGCGGCCGCCCTGGAGGCGCTGCCCGACGGCGCCGTGGCGCACGCCTTCGTCGAGGTCTCCGGGCCCGAGGAGGAGCAGAAGATCAACTCCGACGTGGACGTCGTCTGGCTGCACCGAGGCGGTCGGCCCGTCGGCCAGGCGCTCGTCGAGGCCGTCCGCGCCCTGGAGTTCCCCGAAGGCCGGGTGCACGCCTTCGTGCACGGCGAGGCGGGCTTCGTGAAGGAGCTGCGCCGGCTGCTGCGGGTCGAGCGCGAGTTCTCGCGCGAGGACCTGTCGATCTCCGGCTACTGGCGGCTCGGGCACAACGAGGACGGATGGCAGGCGACGAAGCGGGAGTGGAACGCGCAGGTGGAGGCGGAGCAGGAGGCGTCCGCCTGATCGCCCGGAGACGTGCACGGCGGAAGGCGGCCACGCTCGGGTGACCGCCTCCTGAACCGCCGTACGGGACAAGCCTCGTACCAGCGCAGCGCGTGCTGAGCGCTCCGCTGGAAGTGCCACGATGTGCCCTTGCTCGTCTGCGGCGCCGTCGTGGCTGGTCGCGCAGTTCCCCGCGCCCCTTCAGGGCGCTGCCGAACCGCAGCGGACTTCGCCCGACCTGCTTAGACCGCCCGCTGGTACGACCTGAACGTCCGGATCGACAGCCACACCGCCGCGACCGCCAGCGCGAGCAGCGCACCGCCCCGGCTGAGCACGTCTCCCCAGTCGGGGTCCGCGGACAGCGCCGAACGGCCCGCCACCATCGCCCAGTTGAGCGGGTTGAAGTCGGCGATGTGCCGCATCCAGCCGGGCATCTGGGACGGTGCCATGAACGCCGTGGACAGGAACGTCAGCGGCAGCAGCAGGAACGTGTTGATGCCGATGATCGATTCGCGCTCCTGGACCAGCATGCCCAGCGCGTTGGACAGCGCCCCGAAGATCGTGCCGAGCAGCACCGAGGCGACGATCAGGATGAGGACGCCGCCGGTCCCGCCCGGATAGTCCGCGCCGCCGAGCAGTCCGAGCAGCACGATGATGACCGACTGCAACGCGGTGACCAGGCCGTTGTTGACCACATTGCCGTTCATCAGGGCCGCCCGGCTGACGGGCGTGGTCAGGAACCTGTTGAGCGTGCCCCGCTGGATCTCGTCGAGCGTGGTCATGCCCGCCCACATGTTGGAGCTGAGCGCGCTCATCACGACCACGCCGGGGACGAGGTAGTCGAGATACGAAGTGGTGCCGAAGCCGCCCAGCTCGACGACCTTCTTGAAGAGGTTGCCGAACAGGAACAGCCAGACCACCGGTTGGATCAGCGTGATCAGCAGGAAGGCCGGCTGCCTTACGAACACCATGAGTTGACGCTGCGTCATGTACCAGGTCTGGGAGACGGCGGTGCTCATCGCGCACCTCCGGCGAGGGCAAGGTTACCGGTGGAGTCGGCCGCTTCGGCCTCCGCCTCGGAGTAACGGCGGCCCGCGTAGCGGAGATAGACGTCGTCGAGCGAGGGCCGGGCCACAGTCGCGGCGGCGACGCCGACCCCGGCCCGCTCAAGTGCCCCGAGCAGGGCGGGCATCGCGGAGGCACCGTCGTCGGCGCGGACACTGATCCGGCGCCCGTCGAACAACGCCTCGTGCACGCCTCCCAGTTGGGTGAGAGCGCCGTTCAGCAGCGTACGACCGGCTTCGCCGATCGCTTCGCGCAGCTCCAAGTGGACGGCGTCCCCGCGGAGTTCACCCTTGAGGGCGTCCGGTGTGCCCTCGACGACCACTCGGCCCCGGTCGACGATGGCGATGCGCTCGGCGAGCCGGTCGGCCTCTTCGAGGTAGTGCGTGGTCAGCAGGATGGTCAGCCCCTCGTCACCGGCGAGGCGGGCGATCTCGTCCCACATCGCCGTGCGCGCCTCGGGGTCCAGGCCGGTGGTCGGCTCGTCGAGGAAGAGCACCTCGGGGTGGTGAACCAGGCCGAGGGCGACATCGAGGCGGCGTCGCATGCCACCCGAGTAGCCCTTGACCGGGCGCTTCGCCGCGTCCGCGAGCTTGAAGCGGCCGAGCAGCTCGTCCACCCGGCGGCCCAGGTCGGCGCCTTTCAACCCGTAGAGCCTGCCTTGGAGTTGAAGGTTCTCCCGGCCGGTCGCCACCGGGTCCGCGCCGGAGCTCTGGGCGACCACGCCGATCGCACGGCGCACCCGGTCCGGGTGGCGCAGCACATCGTGGCCCGCGACGGTGGCGGTGCCCGAGTCGGGGCGGGCCAGGGTGGTGAGGATCTTGACGGTGGTGGACTTGCCGGCGCCGTTCGGGCCGAGCAGCCCGAAGACGGTGCCCGCCTCGACGGTCACGTCCATGCCGCGCAGGGCGGTGACGTCACCGGGATAGGTCTTGATCAGCTGACGCGCCTGCACTGCGGGCGCACGGGTATTCATGACGACTGCTCTCCTTGTGAGCGGACGACTGCACATCCGCAGGCAGCGGATGTGGACCGATCCGCGTGAAGAGCGCCGGGCTATCCTGGGTGTGCCGCACCTCGATCGCCTGGCCTGCCTCACCGCGGGTCCGGTTCGGGGTTCGAGACCCTGGCGGGGCTGCTCCAACAGCCCTGCCGGGGTCTGTTCATATCGGGTCACTCGTCGATGGGGCGGTCCTCCAAGTCCTGGAACTCCGACGGCATCTCCCCGGTCTCGTGGAAGCTCCGCCATGCCTGCACGCCGGGCAGGGCGCCTGCCTTGATCTCACCGAGGAAGCCGCGGACCCACTCCGCCTGCGCCTCGACCATGTGCAGTTGGTACTCGGTCTCCACGAGGAAGATCCGGGGCAGCGACTCGTACAGCTTCTCCAGCGCTCCCCGGCCGCTCGCGGCCTGCACCTCGAGGGAGTTGAGCCGCTCTTCGAGCAGGCGCGTCACCTCGTCGGGGTGCAGCGCGCCCATCAGCGAGAGCGCGGTCTCGAAGATCGGGTACTCCCGCGCCGGGACGGCCATCAGGTCGGAGAGCCACTCGGTCATCTCCTGGCGCCCGGAGTCGGTGATGCCGTAGATCGTGCGCTCCGGGCGGTTGCCCTGTCGCTCCACGTCCGTGACCTCGACGAAGCCGTGCTTCTCCAGGTTCTGCACCACCGTGTAGAGCGATCCGTAGTTGATCTTCGTGCTGGTGTCCTTGCCCTGGCGGCGCAGCGTCTGGGCGATCTCGTACGGATGCATCGGCTTCTGCAGGAGGGTCGTCATCACGGCAAGCGCCAGCGGGTTGCTCAGCTTGCGCCGTTTCAGGGCCATGACGACCTCACCTCGTCTCCGAATATCCGTGGCCGAACATATCGTGTCTCCGGGGAGTCGTCAATAGACACGATGTATCGCGATTCGAAGCCGGGCGCAAGGGTGCTTGGGCGTTTCCGATCCCGACGCGAGGGCGTGAGGACTCCCGACGCGAGGGCGTGAGGACTTAGGCCCGCCCCAGACATGGCCACGTCACGCGAGCGAAACAGGCCCTCCCTAATTTCTGTCACCCGACAGGAATTCCGCCCACCCTTCCGCGCCGAAGGCAGGTGCCACGTGACGACCACCGCCCCCTCCGACGTCCGCCCCGACCCTCCCGAGTCCCCCGGCGACGGCTCCCTCGCCGAGTTCGGCTACCGCCAGGAGCTGCACCGCAGCCTCGGCCGGTACGCCTCTTTCGCCGCCGGGTTCTCCTTCATCTCCGTACTGACGACCGTCTTCCAGTTCTTCGCCTTCGGGTACGCGTTCGGCGGCCCCGTCTTCTTCTGGACCTGGCCGGCCGTCCTGGTGGGCCAGTTGATGGTCGCCGCGTGCTTCGCGGAGCTGGCCGCGCGCTATCCGATCTCGGGCGCGATCTACCAGTGGTCCTCGCGGCTCTCGAACCTCTCCTTCGGCTGGTTCGCCGGCTGGATCATGGTGATCGGGCAGATCGTGGTGGTCGCGGCGGCGGCGCTCGCGCTGCAGATGGTGCTGCCGGCGATCTGGTCGGGCTTCCAGCTGGTGGGCAGCGATCCGACGCCCACCAGTGCCGACGGCGCGGCCAACGCGGCGGTCTTCGGCGTGATCCTGCTCGTCCTGACCACGCTGGTGAACGTCCTCGACAACCGGGTGATGTCCGTGATCAACCGGGTCGGTGTGACCGCCGAGATCATCGGCGCAGCCCTGATCATCGTGCTCCTGTTCACCCACTCCGAGCGCTCCCCCGGCATCACCTTCCACACCGCCGAGGGCAGCACCGGCCTCTTCGGGGCGCTGATGGTGGGCTCCTTCATGGCGGCATACGTGATGATCGGCTTCGACAGCGCGGGCGAGATGAGCGAGGAGACCCGCGATCCACGCCGTACCGCACCCCGTACGATCCTCACCGCGCTCGGCGCGGCGGGCCTGCTCGGCGGTCTGATCGTCCTCGGCGGACTGCTCGCCGCCCCCAGCCTCACGGACGGGCGACTCGGCATCGAAGGCCTGAGCTACGTGCTGACCAGCACCCTCGGCGACGGGGTCGGCCGCGCCCTGCTCGCCGACGTGGTGGTGGCCATCGCGGTGGCGACCCTGGCGATCCAGACGGCCGCCTCCCGGATGCTCTTCTCCATGGCCCGCGACGGCCGGCTCCCCTTCTCCGCCCGCCTCGCCAAGGTCAACCCGCGCACGGGTATGCCGAACGCCCCGGCCCTGGTCGTCGGCGTCCTCGCGGCAGCGGTCCTACTCCTCAACTTCGCCTCCCCGGAGGCCTTCCTGGCCATCGGCACCACCTGCATCGTGATGCTGTACCTGGCGTACGCGATGGTCACCGGGCCCCTGCTGGTGCGACGCCTGCGCGGACAGTTCCCCGGCCCGGACGGCGTCGACGAGGAGGGCCGCCCCCTCTTCTCCCTCGGCCGCTGGGGCATCCCGGTCAACGCGATCGCCCTCGTCTACGGCCTCTTCATGACCGTCAACCTCGCCTGGCCCCGCGCGGCGGTGTACGACCCGGCGGGCGGGCACTGGTACTTCCAGTGGTTCACCATTCTGTTCTTGCTGGTCACAGTAGGACTCGGCTTCCTGTGGAGGGCTGTCAGTGCACAACGAGGGCACTCGGCGCCAGAACTTGCCCCTGCGGAACCCCTCCCAACACCGACTCCATAGCGTCCGCGGCGACGTCCTCACCCGTCGGCCAGAGGCTCGTGTACCTGTCGGGCGTGGTGCCACGCGGCGTCGCGGGCCTGGCAGGCGGCGAGTTCGGCAGCATCCTCGGCACGAGGGTGCTGTGACTGCGCGCAAGTAGGGGCAGGAGCCCACCTCATGACGAAAGGCCCCGCCGGAATCCCACCCGGCGGGGCCGACTCGCGTACGGCTACGGCACCGGCCGGCCGACCCACGTTCTACCACTGGGGCGGCATTGTCGTGCCCCCGGCTACTCCGACCCCATCCAGTTTCAGTCAGGCAATTCTTACGGCGCCTCCCACGTGGCTGGCGATGGCCCATCCAGCGAGGTGGCCGTGCCGGGCTGCCCGGTACCAGGCCCGCCGCATCGTAGAAATTGCGGCCTCGGTCAAGGTCGGCCACCCTGCCTGAATCCAGCACGAAATCCGATGCGTCAGGGACGGTCGGTGCTGCTGCGAGGGGAAGGGGCCTGGGAATCGCTGCCATTGTGGCCAGAACCAGCCATTCCCCAGCGGGACCCGCGCATCGCACCATAGATGCATGAAGAGCAACAACTCCGCGCGGGAATTGTCAGTGCCGAGCGTGTTGTGCCCATTTCCGGTCACATGCGACGAGACAGCGGCTCGCAAGGCGGACGAGGAAATCGTCGCGTGGGCGCTGAGCCTTGATCTCTTCCCGGGACAGCGGACCGAGCTGAACGGCTACCGGTTCGGCACGTTCGCCGCGTTCACGCACCCTGACGCAGTCGACCACGATCACCTGATGCTCGCGGCCCGCAACATAACCGCCCTGTTCGCCGCGGACGACCACTATTGCGACGAGAGAATCGAAGGCGTCAGCCTCGCCATGAGCGCCTCACGGCTCGCGGGGTCGTTGACCGCGCTGGAGAACGGCTCCCGGCTGCCCGACTGCCCCGCGACCGAGGGCTTTGTCGGCAGTGACCCAGTGGCGCGTGCGCTCCGCGAGACCGCGGAACACATCACACGCTTGGGCACCCCGGCGCAAGTAGGCCGTCTGCGCCACGAGACCATCGCCACGTTCCTGGCAATGGCGGCGGAAAACGGATGGCGCAACGCCGGGCACGCTCCCGATCCCGCGGAGTACCTGGCCCATCGCAAGTACAACGGGGCCATGGCCTGCCTGGTGCTGATCGATGTCGTCGGCGGCTACGAACTACCTGTCCGTGACTGGGAAGAACCTGGTGTCCGGTCCCTGTCGCTCGCCGCCTCATTGATGATCATGCTGGTGAACGACCTGTACTCGGTGGCCAAGGAGAGCGCTGACATCGGGAGCCACAGCTTGCCCACCGTGCTCTCCGCACGCCACGGATGGTCTCTCGAACGGAGCATGTGCGCGACCGGCGAGCTCCACGACCGCCTCATGCGTGCGTATCTGCGTCTGGAACCCGACGTCGCGCGCAATGCCTCGCCCGAACTCACCCGCTACCTCGCCGGACTGCGGCACTGGATGCGGGGAAATCTCGAATGGCACACCCTCACCGGACGACACAACAATCGCGTGGGACGCCCTACCCCTAGGACAGGGCCCCATGGTCCCACCCATGACCGAACAAGGGCCGACGCACACTACTCGGCCATCGCCGGTGTCTGCCCACACTGCGGGGACCGCCACAACGCAGCCACAGCGGTTGCGTAAACCAACCCGGAGCGGGTCAGGGAGCTGGTGGCGTCGAGGGGCAGCTCTCTGACCTGCGGCACAAGAACGGCCGGGCGATGGAGAGCGAGCCCGGCCCGTCACGCCCCTCGTATGCTTGATCATGATGAGACGCCGTACCCCGCTCCCGCCCTCTCCCCTGCCGCAGCGCGACGGGGTGGATCCGGTACGGGTGCGGTTGCCGGCCGGGGACGCGTGGGCGACCGTGCGGGATCATCTCGTGGCGCGGCTCGCGGCCGGGGCCGGGGTGATCGACCAAATGCTCGACGCGGGGCAGATCGTGGACGTCACCGGGCGTCCGGTGCCACGGGACTTGGCGTACGAACCAGGGATGTTCGTCTGGTTCCACCGGGAGCTGCCCGCCGAGGAGCAGGTGCCCTTCGCGGTCGACGTCATATACCGGGACGAGCACCTCGTGGTGGCCGACAAACCGCACTTCCTGGCCACCACCCCGCGTGGCAGCCATGTCGCCGAGACGGCCCTGGCGCGGCTGCGCAGGCAGCTGGACATCCCGACGCTTGGCGCGGCGCACCGGCTGGACCGGCTGACGGCCGGGCTGGTGCTGTTCACCGTGCGGCCCGAGGAGCGCGGCGCGTACCAGTCCCTGTTCCGGGACAAGCAGGTGACGAAGGAGTACGAGGCCGTGGCGCCGTACGACCCTGGGCTGGCCCTGCCCCGCACCGTGCGCAGCCGGATCGTCAAGGAGCGCGGGGTCTTGGCGGCCCGCGAGGTCGAGGGCGAGCCCAATGCCGTCAGCCGGGTCGAGTTGCTGGAGCACGAGCACGAGCGTGCCCGGTACCGGCTGATGCCGAGCACCGGGCAGACGCACCAGCTGAGGGTGCACATGAGCGCGTTGGGGGTGCCGATCCTCGGCGATCCCCTCTATCCGGCGGTCACCGGCCCCGTTCCGGCCGGTGACTTCCGACGTCCGCTCCAACTGCTGGCGCGGGTCCTGGAGTTCACCGATCCGGTCACGGGGCGCGAGCACCGGTTCGTCAGCCCGCGTGTGCTGCGGGCCTGGTCGTCGTACGAGGAGTGGGCGGGGTAGCCCCGGTGACCGGTCGTCTCAGTCGCCGCGCCACCAGCGCAGGAGGCGCCGGAACACACCCGGACGGCGGGCCGGTGCGGGCGCCGTCGCCGGCGTGGGCTCGCCGGCCCGGATGGCGGGTTCCGGAGCCGTGGGCTGTGGCTGCTCCGTGCTGACCTGCCAGTTGTTCGGGCGCTGCGGCGGCACCGGGTTGATGGAAGGCCGCTGCATGACGTCCTGCTGGGGCTTCGGCGTGAACTTCACCGGCAGTTCCACCAGGTGCCGGTTCGCGACGGACGACCGCCAGCTCAGCTCGTCCTCCCCGCAGGCGAGTTGGATGTCCGGCACGCGGGTCAGCAACGCATCGACGCCGACGTCGGCGATGGCGCGGCCGATGTCCTGGCCCGGACATTCGTGGGGACCGCCGCTGAAGGCGAGATGGGAGCGGTTGCCCTGCATGTTGACCTTGAGGTCGGGCCGGACCCGCGGGTCGACGTTGCCCGGTGCCATGCCGAGGAGGAGTCCGTCACCCTTGCGGATGTGCTGGCCGCCCAGCTCGGTGTCCTGCTTGGCGATGTAGGCGAAAACAGTGCTGAACGGCGGCTCGTCCCACAGGGACTGCTCCACCGCCTCGGGCACCGTCATCTGGCCGCCGTTGAGCTGAGCGCGGAACCCCGGGTTGGTGAGCACCTCCCGCAGCACGTTGGCGAGGAGGTTGGCGGTGCTCTCGTACGCGACGATCAGGACCACGCGCAAGTGCTGGCCGATCTCCTCGTCGTCGAGCCCTGCCGGGTGGTTGATGAGGTGGCTGGTGAAGTCGCCCTTGGGCTCGGCCCGGCGGCGGGCGGTGAGCCGCATCAGGGCATCCATGACGTACTGGTTGCTGGCGATCGCGGTCTGGGTGCCCTTGAGCATGTCGCGGGCGGCCTGCACGATCCGGTCACCGTACTCGTCGGGCATGCCGAGGATCTCGCACATCACCGCCATCGGCAGGTGCTCTGCGAACTGGCTGACCAGGTCGGCGCTGCCCTCCTCACAGAATTGGTTGACGAGGTGCTGGGTCGCGCGGTTGATGTAGCGGCGGATGCCTCGGTGGTCGATGGTCGACATGGCGCCGGTGACCGCGCCACGCAGCCGCAGGTGCTCGTCGCCCTCGGTGTGGCAGCAGATGGGCTGCCGGGCGAAGTGCGGCATGAGCGGGTGGTCGGGCTTGACCGTGCCGTCCTGCATGGGAGTCCACAACCGGCTGTCCTTGCAGTAGTGCGAGGGGTTCCGCACCATGTGCATGTTCTCGCCGTGGCCGAGCACGACCCAGATCGGCACGTCCTCATGGAGCAGCGCCGGGGCCACCGAGCCGTGCTCGGCCCGCAGTTCCTCGTACACGGCTCCCAGGTCCTCGGCGCCGGGGCCGTACAGCCGGCGCACTCCGCCGGGACCGCGGCTGTGGGCGGGGCAGCCGGGCGGCGGGCCGAGCGTGGGGTCGTCCGTACTGGTCGGGGAGTGGGATTCAGGCGTCACGGTGATCGCTCCGAAACTGAAGTGGATCCGGTGTCTTGGGAGTTGGCGTATCTGCGTACGGATTCGGCACGTACGGGGGGCTCAGGTGCGCGTCATGGCCAGCGAGTGCAGGAAGCGCATCAGCGTCATCAGGACATCCCGGCTGGAGGCCCTGCGGCGCGCGTCGCACTTGATGATCGGGATGTCCTCGGAGAGGTCGAGCGCGGTCCGCAGTTCCTCGACCGGATAGCGGGGCGCGTCCGGGAAGTCGTTTATGGCGACGACGAACGGCACCCCGCGCTCCTCCAGGCGGCCGATCACGTCGAAGCTGACCTCCAGGCGGCGGGTGTCGATCAGGACGACCGCGCCGAGTGCTCCCTCGAAGAGGCCGTTCCAGAGGAACCAGAAGCGTTCCTGGCCCGGTGTGCCGAAGAGGTAGAGCACCAGCTGTTCGGTGATGGAGATCCTGCCGAAGTCCATGGCGACGGTGGTGGCCGTCTTGGTCTCGGAGCCGTAGTTGTCGTCGACTCCGATCCCGGCCTGCGTCATGGTCTCCTCCGTGGTCAGCGGCTTGATCTCGCTGACGGAGCCCACCATGGTCGTCTTGCCGACTCCGAAGCCCCCGACGATGACGATCTTCACGGCTGCCTGGATCGTGTGCGGCAGATGGTCCTCGGCGCGAGGGCCCGTGATGGTGTCAGAGCTTTTGAAGTCCATGCATCACCGCTTCGAGGAGGGAACGTTCAGGGAGCGCCGAGCGGACGATCGGGGCGCGCGCCTGCACCAGTTCGGCCGCCAGCAGCTCGGTGAGCAGCACGGTCACCACGCTGACCGGCAGACTGAGATAGGCCGAGATCTCGGCCACGGACAGTGGAGCCGTGCAGAGCCGGACCAGCGCCGACTTCTCCGGCTGGGCGTTGGACGGCGGCGCCTCGGCGCGCGCCACGATTAACGTGACCAGGTCGAGGGCGGCCCGGTCGCCGCCCTCGGCCCCGCCTGTGAGCAGATACAGGCGCTCGGGGTTCTTCCGGTCCTGGCCGTCCTTCGGAGATCCCTCGTTCGAGGGTCCCTCTTGGGAGGGGTCCTCGTTGAGAAGTCCCTCGATTCCCTCGATGGGGGGTCCCGCGGGTTCTTCCTTGGGGTAGCGCCGTCGGCGTTGCGGAGGAGTCATACGGTCTGCCCGTTGCGCCGCGGCGGACTCGTCAGATGGGCTCCGATCCGGACGACGAGGTCGCGCATGCGGTTGCTCATCAGTCCGGGCTCCGCGGTCTGGTTGGCGAGGACCGCGAGATAGGCGTTGGGCCCCGCCGACATCAGGTAGAAGTAGCCGCCGTTGATCTCGATGATGACCATGCGCATCCGGCCGTCGCTGTTGGGGATCTCGCTGGCGACGGCTCCGGCCAGGCTCTGCAGGCCCGCGCAGGCGGCGGCGACTCGGTCGGCGGCGTCCGGGTCGCCGCCGTACCGCGCGATGCGCAGCCCGTCGGCGGAGAGCACCACGATCTGCTGGACGCCGGGTACCCCGTCGGCGAGTTCCTTGAGCATCCAGTCGAAGTTGGCTCGCTGCTGGATCACTTGGGGTCCCCTTCGTCGTCGGCCTCGACAGGGGCCGGCTTGATCGTCGTGCCGGTTGCGGCGGCCGGGTCCGGGTCGCCCTTGAGCCCTTCCATGAACGCCTCGACCCACAGGCCGGGTTCGGGCTCCTTCTCCTCCGGGACGGGTGCCGCCCACGAGGGCGTGGCGGCGGCCGCCGCAGCGGCGCGCTCGGCCGCCTCGGCATCCGCGCGGGCATCGGCGGCCCGCTGGTGGAAGGAGACCTTGACGCGGCTGCGGCGCTGCGGCAGGCCGTTGGCCGTCCACTCGGTGACCTGGGGGACGTCGTCCTCCTGGGAGTCACCGTTGGGAGTGGTGAGCCGGGGGCCGGTGGTCGGGCGGCGCTTCTTGGGCTTGCGGTTGGGGCCCTCGACCCCGCCCGTGTCCATGGTCGGGACGGAGGCGATGCCGACGCCGTGCGCGAGACCGGGGGCGTCGTCGGTGGTGAGCATGTCCCGGGGCGCGACGAGGACGGCGCGGACACCGCCGTACGCGGACTGCCTGAGCGAGACCTGCATGTTGTACATCTTCGAGAGCCGGCCGACGACGGCCATGCCGAGCCGCGGGTTCGCGCCGAGGGCGTCGAAGTCGACACCGAGGGCGGCCTGCCGGAGCAGATCCTCGGCCTTTCCGCGGGCCTCATCGCTCAGGCTGACGCCGCCGTCCTCGATCTCGATGGCGATGCCGGTCTGCACCTCGATGGCGGTGACGTGCACCCTGGTGTGCGGCGGCGAGTAGCGCGTGGCGTTGTCGAGGAGTTCGGCGACGGCGTGGATGATCGGTTCGACGGACACGCCGTTGACGGCGACCTCGACGACGTTGTGCAGCTCGATGCGGCGGTACTCCAGGATGCGCGACATCGCGCCGCGCAACACGCTGAACAGCGGTACGGGCTCGGGCCACTGACGTCCGGGACGGCCACCGCCGAGCACCGCGATGGAGTCGGCGAGGCGGCCGATCAGCGCGGTGCCGTGGTCGATGCGCAGCAGGTCGTCGAAGACCTCGGGGTTGCGCCCGTGGTCCTCCTCCATCTCGCGCAGTTCCTTGTTCTGCTGGTGGACGATCGCCTGGACGCGCCGGGCGATGTTGACGAAGGCGCGCTGCGCGGAGTCGCGCATCGCTTCCTCACTGTCGATCATCCTGAGCACGTTGCCGAGCAAGTCGCCCTGCGCCTCGGCGAGTTCGCCGAGCTCCGGATCGGTCCGATGGAGGCTGCGAACCACCTCCGCGGGGGATGCACCCGCGTGCAGTCGGTTCAGCGCGACAGGCAGGACCTCGCGGGAGAAGTGCAGGGTCTCCTGATCGTGGGCCGCGATGCGCTGTTCCAGATATGAGGTGCGGTGCACCAGATCGGCGCGCAGATCGCGGGCGACGCGGCCACGCCGTACGGCTTCGGCGCCGATCACGATGACCAGGAGCGTCGCGATGGCTCCGCACCAGCCGACGGCGGCCCGGGCCGGGTCCGTCACCATGGCGACGGCGGCTCCGGTCGCCGCGGCCATCACTATGGCCGGCAGCAACAGCACGCGCGCGTAGGGAAGTTCACGGCCACCGGGAGGCGATTGAACACTCACCATGTATGCCCTCTGAGACAAGTCGACTGGGGGATCGGGGAGGTTTGTGGGGGAAACGGCATGGTTCAAACTGAATCTTCGGAACTTTTGGGAACAAGCGCACGAATACATCTCAACTCGGTGCGCTGCGGGCGAGCTTAGTCCGACCGGATCAACGCCGTGTCATATTCAGCAAGCACCTGAAATCGCCCACGCGACAGGAGTACCCTCGGCTCCATTTGCACACTGAGGCTTCATTCGCACACGGTGCGTGACGGCGTACGGGCATGCGAAACCGCCCCCGCGCGGGCCCGTTGGTCAGATTCCGGCGATGCGCAGCGCCGCGTCCGCGGTGGCCTCGGCGAACGCGGACACCGGCCGTTCCGGATCGGAGCGGTGCACGAGGATCACACCCTCGATGAGGCCGAACAGCAGATCCGTCCGCAGATCCAGCTCACTCTTGGCGAGCGCGCCCCCCGCGGCCGTCGCGGCGAGCAACTGCCGGTAGGTGTCCTTCAGTTCGGCCCGTACGGCACGGAAGCCGGCGAAGCCCTCGGCGCGCACCTCGGGCAGCAGATAGAGACCGCCCAGGTTGTGCGGGCCGCCGCAAAGCAGCTCGACGTCCGTGCGGCACAGCTCCCACAGCCGGTCCTCGGCCGGGGTCGCGTCGTCGGCGAGGAGTTCCCGGGCGAGGGTGAGCGAGGGCGTGACCGTGGACTCCAGGAGCTCGGCGAGCAGCTCCTCCTTGCCGGAGACGTAGTGGTACATCGACGCCTGCCGCATGCCCGCCCGTTCGGCGACGGCCCGGGTGGTCGTGGCGGCGTATCCACGGGTCGTGAACAACTCGGCGGCCGCGTCGAGCAGTTCGTCACGCGGCGACAGACCACTGTCCGGCCGCTGAGCCGCACGCGGCCGGCCGACCCGTCGTCCACCACCGGTTCCCATGTGTTCGATCCTCGCACACCGGGTCACGCGGCGATCACCGTGAGGGATCGGTAACCGGACGGCAACGCACGAGACACGGCGTCGACCCGCTCCGCTCCTAATTTCTGTCGAGCGACAGAAATGGCGAGCGACGGAAACAACGTCGCTCGACCGAAACCCCGGAGCCGGAGGACCCGCGATGGCGACAGCAACCCCATACGGAGCACGCGCCCACGCCCGCTCCCAGGACGGGACCCGCGCCGAGGCCATGCCCGTCGTCCCGGCCAGCGGCTGGCCCACGCCGCCCTGCGAGGCCGGCCACCTGGTGTGGGCGGAGACCGTGGCCGGCGGCAACTACACGCACAGAGTGCTGGCCCGCGGCACCGAACTGCGCCTCACCGACCTGACCGGCGACGCCTGCGCGCATCTGCTCCTGCACGCCGCCGACCGCCCGTGGGAGCGCCTGAATGTGGCGGACACGGTCAAGGTCCAGTGGAACGCGTACCTGGGCGAGGGTCAGCTCCTCCTGTCCGACCAGGGCCGCGTGCTCGCCTCGCTGATCGCCGACACCTCCGGGCGGCACGACGCGCTGTGCGGCACCTCCACGCTCGTACGCAACACCGCGCGGTACGGGGACGGGACGCCGCAGTCCGCGTCCCCGGCCGGGCGCGAGCTCTTCAAGCTGGCCGCGGCCAAGAACGGACTCGAACCGCGCGATCTGCCGCCCTCGCTCTCCTTCTTCCAGGGCGTGGCGGTACGCGACGACGGCTCCCTCGACTTCACCGGCTCGGCCGGTCCGGGCGGCAGCGTGACCCTGCGCGCCGAGCAGGACGTCACCGTGCTGATCGCGAACGTGCCGCATCCGGCCGATCCCCGTCCGGAGTACGTCAGTTCCCCGCTGGAGGTGCTCGCCTGGCGCTCGGAGGCGACCAAGGCGGGCGATCCGCTGTGGGAAGCCACGCCCGAGGGCCGCCGCGCCTTCCTGAACACCGCCGAATTCCTTGCCGCGAGGGGGCTCATATGAAGACCGTGGAAGTACCGGCCCGCGCCGCCTGGTCCGCCGTCGTGCCCGAGGGCGGCACGCTCACCATCACCGACCTGCACGGCAACCAGGCCGTCGACTTCCTGGTGTACGACGCCCACGACACGGCCGTCCGGTACAGCGCGCCGGACACGATCCACGCGCAGGGCAACCTCTTCCTCACCACCGGCAGTGTGCTCATGTCCAACGAGCACACCCCGCTGATGACGGTCGTCGAGGACGAGGTCGGCAGGCACGACACGGTCGGCGGCGCCTGCTCCAAGGAGTCGAACACGCTCCGGTACGGGCATCACACCTGGTCGCAGCACGCGTGCGTGGACAACTTCCTCGCGGAGGGCGCCAAGTACGGGCTGGGCAAGCGGGATCTGGTCTCGAACATCAACTGGTACATGAACGTGCCGGTCGAGAAGGACGGCACCCTCGGCATCGTCGACGGCATCTCGGCCCCGGGGCTGAAGCTGACCTTGCGCGCCGAACGCGATGTGCTCGTACTCGTCTCCAACTGCCCCCAGATCAACAACCCTTGCAACGGCTTCGAGCCGACCGCGGTCCAGATGACCCTTGGGGCTCCGGAATGACCTTCGACACGCTGCTCGTCGCCAACCGGGGCGAGATCGCGGTCCGGATCATCCGGACGGCCCGCGAACTCGGCCTGCGTACGGTGGCGGTGTACTCCGACCCGGACCGCTCGGCACCGCACGTACGGCTGGCCGACGAGGCGGTACGGCTCGGACCCGCGCCCGCCAAGGAGTCGTACCTCGACGCCGACCTCGTACTCAAGGCGGCGAAGGAGACCTGCGCCGGGGCGATCCACCCCGGGTACGGCTTCCTCTCCGAGGACGCGGACTTCGCACGGCGCTGCGAGGAGGCGGGGATCGTGTTCGTGGGGCCGACGCCGGAGCAGCTGGAGCTGTTCGGGGCGAAGCACACGGCGCGGGCGGCGGCTCAGGCGGCCGGAGTGCCCCTGGCACCGGGCACAGGACTGCTCTCCGACCTCGCTGAAGCCCTGCTCGAAGCCGACCGCATCGGCTATCCCGTGATGCTCAAGGCCACCGGCGGTGGCGGTGGCATCGGTATGTCGGCATGTCGCTCAGCCGATGAACTGACCGAGGCCTGGGAGAGCGTGCAGCGCGTCGCCGCGGCCTCCTTCTCCTCGGCCGGGGTGTTCCTGGAACGGCTGGTGGAACGGGCCCGCCATGTGGAGGTACAGGTCTTCGGCGACGGCCGGGGCCGCGTGGTCACCTTCGGCGACCGCGACTGCTCGCTCCAGCGCCGCAACCAGAAGGTGCTGGAAGAGGCTCCCGCGCCCGGGCTCCCCTCCCCTGTACGCGAGCAACTCGCCTCGGCGGCACGCGACTTGTGCGCGTCGGTCGGCTACCGCTCGGCCGGAACCGTCGAGTTCGTGTACGACGCCGCCCGCCAGGAGGCGTACTTCCTGGAGGTCAACACCCGTCTCCAGGTGGAGCATCCGGTCACCGAGGAGATCTACGGAGTCGACCTCGTCGCCTGGATGCTGCGGCTGGCTCGCGGCGAGTCCGATGTCGTACGGGACCCGGGGGCGCCCCGCGGTCATGCCGTCGAGGCACGGGTGTACGCCGAGGACCCCTCGCGCGAACACCGGCCCAGTGCAGGCCTGTTGACGCGCGTCGAGTTCCCCGGCGGGGTCCGGGTCGACGGCTGGGTGGAGACGGGGACGGAGGTCACGACCTCGTACGACCCTATGCTCGCGAAGGTCATCGCGTACGGCTCGGACCGCGCCCACGCGCTGGAACGGCTCGACGAGGCGCTGGCCAGGACCCGCGTCGACGGCATCGAGACGAACCTCGGGCTGGTGCGCGCGGCACTGTCGGACAGCTCCTTCCGGGCCGCGACGCATTCGACGGCGACGCTCGCCGCCGTCTCCGATCCGACACCGCGCGTCGAGGTCGTCTCGGGCGGCACGCTCACCACCGTCCAGGACTGGCCCGGCCGCACGGGCTACTGGCAGGTCGGGGTGCCGCCGTGCGGCCCGATGGACGACCTGTCCTTCCGGCTCGGCAACCGGGCCCTCGGCAACCACGAAGGGGCACCCGGTCTGGAGTGCACCCTTCAGGGACCGGCCCTGCGCTTCACGCACGCCACGACCGTCTGCGTGACGGGTGCTCCGGCGGCGGTCACCGTGGACGGCACGACGGCCGCGCAGTGGGAGCCGGTCACGGTGCCGGCGGGGTCCGTCCTGGAGGTCGGCACCCCCACCCAGCACGGTCTGCGCACGTACGTGCTCTTCGCGGGCGGCGGCCTGGACCTGCCCGCGTTCCTGGGCAGCGCGTCCACCTTCACCCTTGGCCGGTTCGGCGGGCACGGTGGACGGACGCTGCGGACGGGAGATGTGCTGCACGGGGGCGCGGTGGTCCCGGGCACTGCGGTGGCGGCTGCCGACCGACCGGTCTTCGGGGCGCGCTGGCACATCGGCGCGCTCGAAGGCCCGCATGCCGCACCGGAGTTCTTCACCGAGGAGGACATCCACGAGTTCTACGCCGCCGACTGGAAGGTCCACTTCAACTCGGCGCGCACGGGCGTACGGCTGGTCGGTCCGAAGCCCCGCTGGGCTCGCAAGGACGGCGGCGAGGCGGGGCTGCACCCGTCCAACATCCACGACACGCCCTACTCGGTGGGCGCCGTCGACTACACCGGCGACATGCCGGTGCTGCTCGGCCCGGACGGTCCCTCGCTCGGCGGCTTCGTCTGCCCCGCGACGGTCGTCAGCTCGGAGCGCTGGAAGCTCGGGCAACTGCGCCCCGGTGACTCGGTGCGGTTCGAGCCGGTCGCCGACGACGGCTCGCCGCGGGCCGCGATCGTCGACGGCGGCGTACTCGCGCGGGACGGCGACGTGACGTACCGGCGCAGCGGCGACGACAACCTGCTGGTCGAATTCGGTCCCATGCAGCTGGACCTGGCCCTGCGCATGCGGGTGCACGCGCTGATGGAGGCGGTGGCGGGCGCCGCACTGGACGGGGTCACGGACCTCACCCCGGGCATCCGTTCCCTGCAGATCCAGACGGATCCGCGGCGGCTCCCGCAGCGCGAACTCCTTGCGGCCGTACGGCAGATCGTGGCGACGCTCCCACCGAGCGACCAACTCGTCGTCCCCTCCCGCACCGTCCACCTCCCCCTCTCCTGGGACGACCCGGCCACCCGCGAGGCGATCGCCCGCTACATGGCGGGCGTCCGCGACGACGCGCCCTGGTGCCCCTGGAACATCGAGTTCATCCGCCGCGTGAACGGCCTCGACTCGGTGGACGACGTGTACCGGACGGTCTTCGACGCGGAGTACCTCGTACTGGGCCTCGGCGACGTCTACTTGGGCGCGCCGGTGGCGACACCGCTGGACCCGCGCCACCGCCTGGTCACCACCAAGTACAACCCGGCGCGCACCTGGACCGCCGAGAACTCGGTCGGCATCGGCGGCGCCTACCTCTGCATCTACGGCATGGAGGGTCCAGGCGGCTACCAGTTCGTCGGCCGTACGACCCAGGTGTGGTCGCCCTGGCAGCAGCGCGGCGCGTTCGAGCCGGGCTCGCCCTGGCTGCTGCGCTTCTTCGACCGCGTCAAGTGGTACCCCGTCGAACCCGACGAACTCCTCGACCTGCGCGCCGACATCATCTCCGGCCGCTTCGTCCCCCGGATCGAGGAGGGCGAGTTCTCCCTCGCCGCGTACGAGTCCTTCCTCGCCGAGAACGCCGGCTCCATCGCGGAGTTCCGGGCCCGGCAGGGCGGCGCGTTCTCCGCGGAGCGGGACGCGTGGGAAGCAGCGGGCGAGTTCACCCGGGCGGAGTCCGTGTCGGCCCCCGCGGCTCCCCCTACCGAGGTGACCGTCCCCGAGGGCGGCCGCCTGATAGAAGCCGAATTCGCCGCCTCGGTCTGGCAGCTGAACGTCCGCCCCGGCGACAAGGTGACCCAGGGCCAGCCCCTCCTGGCCCTGGAGGCCATGAAGATGGAGTCCAGGGTCCCCGCCCCGATGAACGGCGTGGTGACCGAGATTCTCGCAAAACCGGGGGACCAGGTGGAGGCGGGAACAGCACTGATGGTGCTGGCGCCGGTGACCTGATATCCCGCCTGGCCGTCTGTGGGCAGGCGTTCCGCAGGGCGGAACGGGTGGGCACAGACCACCCACCGCCCCGCACCCGAACGATAAGGAGCACCGATGTCAGCCGTCACCCGAGTCCAGAGGGCATACGCCCGCATCGAGGCCACCGACCGCCCCGAGCTCTGGATCGACCTCCGCCCCCAGGCGGAGGTCGACCAAGAGGCGAGGACCATCAACGAACGCGTCGCCGCAGGCGAGCACCTCCCCCTCGCAGGCAAGCTCCTCGCCGCGAAGGGCAACATCGACGTGGCAGGCCTCAAGACCACCGCCGGCTGCCCGGCATACGCGTACACCCCAGAAGGCGACGCGCCCGCAGTCGCCCGCCTCCGAGCCGCCGGCGCGATCGTCCTCGGCACCACGAACCTGGACCAGTTCGCCACCGGCCTGGTCGGCACCCGCTCCCCCCACGGCGCCGTACGCAACGCCTACGACCCGGCCAGAATCAGCGGCGGCTCGAGTTCCGGATCGGCCGTCGCCGTGGCCCTGGGAATCGTCGACCTCGCCCTCGGCACGGACACCGCAGGCTCGGGCCGGGTCCCCGCCGCCTTCAACGGCATCGTCGGCCTCAAGCCGACCCGCGGCCTGGTGCCGACGACCGGCGTCGTCCCCGCCTGCGCCTCCCTCGACTGCGTGACCGTCTTCGCCCGTACGCTCCCGGAGGCCGAGCAGGCCCTCGCGTACATGACCTCCCCCTCGGGACGCGACCTCCCGGCACTCCCCCAGCGGACGCCCGGCCCATGGCGCATCGCCGTCGCCGCACCCGAACAGCTCGGAGAGCTGGACAAGGGCTGGGCGGCGGCGTACGAAGCGGCCGTGGCGCAACTCACCGCGGCGGGCGCCGAGTTGCGCACCCTCGACCTCACCCCGTTCACCGAGGCCGCCGCGATGCTCTACGAGGGCGCGTTCGTCGCCGAGCGCTACACAGCCGTGGGGAGCTTTGTCGACAAGTTGATCACTGAGGGCGGTGAGGGGCTCGACCCGACCGTCGCCGGGATCATCACCCGGGCCCGGGACATCCCGGCCCACCAGTTGTACGCCGACCAGGACCGCCTGACGGACCTCCGCACCCGCGCCCTCGCCGAACTCGGCGACGCGGACGCCATGTTGCTGCCGACGGCCCCCGGCCACCCCACCCTCGCCGAGGTCGCCGCCGACCCACTGGGCGCCAACGCCCGCCTGGGCCGCTTCACCAACTCCACGAACCTCTTCGACCTGGCCGCGGTAGCCGTCCCCGCGGGCATGGTGGACGGCCTGCCCTTCGGCGTGATGCTGATCGGCCCGGCGTTCACCGACGAACGTCTCGCCCGGATCGCGGGCCTGCTGGAGCCGCAGCTCCGGATCGCGGTGCTTGGCGCGCACCTGTCCGGCCAGCCACTCAACCCCCAGCTCCTCTCCCTGGGCGCGGAACTGGAACGTACGACAACCACGGCACCCGTCTACCGCCTGCACGCCCTGTCCACCACACCGCCCAAGCCGGGCCTGGTCCACGTCGGCACGGAAGACCCCGGCGCCGCCATCGAGGCCGAAGTATGGCGACTCCCCGCCGAGGGCCTAGGACACCTGCTCGCCGAGCTCCCCCGCCCGATGACCCTGGGCCGCGTCGAACTCACCGACGGCAGTCACGTCCCCGGCTTCCTCTGCGAACCGTCCGCACTCGAAGGAGCCGAGGACATCACGACATACGGAGGCTGGCGCGCATACCTCCGGGCCCGCAGCTGAGATTTTCAGCCCCTCCGGCGTTTGAGGAGCGGGGATCCAAGGGGCGCAGCCCCTGGCGGGGGTCCAGGGGGCAGCGCCCCCTGGCGGGGCCTGGGGCGGAGCCCCAGAAGAACGGGAAGGGTAGGGGCGGAGGGGGCGAAAAAACTCCCCCGCCCCCCACACCCGGTCACCCGGTCACCCGACCGACGAGTAAGCCACCACCCCCCGCAGCAGCCCATCCACCGCCTTACGCGCGTTCTTGGCGACACTCGACCCGGCCGCCCCGGAAACGGGCGCCGCGGCCGAGATCTGCCCCAGCACATCAATGACCTGCTTGCACCAGCGCACAAAGTCACCCGCAGGCATCTCCGCCTCCCGCAGCACCTCGTCGAGCCCCTTGCCGGAGGCCCACTCGTGCGCGGCCCAGGCAAACCCGAGATCCGGCTCGCGCTGCCCGACCCCCTCGGTCTGGGTGATCCCGAAGTCCTCCTCAAGGGCGTCGAGCCGCCCCCAGATCCGCACCATCTCGCCCAGCGCGGCCTTCGCCTTGCCCGACGGCACCTTCGGCGCCATCGCGTCGTCGGCGACCCGCGACTCGTACACCAACGCCGAGATGCAGGCGGCGAGTTCGGGAGGGCTGAGCCCCTCCCAGACCCCGGCACGGAGGCATTCGCTGGCGAGCAGGTCGAGTTCGCCGTACAGCCGCGCGAGCCGCTTGCCGTGTTCGGTGACCTCGTTGCCCCGCAGGTAGTCGAGCTCGGTGAGAAGCGCGACGATGCGGTCGAAGGTGCGGGCGATGGTGTTCGTCCGGCCCTCGATACGCCGCTCCAGCTGCGAGGTGTCACGCAGTAGCCGGTGATAACGCTCGGCCCAACGGGCGTGGTCCTCCCGGTCGTTGCACCCATGGCAGGGGTGCGCCCGGATCGCCGTGCGCAGCCGGGCGATCTCGCGGTCGTCGGCGGCCTCGGCCCGCTTCTTGCGGTGCCGGTCCGTGACGATGTGCCCGGCCTTGGTGCGCAGCGCGGACGCCAGGTCGCGGCGGGACTGCGGCGAGCGCGGGTTGAAGGACTTCGGGATGCGCATCCGCTCCAGCGCCTCGACCGGCACCGGGAAGTCCATCGAGGCGAGCCGCTTCACCTGGCGCTCGGCGGTGAGCACCAGTGGGCGCGGGCCGTCATGCTGCTCGAAGCCCCGGTGCCCGTTCGACCGGCCGGCGGGCAGCCCGGGGTCCAACACCAGGGCGAGCCCCGCGTACTTGCCGGTCGGGACGTGGATGACATCGCCTGGCTTGAGCTTCTCCAGCGCGACGGCCGCCTCCGCGCGCCGCTGCGCCGCGCCCTGCTTGGCCAGCTCGGTCTCGCGGTCCTTGAGCTCGCGGCGCAGCCCCATGTACTCCTCGAAGTCCCCGAGGTGGCAGGTCATCGACTCCTTGTAGCCGTCGAGCCCCTCCTCGTTGCGCTGCACCTGCCGGGAGATCCCGACGACCGACTTGTCGGCCTGGAACTGCGCGAAGGACGTCTCGAGGAGCTCGCGCGAGCGGTGCCGCCCGAACTGCTCGACCAGGTTGACCGCCATGTTGTACGACGGCTTGAAGCTGGAGCGCAGCGGATACGTGCGGGTGCCCGCGAGTCCCGCCAGGTGATCGGGGCTGATGCCGCGCTGCCACAACACCACGGCGTGGCCCTCGACATCGATGCCGCGGCGTCCGGCGCGACCGGTCAGCTGGGTGTATTCACCGGGTGTGATGTCGGCGTGCTGTTCGCCGTTCCACTTGACGAGCTTCTCCAACACCACCGAGCGGGCGGGCATGTTGATGCCAAGGGCGAGGGTCTCGGTCGCGAACACCGCCTTCACCAGGCCGCGTACGAACAGCTCCTCGACGACCTCCTTGAACGTCGGCAGCATGCCCGCGTGGTGGGCCGCGATGCCGCGCTCCAGGCCCTCGAGGAACTCGTAGTACCCCAGGACGTGCAGGTCCTCGGTCGGGATGGAGGCCGTGCGCTCCTCGACGAGTTCGCGCACTCGCACACGCGCATCGTCGTCGTTCAGCCTCAGGCCCGCGTACAGGCACTGCTGGACGGCGGCCTCACAGGCCGCGCGGCTGAAGATGAACGTGATGGCGGGCAACAGCCCTTCGGCGTCCAGCCGCTCGATGACCTCGGGCCTGCTCGGCGTCCACACACGCGAGCGCTGTCTGCGCTCGCGCTCCCGGTCCGCCTCGCGCATGGCGCGGCCCCGTCTGCGGTCCTGGTACGACGGACGGCTCGCCTCCATCCGCGCGAGGCGCGTGAGGTCGGGGTTGACGGCCTTCTTGTGGCCCTCGCCCTCCTCGAAGAGGTCGTACATCCGGCGCCCGGCCAGCACATGCTGGAAGAGCGGCACGGGCCGGTGCTCGGAGACGATCACCTGGGTGTCGCCGCGCACGGTGTCCAGCCAGTCGCCGAACTCCTCCGCGTTCGACACCGTCGCCGAGAGCGACACCAGCGTCACCGACTCGGGGAGGTGAATGATCACTTCCTCCCAGACGGCGCCCCGGAACCGGTCGGAGAGGTAGTGCACCTCGTCCATCACTACATAACCGAGTCCGAGGAGGGTCTGCGAGCCCGCGTACAGCATGTTGCGCAGCACCTCGGTGGTCATCACGACCACCGGAGCCTCGGAGTTGACGCTGTTGTCACCGGTGAGGAGGCCAACCTTGTCCGCGCCGTAACGGCGGCACAGATCGGCGTACTTCTGGTTGGAGAGCGCCTTGATCGGCGTCGTGTAGAAACACTTCTTGCCCTGCTGGAGGGCGAGGTGGACGGCGAACTCGCCGACGATCGTCTTGCCGGAGCCGGTGGGCGCGGCGACAAGCACACCCTTGCCCGCCTCGAGCGCCTGGCAGGCCTCGATCTGGAAGGGGTCGAGGCCGAAGTCGTACATCTCGCGGAAGGAGGCGAGCGCGGTGGCCTGCTCGACAGCGCGCTTCCGTGCTGCCGCGTACCGCTCGGCCGGGGAGAGGTCCTCTGTCATCGTGCTTTCGAGACTACCGGGAGGCACTGACAACAGGACGATCAATATCCGGATCCGCACCTGTGAAACCCGGAATCCCCGCAGCTCAGGGAATCGCCACCCGCGCAGCACCGCACACACTCAGCAGTGAGCGGCAGCGGGCCGAACGGCTCCCCGTCCGCGTACCCCGTGACGCCCTCGGCGACAAGCTCCACCTTCGCCGCCCGGTACACGGCGACCTTCGGATGATCGAGATGCGTACCCCGGTAGACCCTCGGAAACACCTTGAGCAGGGTCGTACGGCTGCAGTCCCCGACCACCGTGATGTCGAACAGCCCGTCCTCCAGATCCGCGCCGGCGCAGATCTTCATGCCGCCGCCGTACGACGGTCCGTTGCCGACCGCCACCAGCGTCGCCTCGACCTCCTGGACCTTGCCGTCGTCGAGTGTGATCCGGTACGGGAAGGGCTTGAAGGCGGCCAGTTCGGCGAGCATCGCGAGGTCGTACTTGAAGCGGCCGGTGGGCCATCGCATGCGGTTGCCGCGGTCGTTGACCCGGGAGTCGAAGCCGGAGGCGAGGACGGTGCCGAACCAGGTGCCGCCGACCCGCCCCAGGTCGACATCGCGCAGCCGGGCCCCCTTGAGGGCCTCGGCGATCAGCCGCCCAGCGGCCGCCGGTTCGCGTACGGGCAGGCCCAGGGCCCGCGCGAAGTCGTTCCCGGTGCCGACGGCGACCAGGCCGAGCGGGGTGCGCGTACCGGCGACGGCCTGCAGGGCCAGGTTCGCCATGCCGTCGCCTCCGACGGCCACCAGGGCACCCGTTCCGTCCGCGACGGCTGCACGCGCGCGCGTGAGGGCGTCTGCGGCGTTCTCGCCGAGGACCGTACGGACGGAGAACCCCGCCGCACGCAAAGCAGAAGCGGCCGGCTGCGCCGCGTGGGCGCCCCGGCCGCGTCCCGCGGTGGGGTTGACGAAGAGGGTGATCTCGCTGGTCACAAGCCTGACCCTACGAGTTCTCCGCGCTTGGTCAGGTCACGTCGTCATAACCGTTGACGCGGTCCGAGCTCGCCTGCTCCGGCAGTGCCGCCCGGCTGGCCGACACCGTCTCGACCTCGCCGATGGCCTCGGGCGTGAGGTCCAGTTCGGAGGCCTCGTCGTCGGCCGGTCCCGCGGCGTCCCGCCGGCGCCTGCGCCGGTCGTTCAGCAGTGAGAAGGCGACGGCGCCGAAGTACAGGATCCAGATCGGCCCGGCGAGCGCCAGCATGGTCAGCGGGTCGGTGCTGGGCGTGGCCACGGCCGCGAAGACCGTGATGCCCATGATCATGCCGCGCCACCAGCCGAGCATCCGCCTGCCGGTGATCGCCCCGGTGAGGTTGAGGAAGACCAGCAGCAGGGGCAGTTCGAAGGAGAGGCCGAAGACGAGCACCATGCGCGTGACGAGGTCGAGCAGATCGTCCAGCGGCAGGAGGTTGGAGGTGCTTTCCGGCGTGAATTCGAGCAGCACCTTCGCCGTGGTGGGCAGCACGGTGTAGGCGAAGTAGGCGCCGCCCAGGAAGAGCGGGGCGCCCGTGCCGACGAACGCGTAGGCGTACTTCTTCTCGTGCCGGTGCAGACCGGGGGCGACGAAGCCCCACAGCTGGTAGAGCCAGACCGGCGAGGCAAGCACCACACCGGCCGTCAGCGACACCTTCAGCGCCAGCGTGAAGGGGGTGAGCAGACCGTTGATGGTGATCTGCGCGCACGGCTCGGTGGAAGACGACTTCGCCAACTGCTCGAAGCTCTGCTCACAGCCGACGGAGTCGAGGATCGGCTTGGTGATGAGGTTGATGATGTCGTTGTAGAAGAAGGCGGCGACCACGGTGACAGCGACGATGGCCAGCATCGCCTTCGCAAGCCGGTTGCGGAGCTCACGAAGGTGTTCCGCGAGGGGCATCCGCCCCTCGGGATCCTTCTCCTTCTGGCGGGCAGGCTTCAGCAACCCACGTTCCCATCTCGTGCGGCGGGCCGGAGGTCACCGGCCCTGCGTCAGCGCTTGGTCGTCGAGTCCGTCGGCTCGGTGACCGGGCGGGAGCTGGTCACGTCGCCGGGTGCGGCCTGGATGGTGCGCTGAGCCGGGGGCTGCTCGTCGGTGGCCGGCGGGGCGGCCGGAGCGGCGGCCGTGTCCTGGCCCTCCGTCTTCATGGCCTTGGCCTCGCTCTTCAGGATGCGCGCGGACTTGCCGAGGGAGCGCGCCATGTCCGGAAGCTTCTTCGCGCCGAACAGCAGGATGATGACGACGAGGATGAGAATGATCTCGGGAGCGCCGAGCCTTCCGAACATAAGTCTTTACCTTCTCACCGAGGCGGCATGGAATGGGGGCTGTCCGATCGGTCGGACATGTGTCCGATCGTCGCGCTGACAGCGATCGTAACGCTCAGGGGTAAACGCGGGGCAATCCCTGTGCGTACTCCCAGTTCGCGACCCGCGCCTCGTTTATCCGGGCCGCGACCATGAGCGTACCTGCCGTTGCCGGATAGGTGACAGGGCGAAAGCCATACAAACCGCGGCGTGCGCCACTACTCACAGGGCATCCACAGAGCGAGCCGTGGTCACAGCCGCGCGCTCCAGGTCCTCGGCGGCCTTGCCGATGCGCATAGCGGAGTCGGAAACCTGTCGCCCCAGACGCTCCGCTTCCAGGAAGACACGGACAGCGAGCACGCCGAGAACGGCGATTCCCAGGAAACCCACAGCGATCGCAAACATCGGCCAGAACATGACGCCGACCCTAGACCGTCCTAGCCGGTCGAGTGCAGACGCAGTGTCCGTACGCCGCCCACCGTGAGGAGTTCGACGATGCGTTCACCGGCGGGCTTGCGGACGGCGGCGCCGCACTCCGGGCAGGTGAAGGAGTAGAAGGTGGTGCGGCTGGAGGCGCCGATGGCCAGCATCAGGGCGCTCGCCCGGAGCTCGAAGTCGGTCCGGCAGTCGGGGCAGCCGGCCCTGAACACCGTCTCGACCACTCTTCTCATCCCGGCGAACGCGGTGACGACCGACATCTCCGGTGCGCCCGAGGACACACCGGCCCGCTCCGAGGCTCCGGTCCTCCCCGCCACACCGGTCTTCTCCGACGCACCAGACATCGTCGACGTGCTCAAAGCCCCTGCTCCTGCCTGTCGTACGGCCCGTCCTGAGCTCCCTGTGGCCCGTCGTAGGCCGCGAGGGCCTCACGGGCCGCCTGCTGGGCGCTGTCCGCGAGATCCTGCGGCGACACGATCCGGCCGTCGCGGCCGAGGCGCAGCGCCAGCCGGCGCAGCGAGGTGGGATCGGGGGTCCGCAAGGTGATGCGCAGCCCGCCGTCCGGCAGCTCGTCCGCGCTGTCGTGCGGGTAGTACTCGGCGACCCAGCGTCCGCCGGGGCCGACCTCCACGACCACCTCGGGGTCCTCTGCCGCCGGCTGCACAAGACCCTCGGAGAGGTCCCGCATCTCGATCTCGGGCGGCGCGGACGGCTCGTCCAGGATGCGGATCTCGGCGACCCGGTCCAGCCGGAAGGTGCGGCGCGCCTCGGAGCGGCGGCACCAGGCCTCCACATAGGTGTGGCCGACGCTGACCAGGCGGATCGGGTCGATCTCGCGCTCGGAGAGCTCGTCGCGCGAGGGCGAGTAGTAGCGGATCCACAGCCGGCGCCGCTCGGAGATGGCCCGGTCGACGTCCGCGAAGACGCCGCCCTCGGATTCGAAGGTCACCGACAGCCGGGAGCTGGCCCCGGCCGCCTCGCCCGAGGCGGCCTCCACCTTGGCGGTGGCGCGCAGCAGTGCCTGCCGGTCACCCTCGCGCAGTCCGGGCAGTGTGGACACCGCACGGGCGGCGACGAGCAGCGCGGTCGCCTCGTCGGCGGCGATCCGCAGGGGCTCGGCCGCGTCCGCGCCGAGGGCACCCGGGTTGCGCCACCAGATCCGGTCGCCGTCGGTGTCGATGTCGAGCAGATCGCCGCCGCGGAAGCTGGTCCCGCACAGCGGCAGCACGTCGAGGTCGGAGATCAGCTCGTCCTCGGTGATCCCGAAGGCCCGGGCGACATCGCTGACGCGCGCGCCGGGGCGCTCACGCAGATACGTCACCAGGGAGAGCATCCGCCGGGTCTGGTCGATCGCGTTCGTCGGCCTGGCCGGTTTTCCTGCCACTTTCTTACGTTCCCCCTCAGCCCTTGGCCACGGCGCGCAGCCGGTCCACGACATCCGCCCGCAGCTCGGACGGTTCCAGGACCACCACATCGGGCCCGAACTCGACCAGCCAGGCGTCCAGGCCATGCCCGTACGGAATCTCCAACTCGTCCCAGCCCCCGCCCAGTTCCCGTACGGAGACGGCCTTGGCCCGCAGCGGGTAGCCGGACCCCGTGCGCAGCCGGATGAGCGCGGAGCGGTCGGCGATCTCGCCCGCCCAGCCCGCGACCGTCTCGCGCACGGTGACGACGTCGGGCACCTCGGCCGTGTACCGGCCCGCCCGGGTGCGGACCTTGCCGGTGATCCGCGAGAGCCGGAAGACGCGCTCGGCTCCGCGGTCGCGGTCCCAGCCCGCCAGGTACCAGTGGCCGCGCCAACATTCCAGGGCCCACGGCTCGACATGGCGGGGCTCGGGCCGCACGGCGGTGGCCTTGCGGTAGTCGAAGGCGACCGGGCGGCGGTCGCGGCAGGCGAGCATCAGCGGCTCGAAGGCCGCCTCGTGCACGGGGATGTGCGGTTCCAGGGCGCCATGGGGCTCGTACGGGTCGACGTCCTCGGGCAGTCCCGCAGCGCGCAGCTTCTGCAGGGCGCCGCTCGCGGCACCCGCGAGGCGGGCCTGCTGCCAGACCTTGGCGGCGAGCCCGAGGGCGGCGGCCTCCTCGGCGTCGAGCGTGATGGCCGGCAGCCGGTTGCTGTCGCGGCGCGCGAGATAGCCGACCTCACCGTCGAGGTTCTCCACCGTCTCGATGACCAGGCCGAGTTCGCGCAGATCGTCCTTGTCGCGCTCGAACATCCTGTTGAAGGAGTCGTCCGAGCTCGCCTCGAGGTAGGCCTCGATGGACTCGCGAAGTTCGCGCTTGCTGAGCGGCCGCCGTGTCCCCAGCAGACACAGCGCCAGGTTCATCAGCCGCTCGGCCTTGGCAATGGCCATCGACGCCCTTCCTATGGTGCTTCCGACCGATGACCGTACCGCTCCGGACAGTCGTGGCAAAAGCCGAGGGCCCATGCCCGGACAGGCATGGGCCCCAGATGATCAAGTCCGGTCAGACTTCGCCAGATGATGTACGAAGATCGGACCGTGACTCTCTCGATCCTCTTGATCAGACCGCGACGAGGTCGCAGACGAAGATCAGCGTCTCGCCCGGGGCGATCCGGCCACCCGCGCCGCGGTCGCCGTACGCGAGGTGCGAGGGGATGACCAGCTGGCGGCGGCCGCCGACCTTCATGCCCTGCACACCCTTGTCCCAGCCGCTGATGACCTGGCCGACGCCGAGCTGGAACTCGAGCGGGGTGCCGCGGTTCCAGGAGGCGTCGAACTCCTCGCCGGTGGAGAAGGCCACGCCCACGTAGTGGACCTTGACGAAGTCGCCGGCCTTGGCCACCGCCCCGTCGCCCTCCCAGATGTCCTTGATCTCGAGGTCCGCCGGGGGCTCGCCGCCCGGGAAGTCGATCTCGGGCTTCTCGATGCTCACGTCTCTAGCTCCTGCTTGTTCGCGTAAAGGCCTTAAAGCAACTCCGACAGTCTCACATCCCCGAAGGCGTTACATCTTCGCCAGGATGTCGACCGTGAAGACCAGCGTGGAGTCCTTGCTGATGCCGCTTCCCTCCGGGGGGCTGTCGCCGTAGCCCAGGCTCGGCGGGACGACGATCAGGACACGGCTGCCGACCTTCTTGCCCGTCAGACCCTGCGCCCAGCCCTTGACGACCTGCGTGAGCGAGAACGACGTCAGCGCGTCCCTGCTGTACGTCGAGTCGAACTCCTTGCCGTCGGCCCAGAGCACGCCCTTGTACTGCACCAGGACGGTGCTGTCGGCCGCGAGCTCCGCGCCGTCGCCCTCGAGGACGTAGTTCGCCACGAGCTTCGTCGGGGCGTCCGCCTTCGGTACGTCGATGGAGGGGGCCTTGCCGTCGGTGTTGGTGCCGACCTTCGGGAGGTCGATGTTGTCCTGCGCGACCGTCTTGCCCGCGGCGGAGCTCTTGGAGTTGAAGGTGTTCTGGATGTCGACGACGAACACCAGGGTGTCGGTGCCCTTGATGCCCGCCTGCGTGTTCCCCTCCGTGCCGTAACCCCAGGTCGGCGGCACGGCCATCTCGACGCGGCTGCCGACCTTCTTGCCCACCAGGCCGTAGCGCCAGCCGTCGATGATGCTGCCCTGCGCGAGCTGAATGAGCAGCGGCGTCTTGCGGTCGTAGGAGTTGTCGAAGACCTTCGCCGTCGCCCAGACCTGGCCGAGGTAGTGGGCCTGCACGTAGTCGTTCTCCGCGACCGTCTTGCCGCTGCCCGCGATGACCGTCTTGACGGCCAGGTCCTTCGACGGGTCACCGCTGCCCTTGGCGACGGTCGGCTTCTCGCCGAACTTCGTACCGGCCGTGATGCCGGGCAGCGGACCGTCGACGATCTTCGGCGGTGGTGCCGCCGAGGCGGAGGCCGAATCCGAGGCCGCATCCGACGGACTGCTGCTGGACTTGGCCGTGTCCGAGTCGTCGTCACCGCATCCGGCGAGTGTGACAAGTCCAGCGGGTACGGCTAGAAGGAGTGAGCGTCGGCGCACGGTGGGGGCCCTCGTATCGGTCGATCTTGGCTGATGGAGTGCGCGCAACTCTACGACCTGAGAAGGGCGCCGTACGGAAAACGTACGGCGCCCCGCGTTGCGTTCCGGTGAGGGCCCCCACTCTCGAGCGAAGTCGAGAGTGGGGGACATGGCCGGAACACTCGGCTCACATTCCCGCGATCAGCTTCTCCACCCGGTCGTCGACACTGCGGAACGGGTCCTTGCACAACACGGTGCGCTGCGCCTGGTCGTTGAGCTTGAGATGCACCCAGTCGACCGTGAAGTCCCGGCGCTGTTCCTGAGCACGCCGGATGAAGTCGCCGCGCAACCGCGCCCGAGTGGTCTGCGGGGGCACGGACTTGCCCTCGAAGATCTTCAAGTCGTTGCAGATCCGGGCGGCTTGTCCCTTCCTCTCCAGGAGGTAGTAAAGACCTCGCCGACGGTGGATGTCGTGGTAGGCGAGGTCTATCTGCGCGACGCGCGGGTTGGACATGGTCATGTTGTGCTTTGCCCGGTACCGCTCGATGAGCTGGTACTTCATGACCCAGTCGATCTCGGTGCCGATCCGGTCGAGGTCCTCGGACTCGATCGAGTCCAGCGTGCGACCCCACAGCTCCAGAACCTGCTCGACGACTCCGGTACGGATACCGCGGCGCTCCACGAAGTCCACGGCCTTCTCGTAGTACTCGCGCTGCACGTCCAGCGCGGAGGCCTCCCGGCCGCTGGCCAGGCGCACCTTGCGCCGGCCCGTGATGTCGTGGCTGACCTCGCGGATCGCCCGGATCGGGTTCTCCAGGGTGAGGTCGCGCATCACCGTGCCCGCTTCGATCATGCGCAGCACGAGGTCGGTGGCACCGACCTTGAGGAGCATGGTCGTCTCGGACATGTTCGAGTCGCCGACGATGACATGCAGCCGGCGGTAGCGCTCCGCGTCCGCGTGCGGTTCGTCGCGTGTGTTGATGATGGGCCGGGAGCGGGTCGTCGCGGAGGAGACGCCCTCCCAGATGTGCTCGGCCCGCTGACTCACGCAGTACACGGCACCGCGCGGGGTCTGCAAGACCTTGCCCGCCCCGCACAGAAGTTGGCGGGTGACGAGGAACGGAATAAGGATGTCCGCGAGCCGGGAGAACTCCCCGTGCCGGGCCACCAGATAGTTCTCGTGGCACCCGTAGGAGTTGCCTGCCGAGTCGGTGTTGTTCTTGAACAGGTAGACGTCGCCCGCGATTCCTTCCTCGTGCAGGCGTCGTTCGGCGTCTACCAGGAGTCCTTCGAGAATGCGCTCGCCGGCCTTGTCGTGGGTGACCAGTTCGGTCACGTTGTCACATTCGGGTGTCGCGTATTCCGGATGTGATCCCACGTCGAGATAGAGGCGGGCGCCGTTCCGCAGAAAGACATTGCTGCTGCGGCCCCATGACACGACACGGCGGAAGAGGTACCGCGCCACCTCGTCGGGAGACAGGCGTCGCTGTCCCCTGAACGTACACGTGACGCCGTACTCGTTCTCCAGCCCGAAAATGCGGCGGTCCATGACTGAACATTACGCCCGATCCTCTGACCGCAAACGGGGTTCGACGGCACGGTTTGGATCATTTTCCGATGAGACCGCAACCACCTCCGTGTTCCCGGTAGCTGCGAGGACCCGCCCCGTGGCCAGCAGAACCACCAGCGCGGCGGCCCCCGCGACACCCGGTACGGCGAAGCCCCACACCGCCCCGCCCCACTCGACGACGGGGCCCGCGAGGCCCGTTCCGACGGACGCGCCGACGGTGAACGTCGTGACAAGCCAGGAGAACGCCTCGGTGACGGTGCCCCTGGGAGCGTGCCGGTCGACGAGCACGAACGCGCAGGCGATGCAGGGCGCCAGGAACACCCCTGCGAGCGCGGTGAGCGCCGTCATGGCGACCGGACCCGGCACCAGCATCAGTGGCACGTAACACACCGCCAGGAGCGCCACGAGCAGGCTCAGTCGCCGCTCGGGCGCACCGGTCCACCGGCGCGCGCCGTACACCGTGCCGCCGACGAGGGCCCCGAGCCCGATGCCCGCCATCAGCCAGCCGTACACCGCGTCCCCGCCATGGCCGTCGGAGTACGACAACGCTGCGACCGTGATCGAGCCGAGCGCGATACCGACGAACAGGAACGCGCCGAGCAGGGCCACAAGACCCGCCGAACGCAGCGCTCCGAGCCAGTGCGCCTCGCGCGGAGCCGAGCGCCACGCGCGCGAGGGGGGCGACACGACCACGGAGAGGGCGCCCAGGACGCCTATGACGTTCAGGACGAGCAGCGCTGCCTGGGCGGACCAGAGCGCCACGCACAGCGTCACGAGCAACGGCCCGACGGTGAACATGATTTCCTGCGCCACGGCGTCCATCGCGTACGCGGTGTGCACCTGTTCCTCCTTGCGGAGGACGGAGGGCCACAGCGCTCGCAGACCGCCTTCCAGGGGCGGCGTGAAGAGCCCGGCGACCGCCATCGCGACGTACGCGACCGGCAGCGGGTCCGTGCCCGCGAACGCGAAGAGAGCCATCCCGAGAGCCGAGACGAGCGCGGCAGGCAACTGCACACGCGGCTGCCCGTACATATCCACGAGCCGCCCGAGCAGCGGCTGCCCCACCGCGTTGGACACCCCGTACACGGCGGCCAGCGCACCCGCCAGGCTGTAGCTGCCGCCCTCCGCGCGGATGAAGAGCACGACGGCGATGGCAGCGGTCGCGTTCGGCAGCCGCCCTATCAGCGTCCCGGTGAGCAGCCGGGCAGCATGCCTCGCCCGGAGGATCTCCAGATATCCCGCGGCCATGACGTGCCCTTCTCGTAATCCCGTGACGCCTGAAGTTTTACGTATAACGTCCTCTCCCATACGTACCATGTGCGCAGTCCGCGAGTCCAGACGAGGGAGCAGGTCGACGGTGGCACGAGGTAGCACGCGCCCCACGAGCCGGGACGTCGCCCAGGTCGCCGGGGTCTCCCAGGCCGCCGTCTCGCTGGTGCTCGGCGACAAATGGCGCGGCCGGGTCTCCGAAGCCACAGCGGAACGGGTCCGGGAAGCCGCCCAGGAGCTCGGCTACCGCCCGAACGTCGCCGCCCGCAACCTCCGCCTCGGCCGCACCCGCACCGTCCTCCTAGTGGTCCCCGCGCTGACCACCGAGTTCTTCGCCGGCGTCTACACGGGCGCCGCCCGGGTGGCGTCCGAGCACGGCTTCGGAGTCGTCCTCTACCCCTCCCCCGAAGGCATCGGCCCCGCCCGTGACCCCTTCGGCTCGGCACCCGCGGCCCTGGACGGCGTGATCGCCTCCTCCATGGCCGCCGACGCCCTCACCGCGATCCGCGGCGACCAGCTCCCCCTGGTCATGCTGGACAGCGACCCCGCAGGCAGCCTGGGCGCCGCGACCGTCAACCTGGACATCAGGGACGGCGTACGCCAGGTGGCCGAACACCTCCTGGCCCTCGGCCACCGCCGCTTCCTGCACCTGGCGGCCGACATCCCCTCCTGGACCTTCGAGGTCAGAGCCCACGAACTGTCCGCACGCCTGGCAGAGGTCCCCGGCACAGAACTCCGCACAGCCCGCGCCCCCATCTCCATAGAGGGCGCCCTGGAGGCCGCCGAGACCGCCCTGAGAGCCCCAGGCCCCCGCCCAACAGCCCTGGTCTGCGACGACGACAAACTGGCCGCAGGCGCCTACAAGGCCGCCCGCCGCCTGGGCCTCCACATCCCGGACGACCTCTCCATCACCGGCCTGGACGACCTGGCCCTCTCCAGAGCCATCGACCCAGAACTCACCACAGTCCGCCTGAACGCAGAACTATTCGGCGAACGAGGCATGCAGGCCCTCCTAGCCGTCCTGGAGGGCAAGACACCCCCGCAGGGCGACATCCCGGTAGAACTCGTCGTACGAGGCTCCACAGCCCCACCACGCCAGCCCTAGGGCCCTCGGGCCAGCGCGCACCCGCAGCCGCGAACGCACGGAAGGGGCCGGGGGCCGGTACATCAAATGCCCGTCGCGTACGTGGTCACACCGCCCCCAAGCCCTACAACCAACAAAAGTGCCCATCGGCGACGGGCGGATGTACCGGCCCCCGGCCCCGACCCCCCACCCGCAGGCGCCCCAAAACGCCGCGCGCCCCGACCACTAGCGACCGGGGCACGCGCCGAGCAAGGCAAGGACGAGGCTCACTCGTCGTCCTCAGGATCCTCCGCCTCGGTAGCCGTAGACGCCCCGTCCGCCTCGAGCAACCGAGCCAGCTGCCGCCCAACAATCCGCTTGAACTTCCGCTGCTGCGGCCGCGTCCGGTCAAGAATCGCAACCTCGAGCCGCTCCGCGGGAATCTCCCGCTCCCCCCCGTTCGCCTCACGGGACAGCGACTGCACGGCCAGCTTCAACGCCTCGGCAAGCGACATGCCGTCTTCATGACGCTGATCCAGATAGCTGCTGATCTGCTCGGCATTGCCACCCACCGCGACCGACCCGTGCTCATCCACGATCGACCCGTCGTGCGGCAGCCGGTAGATCTGGTCGCCCTCGGGGGTGTCCCCCACCTCGGCGACCACGAGTTCCACCTCGTACGGCTTCTCGGCCGCACTGGAGAAGATCGTGCCGAGCGTCTGGGCATACACATTGGCAAGACCGCGGGCGGTCACATCGTCACGGTCATAGGTGTAACCCCGCAGATCGGCATAACGAACACCGCCGATCCGCAGATTCTCGTACTCGTTGTATTTGCCGGCGGCGGCGAAGCCGATCCGGTCATAGATCTCGCTGAACTTGTGCAGCGCACGGGACGGGTTCTCGCCGACGAACACGATGCCGTCGGCATACTGCAGCACGACGAGGCTGCGGCCACGGGCGATGCCCTTCCGGGCGTATTCCGCCCGGTCGGCCATCGCCTGCTGGGGTGAGACATAGAACGGCGTCGACACCGGTTATCCGTCCCTTTCTATCGAAGTCACTGGATCACTTTGCCAAGAAGCCACTGCCGGAGCGGCTGTCAGGAAACCGCTGCCGGAGCGGCCGTCGAGAAGCCGCTGTCAGAGCAGCGCGGCCCGCGGACCGTCGGGCTGCTCAAGGCGCCGCTCCAGGATCGAGCGGGCGATCTCGGAGGACTCCTCGTCTCCCAGACGGCGGAATCCGTCCTCGGTGATCACGGTGACGATCGGGTAGATCCGGCGGGCGACATCGGGACCACCGGTCGCCGAGTCGTCGTCGGCCGCGTCGTACAGGGCCTGGACGACGAGGGTCGTGGCCTCCGCTTCGGAAAGGTCCTTGCGGTAGAGCTTCTTCATGGCACCGCGCGCGAAGACCGAGCCGGAGCCGGTGCCGGCGAAGCCGTGCTCCTCGGAACGGCCGCCGGTGACGTCGTAGGAGAAGATGCGGCCCCTCTCGCGGTCCACGTCGTAGCCCGCGAAGAGGGGAACCACGGCGAGGCCCTGCATGGCCATGCCGAGGTTGGAACGGATCATGGTGGAGAGGCGGTTGGCCTTGCCCTCCAGGGAGAGCGTGGCGCCCTCCACCTTCTCGAAGTGCTCGAGTTCCAGCTGGAACAGCTTGACCATCTCCACGGCCAGACCCGCCGTACCGGCGATGCCCACCGCCGAGTACTCGTCGGCCGGGAAGACCTTCTCGATGTCACGCTGCGCGATGACATTCCCCATGGTGGCCCGCCGGTCACCGGCGAGGACCACACCACCGGGGAAGGTGACGGCCACGATGGTCGTGCCGTGCGGGGCTTCGATCACACCCTGGGTGGGCGGCAGCTGCCGCCTGCCCGGGAGCATGTCCGGCTGGTGGTCGGACAGGAAGTCCATGAAGGACGACGACCCGGGCGTCAGGAAGGCAGCCGGCAGACGCCCGGTGCTACGAGGGTTGGCTTCCACGCGATTCCTTCCACGTAGGCTGCGGCCCGCCGTGGACGGCCGAGCCGATCATCAAATCTGTGCACGGACCATACCCGCGCGAACGCCGATCATCCGTCCCGGCGCCGACCCGCTGGATCAGGCCGACTCCGGGGCGGACAACTGGCGTTACTCTCCGCCCTTTTGAACGAAGGAACGCACGAAGTCCTCGGCGTTCTCCTCGAGGACGTCGTCGATCTCGTCCAGTACGGAGTCGACATCGTCGCTCAGCTTCTCCTGGCGTTCCTTGAGGTCCTCGGAAGCCTGCGCCTCCTGCGCCTGCTCCTCGACCTCCTCGGTGGAACGCGTGGCCTTCTGCTGTCCGCCGCCGGTGTCCTTGGTCGCCATAAACCCTCACCCCGCTCGGTTCGACGTTCTTGATCAGACCCTACAAGCAGGGTCCGACATCGGCCCCGCAGTTGCTACAACGTCCGGGAGCCACCTCGATGATTCCCGGACGCGGCTTCTTTCCACCCCGATCCGCCGCTTCGGCCGTGCAGGCCCCGGCGCGGCCGCTCAACCGCCCGACAGGACCTTGACCAGGTCTTCAGCCGTGCGGCAGCGGTCGAGGAGCTCCTTGACGTGATTACGCGTTCCGCGAAGCGGCTCAAGGGTTGGGACGCGCTGGAGCGAGTCCCGGCCCGGCAGATCGAAGATCACCGAGTCCCAGGAGGCCGCCGCGACGTCGTCCGCGTACTGCTCCAGACAGCGTCCGCGGAAGTAGGCGCGGGTGTCCTCAGGCGGCTTCGTACGGGCCCTCTCGACGTCCTGCTCGTCCAGGAGTCGCTTCATCTTGCCGCGCGCCGCGAGACGGTTGTAGATGCCCTTCTCGGCGCGTACGTCGGCGTACTGGAGGTCGACCAGGTGCAGCCGGGCGGCGTCCCAGTCGAGGCCGTCACGGCGCTGGTAGCCCTCCATGACCTCCCGCTTGGCGACCCAGTCGAGCTCTCCGGAGAGGCTCATCGGGTCGTTCTCCAGGCGGTTCAGGGTGTCCTCCCAGCGGAGCAGGACGTCCACGGTCTGCTCGTCGGCGTCCGACCCGAACCGTTCCTCCACGTACTTGCGGGACAGCTCGAAGTACTCCATCTGCAGCTGGACAGCGGTGAGTGTCCGGCCGCTGCGGAGCGTGACCAGGCGCTTGAGCGTGGGGTCGTGCGAGACCTGGTGGAGAGTGCGTACGGGCTGGTCGACCGCCAGGTCCACAGCAATGAAGCCGTCCTCGATCATCGAGAGGACCAGGGCCGTCGTGCCCAGCTTCAGATAGGTCGAGATCTCGGAAAGGTTCGCGTCGCCGATGATCACGTGCAGCCTGCGGTACTTCTCGGCGTCCGCGTGCGGCTCGTCGCGGGTGTTGATGATCGGGCGCTTCAGGGTGGTCTCCAGGCCCACCTCGACCTCGAAGTAGTCGGAGCGCTGGCTGAGCTGGAAGCCGTGCTCGTGCCCGTCCTGACCGATACCGACGCGGCCCGCTCCGGTGACGACCTGGCGTGAGACGAAGAACGGCGTGAGGTGGCGCACGATGTCCGAGAAGGGGGTCTCCCGCTTCATCAGATAGTTCTCGTGCGTGCCGTACGAGGCGCCCTTGTTGTCGGTGTTGTTCTTGTAGAGATGGATCGGCTGGGCGCCGGGCAGCTGGGCCGCGCGCTCCGCGGCCTCCGCCATGATGCGCTCGCCGGCCTTGTCCCACAGGACGGCGTCCAGCGGGTTGGTGACCTCCGGCGAGCTGTACTCCGGGTGTGCGTGGTCCACGTACAGCCGCGCCCCGTTGGTGAGGATGACGTTGGCCAGACCGATGTCCTCGTCGGTGAGCTGGCTGGAGTCGGCGGCCTCGCGGGCGAGGTCGAAGCCCCGCGCGTCCCGCAGCGGGTTCTCCTCCTCGAAGTCCCAGCGGGCCCGCCGGGCCCGGTGCATCGCCGCCGCGTACGCGTTGACGATCTGGGACGAGGTGAGCATGGCATTGGCGTTGGGGTGGCCGGGGACGGAGATCCCGTACTCCGTTTCGATGCCCATTACTCGCCGTACGGTCATGCGGCCCTCCTTGCCCGGCAGCGTCCTCGGTCGGGGACGCTGCTCAAGTACCGCTGGTGCTCCGGTGCGTGTGCGGTGCCCGACCCCGCAACGCGCGACTCGGCGGTACGAAAGAGCCTAGAGCGCCTTTGCGCTGGTGGGGAGATCATTTGCGTCATTGCCTCGCTCCAGCCGTGACCCGGAAAGCAGTCGGCTGCGGGTACCCGCGAAGGGCACCCGCAGCCGCCCTGTCTTTTACAGGTACTGACCGGTGTTGGCCACCGTGTCGATGGAGCGTCCGGTGTCCGCGCCCTGCTTTCCGGTGACGAGGGTACGGATGTAAACGATCCGTTCGCCCTTCTTGCCGGAGATTCGGGCCCAGTCGTCCGGGTTGGTGGTGTTCGGCAGGTCTTCGTTCTCCTTGAACTCGTCCACGCATGCCTGGAGGAGGTGGGAGACCCGAATGCCCTTCTGGTTCTGGTCGAGGAAGGCCTTGATGGCCGCCTTCTTGGCGCGGCCGACGATGTTCTCGATCATGGCGCCGGAGTTGAAGTCCTTGAAGTACAGGACTTCCTTGTCGCCGTTGGCGTACGTGACCTCGAGGAAGCGGTTCTCCTCGGACTCGTCGTACATGTGCTCCACGGCGGTCTGGATCATGTTGTTGACCGTCGCCGCCCGGTCACCGCCGTGCTCACCGAGGTCGTCGGAGTGCAGCGGAAGTCGCTCGGTGAGGTATTTCGCGAAGATGTCCTTCGCGGCCTCGGCGTCCGGGCGCTCGATCTTGATCTTCACATCGAGTCGGCCGGGGCGGAGGATGGCGGGGTCGATCATGTCCTCGCGGTTCGAGGCGCCGATCACGACCACGTTCTCCAGGCCCTCCACGCCGTCGATCTCGGCGAGCAGCTGGGGGACGATGGTGTTCTCCACGTCCGAGCTGACGCCTGATCCACGGGTGCGGAAGAGGGACTCCATCTCGTCGAAGAAGACGATGACGGGGGTGCCCTCGCTGGCCTTCTCACGTGCACGCTGGAAGACGAGGCGGATCTGCCGCTCGGTCTCACCGACGTACTTGTTCAGGAGCTCGGGGCCCTTGATGTTGAGGAAGAAGCTCTTGCCGGCGCCCTGCCCGGTGACCTCCGCGACCTTCTTGGCCAGCGAGTTGGCGACGGCCTTGGCGATGAGGGTCTTTCCGCATCCGGGGGGCCCGTACAGCAGGACGCCCTTGGGCGGCCGCAGTTCGTGCTCCTTGTACAGATCGGGGTAGAGGTACGGGAGCTCGACCGCGTCGCGGATCATCTCGATCTGGTTGCCCAGGCCGCCGATCTGCTCGTAGCCGATGTCCGGGACCTCTTCGAGGACGAGTTCCTCGACCTCGCTCTTCGGAACGACTTCGTAGACATAGCCGGAACGGGGTTCGAGAAGCAGGGCGTCGCCAGGGCGGATGACGACGTCCAGGAGCGGCTCGGCGAGCCGCACCACCCTTTCCTCGTCGGTGTGCCCCTGTACCAGGGCGCGTTCGCCGTCCTCGAGGATCTCCTTGAGGGTGACGATCTCACCGACGCTCTCGTACTCCATGGCCTCGACCACGTTGAGAGCTTCGTTGAGCATCACTTCCTGGCCGCGCCTGAGCTCTTCGAGCTCCACGCTGGGGCTGACGTTCACCCGGAGCTTGCGGCCCCCAGTGAAGATGTCCGCCGTGCCGTCCTCGTTGGCCACGAGGAAGACACCGAAGCCCGCCGGCGGCTGTGCGAGCCGGTCGACCTCTTCCTTGAGGGCCACGATCTGGTCGCGGGCCTCACGGAGCGTGTTGGCGAGCCGCTCGTTCTGAGCGGACACGCCGGCCAGGTTCGTCTGCAACTCGACGATCCGCTCTTCGAGAATCCTCGTGTGTCGCGGAGAGTCGGCGAGCTTGCGTCGCAGGACGGCGATCTCCTGCTCAAGGTAGGCAATCTGCCCGGCGGGGTCATCGGACCCTCTTCCCGGGCGGATGCCGCGGTTCATGTCGTCGTCGTGGGCTGCCACGGTCCTCACCTCCTCCAAGGGGAGCTGGACGCTTCCAGACCCTACCTGGGTGGGTGTCGATTGAAACCCCTAGATCACAAAGACTGTCGGGGTGTGTCCGATCTTCACCCTTGCGCTCTCCCTCACGCCAGTGGAATACCCACCCAACATGATTGGGAAGCGGACGGAGGTAGGGTCGAAGTGTTCAACACCCGTCAGAGCTGGCCCGACTTGCAGGGATATCGGGTCGTTCGGCGCAGGAAACGGCAGGAGAAGTGACCGTGCAGCAGGAGGCCGGAGTCGGCGCCGAGGAGCTCGAGGTCTGGATCGACCAGGATCTCTGTACCGGAGACGGGATCTGCGTCCAGTACGCGCCCGAGGTCTTTGAGCTGGACATTGACGGCCTGGCGTACGTGAAGGGCTCAGGCGACGAACTGCTGCAGGTCCCGGGCGCCACAACGCCCGTACCGCTGCCGCTTCTGCGCGATGTGACGGACTCCGCGAAGGAGTGTCCGGGCGACTGTATCCACGTACGTCGGGTTTCGGACAAGGTCGAAGTGTACGGACCTGACGCGGAGTGACCTGAGGTGCACCCGGCGTCACCGAAGTCTGTTTTCTCACACCCTCCGCGGCGCGGAGGGTGTTCTCATATGCCCGGAGCTTCGGAGGGCGTTCAGACGCCCTGGGCTCCGGCGGGTGTCGAGCGGACGAACGCGCCGTTCGTCCACTGCCACTTGGCGAGATCCTTCACGTCCGGGCAGCAACTCGGTACGTCGGACGAGGAGTAGCCGAGGAGTGTGGCGGTGACGGCGTCGTCACTCAGCGCGAAGTCGGTGACGCTCAGGCGGTCCTTGGGGTCGACCAGGGTGGCCACGACGCGGGGCTTGGCCTCGTCCGCGGCCTGGGTGAGGACGTAGACGCCGTTGGGCGGGGTGCCCGAGCCCGCGTCGCAGCGGACCACGGCGACGGTCTCCGGGCGCCCGTCGCCGTCGAGGTCTCCGGAGGCCTTCTTCTGGACGAGGACTTTGGTGGGCCCGCACTCGATCGGGAAGTCGACGCCGGACGGATCGGGAGCCGCGGCGGAGGCTTGGGCCGGCTTCGCGCCGGGACCGGCGGCCTGGGCCGCTGTCGCCGGGTCGGGCTGCAGTACGGAGGAGAACGCGACGACTCCGGCGATGGCGGTGGCCGTGGCGACCCACTGGATGGGGCTGGTGTGCGTGTGTGCCAGTTCCGGGACGGCGGATTGCTGCACTAGGAGTGTCTCCTGTGAGGGCTGTGCCGGTGGGGGTGTCCCGCATGGTGCCACACGTCACAGTGCGGTGGAACGGCGGGGTCAGGACTTCTGAGGGACTTCCGACGGAGTTCTGGCGGCGCGTCAACAGGAAAGCACTGTGGCCGAGTTCCCCGGCTGTCCCGGGAACTCGGCCACAGTTGTGGTGCGTTGGTTACCTCAGCGGCCCATGCCGCCGTCGGCGTTCGGACCGGTGTAGTCGTCGCCGTAGGCGCCCTTGGAGGGGCGGCGGCGGCGCATGGGCGGCTCGACTCCGTCCGCGAGGCGGCGGGCGGTGAGCAGGAAGCCGGTGTGGCCGATCATCCGGTGGTCCGGGCGGACGGCCAGGCCCTCGACGTGCCAGTTGCGGACCATCGACTCCCAGGCGGTCGGCTCGTTGAAGGAGCCGATCTCGCGGATGGACTCGACGGTCCGCGCGAGCTGGGTGGTGGTGGCGACGTAGCAGCAGAGGATGCCGCCCGGGACGAGCGCCTTGGAGACGGCCTCCAGGCACTCCCAGGGGGCCAGCATGTCGAGGATGACGCGGTCGACGTCGGTGTCCGACAGGTTGTCCTGGAGGTCGCCCACGGTGAGCTGCCAGGCGGGGTGCTTGTCGCCGAAGTAGCGCTCCACGTTCTGCTGGGCGATCTCGGCGAAGTCCTCGCGGCGCTCGTAGGAGTGCAGCATTCCCTGGTCGCCGATGGCGCGCAGCAGGAAGGCGCTGAGGGAGCCGGAGCCGACGCCCGCCTCCACGACGCGGGCGCCGGGGAAGATGTCGGCGAAGGCCAGGATCTGCCCCGCGTCCTTGGGGTAGACCACGGCGGCGCCGCGGGGCATGGACAGGACGTAGTCGGGGAGCAGGGGGCGCAACGCGAGATAGGCGACGTTCCCCGTGGTGCGGACAACGCTGCCCTCGGGAGCACCGATCAGCTCGTCGTGCGGGAAGGAACCCTTGTGGGTGTGAAAGTTCTTTCCGGCTTCGAGCGTGAACGTGTAGTGGCGGCCCTTGGGGTCGGTCAGCTGAACCTGGTCCCCGACCTTGAAGGGCCCGCGCCTGCGGGCGGCACCGGTCGGTTCGGACATGTGACCAGCCTACCGGTCCTGGACGGGGCCGTGGACCACTCCGCGGGCCACCACTAGGAGGGGCGGGCCATGGCCTTCACGAAGGCGCGTTCCACGTCGGCGGCGGACAGGACGCCGTAGATCTCGCCGGACTCCTCGACCACCAGGTACTCGGTGGCGGGGTTCGCGCGCAGGGCGTCGAGGAGGTCCTCGCCGGCGAGCTCGGCGGAGACCCGCATGCCGTCGGTGAGGTCCTGGGCGAGGCCGCTGACCGCGACCCAGGGGCGGCGGTGCTCGGGTACGCCGACGATGGCGGCCTCGCGGACGAGGGACAGCGGCTGGCCGTCGGCGTCGACCACGACCAGGGCGCGGGCGCCCGCGTCGTTGGCGCGGCGCAGCGCCTCCGAGAGCGGGGTGCTGGTCTCGACCGGGACCGCGCGCCGGGTGAGCGCGCGGGCGCGTAGTTCCGGGAGGTGTTCGCGCAGGCGGGCCATCCGGAGGCTGTTTCCGGCGCCGGTCCAGATGATCGCGGCGAGGATCGCGGCGAGCAGCGCGTCCATGACGGTGTCCATGCCGCCGATGTCCTCGGAGGCGTCGCCGAGTGCTCCGGACTGGGTGAGCAGGGGCAGCCCGATCAGTACCGAGACGGCGAGGGCGCGGCCCACCCAGGCGGCGGCGATCGTGCCGCTCATCGGCTTGCCGGTGATCTTCCAGACGACGGCGCGGAGCATGCGGCCGCCGTCGAGGGGCAGCCCGGGCAGCAGGTTGAAGACGGCCACGATCAGGTTGGAGATCATCAGGCCGCCGAGCAGGACACCGGGCACGGTGCCCGGCTCGACGGTCTGCATGGCGAGGTAGAAGACACCGGAGAGGACGAGGGAGAGCAGCGGCCCGACGAAGGCCAGCACGAACTCCCGGCCCGGGGTCTCGGACTCCTTCTCGATCTCGGACACCCCGCCGAAGAACTGCAGCTGGATCCGGCGCACCGGCAGCCCGAAGCGCAGGGCGGCGACCGTGTGGGCGAGCTCGTGGACGAGTACGGAGGCGTAGAAGGCGACCGCGAAGAAGAGGGAGACGAGGTAGCGCAGGGCGCCGAGCTCGGGCAGCACACGGTCGAGCTGGCCGCCGAACACCCAGGTGATCAGGGCGGCGACGAGGAACCAGCTGGGCGCCACGTACACGGGTACGCCGAAGGGGCGTCCCATGAGCAGCCCGCCGCCGGGTCCCTTCTCGCGCCGCGGTGGCCGTCCCTTGCCGGAGCCGGACTTGGCGAAGGTCCGGGCGGATCCCGTGGTCTCGGGGTCACTCGGGGCACCGAAGTGCGAAGGGGTGTCGTCCGTGGGGTCAGGGTGGGCCGGGGGCTCGTCGGAGGGACGGGGGGTGGCCGGGGGCTCGTCGGAGGGACGGGGGGTGGCCGGGGACTCGTCCGAGGGACGGGAGGTGGCCGGGGACTCATCCGAGGGGTGGTGGGTGGCGGGTTCGGTCCCCTCCGCGGGTTGCGGGGTCTCGGTGCTGCCGCCCGGCTCCGTGGGCTTGGGCCCGGTGGGGTCCTCCGGACTCTCCGGTCCGGGGCGCGGGGCGTCCGCGGCCGGACCCGTGGAGGCCTGGGGCCCCTCGTGGCGCTCGGTCGCTTCGTCGGTACCGGACCGCGGCTGCCCGCTCCCGCCGCTCTCGTCCACGATGTCCCCTCGTTCGAAGCGTCCCCCGCTCCCGATCATGCGGAGCAGGAGGGTCTGTGGTCGATGGTATGCGGCCGTCGCGATGCGTTCCGCCCCGGCACCCCCTCTGTTTTCCGCGCCGTCGCACGAGCCGCGGGTGGGTCACTGTCAGTGGTGAGCCGTAAGGTCTGTCGTCATGGAAACCAGCACCGAGGGCGTCGTGGAGACCAGTGCCGAGGGCGTGGTCGGGACCGGTACCGGCGCCGAGCCCGGCGAACCCGTGGCGGCCCGGGCGGCCGTGGCACCCGCGTCCCTTTCGCCCTCGCGCGCGAGCGACTTCATGCAGTGCCCGCTGCTCTACCGGTTCCGGGTGATCGACAAGCTCCCCGAGAAGCCGAGCGAGGCGGCCACCCGCGGCACGCTGGTGCACGCGGTGCTGGAGCGGCTCTTCGACGCCCCTGCGACGGAGCGTACGGCGCCGCGCGCCAAGTCGTTGATCCCCGGCCAGTGGGACCGGCTGCGCGAGACCCGGCCCGAGGTCGTGGAGCTGTTCGCCGACGACCCCGAGGGCGAGCGTCTTGCGCGCTGGCTCGGCGAGGCCGAGCAACTGGTGGAGCGCTGGTTCACGCTGGAGGACCCGACCCGGCTCGAACCCGCCGAGCGGGAGCTGTTCGTCGAGGCGCGGCTCGACTCCGGGCTCAAACTGCGCGGCATCATCGACCGTGTCGACGTGGCGCCGACGGGCGAGGTGCGGATCGTCGACTACAAGACGGGCAAGGCCCCCAGACCCGAGTACGCCGAGGGTGCCCTGTTCCAGATGAAGTTCTACGCCCTGGTGGTGTGGCGGCTGAAGCAGGTGGTCCCGCGCCGGCTCCAGCTCGTCTATCTCGGCAGCGGCGACGTCCTGACGTACGACCCGGTGATCGAGGACCTGGAGCGCGTCGAGCGCAAGCTGCACGCGCTGTGGGACGCGATCCGGGAGGCCACCGAGACGGGCGACTGGCGGCCCCGGCCCACCAAACTCTGCGGCTGGTGCGATCACCAAGCGGTATGTCCGGAATTCGGCGGTACTCCCCCGCCCTACCCCCTGCAGGTCAGGGCGCCGGAGTCCGGTGGTACGTCGCAGGGCAGAATGGGGCCGGACTAGCGAAGGAGACTTACGTGGCCATCCGCGTCCTACTGGTCGATGACCAGCCGCTGCTGCGCACCGGCTTCCGGATGATCCTGGAAGCGGAGCAGGACCTTGCGGTCGTCGGCGAGGCCGGCGACGGTCTCCAGGCGCTCGACCAAGTCCGCGCCCTGCAGCCCGATGTGGTTCTGATGGACATCCGCATGCCGCGGATGGACGGTGTCGAGGCGACCCGGCAGATCACCGGCCCGGGCCGGGACGGTCCGGCGAAGGTGCTGGTGCTGACGACCTTCGACCTCGACGAGTACGTGGTGGAGGCGCTGCGCGCGGGCGCCAGCGGCTTTCTGCTCAAGGACGCACCGGCCAATGAGCTGGTGCAGGCGATCCGGGTGGTCGCCTCGGGCGAGGCGATGCTCGCGCCGAGCATCACGCGCCGGCTGCTCGACAAGTACGCGAGCCATCTGCCGTCCGGTGACGAGCCGGTGCCGGACACACTGCACACGCTGACCGACCGCGAGGTCGAGGTGCTCAAGCTGGTGGCGCGTGGGCTGTCCAATGCCGAGATCGCTGCCGACCTGTTCGTCAGCGAGACCACCGTCAAGACGCATGTCGGGCACGTCCTCACCAAGTTGGGGCTGCGCGACCGGGTGCAGGCGGCGGTGTACGCGTACGAGAGCGGGTTGGTGCGCCCCGGCGCGCAGTAGACCCGCACAACCCAGTAGACCCGTACAACAGCGCAGAGGGCGGCCCCTTCCTCCCGGAGGGAGGAAGGGGCCGCCCTCTGCGTACGCGGAGCCGGGCTCAGTCCTTGCTGATCTCCCAGAAGCGGAAGACGGTCGAGGCGTCGAGGCAGTACTCCAGGCCGTAGACGTTGTCGCGGACGACGGCGTACTGCTTGGCCTGCCAGAGCGGGATGATCGGCAGTTCGTCGGCCACGATGTCCTGGAGCTTGCCGTAGTCGGCCTCGGTCGAGGCGCGGTTGCTCTCGGCGGCGGTGTCCGGGATGAGCCGGCCGGTGATCGTGCTGTTGGTGTAGTTGTTGCTCAGCACGTTGCCCTCGCCGAAGAAGGGCGCCGTGAAGTTGTCCGGGTCCGGGTAGTCGGGCACCCAGCCCTTCACGTACACGCCGTACTTGCCGTCGGCGATGTCCTGCTCGTACTCGTCGAAGGCGACGGACTTGACGGTCGCCTCGAAGAGTCCGCTGGCGTTGAGCTGCTTGGCGATCGCCTTGAACTCCTGGTCGGTGGACGGTCCGTAGCGTGACGGCGTCGACCAGAGGGTCAGCTTCACCTTGTCGGTGATGCCGTCGGCGCGCAGCGCGGCCTGGGCCTTGGAGCGGGAGGGGCTGGCGCCGTAGGTGTCGAAGAAGGCCGTGTTGTGGCCCGCGATGCCGGCCGGGATGATCGAGTAGAGCGGCGTCGCCGTGTCCTGGTAGACCTCGTCGACCAGGGCCTGGCGGTCGAGGAGGTAGGCGATGGCCTTGCGCACCGAGAGCTGGCCCGCCACCGGGTCGTCCATGTTGAAGACCAGGTGCTGTACTTCGGCGCTGGTGCCCTCGACGACGTTGACGCCGGTGCCGGTGGCGGTGTCGTTCTCGATGTCCGCGATGTCGTCGGCGGCGAGGCCTCGGTAGGCGATGTCGATCTCGTTGTTCTCGATCGCGGTCTTCAGGGCGGCCTGGTCGCCGTGGAAGAACTTCAGCGTCACGCCGGAGTTCTTCACCTTGGCGGTGCCCTTGTAGCTCTCGTTGACGGAGAAGACGGCCTCGTCCTCGCCGAACGATTCCAGCTTGTACGGGCCCGAGCCGACGGCCTCGTTGTCCGTGCGCAGTCCGTTGTCGGCGTACTGCTTGTGGTCCACGATCGAGCCGGCGCCGGAGGCGATCTTGCTCGGGAAGGTGGCGTCGGCGTACTTGAGCTTGAAGACGACGGTCTTCGCGTCCGGTGTCTCCACCGTGTCGAGCATCGGGAACATGATCGCGGGACCGGCGTCGTCGTTGATCTTCAGCATGCGGTCGAAGGAGAACTTGACGTCCTCCGAGGTGAGCGCGTCACCGTTGCTGAACTTCAGCCCGCTCTGCAACGTACACGAGTAAACCTTCGTGGCTGTGTCCGTGAACGAGCACTCCTTGGCGGCCTCGGGCTCGGGTTCCGTACCGCCCTTGGGGAAGCTCAGCAGCGACTGGAAGACGTTGTTGAACAGCAGCCAGGAGCCCGGGTCGTAGCCGGACGCCGGGTCGGTGGCCAGGACGTCGTCGGACATCCCCATCACGATGGAGGAGCCACTGCTCCCGGAGCCGCCCGACTGCGAGCCGCAGCCGGTGAGCAGGCCGACAGCCAGCCCCGTCGCTATGGACAGGACTGGCCACTGGTTGCGCATGTTCACTTGCGTGTGCCTTGTCGTTGATTCTCAGAAGTGCCGGATCTCGGGGCACCGGGTCCCGGAGCACCGGATCAAGCGGGCGCCGGGCCTGTTGGCAGGCCCGGCGACGGCAAGCCGGGTCAGCCGCTCACTCCGCGGCCGAGCTCCCACAGCTGGAGGGTCGAGGAGGAGTTGAGCGCCCACTCGGCACCGGTGATGTCGTCCCGCGCGGCGATGTACTGCTTGCCCTGCCACAGCGGCAGCACCGGTACGTCGTCGGCCACGATGTCCTGGATCTCGGTGATGCTCTTCGAGGCGGTGAGGCGGTCGGCCTCGCGCCGGGACTCCGGGATCAGGTTGTCGATGATCGCGCTGTTCAAGTACGGCGACTTGAGGAAGTTGTCCTTGTCGAGGAACGGCGCGAGGTAGTTGTCGGCGTCCGGGAAGTCCGGGAACCAGCCCATGCCGTAGACCTCGTACTCGCCCTTGCGCTCGGCCGGCACGAACGTGTCCCAGGGCGTGCCCTTGATGTCGACGTCGAACAAGCCGCTGGCGTTGAGCTGCTTCTTCAGCTGCTCGAACTCGTCCGCGGTGACCGAGCCGTAGTGGTCGGTCGTGTAGTTCAGGGTGAGCTTCACCGGAGTGGTGATGTCGGCCGCGGTCAGCATCGCCTTGGCCTTGCTGACGCTCGGGTCCCCGTACTTGTTGAAGAACGAGTTGGAGTGGCCGGTGATGGTGGCGGGGACCAGCGAGTAGAGCGGGTCGGCGCCCGTGCCGTACACCTTGGCGACGAGCTCGCTGCGGTTGATGACCTGGGCCATGGCCTGGCGGACGGCCGTGGACTTGACCGCCGGGTCGTCGGTGTTGAAGGCCAGGTAGCGGATCTCGAGGCCGGGCATCTCGATCAGGTCGATGTCGCTGTCCGTGGCCGCGCCGAGCTTCTTGATCTGCTCCGGCGTCATCGAGCGGGTCATCAGGTCGATGTCGCCCTTGTTGAGCGCGGAACCCATGCTGTCGGCGTCCGCGAAGGAGCGCATCTCGACCTGGCTGTTCTTGACCGACAGAACACCCTTGTAGTTGGGGTTCTTGGTGAAGACGCCGTTGACGAGCTCGTCGTCCTTCACGTCGGCCTTGAACGTGTACGGGCCGGAGCCGTCGATGCTGAAGCCGTCGCGCAGCTTGTCCTTCTCGTAGTCGTCGGGGTTGACGATGCCGGCGACCGGGGTCGACAGCTTGAACGGGAAGGTGGCGTCCGCGGTCTTGAGGTGGAAGATCACCTCGCGGTCGCCCTGGGTCTCGACGGTGTCGACGGTGGACAGCAGCGCGAACACACCACTGTCGGCCTGGATCGACAAGGCGCGGTCGATCGAGTACTTGACGTCCTTCGCGGTGACGGGGTCGCCGTTCGCGAACTTCAGGTCCTTGCGCAGGGTGCAGGCGTAGCGCTCGTTGCCCGTGTCGGTGAAGCCGCACTCCTCGGCGGCCTCGGGCTGGGGCTCTCCGTCGCCGCGCGGGATGATCATCAGCGTCTGCACGGTCTGGCGGAGGATGTTCCAGCTGCCGACGTCGTAGGCGTACGCCGGGTCGAGGGGAGCCGGGGCATCCTTCGAGGCGATGAACCGGTCGGTGGTACCGACGACGATCGGGTCGCCGCTGTCGCCCCCACTGCCGGACCCCCCACATGCGGCGAGCACCGGGGTGAGCAGGCCGATCACGGCCGGCAGCACCAAAGTCTTGCGGTTCATGCTCGAGTTTCTCCAGAGCTGTAGATTCCGCGACCCGGCATACAGGGGTGGTGTTGCGGGGTCACAGGGATACGGCGATGTTCTCGCGATGACATTAGTCCGCAGGGCCACTGAGGCCCCCAGTGACTGGAGTTGAGCTCCCATCACGCTGCGAGACCGGGCGTGGACACACCGATAACGCGGCAGTGGAAGGATTCGTGCAGCCTTCCATCAATCGGGACACAAGGGCACGTCACCCACCCCCCAAAGGGTGTCGATGGCATATGCCAGACCCGATGTCGACCCCCCGGCGAGTGGCGAACCTCACAGCATCAACTCAGCCGGGGAGCACCGGAATTCAGCCATCCCGCCGGGATTGAATTCCCTCAGGGGGTTCTGGCGCAGATCCACCGGGCGCCCTTCGGGAGGCGCTCGGGCCTATTCGCGCATTCGGTTCCGCACGCTGGGTGAACGTCTAGCGCATTTCCGTCATCAAGCCGCGGAGAAAAGGCAGGTCGACCTCTTCCAGAGAGTTCACGACCGTGCGCCGCGCGGCGGGCGCGATGGGGGCGATCGAGGGCACGGCGACCACCTGGCAGCCGGCGGCCTCGGCGGCCGCGACACCCGTCGCGGTGTCCTCGATGACAGCGCACCGGGCCGGTGCCGCGCCGAGTCCCGCGGCCGCCAGCAGATACGGGTCGGGGAACGGCTTGGTCCGCTCCACCTCGTCGCCCGCCACGGTCAGCGCGAAGTACTGGGGGCCGAGCGAGGCCAGGATGCGGTCGATGATGCGCCGGTGCGAGGCGGAGACCAGGGCGGTGGGGATCTCGTGCGCAGCCAGCTCGGCGAGCAGTCTGGCCGCCCCCGGCATCAGCGGCAGCGAGTGGCCGATGCGGGCCTCGAACCCGTCGTTCAGCAGCACCGTCAGCTCGGCGATGGTGATGTCGGCGCCGGTGGCCTCAATCAGGAAGCCGGCGCTGCGGGTCATCGGGCCGCCGACCACCACATGGCGCCAGGACTCGTCGAGCACATGGCCGAGGGACGCGAAGACCTCGGCCTCCACCTCCCACCAGAAGCCCTCGGTGTCCACCAGAGTGCCGTCCATGTCGAGGAGCACGGCCTCCAGGGCAGAGCCTTCGGCCGTACGGGTACCGAGCGCGGGGACCGTACTGGTCATCCGGGCGCACCTCCTTGAGGGACGATCAGGCCGGTCGCCCTTTTTGCCAAAGGGGCAACCGGCCTGCAGTGGACCGACCAGTGTACGTCGTGTCCGATCAGCGCGCGTTGAAGTACTTCGCCTCCGGGTGGTGGATCATGATCGCGTCCGTGGACTGCTCCGGGTGGAGCTGGAACTCCTCGGAGAGCACGACGCCGATGCGCTCCGGCTCGAGGAGCTGGGCGATCTTGGCGCGGTCCTCCAGGTTGGGGCAGGCTCCGTAGCCGAGGGAGAAGCGGGCGCCCCGGTACTTCAGGGCGAACATGTCCTCCATCGCGTCCGGGTCCTCGCCGGCGAAGCCGAGTTCGGACCGGACCCGGGCGTGCCAGTACTCGGCGAGCGCCTCGGCCAACTGGACGGACAGGCCGTGCAGTTCGAGGTAGTCACGGTAGGAGTCGGCCTCGAACAGCTTCGCCGTCTCCTCGCCGATCCGGGAACCCATGGTGACGACCTGGAGGCCGACGACGTCGGTCTCGCCGGACTCCTCCGGGCGGAAGAAGTCGGCCAGGCACAGTCGGCGGCCGCGGCGCTGGCGCGGGAAGGTGAAGCGGGTCCGCTCGTTGCCGGCGTCGTCCAGGATGATCAGGTCGTCGTCCTTGGACACGCACGGGAAGTAGCCGTAGACCACGGCCGCTTCCAGCAGGTTGTCGGTCTGCAGCCTGTCCAGCAGACCGCGCAGCCGGGGCCGGCCCTCGGTCTCGACCAGTTCCTCGTAGGTCGGCCCATCGCCCGCACGGGCCTGCTTCAGGCCCCACTGGCCCTTGAAGAGCGCACCCTCGTCCAGCCAGGAGGCGTACTCCTTGAGCTGGATGCCCTTGATGACGCGGGTGCCCGCGAAGGGCGGGGTGGGCACGGGGTTGTCGACGGCGACGTCGGAGCGGACGTGCCCCTCCTCGGGGCGCTCCTCGACCTCGGTGGCGGCAACCGCCGGACGCACCCGGCGCTGCTTCAGCTCGGGCAGCACGGCTCCGGGGACACCCCGCTTGACCCCGATGAGCGCGTCCATCAGGCGCAGGCCCTCGAACGCGTCGCGGGCGTAGCGGACCTCACCCTCGTAGATCTCGTACAGGTCCTGCTCGACATAGGCGCGGGTGAGAGCGGCGCCGCCGAGGATGACCGGGTAGTCGGCGGCCATCTTGCGCTGGTTGAGCTCCTGGAGGTTCTCCTTCATGATCACCGTGGACTTGACCAGCAGCCCGGACATGCCGATCACATCGGCCCGGTGCTCCTGCGCGGCGTCCAGGATCGCCGAGACCGGCTGCTTGATCCCCAGGTTGACCACGTTGTAGCCGTTGTTCGACAGGATGATGTCGACGAGGTTCTTGCCGATGTCGTGGACGTCGCCGCGCACGGTGGCCAGCACGATGGTGCCCTTGCCCTCCGCGTCGGACTTCTCCATGTGCGGCTCCAGATAGGCCACCGCGGTCTTCATCACCTCGGCGGACTGCAGCACGAACGGCAGCTGCATCTGGCCGGAGCCGAACAGCTCGCCGACCACCTTCATGCCGTCCAGGAGTGTGTCGTTGACGATGTCCAGGGCGGGGCGGCTCTGCAGGGCCTCGGCGAGATCGGCCTCCAGGCCGTTCTTCTCGCCGTCGATGATGCGCCGCTTGAGCCGCTCGTCCAGCGGCAGGGCGGCCAGCTCCTCGGCCCGGCCTGCCGTCCGGGACTTGGTGGTGGCGCCCTCGAACAAAGCCATCAGCTTCTGCAGGGGGTCATAGCCCTCCGCGCGGCGGTCGTAGATGAGGTCGAGGGCCGTCTGTACCTCTTCCTCGGTGAACCGCGCGATCGGCAGGATCTTCGAGGCGTGCACGATCGCCGAGTCCAGGCCCGCCTTCACGCACTCGTCCAGGAAGACCGAGTTGAGCAGCACGCGGGCGGCCGGGTTCAGGCCGAAGGAGATGTTGGAGAGGCCCAGCGTGGTCTGGACGTCGGGGTGACGCCGCTTCAGCTCGCGGATCGCCCCGATCGTCGCAATGCCATCCTTGCGGGATTCTTCCTGGCCGGTGCAGATCGTGAAGGTCAGGGTGTCGATGAGGATGTCCGACTCGTGGATACCCCAGTTGCCGGTCAGATCCCCGATCAGCCGCTCGGCGATGGCGACCTTGTGCTCGACGGTACGGGCCTGACCCTCCTCGTCGATGGTCAGCGCGATGAGCGCGGCGCCGTGTTCCTGCGCGAGCTGGGTGACCTTCGCAAACCGCGACTCCGGGCCGTCACCGTCCTCGTAGTTGACCGAGTTGATCACCGCACGGCCGCCCAACTTCTCCAGGCCCGCGCGCAGCACGTCGACCTCGGTGGAGTCCAGCACGAGCGGGAGGGTGGAGGCGGTGGCGAAGCGGCCGGCCAGTTCCTTCATGTCGGCGACGCCATCGCGGCCCACGTAGTCGACGCACAGGTCGAGCATGTGGGCGCCCTCGCGGATCTGGTCGCGGGCCATCTCCACACAGTCGTCCCAGCGGCCCTCCAGCATCGCCTCACGGAACTTCTTCGACCCGTTGGCGTTCGTCCGCTCACCGATCGCCATGTACGCGGTGTCCTGACGGAACGGCACCGTCTGATACAGCGAAGCCGCACCGGGCTCGGGACGCGGATCACGCGTCCCCGGCTCCAATTCGCGCACCCGCTCGACCACCTGGCGCAGGTGCTCCGGCGTCGAGCCACAGCAGCCGCCGACCAGCTGAAGGCCGTAGTCGCGGACGAAGTTCTCCTGCGCGTCGGCCATCTCGGGCGGGGTGAGGGGGAAGTACGCGCCGTCCTTGGTCAGGATCGGCAGGCCCGCGTTCGGCATGCACATCAACGGCGTACGCGAGTGCCGGGCCAGATAGCGCAGGTGCTCGCTCATCTCGGCCGGGCCCGTCGAGCAGTTCAGGCCGATCATGTCGATACCCAGCGGCTCCAGCGCGGTCAGCGCCGCACCGATCTCCGAGCCGAGCAGCATGACGCCGGTGGTCTCGAAGGCGAGCGAACAGATCAGCGGCACTTCCAGACCCAGCGCCTCCATCGCACGGCGCGCACCGACCAGGCTGGACTTGGTCTGCAGCAGGTCCTGCGTGGTCTCCACGATCAGCGCGTCCGCGCCACCGGCGAGCAGGCCCTCGGCGTTCTGCTGGTAGCCGTCGCGCAGTACGTCGTACGCGATGTGACCGAGCGACGGCAGCTTGGTGCCCGGGCCGATCGAGCCGAGGACCCAGCGCTGACGGCCGTCCCGGGCACCGAACTCGTCGGCGACCTCGCGGGCGATCCGGGCACCCGACTCGGACAGTTCGAAGATCCGGTCGGCGATCTCGTACTCACCGGCCGCCGAGTGGTTCGAGCCGAAGGTGTTGGTCTCGACGCAGTCGACGCCCACGGAGAAGTACTCCTCGTGGACGGATCGGACGATGTCGGGGCGGGTGACGTTCAGAATCTCGTTGCAGCCCTCGAGATTCTGGAAGTCCTCCAGCGTCGGATCCTGCGCCTGAAGCATCGTGCCCATCGCACCGTCGGCCACCACGACACGGGTGGCGAGGGCCTGGCGGAGTGCGTCAGTACGCGCCCGGCTCTCGGAAAGCTCGGACGGAAGGGACGGGTTCGGCAACGAGGCCATGAAGGTGCTCCCTGGAGTGCGACGGCTGTCGGCTTTGCGCTTCCCATGGAAGGCGCACGCCGTCAGGGTAGCCCGGAGCGCGGCCGTAGGGTCAGGGGCGTCCACGGGACGGACGCGCGTGGCGCACGCGACGGCAGTGCTCAGACGGACGAAATATGTGACGACCATCCATTAGCGGGAGGTCGGCATGGACCGGTAGTGTTCGACATTGCCGAACGGCGGCAGTGAATCGCGCGCCGTCGGTCGAAGGGGACGGAGGCAGCACGGCGATGGCACGGAACATCCAGTCGCTCGAACGGGCAGCAGCGATGCTGCGGCTCCTCGCGGGCGGCGAGCGGCAGCTCGGCCTGTCGGACATCGCCTCCTCGCTCGGTCTGGCCAAGGGTACTGCGCACGGCATTCTGCGGACCTTGCAGCAGGAGGGCTTCGTCGAGCAGGACGGCGTTTCCGGGCGCTATCAACTGGGCGCCGAGCTGCTGCGGCTCGGGACCACCTATCTCGACGTGCACGAACTGCGGGCGCGCGCCCTGGTCTGGACGGACGACCTGGCCCGCTCCAGCGGCGAGAGCGTCTATCTGGGCGTGCTCCACCAGCAGGGCGTGCTGATCGTGCACCACGTGTTCCGGCCGGACGACAGCCGTCAGGTGCTGGAGGTCGGGGCCATGCAGCCACTGCACTCCACGGCACTGGGCAAGGTCCTGTCCGCATACGATCCGGTCGCCCACAGCGAGGTCCTGGAGGCCGAGCGCAAGGTGTTCACGGCGCGCACGACGAGCGAGCTGGACGAGTTCGAGGGCGTGCTCGACCTGACCCGCGCGCGCGGGTACGCGGACGACGTCGAGGAGACCTGGACAGGCGTGGCCTCGGTCGCCGCCCCCATCTACAACCGGCGGCGCATGCCGGTCGGCGCGGTGGGCATCGCCGGGGCCGTGGAGCGGGTCTGCAAGGACGGTGAGCTGCGCCCCGAGCTGATCGCGGCGGTACGGGACTGCGCCCGCGCGGTGTCGCGGGACCTGGGCGCCGGACGGTTCTGAGTCCGCCGGACCGTTCCGCCTTCTCCGCAAGTTCTGAGGTTCGTACAAGACAAGGCCGGGATGCCAAGGGCGTCCCGGCCTTCGGCGTTCGCTCACAAGATCGACAGCTCACAGCAATCAATAACGATCGCGTTTTCGATAACCGAGCCCTTGACGTGCCGGTAACACGAGAGCAAGACTCCCGTCCATCGGTCGGCATTGTCGAACACCTAACGGCAATACGCGCTAGAGTGTGACAACGCCAAGGGCCGGATCGCTCTCTCTCCCTGAGAGCACGAACCACCGGTGGGACCCGGGGTTCGGCTTCCCCTGGACGAAGGACAAAGGAGTCGCGGGTGTCCAGCTCCGACATCTTCATCGGCGAGACCATCGGTACCGCCGTACTCATCCTGCTGGGCGGTGGCGTGTGCGCCGCCGTCACGCTGAAGGCCTCCAAGGCACGCAACGCCGGATGGCTGGCCATCGCCTTCGGGTGGGGCTTCGCGGTACTGACCGCGGTCTACATCTCGGCGCCCCTTTCCGGCGCTCACCTCAACCCGGCCGTCACCCTCGCGCTCGCGATCAAGGACGGCGGATGGGACGACGTCCCCATCTACTGGGCAGGTCAGCTGCTGGGCGCCATGATCGGTGCCGCACTGGTCTGGATCGCCTACTACGGCCAGTTCCAGGCGCACCTCACCGACCCCGAGATCGTCGGCGATCCGGGCGAGAAGGCCAGGACCAAGTCCGTCGAGGCCGAGGAGAAGGGCGCGGGCCCCGTGCTCGGCATCTTCTCCACCGGCCCCGAGATCCGGAACGTGGTGCAGAACCTCGCCACCGAGATCATCGGCACCTTCGTGCTCATCCTCGCGATCCTCACGCAGGGCCTGAACGGCAACGGCGACGGCCTCGGCACCCTGGGCGCCCTGATCACCGCGCTCGTCGTGGTGAGCATCGGCCTCTCCCTCGGTGGCCCGACCGGCTACGCGATCAACCCGGCCCGTGACCTCGGCCCGCGCATCGTGCACGCCCTCCTCCCGCTGCCCAACAAGGGCGGTTCCGACTGGAGCTACGCCTGGATCCCGGTCGTCGGTCCGCTGATCGGCGGCGCGATCGCTGCAGGCATATACAACGTCGCCTTTGCTTAGAGAGCACGCTTGTAAGCAGCGTTTGAACGCAGCGCTCGAGACCGCACGCTTCACAGCACCGCGTCACACAGCACGGCTTCACACAGCACGCTTCACAGCACCGCTCAACAGCACCGCCCCGTTGATACAGCCCCCTTCATACGGAACCTTCAGGAGCACACCGTGACCGACGCACACACCGCAGGCCCCTTCATCGCGGCGATCGACCAGGGCACCACGTCCAGCCGTTGCATCGTCTTCGACCGGGACGGCCGTATCGTCTCCGTCGACCAGAAGGAGCACGAGCAGATCTTCCCGAAGCCGGGCTGGGTCGAGCACAACGCCACCGAGATCTGGACCAACGTCGAGGAGGTCGTCGCCTCGGCCATCGAGAAGGCCGGCATCACCCGCGACGACATCAAGGCCATCGGCATCACCAACCAGCGTGAGACCACGCTGCTGTGGGACAAGAACACCGGTGAGCCCGTCCACAACGCGCTCGTCTGGCAGGACACCCGCACCGACGCGCTCTGCAAGGAGCTCGGCCGCAACGTCGGCCAGGACCGCTTCCGCCGCGAGACGGGCCTGCCGCTCGCCTCGTACTTCGCCGGCCCCAAGGCCCGCTGGCTCCTCGACAACGTCGAGGGCCTGCGCGAGCGCGCCGAAGCCGGCGACATCCTGTTCGGCACGATGGACAGCTGGGTCATCTGGAACCTGACGGGCGGTGTCAACGGCGGCAGGCACGTCACCGACGTCACCAACGCCTCCCGCACCATGCTGATGAACCTGCACACCATGCAGTGGGACCCGAAGATCGCCGAGTCCATCGGCGTTCCGCTGAACATGCTGCCCGAGATCCGTTCCTCCGCCGAGGTGTACGGCGAGATCACCGGCGGCAGGCTCGGCGAGCTGCTCGGCGGCATCCCCGTCGCCTCCGCGCTCGGCGACCAGCAGGCGGCCCTGTTCGGCCAGACCTGTTTCTCCGAGGGCGAGGCCAAGTCCACGTACGGCACCGGCACCTTCATGCTGATGAACACCGGTCACAAGGTCATCAACTCGTACAGCGGGCTGCTGACCACCGTGGGCTACCAGATCGGCGACCAGAAGCCGGTCTACGCGCTCGAGGGCTCCATCGCCGTCACCGGTTCGCTGGTGCAGTGGATGCGCGACCAGATGGGCATCATCAAGTCCGCCGCCGAGATCGAGACGCTCGCGTCCTCGGTCGAGGACAACGGCGGCGCCTACTTCGTGCCGGCCTTCTCCGGTCTGTTCGCCCCGTACTGGCGTCCCGACGCCCGCGGTGTGATCACCGGTCTGACGCGCTACGTGACCAAGGCGCACATCGCGCGCGCCGTGCTCGAGGCCACCGCCTGGCAGACCCGTGACGTCAGCGACGCCATGACCAAGGACTCCGGCGTCGAGCTCACGGCCCTCAAGGTCGACGGCGGCATGACCTCCAACAACCTGCTGATGCAGACCCTGGCCGACGTCCTGGACGCCCCCGTGGTGCGCCCGATGGTCGCCGAGACCACCTGCCTCGGCGCCGCCTACGCCGCCGGTCTCGCCGTCGGCTTCTGGACCAACACCGAAGACCTGCGCGCCAACTGGCGCCGGGCCGCGGAATGGACCCCCAACATGGCCGCGGAGACGCGCGACCGTGAGTACAAGAGCTGGCTCAAGGCCGTCGAGCGGTCCATGGGCTGGCTCGAAGACGACTCTGTCGAGGAGTAAGAACCCGCATGACTACCCAGTCCACCCTGCAGTCCGTACCTGCCCTCGGTACGCGCCCGGCCCCCGGCTCGAACCCGAGTCGCGCCGAGACCCGGGAGCAGCTTTCCAAGGCGTCGTACGACCTTCTCGTCATCGGCGGCGGCATCCTGGGCATCTCCACCGCCTGGCATGCCGCGCAGTCCGGGCTGCGGGTGGCCCTGGTAGACGCCGGCGACTTCGCCGGTGCCACCTCTTCCGCCTCCTCCAAGCTTCTCCACGGCGGTCTGCGCTACCTGCAGACCGGCGCGGTGAAGCTGGTGGCGGAGAACCACTTCGAGCGCCGTGCGGTCTCCCGTCAGGTGGCCCCCCACCTGGCGAACCCGCTCACCTTCTACCTCCCCGTGTACAAGGGCGGCCCGCACGGCGCCGCGAAGCTCGGTGCCGGTGTGTTCGCGTACTCGGCGCTGTCCGGATTCGGGGACGGCGTCGGGCACCTGCTGAGCCCCTCGAAGGCCGCGCAGGACGTGCCCGAGCTGCGCACCGACAACCTCAAGGCCGTGGCCGTGTACGGCGACGACCAGATGAACGACTCCCGGATGGCCCTGATGACGGTCCGCGCGGCCGTCGAGTCCGGTGCCGTCGTCCTCAACCACGCCGAGGTCACCGGGCTGCGCTTCACCAAGGGCCGGGTGACCGGCGCGGAGCTCAAGGACCGCCTCTCCGGTGACGAGTTCGGTGTCTCCGCGCGCCTGGTGCTCAACGCGACCGGCCCGTGGGTCGACCACCTGCGCAAGCTGGAGGACCCGAACGCGGCGCCGTCCATCCGCCTGTCCAAGGGCGCGCACCTGGTCCTGAAGCGCACCGCCCCCTGGAAGGCCGCGCTCGCCACCCCCATCGACAAGTACCGCATCACCTTCGCCCTCCCCTGGGAGGACATGCTGCTGCTCGGCACGACCGACGAGGAGTACGAGGGCGACCCGGCGGACGTCGCGGTCAACGAGAAGGACATATCCCAGATCCTGGACGAGGCCGCGTTCTCCATCCGCGACCAGCAGCTCTCCCGTGACCTGATCACGTACTCCTTCGCCGGTCTGCGCGTGCTGCCCGGCGGACCCGGCGACACCTCGAAGGCCAAGCGCGAGACGGTCGTCACGGAGGGCCGTGGCGGGATGCTGTCCGTCGCAGGCGGCAAGTGGACCACCTTCCGGCACATCGGCCGCACCGTCATGAAGAAGCTGGAGTCGCTGCCCGGGCACCCGCTGGGCGAGGACTTCGAGCCGATCTCCGAGCTGCCGAAGAAGATGCCGCTGCCGGGTGTCGCCAATCCGCGCGCTGTCGCGCACCGTCTGCTCGTCGACGGCCCGGCGCCCGGGCCGCGCATGGGGGCCGACACCGCCAAGCACCTCGCCACCCACTACGGTTCGCTGGCCTTCGACATCGCGCGGCTCGCGAACGACAACCCGGAGCTCGCCGAGCGGGTTCACCCCGACGCCCCGGAGATCTGGGCGCAGGTCGTGTACGCCCGGGACAACGAGTGGGCCGAGACGGCGGACGATGTGCTGCGGCGGCGTACGACGCTGACGATTCGGGGGCTTGCGACGGACGAGGTGCGGGGGAAGGTTCAGGACCTGCTCGACAAGTAGGTCCTGGGGTGACTTGAGGGGGGCTCCCACGGGGGGAGCCCCCCTCATGTGTGTGCTGCCGAGGGGCGTGAGGTGGTGTTTTTTCGCCCCCTCCGCCCCTACCCGTCCCGTACCTGGGGGCTGCCGCCCCCAGACCCCCGCTAAAGATTTTCAGCCCCTCCGGCGTTTGAGGAGCGGGGGTTTGGGGGCGGAGCCCCCAAGTGACGGGAATGGGTAGGGGCGGAGGGGGCGAAATTCCCCGCGTTCAGCCGAGCGTCTCGATCACGGCCCGGACGTCCTCGGGGCCAGTCAACTCGGCTCGCTTGAGGATGAGTTCACGTCCGAGAAGCAGGGCCCGGCGGGAGGCCGGGACCGGGTCGGGCAGGGTTGTCAGGTCGGTGAGGTGGGCGAAGCCGATGATTCGGCGGATGATCTCCGTGCCGGCGTAGCCGAGCGACTCCGTCCAGAGTCGGGCCAGGAAGCGGTCCAGGTAGGCGTCGTCGAAGAAGGTGTCGACGCGGGTCGGCCACAGACGGCGGAACTCGGACTCGAACGCCTCCCAGGACAGCCGGAGTTGGTCCCCGTGGTCGGTGGCCGTGCCGAGCGCGTCGGCCCTGACCTGGGAGACCAGCGTGTTCGCCCAGTACAGACCGAGGTCGAAGCCGATCGGGCCGACGAAGGAGAACTCGGGGTCGAATACCCGTACCACCGGGGCGCCTTCACGCACGCCGACCATGACGCTGCCGGTGTGCAGATCGCCGTGGAGCAGCGCCTGACCGCTCGTCATGAAGACATGGCGGAGGTCCGCGACCTCGGTGCGCAGCCGGGCGTCGGCGCGGAATTCGGCGGCCAGGTCGGCCAACTCCGGGAGCCAGTGGTTGTGTTCGTGCTCGATGTAGGGCTCGGAGAGCACCACATCCTCGGTGATCTTGCAGAGCTCGGGGCTCACCGAGGTCGCGATCAGCGCCTTGCGGTCGGCCGAGGACATGCCGAAGTCGCTGGTGGCGAAGGAGAGCTGGGCGACGAACTCGCCGATCCGGGCGGAGGTGTCCGGGCCGTACGACGCACCCTCGTTGAGGACCGTGCGCAGGACCTCCAGGTCGGACATGTCCTCCATGACGAGGGCGTAGTTCTCGGCGTCGTAGCCGTGGATCGCCGGGATCTTGTCCGGGGCGACCTTGGCGACCTGCTCGTAGGCGCGGGCCTCGGCGTCGGCGCGCTCGGGGCTCATCGGCCAGGAGGGGCCAGCCACGCGGACCCAGGGCAGGGCCTGCTTGACGGCGAGGCCCCGGGTACCGTCGGCGGAGCTGGCGAGGAAGACGCGGTTCATGTTTCCGTCGGAGACCTCGCGCACCTCCGGCTCGTCGGTGCCCCAGTGGCCGCGCTCGCGCAGGTAACCCGCGACGTCCTCGGTCTCCAGGATGCGGTAGCCCATCGTGAACTCCCTTATGCGGTGCGGCGCTTGGACAGGGTGAAGCTGAACACCAGGGCGAGGATGAGGACCGCGCCCTCGACGACGTCCTGCGTGTAGTACGGCAGTCCCTTGATGGTCAGGCCGGTGGTGATGATCCCGATGAGTACGGCGCCCAGGGCCGTGCCCCAGACGTTCGGGCGTCCACGGCCCAGGACCGAGGTGCCGACCAGGGCCACCGCGACGGCCTCGAGGAGCTGGGACGTACCGGCCGAGACATCGCCCTGGCCGATGCGGGCGGCCAGGATCAGGCCGCCGATGGAGGCGAGGACGCCGGAGAGGACGTACGCCAGGGCCCGGTAGGCGCCGACACGGATGCCGGCGAGGCGCGCGGCCTCGGGGTTGGCGCCGATCGCGTACAGGACGCGGCCCCAGCGGGTGCGGGCGAGGAACACCCAGGCGATGACCGTCAGTCCGCCGAAGATCAGCACGGAGACGGGGATGCCGAGGAGGGTGCCCCGGTCGATGCGCAGGAAGCCCTCGGTGAATCTGCCGGGTGCTGTGGTGCCGTCGGACTGCGTCATGCCGGGGGTGATGGACTGCCCGTCGACCAGGATGAGTTTGGTGCCCTGGATGACGAACATGGTGCCGAGCGTGGCCAGCATGTCGGGGATCTTGAGGACGACGATCAGCAGGGCGTTCAGCAGACCGGCCAGCGCACCGGCGGCGATGACCGCGAGGATTGCGACCACGCCGACCTGGTTGTAGGAGACCATCGTCTTGGCGGCGACCGTCACACCGAGCCCGGCCACCGCGCCGACCGACATGTCCATTCCGCCCACGGCCATGGTGAGCGTGACGCCGAGGCCGAGGATCGCGGCGACGGAGACGTACCGGAGGGTGTCGAGCAGCGTCGCCGAGTCGCGGAACGACGGCTCGCTGATCGCGAAGTACGCGAAGAGCGTGACGGTGACGAAGATGAAGCCGTATTTGATGACGGCGCTCTGGATGCGCGGGCCGGCGGCGAGCGGGGACGGGGTCGCCGTCTTCGCGGGGGCGCTCTGAGTGGTGGTCATGGCGTACTTCCTGGTGTGACCGGTATCGGGCGGCGTGTGACCGGTATCGGGCGGACGCCGACGGCTGTGACCTGTGTCGGGCGGAATCCGACGGCTGTGCCCGGCATCAGACGGACGCCGAGATGGACTGGATCACGCGGTCGCGTTCCGCTTCTTCGCCGTACGCGTCGAGGCGGATCTCGCCCGCCGCGAGGACGACGACCCGGTCGGCGACCTCCAGGATCTCGTCGACGTCGGCGGACAGGACGAGGACGGCAGCGCCCTCGGCGGCCAGCGTGCGGGCGCGGCGGCCGATGTCGCGGCGGGCGCCGATGTCCACGCCTCGGAACGGCTCGTCCAGGATGAGGACGCGAGGGCTCTCGGCGAGCCAGCGGCCGACGACGACCTTCTGCTGGTTGCCGCCGGAGAGTTCCTCGACGGTGCTGTGTTCGTCGCGGGCGACGACGCCGAGCTGCTCGATGGTGGCGCGGCCGAGCGCGTCCTCCCTGGTGCGGCTCACGAGCCCTGCCGTGGAGAGGGACTTGAGGAACGGCAGCGAGATGTTCTGCGCCAGCGACCAGCCTGGCACCAGGGCGTCGGCGTGCCGGTCCTCAGGTACGAGGTGTACGCCCCTGGCGATGGCGTCGGCCGGGCGGCGCGGCTCGTACGGTTTGCCGTCCAGCCCGACCGCTCCCCCGGTGAAGCGGTCGGCGCCGAACAGCCCGCGGGCGAGTTCCGTCTTGCCCGCGCCCAACAGGCCCACGACGCCGGTGACTTCGCCGGCCCGGATGTCGAGGTCCTGCGGAGTGTGGCCCTCGAGGAGCGGGACTCCGCGCAGTGAGAGCACGACCTCGCCCCGGGGTCCCGCTTTCCGGGGCCGTGCGGTGGTCGCCTCCTGTGCCTGGGCGAGCATGGCGCGCAGGGCGCTGTCCCAGTCGAAGGGCTTGGTCTGGTCCTCGGTGAGACGGCCGTCCCGCAGAACGACCAGGCGGTCGGCGAGCACGTCGATCTCGCCGAGCCGGTGGGAGACGTACAGGACCGCGATGCCCTCGTCGCGCATCCGCTCGACGAGCGCGAAGAGGCGCTCCGCCTCGGTGGCGGAGAGCGCGGAGGTCGGCTCGTCGAGGATCAGCAGCCGGGGGCGGGTGGCCAGTGCGCGGGCCAGGATCAGCAACTGCCGGTCGGAGATGCCGAGTTCGGTGACGTCGCGCTTGAGTACGGCGTCGCTCCAGCCGAGGTCGAGTGCGGACTGGATCTCGCGGGCGCGGGCCAGCAGGCGGCGGCCGTTCAGGAAGGGGTTCCCGCGGCTCTGGGCCAGCTCCTCGAAGACCAGGTTCTCGGCAACGGTTAGGCCGGGGACGATGCCCTCACCGATCCGCTGGTGCACGGTCTGGATGCCCAACTGGCGTGCGGCGAACGGGGAGTGGAGCGCGACGGGCTCGCCGTTCACGCTCACTTCCCCGCCGTGGTCGGTGTGCACGCCGGACAGGATCTTGATCAGCGTGGACTTGCCGGCACCGTTCGCGCCGAGCAGCGCGACGACGCTGCCCGGGGCGATGTCCAGCGAGACGGACTCCAGGACCGTCCTGCCTCCGAAGGCCATGCTGACCTCACGGAGGCGAACCGCGGCGCCGGTGTCAAAAGGACCGTCAATAGGACCGTCAAAAGACGTGTCAGTGGGCGACATTGGGGATCCAGTCCGCGGTGCTCACCTTGGACAGGTTCAGCTCGGGCAGCGCCGCACGCAGCTGGTCCATGTTCTCGATCTTCTTCTCGCGCAGGAAGTCCTGGGTGATGGCGACGGCCGGGAACTCGACCGAGGTCTTGTCCAGCTGACCGGCCAGCTCCAGGGCGGCGGTGCGGACCACGGCGGCGCCGACCGCGGACGGGTCGGTGCCCGCGGTGGCGACCCACGGGCTGTCCGCGGCGGTCATGTTCTGGATGTCGGCGTTGGAGACGTCCGCGCCGAAGACCTTCACCTTGTCCTGGAGCTTCTTGTTCTGGACGGCGAGGACGGTGCCCTTGGCCAGCTCGTCGTAGGGGGCGAAGACTCCGGTCACGTCGGAGTGCTGGGTGAGTGCGGCGGAGACGAGGGGAACGTTGTCGGTGGCCGTGGAGTCGGTCACCTTGCCGACCTTGAACTCCTGCTTCCAGCCGTTGGCGTCGGCGGTCTTCTTCCAGACGCTGTCGCGCTTGTCGAGGGCGGCGTACCCGGCGACGTTGACATAGCCGACCTTGGCGTCCTTGCCGAGCTCCTCGGTCATCACGTCGAGGACGGCCTGGGCCATGCTGGCGTCGTCCTGCTTGGTGCTGACCACGGCCTTGTTGGTCTGCTCGACGTCGTAGACGACGACCTTGATGCCCTTCTTCACGGCCTTGTCGATCTCCGGCTGGATCGTGGCCGGGAAGCCGTGGTCGACGATGATGGCCTGCGCCCCGGAGTTGATGGCCGAGGACAGGTCGGTGGCCTGCTTGGCGTTGTCGGCCTGGGCGTCGTACACGGTCAGATCGATGCCGAGCGCCTCGGCCTGCGCCTTGGCGCCGTTGCCCCACTGCTCGAAGTAGTCGCCGGCGCCGCTCTGCCGGACCAGGGCCACCTTGACCTTGCCCTTGCTGAAGGGCGCGGGCTTCGCGGCGGTCGCCGCGGAGGCCGAGGCGGCCTTGTCGCCGGTGCTCTGCGAGGCGTTCGTGGACTGGGAGCAGCCCGCGAGCAGGAGGGCGGAGGCGGAGGCCAGCGACAGCGCGGCAAGGGGGACACGGGTACGGGACATGAGTGCTCCTGGACAGGGCGGTGCGAAGGGGTGGGTGAAGGGGGAGGGCGTGCGTGACCCGGAGCATCGGAAGAGAACGCGCCACTACCGCGGACATGGCGGGAGCCCTGAGGGCTCGGGCGACTTGGAGCTCCGGGTGAGGTCAGCGACAGCGGGCTGTGGTCGACCGGAGCAAGTCCACGTACAGCCGCCGCACGAGCAGCAGCGTCTTCATAAGGAGATCATGAGAACGTTTTCAGCCATGCGTCAAAACCCCTGACCTGAATTCTCAGTGGTTGAGACAACAACTTCGTCACACCCGGCCGACCGCCCGCCTGGAGTTACCATCTCGGAACCGGCACCCGACCCGGGACAGTGAGGCATTCCGATGACGACACCACGCGCGACAGCGAAGCGACGCTGTACCGGCGCGGCGTGTCGCGGCTGACGACTCCAGCCCGAGCCTTCCGCACGTCCCGCGGCCCCGCCGCCCGCGTCCCTCCCCCCACCCGGTACTCGTCCCAGTATCCGGACATCCCTTCCAGCCCCCTGGAGTTGCTCCCATGACCCTGCTGACGACCTGGCCCGAGACCGGCTCGGAGACCGTCGTGCGCCGTACGTCCGACCCCGTCGAGATCGCCGCCGCGCTCGCCCCGATCGGCGTGCGCTACGAGCAGTGGCCGATCCGCGAGGACGTGCCCGCGGACGCCGACAGCGACACCGTGTTCGCCGCGTACGGCCCGGAGATCGAGAAGCTCAACGCCGAGGAGGGCTTCACCACGGTCGACGTGCTCGGCCTGCACCCGAGCGAGGACCCCGAGTACCCGGTGAAGGCGAAGGCGGCGCGCGCGAAGTTCCTCCAGGAGCACACGCACGACGACGATGACGAGGTCCGCTTCTTCGTCTCGGGATCCGGGATCTTCTATCTGCACGTGAACGGCGAGGTGCACGCCGTGTACTGCGAGAAGGGCGACCTGCTCGGGGTGCCGCGCGGCACGACGCACTGGTTCGACATGGGCACGAAGCCGGCCTTCACCGCGATCCGCTTCTTCCACGAGGAGGACGGCTGGATCGGCAGCTTCACCGGCTCCACCATCGCCTCCCGCTTCCCGGACTACGACACGATCGACGCCGGGTACGCGAAGGACAAGGCTTCCGCGTGACCGAGCACTTCGACATCGACTCCGTGGTGCTCGACATTGAGGGCACCACGAGCGCCACGGGGTTCGTCGTGGACGTGCTCTACCCGTACTCGCGCTCTCGTTTCGGAGCGGTGCTCTCGGAGCGGAGCGGTGATCCGGATGTGGTGCGGGCGGTCGCGCAGGTGCGCGAGCTGATCGGCGAGCCGGACGCCGATGCCGGACGCGTCGAGAAGGCGCTCAACGAGTGGCTCGACGAGGACCGCAAGGCGACCCCCCTCAAGACCCTCCAGGGCCTCATCTGGTCCGAGGGCTTCGCGCGCGGCGACCTCGTCTCGCACTTCTACGACGACGTGGTCCCGGCGCTGCGCAGCTGGCACGCGGCGGGCGTACGCCTGCACGTGTACTCGTCCGGCTCGGTGGCCGCGCAGCGCGCGTGGTTCCGGTCGAGCCCCGAGGGCGATCTGCTGCCGCTCGTCGAGGGGTTGTACGACACGGAGAACGCCGGGCCGAAGCAGGAGCCCGCGTCGTACACGACGATCGCGGCCGCGCTGGGCGAAGCCCCGGGCCGCATTCTCTTCCTCTCCGACCGGCCTGGCGAGTTGGACGCCGCGCGTGCGGCGGGCTGGCAGGCCGTGGGCGTACGTCGCCCCGGGGAGCCGTATTACGAGCAGGGCGTCGGCGATCACCCGCAGGCGGGGACGTTCGACGAGATCACCATCGCAAGGAGCACCGCATGACCGTCGTGACCTCAGCACTGGACCTGGAGGAGGCGGGCGCGGTCCTGGCCGCCGAGTCGGCCCGCTTCGCCTCCTTCGGCTGGATGCGCGGCACCTCGGGAAACCTGTCGGTGGTCCTGTCCCGTGATCCGCTCCGCCTCGCGGTCACGGCGAGCGGGCACGACAAGGGTGAACTGACGCCCGCCGACGTGGTGTTGGTGGACGGCGCGGGCGCGGCGGTGTCGGGCGGCAAGCCGTCCGCCGAGGCCGAGCTGCACGCGCGCGTGGCCGCGCTGACCGGTGCCGGTGCCGTCGTCCACGTGCACACCGTCGCGTCCGTGGCCATGGGCCGCCGCGAGCCCGGCGGCATCGTCTTCAAGGACGTGGAGATGCTCAAGGGCGTCGGCCAGCCCGCCCACGACGTCGAGGTCACCCTCCCCGTCATCACCAACAGCCAGGACATGAAGGTCCTGGGCGACCGCCTGGAGGCGGCCCGCAACCCGCAGATGCCGGCGGTAGTCGTCGCCGGCCACGGCTTGTACGTATGGGGCGCCGATCCGCGCCAGGCCCGCCACCACACCGAAGTGGTCGAGTGGCTACTGGAGTTGGAACTGACAGGCCACTGAACCCCGGTGACCGAAGAGGGGACCAACTCCGGTCCCCTCTTCAACACCCCCCACAACAGCGCCCCTTCAGGGGCGCGGGGAACTGCGCGACCAGCCCCCACCAATCCGCACTCAACACACCACCCCCGACGGTCAGTTAGCGCAACCGTTCCCCCGGAAGCTCCCCCGCCGACACCTCCAGCACCCCGCGCTCCGTCACAAGACCGGTCACCAGGCGCCCCGGCGTGACGTCGAACGCCGGATTGTGCCCCCGCGACCCGGCGGGAGCCGTCCGCACCCCCGCCCACTCCAACACCTCGTCCTCCCCCCGGAGTTCGATGTGAATGTCGGCACCCGAGGCAGTGGAGAGGTCCACCGTCGTGGTGGGCGCGGCCACCAAGAACGGCACCCCCGCATCCGCACAGGCCAGTGCAACGCCCACCGTTCCGACCTTGTTCGCCGTGTCCCCGTTCGCAGCGATGCGGTCCGCCCCGACGATCGCCGCGTCGACCTCGCCGCGCAGGATGGTGCCCGCGGCGGCGCCGTCGGCCTGGACGTAGTGCGGGATGCCTTCCTGGACCAACTCCCAGGCGGTCAGGCGGGATCCCTGGAGCAGGGGACGCGTTTCGTCGGCGTACACGACCTCGAGCAGGCCGCGCGCGTGCAGTTCGCGGATGACGCCGAGGGCGGTGCCCCAGCCGGCGGTGGCGAGCGCGCCGGTGTTGCAGTGGGTCAGGATGCGGAGCGGCCGGCCCAAGTCGGTGCGCTTCAGGAGCCAGTCCGCCCCGAACGCCCCCATCGCGCGGTTCGCCTCGACGTCCTCGCGCTGGACGGCGGCCGCCTCCGCGAGGACCGCTTCCAGTCCCTCGTCGAACCGGGTCAGCACGCGGTCGACGCAGACCATGAGATTGACGGCGGTCGGGCGGGCCTCGCGGATCCGGGCGACCGCCGCGAGCACCTGCGCGCGGTCCCATCCCTCGCGCTCGCCCTGCAGCAGGGCGAGCGCCACGCCGTACGCCCCGGCCGCTCCGATCGCCGGAGCGCCCCGGACAACGAGCCGCTGGATCGCGTCCACCAGGTCGTCCACGGCACGTATTTCGCGGGTCTCGGTGCGGTGCGGAAGCACGGTCTGGTCGATGAGCGCGAGACTGCTTCCGGTCCAGTCGACGGCGCGCAGTTCCTGGGGCATAACGGGGCACTCCTGATGTTCCGAAGGTGCGCGACACCGTACATGACCTCGAAGAACCACAGTTCGAGACAGTCGGGCAAGTGTCCTAAAACCGGTGTTACAGTCCAGCACCCGCAGGCCCAAGACCGACGCGAAGGAGGGACCTGTGCTGCTTACGAAGCGTCGCTTCCTCGACTTCGGCCGGTGCGCCGCCGACGGCTGTCGTAGCTGACTCGCAGTTCAGCTCCCGCCGTAACCGTCACCGCTCCACCCTCACCGCTCGGCCCCTTCGCGCACCCGCACAGCGTGCCCTGCCGCAGCCTCCGGAAGGTCATCCCGATGTACCGCAGAAACCGCCGTTCCCTCCAGTTCGCCGCTCTCGCGGCAGGCACCGCGCTGCTCGCCACCGCCTGCAACGCGGCCGCCAAGGACAGCGCGTCCGACAGCTCCGCGAGCAGTGGCAAGTCCTTCACGCTGGTCACCCCCGACCCCGTGGGGCAGAACGAGTTCCTGAAGCTCGCGGTCACCGGAGTGGAGGCGGCTGCCAAGGCGCACGACGGGACGAAGAAGGTGTACCAGTCCTCGGACACCGCGTCCGAGCAGCAGAACGTGCAGGCCGCCGTGGACGCCGCGCCCGACGTCATCGTGCTGGTCGGCTTCGAGTTCGCCGACCTGGTGGCGCAGCAGGCCGAGGCTCACCCCAAGCAGCAGTTCCTGGTGATCGACGCGTGCACGACGAAGACGTTCAAGAACGTGAGTTGCGCGACATTCCGTGAGCACGAGGGCGTGTACCTCGCGGGCGCCGAGGCCGGTCTGCTCAGTGAGAGCGGCAAGGTCGGCGCGGTGGACGTCCTCGACACGCCCCAGTTCCGCCGCTACAGCGACCCGTTCGCGGCCGGCGCCAAAAAGGTCGCCCCCAAGACGACCGCCTCCACGCGTTTCGTCGGCGGCCAGTCCCCGTTCGACGACTCGGCCCGCGCCAAGGAGCAGGCGAACGCGCTCCTCTCGGGCGGCACCGACCAGATCATGGCGGCTGCTGCGGCCGGCAACTACGGCGTCTTCGAGGCGGCGAAGGCCAAGGGCGCCTACGCGTACGGCGTCGACGTCAACCAGTGCACCTCGGCGCCTGGCACGGTCGTGGACAACGTGATCAAGAAGACCGACGTCGCCGTGGAAGAGGGCATCAAGCAGGTCCTCGTCGGCAACACGGGCAAGACGATCTCGTACGGCCTGAAGGAGGGCGGCATCAGCCTCACCGGCCTGGAGGACGGCGTCGACACCTCCAAGTGCGTCATCGCCGACCACAAGGACGTCCTGACGAAGGTCGAGGCGCTGCGCGACCAGATCGTGTCCGGAGAGCTGAAGGTCGATGATCCCGCAGCAAGCTGACGATCACCGGTCGCCTGAAAACCACCAGTCGTCCGACGGTCAACTCGCCGTCGAGCTCCGGGGAATCACCAAGCGGTTCCCCGGCACGCTCGCGAACGACGCCGTCGATCTGACCGTACGGCGCGGCGAGATCCACGCCCTGATGGGCGAGAACGGCGCGGGCAAGTCCACGCTGATGTCCGTCCTTTACGGGATGGAACGCCCTGACGCCGGTTCGGTGCGGATCGATGGGCACGAGGTGTCCTTCGGCGACCCCGGCGACGCGATGGCCGCCGGGCTCGGCATGGTGCACCAGAGCTTCAAGCTGTTCGACTCGCTGACGGTCGCCGAGAACGTCGTCTTCGCGGCCGAGCCGCGCCGCTTCAGTCTTGTCGACCGCGCGGCGGCGCGGCGCCGGGTGCGCGAACTGGCCGAGGAGCACGGGCTCTCCGTCGACCCGGACGCCCGGGTCGGCGAGCTCCCGGTGGGCCTGCGGCAGCGCGTGGAGATCCTGAAGCTGCTGCACCGCGGCGCCCGTACGCTCATCCTCGACGAGCCGACCGCGGTGCTGACCCCCGCCGAGGCCGACGCCCTGTTCACGGTCCTCAAGTCGCTCACCGCGCAGGGCCGCACGGTGATCCTTGTCACGCACAAGCTGCGCGAGGTCCTCGAAGGCAGCGACAACGTGACGGTGCTGCGGGACGGCCGCGTAGTCGCCCGGCTGCGCACCGCGGAGACGACCGCCGACGAGATCGCCGCCGCGATGACCGGCCGCGCGGTCGACCTGGACCGCGTGCACGCCACGGGCACCCCGGGTGACGTGGTGCTGGATGTGGAAGACCTCGCCACGGACGCGGTACGTGAGGTCCAACTCACCGTCCGTGCGGGCGAGATCGTCGGCATAGCGGGCGTGGCCGGCAACGGCCAGAGCGAGCTGATCGAGGCACTGGCCGGGCTGCGGCCCGTCACCGGCGGCCGGGTCGCTCTGCGGGGCCGGGACATCACGCACGCCTCGGCGACCGAACGGCGCGCCCAGGGCCTCGCGTACGTGCCCGAGGACCGGCACGCGGTCGGCACCGCGCCCGCCGCGTCCGTCGCCGACAACCTCGCGATGGGCCATCACCGTACGTCGCTGTCCTCACGGCACGGACTGCTGACACCTTCGGCCGTACGGGCCCACGCACAAGGTCTCGTCGAACGCTTCGGCATCAAGGCGTCCTCGCCCGAGGTGCCCGCCTCCGCGCTGTCCGGCGGCAACCTCCAGAAGCTGCTGATCGGCCGCGAACTCGCCCACGACGCCCCGCTGTTGCTCGTCGAGCAGCCGACGCGGGGCGTCGACATCGGCGCCATCCAGAACATCCACGACGAACTGGTCGCCTACCGCGACGCGGGACACGCCGTCCTGCTCGTCTCGGCCGAGCTCAGCGAGATCCGCTCGCTCGCGGACCGGGTGCTCGTGATGTACGAGGGCCGCGTGACGGCCCAGTACACGAAGGACGAGGCGGACGAACGGACGCTGGGCCTGGCGATGGCGGGCGGCTCGGCCCCCGGACAGCCGCCGGTGCAGCCCCCGGTAGAGGTCGGAGACTGACATGACCCGAATAACAGGGGCCCTGCGCTCCCCCGTCACCTTCTCCGTCCTCGCCGGAGTCGTCATCGGCGCACTGTTCCTGGTGGGCACGGGCGCCGATCCGATCTCCGCGTACGGCGCCGTGATCAGCGGTTCCCTCGGCTCCGACGGCATCGGCTCGACGCTGTCCACCACCACCAGCGTGCTCGGCATGGCGCTCGCGCTGGCGATCCCGCTGCGCGCCGGGCTCATCAACCTCGGCGGCGACGGGCAGTTGGTGCTCGGCGGCATCGCGGCGGCGGTCACCGGCCTCTACTCGCCGCTGCCCGCACCCCTCACCGTCGTCCTCGCGCTCCTCGCGGGCATGGCGGCGGGCGCCGGATACGCGGCCCTGGCAGCGCTCTGCGAGAACCACCTGGGCGTACCGCTGTTGGTGAGCAGCCTGCTGCTCAGCTATCCGGCGTCGTCGCTCGCCTCGTACCTGGTGCGCTATCCGCTCAAGGAGCCCGGCTCCAGCCTTCCCCAGACGCGTCAACTGCCCCAAGGGGTGGCCCTGCCCGCCTTCGGCGACTCCACGGTGACCGTCGGCCTGCTGCTGATCGTGGCCGCCGCGGCCGCGTACTGGTTCGCGGACTCCCGTACGGCGGTCGGCTACGAGATCCGGATGACCGGCCTCAACTCCCGCTTCGCCGCGTACGCGGGCGTCGAGCGCAAGGGGCTGACGCTCAAGCTGATGGCGGTGTCGGGCGCGCTCGCCGGACTCGTCGGCGCGATCGGGGTGTTGAGCTTCCCCTACCGCTTCCTCGACGGCGCGCTCACGGCTCCCGGGTACACCTGGACGGGTCTGACGGCCGCGCTGCTCGCGGCGGCGGGCCCGCTGGGCACGGTCCTCGCCTCGTTCTTCTTCGCCGTGCTCGAGGTCGGCGGGCTCTCCATGGAACGCACGACCGAGGTGCCGCGCGAGTTGACGCAGGTGCTGCAGGCCATCGTCATCGTGTTCCTGGCGGCCCGGCTGAGCTTCCCGGACAAGTGGCTGCGCCGATCCGGGCGATCCGAACGGCTTCGACAGAAGGAGGCCGTCTGATGTTCTTCGACTCCGATCTCGTCATGTCCGCGCTGCGCGCGCTCACTCCCATCCTGCTGGCCGCGCTCGGCGGCGCGATCTGCGAACGCGCGGGCGTCTTCAACATCGGCCTCGAAGGCATGATGCTGATGGGCTGCTTCACCGCGGTGACCACGAGCTGGTTCACCGGCAGCCCCTGGCTGGGCGTTCTGGCGGCCGCGCTCGCCGCCGCCGCGTACTCGCTGATCCTCGCCGTCGGCACGGTGACCCTGCGCGGCGACGCGGTGGTCCTGGGGATCGCCATGAACCTCCTCGCCGTCGGCCTGACCAGTTTCCTGCTGCGCACGGTCTTTGGCGTGCAGGGCACTTTTGACGATCCGTCACTGGCCGGTCTGCCGTTGGTCGGTGGCTTCTCACCGCTCGCCTATGTGGCGTGGGCCTCGGTCGGCGTCGCCGCTCTGATGCTCTCCCGGCATGTGTGGGGCCTCAGGCTGCGCGGGGTCGGCGAGGCCCCCGAGGCGGCGGCCACGCTCGGGGTGAGCCCGGCGAAGTACCAGTACGCGGCGGTGCTCGTCTCGGGAGTGCTGTGCGGCCTTGCCGGAGCCCAACTCGCCCTCGGCAACGTCACGTTGTTCTCCGAGAACATGACGGCGGGGCGCGGCTGGATCGCGGTCGTCGCGGTGATGCTCGGGCGCGCGCTGCCCCTCGGTGTGCTGCTCGCCGCGCTGCTCTTCGGTCTCGCGGAGGCCGCAGGCTTCCGCCTTCAGGGCCTCGGCCTGCCGCAGCAGGCGACCGACGCCGCGCCGTACGTCGTCACACTCGGCGCCCTCTTCCTCACGACGGCCCGCCGCCGTCGCCGTACCCGCCCCGCTGGAGCCGTCTCATGACCTTGGACCTGCTGCCCATCACCCGCATACCCCGCACGGGCCTTCCGCCGCAGGCCCTGGTCGTCGGCGACCCGGCGCGCGCCGCGGCCGTCGCCGCGCTGCTCGACGGCGCCGAGGAGGTCTCGTACCACCGCGAATACCGTGTGTTCAGCGGGAGTTGGAAGGGCCTGCCGGTCACCGTCGCCTCGCACGGGGTCGGCGCGCCCGGCGCGATCCTGCTCTTCCAGGAGCTGGCCGACGCGGGCGTCACGACCTTCCTGCGCTTCGGCACGGCAGGCGCGATGCGCCCCGGTATCGGTGACGGCGATCTCGTCATCGCGGAGGCCGCCGTACGCGACGACGGTGTCACCCAGCAGTTGCTGCCGCCCGAGTACCCGGCGGTGTCCTCCCCCGAGGCGGTGCTCGCGCTCCAGCGCGCGGCCCGCGCGGCCGGCGCCCCGCACCACCGGGGTCTCGTCTGGACCCGGGCGGCCTTCCAGCCGGGGCTGATCCCGCTCACCGCGTACGACAACGCGGGTCTCGCGGCGATCGAGATGGAGCTGTCCGCGCTGCTGGTCACCGCCTCGTTGCGTGGCCTCGTGGCGGGCGGCGTGCTCGTCGTCGACGGCGCGAACGCGGACGAGCTGGTCGACGAGGAGAACACCGGCGGCTACAACCCGCACCGCGATGTCGTGGCGGAGGGTGTGGAGCGGGGTGCCCTGGTGTCGCTGGAAGCGCTGCGGCTGCTGGCGGAGGAGCGCGGGGAGTCCAAGGCATGAGCGAGCGCGCTGATCTGCTGGTCGAGGGCGGGGACGTCCTGACCGTCGACGAGGCCGGGACCTTCGTGCGCTCCGGCACGGTCGCCGTCCGCGACGGCGAGATCCTGGCCGTCGGTCCCGCCGAGGAACTCCGCACGCGGTACGCGGCCAGCGACACCCTCGACGCGAGCGGCTGTCTCGTCCTCCCCGGCCTTGTCAACACCCACACCCACCTGGCGATGACGCTGCTGCGCGGCCGCGCGGACGACGTCACGCTCCAGGGTTTCCTGGAGCGGGTGCTGCGCTGGGAAGCCGAGTTGCTGTCCCCGAAGAACGTCGCGGCGGCGGTACGGGTCGCGATCGCCGAGAGCGTACGGGCGGGGGTGACCTCCGCGCTCGACATGTACTGGTTCCACGAGGCGGCCGAACAGGCCGCGCGCGAGGCGGGCTGGCGGCTGCACACCGGGCCGACCTTCATGGACGTACCGGAGCCCGCGGACGGCATCGCGTACGAGGACCGGCTGGAGTGGGCGCGCCGCGATCTGACCGCCCGTGCGACAGCGCGGCCCGGCCTCCGGCCCGTCCTCTTCGCGCACTCGACCTACACCCTCTCGCCCGAGCAGCTCGTCGAAATCGCCGCGCTGGCAAGGGAGTTCGGCGCACTGCTGCACATCCACGCGGCGGAGAACGCGACCGAGGTCGCCACCGTCGAGGTCGCCCACGGCAAGCGTCCGGTGGAACTGCTCGACTCGCTCGGGCTGCTCGGCCCCGACCTGCTGCTCGCGCACGCCGTGGATCTGACGGGTCCCGAGATCGCGGCCCTCGCCCGCACCGGCACGTCGGTCGCGCACTGCCCGGTCTCCAACCTCAAGCTCGGTTGCGGTATCGCGCCGGTTCCGAGGCTGCTCAGCGCGGGCGTGACCGTCGGGCTCGGCACGGACGGCGCCGTCAGCTCCAACACCCTGGACGTGCTGGGGGCCGTCAGGCAGGCGGCCCTCGTCCACAAGGCGGGCGGCGATCCCACCGCGGTCGGCGCCGAACAGGCGGTCCGCATGGCCACCATCGAGGGCGCCCGCGCGCTGGGGCTCGGCGACCACCTGGGCTCCCTGGAGGCGGGCAAGCGCGCCGACCTGATCGTGCTCGGCCTCGACGCGCCCCATCTGAGGCCGCTGCACGATCCGTGGTCCACGCTCGCGTACGCCGCACACTCGGCGGACGTACGGGACACGGTCGTCGACGGCAGGATCCTGATGCGGGACCGCGCCCTCACGACCCTCGACGAGCCCTCCGCGCTGGCCGACCTGGAGGCCCTCGCCTGACCTGACGTCGGATTCCGTGTCCTGTTCAGCCCGCTGACCCTCATAATGGGCTGAGACATCGGACGTCTGAGCGGATGCCTTGGCGACATCCCGAACTGCACGCTGAACGACAGGGAGGCCCGCCATGGCAGTCACAGACGAGGCGATCGAGAAGATCAAGGGAATGATCGTCTCCGGCTCGCTGCGCCCCGGCGACCGGCTTCCCAAGGAGAGCGAACTCGCCGCGGAACTCGGCCTGTCACGCAACTCCCTGCGCGAGGCGGTGCGCGCCCTGTCGCTCATCCGCATCCTGGACGTCCGGCAGGGCGACGGCACCTACGTGACCAGCCTGGACCCCCAACTCCTCCTGGAGGCACTGAGCTTCGTCGTCGACTTCCACCGCGACGACACGGTGCTCGAGTTCCTCGCGGTCCGCCGCATCCTGGAGCCGGCCGCCACGGCGATGGCGGCCTCACGCATCAGCGAACAGCAACTGGACGCACTGTCCGCCCAGTTGGACCTGCTCGGCGACGAGCCCTCGGTGGAAGAGCTCGTCGCCGCCGACCTGGAGTTCCACCGCGGCATCGTGCAGAGCTCCGGGAACTCGGTGCTCTGCTCCCTCCTCGACGGCCTCTCCGGGCCCACGACCAGGGCCCGGATCTGGCGCGGTCTGACCCAGGAGGACGCGGTCAGCCGCACCCTGCACGAGCACCGCGCGATCCTCACGGCCCTGCGCGACCGCGACGCGGAGGCGGCCCGCTCCTGGGCGACGGTGCACATCGCGAGCGTCGAACAGTGGCTGCGCTCGACCCTGTGAACCGCGTCACGAAGACACCCGTCGCCCGCCCGGCGGCCCGGACCGCTCCGACCGGCTCGGCGGGCGCGATGTGACTCCTCGGATGACTGGGGGGTGTTTCAGGGTGGCGGTCGCGCGTGTTTCCGGCCCCTCGGCGGGGCAGTGATCCGTTCACTCCCCCGTGCAAGGGGGCTGCGGAGGCCCCCTTCGCACGCCGTAAGGTTGGGGCGTTCGTGAGGGCACGTCGGAAGGAGGCACTGGGTGATTGAGCTCGAGGGGGTTCCCGAGCTGATCGACCCGGTCATGGTGGCCGCGTTCGAAGGCTGGAACGACGCCGGCGACGCCGCCTCCACCGCGGTCGCGCATCTGGACAAGGAATGGAAGGGCGAGGTGTTCGCGGCGCTGGACGCCGAGGACTACTACGACTTCCAGGTGAACCGCCCCACCGTGTGGCTGGACGGCGGTGTCCGGAAGATCACATGGCCGACGACAAGGTTGTCGGTGGTCCGGGTCGGCGGCGAGAAGCCGCGTGACCTGGTGCTGGTCCGGGGCATCGAGCCGTCGATGCGATGGCGTTCGTTCTGCAACGAGCTGCTCGGCTTCGCGCACGAGCTGGGCGTGGAGCTGGTGGTGATCCTGGGCGCCCTGCTCGGTGACACCCCGCACACGCGTCCGGTGCCGGTCAGCGGAGTGACGTCCGATGCGGACCTGGCCCGCACCATGGACCTGGAGGAGACCAAGTACGAGGGCCCCACGGGCATCGTCGGCATCCTCCAGGAGGCGTGCACCCACGCGGGCGTACCGGCCGTGTCGCTGTGGGCGGCCGTACCGCACTACGTGTCGCAGCCGCCGAACCCGAAGGCGACGCTGGCCCTCCTCAACCGCCTGGAGGACCTGATCGACCTGCGTATCCCGCTGGGCGAGCTGCCCGAGGACGCGCGGGCCTGGCAGCTGGGCGTCGACCAGCTGGCCGCCGAGGACAGCGAGGTCGCCGAGTACGTGCAGTCGCTGGAGGAGGCCCGGGACACCGCCGAGCTGCCGGAGGCGTCGGGCGAGGCGATCGCCCGTGAGTTCGAGCGGTATCTGCGCAGACGGGACGGCGGCGGTCCGACCTCGCAGGCCGGGGGCCACGCCACCGAGAGCGGCGAGTCCGCGTCGTTCCTCCGGGACGGCCCCGCCGGCCGCACACGGCCACCGAAGCCGCAGCTGCCCGAGGCGGACGCGGAGTCCGGGACGGACCAGGGCACCGGCTCGGACGACAAGGTCGGGCCGGACGACAAGGGTCCCGACGACACCTCCGAGGATTCCTAGGACTCCCCGGATTTCCTCGAGGGACTGAACCACCAGGGGCGGTGCGCGGAACGCGCACCGCCCCTGTCGCGTACCGGGTCCGGTCGAGCGGTCGGCAAGCGCTCCCGCCCCATCACATGACACCCGTCTCCTCAGCCTTTGGCTGGTTTGCCTCGTGACATCTGTTTCAGGACGGATTGCACAGGTTGCCCAATTCAACTTGTTTTCAAACCAAGTTGACGACATCGGGGGTGGACGAGTCGCCGTGCGAGGAGCAGGGTGTGCCCCGAAGGCGCGGCCCGGGGACGGGACATGACACCGCGTCATCCCGCGACAGAGCACCCGTATGGACCGAGCCAGAAGCACCCGCATGGACCGAAGGGAGCGGTACGCGATGACCGACCAGGTACAGCCGGCGCAGGGCCCGGGAACGTCCGGGCCGGGGCCCGACGGAGCGGGATTCACCTACCGAGGAGCCGAGCAGGAGCTGATCGTCGTCGCACGTCCCGAGGCCAGGCTCCGCGCCAGGACCGAGGGCGTCCGTTCGGCGGTGGGCGCCGATGTGTCGGCCCTCAACATGTTCCTCAGCGACGAACAGCTCTCCCTGGAGCCGCTGTTCGGCAGCGAGGAACGTCTGCAGCAGTCCGCGGCGACGGCCACCGAGAGCGGCCCCGACCTCGCGCTCTTCTACCGGGTACGCGGCGTCGAGAGCCGCGCCCGGGAACTGCGCTCACGGATCGCCGCACTGCCCGAGATCGACACGGCGTACGTGAAGCCGGGCGCCGTACCGGCCTCCGTGGGGTCGGTGGGACAGAGTGCGGACAACAGCCAGCGAGTGAAGGAAGGGGCGCCCGTCACCCCGGACTTCACCAGCCGCCAGGGGTATCTGCGCCCGGCGCCCGAGGGGATCGACGCGTACTGGGCCTGGCAGCGGCCGGGCGGTACGGGCCAGGGCGTGACGGTGATCGACGTGGAGGGCGCCTGGCAGCTCGGCCACCAGGACCTGGCCGGGAAGCTCGCGGGCGTCGTCGTCGGCACCCCGCTGACCGACCTCGCCTGGCGCAACCACGGCACCGCCGTCATCGGAGTGATCGGCGGCGACCGCAACGAGCACGGGATCACCGGCATCGTGCCGGACACCGTGACCGCGGCCGCGTCCTTCCAGGGCATCGGCACGGCGGCCGCGATCCACGCGACGGCCGACCGGCTGAGCCCCGGCGACATCATCCTGATCGAACTGCACGCTCCGGGCCCGCGGTTCGACTTCGAGGAGCGCGACGACCAGCAGGGCTACATACCGGTCGAGTGGTGGCCGGACACCTTCGCGGCCGTCCGGTACGCGACCGCCAAGGGCGTGCTCGTCGTGGCGGCCGCGGGCAACGGCGCCGAGTCGCTCGACGACGGGGTGTACGAGCGCCGCCCCGCCGAGTTCCCCGAGTGGTGGCGCAACCCGTTCAACCCCTCCAACCAGTCCTCCGGCGCGGTCCTGGTCGGCGCGGGCGCACCGCCGCCCGGCACCCACGGCCGCGACCACGGCCCGGACCGCTCGCGGCTCGCGTTCTCCAACTACGGGGCCCGCGTGGACGCGCAGGGCTGGGGCCGCGAGGTCACGACCACCGGCGGCTCCTGGGACCGGCCCGGCGACCTGCAGGGCGGTGCCGAGGAGATCGGCTGGTACACGGACACGTTCTCCGGGACCTCCTCCGCCTCTCCGGTGGTGGTCGGCGCCCTGGCCGCGCTGCAAGGCATGCTCAAAGCGGCCGGGCAGGTACCGATGTCCCCCGAGCGTGCCCGCGCGGTGCTGCGGGCCACGGGCACCCCGCAGCAGGACGCGCCGGCCCGGCCCGCCTCCCAGCGGATCGGCAACCGGCCGGACATCAAGGCGGCGGTGACCCATCTGCTGCCGGACGCGGTCGGCTCGGGCCTGGCCGAACGGTACTGGGACGAGCTGCTGCCGTACCCGCGTGAACTCCCGCCGAGGCTCCGGCTGTTCGTGGCCGGCGACTGGCGCAACCTCAACAACCCGTCCCCCGAGATCCGCCAGGCGGTGCACTCCGCCTTCGCGGGAGGACGGCCCGACGTACGTGTCTGGTTCTCGGACGACGAGATCGTCGGCCTGGTGGTCACGGGCTGAGGACCTGGTCGTCACATACCGGCGAACCGCAACCAACCATGATGGAAGGTGGCACCCGCATGAGCATCACCCCGCAAATGAGCCAACAGGGCCAGCAGTTCCCGAGCACGTCGCCGTACCAGCAGCAGGGTCCGGGCCAGCAGCAGCCGTACGGACAGCAGATGCAGCAGCCCTTCGGCCAGCAGCAGCCGTTCGGGCAGCAGCAACAGCAGCCGTACGTCCAGCAGCAGCAGCCGTTCGGACCCCAGGGCATGAGCGGATCGCTCGAGCAGCTCCAGCAGCTCGCCCAGCAGCAGCCCTTCCAGCAGTTGCTTCAGCAGCTGAGCCAGCAGCAGCAACAGCAGCCGTACGGACAGCAGCAGCCGTTCGGGCAGCAACAGCAGGGCGAGCAGCAACAACAGCAACAGCAACAGATCGAGCAGCAGGTGCAGCAGCAGCTCCAGCAGGTCACGCAGGCCGCGCTTCAGCAGATCTCGACGCAGGCGCTCGTCGCCGGTGTGGCGAACGGCTACATCGACATCGTTCACCCGCTTCCGGGGCAGCCGCGGCAGATCTTCCTGCGCATCAACAACCAGTTCCGTGTCCTCAACAACCCGACCCCGCAGGCCCACGACGAGATCCAGGAAGCGTTCGCCTTCGGCCACCAGGTCATCGGCGTCTGGGACACCGGTTCTCCCGCGATCCTGCGCAGCATCCGGGTCCAGCGGATCTGACCGGCGCGTGATCCACGCTTGAGTCCGCTCGAACCAAAAGGGGCGCTCCCTCCGGACGGAGGAAGCGCCCCTCTCGCGGGCTCGTGCGGCCCGCGCTGTCTTTCGTCCTACAGGGCCACGCCCAACAGGGCGTCCACGGAGCGCGATACGACGCCGGGGGCGCCCTCGTCCGTACCGCCCCGCTCGTGCTGGAGAGCGGCCCAGCGGTCGACCGCGGCGAGCGCGGACGGCGCGTCCAGGTCGTTGGCGAGGGCCTCGCGGATCTCCTCGACGAGCGCGTCGGCGGACGGCCCGTCAGGGCGTGAAACGGCGGACCGCCAGTTCTCCAACCGCGCGACGGCCTCTTCGAGAACCGAGTCCGTCCACTCCCAGTCGGCCCGGTAGTGGTGCGCCAGCAGGGCGAGCCGTATCGCGGCGGGGTCGACGCCGTCGCGCCGGAGCGTGGACACGAAGACGAGATTGCCCTTGGACTTCGACATCTTCTCGCCGTGCAGCGCGACCATGCCGGCGTGGACGTACGCCTTGGCCATCGGGAACTCGCCGGTCAGCACCTGGGCGTGCGAGGCGCCCATCTCGTGGTGCGGGAAGGCGAGGTCGGAGCCGCCGCCCTGGACGTCGAAGCCCATCCCCAGGTGGTCGAGGGCGATGGCGACACACTCGATGTGCCATCCGGGACGGCCCTGCCCGAGCGAGCCACCGTCCCAGCTGGGCTCACCCTCGCGCGCGGCCATCCAGAGCATCGGGTCGAGCGGGTCCTTCTTGCCCGGACGGTCCGGGTCGCCACCGCGCTCGGCGGACAGCAGGCGCATCGCGGCGGCGTCCAGGTTGGACACCTTGCCGAAGTTCGGATCCGACTCGACGGAGAAGTAGACATCCCCTTCGAGCTCGTACGCCGCTCCCGCGTCCCGCAGCCGCTCGACGAGCGGGACGATCCCCGGTATCGCCTCGACGGCGCCGATGTAGTGCTTCGGGGGCAGCATCCGCAGGGCGGTCATGTCCTCGCGGAAGAGGGCGGTCTCCTTCTCGGCGAGCGCCACCCAGTCGATGCCGTCCCGCTCCGCGCGCACCAGCAGCGGGTCGTCGACATCGGTCACGTTCTGGACGTAGTGAACCTGCCGCTTGGTGTCGAGCCACACGCGCTGAACGAGGTCGAACGCGTTGTAGGTCGCCGCGTGCCCCAGATGGGTCGCGTCGTACGGCGTGATGCCGCATACGTAGATACGGGCGACGGGACCGGGGTCAAGACTGACGAGCCCACCGGTCGCGGTGTCGTGAATCCGGAGGTCGCGGCCCTCACCAGGCAGGGCGGGGACATCAGAAGCGGGCCAGGCATACATGCCATGAGCGTAACCGGCCCGAAGTTACGTATACGAACCGGACCAGGCCTGATGGCCGGGAAGGCACCCTTGCGCAGCGACTGCGGGCATGCGTGGCGCCAGGGCGCGGCAGCCCACCCACCCATCCGCCACAGCTGCGGGCATGCGTGCCGCTAAGGCGCGGCAGCCCACCCACCCGTCCGTCACAACTGCGGGCATGCGTGCCGCTAGTGGCGGCACGGGTGGGCGCAGCGGCACCCTGCAAGCGCAGGCAAGCGCACCCACCCCAAGCCCAGCCCCCACCCCGCGTGCACTCAGACAGGCGGCCAGGGAATCGCGGGCCACTCCCCACTGGGCTCCGGATGCTTCCCCGAGGCCAGCATCGCCGAGACACGCCCCCGCGTGGCCTCCACCTCGACGGAAGTGACAAGTTCGGCCAGCCGGGTGGCGAGCGCCCCACCGGGCACCAGCCCGTCCCGCAGAGCGGAAAGCACCGAAACCGCCTCCGCGGTCAGCGACTCCCCCGCCCACCCCCACAACAACGTCCGCAGCTTGTTCTCGGCATTGAAGGTGACCCCATGGTCGATGCCGTACAGCCGCCCCTCACCCCCAGGCAGCAGATGCCCACCCTTGCGATCCGCGTTGTTGATCACGGCATCGAGCACGGCCAGCCTCCGCAGCCGAGCGTCGTCGGCGTGCACGAGCAGCGCCGTCCTCCCCTCGCCGACCTCGGCGAAGCCGATCGCCTTCCAGCCCTCCGCGGGCTCCTCACCGTCCACCAAGGCCAGCAGCTCGGCTTCGGGGACGGCCTCGATCCAGAGCTGGCACATGCCCTCGCCGTGCGGCCCGTCCCGCAGCACCGTGGTCGGCACGAGCCCCCACCCGGTCGCCTCGGACACCTCGTACGCGGCGACCTCGCGCTGCGCCAGCGTGCCGTCGGGAAAGTCCCACAGCGGCCGCTCCCCGGCGACCGGCTTGTAGACGCAGAACGCGTCCCGGCCCTCGTACGAGACGGAGCAGTACAGCACCGCGTTCGAGGCCTCGCGGATCCGTCCGCGCACCTTCAGCTCGCCCTTGGCGAGCAGCTCGGCCGTGGTCACGCTCCGCGGCGGTATCCGTTCTGGCGCGGACATACGTGTCCTTCCGGGTCGAGCGGGAGGCTGCACAGCGGGCAGGGCGGCCGGCCCGCGTTGACGACGTCGAGGGCACGCTTGGCGAAGGCCCGGGCCTGCGCGCCGGTGAGCCGGACCCGGAGCATCGGCGGACCGTTCTCCTCGTCCTGGAGCAGCCGCTCCTCGGCCTCGGCGAGGTCCTCCTCGGAGTCGGCGTCGAGCTCTACGAGGGCCTGCGCCTCGACGATCATGCGCTGCTCGTCACCGTCCCAGGCCAGCGCCATGGTGCCGACCCGGAACTCCTCCTCGACAGGGGCGTCGAGGGGGGCGGTGTCGGACACCTCGGTGGGGGCCACGGCCGGGACGGGCGCGCTGCCTCCGGTACGCCGTACGACCTCGTCGAGGAGCTCGTCCATGCGCTCCGCGAGGGCGGCCACCTGGGTCTTCTCCAGAGCCACGCTGGTCACCCGGGGGCCCGAGGTGGCCTGCAGGAAGAAGGTACGGCGCCCGGGCAACCCGACCGTACCGGCCACGAAACGGTCCGGGGGGTCGTAGAGGAACACCTGACGGGACACGTCCTGTCTCCATTGATTTCGACATGCGGACCGGCTGACGGCGTCGGCCCGCATCGGTTGCTGACAAGTCTGCTGACAACTGCGAATGCAACTACGGATGACAACTACTGCGCTGCTTCGACCGCTTCACCCTACTGCGGCCGACGATCACGGTGCGCCCGCACCGCCCCCGACCGGGGCGTCACCGCTCGGGGGTTCCTCGCGCGGCGCCAGGGACGCGAAATCACCCGTGTCCCCGAGGCGCACGAGGAACGGCCGCATCCGTGTGTAGCGGATCGCGGTGATGGAACACGGTTCTACAGAGATCCGCTGGAAGAGATCGAGATGAAGTCCCAGTGCGTCCGCGACAAGGGATTTGATGATGTCGCCGTGCGAGCACATGAGGTACACGGCGTCACCGCCGTGATCGCGCTCCACGCGCGCGTTCCACTCGCGCACCGCTTCGGCGGCCCGCGTCTGCATGGCCCGCATCGATTCGCCGCCGGGGAACGCCACCGCGGACGGGTGCGTCTGGACGACCTCCATCAGCGGCTCGTCCATCAGCTCGGCGAGCTTGCGGCCGGTCCAGTCGCCGTAGTGGGCCTCCCCGATGCGCTCCTCGGTGTGCACCCGCAGTTCCGGCCGTGCTTCGAGCAGTGGCCGAACGGTCTCCTGGCAGCGTTGCAGGGGGCTCGTGACGACCTCGGAGATCGGCAGCGCGGCGAGTCGCCCGGGCAGTGCGGCGGCCTGCTGGGCGCCGCGCTCGTCGAGGGCGACGCCGGGCGTCCAGCCGGCGAGCAGTCCCGCGGTGTTGGCGGTGGAACGTCCGTGCCGGACGAGGATCAGGGTGGGCATGCGGCCCAGCGTAAACGGACGCCCGAGCGACCAGCTCCGGGCCGCCGGGGGCAGTGGCCGGAGTGCGGCCCCTCCCGTTCGGCGGAAGAATACGCTCCGTGATCGTCGACTCCGCCATCTACCGCGACGGGCGCCGGACGGAGGGCCCCGGCGACCTCTCCGACGCCCTGGCCGAGGCCCGTGCCGCGGGCAACACGTTCCTCTGGGTCGGGCTGCACGAGCCGACGGAGCGGGAGTTCGACCTCGTCACCGAGGAGTTCGGACTGCACCCGCTGGCCGTCGAGGACGCCCTCAAAGCCCACCAGCGGCCCAAGCTGGAGGTCTACGACGATTCGCTGTTCATGGTCCTCAAGCCGGTCGTGTACGAGCCGGACAGCGACGCCGTCTCCACCGGCGAGGTCATGATCTTCATCGGCGACTCCTTCGTGGTGACCGTCCGGCACGGCGAGGGCTCGCCCCTCGCGGCCGTGCGGCACCACCTGGAGGCGGACCCCGAGAAGCTCCGGCTCGGGCCCACCACGGTGCTCTATTCGATCGCCGACGCCACCGTCGATCACTATCTGGAGGTGGCGACGGAGCTGGGGACCGACCTGGAGGAGCTGGAGGCCGAGGTCTTCTCACCGACTCTCGGCGGCTCGCGCAACACCGCGTCACGGATCTACACCTTCAAGCGGCAGATCCTGGAGTTCCGCAGGGCCACGGTCCCGCTGTCGGTGCCACTGACCCGGCTCGCGGGCCCTGTCCTCTACGCCACGGCCGTGCCCTTCGTGGACGAGAAGGCGCAGCCGTTCTTCCGTGACGTGAACGACCATCTGATGCGTGTGAACGAGTCCGTGGAGAGCCTGGACCGGCTGGTCTCGGACATCCTGTCGGCCCATCTCGCGCAGATGAGCGTGCGCCAGAACGACGACATGCGGAAGATCTCCGCGTTCGCGGCCATGGCCGCGGTCCCCACCCTGATCGCGGGCGTCTACGGCATGAACTTCGACCACATGCCCGAGCTGCACTGGCTGTGGTCGTACCCGGCGGTGATCCTGCTGATGGTGGCCCTGGAGTTGCTCCTGTACCGGATGTTCAAGCAGCGGGACTGGCTGTAACCAGGTCCCCAAGGGGCGACTGGCTGTAATCAGGCTCCACGCGCGCGTGGCCGCGAGTCGTCCGGGTCACGCGAACTCGGGTGCCGCCGCCGCGGGCCCGCCCAGCGCGTCGCGCCGTTCGGGCGTCCTGAGGGAGACCATCCGGCGCCAGCCCCCGGCCCGCTCGTAGGCGTAGACGGCGTGGATGCCCGCGGCAAGCGTCGCCGACTTGGCCCTGGGCCAGTCGAGGATGCGCCCCATGTGGGCCATCACGGCGAGGCTGACATCCCGGTAGACGCGGATCTCGGCGAGCGCGCACTCGCGCAGCGTCCGCTGGATGTCGGGGCCGTGACCGGCGTACGCGAAGCGCAGCAGTTCCTCGTGGCAGTACGCGAGGTGGTTGTCCTCGTCGTTCGAGATCATCTTCACCGCGCGGCCGAGGTCGGGGTCGTCGGCGAAGTGCTTGCGCAGCAGCTCCATCTGCTCGGAGGCGCGCTGTTCGGTGACCCTGCTGTGGGCGAGATACGTGACGATGTCCTGCACGCTCAGCGGCTCGTCGCTCTTGAGCTTGTCGTGCGCAAGGCCGATCCCGTGCCGCTCCAGGAGCATCGTGTAGTCGGTGTCTGAAGGGACCTCGACGGGGGTCAGGCCACGCTTCTTCATGAGGGCGTTGAAAATCCGCCCGTGCTTGTCCTCGTCCGCGCCATGGCGGGCGATCTTGGGTACGAGTTCACGCTCACCCGGCGGGACGAGCGCGGCGATCCGCGCGTTCTCCCAGCCCCCTTGCGACTCCCCGCTGGCAGCGATGGAGCAGAAGAGACGGAACGACTCGTCGTTGTCGAGGATCTCCTGGAACAGACTCTTGGCCGAAAGCATCACTGCCACCTCCATACAAGGTTTCCGCAGAAACCGAGTCAAATGGGTCGGCAGGAGCGCGGCAACCGATATGTCGGACAACTCCGCCAAACGAAGGACGGAGAGGGACGCTCAGGGGCGTAACCCAAGGGGGCCCTGGCGCGTTGTTCCCGGTGACGGCCGTGGCGGGGAAGACCCCCGAGCCCCCACCACGGCCGCAGAACTTATCTCCGGGACATTCGCCGCGTTACGCCAGACCGGCGCGCTCCAGGGCGTCGCAACCGGCCCGGAGCGAGGCGATCCGGTCGTCCAGAGTGAAGCCCGCGGGGGCCAGCGTGAGTGTGTTGACCCCGGCAGCCGCGTAGGCCTTCATCCGGTCGGCGATGCGGTCGACCGAGCCGAGCAGCGTGGTCTGGTCGATCAGCGAGTGCGGAATGGCGGCCGCGGCGCCCTCCTTGTCGCCGGACAGGTACTTGTCCTGGACCTCGGCGGCCTCCTTCTCGTACCCCATGCGCTGGGCGAGCTGGTTGTAGAAGTTCTGCTTGCGGCTGCCCATGCCGCCCACGTACAGCGCGGTGTACGGCCGGAACATGTCGGCCAGCGCGGTCACGTCCTTGTCGTCGCCGAGCGCGATCGGCAGCGTCGGGCAGATGTCGAAGCCCTCCAGCGTCTTGCCGGCCTTCTCGCGGCCCGCACGGAGGTACGTGATCGCGGTGTCCTCCAGGTGCTCGGCCGAGGGGAAGATCAGCAGGGCGCCGTCGGCGATCTCGCCGGTCTGCTCCAGGTTCTTCGGGCCGATCGCGGCGATGTAGAGCGGGATGTGCTCGCGCTCCGGGTGCACGGTCAGCTTGAGCGGCTTGCCCGGGCCGCCCGGCAGGGGCAGCGTCCAGTGCTGGCCCTCGTACGAGAGCCGCTCGCGCGTCATGGCCTTCCGTACGATCTCCACGTACTCGCGGGTGCGGGCCAGCGGCTTGTCGAACTTGACGCCGTACCAGCCCTCGGAGACCTGCGGCCCGGAGACGCCGAGGCCGAGGCGGAAGCGGCCGCCCGACAGCGAGTCCAGGGTGGCGGCCGTCATCGCGGTCATCGTGGGCTGCCTGGCCGGGATCTGGAAGATGGCCGAGCCGACGTCGATGCGCTCGGTCTTGGCGGCGACCCAGCTGAGTACGGTCGCCGCGTCCGAGCCGTAGGCCTCCGCGGCCCAGCAGACGGCGTAGCCGAGCCGGTCGGCCTCCTGGGCGACGGCGAGATTGTCCGCGTCCATTCCGGCGCCCCAGTAGCCGAGGTTAATCCCGAGCTGCATGGCCGATTCCCCTTACCGATCAGTAACGTCCCTTGTCTCCGAGACACTAGCGCGCTGGTGGGCGCCGCGGCAGGGACGGGTTCGGCCTCGGGTGATTCTGGTTGTCCACAGGGCCCCCACGCAGGGAGTTGTGGCCAGTAATCTCGGCGTCCATGGAGCAGAGGCATCTCGGCCGTACAGGCCTGCGTGTGTCCCGGATCGGACTCGGCACCCTGACATGGGGCCGGGATACCGACGAGCATGACGCGGCGCACCTGTTGAAGGCGTTCTGGGAAGCGGGCGGGACCCTCGTCGACACCGCGGACGTGTACGGGGACGGGGAGGCCGAGTATCTGCTCGGACAGCTCATAGAAGGGCTCGTGCCGCGCCGGGACTTGGTCATCTCGACGAAGGCGGGGAGCGTGCCGGACCCGGACCGTCGCTTCGACGGCTCGCGCGGGCATCTGCTGTCCGCGCTCGACGCCTCCCTCGCACGGCTCGGCACGGACTACGTGGACCTGTGGCACGTCCACGCCTTCGACCCGGGGACGCCGCTGGACGAGACCCTCCAGGCGCTCGACCTCGCCGTCAGCAGCGGCCGCGCGCGGTATGCGGGGGTGTCCAACTTCTGTGGCTGGCAGCTCGCCAAGGCGGCGACCTGGCAGCTCGCGGCGCCCGGGGTGCGGACCCGGCTGGCCAGTACGCAGATGGAGTACTCCCTGCTCCAGCGCGGCGTCGAGCGGGAGGTGCTGCCGGCCGCCCTCGACCTGGGTGTCGGCCTGCTGCCCTCCTCGCCGCTCGGGCGGGGCGTGCTCACGGGCAAGTACCGCCAGGGGACGCCCGCCGACTCCCGGGGCGGCTCCGAACACCTCGCGCCCTTCGTCGCGCCGTACCTGGACGACGCGGCGAGCAGCATCGTGGACGCCGTGACGACCGCGGCGGACGGCCTCGCGGTGACGCCCCTGCAGGTGGCTCTCGCCTGGGTCCGCGACCGGCCCGGAGTCGTCGCCCCGATCATCGGCGCGCGCAACGCGCAGCAGCTCACGGCCGCGTTGTCAGTGGAGACCCTTAGTCTTCCTGACGAGATCTGCCGGGCGCTCGACGACGTGTCGGCGCCGGTGCACCACTATCCCGATCACGACTGGAGCACGCTGTGAGCACGGAGCCCGAGACCACGGAGGACGCCGAGCCGGGGGCGCCGGGCGCGGGTGCGGCCGACGGTCCGCAGACCGCGGACGGGACCGCCCCCGAGGGCGATGACGCGGGCGCGGAAGCCACGGAAGAGACCGAGGCCACCGCGGCCGAGGGTTCCGAAGCCGCCAAGCTGTCCGAGGCAGCGGCCGAGCTGGCGGCCCAGCGTCTGGAGCGCGAGCGGATCGAGCGGCGGAAGGCGGAGAAGCAGGGGCCGGTCCAGGCCGGGACCAAGCTCAGCGGGAAGGCCGCCGATCTGCTCGCCGCCGTACGCGCCGTGGAGAGCGGCGAGAAGCCCGTGACCAGGGCGTTCCGTGAGCCCGAGCCGGCGCCCCGCGGTACCGCGCCGGAGCCCGTGCGGCGGCCTCAGCCCGTTCTCGCCCCGGCCGGTGCGCCGTCGGCCGTCGCGCCGGAGGCCGTCGAGACCGTACGCGCGGTACTCACCGAGGGCGGCGCGCCCGACGCACTCGCGCCGCAGGTCGCCGCCGCTCTGGGCGAGGGTGCGGACGATCAACTGCGCGAGGACCCCTGGCAGTTGCTGCGGGTCCCCGGAGTGCGGCCCGAGCAGGCCGACCAGTTCGCCCGGGGGCTGCTCGGCGCGGAGTGCGGCCCGGACGACGAGCGGCGGGGCCGGGCGCTCACGGTGTGGCTCCTCGAGCAGGCGGCGATCGCGGGGCACACCGCCCTCGACGCATCGGCGCTCGCCGCCGCGCTCACCCAGCGCTCGGTGCCGGACCCCGACGCGGCCGTGCAGAGCACCCTCGCCGAGGGCGAGGCCCTGGTCTTCCAGGACGCGCTCGACACACCCGACGCAGTGGCCCCCGTACCGGAGGGGGACGAGGAAGCCGAGGAGCGCCCGGTCCGCGTCCTCGTCGGCCTGGAGCGGTACGCCCTGGCCGAGGAGAGCCTCGCCGACGGCCTCGCCCGCGTGGTCAACGCCCTGCCGAAGGAGGACGCGACCGACTGGGCGTCCGCCGCCGCTTCGGCGTCCGGTTCCACCGCGGAATTGATCCGCGCCGTGGCCGGTCACGGCATCGTCCTGCACACCGGCGGCGAGGCGTCCCGCGCGGAGCCGACGGCCCTGGTCGCCGCGGCCAGGGGGCTCGGCCTGCGGGCGTACGCCGCCGCGCACACGCCGGACGGCCGCCGCCGCTTCGCCGCGCTGCTCGGGGCGGCGGAGAACGCGGGAGCACCGCGGGACATCGGCGACGACCACGGCCGGCCCGAGGTCACCGTCGCCGGTCTGCTCTCCGGAACCGAGGGCCCCGGCCGGGATCCCGAAGGCGCCTTCGCCCTCGACCTGCTCGTCGTCCTGGACGCGCCGCAGCTCGACGTCGAGACGGCGGCGATGCTGGCCGAGTCGCTGCCGGACGGGGCGCGGCTGGTGCTGAGCGGGGACCCGGGAGTGCTGTGGTCGGCGGGTCCCGGGCGGGTCTTCGCGGACCTTCTCGCCGCCCGCGTCTGCCCGCAGGTGGCCTCGCGGACACCGGACCCCGGACCCATCGGCGAGCTGGTGTCCGGCATCGGGATCGGCGAACTGAACCAGGTCGAGGCGCCCGGCAAGGAGGTCGTGATCGTCCCGGTGCGTGACGCCGGTGAGGCGGTGCACCGCACGGTGCAGCTGGTGGCGGACTCGGTACCCCGCGCGATCGGCATCCCTGCCGAGCAGACACAGGTAATCACTCCGGGGCACGGCGGCGCGGCCGGCACGCGCGCGCTGAACACCGCGCTCAAGGAGCGGCTCAACCCCGGCCCCGGCCGCTTCGGCGGCTTCGACCCGGGCGACCGGATCGCGTACTCCCCCGAGCCGGGTCGTACGGTGCCCGGCCACGTGGTGAACGCCGACGCCGACGGGCTGCACCTGGAGTGCGCGGGCGCCCCCGTCGTCGTACCCAAGGAGCGGGTGGAGCAGTCCGTACGGCACGGCTGGGCGCTCACCGCGCACCAGGCGGTGGGCCTGCGCCTGCCCGCCGCCGTCGTGGTGCTCCCCGGTGACGCCGCCCAGGCCCTGACCAGGCCCTGGATCTACACGGCCTTCGGCCGCGCCGAGCGCCATCTGTCCGTGGTCCACGGGGTGGACCAGGCCCTGGCGCGGGCGGTGGCGGAGGTCCCGCAGAAGTCGCGCACGACCCGGCTGCCCGCCCTGCTCAAGGCACAGGTGCCGGTGCCCGCACCTGTGTCCGCGGCGAGCTGAACCCCGTACGCACAGAGGTGGCGGTCACCGGGCCCCGGTGACCGCCACCCCGTACAACGGGCTCGGCTCAGCGATCCGCGTCCAGCGGTTCCAGATCGGAGTCGGGGCCGAGGTCGTCCTCAAGATCCTCGTCGTCCGAATCGTCGTCGAAGACGGCACTGACGTCGAAGCGGCAGACCACGCGCTGCGGGTCGATCGATTCGAACGGGGCCTCAAGCCATTCGCCGGGCTCGGCCGCCTCGTCCGCGGCTGTCACCCAGAGCGTGGAGTCCCCCTCCTCCAGGCCGAACTCCTTGTGCCGGGAGGCGATCTCGTCCGGTTCGAACTCGCCGAACAGGACTCCGAGCGCCCCGTGCACGGTGCCGGCCGCCGCGTCGAAGGCCGCGCTGACACTGGCTCCGTCCTCCTCCACGGCCTCCACCCGCTGAGCCTGCGCCAGCAGGCGCTGTGGCTCCACCACCGCGTAGTCCCGGCGGATCAGCACGCTCAGCGCGTTCGGCTCCTCCGGGCCCGTGTACGGCGGCAGCGTGTCTTCCGAACCGGGGATCTCGAAGGGTGTGACCTCGTCGTAGCGGTCGTAGAGGAGCTCGTCGTACTCCTCGGCCGCGGCGGCCAGCTCGTTGAACGCCTCGTATACGGCCGGGTCGTCATCGCCCGTCCTGCGCTCGACCGCGGCCAGGTGACGGTCGAGCGCGGTCTTGATCGCCTCGGCGGCGGCGCGTACCTCGGCAGCGGTGGGCTGCACAGCATCAGACATAGTGCAGACGCTATCCGTACAGAGCCTCTGCCCGCACAATAGATGCGATGCCGGAATACGAATTTGTCGACGTGTACGTACCACGCGGGGTTTCCCGCAAGGACGCTACACGCCTGCTGACAGACCACGCGGAGTACGGACACTGGGAGTTGGACCGTCTGAGCCTGCTGCGCGACGGCAGCCGCAAGGTGCGGCTGCGTCGGCGGATCATCCGTCAGATGCGCGCGACATGGTGAGCGAAAGAGGCTGAAACGGAGCCGGCCCCGCGAGTGCGGGGCCGGCTCCGTTCCGCTCACCACGGAAGGTTTGTGACGTTGTGCTCACACCTGTGCCGGTTACGCCGCCGATCGCGCCCTGCGGTACAGCACGGCGCCGCCCAGCAGTGCGCCGATACCCGCCGGGACGATCGCGCCCAGCGGCAGGTCACCGCCGGTGTGGGCAAGCTGCTCGACGCCCTCGGGCTGGGTGACGGACCGCGCGCCCAGGTGGTCGGCGTGCGCGGAGCCGCCCGCGTTCTCCCCGCCCCAGCCGGCCGGCCCGGCAGGGTGGCCCGGGGTCCCCGGCGTCACCGGATGACCCGGCGTAGCGGGATGTCCCGGCGTCCCCGGAGTGCCGGGCTCGCCCGGGTGTCCCGGCTGGCCGGGCTGCCACGGCTTGCCCGGAGTCGGCGCCTCGGGTCCGCCGCCGGGCGGGGTGGTGGAGTGCCCGCCACCTGCCCCGTTCCCGCACTCGTTGCCCGTCACGGCGTTGCCGACGCCGCCCACGTTCACGCTGTTGCCGCAGATGTTGACCGGCACGTCGATCGGCACCTGCACGTGGTTGCCCGAGCCGACCCCCGGTGAGTTACTCGCATGCCCGCCCGCCTGCGAGCCACCGCCGGAATGGGACCCTCCGTCCCCGTAGCCGCCGGACGAACCGCTCCCGCCGCCCTTGTTGGCGCACTTGTTGCCCATCGCCGGGTTGAGCAGCCCCACGACGCTCACGGTGTTGCCGCAGACGTTGACCGGCGCGTGCACCGGCGCCTGCACCGTGTTGCCCGACAGCACGCCGGGCGAGTCCGAACTGGCGCCGTTCGCACCCGAGTCGGCATGTGCGTGACCGCCGGTGACGGCGAGTACGCCACTCGCTGCCGCCACGGTCATCAGGCCCTTGCGGGTGACCTGTCGCATAGCTATATCCCTGCCTTCGCCCTTGGCTTGGACCATCCGGAACGCGCACGCACCCGACCGACGCGTGCGCGGAAAAGCCGGTCGGCCCCGAAGCGCATGGCACGCGCTCCGGGGCCGACGGGCTCACACCCTCATGGGATGAGGTGCAACGTCACTTGTTGATGCAGGTGTTGCCGAAGGCGGGGTTCAGCAGCCCGATCACCGAGACCGTGTTGCCGCAGACGTTCACCGGGACGTGAACGGGCACCTGGATGACGTTGCCGGAGGCAACACCCGGGGAGCCCACAGCGGCACCCTGGGCACCCGAGTCGGCGACGGCCAGGCCCGCACCCGCGAGAACCAGACCACCGGTGGCGGCCGCAGCGGCGACGATCTTCTTGATCATTATTCCTCCTTGTTGGCAAATGCGATCCCAGCTTCGGATCGCATCACCTGTAACGAGGGGGAAGTAATGGGGCTACGCGCTTATCGTCTCATTCACTCTTCTCAGTCAATTCCGCACAGGCTGGCGAATAGTGCAGTTTCGTTTCAGTGGGCCAATTCACCGCATGGCCCGGTCCGTTCAGGAAGCGTCGATGAAGCGGTCGAGTACGCGCACGCCGAATTTCAGCGCATCGACCGGCACCCGCTCGTCGACCCCGTGGAACATGCCCGCGAAGTCCAGCTCCGGCGGCAGCTTCAGCGGCGCGAAGCCGAAGCAGCGGACGCCGAGGTCGGCGAAGGACTTGGCGTCGGTGCCGGCGGACAGCATGTAGGGGACGGCGCGCGCGATCGGGTCCTCGGCGGACAGCGCGGTCTGCATCGCGTCGACGAGAGCCCCGTCGAAGGTGGTCTCCAGGGCCTTGTCGGAGTGCACGTCCTCGCGCTTCACCTTCGGGCCGAGAATCCGGTCCAGGTCGGCGAGGAATTCCTCCTCGTAGCCCGGCAGATAACGCCCGTCGACGTGCGCGGTCGCCTGCCCCGGAATCACATTGACCTTGTAACCCGCGCCCAGCTGGGTCGGATTGGCGGTGTTCTGCAGGGAGGCGCCGATGAGCTTGGCGATGCCGCCGAGCTTGGCGAGCGTCGCGTCCATGTTCTCCGGGTCGAGCTCGGTGCCGAGCGCGTCGCCGAGTTCGTCGAGGAAGTGGCGCAGCGTCTTGGTCACCCGCACCGGGAACTTGTGCCGCCCGAGCCGCCCGACGGCCTCCGACAGCTCGGTGATGGCGTTGTCCTTGTGGATCATCGAACCGTGCCCGGCGGTGCCGTCCACGGTCAGCTTCATCCAGTGCATGCCCTTCTGGGCGGTCTCGACGAGATACAGCCGCAGCTTCTCGTTGACCGTGAAGGAGAACCCGCCGACCTCGCCGATCGCCTCCGTCACGCCCTCGAAGAGGCCGGGGTGCTTGTCGACCAGGTGCCGAGCGCCCCATGTCCCGCCCGCCTCCTCGTCCGCGAGGAAGGCGAGGACGATGTCGCGGGGCGGCTTGCGGCCGCTGCGCATCCGGTCCCGTACGACCGCCAGCGTCATGGCGTCCATGTCCTTCATGTCGACCGCACCCCGGCCCCACACACAGCCGTCGGCGATCTCGCCGGAGAAGGGGTGGTGGGTCCAGTCCTGGGCGTTGGCCGGTACGACATCGGTGTGGCCGTGGATGAGCAGCGCGGGGCGTGAGGGGTCCTCGCCCTCGATGCGGGCGACCGTGGAGGCGCGCCCCTGGTGCGACTCGAAGATCTGCGGTTCGAGCCCCACCTCGGCGAGCTTCTCGGCGACGTACTCGGCGGCCTTGCGCTCACCCGGCCCCGAGTGGTCCCCGTAGTTGCTGGTGTCGATCTGGATCAGCTCGCGACAGAGGTCCACGACCTCGTCCTCGCCAGAGACGCCCCTGGCCGTGCTCGACTCGCTCACGCTGCTTCCTCCCACTGTCACTGCTGGTGGTCCCCCCTCATCCTCTCTCCGACCCCCGCCCCGTCCAAGGCCGGACGCGGCCCGTCACACGCCGTTCACGCGGGAACGGGGCGTGATCGGGCGCCCTCGGAAGCCTGGTAATGTTTCCTCTGTCGCCGCGAGGGAAACCCCGCGCGACAGACACCTTGTCCGGGTGGCGGAATGGCAGACGCGCTAGCTTGAGGTGCTAGTGCCCTTTAACGGGCGTGGGGGTTCAAGTCCCCCCTCGGACACCAGATGGTTCTGTGCGAACGGTGCCGGCGGATTCTCCGCCGGCACCGTTCGCGTTTCGTCGTCGTACGTCAGCTTCCGTCGTCGTACGTCAACTCCGCGCGGCCATCAGCCGACCAGTGCCGGGGCCTGGGCCTGGGCCGAGGCGGGGGCCGGAATCTCGCGGGCGTGCGGGTAGGCGGCCGACCGGTGCTGGAAGGAAAGGATCTTCGGGTTCTGGATGATGCCGTCGCGGATCTCGATGGCCTTGCTGACCGTGGCGTCGGCCTCCCATGCCGTGGGGCCGCTCATGACCTTGCGCAGGTAGGGGAGGAGCGCCTCGCTGATCTCCCAGGTGGCGGAGTTCCACATGTGGGACGGGCTGTGATCCACCCCGTAGTAGTGGCAGCCAGGACCGACCGTGGGCATGGGATCGCCGAAGGTGGTCGGGCGGGCCCATTCGAAGCCCATGCCCTCGTCGCAGGCGACGTCGACGAAGAAGGTCCCCGGCTTGAACTGGGCGAGTTCCTCGTCGGTGACGAACATCAGCGGTGAGTCGGTGTCCTGCAGTACGCAGTTGACGATGATGTCGAACCCGGCCAGGTACTCCGCGAGCGGCGCGGAACCGGCCGCGGTGATGGCCCGCAGCTTCGACGGATCGTCCGCCTGCTCCTCGAAGTGCCCCATCACGACCGACGGCATCGGCGAGGCCACCGCGGCGGCGGCGCGCTGGGTGAGCACGGTGACGTCGGAGACGCCCATGGCTCCCAGGCCCGTGACCGCTCCGCGTGCCGTGGCGCCGAAGCTGATGACCACCGCGCGCAGCCGGCGCCCGTAGCTGCCGGTCAGCCCGCCGAGCTGCAGGGCGTGCAACACCGAGCAGTAGCCCGCGAGTTCGTTGTTCTTGTGGAACACGTGGACGCTGAAGGCGCCCGTGGAGGTCCAGTGGTTCATGGCCTCCCAGGCAATGAGCGTCAGCTGCCGGTCGATGGCGAGCTGGGTCATCGTGTCGTCCTGCACGCAGTGCGGCCATCCCCACAGCACTTGGCCCTGGCGCAGTTCGGCGACGTCCTCGTGCATCGGTTTGGGCAGCATCAGGACATCGCACTCGGCGATCAGCTGTTCTCGGGAGCGCAGGCCCGCGACGAGGGGCCGCAGAGCATCGTCGCCGACGCCGAACCGCTCGCCGTAGCCCTGTTCAAGGAAGATCTTCTCGCGTACGTCGGGGCCGATCCGGCCGAGGTGCGCGGGGTGCAGGGGAAGTCGGAACTCGTTCTCCTTGTTGGAGGAGGAGATGACTCCCAGACTCATCAGGCTCGTGCGGCTCATACGCTTCCTCATTATTGAGTTCTTGTCGTGACTGAGTGCCGGAACGCCTTGGGGCTCCCCGGAGACACCTCGGGGCGGGAAGGACCGCTAACGCGGAGCGCGGGACGGGATGCGGCAGTCGGCGCGACGGTTCGAGCGAGCAGTCATGGGGCGGCCCATTTCCGCCGGGCACGAGGTGCTCCGGCCTTGCCGTTCCCCGAGGGCGACGCTGAAACGGATGACGGCGTGCTAGGCGCTCGGTACCTGCAACCGTACTCCCCTGTGGGCTCCTCGAACCCCGCTGACGTGCGCAGGACCAGGTGGGGAGGTCACCAACTCCGAGTGGAACCGCACCCATTGCATTGCCGTACGACGTGTTACGGCAAGATGTGGGGCAGATCTCGTCAGAGTGACAGATCCCCACGTCAGAGCACCAGCAGGGCACCGGAATCACTGGTTCCAGGGGCTCCCCGACGCCCCCTCACATGGCTGACGTGCAGGTACGCGACTAGCGTCGTACTAAAATTCCACGCTTGTTTGGAGCTGGACCGGAACATCCCCAGGCGTACCTGCGGGCCCACCAGCGCCCCGGACGCTCCGGGATCACCACGTGAGGACCCGATGGCAGCCCTAGAGCAAGGCCCTGCGCTCGCTCTGTTCGACGAGGAGGTGCGAGCGGAGTTCGGTGACCGCGCGCGCTTCTCCGCCTCCCCCGCCGCCTCCCCGCGCACGCTCGTGGACATCCTCGACGCCTCCGTCCGGGCGTACCCCGACGAGCCCGCCCTGGACGACGGCGAGCGCTCCCTCACCTACCGTGCGCTGGCCGTGGAGGTCGAGGCGCTGCGCCGCAGGCTCGCGGACGCCGGTGTCGGCCTCGGCGACCGGGTCGGCGTCCGCGTCCCCTCCGGCACCAATGACCTGTACGTCGCCATCCTCGCCGTACTGGCCGCCGGCGCCGCCTATGTGCCGGTGGACGCCGAGGACCCGGACGAGCGGGCCGAGCTGGTCTTCGGGGAGGCCCAGGTGCGCGCGGTCGTGGGGGCCGGGCACGAGCTGACCGTCACCGGCAGGAGCGAAACGCCCGCCGCCCGTCCCGGCACCGAGCACGACGCCTGGATCATCTTCACCTCGGGCTCCACCGGCAAGCCCAAGGGCGTGGCCGTCAGCCACCGCAGTGCCGCCGCCTTCGTCGACGCCGAGGCGGACCTCTTCCTCACCGAGGAACCGATCGGGCCCGCCGACCGGGTCATGGCGGGCCTCTCCGTCGCCTTCGACGCCTCCTGCGAGGAGATGTGGCTGGCCTGGCGGTACGGCGCCTGCCTGGTGCCCGTGCCGCGTTCCCAGGTGCGCAGCGGCGCCGACCTGGGGCCCTGGCTGGTGGAGCAGGAGATCACCGTCGTCTCGACCGTGCCGACGCTGGCCTCGCTGTGGGAGCCGGAGGCTCTCAACGAGGTCCGGCTGCTGATCTTCGGCGGCGAGGCCTGCCCGCCCGAGCTGGTGCAGCGCCTCGTCACCGAGGGGCGCGAGGTGTGGAACACCTACGGGCCCACCGAGGCGACCGTCGTCGCCTGCGCCTCCCTGATGACCGGCGAGGAGCCGATCCGGATCGGGCTGCCGCTGAACGGCTGGGAGCTGGCCGTCGTCGACGAGGCCGGGGAGCCCGTGGCGATGGGCGACAGCGGGCAGCTCGTCATCGGCGGAGTGGGGCTCGCCCGCTATCTCGACCCCGAGAAGGACGCCGAGAAGTACGCGCCGCTCGAGTCGCTGGGCTGGGAGCGGGCGTACCGCAGTGGTGACCTCGTCAAGGCGGAGCCCGAAGGGCTGATCTTCCTCGGCCGGGCCGACGAGCAGATCAAGCTCGGCGGGCGCCGGATCGAGCTCGGCGAGGTGGACGCCGCTCTGCAGGCGCTGCCCGGTGTCGCGGGTGCCGCGGCCGCCGTACGGACCGCGCGCAGCGGCAACCAGCTGCTCGTCGGCTATGTGGTCACCCAGGAGGGCTGGGACCAGGCCACGGCCGTCGAGAAGCTGCGCGCCGAGCTGCCCGCCGCCCTGGTCCCGCTGCTCGCGCCGGTCGAGGACCTGCCGACCCGGACGTCAGGCAAGGTCGACCGCAACGCGCTGCCCTGGCCGCTGGAGAACCTGAACACCGGCGGCGCGAAGGAGCAGCTGTACGGCACGGAGGCCTGGCTCGCCGAGCAGTGGAGCGAGGTTCTCGGCATCCCCGTCGCCACCGCGTCCGACGACTTCTTCGCGATCGGCGGCGGCAGCCTCGCCGCCGCCCAGCTCACCACGAGGCTGCGCACCCGCTACGCCAGCGCCGCGGTCCTCGACATCTACCAGCAGCCGACCCTGCGCAAGCTCGCCCGGCACCTGGAGGAGTCCTCGCAGGACGACGGCGCCGAGCGGGTCATCGCGCCCGTGCCGCTGCGCACCAAGGCGACCCAGCTTCTTCTACTGATCCCGCTTTTCACGCTCCTCGGTCTGCGCTGGACGGTGGCGCTGGCCGCGCTCGGGAACGTACTGCACTGGTTCGGGCCGTATCCGTGGGCGCCGACGGCCTCGTGGTGGCTCGTCGCCGCCGGGGCCCTCGTGCTCTTCAGCCCGCCGGGGCGCCTCGCGATCGCCGCGGGCGGTGCACGGCTGCTGCTACGGGGCGTGAAGGCGGGCCGTCACCCGCGCGGTGGGAGTGTGCATCTGCGGCTGTGGACGGCCGAGCGGCTGGTCGAGTTCAGTGGCGCGACCTCGCTGACCGGGTCCTGGCTGGAGCGGTACGCGCGTGCCCTGGGCGCCAAGATCGGGCCGGACGTGGATCTGCACTCGCTGCCGCCGGTGACCGGCATGCTCAAGCTGGGCCGGGGTGCCGCCGTGGAGTCCGAGGTGGACCTGTCGGGGCACTGGCTGGACGGTGACCGGCTGGAGATCGGTCCGGTGAAGGTGGGTGCGCACGCCGTGGTGGGCACGCGCAGCCTGCTGTTCCCCGGTGCGCGGGTGGGCAAGCGGGCCGAGGTGGCCGCCGGTTCCGCCGTGGCCGGGCATGTTCCGACCGGGCAGCGCTGGGCCGGAGCGCCCGCCGTGAAGCTCGGCAAGGCGAAGCGGGCCTGGCCCAAGGAGCGCCCGGCGCGTGGCACGTACTGGCGCGTGATGTACGGCGTGACCGGCTTCGCGCTGTCCGCGCTGCCGCTGGTCGCGGGACTTGCCGCGCTGCTCGTGGCGCACGAGTTCGTGAGCGCGGACGCCGGGCTCGCTGAAGCCCTGCGCGGTGCGGCGGTGGCCCTGGTGCCGGCGACGCTCGCCTTCGGCCTCGCGTACGCGCTGCTGCTCCTGATCGCCGTACGGCTGCTGAGCCTCGGGCTGCGCGCGGGCACGTATCCGACGCACAGCCGGATCGGCTGGCAGTCCTGGACGGTCACGCAGCTGATGGACCGCTCGCGGGACACGCTGTTCCCTCTGTACGCAGGGCTGATCACGCCGGTGTGGCTGCGGCTGCTCGGGATGAAGATCGGGCGGGGCGCCGAGGTCTCCACAGTGCTCGCGCTGCCGAGCCTCACCACCGTCGGCGAGGGCGCGTTCCTCGCGGACGACACACTCACCGCGCCGTATGAGCTCGGCGGTGGCTGGGTGAAGATCGGGCGGGCCGAGATCGGGCGCCGGGCGTTCCTCGGGAACTCCGGGATGACCGCGCCGGGCCGCAGCGTGCCGGACGGCGGTCTTGTCGGGGTGCTGTCGGCGACGCCGAAGAAGGCGAAGAAGGGCAGCTCCTATCTGGGGCTGCCGCCGATGAAGCTGCCGCGTGCCGCGCAGGGCGGCGATCAGAGCCGTACGTACGACCCGCCCGCGCACCTGCTGTGGGCGCGCGGTCTGGTGGAGCTGTGCCGGATCGTGCCGGTGTTCTGCTCGGCGGCGCTCGCCGTGCTGACGGTGGCCGCGCTGAGTGCGCTGGGGGCATGGGCCTGGGCGCTCGCCGGGGTGGTGCTGCTCGGTGTGGGCGCGCTCGCGTGTGTGCTGTCCATCGTGGCGAAGTGGGCACTCGTGGGGCGGCACCGGGCGGGCGAGCACCCGCTGTGGAGCAGCTTCGTGTGGCGCAATGAGCTGGCGGACACCTTCGTCGAGGTGGTGGCCGTGCCGTGGCTGGCGGGTTCCGTGCCGGGTACGCCGCTGATGACGGCGTGGCTGCGCGGGCTCGGTGCCCGGATCGGCAAGGGCACCTGGGTCGAGAGTTACTGGCTGCCGGAGACGGACCTGGTGTCGCTCGGCGATGCTTCCACCGTGAATCGGGGCTGTGTCCTGCAGACTCACCTCTTCCACGACCGGATCTTGCGGACGGATACTGTTGTCCTCCGTGAGGGCGCCACCCTGGGTCCGGGCGGAATCGTCCTGCCCGGCAGCACCGTCGGGGCCCGTTCCACACTGGGTCCCGCGTCGCTCGTGATGGCGGCGGAGTCCGTTCCCGACGACACCCGCTGGCTGGGCAACCCGATCGAGTCATGGCGTTCATAGAAGCGAAGGCCGGATCGGATACGAAGGGCGGTGTACCGGCACGTCGTACGAGCACAGGGCAGGGAGCAGACGCAGCAGTGAGCGTTCAGCAGACAGTGGGATCGGACCCGTACTTCCCGGCCAACGGTGATCCCCGCTACCGGGTGCACCGGTACGAACTCGCGCTGGACTACCGCCCCGGCCCGAACCGGCTCTCCGGCACCGTGCGGCTCAATGCCATAGCGGGCCGCTCCCCGCTCACCGAGTTCCATCTGAACCTGGCCGACTTCCGGATCGGCCGGGTCCGTGTCGACGGCAAGGCACCGCACTACACCCACCGCGGCGGCAAGCTCCGCATCCGTCCCCCGAAGCCGATCCGCGCCGGTGCCGCCTTCACCGCCGAGGTGCACTGGGCCGGCAATCCGAAGCCGGTGAACAGCCCCTGGGGCGGGCTCGGTTGGGAGGAGCTGGAGGACGGGGCTCTGGTGGCGAGCCAGCCGATCGGCGCGCCCTCCTGGTATCCGTGCAACGACCGCCCGGCCGACAAGGCCGCCTACCAGATCTCGATCACCACACCGTCCGCGTACTCGGTGGTGGCCGGTGGCCGGCTGCTGACCCGTACGACGCGGGCTTCGACGACCACCTGGGTCTACGAGCAGTCGGCGCCGACGTCCAGCTATCTGGTCGGCCTTTCGATCGGCAAGTACCAGACGGTGCTGCTCGGCGACCCGGGCCTCGGCGGCGTGCCGCAGACCGGCCATCTGCCCGCGGACCTGCTCTCCGAGTTCTCCCGGGACTTCGCACGCCAGCCCGCGATGATGGAGCTGTTCGAGGATCTCTTCGGGCCCTATCCGTTCGGCGAGTACGCGGTGGTGGTGACGGAGGAGGAGCTCGATGTCCCCGTCGAGGCACAGGGGTTGTCGCTGTTCGGCGCCAACCACGTGGACGGGGCGCGGGGTTCGGAGCGGCTGATCGCGCACGAGCTGGCACACCAGTGGTTCGGCAACAGCGTGTCCATCGCGGACTGGCGGCACATCTGGCTGAACGAGGGGTTCGCCAAGTACGCGGAGTGGCTGTGGTCGGAGCGTTCCGGCGGCCGCGGGGCGCATCAACTCGCCGCCGCCGCCCACCGGAAGCTGTCCGCGCTGCCGCAGGACCTGTGTCTGTCCGACCCGGGGCGCAAGCTGATGTTCGACGACCGGCTCTACGAGCGCGGCGGGCTCGTCCTGCACGCGCTGCGCTGCGCGATGGGTGACGAAGCCTTCTTCCGCATGCTGCGCGGCTGGGCCACTCAGTACCGGGGCGGCGCAGTGACGACAGCCGCTTTCACCGCGCATGTCACCCGCTACGCGGCCGAACCCCTGGACGACATGTTCGCCGCATGGCTGGACAAGAGGGCGCTCCCTCCGCTGCCCTCGCCCGCGGCCTCTCGGCTTCCGGCGCGGCCCACCTACCCGCCGACCAACGCCGACTCGGCGTAGACGCAGAGGGATTCGCACCATGACCAGTCGCTCCTGCCCGTGCGGGCTTCCCCGGGCGTACGAGGAGTGCTGCGGGCGCTTCCACTCGGGTGCTGCGGCCGCGCCGACCGCCGAGGCGCTGATGCGGTCGCGGTACGCCGCCTTCGTACGGCAGGACGAGAAGTACCTGCTGCGGACCTGGCACCCGCGCACCCGGCCCGCCTCCGTCGACTTCGATCCCGGGATGCGGTGGACCGGCCTCGAGATCCTGGAGACGGGTGACGGCTCCGCGTTCCACTCGGCGGGGACCGTGACCTTCCGGGCCTCCTACCGGGGCGGCTCGCTGCATGAGCGCAGCCGCTTCGAGCGGGTCGACGGGGCGTGGGTGTACGTGGACGGCGACTTCATCCAGTAGCCGCTACGGCCGACTACATCCAGTAGTCGCTACGGCGCCAGTATGTCCAGCTCCTGGAGCGCGCCCACCGTGATCTCGCGGGTGAGTGCCTCGGCGCGGGCCGCGTCGCCCTCGCGGACGGCCTCCGCGACCTGGACGTGGAGGGTGACGGCCGCGGGGTCGGGGTCCTCGAACATGACCTCGTGGTGGGTGCGGCCCGCCAGGACCTCCGCGACGACGTCGCCGAGCCGGGCGAACATCTCGTTGCCCGAGGCGTTGAGGATCACCCGGTGGAAGGCGACGTCGTGGACGAGATACCCCTCCAGCTGATGGCCGCGTGACGTGCCGACCATGCCGAGCGCGCACTCGGTGAGTTCGGCGCACTGCGCGGCGGTGGCGTGCTTGGCGGCGAGGCCCGCCGCGATCGGTTCGACGGCGGAGCGCAGCACGGTGAGCGAACGCAGCTGGTGGGGGCGGTCGGCGCCGGCCAGCCGCCAGCGGATGACCTGAGGGTCGTACACGTTCCACTCGACCTTGGGCAGGACCGTCACGCCGACGCGGCGGCGGGACTCGACCAGGTGCATGGACTCGAGCACCCGGACCGCCTCACGCATCACGGAGCGTGACACCTCGAAGCGCTGGGCGAGTTCGTCCGTGCGCAGCACGCTGCCCGGCGGGTACTCGCCCGCGGTGATCGCCGGCCCGAGGGTTCCCAGTACATGTTCGTGCAGGCCCCGGCCCCGTGTGCTCATGGAGCCAGCGTACGAGTCCGCCCCTCGGAACAAAAAGTCAGACTTATATGTCACAGACTCTTGAATTTGTCGTACCTAATGCGTTTCAGTGTCGTCGACATCGGATGTCAGGTGTCGACGAAGACGATGAAGACAGCGAGAGCACGATGCAGCTGACGCGCACCCCCCACGTCGTCGTGGTCATGGGCGTCGCAGGCACCGGGAAGACCACCATCGGTCCCCTGCTTGCGGCCCGGCTCGGCGTTCCGTACGCCGAGGGCGACGACTTCCACCCCCAGGCCAACATCGCCAAGATGTCGGCCGGGACCCCGCTCACCGACGAGGACCGGTGGCCGTGGCTCGACGCCATCGGGCGCTGGGCGCACGAGCGGGCGGGGCTCGGCGGGGTCGTCAGCAGCTCGGCGCTGAAGCGCGGCTACCGGGACCGGCTGCGGGCGGCGGCGCCCGGTGTCGTGTTCGTGCACCTCACCGGTGACCGCGCGCTCATCGAGGACCGGATGTCGCACCGCCAGGGGCACTTCATGCCCACGGCGCTCCTGGACTCCCAGTTCGCCACCCTCCAGCCGCTGGAGGCGGACGAGGCGGGTGTCGCCGTGGATGTCTCCGGCGAGCCCGGAGAGATCACCGAGCGGGCCGTGGCCGCGCTCCGCGACCTGCCTCAGCCCTCCCTCTAACCCCTTTTGCCGATCTTTCTCACGTAAGGGAACCACCGTGACCAGACTCAGCGCCGAGATGCTGGCAGCGGACACCGTCGAGCCGATCACCTCGGCCGGCCATGCTCAGCTGGGTATCGCCGTGCTGGCGGGCATCGCCGTCATCGTCCTGCTCATCACCAAGTTCAAAGTGCACGCCTTCCTGGCCCTGACCATCGGCTCGCTCGCCCTCGGCGCGTTCGCCGGAGCGCCGCTGGACAAGGTCATCGTCAGCTTCACGACCGGGCTCGGCTCGACCGTCGCCGGCGTGGGCGTCCTGATCGCGCTCGGCGCGATCCTCGGCAAGCTGCTGGCCGACTCCGGCGGCGCCGACCAGATCGTCGACACGATCCTCGCCAAGGCGGGTGGGCGCGCCATGCCGTGGGCGATGGTGCTGATCGCCTCGGTGATCGGTCTGCCGTTGTTCTTCGAAGTCGGCATCGTGCTGCTTATCCCGGTCGTCCTGATGGTCGCCAAGCGCGGCAACTACTCCCTGATGCGCATCGGCATCCCGGCCCTTGCCGGCCTGTCCGTGATGCACGGCCTGATCCCGCCGCACCCCGGCCCGCTGGTCGCGATCGACGCGGTGGGTGCCAACCTCGGCCTCACGCTGGCTCTCGGCATCCTGGTGGCCATACCCACGGTGATCATCGCGGGTCCGGTCTTCTCGAAGTACGCCGCCCGCTGGGTGGACGTCCCGGCCCCCGACAAGATGATCCCCGCCCGCGCCTCCGAGGACCTGGAGAAGCGCCCCAGCTTCGGCGCCACCATCACGACCATGCTGCTCCCGGTCGTGCTGATGCTGGCCAAGGCGCTGGTGGACATCGTCGTGGACGACCCCACGCACATGATCCAGCGCGTCTTCGACGTGATCGGCTCGCCGCTGATCGCGCTGCTCGCCGCCGTGATAGTCGGCATGTTCACCCTGGGCCGCGCGGCCGGCTTCACCAAGGACCGGCTGTCGACGACCGTCGAGAAGTCGCTCGCCCCGATCGCGGGCATCCTGCTGATCGTCGGCGCGGGCGGCGGCTTCAAGCAGACGCTGATCGACTCCGGTGTGGGCCAGATGATCCTGGACATCTCCAAGGACTGGTCGATCCCCGCGCTGCTGCTCGCCTGGCTGATCGCGGTGGCGATCCGGCTCGCGACCGGTTCGGCGACCGTCGCCACCATCTCGGCCGCCGGTCTCGTCGCACCCCTCGCGGCCGACATGTCGACCGCGCACGTCTCCCTCCTGGTGCTGGCGATCGGCGCGGGCTCGCTCTTCTTCAGCCATGTCAACGACGCCGGGTTCTGGCTGGTCAAGGAGTACTTCGGCCTGAACGTCGGCCAGACCATCAAGACGTGGTCGGTCATGGAGACGATCATCTCGGTGGTCGCGGGCGGGCTGGTCCTGCTGCTGTCGCTAGTGATCTAAGTGAACTAAGTGATCTAGGGGTACGGGTATGAGTCACCCTCTGTTCGACATCAGTGGCCGTACGGCGCTGGTCACGGGGTCCAGTCGCGGCATCGGGTTCGCGCTGGCCCGGGGCCTTGCGGAGGCCGGCTGCACGGTGGTGCTCAACGGGCGGGACGGCGAACGGCTCAGCAAGGCCGCGTCGGAGCTGCCCGGTGAGATCCACACCGCGGCGTTCGACGTCACCGACGGTCCGTCGGTCGCCGCCGGAATAGCGGACGTCGAGGAGCGGGTGGGTCCGCTCGACATCCTCGTCAACAACGCCGGTATGCAACTGCGGGCTCCGCTCCTGGAGTTCACGGACGCCGACTGGCACCGGATCCTGAACACGAACCTGACGAGTGCGTTTCTGGTCGGGCGTGAGGCCGCGCGCGGGATGACCGAGCGCGGCCACGGAAAGATCATCAACATCTGCTCCCTGCAGAGCGAGGTCGTCCGTCCGGGCATCGCCCCGTACGCGGCGACCAAGGGAGCGCTGAAGATGCTCACCAAGGGCATGTGCGCGGACTGGGGTCCCCGCGGAGTGCAGGTGAACGGGCTCGGGCCCGGTTACATCGAGACCGAGCTGACCCAACCCCTCGTGGCCGACGAGGAGTTCAGTGCGTGGGTGCGGCGGCGTACGCCGGCCGGGCGCTGGGGTCGTACGGAAGATCTGGTCGGCGGGGTGCTGTTCCTCGCCTCTCCCGCGGCGGACTTCGTCAGCGGGCAGGTGCTGTACGTCGACGGCGGCATGACGAGTGTGTTGTGAGACGTGCATGGCGAGTGTGCTGTGACGTGGCATGACGAGTGCGCGGTGAAGGGAGCCCGACCATGCTCGGCTGTGTGATCCACGGTGAGAACGACCTGCGGGTCGACGAGTTGCCCGCGCCCTCCCCCGGTCCCGGGCAGGCCCTGGTCGCGGTCCGGTACGGCGGGGTGTGCGGGTCCGACCTGCACTACTGGCGGCACGGCGGGGTCGGCGACTTCCGGCTGCGGGAGCCGATGGTGCTGGGGCACGAGGTCGTGGGGACGGTGCTGTCGTACGGTGACGGTGCCTCAGGTCCCCTACCGGGTACGGCTGTTGCCGTGCACCCCGCGACTCCGTGCGGCGTGTGTCCCGAGTGTGCCGACGGGCGCCGGAACGTGTGCCGTGACACCCGGTATCTGGGGAGCGCGGCGCGGATGCCGCACATCCAGGGCGGGTTCTCCGCCCAAGTGACCGTGCCCGCCGAGCAGTTGCGGGCACTGCCCGCAGGACTCGAGCTGCGGCGGGCGGCGCTCGCCGAGCCCTTGTCCGTCGCACTGCACGCGGTACGGCGGGCCGGCTCGGTGTCCGGGCGGCATGTGCTGGTGACGGGGGCCGGGCCCATCGGCTGCCTGGTGGTGGCCGCCGCGAAGGCCGCGGGCGCCGCGCGGGTGACGGCCACCGATCTCCTGCCGGAGGCACTGGCGTACGCCGCCTCGGCGGGCGCGGACTCGGTCGTACGGGCCGACGACCCCGGCGATCCCGGGTGGCCGTCGGAGGTCGACGTCGCCATCGAGGCGTCCGGTGTCGCCGCGGGTCTGGACACCTGCCTCCGCCTCGTACGGCGTGGCGGGGTCGTCGTGCAGCTCGGCATGCTGCCGCCGGGGCTGAGCTCCTTCGCGGGCAACCTGGTCGTCAGCCGGGAGATCGAACTGCGGGGCGCGTTCCGCTTCGACACCGAGTTCGACGAGGCGCTGACGCTGCTCGCGGCCGAGCCGGCGTTCGACGGGCTGATCAGTGCCGTGGTGCCGGTTCGGGAGGCGGAATCGGCGTTCGCACTGGCCGCCGACCGCGGCCGGTCCTGCAAGGTGCTGCTCGACTTCGCCTCCTGAGCAACCTCTGACCACTGCTGTCGCTGCCTGGCGGAATCGACTTCCCGCCGGGCGGCGACAGTCCCATCATGGGAGACCTGTCCCTGGGGCCGCCCGCGGCCACCGGCCGCTCGCTGACGCCCAGGGGCGATGGCATCGGGGGTGTCATGGGGGCTTCGCTCGGAGTGCGCATAGCGGGGGTGTGCCTGGCGGGCACCCTGGCGATCACGACGGCGCTCGCCTGCGAAGACCACGGAGGCGGGCGGGACGACTCCTCCGGGGGCGGAACGAGCGTCTCGGGCGGGGCAGCGAGTGGAGGAACGGACGGGGGGACGGCCGCCGGGACGCCCACCGGGCAGCCGCCCGACAACGGCACGATGAGCGGGTCGGGCGGATCGGACGGACCGGGTGGATCCACTGATTCGGGTGGATCCGGTGGGGGCAGCGGCTCAGGAAGCAGCCCCGCCACCCCCAGCGCTCCCAGTACTCCTGGCAATCCCGTCGGTGGCGTCCGTATCGACGCCCCCGCCTGGCTCCCGCCGGGCCCGAGCTCACCCAACGCCGGGAACGCCCCCGACCCCGAGAGCGTCTACGACACCCTCCGCATGACCCCCTCCGACTGCCGGGACACCCTGCGGAGCATCTCGGCGGAGGCCGGCTGGCAGGTGCTCCACGGCCTGGCCAACGCCTGCGCCGCCGTCCAGGGTCAGGGCGGCAGCTGGGCCACGGCGGCCTCGGACCACGCCGCCGCCGCGGGTGGGCTCAGCACCTGCAAGGAGCGTGCCGCGTACGCCGTACTCGGCGGGATCCTGGAATTCCACCGACAACACCCGTCGGCCACAGTGCCGTTGCCGAGTTCGCCGCCCGGCAAGGATGCCTGCGACTTCGGGATCGCGGCGGTGAACGTGGTCGACCGCACCGAGGCACGGCCGGGCGACGCCGTCACGATCGAGGTCCACGACACCTATTTCGACCACGGGGAACTGCGGGACAACGCCGCCGTCCTCATCGACGGCGAGCTTCTGGAGACCGGCCAGGTGCTCGTGTCGGGGTCGGGCGACCGGGCGGTCGTCTGCATCGCCGCCCCGAGCCTGGCCACGGGGCGGTATCCGAAGTCCGTGAGCGTGACAGTCCGGTACGGCGACTCGGCGACCAGGGAGAACGCCTTCACCCTCGTGGCTCCTGACCCGGAGGAGTCCCCCGGCCCGCCCGCGAGCGTCTGCCCGGAAGCACCCACCGGCAACAGCTCGGCGTCACCGGCCCCATGAGGTCAGCGGCGCCACAACGAGTGCTCGCGCTCCGCCCACTCGCGGCTCACCGAGCCCGTCCGCAGGCCCCGTCGCGCCTCCGGATCGCCGAGCGCCATGCCGATGTGACCGGCCAGGACGATGCCGATCGTCAGGGCGAGCCAGTCGTGGACGAACGTCGCGCTCGTGCGCCACATCAAGGGAGTGAGGTGGGTGAACCACATGATCAGACCCGTGCCCAGCATCACCAGCGAAGCCCCGGCGATCCACGACGCGTAGACCTTCTGGCCCGCGTTGAACTTGCCCGCGGGCCGGGCCGAGTGCCGCTTGTCGCGGCGCAGAGCGGAGCGCAGCCAGACGCGGTCGTGCGGGCCGAAGCGGTTCAGCCGGCCCAGGTCGGAGCGGAAGGCGCGGGAGGCGAGACCTGCCAGGACGGGCACGGGCAGGGCGAGTCCCGCCCACTCGTGGATGCGGACCACCAGTTCGCGGCGCCCGACCAGCTCGGCGAGCTGGGGAACGTACAGGCACGCCGCGGTCACCACGCACACGCCCATGAGCAGGGCCGTCACCCGGTGCACCCACCTCTCCGCGCGGCTGAAGCGCCGTACGCGGGAGGCGAGGGCCGGGGCGTCGTCAACTCGTAGGTTCATCGTCGCGTCCGTTCGAGCGGCCGACCCAGGCGTCCACGTCGTAGCCCCGTTCCTCCCAGTAGCCCGGACGGACGTCCTCGGTGACGGTGATGCCGGAGAGCCACTTGGCGGACTTGTAGAAGTACATGGGGGCGACGTAGAGGCGGACGGGGCCGCCGTGGCTGTGGCCGAGGGCCTTGTCCTGCATGCGGTGGGCGACCAGGACGTCGGGGCGCCGGGCCTGCTCGAGGGTGAGGCTCTCCGTGTACATGCCGTCGAAGCAGGTGAAGCGGATCGCCCCGGCCGTGGAGCGCACTCCCGCGGCGTCCAGGAGGTCGGACAGGCGGACCCCCTCGAAGGGGGTGCCCGGCACCCGCCAGCCCGTGACGCACTGGACGTCGTGCACGAGCCGGGTCTGCGGCAGGGCCTTCAGTTCGGCGAGGGTGTACGAGGCGGGGTGGTCGACCAGGCCGTCGACGGTGAGGCGGTAGTCCGTCGCGTCCTTGTGCGGGACGGACGACGCCACCGAGTAGTAGCGGAAGCCGCCGCCGTTGGGGAGCAGGCCCGTCAGGCCGGTGGGGTCCTTGTCGGACGCGCCGGCGAGGAAGGACTCGAGGCCGCGCTGGAGGGTGGGGGCGGCCAGCACGCCGAGCGCGCCGAGTCCGAGTGTGCCGAGGAACACCCGACGGCCGACCGGCGCTCCGCGCTCCTCGGGGTGTTCCGGTTCCCGGGCTCGCGGTCGTTCCGGCTCCCGCTCGTCGGGATGTTCAGAGTTCACCTATTGATTCGAGCACCCGCGACCCCCAAAGGGCCAGGGGCGGCGGGTGCTCGTCAGAATTCCGTAACCACTTATTACTCACCGTTGAGGAAGCGCGCCGTTCAGGAAGCGGATTCCGCCGCCTTGTCCAGTTGGAACGCCTCGTTGCCGAGACCGATCCGGGCGTGTGCCTCGGGCTTGCGGGAGCGCAGCACCAGGCCCTGGACCAGGCCGGCGACCAGCGCCGCTCCGACGATGGACGGCAGCAGCCAGCTCAGCGAGGAGCCCGGGCCCGCCCCGACCAGGACGTCGAAGTCCTTGACCGTGTAGACCGCGATGATGAGCAGGGCGGTGCCCGCGACCGCCGCCGTGGCGAGGCGCCAGGCCTGGGCCCGCGCGGAGCCCCGGCGGGCGAAGAAGACGATGACGGACAGCGAGGCTGCCGCCATCAGCAGGATCACGCCGAGCGCGCCGATGTTGCCGCCCCAGGTGAACAGCTGCAGCACGGGCGCGGTCGGGTCACCGGTCGGCTTGTCGTCGGCGATGGCGAAGCCGATCACGACGACCAGGGACACGGCGGTCTGGAGCAGCGAGCCGGTGCCGGGGGCGCCGCTGGTGCCCGTGGTCCGGCCGAAGGCGGACGGCAGCAGTCCCTCCCGGCCCATGGCGAAGGTGTACCGCGCGACGACGTTGTGGAAGCTGAGCATGGCCGCGAACATGCCGGTCACGAACAGGACGTGCAGTACGTCCGTGAAGGTGCCGCCGAGCCGCGACTCGGTGAGGGAGAACAGCAGGCCTGGCCCCTGTTCCTGGGACGCGCCGACGATCCCGGAGGGGCCCGCCGCGATGGTGAACGCCCAGCTGCTGAGCGCGAAGAAGACGGCCACTCCGCCGACCGCGAAGAACATCACGCGCGGCACCAGGATGTGCGGCTTGCTGGTCTCCTCGGCGTACACGGGGGCCTGTTCGAAGCCGAGGAAGGCCGCGATGCAGAAGCAGAGCGCGGTGCCGACCCCGGCGCCGGTGAGGGTGTCCGGGTTGAAGGCGTGCAGCGACAGGCCCTCCTTCGCCGGGTCGGCGACGGCGGCGAGGTCGAAGACGACGACGAGGGCCACCTCCACGATCAGCAGTACGCCCAGCAGGCGCGCGTTGACGTCGATCTTCAGCCAGCCGAGCGCGCCGACCAGGAGCGCCGCCACCAACGCCGGTATCCACCAGGCGATTTCGAGTTCGAGGTAGGTGGCGAACAGCCCGGAGACCTCGAAGCCGAAGATGCCGTAGATGCCGACCTGCAGGGCGTTGTAGGCGACCAGCGCGACCAGCGCCGCGGCCGCCCCCGCGGTACCGCCGAGGCCGCGCGAGATGTACGCGTAGAAGGCGCCCGCGTTGTGGACGTGGCGGCTCATCTCGGCGTACCCGACGCTGAAGAGCACCAGGACCACACCGAGGATGACGAAGAGCAGCGGCTGCCCGACGATGCCCATCACCGCGAATGTGGTGGGCATGACACCCGCGACCACCATGAGCGGTGCGGTCGCCGCGAGGACGGACAGCAGCAGTCCTCCCGTGCCGAGCCGGTCGGCGCGCAGTGCGCGGTCCTGGCCCTTGAAGGTGCTGATGCCGGCCTCGGCGGTGGCCGGTCCGCCCGTGCCGGCCGTACTCGATGTGCTCGACGTACTCGACGTACTCGAACTGCCCGTCGTCATCGCGGGGTTGTCCTTTCGGATGTTCGGATGTCCGGTTTTCGGGGGGTGGCGTTCAGACCGCGCCGAGCGCGCTGTCGCGTGCGGCGCGGAAGGCAAGGTAGGGATCTCGGTCCGGGTACGACCAGGGCGCCGGGGTGGCGTGCTCGCCGATGCGGTGGAACAGGGCGGCGGCCTCGGCTGCCCGGCCCTCGCAGAACTTGGCGTGGGCAAGGAAGTTGAGGTCGACATGGCGGCGCGGGTGGTCGTCGCGCTCCCACTCCAGCCACCAGTCGAAGGCGGCCTTCATGACCTGGCGGGCCCGGCGTCCGAGCCAGTGCTCCGAGGCGACGGGGTCGGTGGACTCGATGCCGGCTTTGGCCAGCACGCGGTAGCGCTCGGCGTGCGCGACGACCGGGAGGATGGCCAACGGCGAGTCGGCGGGGGCCTGTTCGGCCGCCCAGTTGGCGAAGTCGTACACCTCGTGCAGCGGGTCCTGGCCCGACTTGGCGCCGCGCTCGGCGAGCCGCGCGACCATCAGGTGGTGGGCGTGGTGGTGATCGGCGTAGCGGTGGCGCACCTCGTCGAAGAGCCGGACCACGTCCTCCTCGCCGCCGAGGGAGCGCTCAAGCAGGAGCAGGCCGAGCCAGGGCGTGGGATCGGCGGGCACCAGTGCCGCGGCCGTGTGGCAGGCCTCGCGGGCGCGCTCCGGGCGCTCCTTCCCCTTCAGTGCCTGCTGCACGGTGGCACAGCCGAAAAGCACGGCCGCGTCGCCGGACTCGGGTTCGGCGAGCTGCCAGTCGCGGGCCCAGGCGAGGGCGGCGGGCTCCTGCGCGAGAACGGTGACGCGATGGCCCCGGCGGTCCCAGTCGTCGCCGGTCCCGGCGAGCAGCGCGCGGACCGCTGTCCACCGCCCCTGGTTCAACGAGGCGCGCGCGGCAACGAGTTCGGCGTCGTCGAGCGCGGCGTCGAAGGCCTGAGCCGCGCGCTTGCGACCGCGGCCGAGGGGTGGCGGGGGTGGCGACACCGCGGCGTTTCCTCACTGGGCGCGGTTTGTCAGGGACTGATCACGCACAGCAAAGCCGGAGCCACAGGTTCCCGTCAAGTGCCGCTGGACTCAGTACACGTTTCAACCGCCCTTGCGGGCCGGGGTGTTGATCCCACGGCCCGCTCCCGTCCACCGCACGGGCCGGGGTCAGGTCAGTTCACCGCCTTGGCCGCCGCCCTGCCCGCCGCGCGCCCGGAGAACAGGCAGCCGCCGAGGAACGTGCCCTCGAGGGAGCGGTAGCCATGGACTCCGCCGCCGCCGAACCCTGCGGCCTCCCCCGCCGCGTACACACCCTCCAACGGGTCCCCGCCCTCGGTCAGCACCCGCGAGGAGAGGTCGGTCTCCAGGCCGCCGAGGGTCTTGCGGGTGAGGATGTTGAGGCGGACGGCGATCAGCGGGCCGGCCTTGGGGTCGAGGATGCGGTGCGGGGTCGCCGTACGGATCAGCTTGTCGCCGAGGTAGTTGCGGGCGCCGCGGATCGACATCACCTGGAGGTCCTTGGTGAAGGGGTTCGCGATCTCCCGGTCGCGCGAGACGATCTCGTGGCGCAGCGCGGCCTCGTCGATGAGCGACTCCTTGGTGATCGCGTTCATGCCGCGCACGAGCGCGCCCAGGTCCTTCTCGACGACGAAGTCCACGCCGTTGTCCATGAACGCCTTGACCGGACCGGGCACATCGGCGCGCGCCCGCCCGATGACGTCCTTGATGGACTTGCCGGTGAGGTCGGGGTTCTGCTCCGAGCCCGAGAGCGCGAACTCCTTGCCGATGATCTTCTGGTCGAGCACGAACCAGGTGTAGTCGTACCCGGTCTTCATGATGTGTTCGAGGGTGCCGAGCGTGTCGAAGCCGGGGAAGAGCGGCACCGGCAGCCGCTTGCCGCGGGCGTCGAGCCAGAGCGAGGACGGGCCGGGCAGGATGCGGATGCCGTGGTTCTCCCAGATCGGGTTCCAGTTCTGGATGCCCTCGGTGTAGTGCCACATGCGGTCGCGGTTGATGAGGCGGGCGCCCGTCTCCTCGGCGATCGCGAGCATCTTGCCGTCGACGTGCGCGGGCACACCGGCGATCATCCGCTCCGGCGGGTTGCCGAGCCGCTCGGGCCAGTTGGCGCGCACGAGGTCGTGGTTGCCGCCGATACCTCCGGAGGTGACGATCACCGCCTGGGCCTTGAGCTCGAAGGCGCCGCTGACCGTGCGGCTGCTCGCCTGGCCGCGCTCGATGCCGGACGGCTCCAGGATCTCGCCGGTGACGGTGTCGACGGAGCCCGCGCTGCGGGACAGACCGGTGACGCGGTGGCGGAACTTCAGCTGGACGAGGCCGCGGGCGACGCCGGCCCGCACGCGCCGCTCGAAGGGCGCGACCAGGCCGGGGCCCGTCCCCCAGGTGATGTGGAAGCGGGGCACCGAGTTCCCGTGCCCGTTGGCGTCGTACCCGCCGCGCTCGGCCCAGCCCACCACGGGGAAGAAGCGGACGCCCTGCTGGTGCAGCCAGGAGCGCTTCTCGCCGGCCGCGAAGTCGACGTAGGCCTCGGCCCACTGACGCGGCCAGTGGTCCTCGGCACGGTCGAAACCGGCCGTTCCCATCCAGTCCTGGAGGGCCAGCGCATGGCTGTCCTTGATCCGCAGGCGGCGCTGCTCGGGCGAGTTCACGAAGAAGAGCCCGCCGAAGGACCAGTGCGCCTGGCCACCGATCGACTGCTCGGGCTCCTGGTCGAGGAGGATCACCTTGCGCCCGGCGTCCACGAGCTCCGCGGTCGCTGCGAGCCCCGCGAGGCCCGCTCCGATCACGATCACATCTGCGTCGTAGGCCATGGGCCCGTCCTCTCGGCAATCCGACTGGCCGGATGGGTTCGGGCATGGAGTTCCCCATGAGAATGGTCATGAGGTTCGTCACGAACCGATCGGCTTCGTCGCTGGTTGATGAGACATTTGTGGTGTGGAAGGCGGTGGTCGCCGATGGTGCTCGACCACTCGTTGTTACTGATCGGTCAGATCCTTCGGCAAGAAGAGTGACCGAGTCAACTGCCCGGATCCGGGTACTGTCGGGGCAGGCCCCGGCCCGTGGCACTACAGTCGGCGCGATACGCACCCGTGGCCCGCACTGACTCCCGATGTATCGAGGTACACAGCGTGTCGGTTCTCGTTCTGATCCTCTCTGTGAGCGCGGCCTGTTGTCTGGGCTTCGGCTTCGTGCTCCAGCAGAACGCCGCCTCGCACGCCCCCCTGAGCGACTTCCTCTCCCCCCGCCTGCTGCTCGACCTCGTCCGGGTGCCCCGGTGGCTGGGCGGCATCGGCCTCATGGTGTGCGGCATGGTCCTCGGCGCGATCGCCCTGGGCAAGGGCGAGATCTCCCTGGTGGAACCCCTCCTCGCGACGAACCTGCTCTTCGCCCTCGCGCTCTCCCGCCATCAGACCAAGCAGCCGCTGGGCCGGCAGGGCTGGGCCGGGCTCCTGCTGCTCGCGGGCGGGGTCAGCGCGTTCATCGTCGCTGGGCAGCCGGAGGGCGGTGACGCCATCAGTGATCCCCTGCGGCACTGGCTGATCATCGGCGTCATGGTGGGGCTCGCGCTGCTGCTCACCGCGTACGCGAAGCGGACCCGGCTCAGCTCCATGCCCGTGCTGCTCTCCCTGGCCGCGGGTCTGCTGTACGGCGTCCAGGACGCGCTCACCCGGGTCAGCGGGCAGCGGTTCGGCGAGGGCGGCTGGGCCGAGCTGCTCACCGGCTGGCAGCCGTACGCGGTTCTCGTCCTCGGCGTGACGGGCCTGGTCCTTGTACAGAGCGCCTTCGAGACCGCGCCGCTGAGGATGTCGCTGCCCGCGCTCACCGCGGCTCAGCCGCTGGCCGGGATCGTCTGCGGGGTCGGGTTCCTCGGGGACCAGTTGCGTACGGACGCCGGGGCGCTCGCCTGGGAGGCGGCGGGGCTCGCAGCCGTCGTGGTGGGGATCGTGCTGCTCGGGCTGCATCCGGCGATGCCGCGCGGGACGTCTGCAACGAAGCCGACGCTGGATCTTCAGCCGCACTGAGGACGGTCCGCTCGGCTGGCTCGGCCCTGCTTGGATGGGGTCATGAGTGCCGCCGACGAGATCCTCGACATCGTGGACGAGAACGACCAGGTCATCGGGCAGTCCCCGCGCGGTCGGGCATACGCGCTCGGCCTGCGCCACCGGTGCGTGTTCATCCAGGCCCGGGACGCCGAGGGCCGGATCTTCGTCCACCGCCGGACACCCACCAAGCTGGTGTTCCCCTCCCTGTACGACATGTTCGTCGGCGGAGTCGTCGGCGCGGGCGAGACGTACGACGACGCGGCCCTGCGGGAGGCCGAGGAGGAGCTCGGCGTCTCCGGGCTCCCCCAGCCCGTTCCCCTCTTCAAGTTCCTGTACGACAACGGGGCCGGCCAGAGCTGGTGGTCCTCCGTCCACGAGGTCCGCTGCGAGCTCCCGGTCGACCCGCAGGTCGAAGAGGTCGCCTGGCACCGGTTCCTCCCCGAGGACGAGGTGGAGCGCCACCTCACCGACTGGACCTGGGTCCCGGACGGCCTGGCGGCGTACGAGCGGCTCAAGGACTATCGCTCGCTGAGCTGACCCGCTCCCGACGCAGCCGTTCCTGACCCGTCCGCTCCCGACGCAGCCGTTCCTGACCCATCCGCTCGCGACCCGTCCGCACCCGACCCGGTCCCCGCGAGGGCGTCGGCCAGCGCCCGCGCGTGGGCGGGTATGCCGCCCAGGGCGGGTGGCAGGATGCGCGGGCTGTAGCGCCCGTCGCACACCGCGAGGGGGCTCGCCCCGGTCGTGCCACCGCTCAGCGGACTCTCGCCCTGCGTCGTCCACGTCGGCCCGTCCCAGAACGGGTGGTCGAGGAGCCGCTCGGCCACTTCGGGCGCCGCGCTCTCCGGGACCCCCACGGCGGTGAGCGCATCGGAGATCCTCGACACCGCCTCGGCCACCGGCACGTCCGCGTCCCCGAAGGCGGGCAGCAGGAGGAGCAGCCGCAGCGCGGGGTCCCGTACGCCCGCGGCCCGCGCCGGGGCCGAGTCGGCGACGGCGACCAGCTCGGGCCAGGACAGCCCCGGGCCGCTGAAGTGGCCCTCCAGCGAGGCCAGGGGCACGTCCCGGTCCCAGTCGGGGTGCGTGATCAGGTAGTCCGTGCCGGGGTCGTCCGGGAAGTTGCGGTGGACGATCCACAGCAAGTGCCCGCCGGCCAGCGGTATTCGGTAGGCCGGCCAGACTTCCCGAGCGCTGTACAGCGCTTCGGTCGCGGCGTCGACGTCCGCCTCGTCGGCGCCGAAGAGTCCGGGCTCCTCGATGAACTCGTCCCAGCCCGGGAGGAAGTAGGCGGGCCAGAATCCGGCCAGCCCGAGCAACTCCTCGGCCGGCGCGATGCCGTGGCCCGGCTCGGCGTACCGGGCCAATGACAGGGGAACGTCCATGCTTCGAACGGTAGCGAGCCGCACTGACAATGCGCCCGGTAGGGTCCAGGTCGTGATCGAATTCGTACGGAACGTCCAGCTGTGGTTCGCGCCCCGGGACGTAGAGGCGGAGGGCAGCACGCCCGACTACCGCTTCTCACTGGCGAACGAGCGGACCTTTCTGGCGTGGCTGCGCACCGCGCTGGCGCTGATCGGCGGCGGCTTCGCGGTGGATCAGTTCCTGCCCGACCTGCGGTGGGGATGGCGCGTCGGCCTCGCCCTGGCTCTGCTGGCGGCGGGCGTGCTCTGCTCCCTGCGGGCCGTCAACCACTGGGTGCGGTGCGAGATCGCGATGCGGAAGGGCGAGGACCTGCCGGTGTCGCGCTTCCCGGCCGTGCTGAGCATCGCGGTCGCGGTCGTCGCCGTGGCGATGGTCGTCGTCGTCCTCTTCGGCTGGGAAGGATGACGGCTCCCGCCCGGGAACAGGAGCGGGACCCGGGCCTGCAACCGGAGCGGACGAGGCTCGCGTGGCGGCGTACGACCCTGTCGAGCACCGTGGCCGCCGTACTCGCCGCGAAGACGACGCTGCACGGCGGACTGTCGGTGACCGGAGTCGTGGTCTGCGTCCTGTGCTGCGCGCTCTGGCTGGGTTTCCTGGCCATCGCCCACCGCCGCATCCGCGTGCTCACCGCGCCCGGCCCGGGCGGACCGCCCGCGCTCACACCCCGGTACGCGACGCTCGCGGCGCTGTGCACGGTGGCGCTGGCGGTGTGCGCGGCGGCGCTGGTGTTCTGAGGGAGCCGGTACGACGTCGGCACGCGAGTCGGAATGGCACGATTTAGGATGCTTTCTGGCGCTAGCCTGACGTCGTTTCCGACTCCCCACCACCTCCGAAGGTGAGCACCATGACCACCCTCCACGCGGAGCACTCAGCGCACGAGCACGCCCACGGCCCCACCTGCGGTCACACCGCCGTGCCACACGGCGATCACGTCGACTACGCGCACGACGGGCACCTCCACCGGGAGCACTCCGGGCACTGGGACGAGTGCGAGTCGAGCGGTCACACCGCGCACGACGGGCACGGCCACCAGCACGGCGACGGCTGCGGCCACCCCGCGGTCGAGCACGGTGACCACGTCGACTATGTGCACGACGGGCACCGGCACGCCGAGCACGAGGGGCACTGGGACGACCACTAGGACCTGTCCGGATCCTCGGCGTCTCCCCCTCAGCTCCCCGGTTGCCCTGATTGCCTTGGCGCCCGGGAGGGGGAGACGCCGATCACGTTTCGTTCACCCGCTGGACGACATACCGACTGGTCGGCATCATGGTCACATCCTGATTTCCGTGTGCCGAGGAGCGAAGATGAGCCCAGACCACCCGCCAGGTCTCGATCTCGACCAGTTGCGCGGCCTGCTCGACCGTGAGCGGCCCGGGCTGGTGACCGGCCCGCTGACCGGCCGGTTGATCGAAGGCGGACGGTCCAACCTCACGTACGCGGTCACGGACGGCACGACGAAGTGGGTCGTCCGGCGGCCCCCGCTCGGGCATGTGCTCGCCACCGCGCACGACATGAAGCGCGAACACCGGGTGATCAGCGCACTGCACCCGACGGCGGTGCCGGTGCCGAACCCCGTGATCCTGTGCGAGGACGAGTCGGTGCTCGGAGCCCCGTTCTACGTAATGGAGTTCGTGGAGGGCACGCCGTACCGCACCGCCGAGGAACTCGTCCCGCTCGGCCCGGAGCGCACCCGCGGCGCGGTGCTCGGGCTCGTGGACACCCTGGTCGAGCTGCACTCGGTGGATCCCGCCGAGGTGGGCCTCGCGGACTTCGGGCGCCCGGAGGGCTTCCTCGACCGCCAACTGCGCCGCTGGGGCAAGCAGTTGGACGCGTCCAGGAACCGCGAGCTGGCCGGGATCGACGAACTGCACGCGGCACTGGGCCGGGCGCTCCCCGACTCCCCCGCACCCACGGTCGTGCACGGCGACTACCGGCTCGACAACGTGCTGATCGGCGCCGACGACCGGATCAACGCGATCCTGGACTGGGAGATGTCCACGCTCGGCGATCCGCTCACGGATCTGGGGTTGCTGGTCATGTACAGCATCCCGCTCGAAATGCCCAACTCCCCCATCAGCACGACCGCTTCGGCCGCGGGGCACCCGGACCCGGCCGAGATCGTCGAGCGGTACGCCGCGCGCTCGGGGCGCGACGTGTCCGCCGTCCCCTGGTACACGGCGTTCGCGTGGTTCAAGCTCGCCGTGATCCTGGAGGGCATCCACTACCGCTACACGCAGGGCCAGACGGTCGGTGCGGGCTTCGACCGCATCGGCGAACTGACCCCCGTCTTCATCGAGCACGGCCTGACCACTCTTCAGGAAGGCTGATCCGCCATGGACTTCGCATTCGACGCCCGCACCGAGGAACTGCGCGGGAAGCTGCTCGCCTTCATGGACGAGTACGTCTATCCGGCGGAGGCAGTCGCGGAGGAGCAGCGCGCTCAGCTGGCCTCGCCGTGGGACACCCCGGCCGTGGTCGGGGAGTTGAAGGCCGAGGCCCGCAGGCAGGGACTGTGGAACCTCTTCCTCCCCGACTCCGAGTACGGCGCCGGGCTCACCAACCTCCAGTACGCGCCGCTCGCCGAAATCACCGGCCGCAGCCCGCACTTGGCGCCCACCGCGCTGAACTGCGCCGCGCCCGACACCGGCAACATGGAGGTGCTCACCCAGTTCGGCGACGAGCAGCAGCGCAAGCAGTGGCTGGAGCCGCTGCTCGCCGGTGAGATCCGCTCCGCGTTCGCGATGACCGAGCCCGAGGTGGCCTCGTCCGACGCCACGAACATCACCACGCGCATCGAACGGGACGGCGATGAGTACGTCATCACGGGCCGCAAGTGGTACATCTCCGGTGCGATGAACCCCGACTGCAAGATCTTCATCGTGATGGGCAAGACGGACCCGGAGGGGTCCGACATCCGCCGTCAGCAGTCCATGGTGCTCGTGCCGCGCGACACCCCCGGCGTCGAGATCCGGCGCGCCATGCAGGTGTACGGCTACGAGGACCACTCCCACGGCGGGCACGCCGAGGTCGTCTTCCATCAAGCCCGGGTCCCCGTGGCCAACTTGGTCGGCGAGGAGGGCGGCGGCTTCGCCATCGCCCAGGCCCGGCTCGGCCCCGGCCGTATCCACCACTGCATGCGGCTGATCGGGATGGCCGAGCGGGCGATCGAGCTGATGTGCCGGCGGGCCGTGTCCCGTACGGCCTTCGGCAAGCCGCTGGCCCAGCAGGGCGTGGTCCAGAACTGGATCGCGGATGCCCGCGTCGCCGTCGAGCAGCTGCGCCTGCTGGTCCTCAAGACCGCCTGGATGATGGACACCGTCGGCAACAAGGGCGCCCACACCGAGATCCAGGCCATCAAGATCGCCACTCCGCGCACGGTCGTCGACATCCTCGACAAGGCGGTCCAGCTGCACGGCGCGGGCGGCGTCAGCCAGGACTTCCCGCTGGCCGAACTGTGGGCGAGCGCGAGGACGTTGAAGCTGGCGGACGGACCGGACGAGGTGCATCAGCGGTCGCTGGCCCACCGGGAGATCAAGAAGTACGTGTGACGCCAGGCTGGGCGCCGCCGAGGTAGGCGTGTGACACGAGGGCCGGTGAGGGCTGACGCGCCCTCACCGGCCCTCTCCCCCGAGCGGTGTTGGTCAGTTGCGGGTGGTCGCCGAGAGCGTCCACCCCTGGCGGCACTTCAGACCGAACGTGCCCTTGTCGCAGCCCTCGACCTTGAAGCTGTAGGTCCCAGAGGTGTGCTTCTGGACCCACATCCCGCCGGTGGTGCCGCCGCGCAGGGTGACCTGCGTGCCGCCCGCGTCGGCGGCGCTGGTGTAGCGGACCAGGAAGACGTCGTAGTGGTACGGGTCGGTGGGACCCCAGTTGAAGTACGCGTAGCCGTTGCGCTCCCAGGCGGCGACCACCATCTCCTGGCCCTGGCGGGGCGAGAAGGTCACGTTCCCGCTGTCGAAGTACTGCCGCTTGCCGAGCTTCGTCCCGTTCGCCGACTTGACGTTGAGCACGTTGGTCCGCGGGCAGCCGAGCATGCCGTTCACGCCGCCCAGATCGCTCCAGCGTTCGTAGATGTAGCTGTTGCTGAGCAAGTGGCCGCACGCCGACGGTGCCCCTGCCGGAGCGGCCGTTGCGGCGGGCACGGCCACCGTGCCGCCGAGAGCGAGTGCCGAGCCCAAGGCGAGGCCCACCAGACGCCGGTTCACTGAAACCATCACTGTTCTCCCCCGTTGCCGGTCCGGTGGCTCTTCCGCCGGCCCGCTGCTATGAGCATCGGGCTGCGGGGGCCCGGGAGTTGAGGGGGTACCGCCGGGCGGTCGCCGGAAGTTCTCCCGGGTGGACCGGGAACCGTTCCCATGACACCCGGGCGTCCGGCCAGGACGATGGCTCACATGGAGGACGAGTACGGGCGGACCCGGCGGCGCACTGTCACGGCGTACGTCCTGCTGCTCCTGGCGCTGACGCAAGTGGCCGTGGGAGCAGGGGCGTTGGCCGTCGCCGGGGTGTCCGGGGCGGATCTGGTCCAGTACGACATGGTCATCGACCTGGCTGTCGGTCTCGCCTATCCCGTCTGCGGCACGGTGATCGCGCTGCACCGTCCGCGTAATCCCATCGGATGGCTGCTGATCGTCTACGGGCTGGGGCACGCGTTCACGGGGCTGTCGACCGGCCTTGCGGTCGAAGGGCTGCGGGCGGGCTGGTCCCCCGAGGCGCTGCACGTGCTCACCACGATCGGGCGCCACACCTGGATCGTCGCAAGCTCGACGGCGTTCGTGTTCGTGTTCTTCCTGTTTCCCGACGGAAGGCTGCCCGGCCGGCGCTGGCGCTGGGCGCTGATCGCCCAACTGGTGGCGTCGCCCCTGGACATCGCCTACTGGGCGCGTTACGACTGGGGGCTCTACGACGGCACCGGAGCCCAGCCGTCGTACTTCCCGGTGTCACCAGGCTGGTTGCCCGTCCTTCAGCGAGTGGTGACCGTCAAGGCCTGTCTCGTCCTGGTCGCCGTCATGGCCGTCATGTGGCTGCGCTACCGCCGCGGCGGGGAACAGGACCGCCGCCGGCTTCTCTGGCTGCTCGCGGGGGTACTGCCCTTGCTGCTGAGCATCATGCTGCAGGTCTTCGGCTTCCCGCCGGTCTACACGTCGTACGGCACCCTGCTGCTGCCGGTCGCCATCATGATCGCCGTGATCCGGCACGAGTTGCTCGACATCCGGCTGGTGGTCTCGCGGGGCCTGCTGTACGGAGCGCTCACCGTCGGAGTGGTCGCCGCCTACGTAGGCCTCGTCACGTTCCTCCAGTCGCTCCTCGACCCCCATCCCGAACTGCTGGGGCCCGCCCTCATTTCCGTTGTCCTCGCCGTCTCCTTCGAGCCCGCCCGCCGTCTGCTGCAGCGCACGGTCGACCGAGCCCTCTACGGCGACCGCCACGACCCGGTCCGCGCGGTCTCCCGGATCGGCGAGCGGCTGGCCGGAGGCGGTGTCGGCGCGGTGTCCGAGGCGGTGGGCGAGGGACTGCGGCTGCCGTACGCCCATCTGGCCGCCGAGTCCGGGGCGCCGAGCAGCAGTTGGGGAACTCCGGGAAAGCTCACGCATGTCGTGACGCTGGACTACGACGGCCGTCGTGTCGGTGAGCTGGTGATCGGGCTGCGGCCCGGCGAGCAGCAGGTCACACCGGCCGATCTCGCGGTACTCGAACTGCTCGCGGTGCCTTTGGCGGCCGCCCTGCACGCCACCGATCTGTCCCGGCAGCTCCAGCTCTCCCGGGAGCGGATCGTCGCCGCGCGGGAGGAGGAGCGTCGCCGGATCCGCCGGGATCTGCACGACGGGCTCGGACCGACGCTCGCCGGGGCCGCCTTCCAGGCCGATGCCGTACGCAATCTGCTCGCGTTCGATCCGGAGCGGGCGGCGGGGCTGCTCGCCGAGCTGCGCGCCGAGATCGGCGGGGCGGTCGGGGAGATCCGCCGGCTGGTGGACGGACTGCGGCCGCCGGACCTCGACCAGCTCGGGCTGCTGGGCGCCCTGCGCGAACGCTCGGCCCGGCTGTCCTGGCGCGCGGACGGCACTCCCATCGCCATACGGGTGCGGGCCCCCGAACTGCTGCCGCCGCTGCCCGCCGCCGTGGAGGTCGCCGCGTACCGCATCGCGACCGAGGCCCTCACCAACGCGGCCCGGCACGCCCGTGCGACCCGCGTCGACCTCCGCATCGAGATCGGCGAAGGGCTGCGCCTGGAGGTCTGCGACGACGGCTCCCCGGTGGATGGGGAGACGGCATGGCGCCCCGGGGTGGGCATCACCTCGATGCAGGAGCGCGCCGCGGAGCTCGGCGGCAGCTGTGTGGTGGGGCGGGGGCGGGTGGAGGCGACACTGCCGCTCGGGGAGCCGCCGTAGCGGGGCATGAGCCGCACGGGAGGCCGGGTACTGAAACAGCTGGGGAGGCGGGCATGGAGTCGGATGAGCACGCGGAGCCCCCACGCGAGCGGGGCCTCCAGCCGGTGCCACCGGGCGGTGGCGAGGGTGCGCTCAGGGTCGTGCTCGCCGACGATCACCCCGTCGTGCGTACGGGGCTGGCCGCACTGTTGGAGTCGGTGCGGGACGGGACGCCCGGGGTGTCCGTCGTGGGGGTGGCCTCCGGCGGACGGGAGGCGGTGCGGGCCGCCGTGACGCTGCGCCCGCATGTGGTCGTGATGGACATTCGGATGCCGGACATGAACGGCATCGAGGCGACACGGGAGATCGGCCGGGTGGCGCCCGCGGTGGCGGTGCTGATGCTCACGATGGTCGAGGAGGACGACTCGGTGTTCGCGGCGATGCGCGCCGGGGCCCGCGGCTATGTGCTCAAGGGTGCCGGTCAGGACGAGATCGTCCGGGCGATCAGGGCGGTGGCCGCCGGGGAGGCGATCTTCGGTCCGGGCGTGGCACGGCGCGTGCTGGGGCAGCTCAGCCGCCCGCTGCCGCAGCCCGACCCGTGTCCGGCGCTCACCCCGCGCGAACGGGACGTGCTCACCCTGATCGCCGCGGGGACGCCCAACGCGACGGTGGCGGCCCGGCTCGGTCTGTCCCCGAAGACGGTCAGCAACCACATGTCGGCGGTGCTGGCGAAGCTGGGTGTTGCGGACCGTGCGGAGGCGGCGGCGTGGGCCCGCGAGGCGGGACTCGGGCCGGCCGTGGACACGTAAACCCTCAGGGCCGCAGCGCCCGCAGCAGCAGGTCCGCCAGCTGGTCGGCGACCTGTTGCGGGGTGAGTGGGCCGTCGGGGCGGTACCACGTGGACAGGTGGTGCACGGAGCCGAAGTGGTAGTCGACGACCAGGTCGGCGGGGGTGGCCGTGGAGAAGACGCCCTTCTTCTGGCCCTCCTCCACGAGCGCGCGGAAGCGCTCGTGGTAGCGGCGGCGCTCGGCGCGTACCTGCTTGTGCTTCTCGGGGCTGAGGTGGTGCATGGAGCGGAAGAAGATCGACGCGTCGTCGAGGTTGTCGATCGTCGTAACGACCACGTCGGCGGCGGCGCCCCGCAGCCGCTCCTCGACGGGCGCGTCGGAGTCGGCGAAGGCGTCAAGCCGCTCCTGCTGGATGCGCAGCACGCGCGCGTAGACCTCGTGCAGGAGGTCGTCCTTGGAGCCGAAGTAGTGGTAGAGCGCCCCCTTGGTGACGCCCGCCGCCTCGACGATCTCCTGCACGGAGGTGCGGTCGTAGCCCTGCTCGGCGAAGAGCCGGGTGGCGGCGGCCAAGAGCCGCTGCGGGACGGGCGTACCGTCACCGTCCGTCGTCCTGGGCACTGCCGCCACCTGCCTTCCTTGATGTCCTGGCTGTCTACTGGCTGTCCTGTGAGCGGGAACGCAACTCCCGACGGAGGATCTTCCCACTCGCCGTCTTCGGCAAGTCGGGCAGGATCTCCACCTGCCGCGGATATTTGTAGGCGGCCAGTCTCTCCTTGCAGTACGCGGCGAACGCTTCGGGGACCTCATCGGCGCCGGGGCGCAGGCTGACGTACGCCTTGACGGTCTCGCCGCGGTAGCCGTCGGGTATCCCGACGACGGCCGCCTCGCGCACCGCGGGGTGCGTGTAGAGGACGTCCTCCACCTCGCGCGGCCACACCTTGAAGCCGGACGCGTTGATCATGTCCTTCTTGCGGTCGACCACGTAGAGCCAGCCCTCGGCGTCCATGAAACCGATGTCGCCGGTGCGCAGTTCGCCGTCCGGGAAGGTCTCGGCGGTGGCTTCGGGGCGGCGCCAGTAGCCGGGCACGACCTGCGGTCCCCGTACGACGATCTCGCCCTGTTCACCGAACGGCACCTCCTGGCCCTGGTCGTCGACGATGCGTACGACGGTGTCGGGGCCCGGTACGCCCACGGCCAGCGTCCCGGAGACCGGGTCGACGGGAGCCTCCAGCGCGGGCGGCACGGAGGCGCAGGGGGCGGTGCACTCGGTGAGTCCGTAGCCGTTGCGGATGTACGGCCCGAAGCCGGCGCGGAACTTCTCCACCAGGGCGGGCGGCAGCGGCGCGCCGCCGGAGGAGATGTTCCGGAAGGAGGCGAAGTGCTCGCGCGTGACGGCGGGGTGCGCGGCCAGCGCCATGAAGGCGGTGGACGGGCCGACCGTGTACAGGGGCTTGTGCTCGGCGAACGCGTCGAGAACGGCGCCCGCCTCGAAGCGGTAGGCGAGGACCAGCGTCCCGGCGCTGTTGAGACACGCCACGAGCTGGCAGACCATCCCGGTGATGTGGAACAGGGGCGCCATCGCGAAGTAGACGGGCGCCTCGGGCAGGTCGAGGCCGGTCCGCTGCCGCTCGGCGTTGTACATGATGTTGCCGTGCGTGTTGGTGGCCCCCTTGGGGGCGCCGCTGGTGCCCGAGGTGTAGCTGATCAGCGCGATGTCGGACGGGACGGGGTCGCGGTCCCCCGGCGCCTTGTGGCCCTGCCGGGCGACGGTCACGAGGTCGTCGGCGTCCGCGGCCTGCGGGAGCCGCTCGAAGGCCAGCACGCGCGCGTCGTTACGGGTTTGGAACTCCAACTCACAGGCGGTGAGCGCGATGCGTACGGGCGAGTCGGCGGCCGTCTCGCGCAGATACGTGTCCCAGGCACGGTCGGAACAGATCAGCGCCGCGACCTCGCCGTCCCGCAGGACGTGGGCGACCTCCCCCGACTTGTACATGGGGTTGACCGGCACGACGGTGGCACCGGCCTTCCAGGCGCCGAGCAGGGCGAGCACGAAGTGCGGGGAGTTCTGCAGCAGGATCGCGACCCGATCGCCACGCTCCAGGCCACGGGCGGCGAGGTGCCCGGCGACGGAGTCGCTCAGCTCGTCCACCTCGCGGTAGCTCAGCCGCCCGTCGAAGTAGGCGAGGGCGGGGCGGTCCGGCACCGTCTCCACGGCCGCGCGCAGGGCCTGCACCAGGGAGTCGGCGGGGCTCACCGGTGCGCGCTGGACATCGTTGAGCAGGGCCAGCCAGGGCTGGGCGGCGTACGCGGAGACGGTCACTGGCTCGACTCCCACTTCTGCTGGATGTGGTTCATGTTCGTCAGCCAGCGGTCGGGGTCGGTGGCCCGCGCCTCGTAGTACCCGGCGACCTCGGGGTGCGGCAGGATCAGGAAGCGGTCCTCCGCGATGCCCGCGAACAGGGCGTCCGCGACGTCCTCGGGCTCGATGGCGGTGGGCTGGAGCACCAGGTCGCCCGCGCTGCCGGTGGCGGCGAGCATGTCCGTGCGCACGCCCTGCGGACAGATCGCGTGGACCTTCAGGCCGCGATGGCGGTACGTCAGCGAAAGCCACTCGGCGAAGGCGTACGCACCGTGCTTGGTGACGGCGTACGGCGCGGCGCCGATCATGGTGAGCAGCCCGGCCGCCGACACCGTGGAGACAAAACGGCCGCTGCCGCGCTCCAGCCAGGCCGGGAGCAGCTCATGGGCCGCGCGGACGTGCGCCATGACGTTGACGTCCCAGGCGAGGGCCCAGACCTTCTCGTCGGCCGCCTCCGTCCCGCCCGAGGCGAGGCCCGCGTTGGCGCAGTACACGTCGACCGTGCCGCCGAGGGCGTCCCGGGCCTCGGCCACGATCGCGGACGCGTCGCCCGGGACCGCGATGCCGCCGATCTCGTCGGCCACGGTCTTCGCCTTGACGGCATCCAGGTCGTTCACGACGACTCTGGCCCCCGCGGCGGCGAAGCGGCGGGCCAGCGCTGCCCCGATACCGCCCCCCGCTCCGGTGACGATCACTCCGGCATCCTGCACGGCTTCCACCATCGGTCTCCTTCGACGCGACGAGAATCGGCTCTGCTGCGTCGCCAGACTAACCGGTCGGTATGTACGGAGGGAAGGGGGCTGGGCAGCGCCCCGAAGGGGCGCGGGGAACGGCGCGACCAGCCACAGGCGGCCCGCAGCCTACGAACTTCCGGCGGGAGCGCCTAGCGTGCCTATGCCAACCTTCCGCGATCACGGAGGTCACACCATGCGCCTGTCCAGACGGACACTGCTCGCCGCCGGCACAGCGGCGGCGGCTCTGACACCGGCTCCGGCCGCAGCGAAGGAAACCGGCGGCCGCAGGCTCCGCACCGGCTTCGAACGCCTCGCCGCAGGCGGCTACGCCCCCCTCGACGCCCAGCGCGTCGGCATCGTCACCAACCCCACGGGCGTCACCCGCGACGTACGCCACATCGTCGACGTCATGCACGCCGACGACCGCGTGAACCTGACCGCCGTCTTCGGCCCCGAGCACGGCTTCCGCGGCACCGCGCAGGCGGGCGGCTCCGAGGGCCGCTACGACGACCCGGCGACCGGACTGCCCGTCTACGACACGTACTTGAAGAGCGGTCAGCCCCTCGCCGACATCTTCACCGCCTCCGGCGTGGACACCGTCGTCTTCGACATCCAGGACGTGGGCGCGCGCTTCTACACATACATCTGGACGCTGTACGACTGCATGGAGGCGGCCCAGCTGGCGGGGAAGCGCTTCGTGGTCCTTGACCGGCCGAACCCGGTGACCGGGCGGGCGGCCCAAGGTCCCGTCCTGCACAAGGAGTTCGCGACCTTCGTGGGACGGCAGCCGATCGCCCAGTCGCACGGGATGACGGTGGCGGAGCTGGCACGGCTGTTCAACGGGGAGTTCCTGACGACGCCGGTGGCACTGGAGACGGTACTGATGTCGGGCTGGCGGCGGTCGGAGTTCTACGACTCCTCCGGTCTCCCCTGGGTGCCGCCAAGCCCGAACATGCCGACGGCCGACACCGCCCTGGTGTACTCCGGGACTTGTCTCTTCGAGGGGACGAACCTGTCGGAGGGGCGGGGCACGACCCGCCCGTTCGAGCTGCTCGGCGCGGAGGGCATCGACCGGAGCTGGGCCGAGGCGGTCGGGCAACTCGGGCTGCCCGGCGTGCACTTCAGGGAGGCGTACTTCGCTCCCACCTTCTCCAAGTTCCAGGGCAAGACCATCGGTGGGGTGCAGATCCATGTGCACGACCGGGCCGCATACGACCCCGTGCGCACCGGAATCGCCCTCCTGGTGACCGCCAAGAAGGTCTGGAGCGGCTTCACTTGGCGCGCCGACAACTGGATCGACAAGCTGACCGGGTCCACGAGCGTCCGCACGATGGTCGACGCAGGGGCGACGGCCGACGAGGTCGTGGCCGCCTGGCAGGACGAGTTGGCGGCGTTCCGGACCGTGCGCGAGGAGTACCTCGTGTATCGATGAAGTGTGCCCAGTGCCTGGAGTCTGGCCAACCTCCGGCGCCCGCAGGACGATGCGCCCACATCGCACCGCCAACGGGGGCCGAAGGGGGCTTCGTCATGGCCGATCCGGAAATGAGCGTGACTCCGTACTGGGAACTGACCTTCGACGCGGACGGAGATGTGGACGGCCGTCAACGGGACCGGCTGGTCAAGGAGATGGTGCAGCGCAAGGTCCGCGACCTGATCGTCTTCTCGCACGGCTGGAACACCGACCGCTCCGGCGCGACCCGCCTCTACAGCCGCTTCTTCGAACCCGTGCCGGCGCTGGCGCCGCAGGCCCGCCTGGGATACGTGGGTGTGCTGTGGCCCTCGATGCGGTTCTCGGACGAGCCGATCCCCGACCTGCCCCCGTCGGTGGCCGCCGAAGTCCCCGCGGCCGCCCGGCCGGTGCTCGACAAGGGCACCCGGCACGCCCTCCTCGAGGTGTTCCCGGGCCGCGCGACGGTGGTCGAGCAGATCGCCCGGCTACTGGACCAACAGCCTGACGAGGGAGCCTCGTTGGAGGAGTTCGGCCGTCTGGTACGGCTGCTCGTCGAGGTCCGGCCAGGGGGTCCGCAGGCTTCCTTCGCCGCGGACACGCTGGCGGAGGGGGAGCCGGCGGGCGACCCTCTGATGCTCTTCGGGGACACGGCGACGGTCTGCGGCGAGTTCGCGCAGGCACTGGCCGGGCTCGAAAGTTCCGGCGGCGCTTCGTTCGCCATGCCGCGCCTGTGGGACGGAGCGCACGAACTGCTGCGCCAGGCCACCTACTACGCGATGAAGCGACGGGCCGGCACGGTCGGTGAGCGTGGTCTCGGGCCCCTGATCGGTCAACTCGCCAAGGCCTCACCGGAGGTGCGCGTCCATCTCGTCGGGCACAGTTTCGGTGGGCGGCTGGTCTCCTTCGCCCTGCGCGGACTGCCCGAGAGCGTGCGCGCGGTGAAGTCCGTGACACTGCTCCAAGGGGCGTTCTCGCACTACGCGTTCGCGGCGCGGCTGCCGCACGACCCACGGGCGAGCGGTGCGCTGAACGGCCGGCAGAACCGCATCGACGGCCCCCTGGTGTGCTGTTACTCCCGCTTCGACTCCGCACTCGGCACGATCTATCCGCTGGCCTCCCGGATGGCGAACGACTCCCGGACGGTCACGGCGGACTTCGGCATCGGCCGCAAGCTGGGCCCCGAGTGGGGCGCGATGGGTCACGACGGGGTGCAGGCGGTGGCGGGCACCCGCGCCTTCACACTGGCCGAGGCCCTGAAGGCGAAGCTGCCCGCCACCGGATGCGTGAACATCGACGCCGCCTCGGTGGTGAAACGCGGCGGGTCCCCGTCCGGGGCCCACAGCGACATCTGCCACCGGGAACTGGCGCAGGTGGTGCTGTCCGCGGGGCGCGTACGGTGACTTTGCGGTCAACGGGCGTGGGCCAACACTCGTACACCTAACACCTGTTGGCCAACGAGCGAGGACAAACGCCCGTTGGCCAACAGCCATAGGTACGGCAGCGTCACCTGTGCGAAGTGAACTCCACCACCTGCTGGTAGGTCGGACGGTTCTGCCAGCTGATGCTGTAGTGCTTGATGCCGCCGAGCGTCCGCTGGACGATCGAGTCGGCGCACCACTGGTCGCCCGCCGAGCACTGGGCGTCGCCGGGGTAGACCTGGGCCGCGGTCATGCCGGCCGCGGTCTTGAGGGTGCTGATCAGGATGTCCCGGCAGCCGGTGAGGGTGCCGCCGCCGCAGTACTTCTGCGCCAGACCACCCTGTACGGACTCACCGAGCACCGCCCGGATGTCCTTGTCGACATAGCTCCACCATCCGTACTGGAAGGAGCTTCCGGCGTGCGAGCCGGTCGGCCCGTGTCCGGCCGACGGAGCCTCGTCGATGGGGAGGCTGGTGGTGATGGCGGTGTACAGGTCGGTGCCGAGGCCCGGTTCGAACTCGGCCTTCACCAGCAGCGGCCACCAGGCGTCCAGGATGCGGATGGCGTCGGCGTTGGCGTAGGTCTTCGAGCCGAAGGAGGTCTCCGTGCGTTTGGACCCGGCCGTCACCCAGGTGGACAGCTTGCTCACCGCCGCCGCGGCCGCGGTGTCGGTGACCGTCTGACTGTTGATGACCTTCAGCAGGTCCGGGAGCACGTCCTCGGCCCGCAGATCGGCGACCGAGGCGTCGGCCATCGCCTTCGTGAGCGAGGCTCTGGTCACTCCTCCCGCGGTCACGAGTTTCTTGACGCGGTCGTCGATGAGGTTGCCGCGATGGACGGAACCGTTGCCCCAGGGAGCCGTCGCATAGTCCTGGGCCACCTTGTTGTTCCAGGAGATGTAGTAGTCCTGGTCGATGTCGTTCGGGTGCGCGGACGCCGGGGTGTACGTGGCGGTGTTCGTGGCCGGATTCCAGCCCTGCCACTCATAGGCAGCCTGCGCCCACACCGGGAACTCGGCGTCGACGCCGGTGGCGCGCACCGGGTTGTTGCCGCTGTTGTAGTACGCGGTGTGGGTCGAGTCGGCGTAGAACCAGTTGAAGGTGTAGTTGATGTGCTGCGTCGCGGCCTGGAAGGTCTCCGGGCTCTTGACGTAGTCGGGGTCGTTGAGCATCTGGAAGCCGATGATCGAGTCGGCCTCGTGCATGTAGGAGGAGCGCAGGCTGGTGTAGGCGACCTTCTTGCCGTCGACCGTCGCGCGATGGGTCACGGGGCCGTACTTGGTCCGGTAGACCTGCATGCGGTACGAGCCCGCAGCGGTGCCGTCGGCGGTGGTCGGCACCCAGGAGTTGGTCTGCTCGATCTTCTCCATGGCGGTGCAGGTGCCGTGGTAGAGGTAGTGGTAGTCGTCCTGGCACAGCTCGACGGCGTACGTGTCGATGATGTCCTGACCGGAGGTGGTCGCGCTCCAGGAGTAGTCCTGGCCGCGCCCGAGTTCGACGTACATGCTCAGCCCCGCGAAGGAGGCGCCGCGGGCGCTGAGTCCGGGACCCTGGATCTCCTGGAGCATCAGGAGCTGGGGCGCGAAGTAGCCGGTCTGGGGACCGAAGACGGCGATCGGATGGCCGCTCGCCGTCTTACTGCCGCTCACCACGAGGGCGTTGGACATGCCGCGCTTTGCCGAGGTGAGGGCGGTGGCGGCCGCCGCCGTCGAGGTGGTGGCGGCGGTCGTGGTGGCCGCGCTGCCCGTACGGTCGTAGACGAGCTGCTCCTCGGCGACCGTACCGGCGGTGGGCAGGGCCTGGCCCTGCGCGACCGCGGGCTTCGTCGCGTACGGGAAGCTCTGGCCGTCATGGAGGGTGAGGGCGGCCTCGGGGTCGTTGCGCTCGCGGAAGGACTCCCAGACCTTGGTGCCCTCGGTCACTCCGTACTTGGACTGGGCGGAGAGGAGTGAGATCGCGTTGCTGACCTCGCCGCCGCCTCCGGAGCCGAAGAGCGCGCCGATGACGGAAGCCAGCGCGACCAGGTCGGTGAGCTTGAAGTGCTCGATGGTTCCGGCGTTGGTGATGGAGTCCTTGTGGCCGGTCAGGACGTACTCACCGGGGAAGTAGCGGCCGCTGTCGGAGGCGTCGATGTAGGCGTTGATGCCGGCGACGTAGGCGGTGACGTCCGCGAGGGCCTGCTGGCCACGGGCGCCGCTGTTGGCGGTGGCACTGTCGATCTGGGCCTGCAGATCGGCCTCGGTATAGGGCGCGCTGCGCCAGAACTGCTGCTCAAGACCCTGGTTGGAAGGGTCACCGCCCGCGAAGGGGGTCAGCTGGCCGCGTCCGACGTGCCGGAAGACGTCCATCAGCCACAGCCGGTCCTGGGCTGCGGCGTACCCGGCGCCGAACTCGGTGCCGTAGCGGGTGGTGCCGGTGATGTGCGGGACGCCGGTCTTCTTGTCGCGGACGATCGTGACGTCGGTGCGTCCTGCGGGGTTCGTGGTCGACTCGACCTGATCGGCGGCGACCCCGAACGAGGCGTCGTTGAAGAAGGTGTTGATCTTGGCGTCGGTGAGTCCGGAGTAGCCCGAGGCCAGGTTCGCGTAGGGGCCCAGCTGGTCCTCGGCGTGCGCGGGCTGCGAGCCGAAGACCTGGTTGAGCAGGATCTGCGCGAGGGTCGCGTTGCCGTTCTCACCGGGCGGCAGGATGTCGGAGCACTGAGCGCCGCAGTAGTCGTTGGCGGCGGCCGCCGTGACCGCCGTCCCCGCGGCAGACGCTTGGGTAAGCGGAGACAAAAGACCGGCAATGAGAAGGCATACGGATGCTGCCTTCAGGAACTTGGGGAATCTGCGGGGAGTTCTCAGTCTGTCCAGGATGGTGCGTGGGATGCGCCGTGTCATGGCAGCTCCTCGCGACGGGGGTGGGCCGGACGTTACCGCCGGTATCCCCGTGTTTGAAGGTGAACATGCGTCACTTTTTGGGATCGGGGTGTCCGTTGGGAGCTCCCCGCCTCACGGCGCGCCGCCCGTCGCCGCATTCGACAGACGGACAACAGGCAGCTCACAGCGTTCAGGGGTAGGCCAGGAGGGGTTCGGCAGATGGCTTATGGGTGGTCATCGGAAATCGGATGGAGCCGAATCGCTTGTCGATACGTCTATTCGGCGAAGTCCGTACGACGACGACGCCGAAGTGACCGAAGTACAGGTGCAGGTGTGACGGAGGTGCAGGGCGATGGCCGGTTTCCGGAGTCTGGCGAGACAGGTGCGAGATCCGAGGAGTGATCTGGCACTGCGGCGCTACTCACTGCGCAAGTGCCTTGAGAGGTTCGCCCCTTACGGGCATCGGGCGACCTGGGACCATCTGAGCTCGCGGGCCGGCTTCGGCCCCGAGGACCGCTCCCCCGATCCGGCGCGGCTCGTGGCCGCACTGGACGAGCTGGAGGAAGCCCGCTCCGTCTGGCTCGCCTACGAGGCCGGGTTCGCGGAGCGGCGCAAGAAAGAGAAGCACGACGGGCTGCGCAGGCCGGGCAGCGTGGACGACTGGCACCGGCTGACCTGGGGCGGCTTCGGAGTCGCGTGGTGCGACGACCCCCGGATCCACCCCCATGAACCACTGGCCGAGGTACTACGCCGGCTGATCGCCGCGTTGGAACGCGAGCCGGGTGCGGTGTGCCCGGTGTGCGCGGGCGGGCGCCTCGACTGGAAGTACGACCTGGCGCACGAGCCGTCGTCGGGTCCCGTCTGCACGCGCTGCGGAATCGTGGTGCCGCGGCCTGTTCTAACCCCTGAGGCGCTGGCGGAGGCCAGGCGCGGACAGTTGCTGCTCGCGTCGGCGTGAGTGTTCGGCCGGATCGGCCGGCCGGGAACTGCGGGTGAGCCGTCCGCCGCGGGTTGTTCGTGGCTGGGCGCGCAGTTCCCCGCGTCGGGGTTGTCAGTGGCGGGTGCCACTATCGAGGGCATGGTGCAGGTCTGTGTGAACGGAGCCCGGGGAGCCGGTGACGGTGCCGCCGTGCCGTTGTCGCCCGGGGACATGGCCGAGTCCGCGGCCGGAGCCGTCGCGGCCGGAGCGTCGGACATCCATGTCCATCCCAAGTCTCCCTGCGGGGACGACACCTTGTCGCCCAAGGCACTCACTCCGACGCTGGAAGCGATACGGGCACGGGTGCGCATCCCGGTCGGCGTGACCACCGGCGCCTGGGCCGAGCCGGACCCCGCGACCCGCCTGGAGCGCGTCCGCTCCTGGACCGTCCTGCCCGACCACGCCTCGGTCAACTGGCATGAGCCCGGCGCCGAGGAACTCGCGGCGGCGCTCCTCGACCGCGGAATCGGCGTGGAGGCGGGCATCTGGTCCGGCACGGAGGGCGCCGCGCGGTTCGCGACGTCACCGCTCGGGCCACGGGTGCTGCGCGTCCTCGCCGAGGTGATGGACACCTCGCCCGACACCGCGGAGAGGTCGGCACACGCCCTGCTCTCAGACCTCGGCACCGCCCACGCACGCCCCGTCCTGCTGCACGGCATGGACGGCGGCACATGGCCGGTGCTGCGACTCGCGGGGCGACTGGGGCTCGCCACCCGGATCGGCCTGGAGGACACCTTGCTGCTGCCCGACGGTGAACGGGCCGTGTCCAACGGCCAGTTGGTGGCGCAGGGCCTCGTCCAGTACCAACACGGGTGGGATCAGCGCTCCTCGTAGGGCAGCGAGACGAACACCTCGCCGACGACGCCCACGGCGCCGAAACCCACGGCCATCCCGACGCTACCAGCCGCAAATCCGCTCGCTCCAGCCCTTTCCCGTCCGGACAGTTGGGGGCGATGAAACACAGCTGAGGAACCCGAGGAGTCCCGATGTCGACGCTGCGCGTCACCGCCGAAGTGCTGACCATCCATGAGCATCCCAACGCCGACGCCCTCGAACTGGCCCAGGTCGGCCTGTACCGAGCCGTCGTCGCCAAGGGCGCCTACCGCACCGGCGAACGGGCCGTCTACATCCCGGAGCAGTCCGTGCTTCCGGCCGAGCTCATCGAAGAGCTGGGCCTGACCGGGCGACTCGCGGGGAGCGGATCGGACCGGGTCAAAGCCGTACGGCTGCGCGGCGAGCTGTCGCAGGGCATCGTCTGCCGCCCGGCGGCGCTGGCGGAGGTCGACCTGGCGAAGGCGGCCGAGCACGGGACCGACTTCGCGGAGGCGCTCGGCATCGTCAAGTGGGTGCCGCCGATCCCGCCCACGATGAACGGCGACGTCGAGTCCGCGGCCGGTCTGCTTCCCTGGCTCGACATCGAGAACATCCAGCGGTACCCGGACATCTTCGCGCCGGGCGAGCCCGTCGTCCTGACCGAGAAACTGCACGGTTCGGCCTGCCTGCTGACGTACCTCGCCGACGAGGGCCGCGTCCATGTCTCCTCCAAGGGCTTCGGCGCCAAGTCCCTCGCCCTCAAGGAGGATCCACGCAATCTGTACTGGCGAGCCGTGCACGGCCACGGCGTCCCGGAGGCCGCGGCCCGGCTCGCCGAGCGGCTCGGCGCGCGCCGGGTCGGCATCTTCGGCGAGGTGTACGGAGCCGGCGTACAGGACCTGACGTACGGCGCCGACGGCCGCCGCGAGACGCTCGGCTACTCCGTGTTCGACGTGTCCGCGGAGATCGACGGCGAGATCCGCTGGCTGGACGCGGCGGCGCTCCTCGACGGCGAACTGCCCCTGGTCCCACGGCTGTACGAAGGTCCGTACGACATCGACCGCGTCCTGGAGATCGCCTCGGGCCGGGAGACCGTCTCCGGGCGCGGGCTGCACCTGCGCGAGGGTGTCGTCGTACGGCCTGCCGCCGAGCGGTACAGCCCGGTGACGGGTGGCCGGGCCATCGCGAAGGCGGTCAGCCCGGCGTATCTGACACGGAAGGGCGGCACGGAGTACGAGTAGGCGGACGGGTCGGGTGTACGGAGCCCGGGGCGCCGTTCAGCGGCAGTCCTCGGGCTCCGGCTCCTTCTGCGGTGCGGCGGGAGCGGCGGCGCGCCTGTCCGGTCCGGCGGCCGGGCGGGCGCGTTCCGCCATGAGGCGGGAGCCTGTCAGGCGCTCGCCGAAGACATCGTCGGGATTGGAGAGCACACAGTTCTCCAGGGACAGGCAGCCGCAGCCGATGCAGTCCGTGAGATGGTCCCGCAGGCGGCCCAACTGCTTGATGCGGTCGTCGAGTTCGGAGCGCCAGGCCTCAGAGAGGCGGGCCCAGTCCTCTTTGGTCGGGGTGCGCTCCTCGGGCAGCTCGGCGAGCGCCTCGCGGATGGTGGCGAGCGGGATGCCGACGCGTTGCGCGGCGCGCACGAAGGCGACGCGGCGCAGCGCGTCCCGGTGGTAGCGGCGCTGGTTTCCGGTCGTGCGGCGGCTGTTGATGAGGCCCTTGGACTCGTAGAAGTGCAGGGCGGAGACGGCGGCGCCACTGCGCGCCGACAGCTGGCCGACGGTCAGCTCGTGGATCTTCTCAGGGATCTGGGGCACCCCTCCAACCCTACCCACCTCGCCACCCGTCCGGTCCGTTGACATCCGGCCCGCACCCGACCATGCTAAGCAGTCGCTTAGACATTGACATGCGGGAGGCCAGGGACATGGCAGAGCCGAGGATCTTCAAGTCCGCCGACGAGCTGAAGTCGGGCGTGGGCGAGCAGTTGGGCCACAGCGACTGGCTGGAGATCGACCAGAAGCGGATCGATCTGTTCGCGGACGCCACGGGTGACCACCAGTGGATCCACGTGGACCCGGAGAAGGCCGCCACGGGCCCCTTCGGCACGACCATCGCACACGGCTATCTGACGCTCTCACTGCTCCCGGCGCTGGTGCCGCAGGTGATGCGCGTCGAAGGCATGAAGATGGGCGTCAACTACGGCACCAACAAGGTCCGTTTCCCCGCGCCCGTCCCGGTCGGCTCCCGGCTGCGCGCCACGGCCGTGCTCACGGAGGTCACCGAGGCCGGTGGCGGTGTGCAGGTCACGGCGACGGTGACGGTCGAACGCGAGGGCGGCGACAAGCCGGTGTGCGTGGCGGAGTCGGTGTCCCGCTACTACTTCTGAGGCTTCCGGGCCGGTCCCCGCGGGGCTACGGCTTGGCCCCCACCATCCGCAGTACGAGGTCGGCGTAGAGCGCGCCGACCTCGTCGGGGGTCCGGGGCCCGTTGACGTTGAACCAGCGCGCCACGTCGATGCAGAGCGAGAGCACCGCGAGCGTGGTGCCCGGCACGTCGGGCACGTCGAACTCGCCCGCCGCGACACCGTCCTCGATGATGCCGCGCACGGCGGCGTCGGTCTGCCGCCGCAGGGCCACGATCTCCGCACGCGCGTCGGGACCGAGCGCGTCGAGCTCGTACTGCACGACGCGCGCGGTGGTGTGCTGCGCGGCGTGCCACCGTACGAAGGACCGCACGGCGTCCGAGAGCCGCTCGGCGGCGCTGCCGTCACCCTCCGCGGCGGTCCGCAGAATGTCGATCGCCTTGTCGTGCCCGATCCGGCTGATCCGGTGGAGCAGCTCTTCCTTGGTCTTGTAGTGGATGTACAGCGCGGCCGGGCTCATGCCCGCGCGGCCCGCGATGTCCCGGGTGGTCGTCGCGTGGTACCCGCGCTCGGCGAAGGCTTCCACGGCGGCGACGAGCAGCCGCCGGGCCGCGTCGGGGGTGACCTCGGCCCACGCCTGCGCCTCGGCGCCGGCCGTTTCCTCCGCCGTACTCATCGCTGGTTCGCCCCTTCCACTGGCAGGGTGACACCATACCCCCGAACCTGAGCGAGCGCTTAGCATGCCCGCTCAGGGAGCGGATCAGAGCTTCTCGAAGGGGTCGTGTTCGGCGAGCAGCTTCTCGAGTCTCGCCTGGTCGACCCGGCTGACGATCTGCCCGGCCTCCTGACGGTCCCGGATCACCTTGGCCAGTGTGAAGGCCGAGGTCACGAGGTAGAGGACGGCGATACCCAGGAACGCGCGCACCCAGGCGTCGGTCTGGAGGTTGAAGATGCCGAGCGCGGTGGCCCCCATCGCGATACCGAAGGAGGCGACGGCCTGCCCGTAGAAGGCCGCGGTGGACTGCTGCTTGACCGATGTCTCACTCATGGGAATCAGGGTCGGCCACGGCGCTCCGGACCACATCCGCTCGGGTACTCACTTGCGTACTCAGCCGCACCCGGGACCTCGGAGCCTCAGACCACTGCAGAACACCTCAGAACGCCGAAACGCCGGTCAGCGCCCGCCCGATGACCAGCTTCTGGATCTGGCTGGTGCCCTCGTAGAGGGTCATCACGCGGGCGTCGCGCAGCAGCTTGCCCACCGGGTACTCGTCGATGTAGCCATAGCCGCCGAAGACCTGGAGGGCGTTGTTCGCGGCACGCACGGCAGCCTCGGATGCGAAGAGCTTGGCCTTCGAGGACTCGGTGGCGAACGGCAGCCCGCGGTCTACGAGATCGGCGACCCGCCAGGTCAGCAGGCGCGCCGCGTCCACGTCCACGGCGATGTCGCTGAGCAGCTCCTGCACCAGCTGGTGATGGGCGATCGTCTTGCCGAACTGCTCCCGCTCGGTCGCGTACGTCACCGCCGCGTCCAGCGCCGCCTGGGCTATGCCGACGCAGCCCGCGGCCACCGACATCCGCCCCTTGGCCAGCGCGGACATCGCGACGGCGAAGCCCTTGCTCTCCGGCGCGATCATCGCCGAAGCGGGGACGCGCACGTCCTGGAGGACCAGCTCCGCCGTGGCCTGCCCGCGCAGTCCGAGCTTGCCGTGGATGGTGCGGCGGGACAGTCCCGGTGTGTCGGTCGGTACGAGGAAGGCGGAGACGCCCTTGTGTCCCGGGGCGTCGGTCGACCGGGCGAAGAGGAGTACGACATCGGCCCAAGTCCCGTTCGTGATGAACATCTTGGTGCCGTTGATGACGTACTCGTCGCCATCGCGGTCGGCCTTCGTCGACAGGTTGCCCGCGTCCGAGCCGGTGCCGGGCTCGGTGAGCCCGAAGCATCCGACGTACTCGCCGGAGGTCAGCCCCGGCAGCCACTGCCGCTTCTGCTCCTCGCTCCCCCAGTACGCGATCGTCTTGGCGACGAGGCCCAGCGAGACGGACACGATCCCGCGCACGGAGGAGTCACCGCGGCCCAGCTCCTCCGTCACCAGGCAGTACGCGAGGTGGTCGCCGCCGCTGCCGCCGTACTCCTCGTCGATCGTGAGCCCGAGGAAGCCGACCTCACCGAGCTTCTTCACGATGGACCGGTCGACGTCCTCCGCACGGTCCCACTCGATGACATGCGGGGCGATCTCGCGGTCCACGAAGTCCCTGGCGAGCCGCCGGACGGCGGTCTGCTCCTCGCTGAGCTCCAGGTTCATGACGAGTCACCCCACTACATTTTAATTAGCACTGCTAGTTTCCAGGCGCAGCCCTACTATGTGCGCCATGGCCCGACCGCGCAAGCCCCTCCTCAGCACCGACCGCATCGTCGGCGCGGCACGTGCGCTGGTGGACGCCGAGGGCCTGGCCGCCGTCTCCACGCGGCGGCTCGCGGCCGAACTGGGGGTCAGCGGGCCGTCCCTCTACAACCACTTCGCGACCAAGGACCTGATCCTGGAGGCGGTCGCCGACTCGGTCAGCGCGCAGGTCGACCTGTCGATGTTCGAGGACGGGCGTGACTGGCGTACGGCGCTGCACGACTGGGCCGTGTCCTACCGGGCGGCGCTGCGCGACCATCCGAACATCGTGCCGGTGCTTGCGCGGGGGCCCGGGCGGCGGCCTGCGGGGCTGCGGCTGGCGGACGCCGTCTTCGGTGCGATGGTCGAGGCGGGGTGGCCGCCGTCGCAGGCCACGTCCATCGGCGCGCTGATGCGCTACTTCATCATGGGCTCCGCCCTCGGCTCCTTCGCCGGCGGCTTCGTCGACGACGCGGCGGCGTACGATCCCGCGGACTATCCCCACCTCGGGCAGGCCCATCTGCTCGCGGAGCACCAGGAGAAGATCGATGAGCGGGCGTTCGAGGTGGGGCTGAGGGCGTTGCTGGATGGGTTGGCGGTGCGGTTCGAGGGGCTGGGGCGGGGGGAGTGAGGGGTTTTTCGCCCCCTCCGCCCCTACCCGTCCCTTGTCTCTGGGGGCTCCGCCCCCAGACCCCCGCATCGCGCTGACGCGCTCGTCCTCAAACGCCGGACGGGCTGAAAGATCTACCCCGGCCGGGGCTGAAGGATCTACCGCGGGGGCTGAACGATCTGCCGCCGGGGCGAAAGATTCAGCTCCGGCCGGGGAAATCTTCAGCCCCTCCGGCGTTTGAGGAGCGGGGTCTGGGGCGGAGCCCCAGGAACAAGGGACGGGTAGGGGCGGAGGGGGCGAAAAAAATCCCACCCCCACCACCCTTCGGTGCCCACCGAACTGTTCCCGGCGCATGCTGGACGGCATGACAAGGGCGAGGAACCCGGCAGGGCCGGGGCTGGCGGCGCTGGCAGGGCTGATCGCCGATGAGACGCGGGCCTGCATTCTGCTGGCGTTGCTCGACGGCCGGGCATGGACCGCCGGCGAGCTGGCACGCCACGCCGGAGTCGCCGCGTCCACCGCCAGCGAACACCTCGGCAAGCTGGTCGCGGGCGGCCTGCTCACCGAGGAACGCCAGGGCCGGCACCGATACGTACGACTGGCCGACACCGGCGTCGCACAGCTCGTCGAGGACCTCGCCGCCCAGGTCGCACCGACCGCCACCAGACAACCCCGCACCCTGCGGGAGTCCGGCGCCGGATCCGCGATGTCCCGCGCCCGCACCTGCTACGACCACCTCGCCGGCCGCCTCGGCATCACCCTCACCGACGCCCTGACGGACCGCGGCCTCCTCCGCCAGGACACCGGCTTCGCGCTCACCGACGCAGGCCTCCGCTGGTTCGACACCGCCGGCATCGACCTGGACCGCACCGGCCGGCGCCCCCTGACCCGCTCCTGCCTCGACTGGACCGAACGCCGCCCCCACCTCGCGGGCACCGCCGGCGCGGCCCTGTGCCGCCACGCACTCGACGCGCGCTGGTGCGTACGGATCGGCTCGGAGCGAGCGGTCAAGGTCACGCCCGAAGGCGAACAGGCCTTCGCCGGCCTCCTCGGTATCGAGGCCACGGCACTGCACTGAACGAGAACGAGGACGAGGACGAGGACGAGCGAAGCACCGAGCCCGCCGGGCACGACGTCCGAAATCCGCCAGACCCTGCCTCCACACCCACCTAGCCTCAGGAGCATGATGACCACCCCGGCCCACGCCACCGCCCGGCGGACCGACAGACTCGCCGCGGGCGCCGCGACCGTCACCGTCGTGCTGTGGGCCTCGGCCTTCGTCTCGATCAGGAGCGCGGGTGCGGCGTACTCGCCGGGTGCGCTCGCCCTCGGAAGGCTGCTGGCGGGAGCCGTCATTCTGGGCGCCATCTGCCTTGTACGCAGGGAGGGTTGGCCACCGCGTTCGACCTGGCGGGGCATCGCCATATCCGGAGTGCTCTGGTTCGGCGTCTACATGGTCGCCCTCAACTGGGGCGAGCAACATGTGGACGCCGGTACAGCGGCACTGGTCGTGAACATCGGCCCGATCATCCTCGCCCTGCTCAGCTCCCGGCTGCTCGGCGACGCCATGCCGCCGCGCCTGCTCGCGGGGATGGCGGTGTCGTTCGCGGGGGCGGTCGCCGTGGGGCTCTCGATGTCCGGCGAGGGTGGTTCCTCGGTCCTCGGGGTCGTCCTGTGTCTGCTCGCGGCCGTCACCTACGCGGCCGGGGTCGTCGCCCAGAAGCCCGTCCTCGGCCGGGCGAGTCCGCTCCAGGCCACGACGTTCGGCTGCCTCGTCGGGGCGGTCGCGTGCCTGCCGTTCGCCGGGCAACTCGTCCACGAAGCGGCAGACGCGCCCGTGTCGGCGACGCTCAACATGCTTTACCTGGGTGTGTTTCCGACCGCACTGGCGTTCACGACGTGGGCGTACGCGCTGGCCCGTACGACGGCGAGTCGGATGGGGGCGACGACGTACGCGGTGCCTGCGCTCGTGGTGCTGATGTCCTGGCTGTTCCTGGGCGAGGTCCCCGGGCTGATGACGCTCGCGGGCGGGGTGCTGTGCCTGGCCGGGGTGGCGGTGTCCCGGTCCCGGCCGAGGGCGGCCGCGCCGGAGCGGGAGCCGGAACGGGCCTGAGCTCGGGGGGTTTTCGCCCCCTCCGCCCCTACCCGTCCCTTGCTCCTGGGGGCTCCGCCCCCAGACCCCCGTATCGCGCTGACGCGCTCGTCCTCAAACGCCGGACGGGCTGAAAGATCTTCCCCGGGGCTGAAGGGTGCAGCCCCCACGGGTGGGTGGGGGATCGGGACGGCGCACCTCGCCCTCAAGCGCCGACGAGGCTGAAAGATCTCCGGCCGGGGCGGAAACCCAAGGCACGACCTAAAACACCACCACCGCCCGTCCCCCCTTCCCCGCCACCATGTTCTCGAACGCCCCCGGAATCCCCTCCAACCCGATGCGTTCCGTGACCAGCGCCCCCAAGTCCAGCCGCCCTGCCCGTACATGCTCGGCCAGTACCGGCAGATCCCGCGCCGGGTCGGAGTTGCCGTACACGCAGCCGGAAAGGGTCCGTCCCCAGTGGAAGATCTCCAGAGCGTTGAAGGTGACCTGCTGGTCCTTGCCGCCGATGCCGACGACTGTGGTGCGGCCGCCGCGTCGGGTGGAGTCCCAGGCGGTGCGGATGGTGACGGCGCGGCCGACGCACTCGACGGCCACGTCGACGCCCTGCTTGCCGGTGAGGGCGCGGATCTCGCGGGCGGTGGCGTCGGAGGCCACGACGTAGTCGGTGGCGCCCGCGTCGCGCGCGAGTGACTCCTTGGCGGGTGAGACGTCGACCGCGACGATCTTCGAGGCGCCCGCGATCCGGGCCGCCTGCAGCGCCCCGAGCCCGACGCCGCCGGCCCCGAACACGGCGACGGTCTCCCCCTGTTGGACCTTGGCGGAGTGGTGGACGGCACCGTATCCGGTGAGGACGGCGCAGCCGAGGAGGGCGGCGTCGGTGAGGGGTACGCCGTCCGGCAGGGGGAGTACGCATCCGGCGGCCACGACGGTCTCCTCGGCGAACGCGGCGACGTTCAGGCCAGGGTGGAGATCGCTCCCGTCGGAGGCGCGCCGTGCGTAGACGTCGCCCGCGCCGCGCAGCGCGTTGGCACACAGCCACACCTCTCCCAGCGAGCAGGTGTGGCAACTACCGCATGACGGTGCCCAGTTGAGGACGACCTCGTCGCCCGGCGCGACGTGCGTGACGCCGTCGCCGACGGAGATGACGGTCCCGGCGCCCTCGTGGCCGAGCACCGCGGGGACGGGCACCCGCATGGTGCCGTCGGACAGGGAGAGGTCGGAGTGGCAGACCCCGGCGGCGGCGAGCCGTATGCGGACCTGTCCGGGACCGGGTTCCGGCAGGTCGATCTCGGCGATCTCCAAAGGAGCGCCCACGGCGGGAAGTACGGCTGCGCGAACCACGTGCGTGCTCCTGAGGGCTAGAGCCGGGGGGGGACTTGAGGGCTAGAACTGGAAGGACTTGGTCTGGAGGTACTCGGTCAGTCCGTGCGAGCCCAGTTCACGTCCCACGCCCGACTGCTTGTAACCGCCGAACGGGGCAAGGGGGTTGAACCGTCCTCCGTTGATGTCGACCTGCCCGGTGTCGAGTCGCCGCGCGAAGGCGACGGCCTCCGCCTCCTCGGCCGCCCAGACGGCGCCCGCGAGCCCGTACACCGTGCCGTTGGCGATCCGTACGGCTTCCTCCTCGTCCTCGTACCGGATGATCGACAACACCGGCCCGAAGATCTCCTCCTGAGCGATCGTCATGTCCGGTGTGACGTCGGCGAAGACGGTCGGGCTGATGAAATAGCCCTGCTCGCGCGGGGATTCGGGTCCGCCCACCACCAGTCGCGCGCCTTCCGCGACCCCCTTCTCGATGTAACTCCGCACCCGGGAGCGCTGCTTGGCGCTCACGACCGGGCCGATGCGGTCGCCGTACTTGGTCGCGGCCGCGGCGGCGAGCCCGACAGCCTCCTCGTACTGCGAGGTGTGCACCAGCATCCGGGTCCAGGCACTGCACGTCTGACCGGAGTTGGACATCACGTTGGCGACGCCGACGTTGACGGCCTTGGCGAGGTCGGCGCTCGGCAGGATGACGTTGGCCGACTTGCCGCCGAGTTCGAGGGCGACCCGCTTGACCGCCGCACCGGCCGTCGCGCCGATCCGCCTGCCGACCGCCGTGGAGCCGGTGAAGGAGACGAGGTCCACGTCCGGATGTTCGGCGAGGGCCTGGCCCGCGACCGGGCCGAGGCCGGTGACGAGGTTGAAGACCCCCGCCGGAAGGTCCGCCTCGGCCACTGCTTCGGCGAAGAGCTGGGCGGTCAGCGGGGTGTCCTCGGCGGGCTTCAGGACCACCGTGCAGCCGGCGGCCAGCGCCGGGGCGGCCTTGGCGACTATCTGGTGCAGCGGGTAGTTCCAGGGCGTGATCGCGCCGACCACTCCGACGGGTTCGTGGTAGACGGTCGAGTTGCCCACCTTCTCCTCGAAGGCGTACGTCGCCGCCAGCTCGGCGTACGAACCCGCCACCAGGATCGGCACCCCCGCGTGCACCGCCTGCGAGAACGGCAGCGGCGACCCGAGCTCAGCCGTGACGGTCTCCGCTATCTCGTCCTTGCGCGCGACGAGTACGTCGCGGAGGGCGGCCAGCTTCGCGGCCCGCTCGGTGGGCGGGGTCGCGGCCCAGCCGGGGAGGGCGGCACGGGCGGCCCGTACGGCGTGGCCGACGTCCGCGGCGGTGCCCGCGGGGACCCGGCCGATCACCTGCTCGTCGACCGGGTTCACGACCTCGATCGTGTCCGCGCCGGCGGCGAGGCGCCACTCGCCGCCTATGTACATGCCGTGATGAGCCTTCATCGTGTTCCTCCCGGGCAGGGCAGCGTCGCCCGCCCCCAAACTAGCGATGTTAGTTTTCTGACGCCAGAGTGCCCGGGTGCCGGGTGCCCAGGTGCCCGGGAAGCTTCACGCTGCCCTGGGCTCATGTGCCGCGGGCGCGGCCCCGGGTCTCCGTGAGATGCGCGAAGACGACGACATTGCTGGCGTACCCCTTCTTCCGGTCGTACGTGCCGCCGCAGGTGATCAGACGCAGCTCGGGGCGCCCCCTGTCGCCGTACACCTCCTTGTTGGGGAAGTGCGCCTTCTCGTACGTCTTCACCGCGTCCACGGTGTAGACGGCGGTCCGCCCGTCGGCGCGCCGGGCCTCGACGAGTCTGCCGGGCCGGAGTTGGCCGATCGCGGCGAATACGGCGGGCCCTGTCCTGGTGTCGAGGTGGCCGACGGCGACAGCGGTGCCCCGCTCGCCCGGCGTCGGTCCACCCTCGTACCAGCCGACGAGTTTCGGATCGTCCACCGGAGGAGCGGTGAGCCGCCGTTCCCGGTCGAGCCCGAGGCCCATGACCGGCGCCTCCAGGCCGAGGTACGGGATGGCGAGCGAGGCCGCCGGGGAGCGCGGCAGCGGCCTGGGCGGGGGCTTCGGCCGGGCGGGCCGGACCGGCCGGGCGGGCGCGGGGCGGAGGGGGTTCGCGCCGCCGCGCCCATCGGTGCCGGAACGGTGGGACTTCGTACCGCGTCCTTCACCCTCGACGCGGTGGGACTTCGCACCGCGCGCATCGCCGCTGCCGTTGCCGTCGGCGGCGACCGGAACCTGGGCCAGGTTCGCGGCCGCGTCCGCGGGTTCGTCCTCCCCCGCCCACCAGACGCCGCCCACCACCAGACAGACGGACATCACGAGGGTCCGTGTCAGGCGGTAGGCGCGCGTCCGGTACCAGGGCCTGCGGGCGCGTCTACGCCGCGCCATCGGGGCGACGGCGCAGCCGGAGGTACACGGCTCCCCCGGCCACGACAAGGCCTACGGCCGCCGCCCCGGCGACCGGCGCGAAGTCCTGGGTGTGGGCGAGGCCGCCGCCACCCGCCGGGGGCCCGCCGTGCGGTCCGCCCGGACCACCGCCGGGTCCGCCGGGGCCGCCACCCGGGCGGTCCGGGCAGTTGACCTTGAAGACCTTGTGCTTGCCCGCGCCGTTGCCGCCGTCGATCTTCCAGGTGAGCTTGTACTGCCCGTCGGGCAGCGTCAGGTTCGCCGTCCGGCCCGCACCCGTGTCGAGGGTGATCTTCCCGCCGAGGGTGGCACCGCCGGTGACCGCGGGCTGCGTCACGAGGGTCCAGGTGATGCCCTCCGCCACGTCGAAGTTGAACGCGTCGAGGTAGAACAGGCACACCTTGGGCTGGTTCAGGCGGGCCTCGACGGCCGTGCCCACCACATGGACCTTGACGGTGCCGTTGTCACCGGGAGCGGCGAACGCGGCCGGGGCTGCGGCAAGGGTGGATCCCACGACTGTGAGAGCCGCGAGGGCGACGGCACTCCGGCGGCGGCCTGGAAGGGACGAGGTGGGCATGCGAGTTCCTCCGAATCAGGTGATTGTCATACAAATTGGACATGCACCTGATTCCCTTTCACATCTGCCCAGGAAAAGGCGGCAGCAGCGCCCGACACTCCGTCAGATATCGCTCTTACGGCGCAGAGGCACCCGGCTCCGCACCGGCTCACCAAGGCCCGCGACCTCCGGCTTCGCGGGCGAACGCAGCGCGATGCCCGATGACACCAGCAACAGCGCACCCAGCATCACGAACGGCGCGGCCACCCCCGCGACTCCGGCGACCAGGCCCGCGGCGGCGGGCGCGGCGACCTGGCCGAGCCGATTGCCGGTCAGCCGAAGGGCGAGGGCGGTGGAACGGGCGCCTTCGGGGGCGGCCTGGACGACCGTCGTCATGGACAGCGGCTGACCGACGCCGAGGCAGAACCCGAGAACCAGGAGCATCGCGGCCAGCGCCCAGACCGGCACCGGCAGCGCGATGCCCGCACACACCAGGCCCGCCGCCAGACACGTCACGGTGAGCAGCGCGGTCCGGCCAAGGAGTCGCAGCATCGGCGTCATCACCAGCCGGCAGGCGATCGTCGCCGCCGCTCGCAGGCTCAGCAGCAGGCCAATCACTGACGGCGCGATGCCCCGGTGCTCACCGACGACCGGCAGATACGCCGTGAGGATGTCCGTCGCCGACAGCACGGCGAGACTGATGAAGATGCCCGCGGGGACGCCCCGGGTGCGCAGTATGCGGCGCACGGGAACGCGGTCGCCTTGTGCGGTACGGGACTTGGCGGGCGTACGGCGTTCGATGCGCCACAGCGAGGTGAACGAGACCGCGGCGACCCCGCCCGCGACGAGCAGGGCCAGCGCGCTGGTGCCCGCCATGTCGGAACCGCCGATGAGAGTGCCCGCGGCGATCGGACCGATCAGCTGGCCGAGGGAGGCGCCGATGGTGAAATGGCCGAAGTTGCGGTCCTGTTCGTGCGGCGCGGACTGGCGGGCGACGATGGACTGGGCACCGATCACGAAGCACAGGTGGCCCAGGCCCATCACTCCGCTCCAAGCCGCCATCGCCGTCAGCGAGTTCGCCCTGCCGCTGAGGGCGCAGCCGCCCGCGATGAGCACGACGCCGATGGGCAGCAGCGGTGCGCAGCGGCCGTGGTCGGTACGGCGGCCCAGCGGTACCGCGGCGAAGAGCGGCAGGAGGGCGTAGACACCCGCGATCACGCCGATCGCGCGCTCGTCGGCGCCAAGGGCGAGGGCCCGGTAGGAGACGGCGGGCCGCGCCATCGACACCGCCCCCTGAGCGAAGCTGAAGGCGATGACGAGGCGCAGCAGCCAGCCGCGGTTTCCACCGGGCCCCATGGTTCTTTACCTCCTGGAGGAGTCGTACGGGTACGAGCGTCAGATGATCCCGAACAACAGCCCTGCCCCGAGGATGATCAGACATGTGAGCGCGGCCCACTTCACCACGAACCTTGTGTGGTCGCCGAACTCGACCTTGGCCATGCCGACCAGGACGTACACGGCCGGGACCAGCGGGCTCGACATGTGCAGCGGCTGGCCGACGAGCGAGGCGCGGGCCATTTCCAGCGGGGTGACTCCGTGGGCGGCACCGGCCTCGGCGAGGACCGGCAGGACGCCGAAGTAGAAGCCGTCGTTCGACATGAAGTAGGTGAGCGGGAGGCTCAGCACGCCGGTGACGAGGGCCATGTGCGGGCCCATGCTGGCCGGAATGATGTCGACGAGCCACGTGGCCATGTGGTCGACCATGCCGGTGCCCTGGAGGACGCCGGTGAAGACGGCGGCGGCGAAGACCATGCCGGAGACGTTGAGGACGTTTTCGGCGTGGGCGCCGAGGCGGGCCTTCTGGTCGGGCATGTGGGGGAAGTTGACGGTGAGCGCGAGAGCGGCGCCGAGCAGGAACAGCACCGGGATCGGCAGCCACTCCATGATCATGGCGGTGAGCAGGGTGAGCGTGAGCAGCGCGTTGAACCAGTAGAGCTTGGGGCGCAGGGTGGCACGGTTGGGGTCGAGGACGGCGAAGCTGTCGTCCTCCTCAGGAGCCTCGGCCCCAGGAGCGTCGGCGTCCGTGCCGGAGCCCGAACCACCCGTGCTCACGGCCTTCTTGCCGAGGTCGACCGGACCACCGCTGCCGGCGCCGGAACCCGCGCCGACCAGAACCGTCTCGGTCTCCTGCGGCTCCAGCACCTCCTCCAGCGTCAGCACGCCAAGGCGTGTGCGCTCGCGGCGGCCGAGGACGTACGAGAGCACGAAGACGCCGAGGAGGCCGACGGCGAGGGCCGGGATCATCGGTACGAAGATGTCGCTGGCGTCGAGCTTGAGGGCGGTCGCGGCGCGGGCGGTGGGGCCGCCCCAGGGGAGGGTGTTCATCACGCCGTTGGCCATGGCCGCGACGCCGGTCATCACGACGAGGCTCATCTTGAGGCGCTTGTACAGCGGGTACATCGCCGAGACGGTGATCATGAAGGTGGTCGAGCCGTCGCCGTCCAGGGAGACGATGGCGGCGAGGACTGCGGTGCCGACCACGATGCGCAGGGGGTCGGCCTTGCAAAACTTCAGGATGCCTCGCACGATCGGGTCGAAGAGCCCGACGTCGATCATCACTCCGAAGTAGACGATCGCGAACATGAGCATCGCCGCGGTGGGGGCGAGGCTGGTGACGCCGTCGATGACGTAGTCACCGAGCTTGGCGCCCTTTCCGACGAAGACACAGAAGAGTGCCGGAATCAGCACGAGCGCCGCGATCGGCGACATCTTTTTCAGCATGATCAGGACCAAGAAGGTCGCGATCATGGTGAAGCCGAGGATGGTCAGCATGAGTTGGATACCTAACGTTCGCCCTTGAACTCCCACCTGGGACGGCGGTGCGAGTGACGTTAGGTCGGGTGCGCAAGTCTTAACAAGACGTTGACACGCGAGCAATAAGCGCAAAACTCCAGGTCACAGCTTTGCTCAGCTCAGAGGTGTCAGCTCCACGGGTACGCCGTTGAGGACGGCGGTCCCCGACAGGGGGTCCAGGAGGCTGCCGTCGAGGAGCTGGTTGACGTTGACTCCGGGGTCGAGTGCGGCGTGGCTCATCCGGGTGCCGGGGCGGTTGTGTCCCCACCCGTGCGGGAGGCTCACCACTCCGCGTCGTACGGCGTCCGTGACCTCGGCGGGGGCGGTCACCTCTCCCCCGGCGCCCTTCACGCGGACGGCCGCCCCGTCGGCGAGGCCGAGGTGTTCGGCGTCCTCGGGATGGATGTGCAAGGTGCAGCGGTTGGAGCCGCCGGTGAGGGCGGGCACGTTGTGCATCCAGCTGTTGTTGGAGCGCAGGTGGCGGCGGCCGATGAGGACGAGGGCCGTCGGGCGCTCGCGCAGGGCGGCCCGCAGCCGGGGAAGATCGTCGACGATCGGTGCCGGAAGCAGCTCGATCTTCCCGCTGCGGGTCTTGAGCGGCTGCGGCAGTCGCGACCGCAGGGGGCCGAGGTCGATGCCGTGCGGGTGTGCGAGCAGTTTCGCCAGGCTCAGCCCGTCCGGTCGTACGCCGAAGCCGTCGCCGTACGGGCCCAGGCGCAGCATCATGTCGAGGCGTCGCTCGGGGCCGTTGTCGCCGGTGAGTTGGCCGGCGAGTTCCATCGGGTCGCGGCCGTGCACCGGCGAGTGGGGCTCGGTGACGGACTTGCCGAGTGTGCCGGCGATGACCATGTCGTCGACGGCGGACGGGTCGGTGCCGTGCATGCCGGTGGCGGCCAGGGTGAGGCGCGCGAGGATCTCGGTCTCGGCCATGCGGCCCGGTTCGAGGGGGACGGCGGCGCGGGTGTAGCGGACCTGGTTGTGCACGGCGAGGGTGTTGAAGGCGAAGTCGTGGTGGGCGCTCTGCGAGGGCGGGGGCGGGGGGAGTACGACGTGGGCGTGGCGTGAGGTCTCGTTCAGGTACGGGTCGACGCTGACCATGAAGTCCAGTGAGCCGAGGGCCTTGTCGAGGCGGTCGCCGTCGGGTGCGGAGAGTACGGGGTTGGCGGCGACGGCGATGACCGCGCGGATCGGCTCGCCCTGTTCGGTGGCGGTGTCGATCTCTTCGGCGAGGGCGGCGATCGGCAGTTCGCCCTTGGCTTCGGGGTGTCGGCTCACTCGCGAGTGCCAGCGTCCGAGGGCGAAGCCGCGTCCGGGGCCTGCGGGTCGGGGGGTCTTGTCGGTGGCGGCCTGGGGGAAGAGGGCGCCGCCGGGCCGGTCGAGGTTGCCGGTGAGGATGTTGAGGACGTCGACGAGCCAGCTGGCCAGGGTGCCGTGCGGGACCGTGCAGCTGCCGATGCGGCCGTAGACGGCGGCGGTGGGTGCGGCGGCGAGTTCGCGGGCGAGGGCGCGGATGGTGTCGGCGGGGACGTCGCAGGCCTCACTCGCGGCTTCGGGGGTGAAGTCCCGTACGGCTTCGGCGAGTTCGTCGATGTCCTGGACGTGCGGGGCGAGGTCGCCGGGTTCGGCGAGCTTCTCTTCGAAGAGGACGTGCGCCATGGCGGCGAGGAGCAGCGCGTCGGTGCCGGGCCTGATCGCCACATGCCGGTCGGCGAGTTTGGCGGTGCGGGTGCGTCGCGGGTCGATGACGGTCAGGGTGCCGCCGCGGGCTCGCAGGGCCTTGAGCTTGCCGGGGAAGTCGGGGGCGGTGCAGAGGCTGCCGTTGGATTCCAGGGGGTTGGCGCCGATGAGCAGAAGGTGGTCGGTGTGGTCCAGGTCCGGCACGGGGATCGCGTTGGCGTCGCCGTAGAGCAGCCCGCTGGATACGTGTTTGGGCATCTGGTCGACCGTGGAGGCGGTGAAGATGCTGTGGGTGCCGAGGCCGGTGAGCAGGACGGGCGGGTAGAGGGCGCCGGCCATGGTGTGCACGTTCGGGTTGCCGAGGACGACTCCGACGGCGTGCGGCCCGTACCGCTCGGCGACCGGTCGCAGCCCCGCGGCCACCGCGTCGAAGGCTTCCTCCCAGGTGGCTTCGCGCAGTTCGCCGTCCTTGCGAACGAGCGGGGTGCGCAGTCGGTCCGGGTCGCCGTCGGCGGCTCCGAAGGAGGCGCCCTTCGGGCAGATGAACCCCTTGCTGAGCACGTCGTCGCGGTCGCCCCGGGCCCCGGTCACCCGGGTGCCCTCGATGGTGAGCGTCAGCCCGCAGGTGGCTTCGCACAGGGGGCAGATGCGCAGGGCGGTGCGGGTGTCGGGGGTGGTGCCGGTGGTGCGGGACACGGGGTCCTCCCGGAGGCGGTGGCAGCGTTGGCACACGGACTGGGGCCGAGCATACCGACCGGTAGGCATGCTGGGGAGGGCTCATCGGGGGTCAGGTCGGAAATCCGCGAGCGGGTCCCTGGGCGGGTACCCGAGGCCCGGGTACCCGTTCGCCCTGCGCCGACCGCTCAGTCGAGAATCCGTTCCAGATAGGCCCGGAGCAGTACCCGGGTCTCCTCGATGATCCGCTCGTCTCCGTCCGGGGCGAGCCGGAAGGCCAGGTGGACGAGGGTGTCGGCGGTCTCCACCGAGATCAGGAAGACGCGGCGGAGATCTTCGTCCGGGGTGCGTTCGAGGTAGCCGGAGAGGAGTTCGGTGAGGCGGTCGGCGACGCGGGTGTTGGGTTCGGCGCGGGAGCCGACCGGGATCTGGTTGCCGAAGTCGACGAGGGAGAAGCCCGGCGCGGTCCGCTTCATGGCTATGTACTCGTCGAGTACGGCGTCCACGGCCGCGCGCCAGCCTCCCCCGGTCTCCCGCTCGCCGTCCGTCTCCCGGAGGCGGTGGGTGACGCGCTCGGCATAGCGCTCCAGGTTGCGCTGGGCGAGCGCGTCGGCCATCGCGCGCTTGTTGCCGAAGAAGCGGTAGACGGAGCCGATGGGTACGCCGGCACGCTGGGCCACGGCCCTGGTGCTCAGGGCGTCGTAGCCGACCTCGTCGAGGAGGTCGGCGCAGGCGTCGAGGATTCTGGTCAGTCGTTCTGCGCTGCGGCGTTGCACGGGCGCTCGGCGCAGCGAGGTCGCATGGGGCACGGGCTTCATGATGCCTTTCCGCCGGGGTCCGGTGAACCTCCGGTATCAGTACGTGCCTCGCTGCCGCTCGCACTCATCGACGGCTCCGACGGCTCGGTCGTGTGCGACGACTGCCTGGCCTGCGACGACGTGATGTCCGCGGTGCTCTCGACCGGCTCGTCGTCGACGGCCCACACGGTGTGGTCGTCCGCGTAGAGGCGGGCGGTGACCTGGTGTGTGCCGCGCGGGACGAGGTCGCCGGGGAGGTGGTATTCGGCGGTGCGGAGGGTGGCGATGCCGCGGCCGTCGAGGTAGAGGAGGGCGATGCCGCGTCCCGCGACGGCCTTCGAGCGCGTGCCGGCGGGTGAGAAGCGGAAGTGCTGGACGGTCAGTCGCACGTCCCAGCCGCCGTCGGTGTCCGGCTGGACCTCGATGGCGACCTCGGGTGCGCCCTTCTCGTCGATCTCGCGGTAGCGCCGTCCCGCCTCGTCGGTCTCGTCGAGCAGTTCACCCACGGGCGAGGCCGATACTCCGTCCTTCCGCTCGTGCGCATCACCGGAGCCGCAGCCCGCCGGTCCGCCGAGCAGGGCGCAGACCGCGAGCGCGGCGAGCAGTCCACGCGTCCACGACATGCCGGGGAGCGTAGAACATCGCACTGACACTCGGATCCCCCTGAAGTCGGGTTCCTGGCGGTACGCCGACCCCTGAGTAGTACGACCCCTGAGTAGTCCGGCCTCCGAGCGGTACGACCTCTTGCGTGCGCCGGAACCGATTCCTATGGTTGAGCATAGGAATCGGGCGCAAGGGAGTGATCATGAGCGGGGACGCGAGGAAGACCGCCGAGGGGCTGGTCTACCTGACCGGATTCGGCAACGAACACAGCTCGGAGGCGGTCCCGGGGGCCCTGCCGCACGGCCGCAACGCGCCGCAGCGGGGACCGCTCGGGCTGTACGCGGAGCAGTTGAGCGGTTCGGCGTTCACCGAGCCGAGGGCGCACAACCGGCGTTCGTGGCTGTACCGGATCCGTCCGTCGGCCGCGCATCCCGCGTTCACGCGTACGGACAACGGCGCGCTCCGTACGGCTCCGTTCGCGGAGACCGTGCCCGACCCCAACCGGCTGCGCTGGAACCCGCTGCCCGAGCCTCCGGCCGGCACGGACTTCGTCGGCGGCCTCTGGACCCTCGGCGGCAACGGCGACGCCGCCCAGCGCACGGGCATGGCGGTGCACCTGTACCACGCCAACTCCTCGATGGAGCGGGTGTTCAGCGACGCCGACGGCGAGCTGCTGATCGTGCCGGAGCGCGGCGGGCTGCTGCTGCGCACCGAGTTCGGGCTGCTCCACGTGGAACCCGAACAGGTGGCGCTCATCCCCCGTGGTGTCCGCTTCCGTGTGGAGCTACTGGACGAGAGTGCCCGCGGTTATGTGTGCGAGAACTATGGGGCGCCTTTCCAGCTGCCCGACCTGGGGCCGATCGGCGCCAACGGGCTGGCGAACGTACGGGACTTCCTCGCGCCGGTCGCCGCGTACGAGGACGTCGAGGGCCCGGTCGAGGTGGTCAACAAGTTCTGCGGCAACCTCTGGACGGCGACGTACGACCACTCGCCGCTGGATGTGGTCGCCTGGCACGGCAACCATGTGCCGTACATCTATGACCTGCGCCGTTTCAATGTGATCGGCACCATCAGCTACGACCACCCGGACCCGTCGATCTTCACGGTGCTGACCTCCCCGAGCGACACCCCGGGGCTGGCCGGTGTCGACTTCGTGGTCTTCGCGCCGCGTTGGCTGGTGGGCGAGGACACGTTCCGGCCGCCGTACTTCCACCGGAATGTGATGAGCGAGTACATGGGGCTCATCGAGGGCGCGTACGACGCCAAGGCGGAAGGTTTTGTCCCCGGGGGCGGTTCGCTGCACAACATGATGTCGGCGCACGGTCCGGACCGGGAGACCTTCGACCGGGCGAGCGCCGCCGAGCTCAGGCCGCAGAAGGTCGACGACGGGCTCGCCTTCATGTTCGAGACCCGCTGGCCGGTGACCGCCACGGCGCAGGCGGCGCACGCGGAGCACCTCCAGCAGGCGTACGACGACGTGTGGCAGGGCCTCCAGCGGCACTTCCGCGCCGCCGACTGATCGCCGTCGCCCGGGGCCCGGTTCCCGTCGCCCCGGCGCTCGGTCCGTCGCACTGATCGTCATCTCCCGTTGCACTGAACGCCCACGACCGGTACGGATACCCTCGTGACCTCCTTCGCCCCGGATTCGATCGTCCTGAACCGCAAGCTGCCGCTCTGGTATCAGGTGTCGCAGTCCCTGCGTGCCTCGATACTCGGCCGCTCCGCCCAGGACCCGCTGCGGCTGCCCACCGAGGAGCAGTTGGCGGAGCATTACGGGGTGAGCGTGCTGACCATGCGGCAGGCGCTCAAGGAACTGGAGAACGAGGGGCTGATCACGCGCCATCGCCGGCGTGGCACGTTCATCGAGCCCACCGCGCAGCGGGGGGCGCCGGTGCGGCTCCTTGGCTCGGTCGACGCGATCGTGGCGCAGCAGTCGGGGATGACGACGGAGCTCCTCGACCACGGCACGGTGCCGGTGTCCGCGGAACTCGCCGAGTACTTCCCCGATCTGGCCGAGGTGGGCTCGTACCACCGGCTGCGCGGCGACGAGAAGACGGGCGAGCCGACGAACCATGCGCGCAACTTCGTACGTCCCGAACTGGCGGCCCTGATCGACCCGGAGGACCTGGTGCGCTGGCCCATGACCAAGGTGCTGCGCGATGTGGTGGGCGTCCGCATCAGCCGGATCACCGACACGGTGGAGGCCCGGCTCGCGGACCCGGAGACGGCACGGCTGCTCCAAGTCCCGCTGCTCAGCCCGATCCTGCACTACACGGGTGTCACCCACGGCGAGGACGGCCGCGCCCTGGACGTGGCCCGCATCCTCTACCGCGGCGACCGCTTCTCGTTCACGGTCACCCTCGACGCCCACTGACCACGTCATCGACCACGTCGTACGATGCCGAGCGTGACGCACGACGACGACGCTCCGCTCCTCGCGGACCTCATGCCGTGGTCGGCCGCTCCGCCGAGGCTGGGCCGGGGGTGGCCGACGGCTCCCGACGCCGCGTCCCTGAGGGCGCGGTGGGACGCGCTCATGAAGGCCGAAGGGCCGGAGCGCGAGGCGCTGTTCGGCGTCACCCGCTCGCGTACGCCGCATTCGGCGGTGGCGCAGTTGCCGGGGCAGGCGAGCGGGACGGGCCAACTGGCGCGTGAGTCGGGGCGCTGTGCGGAGCCGGTGCGTGTGCTGCACGCTCCTTTCGATGAGCACTGGTTGATTCCGGACCACCGGCTGATCGACGCGGCGCGCCCGGAGTTGTGGCGGGTCGCCGACGAGCGGCAGTTGTTCGTGGTCGACCAGACGGTGGTACCGGAGTCGTCGGGGCCGGTATTGCTGATCTCCTCCGTGCTGCCGCTGAGCGCCGGTCGCGGAGGCCGCGTCCGGCCCCTCTACCGTCGCCCGGGCGGACTCGAACCGAACCTGGCGCCGGGCCTGTTGGACCACCTCCGCACCCGCCTCGGCCACTCCCCCGAGCCCGTCGACGTCCTCGCCTGGACGGTGGCGGTCGCGCGGGCGGGCCGCACCGGACCCGCGGTCCCCCTCACCGCCGACCCCGAACTCTGGGCGCACGGCGTCGAGTTGGGGCGCCGGATGCTGTGGCTGATGCGCCGTGACGGGGAGCGTCCGAAGCTCCCCGGGGGCCGTCGCCCGTACGTCCGCTCCCCACTTCCGGCCGTCCCGGTCGACGTGCACTACGACCGCGACGAGGAGGCCCTCCATCTCGACGAGGGCCGGATCTCCCCCGTTCCGCCGGAGGCCTGGGACTTCGAGGTGGGCGGGGTGCGCGTACTGGAGCAGTGGTTCGCGGCCCGGACGGAGCCGCCCGAGCCGGGCGCCCTGGAGGCGATCCGCCCCGCCACCTGGCCGCAGGCCTGGACCTCCGAGCTGCTCGAGATCGTCACGGTACTGGCACTGCTCGCGGAACTGCGGCCACAGCGGGCCGAGTTGAGCGTGTCCAAGCCGATCACCGGAACCGAGCTGCGCAAGGCGGGCGTGCTCCCGGTGCCGGACGGGGCACGCCGACCCGCGTCGGTACTCGACCACCACGAGGAAGGCCCGGAAGGCCAGTTCGCCCTGATCTGATGATCGCGCCTGAGGTGCAGTGCCCCGTCAGGGGCGCGGGGAACTGCGCGCCCAGCCACGGACGACCCGCAGTCGACAGACGACCGGCTTCTAACCGTCCTCCAAGCGGAGCGCAAACGCATCGAGGACCCGCCCCAGCGCCCGCTCGAACACCGCCTCCAGATCGATCGGCCCCGCGTCCTCCATGAACGCCGCGGCCATCCGCGGATACTCACCGGTGGCGATCCGCCCGCCCAGATAGCCGATCCGGACCGCGTTCTCCTGCTCCTCGGACCAGGGCAGGGAGCGGGTCCGCTCGGCGGTGGCCAGCTCGTTCCCGACGTAGGTCGTCACGACGCCGTTGAGCATCGCGATCAGCTCGAACTTGGTGCCGTAGGGCGCGTCGAGGGGGTCGAGGCAGGTCAGACAGTGCTCGAGATAGCGCAGCGCGTTGGGGCTGAAGCCGTAGACCGGGGACATCAGGCGCGGCAGCCAGGGGTGGCGGTGCATGAGGGCGCGGGTCTGGTGGGCGACGCGGAGCATGTCGGCGCGCCAGTCGCCCGAGGGCTCCCAGATGTCGTGCTCGCCGCTGATGACGTCGACCATCAGCTCGTGCAGGTCCTCCTTGCGCGGGACATAGTTGTAGAGCGACATCGTGCCGCAGCCGAGTTCGGCCGCGACGTGCCGCATCGAGACCCCGTCGAGCCCCTCCGCGTCCGCGATCCGCACCGCGGCGGCCGCGATGTCCGCACGGCTGAAGGCGGGCCGCGGACCACGGCCCGCACGCTCGGGACGAGCCCAGATCACTTCGGGTACGGCACTGCGCCCTGGCATCGGTCGATCACCTCGGAACCCATCCTAGTTACGTACACCGTACGTAGTGCGCTATGGTCCACCCATGACAACTACGTACGCTGTACTTAGTGAAGGTCTGGAGAAGCGTTTCGGGGAGGTCCATGCCGTCCGGGGGCTGGATCTCACGGTCGCCGAGGGCACGGTCTGCGGGATTCTCGGGCCGAACGGCGCCGGCAAGACCACGGCAGTACGGCTGCTCACCACACTGCTGCGGCCGGACGCGGGGTCCGCGCGTGTCGCCGGGCACGATCTCGTACGGGAGCCGGGGGCCGTACGTCGCTCGATCGGGGTCACCGGGCAGTACGCCTCGGTGGACGGCGACCTCACCGGGCGCGAGAACCTGCGGCTGTTCGCGCGGCTGCACCGGGTGCGGGGCACGGCGGCGCGGGCGGCCGAACTCCTCGACCGCTTCGGGCTCGCCGAGGCCGCCGACCGGCCCGCGTCCACCTACTCCGGCGGTATGCGGCGCCGCCTCGACCTGGCGGCAAGCCTTATCCGGCGCCCCGAGGTGCTCTTCCTCGACGAGCCCACCGCCGGGCTCGATCCCGCGAGCCGCAATCAGATCTGGGAGGCCGTGCACGCGCTCAAGAGCGAGGGCACGACCGTGCTGCTGACCACGCAGTACCTGGAGGAGGCCGATCAACTCGCCGACGACATCGCGCTCGTGGACCGGGGCAGGGTCGCCCACACGGGCTCGCCCGCCGAACTCAAGGCGCTCATCGGCAGTTACGCGGAGGTGGTCGTCGCCCACGCGGAGGCGATGTCCGGAGCGGCGGCCGTCCTCGACCAACTGACCGGCAACTCGCCCTCGTTCGACCAGGAGCGGCGCGCGGTCGGCGCCGTCACCACCGACACGACCCTGACGCTTCCGCGTCTCGTACGCGAACTCGACGCCGCAGGTGTGCCGTTGCTCGACGCGAGCCTTCGTCCGCCGACGCTCGACGACGTGTTCCTGCGCCTCACCGGAAGCCTGACCCCGGGCCCGCCCGCCGGTCTGCCCGCCGGCCCGACCGACCACAAGGAGCTTGTGACATGAGTGCGTTGGCGTACGACGGCACCGCGATGCTGGGCCGGAACCTGCGGCGGATGCGGCACAGCCCGGGGCTCCTCATCCTCACCCAGGCCATGCCGATCAACATGCTGCTGTTCTTCGGCTATGTCTTCGGCAGCGCGCTCGCGCATCCCGGGCAGGAGTACCGCGCCTTCCTGGTGCCCGGACTGCTGGTGGCGACCGCCGCCAACGGGATCATGACCGGGATGTTCCAGGCCGCCCAGGACTCGCACCGGGGCGTCATGGACCGCTTCCGCACACTGCCGATGAGCCGGGCCGCCGTACCGCTCGGGCAGGCCGCCGCCGACCTCGTCGTCACGGCCGTCGGCATGGTGCCGCTGATGCTGGTCGGGCTCGCGGTGGGCTGGCGGATCGACGGGTCGGCGCTCGAAGCGGCGGGCGCCGTAGGGCTGTTGCTGCTGTTCCGGTTCGCGATGACCTGGGTCGGCATCCTGCTGGGGCTCGCCTCGCGGAGCGAGGAGGCCGCCGGACAGCTCGGTGCCGCGACCTTCATGCTGCCGCTGCTGTCGAACGCGTACATCCCCACGGACAACTTGCCGGCATGGCTGCGGACGATCGCCGAGTGGAACCCGATCAGCGCGGTGACCACCGCGATGCGGGACCTGTTCGGGAACGCGCCGGTACCGGTGGACGGCGCCTGGCCGGTGACACGTCCCGTCGCCGGGTCGCTCGCCTGGTGCGCGCTGCTCATCGCGGTGTTCCTGCCGCTCGCCGTCCGCCGGTACGCACACGGCGGTCGCTGAGCCGCGGGAGGGACTCCCGCATCCGGTCGGCGAACCGGACCAGGGGCGCCGGCCCGTCGACACCCACGGATGACAAAGGCGTGACGCGGGAGACATGATCCCCCGCATGCAGCCACTCCCCCTCCCCCTTGAGGGCATCACCGTCGTCGCCGTCGAACAGGCCGTCTCGGCGCCCTTCGCGACCCGCCAGCTCGCCGACCTCGGCGCCCGCGTGATCAAGGTCGAGCGGCTCGACGGCGGGGACTTCGCCCGGGGCTACGACACCGCAGCGGCCGGTCTCGCCTCGCACTTCGTGTGGTGCAACCGGGGCAAGGAGTCCATCGCCCTCGACCTCAAGGACCCGCGTGGCCTCGATGTCGTACACCGTCTCGTCGCGGACGCGGATGTCTTCGTGCAGAACCTCGCGCAGGGTGCGGCGGCGCGGCTCGGCCTGGACGCGGCCGCGCTGTGCGCCGCGCATCCGCGGCTGGTCGCCGTGGACATCTCGGGGTACGGGGCGTCGGGGCCGTACGCCGGCAAACGCGCGTACGACATGCTCGTGCAGTGCGAGGCGGGGCTCGTGTCGGTGACGGGGACGCCGGAGCAGCCGGTGAAGGCGGGGATTCCGGCGGCCGACATCGCGGCGGCCATGTACGCGTTCTCCGGGGTGCTCGCGGCGCTCGTGCGGCGCGGTACGACAGGGCGCGGAGGCCCGGTCGAGGTGTCGATGCTGGAGGCGCTCGCGGAGTGGATGGGGCATCCGCTGCACCATGTGATGCACGGAGGAACTCCCCCGGCGCGCACGGGCCTCGCGCACGCCGTCATCGCGCCGTACGACGCCTACCCCACGGCGGACGGCGGGCGGGTGCTGCTGTCCGTGCAGAACGACCGGGAGTGGCGGCGATTGGCCCAACAGGTCCTTGGCCAGCCGGAGTTGGCCGACGATCCGGCGTACGCGACGAACCCGGCGCGGGTCGCCAACCGGGCGCGAACCGATGCGCTGGTGGCGAAGGCCCTGGGCGCACTCGGCGCCGACGAAGCGGTGACCGCACTGGAGAGCGCGGGCATCGCGTGCGCACGCCTGAGGGACGTTCACGAGGTCGCGGACCATCCGCAGCTGGCGGCCAGGGACCGGTGGCGGGAAGTGGGCTCACCGGTGGGGCCGTTGCGGGCTTTGCTGCCGCCGATCGCGCTGCCGGGCGGGGAGGAGGCGCGCATGGGGGCGGTACCCCGGCTCGGGGAGCACACGGGAGCGGTGCTGCGGGAGTTGGGAATGACGGACGCGGAGGTCAGGGAGCTGCTGCGGGACGATGTGGCGCGGTGAGGGGGCGCGGGGCCGACGGCCCGCGCACGGAAAGCACTCCGTGGCAGGGCGGCGGAGACGCGGATGCCGAGTGGGAGAGCAGGGCTCGAGCCGCGCTCCGGGTGGGGACTCGCGACTCACTACCGCCGAGCGGGGGGACGGCGGAGGCACGCGTGCCGACGACACGGCGAGCTTGGCTCGGAGCGCGCGTTGGGGTGAGGACGGGGAGGCTCGCTGCCGCCGGGGGGTGGGGAGGCGGGCATGCGGAGGGCGTGAGCGGGGTTGGGTGGCCGGACCCGCGCCCGGTGGTTCACCGGGCGTTGCTGCCTGCCGTGGGGATGACGGACGCGGAAGCGCAGCGCTGCGCCGGGGCGGTGGTCCGCCGGGCGCGGGTCGGGAACGCCGGTGCCGGCCGCTGCTCAGCGGCCGCCGAACAGCGAACGGCGCAGCCGCTTCAGCGGTGCGAAGAGCGAGACCCGCCTCACTCGCGCGACCCTGCTGCTGCTGTCGTGCGCGGTGTCACGCGAGGTGAGCTCGCGCATCAGCGAGGTCGCCTCGAGCGTTTCGCGCTGCGGGATGGCAGGGCCGCCCAGCACCGCGAGATGGCGGTCGAGGCGCGAACTGGTCGCACTGCTCCCGCACGTGATCGCAGGGACACGTGCCCTGCTGCGCACTGTTATCTGTTCCATGTCACTCCCCACCCGTACGAGTCCACCCGGCCCGGGCAGGCTAACCCTATCGCTCCCTCGTGGCACTCGTGTATCGCGGGCACATGATTCACCTTCTCTGTAAGGGTGTTGACGATTACTCTCCGAATCCAACCGATTCCAGGGCGAGTTGGACAACTGGTGCGGTAGTGGGCTGCACGGAACCGCCCGGGGGTTCGACTGTGACAGCGAGTGACGTGGCGGTCGTATTCAGTCCGTCGGCGACCAGGGGCGTGTCTCCGTCGAAGAGCCCCAGGGAGCGCGGATTTTCGTTGGGGCGCATGAGCCACAGCTGGTGGACGCGCCCCTCGGAGGGAGTGCCGTACCCGCTGAGTGTCACGACGGCGCGCCGTTCCGACGCGGAGGCGACCACGCCGATACCGCGTCCCTGGGCGTCCCGGTCGCCGGCCGCGCGGGCGTCGGGCGCCGCGAGAACGTGGGCGATCTCACGTGCCTGGGCGCGCTCCTGGTCCAGTTGGTCCTGGGTCCGCGTCGCCTGCACGGCGAAGAGCGAGGCGACGACGAGCGCCGCGGCGGCCGTGGCCGTGGCGAGCGGCGCGAGGAGCGGGCGGAAGCGGGGGCTGCGCGTGCGTACGGGCTGATGGGCGCCGCGCGCGCGGGGTGCGTGATGGGGCGACGGTTCCTGCGGCGTGGTCCGTACGGCGGTCAGCACTCGGTCCCGCAGCGCGGCCGGCGCCGGCGCGGCGGTGGACCAGGCGAGGCGCATCGCGTCCTCGGCGAGCGCCCGGACCTCCGCGGAGCAGCGCGGGCAGTCGCGCAGGTGGCGTTCGAAGCGGCGGCGCTCCTCGGGTTCGAGGGCGTCCAGCGCGTAGGGCGCGGCCAGTGAGTGCAGGTCACGCCGCAGCAGGCGGTCGAGAACACTCATGCGACACCTCCCAGGCAGTCGCGCAGTCGCGTCAGTCCGTCGCGCATGCGGGTCTTGACCGTGCCGAGCGGCAGGGAGAGCCGTTCGGCGACTTCACGGTAGGTGTAGCCGTCGTAGTAGGCGAGGGTGACGGACTGGCGTTGCAGGGCGGTGAGCCGGTCGAGGCAGCGGCGGACCCACTCGCGTTCGAGCCCGGCCTCGACCTCCTCGGCGACCTGGTCGAAGGCGGGGTGGTGGGCGCGCTGTCCCTCGCGCTGCTCGCGCTCGGTGGCGGCGCGGGCGCTGCGGACCCGGTCGACGGCTCGCCGGTGGGCGAGGGTGAGTATCCAGGACAGGGCGCTGCCACGCCCCGGGTCGAACCGTGCGGCGGAGCGCCAGAGTTCGAGCAGCACTTCCTGGGCCACCTCCTCCGACTGGGCGGGGTCCCGCACCACGCGGCGCACCAGTCCGAACACCGGCCCGGACACCAGTCCGTACAGCTCCTCGAATGCCTTCTGGTTGCCTCCGGCCACGAGCACCAGGAGTTCGTCCGCCTCCACCCGTTCCCCCTCTCCGGCCGCGTACGGCCCGTCCGTTCACTTACGTGTTCGCAGCGAACGCGCCCACGGATGGGTTACGGATCAGCGAACCGAAAACGCGGGTCCGGCGCCAGGGAAACGGACTTGCCGCCACGACAGCCGCTGGAGAAACAGTGCTCTCCGCTGAAACAACCTGTGAAACCCGCCGTAAGAACGTTTGGGATTCGACCAATCCACCCCGGCGACCGCTCCGAATGGCGTGCGTCAGGCAATTGGGACGTGAGGACGGACGGCATGACACCTATCTTCAGGAGTGGCACGGGGCGCAGGAGTCTCGCGACCCTCGTCTGTGGTGCGCTGGCCGCCGGGGGGCTCGCAGCCGCCGGCGTGACCGTGTTGGTACCGGGGGCGGCCTCCGCCTCCAGCCACCGGGAGGCCCCGTTGATCTCGGGGGCTCCGCAGTACGACAACACGGACGTGTACGCGTTCGTGAGCCCGGACAAACCAGATACGACGACCATCGTGGCGAACTGGATCCCCTTCGAGGAACCCGCCGGCGGACCGAACTTCTTCACGTTCGCCGAGGACGCCCAGTACGACATCCACATCGACAACAACGGTGACGCGCAGGGCGAGTTGCTCTACCGCTACACGTTCAAGACGCACGTCAAGAACGGCGACACCTTCCTCTACAACACGGGTGCGGTCGACAGCCTCGATGACCCGGACCTCAACATCACGCAGACGTACGACATCGATCTGCTGCGGTTGAAGAACCAGAAGCTGATCTCGAAGACGAAGGTCGCGGACGATGTGCCGGTGGCCCCGTCCAACGTCGGCAAGGCGTCGATGCCGGACTACGGCAAGCTGCGCGACCAGGCCGTCCACGAGCTCGCGGGCGGTTCGACGACGTTCGCCGGCCAGGCGGACGACCCGTTCTTCCTGGATCTGCGGGTCTTCGACCTGCTGTACGGCGGCAACCTGTCCGAGGTCGGGCGGGACACCCTCAAGGGCTACAACGTCAACTCCATAGCCCTGCAGGTGCCGAGCCACATGATCCAGGAGTCGGCCGAACAGCCGATCGTCGGCATCTGGTCCACCACTCAGCGCAAGGACGCGAGTGGTCACTTCACGCAGGTCTCCCGGCTGGGCATGCCGCTGGTCAACGAGGTCGTCAACCCCATCAAGGACAAGGACAAGTTCAACGCGTCCTCGCCCTGGAACGACGGCGACTTCCTGAAGAACGTGACCAACCCGGAGCTGCCCAAGCTCATCGAGGCGATCTACAAGATCCCGGCGCCGGCGGAGCCGCGCAACGACCTCGTCGACGTGTTCCTGAAGGGTGTGGAAGGCCTCAACCAGCCGCCCCACGTCACACCGGCGGAGGAACTGCGCCTCAACACCTCGATCAAGCCGGTGGCCAAGCCCAAGCGGCTCGGTGTGCTGGACGGCGACACCGCGGGCTTCCCGAACGGCCGCCGGCTCACCGACGACGTGCTCGACATCGCGCTGCAGGTCGTCGAGGGTGAACTGGTCGGTTCCAAGAACGACTTGGGCGACGCGGTCGACAAGAACGACAAGAAGTTCGGCCACACCTTCCCGTACCTGGCCAACCCGACCTCGGGTTCGCGCGGGCCACTCGCCAAGGGCACGACCAGCGGGACCGACGTGCGCAGCCAGCTCGGCGACGCGCTGAAGCCCGCGGGGGCCTCCGGCGAGACCGACACCATGCTGATCGCGGGCTCCGCGGCGGCCGGTGCGGCCGGGTTCCTCCTCATCGGCACCGGCCTCCTGTGGTGGCGCCGACGGATGCACAACCGGGCCTACTGATCCGGCCCACGGATCCGCAGCCGGGCCACTGACCCGGCTGCGCCGATCCCCGGCCGGGTCCACCGACCCGGCCCACCGACTGGCGCGGCCCGCACGTATCCATCCCCCACGGCGCGGGCCGCGCCGCTCCGCCCCCACAACGACCGTTTCCACCAAGGACTTTGAGGAGAGGGCATGTCCCCGCGTACGAACGACAGCGCGCCGGAGAGCGAACGCGGCAGCGAGCCCGCGGACCGCGCCGCGGAGGCCATGCCCGAGGAGAGCCCCGCGCTTGCCACAGAGGGCGGGACCGGTTCCGAGGCCGAGACATCGGGCTCAGCCGCGAGCGAGGCCGGGGCCACGACCGAGGCGACCGACAAGGCCGCCGCCGAGACAGGCGACGAGATGACCGACACGGCCGCCGCCGAGGTGACCGACGACGTAGCCGACGAGCGCGTCGCCGCCGTCCGTCGGCTGTCCGCATCAGGTCGCCGCCGGCACATGGCCCAACTCGCCTTCTGCGCATCCGCGTTGGCGATCGCTCTCACCGCCGGTGCCATAGTGATCGGCGCCGTACGGGACGACGGCGGAGCGGCGACCGTCGCGTCCGCCCCCGTCGGTGTGTCGCCGCAGTTGCTCGCCGGCGGGGATCTCGACGCGAGCATCACCTCTCTGCAGGACCATCTCCGGTCCCAGCCCAAGGACTTCGGCAGCTGGTCGACGCTCGGGCTCGCGTACATCGAGCAGGCCCGCACGAAGGGCGATCCCTCCCGGTACCCGCAGGCGGAGCAGGCGCTCGACCGGTCCTTGAAGCTGCGCCCCGACAACGACCCCGCGCTCGCGGGCCGAGCGGCCTTGGCCGCCGCGCGGCACGACTTCACCGACGCCCTGAAGTACGCCGACCAGGCGCTGAAGCAGAACCCGTACAGCGAGCGGGCCCTCGCCTCCCGTATCGACGCGCTCGTCGAACTCGGCCGCTACGAGGACGCGTCGAAGGCGGCCGACACGGCCGACTCGCGCCGCCCGGGCGTCCCGGTCTTCACGCGGTACGCGTACGTCAAGGAGCTGCGCGGCGACGTGAAGACCGCCCGCCGCGTCCTGGAGCAGGCGCTGGACACGTCGACGACCCGCGGCGACGTCACGTACGTGGCGACCGCGCTCGGCCAACTCGCCTGGAACCAGGGCGAGTACGACTCGGCCCTCACGTACTACGCCCGCGCACTCGCCGCCGACGACACCTATCTCCCCGCACTCGAAGGCCGCGCCCGCACCCAGGCCGCGCAGGGCGACCGCACGGCGGCGATCAGTGGCATGGAGCAGGTCGTGGAGCGCTACCCGCTGCCCCAACCCCTCGTCGAACTCGGCGAGTTGTACGAGGCACGCGGCAAGGAGGGCGACGCGCAGAAGGCGCGCGACCAGTACACCCTGGTGGACGCGTGGGTCTCGCTGGCCCGTGCCAACGGCGTCAACGCCGACCTCGACACGGCCCTGGCCGCCGCCGACCACGGTGACAAGGAGGCCGCGCTGAAGGCGGCCCGCGCCGAGTGGGCCCGCCGCCACACCGTGCACACCGCGGACGCCCTGGCATGGGCGCTGCACGTCAACGGCCGTGACGAGGAAGCCCTGCCGTACGCCCGCGAGGCGACCGCCACCGGCTACCGCAACGCGTCCTTCCTCTACCACCGCGGCATGATCGAGCGCGCCACCGGCCACGAGAAGGCGGGCGACGCCTCCCTGAAGTCGGCCCTCGACCTCAACCCGGGATTCTCACCGCTGGGCGCCACCGCGGCCCGCAAGGCGCTGGAGGCCGACAAGTGACCCGTACACTCCGCCGCGCGCTCGGCTCCTGCGCGGCCGTCCTCACGGCCGCCTGCGCGCTCGTGCTCGTCCCCTCCGGGCAAGCGAGCGCGCATCCGCTGGGCAACTTCACGGTCAATCGGTACGACGGTCTGGTCGTCGCCCCCGGACAGCTGCGGGTCGACCATGTCGAGGACCTCGCGGAGATCCCGGCCACGCAGGCCGAGCCGCAGATCAAGAAGCTGGGGATGACGGACTGGGCCCGCGAGCGGTGCGAGACGGCCGCGCGCGACAGCGAGGTCACCGTCGGCGGGAACGAGGTCCCGCTCACCGTCGGCACGAGCGTCGCGCGCGAGCGGCCCGGGCAGGCGGGGCTCAACACCCTGCGCGTGGAATGCCGGTTGACGGCCGCGCTCCCCGAACAGGACACCGTGGACGTCGGTTTCCGGGGCGCGGGAGCCGACAAGGGGCCGGGCTGGCGGGAGATCACCGCGCGCGGTGACCGGATGACGCTCACCGCCTCGGACGTACCGAAGGAATCGGTGTCGCGGCAGCTCACCCAGTACCCGCAGGAACTGCTCTCGTCACCGGCCGACACCGCGTCCGCGTCCCTGCGGGTGCGGGCCGGTGGCCCCGCGCTGGTCGAGGACGGCCGGGACGCGCCGGCCGACTCGGTCCTCCCGCGCGGCGCCGACCGCTGGACACAGGCGCTCGACGCCCTGGTGGCCCGCCACGACCTGACGATCGGCTTCGCGGCCCTCGCCCTGCTCATCGCGGTGGGCCTCGGCGCCCTGCACGCGCTCGCACCGGGCCACGGCAAGACCCTGATGGCCGCGACGGCGGCGGCCCGCGGCGGCCGGGCGGGCCTGCGTGACGTCCTGCCGCTGGCCGCCTCGGTGACGGTCACCCACACCCTGGGCGTGGTCGCCCTCGGCCTGCTGATCACGGCCGGTTCGGCCGCGGCGCCCTCCGTGATCGCCTGGCTGGGCGTGACGAGCGGACTCCTGGTGACGCTGGCGGGCGCCACGCTCGTACGCCGGGCCTGGCGCAACCGGGCACCTGGGCACGGGCACGGACACCCCCACGGGAGCGGGCACCCGCACGACCATGAGCACGGGCACGCGCACAGCCACGGAGACGGCCACGCGCACGACCACGAACACGGCGGCGCGCACAGTCACGCGAACGACGACGGCGACGCCCACGACCATGGCCACCCGCAAACGGACCACCCGCACGAGCATGGCCACGAGCACGCCGAGCAGCCCGAACGCCACTTGGTCCTCGCGCACGCCCACGCGTCCGCCGAAGCCGCACCCCGCACCAAGTCCCCCACCCACCAGCACGCCCCCGCCCCACGGGACAAGCGGACCCCCCGCCTCCTCGAACACACCCACGGCGGCTTCACCCACACCCACCCCACCGCCCCCACCGTCCGCGGCACGATCCTGCTCGGCTTCGCCGGAGGGCTCGTGCCCAGTCCCTCCGCAGTGGTCGTCCTGGTGGGCGCCGCGGCGCTGGGGCAGGCGTGGTTCGGGTTGCTCCTCGTCCTCGCGTACGGCGTCGGGCTGGCCCTGACGCTCACGGCGGCCGGGTTCGCCGTGGTGAAGCTGGGCGACGGGGTGACCCGGGCACTGGCCCGGCGCCCGCGGCTGGCCGGCGGGCCGGTCGTGACCTTCCTGCGGAGGACCGCACCGCTGGGATCGGCGTTGGTGGTCGTAGCCCTTGGGGCTGGATTGGTGTTCAGGGGGGCGGCATCCGTCCTCGGCTGAGCTACTTTTGGGGAGAAATCACGCGGATGCGCAACGGATACGAAATGGGGGACACCCGTGTCCGAAGATCCGGGCAGTGAACGTGTGATCGCGGGGCGCTACCGACTGCTGTCGCCCCTGGGCGAAGGCGGCATGGGCACGGTGTGGCGCGCCCGTGACGAGGTGCTGCAGCGCGAGGTCGCTGTGAAGGAGGTCCGGGCGCCCGCCGGGATCCCGGCGCACGACGTCGACCGGATGTACGCGCGCCTTGAGCGGGAGGCATGGGCGGCCGCCCGTATCTCGAACCGCAATGTGGTGACGGTGTACGACGTGGCCACCGACGACGGCCGCCCCTGGATCGTGATGGAGCTGATCCGGGGCCTCGCCCTCTCCGATCTGCTGGACGCCGAGGGCCCGCTCCCCCCGCAGCGTGCCGCGCACATCGGCGCCGAGGTGCTCGCCGCACTGCGTGCCGCGCACGAGGCCGGGGTGCTGCACCGCGATGTGAAGCCGGGCAACGTCCTGATCTCGAACGACGGACGGATCGTGCTGACCGACTTCGGTATCGCGATGGTCGAGGGCAGCTCCGCGCTGACCATGACCGGCGAGGTCATCGGTTCGCCCGAATTCCTGGCCCCTGAGCGGGCGTTGGGCCGCACCCCCGGCCCCGAGTCGGACCTGTGGTCGCTGGGCGTGCTGCTGTACGCGGCAGTGGAGGGCAACTCACCCTTCCGGCAGAACACTCCGCTGAGCACCCTGCGGGCCATCGTCGACGAGCCCTTGCCGACGCCGCACCGCGCGGGCCCGCTCGCCCCGGTCATCGAAGGACTGCTGGCCAAGGACCCGGCCGAGCGGCTGGGCGCCGAGCAGGCCGAGCACGAGCTGCGGATCATCGCGGCGGGGGGCACCCTGACCACCCCGGGCTTCGGCCCGCCGCCCCCGAGCCAGGAGGCGCCCACGATCGCGGCGTTCCCCCAGGATCCCCGCGGATCAACACCGCCGACGCCTTATCCGGCGGCCGGCGCGACCGTTCCCGCGACCACCGCCACGCCGGGGCCCGACCGCAATCGCCGCGCCGCCGTCGTGTTGATCGCGGGGATGGTGGCGCTCGCGCTCGCGCTGGCCGGACTGACGTACGCCCTAATCAACCGCGACAACGGGGACGACGGCGGAGGGGACGCCATCAGCAGCGGCGGCACCAACAACGGTGCGGGCGGCGCGAGTTCGGAGACGGGGAACAACAACAGCGGGAGCGATCAGGGTGCGAGTGGCGGAAGCCCTTCCACCAGCCCGCCGGCCGGCGAGAGCCGGACGACCACGCCGCCGCCCGCCCAGTCCGTACAGGTGACGGTCGCCGGTGCGCACACCGACTACTCCGGCGCCTGCCCGCCTCCCGACGCACAAGCACCCACTTTCACGGCGACGTTCACGGTCGGCCGGGTGCCGGCGGAGGTCCAGTACCGCTGGGTGACGGAGACCGGCGAGGTGTCGGACCCGGGCTGGAAGACCGTGTCGTTCCCCGCGAGCGGCGGCAGGACCCAGCAGAAGGCGGTCGTGGTGACGACGTACGACGAGTCGGGGACGTACGAGAACAAGATCGGCGTGGAGATCCGCAGCCCTGTGCAGGCGACGTCCAACTCGGTGCCGTTCTCGGTCACTTGCGTGACGGAGACCCCGTCGGACGGGGCCTCCGCTTCCGGCTCTCCCTACTAGAGAGGACTTCCGTCTCTCTCTACTAGGAGGGTCAGGCCACGGCGGTGAAGACCGGCAGATAGCCGCCGGACTGGCCCGCTGCGGTCGGGTGGTACGACTCACCGATGTTCAGCCAGTTCACGCTGTGCAGCCAGGCGCTGCCCGAGCAGATCTCGTGGCCGGTGAAGGTGCCCCTGACGTCGCCGAAGGTGAAGCCGTGGTTGGCGGCACGCTTGGCGATCACGCTGTCCAGGTAGTCGGCGGCGCCGTTGATCGCGGCTCGCTCGGCCTCCGAAAGGCCGGTCAGGCAGCTGCCGTTGAGCTTGTAGAAGCGGGGGTAGCCCAGGACGACCACATGGGCGGACGGGGCCTTCGCGCTGATCGCCGAGTAGACGGTGTCGAGTTTGCCGGGGAGTGTCGAGTCGACGTAGGCCTTCGCGGTCGCGATGCGTGCGAGGCAGTTGCTCTCGGACTGGAGCACGCACGTCGTCATGACGTCGGCGAAGCCCGCGTCGTTGCCGCCGATGCTGAGGGAGACAAGGCCGGTGGAGGAGTTGAGGGGGGTCAGCTGGTTGGCGACGACATCACCCGTACGAGCGCCCGAGCAAGCGGTGAAGTTGAACGACGAGGGTGAATGCGCGGCCGCCCAGAGGTAGGGGTAGGCCTTCGTGCTGCGCTTGCAGTCGCCGCTGGAGCTGATGTAGCTGCCCGCGCCGACGCCGGAGGAGTAGGAGTCACCGAGGGCCACATAGCCGGTGGCCGCAAGGGTTGAGGACGCCTGCGCCGCCGCTGCCCCGGTAAGGGCGAAGCCGACGGCGAGGAGGAGTGAGGTCACGTATGCCGTAATTCGGGAACGTCTCATGGAACCTCCCTTTAGCAGGATCTCTGCCACAACTTTCGTACCAGCTACGCGTGTTGACAGGAAGTGTCCATGCCAAGACTTTCGGGGCCTTTCCGGTCCCTACCCTGTGTGTTCACCATGAGTTTGATTACGTGCTCATGACAGAGTCGTGACAAGAGGTCAACTCCCTTGAGTCGCAAGGGGAGATCACCGAGTCTTTACCTCGACCCGGGGTGGAACGCGACACTCCGGGCTGTGCGCCCGATCTCCGCGCACCCCCACACGCGCGCGCCCCACCCAGGCGCCGCTGCCCGAGGAGGACTCCCTCGTAATGGCACAACTGCGTAGCAAGAAGATCCGGATCGCCGCGATAACCTCCGTGGCGACCGCAGCCCTTGTAGGCGGACTCACCGCGCTCCCCGCCCAGGCCGCACCGGCCAAGGGCACGGTGCTCGCCGCCGGCTCCCCCACGGCCGTCAAGGACAGCTACATCATCACGCTCAAGAAGGCGGCCGGATTCAAGGCCTCTTCGAGCGAGGGCAAAGAGCTGATCAACGAGTACGGCGGCACGGTGAAGAAGACGTTCGGCGCCGCGCTGAACGGCTACACGGCCACCCTCTCGGCGGACGAGGCCGCGAGACTCGCCGCCGACCCGTCGGTCGCCACGGTCGAGCAGAACCAGACGGTCCACCTCACCGACACCACGCAGACCAGCGCCCCCTGGGGCCTGGACCGCATCGACCAGGCGGCGCTGCCGCTCTCCACCACCTACACCTACCCGGACACCGCGGGCACCGGCGTGACCGCGTACGTCATCGACACCGGCGTCCGCATCACGCACACCCAGATCTCCGGGCGCGCCACCTACGGCTACGACGCCGTCGAGGGCGACAGCGTCGCGCAGGACGGCAACGGCCACGGCACCCATGTGGCCACCACCATCGCGGGCTCCACCTACGGTGTCGCCAAGAAGGCGAACATCGTGGCTGTCCGCGTGCTCGACAACGCCGGCTCCGGCACCACCGCGGGCGTCATCGCGGGCATCAACTGGGTGACCGCGAACCACACCACCCCGTCGGTCGCCAACATGTCGCTCGGCGGATCCGCCTCCACCACACTGGACACGGCCGTCTCGAACTCCATCGCGAGCGGCGTGACCTACGCGATCGCGGCGGGCAACAGCAACGCCAACGCCTCCTCGTACTCCCCCGCCCGGGTCGCCACAGCGATCACGGTCGGCGCCACCACCAGCACGGACGCCAGGGCCAGCTACTCCAACTACGGCTCGGTCCTGGACATCTTCGCCCCCGGTTCCTCGATCGTCGCCGGTTACAACACCAGCGACACCGCCACCGCCACGCTCTCGGGTACGTCGATGGCCACGCCGCACGTCGCGGGCGCGGCGGCGATCTACCTCGCGAGCCACACCTCGGCCACCCCGGCGCAGGTCTCCGCGGCCCTGGTCGCCGGTGCCACCTCCAACGTGGTCACCAGCCCGGGCACCGGCTCGCCGAACAAGCTCCTGAAGCTCGTCCCGTAACGCCCCAACTCGCTTGACCTGAGCGGCAGTTCCCCGGAGGCAGCCGGCGCCTCCGGGGAACCGTTGTCTGAGGACCGGAGTGAGTCTCGCCAACGGCTTCCGCATCTTGACGGCCACGCGTACGCTGCGCGACATTGAAGCCCGGCATCCGGCGCTTCGGGGGGCAAAGTCGCCAATGCAGACCATACGTATGAAGACACCTTCATCAGGCACCACGGACACCACGAAGGAGACGGGGCAGGGTCCGGGGAGGGACCTGCTGCCGCTGCTCGCCGGTGCCGCGACGGTCGTGGGAGCCGTCGGCGCGATTCTTGCGTTCGCCGACGCGGACTCACCGCTGCGCGGCCCTTTCACGCTGTTCTTCCTGCTCGCCGCGCCGTCGGCCGCCATCGCGGCCGCGCTGCGCGGCCTTGAACCGTTCGGCCGCGTCCTGGCGTCGGTCGCCGGAGGGGGCGCCGTCAACATGCTGGTGGCCCAGGGCATGCTGGCCCTGCACCAGTGGTCGATGCCCGGTGGGATCGCAGCCGTCACCGCGCTCAGCACCCTCATGCTCCTGCTGGTACTGGTACGACGCCTGCGTGGCCGTACCTCGAGTAGGCGGGCCTCCTGACGTGGACATCAGCGTGTACCGTCCCGGCGAGCTGACAGCCACCGACCGGGCGGCGTGGACCGCCCTGCAGTCGAAGGCCCATCTGAACGGCTCGCCCGAGCTGGCGAACCCGTTCCTGTCCCCTGAGTTCGCACTCGCGGTGGGCCGCTGCCGGCGCGGCGTGCGGATCGCCGTCGTGCGGGAGAACGGCGAGGGAGTGGCGTACTTCCCCTTCCAGCGCACCGGAGCCGGCATCGGCCGGGCCGTCGGCATCGGCGTCTCGGACTGCCAGGGTGTCGTGCACCGGCCCGGCTTCGCCTGGGACGCCCACGAGCTGCTGCGGGCCTGCGGGCTCGCCGTGTGGGAGTTCGACCATCTGGTGGAGGGGCAGGCGCCGTTCGAGGCGGGCGCCTCCGGCACCTTCCCCTCCCCGGTCATGGACGTCGACCAGGGGTACGAGACGTATCTGAGCCAACTGCGCGAGCGGTCACCGAAGTTCACCAGGACGACGCTCGCCAAGGAGCGCAAGCTCGGCCGGGACGCCGGCGAGGTGCGCTACGTCCACGACGAGCGCGACCCCGAGGCGCTGCGCACCCTGATGGACTGGAAGTCCGCGCAGTACCGCAGGACCGGGCGCAGCGACCGCTTCGCGCACCCCTGGATCACGCATCTGGTGCAGCAGCTCTTCCACACCCGCTCCGAGCAGTTCGCGGGGATCCTGTCGGTGCTGTACGCGGACGGCAGGCCGGTCGCCGGGCACTTCGGGCTGCGCTCCGGACGGGTTCTGGCCTGCTGGTTCCCGGCGTACGACCCGGCGTTCTCGAAGTACTCCCCCGGGCTGATCCTGCATTTGCGCATGGCCGAGGCGGCCGCCGCCGACGGAATTGCATATCTGGATCTTGGGCGCGGCCAGAAGGAATACAAGGACTCCCTGAAGACGCGGGAACTCGCCGTATCGGAAGGGTGGGTGACCCGGCGTCATCCGATCGCCATCGGGCACCGGGCGCGCCGCGCCCCGGTCCGGGCACTGCGCAATGCGGTGCTGGCCCGGCCGGAGCTGTTCGAGCCGGCCGACAGGATCCTCAAGCGGATGGGCAAAATCCGTTCGAGGCATTAGGTAACGGTCAAACCATCAAAAACGTGAGGCCTTCGTTCCAGGTCTTGCCATACGGTCTCATTCATCAATACCGTCGTACATCTCACCCGCATCGGGTCATCAACGCATATGCGATCTAGGGGAGGGCTCAAGATCGCGACGACGGCCCGGAGCGGGGCGCGGTAGGGGGGTGCCGTGCTCGGTGACCACTTGTGCCGAGTCGTCCGCGCGACCGGCTTTTGCGTTTTCTGAAAGCCGGCAGCTTTGCCAGCTCACCCGGCACGCACGGAGATCTATTTCGTTATGCCGTAAGTGAGAACCCCCCTTTCGAACCGGACAAAGAGCCGGACCGCCCAGGGGCGGGCGGTCCACCGGACGAGAGGGACCAGACTCATGAGCTCAGTTCTGCGCCCAGCAGTTTCGGGCCAAGATCCGACCATGGCCGCCAAATACCGACCGATCTCCTCTCACCTGGCCATTGCGCCACCGGTGAGTGTGGTGATTCCGGCCATGAATGAGGCCGAGAATCTTCCGTACGTCTTCAAGACACTTCCCGACTGGATACATGAAGTGGTTCTTGTGGACGGCAATTCCACCGACGACACCGTCGAAGTGGCCCGTGGACTGTGGCCCGACGTCAAGGTCGTCAAGCAGCGCGGAAAGGGCAAGGGGGATGCCCTGATCACCGGGTTCGAGGCGTCGACCGGCGACATCATCGTGATGGTCGACGCGGACGGCTCGGCCGACGGCAACGAGATCGTGTCGTACGTCTCGGCGCTGGTGTCCGGGGCGGACTTCGCCAAGGGCTCGCGGTTCGCCAACGGCGGCGGCACGTCCGACATGACACCGATCCGCAAACTCGGCAACCATGTGCTGTGCGCGGCCGTCAACGCCAAGTTCGGCGCGCGTTACACCGACCTCTGCTACGGATACAACGCGTTCTGGCGGCACTGCCTGGACAAGATCGACCTCGACTGCACCGGCTTCGAGGTCGAGACCCTGATGAACATCCGGGTCGTCAAGGCGGGTCTCAAGGTCCAGGAGATCCCGAGCCACGAGTACCTCCGCATCCACGGCTCCAGCAATCTGCGGGCCGTCCGGGACGGAATCCGGGTGCTCAAGGTGATCCTCAAGGAGCGCTCCAACCGGCGTGCGCTGCGCCGCAGGCCGCACGCCGCTCAGATCAACTCGGGCCTGGGAGAGGTGTCTTGAGCGAGCATGACATCTCCGTTGTGGTCTGCGTCTACACCGAGGACCGCTGGGAGGACATCCTCGCGGCGGTCTCCTCGGTAGCGGCGCAGTCCCTGCCCGCGCTGGAAACGCTCCTGGTCGTGGACCACAACGCCGCTCTCCTGGAGCGGCTGACCAGGGAGTACAAGGAGACCGACGGGGTGCGGGTGCTCGCCAACGCGGGCCCCCGCGGCCTGTCCGCCGGCCGCAACACCGGTATCGCCGCCGCGCGCGGCGGGATCATCGCCTTCCTCGACGACGACGCCGTCGCCGAGCGGGACTGGCTGCGGTACTTCGCGTCGGGTTACGCGGATCCGCGGGTCATGGCCGTCGGCGGCCGCACGATGCCGATCTGGGCGTCGGGCCGCCGGCCCGCCTGGTTCCCCGAGGAGTTCGACTGGGTGGTGGGCTGCACATACCGGGGCCTGCCCCCGGGCCGGGTCCAGGTCCGCAACGTCCTCGGCGGCAACGCCTCGTTCCGCCGTACGGCGTTCGACGCGGCCGGGGGCTTCGCGACCGGCATCGGCCGCGACGGCGACAAACGCCCGCTGGGCTGCGAGGAGACGGAGCTGTGCATCCGCCTCACCCGCGCCAGACCGGACGCGATCCTGCTGATCGACGACCGGGCGGTCATCCACCACCGGGTGCCGGAAGCACGCGAGCACTTCGCGTACTTCCGCACGCGGGCGTACGCCGAGGGCCTCTCCAAAGCCCTCGTCGCCCGAAGTGTCGGCGCCGACAAGGGACTTGAGTCCGAGCGCCGCTACACCACCCGTGTGCTGCCCGCCGGAGTCGCCCGCGGACTGCGGGACGCGGTACTGGCACGCCCGGGCGGCGCCGGCCGCGCGGGAGCCATCGTCGCCGGAGTGCTGACGGCCGCGGGCGGGTACGCACTCGGGAGCATCCGGGCCCGCAGGGGCGGCGCCACGTTCTCCGTCGTGGAGATCGAGGTGGCCCCGCCCCCGGCAGCGGACGACGAGGAGGCCGCGGCATGAACGGACCTGTGCCGATCCTCATGTACCACTCGATCGCACGGCAGCCGAGCGACGCGACGCGCGAACTGTCCGTCACGCCCGACGCCTTCGCCGAGCAGATGGCGCTGCTCTACGACCAGAGGTTCACCCCGGTCAGCACGGCTCGGCTGGCGGCGAGTTGGCGCGAGGGCGGACCGCTGCCGCTGCGGCCCGTCCTCGTCACCTTCGACGACGGCTACGAGGGCGTGCACCGGCACGGGCTGCCCGTGCTCGCCAAGCACGGCTTCGCGGCCACGCTGTTCGTCTCGACGGGGTGGATCAGGGGCGCGTACGACACCGGGGGCAGCCTCGACACCATGCTGGACTGGGACCAGGTGCGCAAACTCGCCGCCGAGCAGGTCGAGATCGGCGGGCACAGTCATACGCACCCGCAGATGGACCAGCTCGCCGAGGACGCGCTCCGGTTCGAGGTGCTGCGCTGCAGGGAGATCATCGCCGACGAACTGGGCACCGGCCCCGCCTCGTTCGCGTACCCGTACGGCTACTCCAGCCGCCGGGTGCGCCAAGCGGTGCGTGCGGCGGGCTTCGCCCAGTCGCTCGCCGTCGGCAACGCCCTGGCGCGCCGCCGCCAGGGACCGTACGCCCTGCAGCGTGTCACCGTGCGCCGCAGCACCGGGATAGAGGAGTTCGAGCGGCTCGTCGAAGGCCGCGCGATCGCCCTCAACTTCGCCAGGGACCGCGCCCTCACCAAGGGGTACGCCATGGTCCGAAGAGCACGACAGGTCCGCCGAAAGGCCATCAGTTCCCGTGTCTGACACGACGACCACCACCCAGGCTTCATCGCCGACCGCCGAGGCGCCCGCACAGCGCACGGGCCGCCGCCTCCGCCTGCCCGGCCGCGGCAAGGGCGGGAGCGGAGGAAACCAGCTGTTCCGCAACGCCTACGCCCTGATGCTCAACACCGGTATCTCCGCGGTGCTCGGGCTCGGCTACTGGCTGGTCGCCGCCCGCTACTACTCCGAGACCGCGGTCGGCCAGGGTTCCGCGGCGATCGCCGCGATGAAGCTCCTCGCGGGCCTCACCGCGGTGACCCTGACGGGCGCCCTGGCGCGCTTCATCCCGGTCGCGGGGCGCGCCACCGGGCGCCTCATCTTCCGTACGTACGCGGGCAGTTCGGTGGTCGTGGCGCTGGCCGCCGTCGCCTTTCTGCTCACGCTGAACATCTGGGGACCCTCGTACCGGTTCCTGCAGGGACCGCTGCCCGGCCTCGGCTTCGTCCTCGCGGTCGTCGCCTGGTCGCTGCTGACGCTCCAGGACGGGGTGCTGACCGGCCTGCGCAGCGCGCTGTGGGTGCCGGTCGGCAACACCGTGTTCTCCGTGGTGAAGCTGGTGCTGCTCGTCGCCCTGGCCTCCGCGATCCCCGCGACGGGCGTCTTCGTGTCGTGGGTCGCGGCGATCGCCATGTCCGCCGTACCGCTCGGCTGGCTGGTCTTCCGGCGCCTGGTGCCCCGCCATGTGAAGGCGACCAAGGAGGACACGGAAGCACCCTCGGTCAAGGAGATCGGGCACTTCCTCGCGGGCGACTACACCGGCTCGCTGTTCTCCCTCGCCGTGGTCTACCTCGTCCCGGTGATCGTGGCCTCGCAGGTCAGTTCCGCCGACAACGCGTACTTCTACATCACCGCGACCATCGGCGGCACGGTCAACCTGCTGGCCATCAACATGGGTGCCTCGCTCACCGTCGAGGGCTCGCACGACCCGGCACGGCTGGCCGCCAACACCCGGGCAGCGCTCAAGCGGATGGCGCGGATCATGCTGCCGGTGGGCGCGCTCCTGTTCCTCGGCGCGCCGTTCATCCTGCGCGTCTTCGGCCAGGGGTACGCGGACGCGGCGACACCGCTGCTGCGCTGGTTCGCCATCGGCGGGCTGCTGCGGGTCGTCATGGAGACGTACTTCGCGGTCCTTCGCGCCCAGAGCCGCACGGCCGGACTCGCCTGGCTCCAGGGCCTGTTGTGCGCCCTGGTGCTCGGTCTGACGGTGATCCTCCTGCCCCGGATGGGCCTGACCGGCGCGGGCGTCGCGGAGGTCGCCAGCCTCGCCGTGATCGTGACGATCTCCGCGCCCCGGCTGTACCGGATCCTGCGGACCGCGCCCGCCGAGGTGCCCGCGGGCGCGGCACCGGACGGGGACCTCGCCGACCTCGGGGCGCGCGAGGTGCCCAAGCCGAAGCGCGGGCCCGCGTGGGCGCTGGACGCGGACACCCTCGCCATGGGCGTCCATGTCGACTTCGACCACCTGGAGCGTCGGCCGGACGTGCGGCCGGGCCCGGGGACACCGCCCAGCGGAACACCGGCGGTGCGCCCCATTCACCGGCCGACCTGGGCGCTGGGAACGAAGCCGTCGGTGGTCGGGCTGCCCGTGGAGGCACGGGAACCGGGTTCGGAGGCCTCGGTGGGCCCTTCGGAAGCTCCGGAGATAGACGCCCCCTTCGAAGCACAGGAGTCGGAAAGCGCCCCGATAGGGGCGCGGGGCGTGACATCCAGCGGCTCCGCCGCGTGGGCGCGACCAGCCACAGAGAACCCGCACCCGGCAGACAGGGAAGACCCCCCACCCCCGTCCCCGCACAAGGGGTTGACACCCCCGACCAAACCGGGGGTGATCCTCGGCTGCCTGCTGATCTCGGCCCTGCTCCTCTACTGGGTCCCCGCACTCACCCTCAACGACGGCGCCCTCGACCGCATGGGCGGGCTCGGACTGATCTCCGTGCTGCCCCTGCCGACCCTCGTCGGCGCCGCCCTCCTGATCACGGTCTTCGCCTCACTGCTCTGGATGGCCCGCGAACACAAGGGGCTCCTCCTCGTCACCCTGCTCGCCACCGTGGTCTCGCTGCACGCGCTCCCGGCTGTGATCGAGACGGAGCCGCGGTTCGCGACGGCATGGCAGCACCTGGGGTTCCTGGACTACATCGACCGCACCGGATCCGCCGTACCCGACCTGGACGCCCGCTGGAGCTGGCCGGGCTTCTTCGCGGCGGCCGCGTTCGTCGCGAAGGCCTGCGGGGTCACCGACCTCACCGAGGTGATCCGCTGGTGGCCGCTGGCCATGCAACTCCTCTACCTGGCACCGATGTTCCTGCTCGTACGCTCGATGCGGGCGGGCTGGCGGGCCAAGTGGACCGGCATCTGGATCTTCGTACTCAGCGGCTGGGTCGGCCAGGACTACTTCTCCCCGCAGGGCTTCACCTATCTGCTGTACCTCGTCTTCGTGGCGATCCTCCTCGTCTGGTTCCGGGCACCGCGCGTGCTCTGGACGAAGAGGCGGCCCGGCGAGGCCGAGGTCGAGCCGGCGAACCGCCGCCAACAGGCCGTGCTGCTCATGGTGTTGATCGGCCTGTTCGCGGCGACCGTACCGGCGCACCAGCTCACCCCGTTCGTGATGCTGGGCGTCCTCGCGGTCCTCGTCCTCGTCGGCCGCTCCGAACTGCGCGGCCTGCCCATCCTGTTCGCGGTACTGGTCGCCGTCTGGGTCGGCTTCATGGCCGAGCCGTACTGGTCGGGCCACTTCAACGAGCTGTTCGGCGGGGTCGGCGGCGTGGGCGGCAATGTGTCCTCGTCGGTCTCCGGGCGCATCGAGGGCGGCAGTTCGACCCACAAGCTCGTCCTCTACACGCGTGTGCTGCTGGCCGCCGGCGTGATGACCTTCGCCTGCTACGGCTGGTGGCGCCGCCGCGAGAACAAGTACCGCGAGCGCTCGCTGCTCGTCCTCACCTTCGTGCCGTTCCTGGGCTTCGGCATGCAGTCGTACGGCGGCGAAATGGCGCTGCGCGTCTTCATGTTCGCCCTCCCGGGCGCGGCCATGCTCGCCGCACTCGCCCTCTTCCCGCGCACCGGCGTCACCGCGAAGGAACGGGACAGGGACCGCGTGAGCCTCGCACCGCTCGCCGCCCTGATGGCGGGCCTGGTCCTCATGGGCGGCTTCCTGGTGGCCCGCTGGGGCAACGAGCCCTTCGAGCGGGTCAGGCCGGGCGAGGTCGCCGCCATGAACTACGTGTACGCGCACGACGATCCGACCGTGCGGCTGCTGTGGATGAGCAACGACACCGTCGAGAACGTCACGCCCTCGATTCCCTGGGGCTCGCGGGACATGGAGAAGGTGGAGTACGTGCCCACGCTGGCGCCCGTCGATCCGGTCCTGGTGTCGGGCCTGGTCAAGGCGCTCAAGGACGCGGGCCCGAACTCGTACCTGATGATCAACCGCAGTCAGGTCGTCTATCTCCAGCTGGACGTGGGCTATTCACCGACCTGGCAGACGCGGCTCCTCAAGAACCTCGACGAACGACAGGAGCTGAAGAAGGTCTTCGTCAACGACGACGTCACGATGTACTCCCTGCGCAAGCAGCCCGAGGGCGAGATCCCGAAGGCCGATCCGGGGCCGATCGGGCCCCAGGTGACCTGGACGCCGTGGTCGGTCGTGGGTGGTCTCGCGGCCGTCGCGCTGATCGTGCTGCTGACGGCGCGGGAGGCCGTACGGGTCGCGGTCCGGCCCAGCGTGCGGCAACTGCGGTGGCTGCAGAGCAGCTTCTGGTTCGCGCTGCCGCTGCTCGCGGTGCTGCTGGCTTCGCTGGTGCAGCGGTTCCTGACGATGAAGTAGTTCTTGGTAGGCGTACGAGGGTGAAGTGGCTCAGCGGTCCAGCCACTTCACCTCGTAGGCGCCCAACTCGAGCTGCTTCCCGTCGACCTTCGCGCTGATCGACCGGTCCAGCGCGTTGACGACGAGGACCGTCCTGTCGGTGGCGAGGACACGGACGCGGGGCACGTCGGCGTCGGCGACGGACACCGTCTCGTACGCCGTCCCCGGCGGGAACTCCTCGCCGAACCTCGAGACGAGGTCGAACATCGGCAGGGCCGCACCGCCGTCCGCGCTGTCCGTCGGCGTCCACAGACAGCCCGCGCAGTCGGGGCCCTTCTCGTTCTCCGGGTTCCAGTAGAAGCCGGAGGTGGCGCCGCCGCGGGCCATCGCGATCAGACCGGCGGCCTGGACGGCGACACGGCGGGTCTCGGACCAGCCCTCGCGCTCGTCGTCGCCGTCGGCCGGTTCGACGTAGTACTCGGCCCACCACAGTGGCAGGTCGCCCGTCCGCTCCCGCACCCACTCGCCGACGGCCGTGAACTTGTCGGTGGCCGCGAACTCGTCGGGCAGCAGCTCGTCGTCATTGGTGTAGCTGGACCCGTCGACGACGACGAAGTCCGCGCCCGCCTTGTGCTTGTTCCAGTAGTCGAAGGCGTCCAGGACACGCTGGTCCATGGTGCCCCAGGCGCCCTTCACGGTCGGCGAGGCGTCGTGTGTCTGGCGCGGGTCGAGACTGTCCATGACGAGATAGGGCCCGCCGACCATGATGTCCTCGTCGACCTTCTTCAGCGCCTTGTAGACCAGGTTGTAGAGCTCGGTGTAGCCCTCGTAGTCCCAGCGGGCCTTCGAGTCGTTCCAGAAGCCCTTGAACTCGTTCCAGACGATGAAGTGGCGTACGTCCGGATAGCGCTTGGCGACGGTCGCGGCGAGCGCGGCGAAGTCGTCGTAGTGCGCGGGGTCCGGAGCGGTCTCCAGAGCGGCCTCGCTCCAGTCGGTGTCGCCGGACCCGCCGCCCTTCATCCAGTCCGGGGAGCAGCACAGGGTGACGACCGGGGTGCCGCCGGACGCACGCATGAAGTCGACACGGCGGTCCATCTCGACGAAGTCGTAACGCCCCTTGGACGGCTCGGGGTTGCCGGCCCCCCAACCCATGATGTGCTGGATCTGCGGCATCGGCTGCTTCGAGAGCAGGCCCTCCACGCGCCCGGTGGCCGCGGCGCTGCCCTCGTCGGCGCTGAACTGGGTGTGCGTGAAACCCCAGCCGACCTCCGGCTCCGCCGCCTTCGCCGGGGCGGCGGGCGTGCCGTGCACCTTGTCCCCGTCGCGGGTCGTGCCCTCGGTGCCCGCGCCGTCCCCGGGCAGGGTGTTGAGCAGGGTCACCAGCAGGGCGAGCGCGGCCGCTCCCACGCCGAGCACCGCGGTGAGCCGCCACCGCCGTGCCCCCGAATTCCACCCATGACGTCCCATCAAGGGCAACAGTAACGTCGGGCATCGGCGGTGGAACAGGTTCCGTATGGCCACGAAACCGCCTCGTTCTCCGGCGGCCGTGACACCGGCGGCGGCGCGGGATCCTCTCGGACACCCGGCCGAAAGCCGGTTGAGCTGGGGCCACTCACGGGGGACACCTGGACCGGGCCGCGGAAATCCAGTGCATAGGTTCCCTTGGTGACGGATCATGGCGGCATGTCTGCCAACCCACACGACGCTCTGCCGATCCGGCTCAACGTCGATGACAGCGACTCACCGTCGGACGTCATCGACGCGCTGTTCCTCGGCCGCTTCGCGACGGGCGAGCAGCCTCACTCGCACGCCGTCAACATCGACCGCGTACGGTCCGGGGCGACGCTGCTCCCGCCCGGCGCCCGCGTGCTGCGCTCCGCCCGCGACGACGACCGCAGCGCGACGCTCGCCGAGGGCGAGGGCTGGACCCTGCTCGTCTCCCGCTGGAACCGCGGCGCCGACGTCACCGTCACCGCGACCAGTACCGAGCTGGCAGAGAAGGTCCTCGACCAGGCCACCGACGGCGCGGCCGACGAGCCCGAACCCCAGCCGGAGAACGTGACGATGGGGTTCTGGTACGTGTCCCCGCGCCGCGGCCCGCACCGCACCACCCGCCAGATCTCGGCCGGCACCTGGGACGAGGTGCGGCCGAACTACACCACGCCGGTGGCGGACGCGATGGACACCCTGATGAAGACGACCCCGGAGGACATCGCGGGCCGGCTGCTCCTGCTGCACGGCCCGCCCGGGACGGGCAAGACCTCGGCCCTGCGCACCCTCGCCCGCTCCTGGCGCGACTGGTGCCAGGTGGACTGCGTCCTGGACCCCGAGCGGCTCTTCTCCGACGTCGGATATCTGATGGACATCGCGATCGGTGAGGAGGACGGCACGGGGAAGAGCCGCTGGCGGCTGCTCCTCCTCGAGGACTGCGACGAGCTGATCCGCGGCGAGGCCAAGCACACGGCGGGCCAGGCCCTCTCGCGCCTGCTCAACCTCACGGACGGCCTCCTCGGCCAGGGCCGCAACGTCCTCGTCGGCGTCACCACCAACGAGGACCTGGAGCGCCTCCACCCGGCCGTCGTCCGCCCCGGCCGCTGCCTCGCCCGTATCGAGGTCGGCCCGCTGACCCGCCGCGAGGCCGTGAACTGGCTCGGCACGGAAGAGGGCGTCTCCCGCGAGGGCGCGACCCTGGCGGAGCTCTACGCGCTGCGCCGGGGCACGACTCCGACGCAGGTACCGGATCCGCGGGAGGGGGCGGACGCGGGGCTGTATCTGTAGGGGGCGGCCAGTCGAACCCCGCCGGGACGGCGATCGGCCACGACGGCGGTCTTCGGCGGTGCCGGACCCTGCGCAGCCGATCCGGCACCGCCGGGGGCCGGATTGGGGCCTTGGGCGCCCCATCCGCGTATACGACTCCCAAGCGCGCCCGGCGTACAGGCGCCCCTACTCCCAAGCGCGCCCGGCGCACAGACGCCCCCTACTCCCCGTACGCCGCCCGCAGGGCATCGCGCGCCGCGTCCAGCGCGGCGGACTCCGTGAGGCCCAGGCGGCGTACGCGCTCGGCGTAGGCCTGCGCCGCCGTCGCCGCCTCGCGCTCGGCGGCCGAGCCGGCGGCGGCCACGACCGTCCCGTTGCGCCCCCGCGTCTCGATCACCCCGTCCGCCTCCAGCGCCCGGTACGCCTTGGCGACCGTGTTCGCGGCGAGGCCGAGCGACTCGGCCAACCCCCGCACGGTGGGCAGCCGGTAGCCGACCGGAAGCGCCCCGGACCGGGCCTGCTCGGAGATCTGGGCGCGCACCTGCTCGTAGGGCGCGGCCCCCTCATCAATGTGGATCTTCAGCGTCACGGGCCGATTGTCCCGCACCCGGCGGAAAATGAGAGGCACCGCTGCACAGCCCACGCGTAGCGTGCGTCTTCATGACAGTGATCGTTCGTGACGTCCGACCCGACGACCGGCGGGACGCCGAGGGCTTCGCCCGGGTCCGCCACCTCGCCCTCCCCTTCATGCTGCACACCCCCGAGTCCGTCGCTTACGACGCCACGCATGCTCACCCCGACGCCCACTACCGGCCTTTGCTCGCCGAGCAGGACGGCGAAGCGATCGGCACGGCCAACGTCGGCATCGTGCACGACAGCCCGGAGGCGGACCAGGGCTATCTCAACGTGTACGTCGCTCCGGACAGCACCCGCCGGGGCGCGGGCTCGCTCCTGGTCCGCGCCGCCGAGGAGCACCTGACGGCCATGGGTGCCACGAAGCTCTTCGCCTGGGTCCTGGACTCCCCCGCCAACCGCGCCTTCGCCGAGAAGCACGGCTACCGCGCGAGCCGCTCCGCGTACTTCCTCCGCCTGGACCTGGCGAACGGTGCCCTGCCACCCCGTCAGGCCCTCCCCCCAGGCGTCGAACTCCGCAAGGGCTCCGACTACGCCGCCGATCCGCGCCCCCTGTTCGACCTGGACGCGGAGACGATGGCGGACGAACCCAGCGACGTCCCCCAGGAGTTCACGGACTACGAGGCCTGGCTCCAGGAGACCTGGAACCACCCCCTCTTCAGCCCCGAGCTGACCTCGGTCTCGGTCGTCGACGGCCGCCCCGCGGCGTTCAGCGCGGCCCGCACGGACGGCGGCACCCGCTACGGCACGGTGATGACGGGCACCGCCCGCGCCCACCGCGGCCGCGGCCTCGCCAAGCTCGCCAAGAACGACTCCCTGCACCGCGCCCGCGCCGCCGGCTTCACGGAGGCGTTCACGGGCAACGACTCCGGCAACGGGCCGATGATCGCGATCAACAGGTGGTTCGGTTACGAGATCTGCGCCACGGAGGTGCGTTATGTCCGCGAACTCGGCTGAATCCCTCCCCCAGTTGGAGATCGTCCTCGTCAAGGCGGGCCGTACGAAGATCCGTTACCCCGCCGAACTGCTCGCCGACGACGGCACCCGCGTCACCGTACGGGCGCCGTGGGCGGGCGAAGGCGTCCGCGACTTCGGCTTCGTACGCTTCGAGGCGGGCGATGTCTTCACCGAGTACTACTGGCGGGACCGCTGGTACGCGGTGAAGGAGGTCCGCGACGCCGAGGGCGTGCTGAAGGGCTGGTACTGCGACATCACCCGCCCGGCCGTCGTCTCCGGCGCCCCCGGCGGTGCCGCCGCCGAGCTGGTCGTCGAGGATCTCGACCTGGACCTGTGGCGCTCCGCCGACGGCACGGCCGTACTCCGCCTGGACGAGGACGAGTTCGCCGCGAGCGGCCTGGCGACGACGGATCCGGCGGCCGCGGCCGCCGCCGAGAACGCCTTGGACGAACTCGAACTCCTCGCCCGGAAGGGTGACTTCGAGGACCTGCTCGCTTAGGAGGAGGCCCTGTTCACTCAGAGGCCGGCCACCACCGCGTACCGCTCGTCCTCGACCTCCCTCCCCCACAACCGCGAGTCGTCCGAGAGCCGCTCCACCCGGACGTCCGCCGCGAGGGGCTCCAGAAGCGCGGTGAGCCGGTCCGCGGATATGCCGACCGGGCTCACCGTCCCCCACACGCCCTCCACGAGGACGAGCCGCCCGCCGGGGCGCAGCAGTCCGCACCAGTGCCGCAGGACGCGCCCGGGGTCGGGCAGCGTCCACAGCACATGGCGGCAGAGCAGGACGTCGAACAGCTGCTCACCGACGGGCGGTGCCGCAGCGTCACCGACCAGGAACACCGCGTCACGCCCGGCGAGCTTGGCGCGGGCCAGGTCGACCATGCCCGGCGAGAGGTCGACCCCGGTGACGTGATGCCCCCACCCGGACGCGAGGAGTGACAGGCTGCCGGTGCCGCAGCCCAGGTCGAGGACGTCGGAGGCCCGCTCCGGCAGCCACGTGCTCAACCGGGCGGCCCAGGCCTCCCGTACGACGGGATCGCGCAGCCCGTGGTCCGGCTCCTCGTCGAAGGTGACGGACTCTACGTCCCAGTCGACGTCAGCCCCTGGAATCACTGGATTCATCTCGTTGTTACTCGCCATGTGCACCAGGGTGACAGTCACCACTGACAGTCGAATCGTGACTGGCACCACAGACAGATCGCGACCGATGAGGAACTCTCCCCGAAAGGGTCTACCTCCGTGTCACCGCGGACATAGGTAGACGCAAGGAGGCAGCCATGCGCCGCGTAACCCTGCAGAAGCCCCTGAGGAAGTCGGACTCCCGCCGCGTGCGGGACGAGGCCGACGAGCGCCCGGTAGAGCGTCCGGAGGTCCGAAAGGACATCCACCGCACGTGGTGGCCGGACGGGTGAGCGGCGCCTGCCCGCCCGGCCATGAGAACCCCGGGAACAGTCAGGCGAGCCGCTTGCGGTAGTGGATGCGGTCGTAGGGGCCGTCCACGCGCCGCTCCGTGACCTCGTACCCGTACTTCGGGTAGATCTTCTGGTTCTCCCACATCATCGCGTTCGTGTAGAGCCTGACCTCGGGCAGTCCGAGGGCTCGCGTGTGTGCGTCCACGAATGCCAGCAGCCGTCGTCCCACGCCCTTTCCATGGGCGTCGGGACGGACGGCGATGCTGTCGAGGTATAGATGGTCCTCGTACGCCTCGATCACCACGAGGCCCGTCACGGGCTCTCCCGTGACGAACACCCGCCCCGCCGCCACGTTCGCCGCGTGGTCCGCCTCCATGGGCTGCGGCACCACTCCGATGCGTTCGATGTAGTGGTGGTAGGCCGCGTCGGTCACGGCCTTCACCGCGGGTACGTCGGAAGCGACGGCCCGACGGACATCGAGGTCACTCAAGGCGGCTGTCTCTCTCGGTGCATCTGTCATGGCGCGAACGCTACCTACCTGATCGCAGTCTCAGCGCTCCCTTAACGCCGCCATAAGGATCTCCATCTCCCGCCTCCAGCAGGCGATTTCGCGGTTTCTTCGGGCTAGCTTGCTGATCGCCCCCACGGGTTCGGCCCACAGGTTCAGCCCATGCATCCGGGACGTTTCGAGGAGTTCCCCCATGACCGCCGCCCTGCCCACTCGCCGTAAGGCCGCCGCGATCGCCGTCGCCGGTGTCGCCCCGCTCGCCCTGACCGCGCTCGCCGCCGCGCCGGCCGCCGCGCACGGCACGATGGGAGACCCGGTCAGCCGGGTCTCCCAGTGCTACGCGGAGGGTCCGGAGAGCCCCAAGTCGGCCGCCTGCAAGGCGGTCGTCGCGGCAGGCGGCACGCAGGCGCTCTACGACTGGAACGGCATTCGCATCGGCGACGCCAACGGGCAGCACCAGGCGCTGATCCCGGACGGCAAGCTGTGCAGCGCGAACAGCGACGAGTTCAAGGGCCTGGACCTGGCCCGCGAGGACTGGCCGGCCACGAGCGTGAGCAGTGGCTCGTACACCTTCAAGTACCGGGTGACCGCGCCGCACAAGGGCACCTTCAAGGTCTATGTCACCAAGGCCGGCTACGACCCGTCGCAGCCCTTGGCCTGGGACGATCTGGACCTCCAGAATCCGGTCGCCTCGGCCACCGACCCGACCGCCTCCGGCGGCTTCTACACGTTCTCCGGCACCCTCCCGCAGCGCTCCGGCAAGCAACTGCTCTACGCGATCTGGCAGCGCTCGGACAGCCCGGAAGCCTTCTACTCCTGCTCGGACATCACGTACGGCGGGAGCGACAGCGGCACCGGCGATGACAGTGGTGACAGCGGCAGCGGCACGACGACCACTGCTTCCCCGGCCCCCGCCCCGACCGCCTCGGCACCCTCCGAGGAGCAGATCGAGGCCGGTACCGACAAGTCGACCGTCGAGCACAACGGCCACGGCGACAACGACGCCAGTACGTCCGCGGGACCCACCACGGCCTCCCCGGTCGCGGAGACCGCCACCCCGGCCGGCCAGGTCGAGGCCCAGGCGGCCGGCGCCTCGGAGAACCTCGCCGAGACCGGCGGAGACGGCACCACCCCGTACCTCGCGGTCGGCGGCGCCGCCGCCCTGGCACTCGGCGCGGCCACGCTCTTCGCTTCGGTCCGCCGCCGCGCGGTGAGCGGCGGACGCCACGGCCGTTAGGCCCGCCCGGCACGGCAATCCGGGGTCTGTCCGGCGGCTCAGGCAGGACAGACCCCGGCGGCGTGCTCAGCCGAGCACGGACGCGCAGGTGGTGGCGGTGGCGTGCGAGGGATCGAGCGCGTTGACCACCTCGTGGAAGGCGATGCGGTCGAGGAGGCCGATCGCCGCGTGCTCGGAGAGGTCGACGGCGCACAGGTCCTGCAACAGGACGTTGTGGACGTCGGATCCGGTGAGGAACTGTGAGCGGTACGGCGTGACCACCTCGTCGTACTTGGTGGCGATGACCGTGTAGTGGACGCCCGCGACGGTGTCCCCGCCCGCGTTGAGCTTGGTCAGGAACGCGGATCCGGCGATCTGGTCGGCGAGTGCCGGAGTCGCCGTGGAGAGCAGGTCCTCGGCGCCGGGGAAGTACGCCAGCAGGTTGGTGAGGCCGTTGAGGGTGGTGCCGTGGTTGTCGGGCGCGATGCCGACGAGGGCGTTCACCTTGGCGGCTCCGCCGAGGAACTTGAGGTAGTAGCGGGGCATCATGCCGCCCTGCGAATGGCCCACGAGGTCGGCCTTTGTGGAGCCGGTCGCGGCGAGCACCTTGTCGACGAAGACCTGGAGCTGCTCGGCCGACTTGTCGATCGGGCCGAGGCCGTTGAAGAGCGGGACTCCGGGCAGTTGCCCGTAGTCGAGGGAGTAGACGCAGTAGCCCCGGTTCACCAGGTAGGGCGCGAGGCCCAGCCAGTTGTCGACGGAGTTCGCGAAGGTGCCGTGGACGAGGACGACGGGGCGGGGGTGTGCGGTGGACGGTTTGCAGGAGTAGTTGTTCCAACCGCTGGTGGGCGCGGCGGCCTCGGTGGCTGCGGTGGCGGTGGCGGAGGCGGTGGGGACGATGACGACCGTGGCGGTCAGGAGGAGCGCGGCCAGCGGTCTGAGCATTCGCTTCCAGGGCAGCATCGTGTGATCTCCTTGCGGCTCAAGGGAGTTGCGACGGCGTACGCCCTGTGATCCGGATCACGAGGATGCTGTTCACTCGTCAAGTTACGAGTGAGTAGTCCAAGTGTGAAGTTACGCGTCAGTAAAAACTTCCAGCGGTAGTCGATGGCTGTGATAGAGCCACTGACGTACCGTCACCAGGCGGGCTTGATGGGACCGTAGGGCGCAATACGCGCCAAACGGTCGCGCAACGCCCGAACTTCACCCTCGCCGAGCAGTTCGACCCAGGGCCGGACGGCCTCCGCCGCCGCTTCCTCCGCCGCACGTGTGCAGGCCCAGCCGAGCTCGGTCAGCACGAGCAGCCGGGCGCGCGCGTCACTGGGATGCGGCCGCCGCTCGACGTACCCCTTGCGCACCACCTCGTCGACGAGCTGACTCGCGGCCTGCTTGGTGACCCCGAGATGCGCCGCGAGGTCGGTGACCGTCGCCCCGTGCGGCGCGAGCCGCGCGAACGCGAAGCCGTGCGCGGGCCGCACCCCCTCGAACCCCCGGGCGACGACACCTTCATGGATACGCTGCGTCAGCTCGCCCGCGGCGGCGAGCAGCACGGCGGACAGGGCGATGGCCTCGGAGTTCTGCACGGAAGCATTGAAACACTCTTGACGACTTGGTCAAGCTGCTTGACTATGTACCAAGTAGTCAAGCAGCTTGACCAAATAGCCATTGCAGAGGGAGATCCGCCATGCCCGTAGTCCGCTCCTCCGAAGGCCTCGTCCACGAGATACACGGCGCCCGCTTCGTCTCGTACGCCACTCCCCGCACCGGCAGCAAGGAGCTGTGCGCCTGGCGGGGCGAGATCCCCGCCGGGACCAAGGCCCCCGTGCACACCGTCAACCGCGAGGAGATCTTCCATCTCCTCTCCGGCGAACTGCTGATCACCCTCGACGGCCGCGCCGAGCGGATCACCGCGGGCGACACGGTGATCATCAACCCCGGCGCGACGTTCGGCGTCGAGAACCCCACCCAGGAGACCGCGACCTCCTGGGTCACCACGTCCATCGGCCTCCAGGCGGAGCTGGCCGACGGCACGGTCCTCACTCCGCCGTGGGCCAACTGACCTGCCAGGCAAGCTCGGAGCGCGTCAGCTCCAGCAGCCGGCCCATCCAGTTCCGTCCGCGGTTGTCGGGGACGTCTCTCCAGTAGGGGGATTCCGAGTAGCCCGTGTAACTGAGCCTCGCGTCCCCCGTGGAGAGGAGCACCTCCGCGAGTCCGGGGTGCTGGGTGAACTTCGCGCGCAGCAGCCCGGCCATGACGGCGAGCCGCACCTCGGGCCAGTCGGCCCGCCGCGCGGCCCGGCCACCCAGGTCGTGCGCCTCCCGGCCCGAGGGCGCCTCCCGGATGCGCCTGCTGTCGGTGATGTCGGCCGCCGACAGCGACCAGTACCCGTGCAGTACGGAGGCGTACGTCTCCCCCGCGAAGGCGATCTCCACGGGGTAGTCGTTGCGCAGCACGAACAGGTCCGGCTCCTCCGGCCAGCCGCGCGGGTAGATGACCTGGTGGGAGACGACGGCCGGCCGGCCCGTCCCGGCCGGGTCGTCGGCGTACCGGACGGCTCGTTGCTCCTCCTCGCGCCGGACGCCCTCGTCTCCGCGACGGAAGTAGTCGAGGGCCTCCTGCCGCAGTTCCGGCGTCACCACGGGTCCGTCCCCGTCGACGGCCTCGCCGATGGCGGTGGTCAGGATGCGCAGGGGACGGTCCTGGCGGTCCATGTCGCCCAGGACGTAGATACGGAGGTGGGGCGGGACCGCGAGATAGGCGTCGCGCAGCGCGAGCCGGTGGGGCTCGGTCGGCTTCTGCCGGTAGCGCTCGATCGCATCGTGGCACCGCCGTACGACGGTCGGCCGTCCGCTCAACTCCTCTATCAGGTCGGCGACTTCGAGGAGGAAGCCGTCCGGGGTCAGCGGTTCACTGTCGCGGGAGGCCCACTTGGACTTGGGCGGTTCGGCGGGACGGGCCGGGGCGTCGGGCCGGGTCGCCGAGATCCGGCCCGAGGCCAGCAGCTTCTCCAGGCCGGCCAGGTCGGTCCTTTCCCGACAGTGGACCGCTCCGTCCGCGAAGACGACCAGATCCTCGACGAAGTACTCCTCACTCCACTCACTCCGCCGCCAGACGTGGCACCAGGCCCCGTCGATCCGCTCTCCGTCCACTGTCCGATACGTCGGTCTCCGCCAGCTCATGGGAGAACGCTAGTACCCACTGCCCGGCGGTCGGTCTGCCTGCTGCGCGAGCGCCGCTTCGAATCGCATACATGTTCGATGCTGGTCTATTGTGGTGTCACCACCCCGGAGGGACCGGAGTGGCGATACGGAGACAGGGGGCAGTCAGTGGCGAGGTGGTACGGATGCGCGGTTTTACGCATCTGCATGCCGTCTCCGGGTTCTCCCTGCGGTACGGCGCCTCGCACCCCGAGCAGCTTGCGGAGCGGACCGCCGAGCGGGGGATGGACGCGGTCGCCCTGACCGACCGGGACACCCTCGGCGGCGCCGTCCGCTTCGCCAAGGCCGCAGGCCAGGCCGGTGTCCGGCCTCTGTTCGGAGTGGATCTCGCGGTGGAGGCGCCTCCCGAAGCGGCCGGACGCACGGAGCGGCGACGCACGCCGGCCCGCGGCGGTGCCTTCGTCGACGAGTCGGCGCAGCGCGTGGTCTTCCTGGCCCGGGACGGGGCCCGCGGCTGGGCCGAACTGTGCCGGCTGGTGAGTGCCGCGCACGCGGACACGGCAGGCAGCAAGCGCCCCTTGCTGCCCTGGAACGCCCTCGGTGGTGAGCACCTCACCGTGCTGCTCGGCCCCACCTCGGACGTCGGCCGTGCCCTGGCGGCGGGACGCCCGGACCGCGCCGCCCAGCTGCTCGCGCCCTGGCGGGAGCGGTACGAGGACGCGGCACTGCGCATCGAGGTCGTCTGCCATGGCCGCAGCGGCACCGGCACCGGTTCGCTGCGGCTCGCGGCCCGCGCTCTCGGCTTCGCCGTCGACCAGCGGATCACGCCCGTCCTGAGCAATGCCGTGCGTTATGCCGACCCCGGCCAGGGCCCGGTCGCGGACGTCCTGGACTCCGCGCGCCGCCTGGTGCCGATCGATCCGCGCGGCGAGCGCGACTGCGGCGAGCGGTGGCTCAAGCCCACCGCGGACATGGCTCGTATCGCCGAGCAGGTGGCCGAGGCCGCCGGATACCGCGCGAGCACCGCCCGTCGACTGCTCGAGGTCACCGAGGAGACCGCCGCGGCCTGCCGTGTCGACCCCGAGGACGATCTGGGACTCGGCCGCGTCCACTTCCCCGAACCGGGGCTCGTCGGTGCCCATCGGCGCACTCCCGAGCGGGTGCTGCGTTCGAAGTGCGCCGCCGCGATGCTGCTGCACCACTACGACCGCGACCGCCACCGCTGGGAGCGCCTCGAGGACGAGCTGCGCCTGATCGAACGGCTGGGATACGCCTCGTACTTCCTCACCGTCGCCCAGGTCGTCGCCGACACCCGCGAACTCGGTATCCGGGTCGCCGCCCGCGGCTCCGGCGCGGGTTCCCTGGTCAACCACCTCCTCGGGATCGCCACCGCCGACCCTGTCGAACACGGTCTGCTCATGGAGCGCTTCCTGTCCGACAAGCGCGCGGAACTGCCCGACATCGACATCGATGTGGAGTCCGCCCGCCGCCTGGAGGTCTACCGGGCGATCATCGACCGCTTCGGCCCGGAGCGGGTGGCCACCGTGTCCATGCCGGAGACCTACCGGGTGCGGCACGCCGTGCGCGACGTCGGCCTTGCCCTCGGCCTGGATCCGGCCGAGGTGGACCGGCTTGCAAAATCGTTTCCTCATATCCGGGCCCGCGACGCCCGAGCCGCCCTGCAGGAGCTGCCGGAGCTGCGCGGCATCGACCCGGAGGCGTACGGCCCGCACATGTGGGACCTGGTCGAGGCTCTGGACGCACTCCCACGCGGCATCGCCATGCACCCGTGCGGCGTGCTGCTCTCCGACGCCACACTCCTCGCCCGTACGCCGGTCATGCCGACCAGCGGCGAGGGCTTCCCGATGTCCCAGTTCGACAAGGAGGACGTGGAGGACCTCGGACTGCTCAAGCTCGACGTGCTCGGCGTACGCATGCAGTCCGCCATGGCGCACGCCGTCGCCGAGATCGAGCGGACCACCGGGCACCGCATCGACCTGGACGACGCCGCCCAGGTACCGCCGGACGACGCGAAGACGTTCCAGCTGATCAAGTCCTCCCAGACCCTGGGCTGCTTCCAGACCGAGTCACCCGGCCAGCGCGACCTCATCGCCCGGTTGCAGCCCGAGACCTTCCACGATCTCGTCGTCGACATCTCGCTGTTCCGGCCGGGGCCGGTCGCGGCCAACATGGTCGATCCGTTCATCAAGGCCCGGCACGGGCGGCAGGCGCCCCGCTGTCCGCACCCGGACCTGGAGCCCGCACTGCGCGAGACGCACGGCGTGGTGGTCTTCCACGAACAGATCATCAAGATCCTGTCGGTCATGACCGGCTGCACCCTGGCCTTCGGCGACTACACGCGGCGGGCACTGTCGAACGCCGACCAGGTCGGACGGGTACAGGCGTGGTTCGCGCAGGAGGCGCGCAAGCGCGGATACGAGGAGGAGGTCGTCAAGCGGACCTGGGAGATCGTCGAGGCGTTCGGGGCGTACGGCTTCTGCAAGGCGCACGCGGTCGCCTTCGCCGTGCCCTCGTACCAGTCGGCGTGGCTGAAGGCCCATCATCCGGCCGCCTTCTACACCGGGCTTCTCACACACGACCCGGGGATGTATCCGAAACGGCTACTGCTCGCGGATGCCCGGCGGCGGAGCGTGCCGATCCTGCCGCTGGATGTGAATGCGTCGGATGCCGCCTATCGAATCGAACTGGTGTCCGATGAATGGGGTGATCGGCCCGTCCACGGGATCCGGCTCGCCCTGTGCGACGTGCGCGGGATGAGCGAGAGAGAGGCGGAGCGGATCGTCGCGGGGCGCCCGTACAGCTCACTCCAGGACTTCGTCTCCCGGGCCCGGCCGTCCCGACCTGTCGCCGAACGCCTCGCCCAGGTAGGCGCGTTGGACGCCTTCGGCCGCAACCGCCGCGACCTCCTTCTGCACCTTGCCGAGCTGCACCGCGGCCAACTGCGTTCTTCACAGGGACAGTTGACTCTGGGTGCGGCCGACGGGTCCCAGAGCACGGTCGCCCCTGCCCATCTGCCCGACCTGGACGACGCCGAGCGGCTCGGTGCCGAGCTCGGGGTGCTCGGCATGGACACCTCCCGCCATCTCATGGGCGATTACCGGGAGTTGCTCGACGAACTCGGCGCCGTCTCCGCGAAGCAGCTGAAAGACCTGCCGCACGGACAGGTGGTGCTCGTCGCCGGCGCGAAAGGGGCCGTTCAGACCCCGCCGGTCCGTTCCGGCAAGCGGGTCATCTTCACGACGCTGGACGACACGACAGGCCTGGTGGACTGCGCGTTCTTCGAGGACAGCCATGACGCCTGCGCGCACACCGTCTTCCACTCCTGGCTACTGCTCGTGCGCGGCGTGGTGCAGCGCCGCGGCGGAGGCAGCGGCAAGGCGCTGTCGGTGACCGGCTCCGCCGCCTGGGACCTCACCGAACTGGCCGAACTGCGCCGCGAGGGCGGCCTGTCGGCGGTGACGGAACAGCTCACCAGGACCGGCCCGCCGCCGAGCAGAGGTACGAGCAACCGCAGCCTCCAGCTGGAGACCGGTTACGCGCTGCATCCGTGGGCAGATCTGCAGCCGCCCGGCGAGTCCGTCAAGCAGAGCCGCAAGCTGTGGCACCAGAGCCCGGGTTCTGCAGGCTGACATGTGTCTCGCGGGCGGGCAGGAGGTGGCAGTGGCCGGGCTCCCGTCCGCCCGCGTGATGACTAGGAAGCGAGGAAGTCGACGAGCGCGGTGTTGACCTGGTTCGCGTGGGTCCACAGCAGCCCGTGGGGGGCGTCGTCGATCTCGACGTACTGCGCGGCGGGCACCGCCTTGGTGAACTGTCGCCCGGTGGCGTCGATCGGCAGGATCCGGTCGGCGGTTCCCTGGAGGATGAGCGTCGGTACGTCGATCTTGGCGATGTCGGCGCGCATGTCGGTGTGCCAGCTGGGCACGACGGCGGACGACGCGAACGGCGACATCTTCGTGGCGGTGATCCAGCTGCCCCGGACCGCCTCCTCGCTGATGCGGGTGCCCAGGTTCACGTCGAGGTTGTAGAAGTCGTTGAAGAAGCTGGTGAACCAGGCGTACCGGTCCTGCTGCGCGGCCGCGATGATTCCGTCGAACACGCCGGCGGGAAGGCCGGTGGGGTTGTCGGGGGTCTGCAGCAGGAACGGTTCGATGGGTGCCAGGAACGCGACCTTGCGCAGGTTGGCGGTGCCGCGGGTGCCGATGTAGCGGCCGATTTCTCCAGTACCCATGGAGAAGCCGACCAGGGAGACGTCCTTGAGCCGCAGCACGTCGAGCAGTACGTCGAGGTCGTTGGCGAAGGTGTCGAAGTCGTAGCCGGTGGTGGGCTGGCTCGACTGGCCGAAGCCGCGGCGGTCGTAGGTGATGACCCGGTGCCCGGCCTCGAGGAGCGCCGGGATCTGCAGCTCCCAGGACTTGCCGTCCAGCGGGTAGCCGTGGATCAGCACGACGGGCGAGCCCTGGCCGTGGTCCTCGTAGTACAGGTCGACGTCGGTGGTGTTTTCCTTGGCAACGGTGATGTAGGGCATGGCGCTGCTTTCTGTGCGGGAGGGGAGGGATTGGATGTGACGGAGCGGTGGTGCGAGAGGGGCGCAGGGACCGCGAAGGCGGCGATCTCGTGGTCCTGGGCAGGTGATACTTCGCCCGCTCCCAGCGCCCCGACGGCGTCACTGATCGGGACGCCGTCGGCAGCGAAGGCCGGCGGGAGCGTGGTGCACCGCGGGGGGGGCGGCGGATCGGCGGTCGCGGCGCCGAGGTACACGGACGTACGGGCCTTGGCCCGGGAAGTGTCACTTCTCCACGTAGGGGGCGGCCTTGGCGAGGTCGGGGCGGGTGACGGGGTGGCCGTCGATGGTCTGGTAGGTGGCGGCGGAGCGGCCGAGGGTGTCCAGGAGGGTGGCGGGGCCGGCGAAGGGCTTGCCGCCGATGTGCCAGCCGTCGGTGTGGAGTTCCTCGATGAGGACCCAGACGATCTCGCGGAAGGCCTCGGATCCCTCGAACTTGACCATGACCTCGGTCAGTGCGGCGGCCATGTCGTGCTTCTCCTGGGTGGTGAACACTCCGTCGACCAGCTTGACGTTGACGAACGGCATGGGGTGCTCCTTGGGTCGGGATGCGTTGTCCCGCCGAGTGGCGGGGACAACTGAATCGTCATCCCGGGGGCATCCGGCCCGCACCAGTCATCCGACCTGACTGCAAGGACTTCCTGAGCAGCGGCGCCGCCGCGCTGAGGCCGTGCCGCCCATCGCACCACGTGCCATGGTCCCGCACAGGCATGCATCGGGCCGGTGCCCGCACGCGCCAGTGGTGGCCCCGCGCGGCCCGAACCGGGTCGGATGACTCGTGCTCGGCGCGGCAGGGGCGACGACCATGGAAAGGACGGCGCAGCCGCCGAATCCCCCACCGATGAAACGAGAAACTCCATGTCCGAGAAATCCAACAAGCAGCTGGTCGCGGAGGCGTTCGACGCCTGGGCCGCCGGCACCGGTGGGGTGTTCGACCTCCTCGCCGAGGACGCCGACTGGACCATCGTCGGCAACAGCGTCGCCTCCGGCACCTACCCCACCCGCGAGGCGTTCCTCTCCACGGTCATCGCCCCGTTCAACGCGCGGATGAGCAGCCCGCTCGTGCCGACCGTCCGCGCGCTGTACGCCGACGGGGACACCGTGGTCGCCCTGTTCGACGCGAGCGCCACGGTGCGGGACGGCTCTCGCTACGACAACACCTACGCCTGGTTCCTGACCATGCGTGACCAGCGGATCGTCAGCGCTGTCGCGTTCTTCGACAGCGTCGAGTTCAACGATTTCTGGGCCCGGGTCGAGCCTGCCTGACCCCTACCGCCTCAACCCCCTTGACCGCCCCGTCCGAAGATCGGAAGTGCACACCATGTTTGTTGTGATCCTCGACTACACCGCGCCGCTCGAAGAGATCGACCGCCACCTGGAAGCCCACAACGCCTGGCTGGAGGAGAACTACGCGGCCGGCCACTTCATCGCCTCCGGCCGCCAGGACCCCAGGACCGGCGGCCTCGTCCTGGCCCGGGCCGCCGACCGCGAGGCGCTGGACCGAATCCTGGCCCTGGACCCGTTCGGCATCGCCAAGGTGGCCACGCACACGGTCATCGACTGGCGCCCCTCGCGCGCGAGCGCCGAAGCCCAGTGGCTCCTGCAGCCGTGATCCTCACACCGGTGATGCGAGTGATCGTGCCCCACCTCCGGGGCCACGACCCCACTCGCTCCCGGGACCCCGCCACCTCACAGTCGGGGCAGCAGCGCCGGGTGCCGCACGCCGGGCACAACCTCCCCCAGGAGAACCCCGCCGCCTTCACGGCAGCGGTCCTCGACATGGTGGCCCCCGCGCAACCGGCCCGACCCCAGATCCACCGCCCCTCATGACGGCGGCCACCACCCGGACCCACCGAAAGACAGTGACCATGCGCGCAGCCGTGCTCAGACAATTCGCCACCCCGCTGGAACTGGCCGACATCGCCACACCAATGCCCGGCGCCGGCCAGATCCTGGTCAAGATCGCCGCCAGCGGCGTGAACCCCCTGGACACCAAGATCCGTGCCGGTCTGGCCTCACACGCCCGTACGGTCCTGCCCACGGTGCTGGGCCTGGACCTGGCCGGCACGGTCGAGGAGGTCGGTCCGCAGGTAACCGGCTTCGCCGTCGGCGACGAGGTGTACGGGCTGAGCGGCGGCGTCGGCGACCTGCAGGGATCACTGGCTCAGTACGTCGCCGCCGATGCCCGCCTGCTCGCCCACAAGCCCACCTCTCTGACCATGCGCCAGGCCGCGGCGCTGCCGCTGTCGGTCGTCACCGCATGGGAGGGGCTGGTGGACCGAGCCAAGGTCGGCGCCGGGCACAAGGTCCTGGTGCACGGCGGAGCGGGCGGCATCGGCCACGTCGCGGTACAGATCGCCCGCGCCCGCGGCGCCGAGGTCTTCGCCACCGCCTCGGCCGCCGACGCCGAGACCGTCCGCCGGCTCGGCGCCACCGCGATCGACTACGCCACCACCGAGGTGGAGGAGTACGTCGCCGCCCATACCGGCGGCGAAGGCTTCGACATCGTATTCGACACCGTCGGGGGCACCGTCCTGGACAACTCCTTCGCCGCGGTACGCCCTTACACCGGCCACGTCCTGAGCGCCCTGGGCTGGGGCAGCCACAGCCTGGCCCCGCTCTCCTTCCGCGGCGCCACCTACTCCGGGGTCTTCACCCTGCTGCCCATGCTCACCGGTAAGGGCCGCGAGCACCACGGCGAAATCCTGCGCGAAGCCGCCACCCTGGCCGACGCAGGCCTGCTCAAGCCACTGCTGGACCCCCGCCGCTACACCCTGGACGCGGTTGCCCAGGCCCACGCGGCCGTCGAGGACGGATCGGCCCACGCCAAGATCGTCGTCGACATCGAGGCCTGACCCGTCGCGAAGGGCCCCGGCTACGGAAACTCTGGGTCATCGTGCTGCTCGCTCAGGGCGGTGAGCGCGTCCCGCAGGCCGGCGCGCGCGGTGACGCCGAGCTTGGGGAACACGTGGTACAGGTGCCCGCTGACGGTGCGCGCGGACAGGTGCAGCCGCTCCCCTATCGCCTTGTTCGTCAGACCCGAGGCCGCGAGCGTGGCGATCTGGAGCTCCTGCGGAGTGAGCTGCACCTGGCTCACGTCGGCCTGCCGGCGCGACAGGCCGGTGGCGCTCATTTCGTTCCTGGCCCGCTCGGCCCAGGGTGCGGCCCGCAGGCGGTCGAACAGCGCCAGGGCGGCGGCCAGTTGCACACGTGACTCGACCGTGGCGCGCTCACGGCGCAGGTGCTCGCCGTACGCCAGCAGCACGCGCGCGCGTTCGAAGGGCCACAGCTCCTCGGGCGCCGCCGCCAGTGCTCGCTCGAAGTGGGCACTGGCCACCTCGCCGCCGGACACCAGCCCCTGTGCCGCCGCCACGAGCAGCGACCAGCGGGAGGAGATCTTCGTGATGCCCATGCGCAGCATCGCGTCGACGAATCCCTGGGCCTGGACCGTGCGACCGGTCCGCACGGCCGCCTCGACCAGGTCGTAGGCCACGAACAGCTGTAGTTGATGGGCGGTGCCGGGCTCCAGTCCGCGTGGACTGATCCTGGTCGCCTCTGTGTACGCCGTCTCGAAATCGCTGCGTCCTATGGCAGCGAGGGTCCGTACGCGGTGCACGTGCTGCGGCACGATGAAGGCATGGCGGGGGATCGACCAGGCCAGCATCTCCTTCAACGGTTCCTCGGCCTCTTCCTGCTGCCCGAGCGCGGCTGCGGCGAGGGCCCTGCTGTAGTGCAGGAACCAGATGAAATTGACGTACCCGTAGGCCTGGGCGCGTTCGAGCCCCTCCTCGGCGAAACGCTGGGTGTCGTCCCACCGCCCGGCAAGATAGCTCTCCGCGCACAGCAGCATGAGCGCATTGGTGACGGAGGCGACGGCACCCGTGCGGGCGGCGTCCTGCCAGACGCGTAGCAGCGGTTCCCGCAGGTCGGCGAGGCGGTCGACATCGTTGGCGACATAGCCGACGCGGATGATCTGCCCGGGGTCCCGCTCCGTCGCCAGCGCCGCGATCTGCCGGTCCAGGATGTCCAGGGCCTCCGTGGAGACAGTGGCCGGATTGGACACGACCTCGGAGCGGATGAGCAGGCCGCCCGGCAGCTTGTCGCGGTACCTGTCCACCATTTCGAGGTAGGGGTCCCACATCTCCTTGCGCCCGTTGAGCGAGGCGATCACCGAAAGGACCCAGATCGCGGCCTTGACCTCGTCCGCGGTCGGTTCCGCGGCGGGGGCCCGCAGAGCGGTGGTGAGCACCCGGAACGCCGAGACGACGTCCGCGTCGGAGTACAGCATGAGGGAGGCCGCGGCCGAGGCGGTCGCGAGCGAGCCGGCGTTGGCGTGGAGGCGGCGTGCGTCGGTGAGCAGCTGCGAGACCGACTGGAGGTCTCCCATCACCTCGGCCGCGAAGTGCGCGGCCCCCGCCAGGCGCTGTGCTCGGTGCTCGGCATCCGGGCTCAGATCGGCCGACCGGGTCATCGCTGCCACCGCCGCTGACGGGTCTCCCCGTTTGAGTGCCTGGATCGACTCGCGCTGAAGGAGGGTGGCCACCTCCTCGTCGGGGCCGATGGACGCGTCGGCGAGGTGCCAGGCGCGGCGGCCGGGGTCCGCGGTAGGGCACTTCGCCAGTGCCCGGTGGGCCCTGCGCCGCGACTCGGGTCCGGCCAGTCCGACCACTGCGGAGCGCACCAGCGGGTGCCGGAAGACCACCGAGTGGCGGTCGATCACGACAATGCGCTCGCGTTCGGCGATGTCCAGCTGGGCTGCGGCACCGGGGCCGGCCACGCCCTCGTCGGACAGCGCGTGGCCCGAGCCGTCGAGTGCGAGCAGCAGCAGTAGATCCTGGGTCTCGGAGGCCAGCGCGGCGATACGGTCGGTGAACATCCGGCTGAGCCGCTCGGTCAACGGCAGGACGGCGGGCAAAGCCTCGGCGGTCGGGTACCGGTCCGAGGTCAGGGTGGCCGGCAGTTCGACCAGGGCGAGCGGGTTCCCCTGGGCCTCGGTGACGATGCGCAGCCGCACGTGCTCGGCCAGATCCGGGTAGCGGTCGATCAGCAGGGTCTCGGCCGCCGAGTCGTCGAGGGAGCGGATCGTGAGGCTGTTGACCTCCCCGCGTACCGGGAGGGGCTTCTCGGTTGTGCGGACCGTCGACAGCACGCGCACCGCGGTGCCGGCGACCCGACGGGCCACGAAGGCCAGGACGTCGGCGCTCGCCTCGTCGAGCCACTGGGTGTCGTCGACCAGGACGACCAGCGGCTGGTCCTGTGCGGCGAGCAGGAGCAGTGACAGGGCCGCGGTCGAGATCATGATGCGCGAAGGGGTCGCACCCTCACCGAAGCCCAGCGCCACCCGCAGGGCGCTCTCGTGCGGCGAATCGAGCTGGGGGAACATCGCGGCCAGCGGCACGAGCAGCTGATTGAGTCCCGCGAACGCGATATTGGCCTCGAACTCGGCCCCGGCCGCCCGCAGCGTCCGCATGCCATTCGCCACGGCCAGGTCGGCGGCGGCGTCGAGCAGGGCCGACTTCCCCACGCCGGGCTCGCCGAAGAGCGTGAGCGAGCCGCCCAGCCGCGCGGTGTCCTCGATGACGGCCCTGATGAGGTCCAGTTCGGCGGAACGTCCCGTCAAGTCGGAAACGGCCTGACCGTACTCGGGTCGTTCATGTTCCGCGGTCATCGGGGTGGCTCCTCTTCGCGGGTGCACAACCCATTGTCGGTCACCTCGACAAGGAGGGGCCCTGGTGTGGCGGGTGGTGCCTCACTGCCGCTCCCGAACAACGGCGACCACTCGCAAGCCGGTGCCGACGAGTCACGACGACACCGCACCTGCCAAGAGTCGCGTGTTCGAATTACGTTCGATATATTGTTCGGGGGCGGACGAACCACCCCTGCAGCTGGAGGTGGGCGGAGCGGGATGAGCATCCTCTACATCCACTTCCACGACCTGTCGGACGAGCGGATCCACTGCCGTCTTCTCGCCCTGCTGGCCGAGTACACCCCCCTGGTGCAGTCGCTGCCGCCGGACGCCGCACTGGCCGATGTCTCCGGCAGCCTGCGCTACTTCGGCACGGACGCCACGGCACTGGCCGAACGCATCCGGGCACGCACCGGAGGGCTGTACGGGCTCCGCTCGACGGTCGGGGTCGCCGCGAACCCACTGCTCGCCCGCATGGTCGCGGCCGACGGCCCGCCCTCGGCAGTGCGCACCCTGCCCGACGACATCGACACGGTCACCGCCTTCCTCGCGAAGAAGCCCGCCGCCGCTCTGCAAGGCGTGGGACCTGCGACCGCCCGCACCCTGTCCTCGTACGGCCTGGACAGCGTCGGCAGGATCGCCGCCGCACCGCTCGGCACGCTGCAGCGCATCCTGGGCGCCACCGCCGGCCGCCGCCTCCATGACGCGGCGCGCGGCCTCGACCCGACACCGGTGATCCCCTCAGCAGCGTCCCGCTCGATGAGCGTCGAACACCGCTTCGCCCAGGACGAACTGGACCGGGAACGGCAGCGCGCCGCCCTGCTCTCGCTCACCGACCGCCTCGGTCTGCAGCTGCGCGCCGAGTCCCAGGCCGCGCGCACTCTCACCCTCAGCGTCCGCTACGCGGACCGTTCGACGACAACCCGCACCCGGAAACTGAGCGAACCCACCGCCCACACACGCTCCCTGACAGCACTCGCCTACGAGCTCCACGACCGGCTCACCCTTCAGCGCGCCCGCGTCCGCACCCTCTCCCTGCGGGCGGAGGACCTGATCGCCGCCGAACTGACCTCTCATCAGCTGGCCTTCGATCCGATCGACGAGAAAGCCCGCCGCATCGAGGCCGCCGCCGACCGCGCCCGGAACCGGTTCGGCCCCGGGACGGTGCATCCGGCAGGAGCGGTGACACCCCACGTCGCCTGAAACCGGCTTCCGCGGTGGTACGCCCTCCCCCGGTCGGCAGTACGCCCGTAGTACGCCGCACACGAGAAAGCCCCGCCCCCGCAACGTGCGCGGGGACGGGACTCCGTCTCTTCAGTGAAGCGGTGAAGCCGTCAGCCGATCGAGGAACCCGTCGCGGAAAGCGCCTCCGTGACCGGCTGGAAGAAGGTCTCGCCACCGGAGGTGCAGTCGCCGCTGCCGCCCGAGGTGAGGCCGATCGCGGTGGAGCCCGAGAAGAGCGAGCCGCCGCTGTCACCGGGCTCGGCGCAGACGTTCGTCTGGATGAGCCCGTTGACGATGTCGCCGTTGCCGTAGTTCACGGTGGCGTCCAGGCCGGTGACCGTGCCGCTGTGCACCTGGGTCGTCGAACCGCTGCGGGTCACCGACTGGCCGACGGTCGGGTCGCCGGCCTGGGTGATGGCCTGCGCCGAGCCGTTGTAGAGGTCGACCTCGCTCGGGTGGTCGACGTCGGCGGTGTACTTGACGAGGCCGTAGTCGTTGCCGGGGAAGCTGGACTGCTCGTTCTCGCCGATCACGGTTCCGCCCGCGGACCAGGTGGAGATCGCCTCGGTGCAGTGCCCGGCGGTGATGAAGTACGGCTCGCCGCCCTTGACCACGTTGAAGCCGAGCGAGCAGCGGCCACCACCACCGGTGATCGCGTCGCCGCCCGCGACGAAGGGCTTGAACTCCCCCTTCGTACGCTGGAGTTCGGCCTTGGAGCCGAGCCCCTCGACGACCTCGGTCAGCTTGGCCAGTTCGGCCTTGGAGACCGTGCTGTCCGCGGTGACGACGACCTTGTTGGTCTGCGGGTCGGTCGCCCACGAGGTGCCAGGGATGGTCGCGTCGTTCTTGAGCGTCGTACGGGCGCTCGTCAGCTCGGCGAGGGAGTTCTCGACGATTCTGGCCTGGGCGCCCGCCGCCTGGGCGGTCTTCGCGGCGGTCTCGTCGAGCACGTTGACGACGAGAAGCTTGGCCTTCGCGTCGTAATACGTTCCCGCCGCGTCGGCGCCGAGGTCCTTGCCGAGGGTCGAGGCGAGCTTTCCGGCCGCCGCGATCGAGAGGGTCTCGGGCGCGGGGGTCTTCGTCACCTCACTCGCGTTCGCAGTCTGGAAGGTGACTCCCGCGGCGACCAGTGCGGCGATGCCCGCACCTGCCACGGCGGCACGCCGCTTGGGTATGCGTCGGTGCTTCAAGTTACGTCCTCCTGTGGGGGGAGCGGCCGGGAGGTTGTGGGGACCTCTCCGACCGGAAGGCGTACGGACATGTACCCGGCTCACAACAGAAAACGCCGCGTCCATGCCAATTTGTTCGTCACCCACTATTCCCAGCCTGACAGGGGGCACACAAGGTCGACTTCAGGACGCGCGTAGACAACGGGCGCACGCTCCCCCGGACTTGACCCTGCGTGGTCAGGGCACGTCGGTTCCCAGTGCAAACACTGGGTGCGAGCGCCCGTTGTGCAGCCTGTGAGGTCTAGTCCTGTCCTGTTTTCGACCCCTCGGGGTCCGATTCCATCGGAGGCTCGGCAGGCGGGAGTTGCTCCTGCACCGGTTGCTGAGGCACTGCCGCCGGAGATGCCGGGGGCTGCTGCGCCCGCTCCAGGAACCGCAGCAGCTCCACCGGGAAGGGCAGCACCAGCGTGGAGTTCTTTTCAGCGGCGACCGCCACCACCGTCTGCAGCAGCCGCAGTTGGAGCGCCGCGGGCTGCTCGGACATCACCCCGGCGGCCTCCGCCAGCTTCTTCGACGCCTGAAGTTCCGCGTCGGCGTTGATGACCCGGGCGCGGCGCTCACGGTCGGCCTCGGCCTGCCGGGCCATCGACCGTTTCATCGTCTCCGGCAGCGACACGTCCTTGATCTCGACGCGGTCGATCTGCACACCCCAGCCGACCGCCGGGCTGTCGATCATCAACTCCAGTCCCTGGTTGAGCTTTTCGCGGTTGGAGAGGAGATCGTCGAGATCGCTCTTGCCGATGATCGAGCGCAGCGATGTCTGCGCCATCTGCGAGACCGCGAACTGGTAGTCCTCGACCTGGATGACGGCGTCGGCGGCGTCGATCACCTTGAAGTAGATGACGGCGTCCACCCGGACCGTGACGTTGTCCCTGGTGATGCCGTCCTGCGCCGGCACCGGCATCGTCACGATCTGCATATTGACCTTACGCAGCTTGTCGACGAAGGGCACGATCATCGTGAACCCGGGACCGCGTACCTGCGTGCGCAGCCGGCCGAGCCGCAGCACCACGCCCCGTTCGTACTGTTTGACGACACGGGCCCCGGCCATCACATAGACCAGCCCCACCGACGCGACGGTAACTCCCGCCGCCACCAGCTCCTCCACCATTACGGCCCCCCAGGGTCCGAAGTGGGCGCATCAGGCATGTACGTCGACGGTAACTCCGTCACCCGAGCAAGGGCGAGCCCCCGCACGTCAGTTGAGTGCGGGGGCTCGCCTGCTGCTGGCTGCACGGTCAGGTCGTGCGCGTGCTTGTGGTGCGCCGGTCGGGTCAGTAGACGGAGACACCGTAGCGGCTGAGGGCCTCGGCCACGGGCTGGAAGAAGGTCGTGCCGCCCGAGCTGCAGTTGCCGCTGCCACCGGAGGTCAGACCGAGCGCGACGCCACCGGAGGTGTAGAGGGCGCCACCGGAGTCGCCGCCCTCGGCACAGACGTTGGTCTGGATCATCTGGTAGACCACGTCGCCGCTGCCGTAGTTGACGGTGGCGTTGAGGCCGGTCACGGTCCCGGTGTGGATGCCGGTCGTGGAGCCGTCACGGATGACCGCCTGGCCCACGGAGGCATTGCCGGAGCTGGTGATGTCGGTGTTGCCCGCGGTGCCGGACTTGGTGACCGACGTGTTGGTGTAGCGGACCAGCGCGTAGTCGTTGGTCGGGAAGCTGTAGCCGTAGTTCGTGCCCAGCGTGGTGGTCTGACCGGAGTTGGAGTACCAGGTCGAGGCGACCTCTCCGCAGTGCCCGGCGGTCAGGAAGTAGTAGGTGCTCCCGCTGACGACGTTGAAGCCGAGCGAGCAGCGGTAGCCGCCACCGTAGATGGCGTCGCCGCCGTTGATCAGCTTGTTGAACTTGCCCGGGGTGTGCTTGATCGTGAGGGCGCCGGCGTTGCCGCCCGCGTCCTTCTTGATCTCCGCGATCTCGGCCGCCGAGACCGTGCTGTCGACGGTGACGACGACGCGGTTCGTCTTGGCGTCGACCACCCAGGCGGTACCCGCGATGTCGGACTTGAGTACCGACTTGTTCACGGAACTCAGTTGGGTGGTGCTGAAGGTGTGGACGTCGGCCGCGCTCGCGTTGGGGACGGTGATCGCTGCCGCGGCTACGAGTCCGGCGCTGACGGCGATCAGCCGGGTCCGTCTCGCTATGCCGTTGCGGGGGGTAGTGCGCTTGATCCTCACGTGTCATTCCTCCGAGGGGAAGTAAGGGGCCCGCGTGGGGTCGGGGCCCGTGAGGCGCAGCCAGAGACACCCCTGCCCGGATTCCGGACAAGCCGTGCTCCTGGGAAGCGCTGTGGGGGAGTATTCGGCCGCGCGGCTGATGGGCGCAAGGGCGCCTTTCGGCCGTACAGGGTTCAACTGTTGGACAGCGCGGGGAGGTAGATCTTGCGCGGACCACGCCCACGAACTACGCGTGTTGACAGGCATTGACCACGTCACCGCAGTGGCCGTCGGCGAGTGCCGCCCGCGACAGATGCCGAAGCTCAACAGACGGCGCGCCGGCCCAGAATGGCGTATTCCTGTCATGCACACGGCGGATGCACGGGGCGGCGGAATACGAGCACACGAACGCGCGCCGACGAAGACCACCGTCGGCGCGCGCATGCCGGAAACCGGGCGTCTCAGAGCAGGTTCCGCTCCCCCGCCTCGACCGCCGTGCCCAGGGTGTTCCCGGGCGGCGGGAACGGGCAGATGAAGTGGTCCGCGAAGGCGCACGGCGGGAGCACGGCCCGGTTGAAGTCCACCGTCGTACGCCCCTCGGCGTCGGGCGCCGCGGGCCGCAGGAACCGGAAGCGGTAACTGCTCTCCCCGCTCGTGGAGTCGGCGAACACGGCCCAGAGCGAGCCGTCGCCCTCGACCGAGACCTGAAGCGTGAGGTCCTGTCCGTCGAGGGTGAAGGCGAGCACCCCGCCCAGCCCCAGCCCGCGCGCCTGTCCGTCCGCGTTCTCGACGCGTACGGTGCGGCCCTCGCCGTACGGCGTGAAGTGCCCCGGCACCGACCAGCGCGGGTCGTACCCGGTCGCGTCGATGCCCTTGAACGCCTGCCGTGCGGGTGAGCCGGGGTCGAAGTCGCGTACGCCCCAGACCCCTTCCCGCACGAGGACGACGAACCGGCGCTCGCCGCGCCCGACGCGGGCCCCGTCCGCCGGACCGAGATCGGCGCCGAGCGTCACCTCGCCGGTGAAGGGCTCCCCGTCGACGGTGAGACCGTCCTCGGCTGTCGCCGTCAGTACGACCGCGTCGTCCCCGGCGGTCCATCGCCCCGGAATGCCCGGAAGTTGCCCTTCCGGATGGTCCTCGATCCAGTACGTGCCCGTGAGCGTGAGCGGTCCGTAGGGCGCGGACACCGATTCGTCGCGGTGCTCGTGCCAGTGCTTCCAGTCCTCGGATGCGTCCGTCGTCATGTGATCAACCCTTCCACACCGGATCCGGCAACCCGAGGTGTGAGCGCAGCGTCGTGCCCGTGTATTCCGTACGGAACGCGCCGCGCTCCTGGAGCAGCGGCACCACCCGGTCCACGAACTCGTCGAGGCCGCCGGGTGTCAGATGCGGTACGAGGATGAAGCCGTCGGCGGCGTCGTTCGTCACGAACTCGTCGAGCTCGGCGGCGACGGACTCCGGGGTGCCGATGAAGGACTGCCGGCCGCTCGCCTCGATCACGGTCTGCCGGATGGACAGGCCCTTCTCCCGCGACAGGGCCCGCCACTTCTCGGCGATCGCGAAGGGGTCGGCGATTTTCACGCGCCCCTGCACGAGGGTCGACTCCGGATCCGGGTCGATGTCCGGAAGGGGCCCGTCGGGGTCGTACGAGGAGAGGTCGACGCCCCAGATCTGCTCCAGGGCGAGGATCGCGCTCTGCGGCGAGACCTGCAGGCGGCGGATGTCGGCCGCCCGCTCCTGCGCCTCGGCGGCCGTGTCCCCGAGCACGACGGTGACCCCGGGCATGATCTTCAGGTCCTCGAGCGCCCGCCCGTACCTCGCGAGCCGCCCCTTCACATCGGCGTAGAACTCCCGGCCCGCCTCCAGGCTCCCGTGGCGCGTGAAGATCACGTCGGCGGCGGACGCGGCGAACTCACGGCCATCCGGGGAGTCCCCGGCCTGGATGACGACGGGGTGCCCCTGCGGGGAGCGCGGCAGGCCGAACTCGCCCGCGATGTCGAAGTGTTCGCCTCGGTGCGCGAAGGGGCGAGGAAGACCCTCGGGCGTCCAAGAGTCCCACAACTCCCTTGCCGTGGAGAGGAATTCGGCGGCGCGGGTGTAGCGGTCCGCGCGGTCGAGGAAGCCGCCGCGGCGGAAGTTCTCGCCGGTGAAGGCGTCGGAGGAGGTCACCACGTTCCAGGCGGCCCGGCCCCCGCTCAGATGGTCCAAGGTGGCGAACCTGCGGGCGAGTTCGTAGGGCTCGTTGAAGGTCGCGTTGACCGTGGCGGCGAGCCCGAGCCGCTCGGTGACGGCCGCGAGCGCGTTGAGCACGGTGATCGACTCGGGCCGTCCCACGACGTCCAGGTCATGGATACGTCCCCGGTGCTCCCGCAGCCGCAGCCCCTCGGCGAGGAAGAAGAAGTCGAACAGACCGCGCTCGGCGGTGCGCGCGAGGTGCTCGAAGGACGCGAAGTCGATCTGGGACTTCGACCGGGGATCGGCCCACACGGTGGTGCTGTTGACGCCCGGGAAGTGGGCGGCGAGGTGCAGCTGCTTGCGTACGGTCATGACGTTCCCCCTGCCACGGCGTACTGGTTGGCGGGCCGGGCGAGCCCCAGGTGCTCCCGGAGCGTGCTGCCCGGATAGAAGGTGCGGAACAGGCCGCGGTGCTGGAGCAGCGCCACCGTTCCGTTGACGAGCCGTTCCAGGTCACGGAGTGGTTCGACGGGCGTGAGGTGGAAGCCGTCGGCGGCGTCGGCCTCGTGCCAGGAGGCGATCAGGTCGGCGAGGTCGACAGGGCCGCCCCGGTACAGCGGGCCCTGGGCGGTCTGCCGGGGTCCGCCGCCGCCGTGGCCCGGTTCGGCCGCGTGCTCGCCGTCACCGAGGTCGACGGTGAGTCCGGCGAGGACGCGCAGGTCGTCGGGGTCGCGCCCGAACCGGGCGGCCCCTTCCCGCAGTTCGGCCCGTACAGCGCGGGCCTGCGCCGGGCGCGCGACCCGTACGAGCGCCACATCGGCGTACCGGGCCGCGGTCTGCCGGGCATGCCCCTCGGTCGCGTCGACGACCCGGACGGGGTGACCCTGCGGCGGGCGCGGCACGATCGAGGGGCCCTTCACCGAGAAGGTCGGCCCCTCGAAGTCGACGTAGTGCAGCCTGTCCCGGTCGATGAAGCGGCCTGTCGACTCATCGCGTATCTCGGCGTCGTCCTGCCAGCTGTCCCACAACCGGGCGGCCACGTCGGCGACTTCACCGGCCTCCCGCCACAGCGCGTCGGCGGGCGCGGCGTGCCGCCGGCCGAACAGCCGCGCCTCGCCCTCGGACGTCGACACGTCGATCTGCCAGCCGGCCCGCCCATGACTGACCCAGTCGAGGGTCGCCACGGCCGCCTGTACATGGAAGGGCTCGGTGTGCGTGGTGGTCACGGTCGGCACCAGACCGACCCGGCGGGTGACCGGCGCGACCCGCGCAAGCACGGCGAGCGCGTCGGGCCCCGGACGCGCGAAAGTGTCGCCGAGCGTCACGAAGTCGAACGCCCCACGCTCCGCGAGCTGCGCCAACTCCACATGGGAGGCGGCATCGTAGGCCGCCTGCTGATCGAGAGCGGCGGCCAGATGCAGAAGCGCCCGGCCGTTCGGTGCGGTCATTGAGGAGAACCTTTCAGCGGGGAGCGAGGAGGCGGCGGGATCTGTGCGGATCCCGCCGCCACCCACATGGACTACGACTCGGTCTTCGGCAGGCCCGGAGGGTTGATCTCGGACTTCTCGACGGCCTCGGTCGTCAGCCCCCAGCGCTTGAGCACCTCGGCGTACTGGCCGTTCTCGATCACGTGGTCGATGGCCGCCGCGTAGGCGTCCACGAGACCGCTGTCCTTCTTCGTGGTGGCCGCGATCTTGCCCTGGAGCTTGTCGCCGGCTCCGGAGAGAGTGCCGACGACCTCGGTCTGCCCGGCGGACGAGACGTGGTACGCGGCGGACGGGCTCGGGCCGAGATACGCGTCGATACGTCCCGACTGCAGCGCCAGGTAGTAGTCCGTGTCCTTCTGGTAGTACTTGATGTCGACGGGCTTCAGACCGGCGTCCTCGTTCTGCTTGCTCCAGTCGACGAGGATCTTCTCCTGGTTGGTGCCGGAGGAGACGGCGATGGTCTTGCCCGCGACGTCCTTGGGCTCCTTGACCGTCCAGTCGACGCCCTTCTTCGCCTCGAAGGCGATGTTGTCGAGGCGGTAGGTCGCGAAGTCGTACTTCTCCTTGCGTTCCTCGGTGACGGTGACGTTGGAGAACACGGCGTCGAACTTGCCGCTGTCGAGCCCGACGAAGAGGTTCTCCCAGGAGACCTCCTCGTTGTCGAGCTTGAGGCCGAGGGTGTCCGCGACGAGCGTCGCGAGGTCGATCTCCGAGCCGATCCGGGTTTTGTCGTCGGTCGCGTAGAACCCGAGTGGCGGCGAGGCGTCGGCGCTCTGGCCGAGCTTCAGCGTGCCGCGCTCACGGACGGCCGCCGGCACGAGCGCGGCGATCTCGTCGACCTTCTTGCCGCGGACGCGGTTCTGGTCGGGACCGATGTTGATGTTGCCGACCTTCTTGGTGTCCGAGCCGCCCGTCCCGGTCGCCGCGTCACTGTCACCGCCGCAGGCGCTGAGCAGCGGAGCGGTGACGAGGGCGGCGATGGAGGCTGCGAAGGTGCGTCGGGACAGCATGGGCGAACTCCTATGAGTGTTAAGGGATTTCAAGAGCCGTTCCAGAGGAAACGGGGGCTTCAGAGGACCTTGGACAGAAACGCCCGGGTCCGTTCGTGCTGCGGCTTGTCGAGTACGTCGCCGGGGGCGCCCTGCTCGACGACGCGGCCGTCGTCCATGAAGACAACGGTGTCGGCGACCTCTCGGGCGAAGCCGATCTCGTGCGTGACCACGATCATCGTGGTGCCCTGGTGGGCCAAGTCCTTGATGACGTCGAGGACTTCGCCGACCAGCTCGGGGTCGAGCGCGGAGGTCGGCTCGTCGAAGAGCAGCAGCTTCGGCTCCAGGGCCAGCGCGCGGGCGATGGCGACGCGCTGCTGCTGACCGCCGGACAACTGCTTCGGGTAGGCGTCGGCCTTGTCGGAGAGCCCCACCCGGTCGAGCAGTTTCCGCGCGGTCTCCACGGCGTCCTTGCGGGGCCGCTTCAGCGCGGAGACCGGCGCCTCGACGATATTGTCCAGCACGGTGAGGTGCGGGAAGAGGTTGAAGTTCTGGAAGACGAAGCCGATCTGGGTGCGCTGCTTGAGGATCTCGCGCTCACGCAGCTCGTACAGCTTGTCGCCGGAGCGCCGGTAACCGACGAGGGTGCCGTCGACGCTGATCCAGCCCTGGTCGACCTTCTCCAGGTGGTTGATGGTGCGCAGCAGCGTCGACTTGCCGGACCCGGAAGGGCCGAGGATGACGGTGACCTCTCCGGTCCGCACTTCGAGGTCGACGCCTTTGAGCACTTCCAGCGAACCGAAGCTCTTGTGGACGGACTTGATGTCGACCATGGCGGAGTTCGTGGGCGCGCTCATCGGACGGCTCCCTTGGCGTAGTGACGTTCGACGTAGTACTGGAGGACGGAGAGTGCGCTGGTCAGGAGGATGTACCAGGCGGTGGCGACCATCAGGAGGGGTACGACCCTGCCGTTGCGCCCGTAGATGACCTGGACTTGGTAGAAGAGTTCGCCGATCGCCATGACGGAGACGATGGAGGTTCCCTTGAAGAGGGAGATCACCTCGTTGGCGGCGTTCGGCAGGATCGAGCGCATCGCCTGGGGCAGCACGATCCGCCGGATCTGCCGCAGCTTCGGGATGCCCAGCGCGGCCGCCGCATCCAGTTGCCCACCGTCCACGGCCAGTACGCCCCCGCGCACGATCTCCGCGGCATACGCGGCCTGGTGCAGGGCCAGTCCCAGCACGGCCGCGCTCATCGCCCCGACCAGGCCCATCGTGTCGAAGGAGAAGAACCCCGGCCCGAAGGGGATCCCGAACTGCAACTCCGGGTACAGGTAGGCCAGGTTGAACCAGAACAAGAGCTGGACGATGAGCGGGATCGACCGGAACGCCCAGACATAGCCGAAGGCGACGGCCTTGAGGAACCGGCTCTGCGACAGCCGCATGAAGGCCAGCACGATGCCGAGCGCGAAGCCCAACGCCGTGCCGTAGAAGGTGAGTTGGAGCGTGACCCAGACGGCCTTGAGAACCACGTCCGCCGCGAAGTAGTCGGCGAACACCTCCCATTCCCAGCCGGCGTTGGTGACAAGCCCGTGCGCGAACTGCGCGAGCAGTACGGCGGTCGCGACGACGGCGGCCCAGCGCCAGGGGTGGCGGACGGGCACGACCAGGAGCGCGCCGAGGTCCTCCGGTTCGGGGGCCGTTTTGGTGCGGGGTGGATCACTGGTCAGAGACATGGGGGTTCCTCGGGGCGTGATGGGACATGAGCGGAACGCCGGGCGGGTGCGGTGGAATGGTCCGAACTACGGCGTCAGGGCCGGAACTTCAGGCCGCGGCCCGACAGGACAGCGCGCGCAGGAACGCCAGCACGGCACGCGCCGCCGCGTCGTTCTGCCGGAAGGCCGGGCCCCCGGTACGCGGCCGGGTGAACGCCCCCGAGCCGCGGGCGTCGGTGTGCGGGCCGAGCGCGAAACGCCGGGGGTGCGGGGTGCCGGAGCGGTCCAGGACCCGCCCGTCGGAGGGGTCCACGGCGAGCAGCCCTTCGGGGGTCGCGGCGGCCCCGTCGGCGTACAGCTCACGCAGCAGCGAGTCGCTGGTGCGCTCGACCGTGGGGTGCGGCAGCCGTGCCTCGACGAGCGCGCGGGCCTCGACCGTCGCGCCCGGCACCGTGGCACTGCCCGCCCGGAAGACCCCGTCCTCGGCGGTGACCGTCATGTCCGCGCCCACGAACTTCAGGATCCCGGCCCGCGACAGGGCCAGCATCTGCCGCAGCCGAGGTCCGGGCGGCCCCGACGCGAGATAGCTGAAGAAGCCGTGCCACCACGGGCCGATGTCACCGAGCCGGACCAACTGACCGTATACGGAGAGCAGCCCGAGGAAGACGGCCAGGTCCGGGCTGTTCGACGGGTCGTGACGCCGCGTCAGATCGCCTTCGATGTACGCGCGCAGGCCCCTCTGGAGTTCCTCCTGCGAGGTGTACCGCACCCCGTCCAGCGGGTGGTCGAGGGCGGCGAGGTCGAGCCGGTCGGCGGGGTCCGGAACGGCGGACGCCACCAGTGCCTGGATCTCGGCGGTGTCCGTGGCCGCGTACTTCTCCTCGAAGTCCGTCCAGGCCATCCGCGTCCGCTCGGGGTGTGCCGCGAACAGCCGGTGGTAGTGCGCGAACCCGAGCTCCTTCTCGATCAGCGGCTGGACATCCCGCCGGAAGTCGAACCCCTCCGGGCGCGCCAGCAGTTCGTCGATCTCCGCGGGCCCCAAGAACCTTGGCAGCGGCGGCCGTTCACCCTCCCAGCCGTAACCGATCTTGGAGTGGTAGGGCACCCCGCGCCGGGAGCCGACGTACAGGATCGGCTCACGCCCGGACGGGACGTACGTCTCCCCCTCATGGCGTCCGCCGCGCCCCTCCGTCAGCAGCACCATCAGGTCGACGAAGGCGAGCCCGAAGCCGCGCACGAGGACGGGTTCACCCGCCTCCAGCGCGGACAGGTCACTGTCGGCGGTGAAGTCCGGCGGCAGATGCACCAGCCCGTGACGCTCGGCGTACGCCGCCAATTCCCGCTGTTCGTCGTCGAGTTCGGCGTCGAGGTGACCGAGCGCCAGGACCACGAGGTCGGCGAGGAGCGGCTCCGGCCGACCCTCCAGCCACACCTGCTGACGGCCGCCACGGGGCCCGTCGACACGCAGGGCCCGGCGCGGGTGGTGCTGGACCCGGACGCCCGGAGGCAGGGCGTCCACGGCCCGTTCGTACACCCAGCGCAGGTACGTGCCCTGGCGCTGCCGGTCCGCGAAGACCCGCCCGTCGACGCCCGCCCACTCGTGCAGCGTGGGACCTTCGAGCACCGGCCCGTCCATGGCCACGGTCTCGTCGGTGAACATCGTGACGTCCTGGGCCTGCGAGTTCATCCACAGCAGCGACGACTGCTCCTCGCGCCAGATGCGCCCGCCGCCCGGCGGATAGGGGTCGACGAGATGGATATCGAAACCCTCGGAGCCCCCGAAACTCCCGGAGCTCACCGAACCCTGCGCGCCTTGCGACCCCGAATCGCCGTACAGCTCAGGCAGGTTGGCGGCGATCCGCTCCAGGACACCGGTCCCCCGCGGCCCGGCGCCCACGATCACCAGCGAGGGCCGCCCGGCGCTCATCGGGTGCGCTCCGAACCGCGCGCATAGTGCCGCTCCACGTAGTACTGGCCGACGCTGAGCACCGAGGTGACGATGACGTACCAGAGGGTGGCCACCATCAGCAGGGGCATGACCTGGTAGGTGCGGTGGTAGACGAGCTGGACCGAGTAGAGCAGGTCCTGTACGGCGATGACGCTGACGATGGAGGTGCCCTTGAGGGTGCCGATCAGCATGTTCCCGGCCGGCGGCACGATGGAGCGCATCGCCTGCGGCAGCACGATCTTCCACCAGCGGCGCCACCGGCTCAGCCCGAGCGCCTGCGCGGCCTCGATCTGGCCGCGGTCGACGGAGAGGATGCCGCCGCGCACCACCTCGGCGGCGTACGCGGCCTCGTGCAGGGTGAGGCCGACGATGGCGACGGTGACCGGGCCGAGCAGGTTCACCGTCTTGATCCCGAGGATCTCCGGGTACAGCACTCCGATGTTGAACCAGAACAGCAGCTGCACCAGGATCGGCATCGACCGGAACAGCCAGACGTATCCCCAACTCACCGCCCGCAGCACGGGATTGGTGGAGAGCCGGAACGCGGCGAGCAGGGTGCCGAGGGCGAAGCCGAGCGCCATCACGAGCGCGGTCAGCCAGAGGGTGAGCCAGAGTCCGCGCAGGACCGCGGCGGTCGTGAAGTAGTCGCCCACGACGTCCCACTGGAACGCGTCATTGCGCACTACGGAGTTGAGGGCGAGCCCGAGCAGGACCAGGACGACGACGGCGGCGGTCCACTGGCCCAGGCGGCGCTGCGGGACGATGCGCAAAGGCACCGCATCTTCCGGTGCGGCCACCTTGGTAAGGGTGTCGGAGGACATGCGAAGGCTCCGTGATGCGTCGAGTCGAACACGGTGGTGCCTTCACACGGGCCGCACGGTCACAGGGACCGTACGGACCACACGGCGCGCCACGAGGACGCACCACGGCCGAGCCCCTCAGCATGGCCGTCCGTCGAGAGTACGGGGGCGTTTCCCGTCCCTGTCAAGGGTGTCCACACTGTGAGCGCTACGTCTCATGTCAGTTGACGCGGAAACGGATGCCTGTTCCACTTGCCCCATGCATTCGCAGCAGTGGCTGGTCACGCGCTCCCACATCGACTTCGGTCGAGTGTGGTCCTCTTCCTGTTGAGCTGACCTCTGGCGCCCCCTCTGACGGGCGCTTTCTGCTTTTCTCCGGCGCCGCCTGAGCGCCGATGCCCACGCCTTCACACGCGTATCCCGCGCTCCCCTCGCGCACAGAACTCACTTTTCCCGCCGCTTTTCCCGGCTGCCCTCTGCCTGCCTTCTCCCTGTCTTCCGTCTGCCTTACGCCTGCTCAGGAGATCCGTACGCCATGAGTACGCCCTCGCGACCCCGTAGTCGCCATTTCATCCCCTTTGCCCTGGTTACCTCCGCGGCGCTGCTGCTCACGGCGTGCGGTTCCGGTGACTCGGGAAGCACGGGCTCCGGCGGAACCGACGCCCAGGCCGCGGTCAACAACGACGGAATCCCCACGGCGGACGTGCTCTCTTCCGTCAAGAAGGACGCGGCGGCGGCCAAGTTGCTGCCCTCCGGGACCACCGGTCTCAGCATCGCGGTCAGCGTCTCCGGTCAGCCGCCGGGCACCTCGTACCTGGAGGACGGCAAGACCCTCGCCGGCCAGGACGTCGACTTCGCCAACGCGGTCGCGAAGACCCTCGGCATCAAGCTGGACTACGAGGCCGCGAGCTTCGAGGCGATCCTGCCGGCCCTCGACAGCGGCAAGTACGACCTCGGCATCGGCAACTTCGGTGTGACCGACGAGCGCCGCAAGACCATCGACTTCGTCACCTACATCAACGACGGCCAGGGCTTCGCCACCCGCGACGACAGCAAACTCACGAAGATCACCGACCTGAAGCAGCTGTGCGGCCTGAACGTCGCGACCGCCGCGGGCACGACCTTCGAGGCGACCCTGGAGGACAACAAGAAGGTCTGCACGGACGCCGGCAAGGACGCCTACAAGGTGCAGACCTACAGCGAGCAGGGCGCGATCTGGTCCTCGCTGCAACAGGGCCGCAGCGACATCGTGATGAGCACGATCAACGGCCTGCGCTACGCGGTCGCCCACCAGGAGGGCGTGAAGTTCCTCAGCGAGTACCACCGCCTCGACGTCGGCTTCGCCTTCAAGAAGGGCACGAAGCTGGCCCCCGCCTTCCAGGCCGCGGTGAACGAACTCATCGCCGACGGGACGTACGACAAGATCCTCGAGAAGTGGGGCACCACCGGCTCGGAGATCGAGAAGTCGGAGATCTCACCATCGGAGATCAAGGACTGAGGCGGCCGCTTCCCGGCGAACCCGGGTTCCGTCCCGTACTGGTGACGGGACGGAACCCACCCTCAGCAGCCGCCGCAATCACACCCGCAATCACACCCGTCGCAGCAATTGCCGCAACAATCACCGCAGTCGCAGCAGTCACCGCACCCACTGCAGTCGCAGTCGCACTGACTGCAGAGCCCTTCCCTGCGCTCCCGGCTCCACGGGTCCTCGTACTCGCCGCAGCACATCTGGCACGTGCAGGCCAGCCCCGCCCACACCAAGCAGCCCACGATGAGCCCGCGCCGGTCGCGGTGCGGCGGCTCCGGGGGAAGCGGCGGTCCGCCCGGGCCGCCGGGAGGCGCGTACGGTCCGGTCGGCGGGCCGTATACGTCCGCCTGATGCGACTGGTGTGAGCACGAGCTCGTGCCGAAGGCGCGGTCCACGGAGTTCCGCAGCTCGTGCGCGAGCAGCGTGTGCGCCAGCCTGCCGTCACTGAACTCGACCTCGCGCAGCGCCAGCCGTATCCCGTGCAGCGCGTCGTCCGCGAGCCGCCGCGCCTCCACGAGCGAGGTCCCGGTGGCCGTCAGCGGATTCCAGGCGCCCGACGCGGCGTCAGTTTCCCTGTCCTCCACGGCATCCAGGAGATGCGCGAGCCGTCCGAAGAGCCGTCCCGCCTCGGCGAGCGGCACGGCGTTGCCCGGTCTCCCGGCGAGCACGGCGGTGTGCGCGAAGGCCGCGGCGGTCGCGGTCTCGGTCGGCTCGGTGACCGTCAGAAGCGGCGTCCCGAGCCCGGCCAGCGCCTCGACACCGATCTGCCGGTCCACGGCGTCGACCAGCACAGCCGTGTCGAACCCGACTGCCGAACCGGTACGCGCACCGGCGCGCCCCCAGCTCCTGGCGACCCGGCGCGCGGCGAGCGCCACCGGCTTGCGGGCCAACAGCCCGTCCCCGTCCGCCACGTGATCGCGCACCTTGGCCGACGCCAGCACCAGCGAGACGGCGGCGGCGAGCCGCGCGCCCTCGCCCTGCGCGACGGACGCGGTGCGCATACCGCGCAAGGGACAGGGCCCCGCCGTACGCCGCCCCCCGGTGGCGCGCGCGGCCTGAGCCTCCGTCAAAACCGATACCAGCAGCCCGTCATAGTTCGTGACGACCCTGGCGAACTGACCGTGATCCCCGCGCAGCGCGAGGCACAGCCCGCACAAATGCGCCATCCACTGGGTCTTCAGCCCCTCACCGAGACGGTGCCGGCAGGGCCTGACTATTCCGAACACGACACTCCCCCGTGACCTGTACGACGTTGAGCTGCGGCATCGTATCGACCACCCCGTTCACCCGTACGCACCGCTCGTCACCCATACGCCGTGAAGAATCATATTTCACTCCTAGTCAGCAGCCGTACACAGCAAGACCCTTGGGAAACGCGGGCTCTCGACGTATTCGCTGTGCACCAGTACCGTCACGAAACCCCCGCGCGGCGTCTATCCACTTGGCGCGACATCCGCATCATGGACGACCATGGGGATGCGGAAAGCAAGAAAGACCGCTGTGAGAGGAGGCGTCCATGGGATCGGTGCGCAAGGCGAGTGCCTGGCTTGGCCTCGTCGACGACAACGATGACGAGCGTTACTACGACGACGACAACTACGCCGAGGGCCAGGCGGCCGGCGATGCCTGGGTCACCGACCCTCGTGTGAAGGTCGCGTCCGAGACGGCGGAGGAAAAGGGCCGCCGGATCGGCACGGTCACCCCGGACAGCTTCCGGGACGCACGTGGAATCGGCGAACTCTTCCGGGACGGCGTCCCGGTCATCATCAACCTCACGGCCATGGAACCCGCCGACGCCAAGCGCGTGGTGGACTTCGCGGCCGGCCTGACCTTCGGCCTGCGCGGCACGATCGAACGGGTCGCCACCCGCGTCTTCCTGCTGACCCCTGCCAACACGGAGATCGTCAGCGGCGAGGCCGCGAGCCGTCCGCAGGACGGTTTCTTCAACCAGAGCTGAGGCAGGGCCGCTCACCGGCCCTGCCTTGCCGGGGTCCTTGCGGGTTCTTCCGGGGTTGCGAGTTCCTACCGGAAGGCATCGAGTCCGGTGAGCGCCTTGCCCAGCACGAGTTGATGCATTTCGACGGTGCCCTCATAGGTGAGCACCGACTCCAGGTTCGTGGCGTGCCGCATCACGGGGTATTCGAGCGAGATGCCGTTGGCGCCGAGAATGGTGCGGGCGGTCCGGCAGATCTCGATCGCCTCCCGCACGTTGTTGAGCTTCCCGAAGCTGACCTGCTCCGGGCGCAGCCGCCCCGCGTCCATCCGCCGCCCCAGGTGATGGGCGAGCAGGATCCCCTTGTGCAGTTCGACGGCCATGTCGGCGAGCTTGGCCTGGGTGAGCTGGAAGCCGCCGATGGGCCGCCCGAACTGCTCGCGCGTCTTGGAGTATTCGACGGCGGACTCGAAGCTGGCCCGCGCGGCGCCCATCGCACCCCACACGATCCCGTACCGCGCGTGCGACAGACAGGCCAGCGGCCCCTTCAGCCCGGTGACCTCCGGCAGCACGGCATCGGCGGGCAGCCGTACGTCGTCCAGGATCAGCTCGCTGGTGACGGAGGCCCGCAGCGACCACTTGTGCTTGATCTCCGGAGCGGAGAACCCGGCCGCGTCGGTGGGCACGACGAACCCGCGGATCCCGTCGTCGGTCTGCGCCCACACCACGGCGACCCCGGCGACGGACCCGTTGGTGATCCACATCTTCCGCCCGTTGAGGACCCAGTCCCCGCCGTCGCGCTTGGCGTACGTCCGCATGGAGCCCGGGTCGGACCCGTGGTCGGGCTCGGTGAGCCCGAAGCACCCGATGACGTCACCCGAGGCCATGGAGGGCAGCCACCGCTGCTTCTGCTCCTCAGACCCGAACCGGTGGATGGCGTACATCGCGAGCGAGCCCTGCACGGAAACGAGCGACCGGATCCCGGAATCGGCGGCCTCGAGCTCCAGACAGGCAAGCCCGTACTGCACGGCGCTGGCCCCCGCACACCCGTACCCCTGGAGCGACATCCCGAGCGCCCCGATCCCGCCCAACTCCCGCGCCAGCTCCCGGATCCCGGGCAGCTCCCCCTTCTCGTACCACTCGGCGACATAAGGGAGCACCCGGTCCGCGGCCCACGCCCGCACGGTGTCGCGGATCGCCAGGTCCTCCGCGTCCAGAAGGTCGTCGATACCGAGGGGGTCGGCGGGGTCGAAGGGGGGCAACTTCGAGGACGCGGACATGGCAGAGCCTCCGGAACTCTAAAACTAGCGCCGCTAGTTACGAATACGGCGCAGACGTTACGACGCAGTGTCCCGTACGTCCAGAGCTCCGAGATCCGGCAGCCGCCGACGGCGGACAACCCCCACGGGAGACCCGCACTTGTCGGCTGGGCCGCACGGGCGGTGCGCGGGCGGGAGAACTAAACAGGCACGCGGGCCGACGCGACTTCCCGGGGCGCCGGAATCTCCGCCGAGCCCGCCGCAGGCGCCCCGCACTCCATGACCCGCGGAAGCCGCAGCGCCATAACGGCCCCGAGCAGCAACAGCCCCGCACTGACCAGCAGGGTCACATGCAGCCCGTGCACAAAGGAGTCCCGAGCGGCGTGCCGCAGAGCAGCACCAGGATGCCCGCCAAGCCGCGCAGCGACTTCGTACGCCTCCCCCAGAGAGTGCCCCGCCGCCTTGGAATCCGAAGCCGGAACGCCCGGCACCGACGACAGCCGGGGCGTGTACGCCGCGTTCATCACACTCCCCAGGAGCGCGATCCCGATGCCGGCGCCCAGCTGGTACGAGGTCTCGCCGATCGCCGCGGCCCCGCCGGCCTGCGCCGGAGGAGCCTCGCTGAGCATCGACTCGTACGCGCCGAAGAGCGTCATCTCAAGGCCGAACCCGAGAAGCACGAACCCGAAGAGCAGCAGCCCGGTGTTGTCACGCCCGCCCATCGGGACGAGCGTGATCACCGCGGCCGCGGTGATGCAGAACCCGGAGCAGACCATCGCGCGCGGCCCGAACCGCCGCAGCATCTTCGCGCCGGCGAGCCCCGCCGCCATCGCCGCGACGGTGAGCGGCAGCAGTCGCAGCCCGGTCTCCAGCGGCGAAAGGCCGAGCACGAGCTGCAGATACTGGGCGGCGATCAGCTCGAGCCCGACCAGGGCGAGCATGGCGAGCACGATGCAGCAGACGGACGTACTGAACGCGGGCCTGGAGAACATCCGCAGATCGACCAGCGGATGTTCGCGCCGCCGCTGCCGGCGTACGAAGGCGACCATCAGCGCCGCACCCGCGAGCAGTGGCACCAGCGTGAACGGGCTGAACGGCGCCTCACCCCCGCCGAGCCGCTTCACGCCGAGGACGATTCCGAACAGCGCGGCCGCGCCCATGAGCGCGCCGACGACGTCCCAGGGCCCTTTCCCGTCGCCCTTGGACTCGGGCAGCAACAGTCGCCCGATGGGGAGGCTGACCAGCATCAGCGGGATGTTGATGAGGAAGACGGACCCCCACCAGAAGTGCTCCAGCAGGAACCCGCCGAGGAGCGGCCCGACCGCGGCGCCCACAGCGGCCACGGCGCTCCAGATACCGATCGCGAGCGCCCGCTCCCGCCGGTCGGGGAAGACCTGGCGCAGGATGGAAAGCGTCGCGGGCATGATCATCGCGCCGCCGACGCCGAGCAGGGCGCGCGCGCCGATGAGGACCTGTGCGCTGTCGGCGAGGGCCGCGAGTCCGGAGGCGACGCCGAAGAGCGCGTACCCGAGGAGGAGGATCCGGCGGCGCCCGACGCGGTCGCCCAGCGTGCCGAAGAGGATGAGGAGCGAGGCGCAGACGAGCGGGTAGACGTCGACGATCCAGAGCAGCTCTATCCCGCCGGGCTTGAGGTCCTCGGTGACGGCCGGTACCGCGACATGCAGCACGGTGGCGTCGAGGGCGACAAGGAGCAGGCTGACGCAGAGGACGACGAGGACGACCCAGCGGTTGGCAACGGCCCCGGTCTCCCGACGGCATCGCGCAGCGGCCGTAGTCGTCCCGGACATGCACTACCTCCCAGATGTTCCCTCGCGTTCGGCGGGACCGCGGGGTGGGGACTCCCTGCGGTTGCGGCCTGGGAGAGCGGAATCCCGGCCCACGCAACAAAGGCGAGTGAGCCGTCAGCGTACGCGAGTTCCAGCCGATGACGCGTGGCGGACCTCTCACGTTCCACTCAGCGGGGTGTGGCGTACGCCACGCTCCACCTGGCACGCCGGGCCTTGAAGGGCCGGGCTCCCCTTTGCCGCACCCTTTGCTGGACCACGCCCCGGCGGGTCCCCCGGTTCCGTGGGCCCCCGATAATCGAGCCCGTGACCGATCTTGAGACGCCCGTAGCGACGCCGCCCCGCACGGGCGCCCTGCGCCGGGCCGCGCCCGCCCTCCTGGGCTACGCGGCCGTGCGCGCCCTGGGCCTCATCACGCTGGCCGTGTGGAGCGCGGCGAACGGCAAGAGCGCCCACACGCTGCTGACCGCCCGCTGGGACTCGCTCTGGTACACCCGGGTCGCCGAACTCGGCTACGGCTACGAGGTCCGCCTCCCGAACGGCGACGTGCACTCGAACCTCGCGTTCTTCCCGCTGCTGCCCTGGCTGGAACGGCTCGTCTCGGCGCTCACCCCGCTGTCGTACGCGGACGCGGGCCTCCTCGTCGGCACGCTGGCCTCGCTCGCCGCGGCCTGGGGGATCTTCGCGGTCGCGGACCATGTGTACGGGCGCCGGGCCGGTGTCTGCGCCGTGCTCGTGTGGGCGGTGCTGCCCATCGGCATCGTGCAGTCGATGGCGTACAGCGAGTCCCTGTTCACGGCGCTCGCCGCCTGGTCGCTCTACGCGGTACTGACCGGCCGCTGGCTGACGGCGGGCACGCTCGCCGCGCTCGCGGGCCTGACCCGCCCGGTGGGCGCCGCGGTCGTCGCGGCCCTGTGGGTGGCGGCGATCACCTCGTTCGTACGGGACACGCCGACCCAGCGGGATACCTCGTACGTACCGAATCGAAGCGCGCCGCATCCGGACGGCGCCCCCGCGTGGCGGCGCGCCCTCGGCATGCTCCTAGCGCCCCTCGGCGCCGCCGGGTACGTCCTGTGGGTGGGCCACCGCACGGGCGGGGGGCCGCTGGGCTACCTCGATGTCCAGGCGCAGTGGGGCAACGGTTTCGACGGCGGGTACGCTTTCGCCCGCTTCGTCGGCGACAAGTTCACGTCCTTCCCCTCCGCCCTGGCCGGCCTGGGACTGGTCGTCGGGGTCGTGCTGGTGGTGTGGCTGTACGTGACATGCCTGCGGCAGGGCCAGCCGCTGCCGCTCCTGGTGTACGCGGGGATCGTCACCGCGCTCGCCCTGTGCGCGTCGGGGTACTTCGGCTCGAAACCACGCCTTCTGCTCCCCGCGTTCCCCCTGCTGCTGCCCCTCGCGGTGGCCCTGTCCCGGCTGCGTACGCCCAGGTCAGCGCTGGTGCTCGGCGGTGTGGCGGTGGCCTCGGCGGCCTACGGGGCCTTCTGGCTGAACGGCACCGGGCCGCCATGATCGACTCCATGGCGCCCGGTGAGCGGCCAGAGAATTCCACACCAGTTCCAGGTGAACGGAAATATAAGAGACATAAAACCGAACTCACACTTGATCGATGGAATTGAAGGGTCCGGCCAGGGAGGATTAGCGATTCATTGGAAATTGACATCATCCTGAGAGGAATCCCACATCACATCGTCATCACAAAGCGAGTGATTCGACCTTGAACGCAGCTCACTCGCTGTAACGTCGATTGAGTGCGTACCGAACGAACCCTCAAGCGTCTGGACCGGGTCTTCGCCCGGCTGGACCGTGAGCCGGAACGACCGGCCCACATCGATGTGCCGAAGATGAGTCGGCACAGGGTTGTGCTCTTCGTAGCCACCCTGGCCTTCTACTTGGCCATTGTGTGGGCCGTGGCGATCACGTCGTGGCTGGTCCGGTTCGACTGGCAGGTCATGTTCTTCCGGCCCTATCAGCAGTGGCCGGAGATCCACGCGTTCCTCGACTACTACGTGGTGCTCGGCCAGCGCGGCCCCACTGCCGTGATGGTCTGCGCCTGGCTGGGCTGGCGCTCCTGGCGGCAGCACACCCTGCGCCCGCTGCTCACACTGGGCGCCTCGCTGCTGCTGCTGAACATCACGGTCGGCGCCGCCAAGATCGGCATGGGCCGCCTCGGCCCGCACTACGCGACCACGATCGGCTCGAGCGAGATGGGTCTCGGCGGCGATATATTTCCTTCGGGACACACCGCGAACGCCGTCGTGACCTGGGGAATCCTGGCCTATCTGGCCTCGACCCCACGGGCCAGGCGCTGGCTGTCCGCGGTCTCCGCCGTGGTCTCCCTGGGTGTCGGTCTGACCACCGTCTACCTCGGCACGCACTGGCTGAGCGACGTGGTCCTGGGCTGGGCGGCGGGGCTGCTGATCCTGCTGGCGCTGCCCTGGGTCGAGCCGCTGATCGCCCGCGCCGAGGTCTGGATCTTCTCCCTGCGCGACTCCTGGCGCGCCCGTCGTGCCCGTCCCGCGCCTGCCCAGGCGCCCGCTCCGGTCGGCGTGCCCGTCATGGTCACGCAGCCCGCCGACGTGGACGGGGAGGCTCCGGCGCGCGAGACGGTCAGCGGTTCCCTCCCGCCCCGGGCGCCCGTCTACCTGGCCCCGGGCCCGCACACGACCCGCTCCGAGCGCACCCCGGTCACACCGATCGGCAGCCGCCGGCCGCCGCACGCGGACCGCGTACCGCGCACGACCAGCAGCACCCCGGTCCGCCCCGCGGCAGGCGGCTGAGCACACAGAACCCGCGGGGCCGGTACGCACACAGCCTCTCCCCGCACCGCGAAGGCCCCCGGCTCCTGACGAACCGGGGGCCTTCGCGTATGTCCGTCTGCGGCGCCGTCAGCCCTTCCAGCAGCGGGTCACCCTGCCGTCACTGACCTCGAAGTTCAGCCGCCCCGCGCGGTACTCCATGGTGATGATCGCGCCGGGCGGCAGCGAGCGCACCGTGGACCAGCCGCGCTCCCGGGCACGGCGCTCGGCGCTTCTCGCCTCCAGCCCGACATAGGTCTCCGTACTGTCCTGGGGCTCTGCGGGAGGAGTGGGAATGGGTGCCATGAACGCCACGTTAGGCGGCCCTTCGCCGGTGGGGAAGCCCAACCCCGCACCATGCGCCTCTTATCCCTCACCGGTCACATTTCTGTCACAGGACCACGACAAGCGTTTCAGCCGAACTCCGTCACACGTACGGGGGGTTCGGTAGGTGTTTCGCACGCCTTCGAACGTAATTCGGGACTACGGTGACGCCGTCCCGAATAGCCCATTGGAATGTGCGGAGTCGGTCGTGCTGCGCGGCCTTTCCATTGCGATTCCGGGGCGTGTCCCGGAAGCTGACGCCGCATAGGAAATACACGGTTCCAGCACACAACCCCCGCACGCCCTCTGTCGGAGCGCGGGGCGACGCGAGCATCATGGCGTGAGCTCAGCAGGCCCGGAAGGCGATCGCGAAGGGGCGAGCGATGGGGACGGACACCGCGCAGGCGGCGGCGCGACCCGTACGGATCAAGCAGCCGGGGCGCGTGATCGTCGACTGGCTGACCACCACCGATCACAAGAAGATCGGGCACCTCTACCTGATCACGTCGTTCGCGTTCTTCCTGACCGGCGGCCTGATGGCGCTGCTGATGCGCGCCGAACTCGCCCGGCCCGGTCTGCAGCTCATCGACAACAACCAGTTCAACCAGATGTTCACCATGCACGGCACGATCATGCTGCTGCTGTTCGCGACCCCGACCTTCGCCGGCTTCGCCAACGAGATCATGCCGCTGCAGATCGGCTCCCCGGACGTCGCCTTCCCGCGGCTGAACATGCTGTCGTACTGGCTGTTCCTCTTCGGCGGCCTGATCGTCCTCGGCTCGCTCCTGGTACCCAGCGGTCCCGCCGCCTTCGGCTGGTTCGCCTACGCGCCGCTCAACAGCCTGGAGCGCTCGCCGGGCATCGGCGCCGACATGTGGATCATGGGGCTCGCACTGGCCGGCTTCGGCACGATCCTCGGCGCGGTCAACTTCATCACGACGATCATCGGGATGCGCGCGCCCGGCATGACGATGTTCCGGCTGCCGATCTTCACCTGGAACACGCTCTTCACCTCGATCCTCATCCTCTTCGCGTTCCCGGTGCTGGCGGCGGCGCTGCTGGTGCTCGAGGCGGACCGGCGGTTCGGCTCACAGGTGTTCGACGCGGCGAACGGCGGAGCGCTGCTGTGGCAGCACCTGTTCTGGTTCTTCGGGCATCCCGAGGTCTACATCATCGCGCTGCCGTTCTTCGGGATCATCACGGAGATCCTGCCGGTCTTCAGCCGGAAGCCGATCTTCGGCTATCTGACGCTCGTCGCCGCGACGATGGCCATCACCGGCCTGTCGGTGGTCGTGTGGGCGCACCACATGTTCGCGACCGGCGCCGTGCTCCTGCCGTACTTCTCGTTCATGTCGTTCCTGATCGCGGTGCCCACGGGCGTGAAGTTCTTCAACTGGACCGGCACGATGCTCAAGGGGTCCCTGTCCTTCGAGACCCCCATGCTGTGGGCCGTCGGCTTCCTGGTGTCGTTCCTGTTCGGCGGCCTGACCGGGGTGATCCTGGCCTCGCCGCCCCTCGACTTCCATGTGACCGACTCGTACTTCGTGGTCGCCCACTTCCACTACGTCGTCTTCGGCACCGTCGTCTTCGCGACCTTCGGCGGCTTCTACTTCTGGTGGCCCAAGTTCACCGGCAAGATGCTCGACGAACGGCTCGGCAAGATCCAGTTCTGGACGCTCTTCGTCGGCTTCCACACGACGTTCCTGGTGCAGCACTGGCTGGGCGCCGAGGGCATGCCGCGCCGGTACGCCGACTACCTCGCGGCCGACGGCTTCACGGCACTCAACACCATCTCGACGATCGGCGCGTTCCTGCTGGGCATCTCCACGCTGCCGTTCCTCTACAACGTCTGGAAGACCGCCAAGTACGGCACCAAGGTCGACGTCGACGACCCCTGGGGCTTCGGCCGCTCCCTGGAGTGGGCGACCTCGTGTCCGCCACCGAGGCACAACTTCAACACGCTGCCCCGGATCCGCTCCGAGTCCCCGGCGTTCGACCTTCACCATCCCGAGTACGCGGCGGTGTCCCCGGCTCCTGCCCCCGCTCCAGAGCCCGGGACAGCCGGTCCCGCGCCGTCCTGATCGCCTCGTTGAGCTCCGCGGGTTCGATCACCTCGAACTCCAGGCCCGTCATCATCACATGAAGCACCATCACATCGAGGCTCGCGGCCCCGGTGCGCAGGATGCAGCTGTCCTTCCCTGCCGCCTCCAGCGTCCCGGCGGAGGGCGAGATCCGCGCGGCGGCCTCCTCCATGGGCACCAGCAGCCTGATGACGGCATGCGAGGCGTACGCGCGCGTGGAGACGCCTTTGGAGACGTACGCCGACAGGTCCTCGGCGGGTGGCGTACGGGGCGTGAAGCGGGGTCCGTGCGGCGGCCTGGGCGTGATGCGGTCCACCCGGAACGTACGCCAGTCCTCGCGGTCGACGTCCCAGGCGACCAGGTACCAGCGCCACTCGGTGCACACCAGGCGGTGCGGTTCGACGGTACGGCGGGTCGACACTCCGTCATGGCTGCGGTAGTCGAAGCGCAGCCGTTCGGCGTCCCTGCAGAGGTTGGCCAGCTCGGTGAGCACGGCCGGGTCGATGGCTGACGGCTGCGGGCCGCGCAGCATCGGCACGGTGAACGCGTTCAGGGCGCCCACCCGGCGGCGCAGCCTGTGCGGGAGCACCTGCTCCAGCTTGGCGAGCGCCCGTACGGAGGTCTCGCCGATGCCCTCGATGCCCTGCCCCGCGGCCGTCCGCAGACCGACCGCCACGGCCACCGCCTCGTCGTCGTCCAGGAGCAGCGGCGGCAGCTCGGCCCCCGCGCCCAGCTGATAGCCGCCGCCCGTGCCGGGGCTGGCGTTGACGGGATAGCCCAGCTCGCGCAGCCGGTCCACGTCGCGGCGCACGGTCCTGGGCGTGACCCCGAGCCGGTCCGCCAGATCGGCCCCGGACCATTCGCGATGGGCCTGCAGCAGCGAGAGCAGGCGCAGCAGTCGTGCCGATGTCTCCAACATGGATGCGAGTCTGGCAGCCCTTGCGGACAGCGGCTGTCCGCAAGGGGGGAGCTGGGGTGGGGGTGGGTTTTTCGCCCCCTCAAGGCCGATAACCCAGCTGCGGCACCTCAAAACAGTTGCTGTTCATGTCCCCCTGGGAGACCCAGCCCCGGTCGTCCTCCCAGCGCGCCACCGACACACACGTCCGGCGCGTCGCAGGCGGCTCGGACAGCCGGTCGTACACGACCGGAATCAGCAACCCGTCGGCGCTGTACGGCTCCCCCCGGTTCATGAACCTGTCGACACACGCCCGCGTGACCCCCGTAGACGCACAGGACTCGGCCGCGTCCGAGAACCACATGGCGGCGGCCCACCCCTCCAACTGCCACTGGGAGTGGGTCTTCAGCCCCTTCGTCGCGTCCCGGAACTCCCGCACGGCGGCATCCCCGGTGTCCGAGTAGTTGCGACTGGCCCCGGTGGCCCACAGAGCGTTGCGGCAGCGCGGAGAGTCCTTGTAGTCCGAGGCAACGGCGGACGTCCAGTTCTGCACGTTGGTGACCTTGGCGATGACCGAGGCCCCGACGTCGTCCATCGCCTCGCAGAGCTGGGCGTTGCCATGCGTGTCGAGGGCGTCGAAGACGAGGTCTGCGCCCTGTTCCTTGAGGTCGGCCGCGACGGCACGGAAGTTGGGGAGCGCGAAGTCGACCTGTTCGGCGACGACTTTGTAGCCCTCGGCCTTCAGTCCCTGGGCGACGAGCCGGGCGTAGGCGGCCGAGGCGGACTGGTTGTAGGAGACGACGGCGGCGGTGCGGGCGCCCTGCTCGCGCTTGAAGTAGCGGTAGACCTCGGTGCCGCCGTACAGCTCACCGCCCCAGCCGGGCGTGCCCGCGCGGGGCGCGAGGCTGCCGTAGATCCCGTAGAGGTACGGATAGGTGTCGTAGGCCGGCCCGATGGGCTGACCGCCGATGTCGGGCACGCGCGCGTGGGACACGCGAGGGGCGCCCGCGTAGTCGAGGGCGGTGGTGGCGACGAGGGCGACGACCTTGTCCTCGTCGACGAGCCGGTGCACGCACTCGTTGTTGCCGACCCCGCTGCCCCCGTCGTCGCACAGCCGCACCTCGACGGGCCGCCCGCCGATGCCGCCGCGCGCGTTGAGACGGTCGAAGTAGGCCTTCGCCCCGTCGCGCGGTCCGGTGAAGGCGGAGCCGCCGACGGGGCTGGTGGCGCTGGTGATGATGCCGACTCGGATCGGGGCGGTGTCGCCCTGCCGGGTGGGCGTGGACCGGTTCTCGAAGTCGCTCTCCGGGAGGCGGCTGCCGCAGGCCGCGCTCAGCAGGAGCAGCAGGCCCGCGGCGAGGGCCTCAGCAGCCCGGGCCCGGCGACGCATTGCCGCTCAGTGTCACCAGTGCGCAGAGCGTCTTCACGGACACCTTCCAGGTGCCGTCCTGCTCGACCGCCGTTCCGGAGGCGCCCGGCAGCGCGGTCGCGCCCTGCAGGAGCAGCGAGTACGTCACGTTCGCGTCGGTCGGCGAAGCGAACTCGACCTTCTCGACGACGGCCTTCACCTGCTGGCCGCGCTGATCGCCGCTGAATCCTTCCAGGACCTCGGTCATCTGGTCGCCGTTCTCCAGGACGGCCGTCTTGTCCTTCTGGGCGACGGCAGGGTCGAAGAACTTCTCCCAGTTCTCCTTGATCTCCTGCTCGGCCGCCGCGGGATCGGCCGGAGCCGTGGGGCTGGGCTCCGCGCTGGTGGACTGCTCCACGGAGGGGGTGGGCGGATTCGTGTCTCCGCCGCCGCTCTCGTCGCTGCACGCCGTGAGGGCCGCGGCGAGGAACAGGACCGCCGCTGCCGCCACCCCCCGGCCGTTCCCCCGCCTGAGGTCTGTCCCGAGAACCATCTGGCTCACCACCGGGTGTCGGACCGGGCCCAGGTGCGCCCGGTGCTTTCAGGGTCAGCTTGCAGAAGGCATAGTGCAAGCCATTGGCTGACATGGACAGTCAACGGACCAAACACACGACGTGCTGGAGCCCCGGATGCGGACAGCTCGACTGCGGACTGTGCACCCCGTCCTGTGGGCGGGGTGGGCCGCGCTCGCCGCGGGAGCGGTGTTGTGCGTGATCGGCTGGTACGGCATCTCGGGCGAGCGCTACGCGGAGCGGCAGCTGCCGTTTCTCGCGTCGTGCACGGTTCCCGGCGCCGCGCTGATCATCGCGGGCGCGGTACTGCTCACCCATGGCAGGAACGCGCTGGCGGCGGCGCGCGTGGAGGAGCTGTACGGGCTCCTCGTCGCCGCGGAGCCCGCCGACGTGGACGAGTCCGGGCAGGCCGCTGCCGTGCCCGTCGCCGTCAGCGGCGAGCTGCTGACGGTGCCGGGCGGCACGTTGTGGCATCGCGCGGACTGCCCGCTGGTCGCCGGGAAGGCGGAGGCCGTGCCGGTGGACTCGCTGCTGCTGGCGAGCGGGGAACTGGGGCCCTGCCCGATCTGCGAGCCGTCCGCCGCCGATCCGGACGACTGATGGCGTCACTGACGTACGACCTCACCCTCGCCGGTCTCTCGGTCGGCAGCGCCGCCGCCCTGACCGGGATCGGGCTGATCGTCACCCACCGGGCGACCGGCGTGCTCAACTTCGCGCACGGCGCGATCGCGATGGTCTGCGCGTATCTGCTGCGCCAGTTCACGGTCGAATGGGGCTGGCCGCTGTGGCTCGGCGCCGCGGTGACGCTGCTCCTTGTGGCCCCGGCGATCGGCGTGGCCCTGGAGCGTTTCGTCTTCCGTCCGCTGTCCGTCCTCGGCAGTGACCCCGCGCAGACGCTCGTCGCGTCCATCGGCGTCTTCGTCCTGCTGGTCGGCGGGGCCGCCCTGGTGTGGGGCACCGGGGCACGGGCGGACGCGCCGACGCTGGTGTCGGCGGATCCGTGGGGGCAGCTGGCGGTGGCCGTCGCGCTGGCCGTGGGGGTCGGTGCCGTCACGCGCTGGACCCGCATCGGCACGGAGCTGCGCGCCGTCGTCGACGACCGCTCGCTCGCCGTGCTCGGCGGCATCGATGCCGACCGGGTGGCGGCGGCGGGCTGGGCGTTCGGCTCGTTCACGGCCGGTCTGACGGGCGTGCTCCTCGCCCCTTACGTGCGCCTCGACCCGTACGGCATGCCCCTGCTCGTCATGGAGGTGCTCGCGGTCGCCGTGGTCGCCCGGATGCGCAGCCTCCCGGTGGCCGTCGTGGTGGCGCTGGGCATCGGGGTCGCCCAGAGCCAGCTGACGCGGCTGCACCCGTCCGGCTGGGGTGAACCGCTGCTCCAGGCGGTCGGCGCGAACCTGTTCGTCGTCGCGCTCCTGATCGCGGCCCTCGTCCTCCCCGGCATCGGCACCCGCGACGCGCTCCCGCGCACGGCGACGGCCCGGGTGGCGACACCGCCGGGGGCGTGGATCGTGGCGGTCGTCCTCTTCCTGCTGCCGCTGGGCTTCGCGGGCTCGGACCTGCATACGTCGGTGCAGGTGCCGGCGCTGGGCGTGGTGCTGCTGTCGTTGGTCGTCGTCACCGGCCGCGGCGGCCAGATCTCGCTCGGGCAGGCGGCGTACGCGGGTCTGGGCGCCCTCTTCACGGCCCTGCTGGCGGCGGGCCGCTTCCCGGGCCTGCCGCGGCTCCCGGAACTGGCCGCGCTCGCGGTGGCGGTGATCCTGGTCGCCCCGCTCGGCCTCCTGACCGGCTGGCCCGCCATCAGCCGCCACGGCCTGGCCCTCGCCCTGGCCACCTTCGCGGTGGGCGTCGGCGTCAGCCGCTTCGTCTTCAGCCAGCCGTACGCCACCTCGGGTCTGTCCCTGGACCGCCCGGCGGGCTTCGACGGCGACCGCGCGTACTACCTGCTCGAACTGGCCCTGCTGGCCTGCGCGTTGCTGGCGGCCGGCGCGCTGCGCCGCGGCCGCACGGGCCGGGCCCTGGCCGCGATGCGCGACCACGAGTCGGGCGCGTCGGCGGCGGGCATCCGCGTCCCCGCCCTGAAACTCACCGCCTTCGTGGCGGGCGCCGCCCTGGCCGCACTGGGCGGCGGCATGCTCGGCATGGGCCTGCGCGCTTTCGACGCGACGGCGTACGACCCCGTCCGCGGCCTGCTCTGGTTCGCGGCGGTCGTCGTCCTCGGCGCCGACAGCGTGCTCGGCGCCCTCGCCGCCGCGGCCCTGCTCGTCGGGCTCGACGCGGGGGCGCGCGGCGGGGTGGCGGCGGCCCTCATCGGCGTACTGGCCGTCTTCGTCGGCCGCTTCCCCGGGGGCCCGTACGAGGCCCTGCGCACCGCCGCTTCCCGGCTGCGCCTGCGCCGCCGGGCGACACTCACCCCCTTGGGGGCCCGCGTACGACGCCAACTGCGGCCGGTGCGACCGCGGACGGCCAGGGAGCTGGTACCGGCGGGGGCCACCGCGATGACATCCACGAGGCGGCACGCACCGGGAGGGCCTGGGGTACCCGAGCGCGGACACCGTCCAGCCGGTTGGGACCCCTCGGGGGCGGGACACTCCGGGCAACAGGGCAGGCAAGGTGGCCTGTCCGAGCCGAGCCACACAGCTTCGAGGCATGGCGCCAAGCCGCCCCCCGATACCGCGCCGCTCAGCAGTGCCGGGCGACCCGGCATCGGCGGGCAGGCGCCGGGCTCCGGACAACCGCAGGGCAACACCCCCGCCGGCAGTCCCGGTGAACTCCGGCACGACCACCCCAGCACCGCAAGGTCCGGCCACCTCGCCACGCCACCCGACACCCCCGGACAACCCGGAACCGACGGGACGACGCCAGGCACCGAACAGCCGGGAAGTGCGGCACAGCCGCGGGGCGAGGCTCCCGGCTCGGAAGCGGGTGGACCCCGGAGTCGACGGGACGACTCCGCACCACCGCGTAGCCGCACGTCCGCTCAGGATCCGGGTCGACCCCCGAGCCGACAGGACGATCCCGTGGGGGCGGGAGGCGCCGCGCAAGCGCGCGGGGACGCCACGGCACCGCCCGGCCCGGCGAGCGGGGCACCAGCCCCGCGGCCCGCACCCCGCCGCTCGCACCCCCCACTGGAGCCCACCACCCTGCGCGCCCGCCGACTGCACGTCACCTACGGGGGTTTCACCGCCCTCGACGGAGTCGACCTCGAAGTCCGGCCCGGGCGGGTCACCGCCGTCGTGGGTCCCAACGGCGCGGGGAAGAGCACCCTCTTCCACTGTCTCGCCGGGACTCTGCGCCCGGCGCGCGGGCAGGTACTGCTCGGGGAGCGTGACATCACCCGGCAGGCCGCGCACGCCCGTACTCGCCTCGGGATCGCCCGGACCTTTCAACAGCTGGCGGTTTTCCCCTCGTTGACCGTGGCCGAGAACGTGCGGGTGGGCGCCGAGCAGGGACGGATCGCTGATCCGGGGGCCGTGGAGCGGGCGTTGCGCCTTTTCGGTCTCGACGGGCCGGTGCGGGCGCTGCCCGCGGCGGGGCTGCCGACCGGGACGCTCAGGCGCGTCGAGCTGGCGCGGGCGCTCGCCGGAAGTCCGCGGGTGCTGCTGCTCGACGAGCCTGCCGCGGGGCTCGACAGCGGTGAAGTGGCCGCCCTCGCGCGCGTGTTGCAGGCCCTCGCCGCGGACGGCATGGCCCTGCTCGTCGTGGAGCACGATCTCGATCTGGTCGCCGACCTGGCCCATACCGTCCATGTCATGGCCGCGGGGCGGATCGTCACCTCCGGGCCCGCCGACCGCGTACTCGAGACGGGGACCGGCGGATGAGCATCGCCTTGCGCCACGCGCGCGTGCGCTACGGCCCCTTGGAGGCCCTGCACGGCGTGACCCTCGTCGCCCCCGGCCCCGGCCTCACCGTGCTGCTCGGCCGCAACGGCTCCGGCCGCACGACCGCGCTGCGCGCCCTCGCGGGGGACGTACCCCTGTCCGGCGGCGCCGTCGTCTGGGACGGCGCGGACGTCACCCGGCTACCCGCCTACGAACGCGCCCGCCGCGGACTGTGCCTCGTCCCGGAGCGCCGGGCCGTCTTCGGCTCACTCACGGTCCGCGAGAACCTCGAACTGGCCGCCCCCAAGAACGACTTCGCCGCCGCCCTCGACGCCTACCCCCAGCTCCGCCCCCTCCTCCCCCGTCGCGCGGGCACCCTCTCCGGCGGCGAGCAGCGCATGCTCGCCCTCTCCCGCGCCCTGCTGGCACGCGCGCGCGTGGTGCTCGTCGACGAGCCCGCGCAGGGCATGTCACCGACGGTCGCGGCACGGACGTACGAGCTGCTCGGCGGCCTCGACGCGTGCGTGGTGGTCGCGGAACAGCGGCTGCCGCCCGGCCTGCTGGAGAGGGCCGGGCGGACGGTGTACGTCCATGAACTGCGCCGCGGCGCGGTCGTGTTCAGCGGAGAGGCGGCCGAAGCGACACGGGGGCCAGGGGGGACAGGGGCGGGCCGAACAGGGCACGGGCCGAGATCCGGGCGCCGCCCGAACCCTTCGGGATGACGAGCAGAGTGCCCACGTTCAGCCGGTCCGGATAGGCACCGATCATCTGCTTGTTGGCCTTGTAGAGCGCCTGCCAGCCGCCCTTGACCTGGTACTTGCGGGCGATCGACGAGAGCGTGTCGCCACGCTTCACCACATGCATGCGGCCCTGGAGTCCGTACCTCTTGGCACAGACGGGCCAGGCCTCCCACCCCTGGGCGGCCAACACCCCCTCGGCGACGGTGATCTGCTCCGCGCGCGTGGCCAGATCGGCACGCGCGGCGTACTTCAGGCCGCCGTACTCCTCCCAGGTCGGCGGCCAGAACTGCAGCCCGCCGTAGAAGCCGTTCCCGGTGTTCGCGTCCCAGCGGCCGCTGCTCTCGCAGTCGGCGAGGCAGCCCCAGGGCCACTGGTCCTTGACGCAGTCGTACGGCACCCGCGCCGCCTGAGGGCCGGGAAGCGGTGGCGGTGGCGCGGCCATCGCCCGGGAAGGGGCGAGTACGGCCAGCGCGGCGGCGATCACGGCCGCGTACCGAACGCACTTGCCCGACATGGTCGATGGGAACCGCGTGGGATGCATCGGCCCACGCTAGGCAGCCCGCCACGCGTGCCCGGCCAGCCGCGCCCGGCTCGGCCGGGGCCCCACCCGGTCGGCGGACCGACCGGGCAGGACCCCCTCTCTCAAGGGCGACGGGCGGGGCTCAGAGGTCGAGCCGCTGCCCGGGCAGGATCAGGTCGGGATCACCGCCGATGACTGCCTTGTTGGCGGCGTAGATCTTCCGCCAGGTGGTCCCGTGCGACACCGCGATGGTGCTCAGCGTGTCGCCGCTGCGGACTGTGTAGTCGCCCCGGGACGAACTCCGGTTCGTGTGGTCGTCCGCCGGGCGCTCGGGCGCCTTCGACGGGGCCGACTTGGGTGTCGACTTCGGCGCCGACTTGGGTGTCGACTTCTTGGTGGCCGAGCCTCCGGCCGACCCGGCGCCCGAGGACGCGGGTGCGCCTCCGTACGCTCCGGCCCGCGCCGAACAGGTGGGCCACGCGCCCCATCCCTGTGCGCGCTGGACCTTGGTGGCGACGGCTATCTGGGCGCCCTTGGAAGCCTTGTCGGCGGTTGCCGCATAGGCGCCACCGCCGTACGCGCGCCAGGTGCTTGCGGAGAACTGGAGCCCTCCGTAGTAGCCGTTGCCGGTGTTGATGTGCCAGTTTCCGCCGCTCTCGCACTTGGCGATGCGGTCCCACACTCCGCTGTCGGCCGCGGCGGCGTTGCCGCTCGCGGCGAGCAGTCCGAGCGGGGCGAGCAGGGCCGCCCCGGCGAGGACCGCAGCCGTACGCGTCGTACGACCTTTATGAGTGTTGTTCTCGGCACACGCGGACATGTAATTCCTCTCCACGGACCCGGGGTCCCCCAAGACGGGGCGCGACGCCCTGCGCGTTTGACGCGGTTGTCGCGCTCCGCCCCGTCCGCCGGAGGCTGTGCTGCGAGCTGGCTGGTTCGGCCGGCGGACGTACCCGAGCGGTGCTCGTTGCACACGGTCGAGGAATCTATGGAGCTTGTCGCCCTATATCAACCAACTCCTTGTCATTCGAGGCCAGTTAGCCGTTACCGAGGGTATCGTCGATTTTCGGCCACCCACTTCATTGGGTGATTTCCTGATTTGTCGACCTGCCACCCTGACGATCTGTGACCCACTTCACCGAACCAACTTCCCTGGTACACCCAGAAGTTGGCTTGGAGTGACGAATTCCGCAGGTGACCTCACCCTGCGCGCCGGATGGTTCGATTCCGTTCGCTCCCGGGCGTGACTCCCGCCACAGATCGCCCGTTGTCATCTTCATGAGCCGGGGACCCCCCAGCTCATGAGCCGGGGGCCACCCGGCGACGCCACGCACCGCATCCCGAGGAGCCACCGTGCCGCGCATGCTCGACGTCAGCGACGACGTACGCGCCGAGATCGGCGACGAAGAAGCCGACCGGCTGCTCGCCGGAGAGAACGCCCCGGGCAGTTACGACTGCACGTCCTGCCGCACCCAGGGCGACTCGGAACAGGAGCGCACCAGCACCGTCCTGTTCATCGGCGACGAGACCGCAGTCCTAGCCTTCGCCCACGCGTCCTGCCTGCCCTCTCAGGTCGTCCAGGTCACCGAGGAGCAACTCCAGGGCGCCGTCCGATCGATCACCGCCGAGGGCGGGCCGGCCGGCGCCGGGCCCGAGCAGGCCGTGCTCGGGGTCACCAGCGGACTGGTCCTGATCAACGGCGAGTTGCACCCGGCGCTGGTCGTCGAACCGACCGGGCCCATCGTGCGCCCCGGCTCGACCGACATCGGCGACGACTTCCTGCCCCTCCTCATCGAGCAGGGCTTCATGCCGGTGACCGAGCTCAACTCGGTGCCGCCCGTGCTGCACGGCTGGTCCGTGCTGCTCGCCGCCGGCCAGTTGCATGCCGTGCTCCAGCCGGGCACCGGCGGCGGCTCGCCCGTCGCCTGGTGGCAGGCGCACCAGGCGCTCCAGGTCGCCGACAGCTGGCGCGCGGCCGCCAACAAGCACCAGCAGGTGCTCCTGTTCGCGGCCCCGGTCGGCTCGATCGGCCGCCAGCCCCGCGAGGACCTGCTGCGCGACGCCCTGGACAAGGCCGCCGCCAACGGCAAGCTCGTCGGGAGCGCCCTGCCGCTCGCCGGAACCTGAGCGCTCCCCCGGCCTGCGCCAGTTCGGGCGCACAGGACAGTATCCGTCCGGCGGCGGGGTCGTTGGCACGTACGTGCACACCTACGACGTCCCCCGCCGCCAGCCCTTCCAGCCGGTCCAGTCCGTGCGACCGGCCCAGGATCCTCCCGGCGGCCCATCGGCCACGCCGATCTACGACGCGCTGTACGCCGAGTGGGTCAAGTCCTTCAGGGCCCTGCCCGGCGACCGCCACGGCGAGGAGGAGCTGGACTTCGCGGCCTTCGGGCGCCTCCCGCAGGGCACGAACTCGTTCAGCTCGTACGGCTCGTACAGCCCCCACAACTCCTACAGCTCGTACAGCGCGGGTGCGTACTCCGCGCGGCAGCACACGAGCGGGCGGCAGCAGCACAGCACCGGAATGCACCACGTCCCGGCCGCGCTGCCACCCGCGCCGCGCAGGGGTCTCTGAGGGCGGAACAACGGGAAAGGGGCGGCTCCTTCGAGGAGCCGCCCCTTTCCCGTCACCGCTACTTCTTCTTGGCGCCGCGCTTCTCGCGCACCCGCACCGAGATGTGGATCGGCGTCCCCTCGAAGCTGAACTCCTCGCGCAGCCGGCGCTCGATGAAGCGCCGGTAGCCGTGCTCGATGAAGCCGGAGGCGAAGAGCACGAACCGCGGAGGCCTGGTACCCGCCTGCGTACCGAAGAGGATGCGCGGCTGCTTGCCGCCGCGGATCGGGTGCGGGTGGGCGGCGACCAGTTCGCCGAGGAAGGCGTTCAGCCGACCGGTCGGGACGCGGGTCTCCCAGCCCGCCAGGGCCGTCTCGATCGCCGGGACGAGCTTCTCCATGTGCCGCCCGGTGCGCGCCGACACGTTCACGCGCGGCGCCCAGGCGACCTGGAGGAGCTCGGTCTCGATCTCGCGCTCCAGGTAGTAGCGGCGCTCCTCGTCGAGGGTGTCCCACTTGTTGAAGGCGAGGACGATGGCGCGCCCGGCCTCGACGGCCATCGTGACGATGCGCTGGTCCTGGACGGAGATGGCCTCGGAGGCGTCGATCAGGATGACGGCGACCTCGGCCTTCTCGACCGCGGCGGCCGTCCGCAGCGAGGCGTAGTAGTCAGCGCCCTGCTGGAGGTGGACACGCTTGCGGATGCCCGCCGTGTCGATGAACTTCCAGGTGATGCCGCCGAGTTCGATGAGCTCGTCGACCGGGTCACGGGTGGTGCCCGCGACCTCGTTGACGACCACGCGGTCCTCGTTGGCCACCTTGTTCAGCAGGGAGGACTTGCCGACGTTCGGGCGGCCGATGAGGGCGATACGGCGGGGGCCGCCGACCGCGACGCCGAAGGTCTGCGCCGGGGCCTCCGGCAGCGCCTCCAGGACGGCGTCCAGCATGTCGCCGGTGCCGCGGCCGTGCAGGGCGGACACGGGGTGCGGCTCGCCGAGGCCCAGGGCCCAGAGGTACGAGGCGTCGGCCTCGCCGCTCAGGCCGTCGACCTTGTTGGCGCACAGGACGACGGGCTTGCCGGCCTTGCGCAGCAGTCGTACGACCGCCTCGTCGGTGTCGGTGGCGCCGACCTTGGCGTCGACGACGAAGACGACCGCGTCGGCCGCGTCGATCGCGTACTCGGCCTGCGCGGCCACGGAGGCGTCGATGCCGAGGACGTCCTGCTCCCAGCCGCCGGTGTCGACGAGCTTGAAGCGGCGGCCCGCCCACTCGGCCTCGTAGGTGACGCGGTCGCGGGTGACACCGGGCTTGTCCTCGACGACGGCCTCGCGGCGGCCGATGATCCGGTTCACCAGGGTCGACTTGCCGACATTGGGACGGCCGACGACGGCGAGCACGGGCAGCGGACCGTGGCCCGCCTCCCCGATCGCGCCCTCGACGTCCTCGACGTCGAAGCCCTCTTCCGCGGCGAGCTCCATGAACTCCGCGTACTCGGCATCGCCAAGCGCCCCGTGCTCGTGCTCTGCCGAGCCGTCGGGCTGGATGTGGTCGTTCATGAAGTCCGTACCTCGTCGTTTTCGTGGTGATCGGTGGAGCGCCCGCGTGTCGGGAGATCCACTACTCAAGTGTCGCCTAGTGCCCGGTGGGGCGCCCGGCGTTTTCCCGGCGTCCGGTGAGACGCCTGGCGTCTTCCAGGTGCGCGGTCAGCTGCTTCTGGATGCGTACGGTCGCCTCGTCGAGCGCCTTGCGCGTACGCCGTCCGCTGCCGTCGCCCGCTTCGAAGGGGTCGCCGAAGACGACGTCGACCCGGCTGCGCAGCGGGGGCAGCCCCTTTATCAACCGGCTGCTCTTCTCGGAACTTCCCAGTACCGCCACCGGGACGATGGGCGCCCCGCTGCGTACGGCGAAGTACGCGAGCCCGGCCCGCAGCGAGGCGAAGTCTCCTTCGCCCCGGCTGCCCTCCGGGAAGATCCCGAGTACGCCACCGTTGTCCAGGACGCCGAGCGCCCTGGTGATCGCCGTGCGGTCGGCGACCGAGCGGTCCACCTTCAGCTGGCCGATGGAGAGCAGGAAGGGGTCGAGCGGGCCGATGAACGCTTCCTTCTTGATCAGGAAGTGCGTGGGCCTGGGCGCCACGCCCATGACCATCGGTCCGTCGATGTTGTGCGCGTGGTTCACGGCCAGGATCACCGGGCCGCTCGCGGGAACCTTCCAGGCGCCCAGGACGCGCGGCTTCCACAGCCCGTACATCAGTCCCACGCCGATACGGCGCCCGACCTCGGCACCCCGTACCGATGGTGCTTCGGTCACTTCGCGGCCCGCTTCTCCTCGACGAGGGTGACGACGCACTCGATGACCTGCTGGAGTGTGAGGTCGGAGGTGTCCACCTCGACCGCGTCGTCCGCCTTGGCGAGCGGGGACGTCTTGCGGCTGGAGTCGGCCGCGTCCCGCTTGACCAGGGCCTCGCGGGTGGCGTTGATGTCGGCGCCCTTCAGCTCACCGCTGCGCCGGGCGGCACGCGCCTCCGGGGAGGCGGTGAGGAAGATCTTCAGATCGGCGTCGGGCAGCACGGTCGTCCCGATGTCACGCCCCTCGACGACGATCCCGGTCTCCGCGCCGGCGGCGATCGAACGCTGCAGCTCGGTGATCCGGGCGCGCACGTCGGGCACCGCGCTGACCGCGCTCACCTTGGAGGTGACCTCGTCCGTGCGGATCGGGCCCGCGACATCGGTCCCGTCGACGGTGATGGCCGGCGCGGCCGGGTCGGTGCCGGAGACGATCTCCGGCTTGCCCGCCGCGGCGGCGATCGCGCTCGGGTCCGTGACGTCGATCCCGTTGCTCACCATCCACCAGGTGATCGCCCGGTACTGGGCGCCGGTGTCCAGGTAGCTCAGCCCGAGCTGTGAGGCCACGGCCTTCGAGGTGCTCGACTTGCCCGTGCCGGAGGGGCCGTCAATCGCGACAATCACAGCCGGTATGGTCCGGGCGGCGCCGTTTTCCACGGTGGGAACACCTTCCTGGTGCGGGGCGGAGGCTTGTACGGGACACGAGCGCGCCCCGCACAAGGTTACTGGCTCCACGGACCCCGGCTTACTGGCCCTTCCAGGGGCCATCCCGAGCGAGCTGTCGCGCGGGGGCTACTGCCGCAGCGCCCAGCCCCGCTCCCGCAGCGCGGCGCTCAGCACCGGCGCCGCCTTGGGCTCCACCATCAGCTGCACCAGACCGGCTTGCTGCCCGGTCGCGTGCTCGATGCGTACGTCCTCGATGTTGACCCCCGCCATCCCAGCGTCCGCGAAGATGCGGGCGAGCTGGCCGGGCTGGTCGTCGATGAGGACGGCCACGACCTCGTAGTCGCGCGGCGCCGAGCCGTGCTTGCCGGGGACGCGGACCTGGCCGGCGTTCCCGCGGCGCAGGACGTCCTCGATGCCGGTGGCACCCTCGCGCCGCTTGGCCTCGTCGGAGGACTGGAGGGCGCGCAGGGCCTGGACCGTCTCGTCGAGGTCGGCGGAGACGTCCGAGAGGAGGTCGGCGACCGGGCCGGGGTTCGCGGACAGGATGTCGATCCACATCCCGGGGTCGGAGGCGGCGATCCGGGTCACATCACGGATGCCCTGGCCGCAGAGGCGTACGGCGGCCTCCTCGGCGTGCTCCAGGCGCGCGGCGACCATGCTGGACAACAAATGCGGCATGTGGGAGACGAGCGCGACGGCCCGGTCGTGGGCGTCCGCGTCCATGACGACCGGTACGGCACGGCAGTGCGAGACGAGTTCGAGGGCGAGGTTGAGCACCTCGGTGTCGGTGTCCCGAGTGGGCGTCAGGACCCAGGGGCGCCCCTCGAAGAGGTCTCCGGTGGCGGCCAGCGGTCCCGACTTCTCGCGGCCCGACATGGGATGCGAGCCGATGTACGAGGACAGGTCGAGGCCGAGCGCCTCCAGCTCCCGGCGCGGGCCGCCCTTGACGCTCGCCACGTCGAGGTAGCCGCGCGCGACCCCGCGCCGCATGGCGTCCGCGAGCGTCGCGGCCACGTGCGCGGGCGGTGCGGCCACGATCGCGAGGTCGACGGGCCCTTCGGGCGCCTCGTCCGTGCCTGCGCCGAGCGCGGCGGCCGTACGGGCCTGCTCCGGGTCGTGGTCGGTGAGGTGGACCACGACACCGCGGGCCGCGAGGGCCAGGGCGGCGGACGTGCCGATCAGTCCGGTTCCGATGACGAGGGCGGTCCTCACTGGGCGATGTCCTTGCGGAGTGCGCCCGCGGCGCCCAGGTAGACGTGCGCGATGTCGGCGCGGGGCTTGTCGGACTCGATGTGCGCGAGGACTCGTACGACTCTGGGCATCGCGCCCTCGATGTCCAGTTCCTGTGCGCAGATCAGCGGCACGTCGACGATGCCGAGCTTGCGTGCGGCGGCCGCCGGGAAGTCGCTGTGCAGATCGGGCGTCGCGGTGAACCAGATGCTGATCAGGTCGTCCGTGGTGAGGCCGTTCCGCTCCAGGACGGCGGTGAGCAGCTCGCTGACCTGCTCGTCCATGTGGCCGGCCTCGTCCCGTTCCAGTTGGACGGCGCCCCGGACCGCTCGTACCGCCACGGTGATGCTCCTTGCTGATGTACGTAGACGTCTTGTCACACCAGCGTAGTCAGCCCGCAACGCGCGGGTGCGCGGCGCCCGCCTGACGAGACGGCCACCGCGCACGCGACACAGGGCGTCAGACCTGCTGCGCCTTGATGAGGTCCTCCAGGGAGGCGGAAGGCAACTCACCGTTCGGGGACAGCTTGTCGACCGCCTGGGGCAGGGTCTCGGCGATCTGCATCGCGGCCTGGTCGGGGGTGACACCGGCCTGTTCGGCGACCTGCTTGAGGGTCTCGTCGGGCAGCGCCTGCTGGATCTGCGCGCCGGTCACGGACTGGTTCTCGCCGGTGCCGACCCAGGAGTCCTTCTGCTCGGTGAGCCCGGATTTGGTGAGCATCTCCAGGAGTCCGCCCAGCGGGTTGCTGCTACCTCCCGAACCACTGCCCGAGCCGCCGGCCAGGGACTGGAGCAGCGCCCCCAGGATGCCTGCGCCGGAACCGCCTGACGCACCGCCCTGGCCGCCGCCGAGGAGACCGCCGAGCAGGCTGCCGAGATCGTTACCCGCCATGGTTGGTCACGCCTTTCGAGAGTGCGGCCAGGAGCAGGTCACCGCCCGGCCTGAGACCCTGCCAATGTCACTTGAATCGCCCTATTCCGCCACTTGTAGTGAGAACACACCCGTGCGCCTCTGGACGCGGGGGCGTGGATCCGCTCTCATAGCGGGAGACTCGCCTCGGGGGAGGCCCGCATGGCCCGTATGAAGCGTCCAGGACCCGTTCTCACCCTTCTCGCGGGACTGGTGCTCGGCCTGTTCCTGCTGTCGCTCAACGCGACGACGGGGACGAAGAGCGCCTCGTCGTCCCAAGTAAAGGTGCCTGCCGCGTCCACCTCGCCGAGCCCGAAGGCAAGCGCGACGTCGAGCCCGTCACCCACGAAGACCACCGCTTCGCCGACTCCGTCGAAGAGCGCGCCGCCCAACGCCGACTACGCGGGCCGCACCGACGACGACTCCTCGGCGATCGCGGTCTCCCTGCGCAACGGAAAAGCGATCGCGTACTTCTGCGACGGCCACGACAAGGAGTCCTGGCTCAAGGGCGACGTCAAGGACGACGGCACCATGAAGCTCACCGGCAAGAACGGCTCCGAGCTGAACGGCACGCTCCAGGGCAAGCGGATCCGCGGCACCGTCGACCTCGAAGGGCAGCGCTACGGCTTCACCGCCGACAAGGCCGTCAAGCCGTCCGGGCTCTACCGGGCGACGGCCACCGTGCGCGGCGCCCAGGTCGACGGCGGCTGGGTCGTGCTGCCCGGCGACGGCCGCGATCAGGTCGGCATCGTCAACCGCGACGGCGAGCCCTCGGCGGCGCCCGACATCGACCCGGAGACCGGCGCCGTGACGATCGACGGGGAGCAGCTCACTGCCGAGCCCGTCACCCCCTGACCTCCAGTTCCCCTCATCCGACCCCCTCTCGCGCAGGGAGCCGTTCATGACCGTGGATCCGAACGCCGCCACCCAGGCCTTCCCGCCTCCGCAGCCCGCGCACGGCCGTCCGAACCCGGCCCGCTATCTGGTCCCGGCCCTGGTCGCCGCGGCGGTGGCGGTCGGCTTCGGGGCGTACGGCAAGGTCCACGACCCGGCGGGGACGGCCTTCAACATCGCCGGCTTCAGCAGCACGGGTGCCGTGAAGTCATGGCTGGCGACGGTGGCGTTCGCCTTCGCGCTCATCCAGGTGGTCTCGGCGTTGATGGTGTACGGGAAGCTGCCGGGGCCGAGCTGGTCGGCGGTGCTGCACCGCTGGTCGGGGCGGATCGCGTTCCTGGTGTCGGTGCCGGTCGCGGTGCACTGTCTGTACGCGCTGGGCTATCAGACGTACGAATCACGCGTTTTGTGGCACTCCCTCCTGGGTTGCTTCTTCTTCGGTGCCTTCAGTGCCAAGATGCTGCTGCTCCGCTCGGAGCGACTGCCCGGCTGGCTGCTGCCGATCGTCGGCGGACTCGTGTTCGCCGTCCTCACCGTCATCTGGCTGACGTCCGCCCTCTGGTTCTTCCGCACCTTCGGAGTGACGACATGACCCATCGCCCGACGAGGCGCACGATTCTTCTCGCGAGCGGCGCGGCGGCTCTCGTCGCGGGCTGCAGTGAGTACGGCGGCAGCAACGACAGCAGCGACTCGTCGTCCGCCGGCGCCTCCGCCGGACAGGAACTGGCCAAGACGACCGACATCCCCGTCGGCGGCGGCAAGATCTTCAAGGACGAGCAGGTGGTGGTGACCCAGCCGGAGAAGGACCAGTTCAAGGCCTTCACCAACATCTGCACCCACCAGCAGTGCCCGGTGGCCAGCGTCTCCGGCGGCACCATCAACTGCAACTGCCACGGCAGCAAGTTCAGCATCAAGGACGGCTCGGTGGCCAACCCCCCTGCGACGCAGCCGCTGGCCGAGAAGCAGATCACGGTCAAGGGAAATTCGATCACCCTGGCGTGAAGTCGGCACGTACGCTCCGGACATGGATCCCCAGGCCCTGGTGCGCGACCACACGATCTACTCCTGTGTGATGGGTTCGCGCGCCTTCGGCCTGGCCACGGACACGAGCGACACCGACCGCCGGGGCGTGTTCCTCGCCCCGACCCCGCTCTTCTGGCGCTTCGAGAAGCCGCCGACCCATGTCGAGGGCCCGGCCGAGGAGCAGTTCAGCTGGGAGCTGGAGCGCTTCTGCGAGCTGGCCCTGCGCGCGAACCCGAACATCCTGGAGTGCCTGCACTCCCCCGTCGTGGAGTACGTCGACGACACGGGCCGCGAACTCCTCGCCCTGCGCGAGGCGTTCCTCTCCCGGCGGGCCCACGGGACGTTCACGCGCTACGCGCTCGGCCAGCGCAAGAAGCTGGAGGCCGACGTACGTCAGCACGGTGCCCCGCGCTGGAAGCACGCCATGCACCTGCTTCGGCTCCTGATGAGCGCCCGTGATCTGCTGCGCACGGGCGAGCTGACGATCGACGTGGGCGATCAGCGCCAACCGCTGCTCGCGGTGAAGCGGGGCGAGGTTCCGTGGCCGCGGGTGGAGACGTGGATGAGCCAACTGGGGACGGAGGCGGACGAGTCGGCCGGCCGCAGTCCCCTCCCCGCCGAGCCGGACCAGGCACGCGTCGAGGCCTTCCTCGTACGCGTCCGCCGGGCGTCAGCTCTCCAGTCGGACCCGGACGACGAACGCGTGCAGGGCGTCGTACGCGGACGGAGCCTCGGGCAGCGCTGACAGGCCCTGCGCCTCGTCCAGCAGGATGCGCAGCCGCTCGACATCGCCCTCCACGCGCGCGTGGCGCACATCCGCGGCCCCGTGCTCCCGCTCCGCCTTCGCGGCGATCAGGTCCGGCAGATAGACAGGAGCCCCGGTCTCCCCCATCAGCGCGCGCAGATCGGCCTGCACCTCACCGCTGCGCATCAGGTGGATGCCGGTGAGCAGCACACGGAACGTGTAGAGCAGCGGCTTCAGTTCGCCGGTCTTCTCGAAGAGCCGCCACTGCGTGTTCGCGAACCCTTGGTAGTGGTGGGCGTGATGGCTGGTGAGGACGCCGGGGGCGAGACCCGCCAGCTCCCGGTGGGCGTCGGTGGTGTGCACGACGAGCGGTGAGAGCAACTGCTCCAGCACATAGCCGTTGCGGCGCAGCATCAGCCGTACGAACTTGCGCAGGTCGTGGGTGACCAGGTCCATCTCGACCCCGTCCTGCTCCCACATCCGGGACCGGGTCTCCTCCGGCTCCCGCAGTCCGACCAGTTCGGCCGCCGGCAGCAGATGCACGCCGCGCAGATCGACGTCCGAGTCGCGTGACGGGAAGCCGTAGAGGTGTGCTCCGGAGACGGTGGCGAACAGCACGGGATCGGGCTGCTCGGACACCACCGCCTTGAGATCGAGGTCCAGGAGGTCGGTCATCCCTCAAGCGTCCCAGAGCGCTCCAAGGGACATGAGGTCGCCTTGGTACTCGATGCGGTCGGCCCAGGACGTCGGCCACGCGTCCGAGCCGTGGTAGGCGCCCGCGAAGGCGCCCGTCAGACAGGCGATGGAGTCGGAGTCGCCGGAGGTGCAGGCGGCCCGGCGTACTGCGGTGAGGGGCTCGTCGACGAACAGCAGGAAGCACAACAGGCCGGTGGCGAGCGCCTCTTCGGCGACCCAGCCCCCGCCGGTGGCCAGGCAGGGGTCGGACTCGGGCGAGACCGTTCGCACGGCATGCCGGAGGTGGTCGAGGATCTCCAGGCACTCGTCCCAGCCGCGCCCGATGAAGTGCTCCGGCGTGGGGTCCTGGCCGCGGGTCCACAGGTCGCCGAGCCAGCGGGAGTGGTAGCGGTGACGGTTCTCGTACGCGTACGACCGCAGCCGGCCGACCAGTCCCATCGGCTCGGTCCCGTTTGCGAGGAGCCAGATCGCGTGTGCGGTGAGGTCGGCGGCGGCGAGCGCCGTGGGGTGCCCGTGGGTGAGGGCGGCCTGCAACTGCGCGGCGCCCGCGCGCTGTTCTTCGCTCAGTCCGCGGACGAGTCCGACGGGCGCCACGCGCATGTTGGCGCCGCAGCCCTTGGAGCCGATCTGGCTTGCCTCCTGCCAGGGCCGCTTCTCGTTCTTCAGGAGGTCGCAGGCGACGAGACAGGTGCGGCCGGGCGCACGGTTGTTGTCGGGCGACTGGTACCAGTCCACGAACTCCTCGCGCACCGGCCGCTCCATCCGCAGCGGGCCGAGCAGGCCGCGGTCCATGGCCGTCCGCAGTCCACGTGCCAGCGCCAGCGTCATCTGGGTGTCGTCGGTGACGATCGCGGGCCTGGGCAGGTCCATCTCGCGCCACGGGCCGCACTTCGCGAGGATCGCCGGCACCGAGTTGAACTCGGTCGGGAACCCCATCGCGTCGCCGAGGGCGAGGCCGAGCAGGGATCCGGTGGCGGCACGTTTCGCGAGCGTCGTGGTGGTCATGTGGGTCGTCCTTCCTGAGTGGGACGCAGCAGGGGTGGGTGCAGGGTTTTGGCGCCGCCCGCGCGGTACAGCGCGGCGGGTTTGCCGCGGCCTCCGGTGAGGCGTGCGGCACCCGGCACCGGGTCGACGAAGCCCGGCGTGGCGAGGACCTTGCGCCGGAAGTTGGGCCGGTCGAGCGCGGTGCCCCACACGGTCTCGTACACCTGCTGCAGCTCTCCGAGGGTGAACTCGGGCGGGCAGAAGGACGTGGCGAGACAGCTGTACTCGAGCTTGGAGCCGATGCGGTCGTGGGCGTCGGCGAGGATCCGGTCGTGATCGAAGGCGAGCGGATCGAGCGCGTTGTACCGCAGCCACTGGGCCTGCGCCGCGTCACCGCCGCCGTGCGGCTCGGGAGGGTCCGCGAGCAGCGCGGCGAAGGCGACGGAGACGACGCGCATCCTGGGGTCGCGGCGGGGTTCGCTGTACGTCCTCAGCTGTTCGAGGTGGAGCCCGGAGATGTCCGACAGGCCGGTCTCCTCGGCGAGTTCGCGCCGGGCCGCCGCCTCCGCGGACTCGTGCGGCAGCACGAAGCCGCCGGGGAGCGCCCAGCGGCCCATGTACGGCTCCTGCCCGCGCTCGACGAGAAGCACCTGGAGCACGCCCGCGCGGACGGTCAGGACGGCCAGGTCGACGGTGACGGCGAAGGGCTCGAACGCGTACTTGTCGTAGCCCTCGGGTGCGCTCCCGCCAGGCGCGCGACCTTCCCGTGCGAGCACGCCCACCCACCCCCTATTAATAGTCAGAACGACTAATAGTCATTACGACTATAAGGAGGTGAGTGGGCTCACACAACCCTTTAACTGGGCTGGTTCGAGGCCTTGTTGGCGGGTCGGGAGGGTGCGAACGCCGCCACCGCCGCTCCCGCCGCAGCGGCCCCTGCCGACACCCACAGCGCGGGCCCGCACCCGTCGACGAAGGCCTCCGCCGAGCCGTAGCCCCCGTACCGGCTGAACACGGCCGCGGCGACGGCGACTCCGAAGACGCCGCCCAGTGCGCGCAGTGCACTGTTGACGCCGGCCGCCACGCCCGCGCCGCCGGGCGGCACCGATGAGGTCACGGCGTTGGCGATGGTGGGGAAGGCCAGAGAGATGCCGACCCCGGCGAGGATCAGCGGCACGACCAGGCTTCCGTAGTCCACGCCGGGCTCGATCTGCCGGGCCAGCAGCCCGAGCCCGACCGCCTGGAGGACCAGGCCGGTCAGCATGAAGGGCCTGTTCCCGAACCGGTCGGCGAGCGCGCCCGCGAGCGGCGAGACGGCCAGCGGCATGCCGGTCCACACAAGGATCCGGACGCCCGCCTCCAGCGGAGAATTGCCCAGGCCGAGCTGAAAGAGCTGCGTGATCATGAAAATCGAGCCGAGCAGCGACATGAACATCAGGAAGATCGTGCCGTTGGCGGTCGAGAAGCCGCGCCGCCCGAAGTACGTGACCGGCAGCATCGGGTAGCGCGCCCGCGACCGCTCCCAGCCGAGGAAGGCCGTCAGGAACACGATTCCGACCGCCAGCCCGCCCAGCACCTCGGCACTCCCCCAGCCCGCCTCCGGCGCCCGTACCGGCGCCCAGGCCAGCCCGGTCAGACCCACGGCCGCCAACACCAGTCCCACGGCGTCGAGTTGGGGACGGGGACCGTAGCTCTCGCGGAGTTTGACGGCGGCCAGGGGAAGCATCGCGAGCCCCAGCAGCACGTTCAGCCAGAAGATCCACTGCCAGGAGAGGCCCTCGGTGACGGCACCGCCGAGCACGGGCCCCGAGGCGACCCCGAGCCCGGTCACCCCGCCCCACACGCCGATCGCCACGCCCCGTTTCTCGGCCGGGAACGCCTCACTGATCAGGGTCAGCGTGAGCGGCAGCAGGACGGCCGCTCCGGCGCCCTGGACCACGCGGGCGGCGATCAGCTGACCGGGACCGCCGGCGAGCGCGGCCAGGGCCGAGGCCAGTGTGAAGACGGCAAGACCGACGACGAACATGCGCCGCCGCCCGAACCGGTCGCCGAGCGCGGCGCCGGTCAGAGTGAGGCAGGCGAAGACCAGGTTGTACGCGTTGAGCGTCCACTCCAGTTCGGACAGGCTCGCCCCGAATTCGGCCCGCAGGGTGGGCAGCGCGGTGACGACGACCACCACGTCGAGGGAGCAGAGCAGCGCTCCGAGTGCGGCCAGTACGACGGTCCACACCCGCCGTGGCGGAGCGGCACCGGCGGCTGGTTCGCGGACCGGGACACGCAGGGTGTCAGCCATGACGGTTCCTTTCGTGAGGTCGAGGGATCACTCACGGAAGGCAGACCGGGCCCGGTCCGGAAAGGAATCGCGGCGGGCTAGGACGCCGCCCCAGGAAGGCCAGCAACCGGTCCCCGGGCCGGGACCAGGACGACGGCGCGCCGACCGGTTCGGCGAAGCGCACACCCCGGTCGGCGTCCGCCACGGACCACCGCGCCACGGGGAGCAGTTCGGCGGCGAGGGCGGGCGGGATCGGCCGCGCCCGCCCGCACGCCTGCGCCACGTCCCATCCGTGTACGGCGATCTCGACGGCGCCGACGGCCGCCAGGAGCCCGAGATCCAGCGACCCGTCCCCCACACCCACGGAAGGCTCGGCCGACGGCACGTCGCCCGACACCACCGCCCAGGCGCCGAGCAGGGCGCACGCCCGCTCCCGGAAGGCACACACGGGATCGGCGGCGGCCGGCGAGGAACACAGCCCGACACGCCCCGCGGCGACCCCTTCGTAGAGCGCCTCCACCGAGTCGTCCAGATGCCGGAGCAGCTCCCCCAGGTCCCACCCGGAACACGGCGTGGCCCGCCCGAGGCTCCCCGGCACCACTACGGCGACGCTCCCCAGCGCATACGCGAGCGACCGCTCCAGCAGCTCCCCGGGGTTCACGAGAGCACCTGGGACAGTCCGAAGTGCCCGAACAGCCCCACATCGAAGAAGGCGGTGATCCTGGCGATGCCCGCACCGCTCACCTCGAGAACCTGCACGGAGTGCGCCCTGTACACCCCGTCTCCATCGCGCGCGTACGCCACCACCGCCGGCTGCCCGTTGGCCCGCGTGGGCACCATCCGCAGGCGCCCCGCGTAGCCGACCCGCGTCCCCAGGAAGCGCATCACGTCCTTCTTGCCGCTGAACCAGTCCAAGTAGGGAGGCATTTCGAGCTCGACGCCGTCCTGGAGGAGCCCCAGGAGCGCGTCCATGTCGGCGTGTTCGAAGGCGGCCATGTAGCGGTCGAGCAGTTCTCGGTCCTCGGGGCCGTCGGGCTCGGTGACGAGTTCCTCCTCGGGTGCCAGCTCGTCGAGCCGGGCACGCGCGCGCTGGAGGCTGCTTTTGACGGCCGCCGTGGAGGTCCCGAGCAGTGCGGCGACCTCGGGCGCCCGCCAAGCCAGCACGTCCCGCAGGATCAGCACGGCCCGCTGCCGCGCCGGCAGATTCTGCAGCGCGGCGACGAGTGCGAGCCGCAGACTCCCACGGGCCGCCACGACGTTCGCCGGGTCGACGAGCGCGTCCGGCAGCGGCTGCAGCCACGGGACATCCGTCACAGGGGCCCTCAGAGGCCCCTCAGGCGCGTCTCCCGGCCCGCCGAGCCCGGAGGGCAGCGGACGGCGCACACGGCCCTCCAGAGCCGTCAGACACGTATTCGTGGCGATCCGGTGCAGCCAGGTCCGCAGGGACGCCCGGCCCTCGTACCCCTCGTACGACCGCCAGGCCCGCAGATACGTCTCCTGCACCAGGTCCTCGGCGTCGTCGACCGACCCGAGCATCCGGTAGCAGTGCGCGAGCAGCTCCCGCCGGTACGGGTCTGTCAGCCGTACGAACTCCTCGCGCTCCGTCGTGGCGCCCATCGCGCGCTCCCTTCGCTCACCGGTACAGACCGGCGGGGAGCCGAAAACGCATCGGCCGGTCCCGGGGCAATCCCGGAACCGGCCGAAACGGCGGGCACCCCTAGAGGTCGACCTCCTGCATGAGCATTCCGACCTCGGTGTTCGACAGGCGGCGCAGCCAGCCCGACTTCTGGTCGCCGAGGGTGATCGGGCCGAAGGAGACGCGCACCAGCTTGTCGACCGGGAAGCCGGCCTCCGCGAGCATGCGGCGCACGATGTGCTTGCGGCCCTCGTGCAGGGTCACCTCGACCAGGTAGTTCTTGCCGGTCTGCTCGACGACGCGGAAGTGGTCCGCCTTCGCGTAACCGTCCTCCAGCTGGATGCCGTTCTTGAGCTGCTTGCCCAGGTCACGCGGGATCGGGCCCACGATGTGCGCGAGGTAGACCTTCTTCACGCCGTACTTGGGGTGGGTCAGGCGGTGCGCCAGTTCACCGTGGTTGGTGAGCAGGATGACGCCCTCGGTCTCGGTGTCGAGCCGCCCGACGTGGAAGAGCCGCGTCTCGCGGTTCGTCACGTAGTCGCCGAGGCACTGACGGCCCTCGGTGTCCTCCATGGTCGAGACGACACCGGCGGGCTTGTTCAGCGAGAAGAACTGGTACGACTGCGTGGCCACGGTCAGCCCGTCGACCTTGATCTCGTCCTTCTCCGGGTCGACGCGCATGCCCTGCTCCACGACGATCTCGCCGTTGACCTCGACCCGGGACTGCTCGACCAGCTCCTCGCAGGCACGCCGCGAGCCGTAGCCGGCGCGCGCGAGCACCTTCTGCAGGCGCTCGCCCTCCTCCTCGGCCCCGGGGTGGGTCTTGGGCGTCTTGATCTCCGGCTTGCCGGCGTACCGGTCCCTGTTGCGCTCCTCGGTCCGTGTCTCGTACTCGCGGGAGCGCGCGGGCTCCGTACGGCCGCCGCGCTGCTGGCTCTGCCTGGGGCCGCCCTTGGCGCCGCCGCGGGCCGCGTTGCCGCGACCGGACTTCGGGCCCTCGTGGGTCGCCGAAGGGCCTACGTCGTAGCGGCGCTCCTCGGGACGAGGCTTGCCGGGACGCTTCGGCTGGTCGTCGCGCCCTCCCGCGCTCCTCGGCTGGGAGCCACCGCCGCCACCGGCGGCCCTGGGGTTGCCGCCACCGCCGGAACCGCGGGGGCCACCGCCACCGCTGGAACCGCGAGGGCCACCGCCCCCACCGGAACCGCGGGGACCGCCGCCCCCACCGCTCCCGCGCGCACCGCCGCCACCGCCGCCGGACCCGCGGGCGTTGCCGCCCCCACCGGTCCCGCGGGGGTTGCCGCGCCCGCCGCTGTTCCTGCCACTACCGCTGCCACTGCTTCGCATCAAAGTTCCGTCGTCGTCGTGTCGTCTGCATCTGCATCCGGTGCATCCGGATCGAACGACGGGACCCCTTCCAGCGTCTCGGCTTCGATCGCGTCCGCCTCTGGGAGGAAGGGCGCGAGCTCCGGGAGCTCATCCAGGCCGCGCAGGCCCATTCGCTCCAGGAAGTAGTTCGTCGTCCTGTACAGGATCGCACCTGTTTCGGGTTCCGTGCCCGCCTCCTCGACCAGACCGCGCTGCAGGAGGGTGCGCATCACGCCGTCGCAGTTGACTCCGCGGACCGCGGAGACCCTGGATCGGCTGACCGGCTGACGGTACGCGACGACCGCGAGGGTCTCCAGGGCCGCCTGGGTGAGGCGGGCCTGCTGCCCGTCCAGGACGAAGCGTTCGACGGCCATCGCGTACTCGGGCCGGGAGTAGAAACGCCAGCCCCCGGCGATGAGCCGCAGCTCAAAGCCACGCCCCTGAATGGTGTACTCGTCGGCCAGCTCGCGCAGAGCGGCCGCGATCCGTCGCTTCGGCCGCTCCAGGATCTTCGAGAGGTGCTCCACGGTCGCGGGTTCGTCCACGACCATGAGGACGGCCTCCAGGGCGGGCTTGAGATCGAGGTCGGCGACGGTGCGCGGCCCGCCCTCGGTCTCGGTGGTGTCCTCGCTCACGCCTTCTTCTCCTCCTTGGGCGGCACCTCGGGCGGCCGGTCGAACTCGTCCGTGACCCTCGGCTCCTCGTCGCTGTCCCCGCCGGTCCAGCGCACGACGAGCCCCCCGAGCGCCTCCTCCTGGTCCAGCGACACGGCCTTCTCGCGGTACAGCTCGAGCAGGGCGAGGAAGCGGGCCACGACGGTCAGGGTGTCGTCGGTGTCGTCGACGAGGTCGCGGAAACTGGCAGCCCCCAGCTCCTTCAGCCTCGCCACCACGATCCCCGCCTGCTCCTGCACGCTGACCAGCGGCGCGTGGATGTGATCGACGTACACCTGAGGCTTGGGCCTGGGCTGCATCGCCTTCACGGCGAGCTTCGCGAACCCCTCCGCCCCGATGCTGATGACCACCTCGGGAAGCAACTCGGCGTGGTGGGCCTCCAGGCCGACGGTACGGGGGTAGCGGCGGGCCTCTTCCTCGAGGCGGGCGTTGAAGATGTCCGCGATCTGCTTGTACGCGCGGTACTGCAGCAGCCGCGCGAAGAGCAGGTCCCGCGCCTCCAGGAGCGCCAGGTCCGCCTCGTCCTCGACCTCGGCCGACGGCAACAGCCGTGCCGCCTTGAGATCGAGCAGGGTGGCGGCGACGACGAGGAACTCGGTCGTCTGGTCCAGATCCCAGTCCGGCCCCATCGCCCTGATGTGTGCCATGAACTCGTCGGTGACGCGCGACAGCGCCACTTCCGTGACGTCCATCTTGTGCTTCGAGATCAGCTGAAGCAGCAGGTCGAAGGGCCCCTCGAAGTTCGCGAGCCGCACCTTGAAGACACCGTCGTCGGGCTCGGGCGGTTCCTCGGTTACCGGCGACTCGCTCACCGCCGCAGGCGGTTCAGGCTCCTCTTCGGGAGGAGGTACGGCCAGATCCTCTGCGGGAGCGGGAGCCGGGTCCGGCCCAGGACCCCGCCCCAGAACACGCCGACGACCGGCACCAGGGCCGGCGGACGGGACGGAGGCGTCGTACGAGGGCATAGCGCTCGCAGGCTACCTCCTACCGCCCACGAAGCCGTCGTACGAGAATGCTCGCGTCCCCACGGGATTCGAGATCGGCGAGGACGACGGCGACCGCCTCACGGACGATCCGCCCACGGTCGACCGCGAGCCCGTGTTCGCCCCGGAGCACCAGACGGGCGTGCTCGAGATCGATGAGCTCCTCGGCGGAGACGTACACGGTGATCTTCTCGTCGTGGCGCTCCCGGCCACTGGGCTGCCGACGCCCCTGCCCCTGGCCCCGCCCGCGCTTGCGCGAGGACTGCCCGGCGGCAGAACCTTCCTGCGCCGCCTGACCTGGCCCCGAGCGCTCCGGAGCCGCACCCCGGCTGCGGGAGCCCCCCGAGCCGGAGTCGGCCGCGACATGTTCGTCGCCCTCACCGTCACCGCCCTGGACGGGCACCGACTGCGGTGCGTCCTCCCCGGCGGCCGCCGCGTCGCTCTCGCCCGCGGGAGCCGGCACCCGGGCCTCGCCGTTGGTCCGGCGCGAGGGCGAGGACGACTGGAGCGCCATTCCCCCGGTGGTACGGAACAATTCGTCGGCCCCCGGCAGACTCACTCGGCGTGACACCGGGCGAGCACCTCCCTGGCGAGCTGACGATAAGCGGCGGCACCTACGGAGTTGGAGGCGTACGTGGTGATCGGCTCTCCGGCGACGGTGGTCTCCGGGAAGCGCACCGTGCGCCCGATGACCGTGTGGTAGACGTGATCGTCGAAGGCCTCGACCACGCGCGCGAGCACCTCACGGCTGTGCACCGTGCGGGAGTCGTACATCGTGGCGAGGATGCCGTCGAGCTCCAGCTCGGGGTTGAGCCGCTCCTGGACCTTCTCGATGGTCTCGGTGAGCAGCGCGACACCGCGCAGTGCGAAGAACTCGCACTCCAGGGGCACGATCACCTTGTGGGCTGCCGTCAACGCGTTGACGGTGAGCAGGCCGAGCGAGGGCTGGCAGTCGATCACGATGTAGTCGTAGTCGGCCATCAGCGGCTTCAGGGCGCGCTGGAGTGTGGACTCGCGCGCGACCTCGCTCACCAACTGCACTTCGGCGGCGGACAGGTCGATGTTGCTGGGCAGCAGGTCCATGTTCGGGACCGCCGTCTTCAGGAGCACGTCGTCGGCCACCATGCCCCGCTCCATGAGCAGGTTGTAGACCGTGAGGTCGAGCTCCATCGGGTTGACGCCGAGGCCGACCGAGAGCGCGCCCTGCGGGTCGAAGTCGACGAGCAGGACCCGGCGTCCGTACTCCGCGAGCGCGGCACCCAGGTTGATGGTCGACGTGGTCTTGCCGACGCCGCCCTTCTGGTTGCACATCGCGATGATCGTCGCGGGGCCGTGGTCGGTCAGCGGGCCCGGGATCGGGAAGTACGGCAGCGGGCGCCCGGTCGGACCGACGCGCTCACGGCGCTGACGGGCCGCGTCGGGCGCGAGCGTGGCCGCGTACTCGGGATCTGGCTCGTACTCGGCGTCGGGGTCGTAGAAGTGCCCCTCGGGCAGTTCGTCGTAGTCGGCGAAGTGGGTGCGGTTCTCGCCACTTCCGTTGCCGGCCATGGCGTTCACGTGATGGCCATCCATGCTCGGGTGTGCTGTCTGAGTCATCCGGGGACTCTTCTGGGCTGCGAAGGTGCGGACAGCGACGGAGCCGACAGCCTCGAGCCCCGTGGGGCCCTGGCCCCGCGTCGGCATTCCTGGTTGACCACCCCCGGGAGTAAATGTCGACTCATTCACAAGTCGTCTTACCTCCTTGGTGACCAGGAAACTTCTCGATAGGTCAGCGTGGCACCATGCCGACGGTTGGCGACTCTATGGCGTGTCACCGGTCCGCAGCAACACAATCCGCCGGACCCGACCCGATGTGTCGGCAACCGAACACCCCTCTGTCAAGGGCGTAAGGCCGTCGCACGGTAGGTTTCACCGGTGTACGAATCGGTTAAAGAGTTACGTTCGTGGCGAGTTGAACGAGTGTCACAAAGTGACCCGACACACACCCGGCCGGGCCTTGTCGGGCAAGGTCCGGCCGGGTGTGCGGTGTTGACGACCCGTGTTGACGTATCGCCTTTTTACCCGTTGATGACTTAACCGAGCAAGGACTCCAGCTCGACGTGCTCCAGGCCGTGCGCCTCGGCGACCTCGCGGTAAACCACCTTGCCGTCATGGGTGTTGAGACCCTTGGCGAGCGCCGCGTCACGGCGCAGCGCCTCGACCCAGCCGCGGTTCGCGAGCTCCACGATGTACGGAAGCGTCGCATTGGTGAGCGCGTACGTCGACGTGTTGGGCACGGCGCCGGGCATGTTGGCGACGCAGTAGAAGACCGAGTTGTGGACCGGGAAGGTCGGCTCGGCGTGGGTGGTCGGACGCGAGTCCTCGAAGCAGCCACCCTGGTCGATCGCGATGTCGACAAGAACACTTCCCGGCTTCATTCGCGAGACAAGTTCGTTGGTGACGAGCTTCGGCGCCTTGGCACCCGGGATGAGAACCGCGCCGATGACGAGGTCGGCGTCCAGGACGGCCTTCTCCAGCTCGAAGGAGTTGGACATGATCGCCCGGACCTTGGTGCCGAAGACCTTGTCGGCCTCGCGGAGCTTGTTGATGTCGCGGTCGAGCAGCGTGACGTGGAAGCCCATGCCGACGGCGATCTGCGTGGCGTTCCAGCCGGAGACACCGCCGCCGATGACGACGGCCCGCGCGGGCTGCGTGCCGGGGACACCACCGGGGAGCACGCCACGGCCGCCGACCGAGCGCATCAGGTGGTAGGCGCCGACCTGCGGGGCGAGGCGGCCCGCGACCTCGGACATCGGGGCGAGGAGCGGCAGCGCACGGCTGGGCAGCTCGACCGTCTCGTATGCGATCGCCGTGGTGCCGGACTCGACGAGCGCGTCCGTGCACTCCTTGGAGGCGGCCAGGTGCAGGTACGTGAAGAGCGTCTGGTCCTTGCGGAGGCGGTGGTACTCCTCCGCGATGGGCTCCTTGACCTTGAGCAGCAGGTCGGCGGTGGCCCAGACCTCGTCGGCGGTGGCGAGGATCCGCGCACCGGCGGCGACGAACTCGTCGTCCGTGATCGAGGAGCCGACGCCGGCGTTCTTCTCGATGAGCACCTGGTGGCCGTGGCGCACCAGCTCGTGCACGCCGGCGGGGGTGATGGCCACCCGGAACTCGTTGTTCTTGACCTCGCGGGGGATGCCGACCTTCACGTCGATCACGGTCCTTGGCTCAGAGGGTTCTGGGGCTGTGCATGCCGAGGCGATGCGAGCCGGGGCATTGCATGTCATACCCGACGTACGGGAGCACAACGGGAGACACCACGAAAGAGCGCGGCGGAGCCAGTCTAATGAAGGGATTCCCTCTGTCTAGCCTTTCAATGCATCAATCTTCTTCGGATGTACTACGGATTTCGCAGGCGTTAGCGTCTTGTTCCCTGGCCGATGCGCTCTCCGGGAGCTCGTCACCCAGCATTCGCTCGGCCGCACCCCGGTGCAGTCGCGCCGCCGCCGGGTCGCCGAGCCGGTCCAGCGTGTCGGCCAGCCTGAGCTGCAGCGCGGCCTGCAGTCGTACGTCGTCGGCGCGGCGCGCCCACTCGGCCGCCTCCTGGCAGGTGCGCAGTGACTCCTCGGGCCGTCCGGCGTACTCCTGGACACGTGCCATCTCGCTCAACGCCCGTGCCTGGGCGGCCACATCGCCGTTCTTGCGGTGCCCGGCTACGGCGGCCCGCCAGTTGCGCAGCGCCTCGCCGTAGCGGCCCGCGTAGGTGTGCGCGGCGGCGATCCGGCCGTACAGCCGGGCGGCGTCCACGCGCTCGTCGCGGGCGAGCCGATCGGCGAGCGCCCGCCCGTACCAGTCGGCCGCCCGGTCGTAGTCCCCGAGCTCCTGGTGGGCGCCGCCTACGGATTCCATCGCGCGGCCGGTCGCATACGGATCGTTCGCCTCGCGTCCGGCGTCGAGTGCGGCCCGGTAGCGGGCCAGGGCGTCCGCCGTACGACCCGTCTGGGCGTCCAGATCCGCGAGGTTCAGCAGGGCCGCGGCCTTCTCGCGGGGCAGTTTCCGGCGCTCGGCGACGTCCAGGACGAGCCGGTGGATGCCGTACAGCTCGGGCGCAGCGGCCTGCGTACCGACGTGCGCGACCATCGCCCGCACCAGCGCGGCCATGATGCGGCGGGCCAGGGTGTCCAGCTCGCCGTCGGCGACCGCAAGCCGGGCCGAGGCGAGCAGCGCGGGCTGCCGGATGCGCAGCCAGTCGGCGGCGGCCCGGGGGTTCGGGAAGCGCAGGGCGCGGGGCATTCCGGCGAGCTTCTCGCGGGCCGGCGAGCTGTCGGTCTCGGTGATGGCGCGGCAGGACACCAGCAGCCGTACGGTCCGCTCCAGCATCCGGGCGCGGGCCAGCTGGAGCTCGGCGGGGCGGTCGTGGGTCTCGGTGAGGGCGTGCAGCAGCGGCAGCAGGCAGCCGGGCACCTCGTACTGCGGCAGCGGCGACTCCACGGGCCGCAGGAGGCCGAGCGCGGCGAAGTCGTCCAGTGTGGTGCGGGCGGCGTTCACCGAGCAGCCCGCGAGCGCGGACGCGGTGTGCGGGTCGACGAGCCCGGCCGGGGCGAGCGACAGCAGTCGCAGTATCCGCGCGGCGGCGCTGGGCAGCGAGGCGTACGTGAGCCGGAAGACGCGGGCCAGCGGCGAGCCCTCCTCGCCGTCGGAGCGCAGTTGCTTGGCGAGGTCGGCGACGGCCGACTGGGGGCGGGTCGCGAGCCAGCCGCCGGCGAGCACCAGGGCGGCGGGCTGGCCCGCGCACAGCTCGACCAGGCCCTCGGCGGCGAACGGATCCACGGTGATGCGCACCGAGCCGGTGAAGCGGCCGAGCAGTTCGAGGGCGGACTTGGTGTCCAGGCCCCCCAGGGTGCAGGGGCGGACGTCCGCGATGCCGGTCAGCGGCCCGCCGGAGACGGCCACGACCAGACACTCCGGCGTGTCCGGGAGCAGGGCGTCGACCTGCTCGGCGTCGGCCGCGTCGTCGAGGACGAGCAGGACGCGGCGGACGGCGAGCGCCTCGCGCAGCGACTCGCCGAGGTCCTCGGCGCCCGCCCCGGGCGGTGTGGGACGCTCCAGGGCGGTGAGCAGCTCGCGGGCGGTGCGCTCGGTGGGGACCGGGGTGCCGTCGGGTTCGGTGAGCCGGGCACGCAGAACTCCGTCGGGGTAACTCTCGGCGACCTGCTCCGCAAGCTCCTCGGCGAGCGCGGTGCGGCCCGAGCCGGGCTTGCCCGCGATGAGCAGCACGCGCGCGCGTGGCGCCTTACGGCCGGAGATGGTGTCCAGGCCAGCGCGCTCGATGTCGGCCCGGAGTTCCTTCAACTCTCTTGTACGACCCAGGAACTGACTCTCCGTAGGAGCGGACCCGGCAGCCGGGCGCTGCCCCTCTGCCGACACCTTCGTGCCGCCGTTGTCCACCGCCTGATCCGTCACGGGCCACACTCCCGTCCCACTGCACGCGCAAACCCGCCGGGACTCCGGACGGGGCGTTTTCAGAGCCTAGTTCACGCTCTGCGACGATCCGTGCGGAGCGCGGCGGGCACGTCCCCCGATCGGATCAGGCGATCGTAGGACTGTCTGCGTCAGACGGGTGTCAGGTGGGCGTCGGCAGCCCGTCAGACCTCGAAGGGCCGCGCCGGCCACGGCGCCTCCGCCGGACGCAGCGCGTCGAGGCCCTCGCCGTGCCGTGCGGCGACCAGCGAAAGTACGCCGACGACGAGGCAGTTGTTGTGCAGCTCTCCGGCGAGTACGCCCCGTACGAGCTCGTCGACGGAGACCCGGGCCAGTTCCATGTCGGCCTCTTCGTCCTCGACCTCGAAGCGTTGCCCCTCGGCTTCGGAGAGGTCGCGGGCCAGGAAGATGCGGACGGCCTCGTCGCAGCCGCCGGGCGTGGTGTAGGCGTCGGTCAGGACACGCCAGTTCTCGGCCTTGATATGGGCCTCTTCGTAGAGCTCGCGCTGGGCTGCGTGCAGAGGGTTCTCGCCGGGGATGTCGAGGAGTCCGGCCGGGATCTCCCAGAGCTTGTGGCGGACGGGGTGGCGGTACTGGCGCAGCACCAGGACGCGGTTCTGGTCGTCGAGGGCGACGATGGCCACGGAGCCGGGGTGGACCTGGTAGTCGCGGCGGGCGACCGATCCGTCGGGCATGACCACGTCGTCGGTGCGGACCGAGGTCTTGTTGCCGACGAAGGGGGTCTCGCTCGCCCTGATCTCCCACTCCTCGGCGGTGTCCTTGATGGTCATGCCCTGTCCTCCCACACGTGCAAAAAAGCTGTCGGCCCCGCACAAGAATCCGTTACCTGTACCCGCAACGGAAAACGGGGTGCGCACCTCGAAAGGCACACACCCCGGCCACCGTACAACCCTTGCGTCACTTGCCCGTCTTGCGTGCCACCGCGGCCTTGACCAGGCCCGCGAAGAGCGGGTGCGGGCGAGTCGGACGCGAGCGCAGCTCGGGGTGCGCCTGGGTCGCGACCAGGTACGGGTGGATGTCGCGCGGGTACTCGACGTACTCGACGAGCTTGCCGTCCGGCGAGGTTCCGGAGAACTGCAGACCGGCCTTCTTCTCCAGCTCGGCGCGGTAGGCGTTGTTCACCTCGTAGCGGTGACGGTGACGCTCCTCGACGTACTCCTTGCCGTCGTACACCTCACGCGCGATGGAGCCCTCGGCGAGCTTCGCGGGGTACATGCCCAGGCGCATGGTGCCGCCCATGTCGCCCTCGCCGGCGACGATGTCGAGCTGCTCGGCCATGGTGGAGATGACCGGGTGGGCGGTGGCGGAGTCGAACTCGGTGGAGTTGGCGTCCGCGATGTCGGCCAGGTTGCGCGCGGCCTCGATCACGATGCACTGCAGGCCGAGACAGAGGCCGAGCAGCGGGATCTTGTTCTCGCGGGCGTACTGGATGGCGCCGACCTTGCCGGACACGCCTCGGTCGCCGAAGCCGCCGGGGATGCAGATCGCGTCGACGTCACCGAGCTGCTTGGCCGCGCCCGCCGGGGTCTTGCAGTCGTCCGAGGTGACCCACTTGATCTTCACGCGGGCCTTGTTGGCGAAACCGCCGGCACGCAGGGCCTCGGTCACCGAGAGGTAGGCGTCGGGCAGGTCGATGTACTTGCCGACGAGCGCCATGTTGATCTCGTGGAGCGGGTTGTGGACGCGGTCGAGCAGGTCGTCCCAGGCCGTCCAGTCCACGTCACGGAAGGGCAGGTCCAGCTTGCGGACGACGTACGCGTCCAGGCCCTCGGTGTGCAGGACCTTCGGGATGTCGTAGATCGACTTGGCGTCGATGCACGCGACCACGGCCGCCTCGTCGACGTCGCACATCAGCGAGATCTTGCGCTTGATGGCGGTGGGGACCTCGCGGTCCGCGCGCAGCACGATCGCGTCCGGCTGGATACCGATGTTGCGCAGCGCCGCAACCGAGTGCTGGGTCGGCTTCGTCTTCAGCTCCCCGGAGGGGCCGATGTACGGGAGGAGCGAGATGTGGACGACGAACACATTGTCGCGGCCGACCTCGTGACGGACCTGACGGACCGTCTCCAGGAACGGCAGGGACTCGATGTCGCCGACCGTGCCGCCGACCTCCGTGATGACTACGTCGACGTCATCGGTGGCCATACGGCGGATGCGGTGCTTGATCTCGTTGGTGATGTGCGGGATGACCTGCACGGTGTCGCCCAGGTACTCGCCGCGCCGCTCCTTGGCGATGACGGTCGAGTACACCTGGCCTGTAGTGACATTGGCGGAGCCGTCCAAGTCAACGTCGAGGAAGCGCTCGTAGTGTCCGATGTCCAGGTCGGTCTCGGCGCCGTCATTGGTGACGAACACCTCGCCGTGCTGGAAGGGGTTCATGGTGCCAGGGTCGACGTTCAGGTACGGGTCGAGCTTCTGCATGGTGACTCGCAGGCCCCGCGCTTTGAGCAGCGCACCCAGACTCGAGGCCGTGAGGCCCTTGCCGAGGGAGGAGGCGACACCCCCGGTGACGAAGATGTGCTTTGTCGTCGTGGCTGCATTGTTTCGAAAAGCAGCGGGCGTCATGGCCAAGAGGGGGCTCCCGTGGTCGCGGTCTGGGGTGCGTGCCGGCATGGTGTCCGAAGATTTCCGGAGGCGCCGTCGCTGCGGTTCGGGGGTTTTTCTCCCACCGGTCCACGGGCTACCAGGGTATCAGCGCCGCGAGGAGGCTGCTTCCGGCCACGCTCCGCACACAAGTCGCCACGCGCCCCACACGCCACTCACTCGATCAGCCCAGCCGGGTTACCGGGAGCGGCACGCGGATCTTCCACGTGCGTCGTATCCTGCTCGGACACTCGCTGCCGAGCCCGGCCGACACACGGCACCATCCCCGTCCGTATCCCGGAACACGAGAGCTCGTCAGTTCGTTTCGCAACGACAATCGCACCGACTAATTGACGTTTCGTAGCGACGCAATACCAACGTTCCCTTGACCGCAAGAGCGACCGCCCCTCCGGGGGCGACGTGGCCGTTCGACTGGAGATGCACGTGGCCGGGCGCATCGAGGACTACGCACTCATCGGAGACATGCAGACAGCCGCGCTGGTCTGCCGGGACGGCACGGTCGACTGGCTGTGCCTGCCCCGCTTCGACTCCCACGCCGTCTTCGCCGGACTGCTCGGCACGGAGGAGCACGGATTCTGGCGGCTCGGCCCGGCGCACGCCGCCGACGCCAAACCGCCGACGGCGGCGCGCCGCACCTACCGCGGCGACTCGCTGATCCTGGAATCCGAGTGGGACACCCCGCGCGGCACTGTCCGCGTGACCGATTTCATGCCCCCGCGTGACGGCGCGCCGCAGCTGATCCGGATCGTGGAGGGCATCACGGGCCGGGTCCCGATGCGCTCCGCGCTGCGGATGCGTTTCAGCTACGGCCGTGTGGTGCCCTGGGTGCACAAGCACGAGGGCCGGACGGTTGCCGTCGCCGGACCCGACTCGGTGTGGTTCGACACCGCCTGCGAGACCTACGGCAAGGCGCTGACCACGTACGCCGACTTCACGGTGGCGCCCGGTGACCGGATCGCGTTCACCATCTCGTGGGAGCCCTCGCACAAGGCGCCCCCGGCTCTGCCCGAGCCGGAGGAGTCGCTGGAGGCCACCGAGGAGTTCTGGCGCGACTGGGTCGACCAGTGCACGTACCACGGCCCCTACCGCGAGGCTGTCGTACGCTCCCTGATCACGCTCAAGGCCCTGACGTACGGGCCCACGGGCGGCATCGTCGCCGCGCCCACGACCTCGCTCCCGGAGGAGATCGGCGGCGTACGGAACTGGGACTACCGCTACACCTGGCTGCGCGACGCGGCCATCACGCTCTCCTCGCTGCTGCGCACCGGCTACCGCGAGGAGGCCCGCGCCTGGCGCGAATGGCTGCTGCGCGCGGTCGCCGGCGACCCGGAGAACCTGCAGATCATGTACGGCATCGCGGGCGAACGGGAGTTGGGCGAGGCGGAGCTCCACTGGCTTCCCGGGTACGAGAATTCGGGGCCGGTACGGGTCGGCAACGGCGCCGCGGGTCAGCTTCAGCTCGATGTGTACGGCGAGGTCACCGAGGCCCTGCACCTGGCGCACATGACGGGCCTGTCCCGCAACGACTACGCCTCGCTCCTCCAGCTCAAGCTGATCCGCTACCTGGAGGATCACTGGGACCAGCCGGACGAGGGCATCTGGGAAGTCCGCGGCCCGCGCCGCCACTTCGTGCACTCCAAGGTGATGGCCTGGGTCGCCGTCGACCGCACCATCAAGCTCATCGAGTCCGGTGACGCGGACGGCCCGCTGGAGAAGTGGCGCGAACTGCGCGACGACATCCACCGGGACGTCTGTGAGAAGGGCTACGACAAGGAGCGCAACACGTTCACGCAGTCGTACGGCTCCAAGGAGCTGGACGCCTCGCTGCTCCTCATCCCGCAGATGGGCTTCCTGCCGCCGGACGACAAGCGCGTGATCGGCACCATCGAGGCCATCCAGCGCGAGCTGTCGACCTCGGATGGCTTCATCCTGCGCTACCCGACCAGCGGCGAGCACGCGGGCGTGGACGGCCTGGAGGGTGACGAAGGTGCCTTCCTCGCCTGCTCGTTCTGGATGGCGGACGACCTCGCGATGATCGGGCGGGTCGACGAGGCCCGCAAGCTCTTCGAGAAGCTGCTCGCGCTCCGCAACGACCTGGGTCTGCTCGCCGAGGAGTGGGACCCCCGGCTCAAGCGCCAGGTCGGCAACTTCCCGCAGGCATTCAGTCACGTTCCGCTGATCGACACGGCGCTGCGACTGACGGCGAGCGGGGCGTACGGCGGCTGAACGCGCACGAATCCGCCTGAATGCAGATGAATGCGCCTGAATCCGTCTGAACGCGCCCGATCCACCGTGCCCGCCTAGGCTGAGAGCAGTCCTGTCCCCTGCTGAAAGGGGTCGGCTGCCATGGCTCCCCTCTCCAAGGCGGGCGCGGCCCTCGCTGCGCTCCGCGCGGATCTGTCCGGCGAGGTACTCGCCCCCGACGACCCGGGCTACGACGAGGCCCGGTCCGTCTACAACGGGATGATCGACCGGCGCCCGGCGGTGATCGCACAGTGCGCGAACGAGGCCGATGTCGTCCGGGCCGTGCGCTTCGGGCGGGAGCTGGACCTCGCCATAGCGGTGCGCGGCGGCGGTCACAGCGTGGCGGGCATGGCCCTGAACGACGGCGGTCTGGTGGTCGACCTGCGCAGGATGCACGAGGTGACGGTCCACCCCGGATCCCGGTCGGTACGCGTCCAGGGCGGCGCCCTCATGAGCCATCTCGACCACGCGACCCAGCCGCACGGCCTCGCGACCACCGGCGGCCGCGTCTCGACCACCGGGGTCGGCGGCTTCGTACTCGGTGGCGGCAGCGGCTGGCTCGACCGGACCGTCGGTCTCGCCGTCGACAATCTGCTCGGCGTCGACCTGGTGACGGCCGACGGCAGGACGGTCCGCGCCACCGAGGCGGAGAACCCGGAACTGTTCTGGGCCCTGCACGGCGGCGGCGGGAACTTCGGTGTCGCCACCGCGCTGACCCTGAAGCTGCACGAGTTGCCCGAGTTCTCCATCGCCATGTTGATGTACCTGCCGGAGCGCGGCCCGGAGGTGGTCGGCCTCTACCGCGAGATCATCTCGACGGGACCCCAGGAGGCGAGCGGCGGCGTCATCTACCTGACCGGCCCGCCCGAGGAGTTCATCCCCGAGCACCTGGTCGGCGAGCCACTGTGCTGCGCCCTCCTGACGTACGCGGGCGGCGAGGAGGACATGCGCAAACTCGCCCAGCCGCTCCTTGCACTGCCGCACGAGGCCGAGATCGTCACCGCCCTCCCCTACGTGGACTTCCAGTGCATGCTCGACGACCCGCCCGGCATGCGGAACTACTGGTCCGCCGAGTACCTGACCGGTCTGCCCGACGAACTCGTGGACGTCTTCTGCGCCCTCGGCGACACCGTTCCCGTACCCACCACCCAGCACGTCCTGTTCCCGCAGGGCGGCGCGATCGCCACGGGCCCCACCGAATTCCCGGTGCCCTACCGGGACGCGCCATGGGCCGTGCACCCCTTCGGCGTCTGGGAGGACCCGGCGGACGACGAACGCTGCGTCCAGTGGGTCAAGAGCGTCCGCTCCGCCGTCCAGCCGTGGAGCACCGGTGCGGTCTACCTCAACTTCATCGGCGACGAGGGCGCCGACCGGGTGGTGGCCGGCCTCGGGGCAGAGAACACCCGGCGCCTGGCAGCGGTGAAGGCGGAGTACGACCCCGACAACGTCTTCCGCTTCAACCACAACATCGCCCCCGTGCCCGGCTGAGCACTCCTCAAGGACGGCGCACGTCAGGGGCCGGAGATGTTCCGCGCCGCCTCCGCGGGTAGCGTCCGGGAGCATGGACAGCCGTTACGACACCCAGGGCGCCGGAATCACCGTGCAGCGGGCGCTGGAGCTGCCCGGGCTGCGCAGTGGGCTCCCGGAGATCCTCGCGGGGGCCGACCGGCTGCAGCGCACCGTGCGCTGGGTGCACGCGGGCGAGGTCCCGAACATCGCCTCGCTCCTCAAGGGCGGCGAACTCCTCCTGACCACGGGATATGGCCTGGGCACCCGCCCCGCCGAACAGCGCGCGTTCGTCCGCACGCTGGCCGAGCGCGGCATCGCGGCCCTCGTGGTGGAACTCGGCCCGCGCTTCACCCGGCTGCCCGCCGCCCTCGTGGACACCGCCAGATCCGCCGGTCTCCCCCTCGTCCAGCTACACCGCGAGGTGCCCTTCGTGGCCGTCACGGAGGAGATCCACACCGAGATCGTCAACGGCCACTACGCCCTGCTCCAGCAGGCCGAGGAGGTGCACCGGCGATGCACCGAGGCCTTGCTCGGCGGGGGCGGCGTACCTCAGGTGCTCGGCATTCTCGCGGACTTCAGCGGCAACCCGGTGTTCCTGGAGACGGCGGAGGGACAGCTCCTGTACGCCGCCGGGTCCGGGGGCGCAGGCGCCGATCCGCTCCAGGTGTGGGAGGGGCTGCGCGGCCAGCACAAGGAGGAACCACCTGCCGGGACGACACTCGTGGACGTGCCCGGGGGCGGCCCCGGCACCGGCTCGGTCCGCGCCCGGCTGGTCCTGCTGCCCGTCAACGCCCCGGTCGCCCCGGTGCACAGGCTCGCGATGGAGCGGGCCGCCGGCATCCTGGCCGTCGTCCTGATGCAGGCCCGCCAGGAGGAGGAGCTCGCGGCGCGCGGACGCGGCGACTTCCTCACCGACCTCGCCGAAGGCCGTATCGAGGCGGAGGACGCACCGGCGCAGGCCCGCGTACTCGGCTTCAAGCCCGGCAGCAGCCCGCTCCTGCCGGTGGTGATGCGGCTCGCCGACGGCCTCTCCCCCGGCGGCGGCTGGGCGGTCCTGGCCCGCGCGGTCGCCGAGGAGCTCGCCTCGGTCGGTGTGCCCGTCCTGCTGGGCGTACGTCCCGTCGAGGGCCGTGTCCCGCTCCTGCTGGGCCTGCGCTCGGAGTCCGAACGCTCGGCCGTCGCGGACCGGGTCGCGGCGGCGCTGCGGGCGGGCGTGGAGCGCGCGGGCATGCAGCGGCCCGGCGCGCAGCCGCCGGTGGTCGTCGTCGGCGTCGCGGGCGGCTGGGCGGCGGCCTCCGCGGGCCTGCGGCACGCGGCGGAGACGGCGACGGCCGCGCAGGGACTGACCGACCGCCCCTGGTACGACGCCCGCCGCCTCGACATCGACCTGCTCCTGTGGCGCCTGCGCGACCACCCGGACCTGGCGGCCTTCGTGGACCGCGCCATCGGCCCCCTGCGCGACCACGACAACCGCTCCAAGCCGCCGCTGCTGCCCACCCTGGAGACGTATCTGGCCCACGCGGGCCGCAAGGCGGAGACGGCCCGGGAGCTGCACCTCAACCGCCAGACGCTCTACAACCGCCTGGCCCGCATCGGGGAGTTGCTGGGCACTGACCTGGACGACCCGCAGACGGTACTGGCGTTGAGCCTGGCGCTGCGCGCGCGGAGGCTTGTGCCGTAGGGGCGCAGGGCTCGCTCAGGGAAGCGGTCGCGCCTGGGTCAACTCGTCGTAGACACTCAGCACTTGGGCCACCGTGTCGTCCTCGGTCGGCCAGGTGGCGGCCTGTCGGGCGCCCTTCTCCCTGAGGAGCTCCCGGCGCGCGGGATCGCCGAGAAGGCGTACGACGGCTTCGGCGAGCGCCTTCTCGTCTCCGTGCGGGACGAGTTCCGCCGCGTCGCCGACCAGTTCGGGGATGCCGCCGACGGCGGTCGCGACGAGCGGCACGCCCATGTGGAGGGCCTCCTGCGCGAGGACGGAGCGGGACTCCCAACTGCTGGGCAGCAGCGCGAGATCGGCCGCCGCGAGAAGCTCCGTGATGTCGTCGCGCCGCCCGACCAGGCGGACGGGCAGCCCTTCGTCCTCGATACGGCGCTGCAGCACCGTCCTGAGCGGCCCCTCCCCCGCGATCACGAGCAGCGGCAGGGGGTCGAGGTCCCGCCACGCCCGCGCGGCGTCCAGCAGGGTGTCGTAACCGCGGCCCCGGTCGAGGGAGCCGACGGCCATCAGCAACGGGCGGTCGGTGGCGCCCAGTTCGGCTCGCGCCTTGAGCCGCAGCCGGTCGGGGTCCCCGTTCTCGGCGGAGCCGCGCGGCACCGGGAACGCGACGGCGGCGAGCCGCGCGTCGCGAGCACCCCTGCTGCGGGCCCGGTCCACCAGGTCGGAGGACGTGCCGAGCACCACGGCGGCGGCCTTGGCGACCCGCCGTTCGAGGAGGCGCAGCAGATGTGCCCGCGCGCCCTCGGCGTGCGAGCGCGTGTGCCAGGTGACGACGAGCGGGATACGCCGCCCACTCAGCGCCAACGCGGCCCTCAGCGCCGCGTGCAGCCCATGCGCGTGCACCAGGTCGGCGTCCGCACAGGCCGTCCGCAGCGCGGCCACGGAGGCGGGATCGCTGCTGCGCGGCACCGGAACATGCCGCGCGCCCACACCGCTGAACCCGTATGCATGATCGGCATCGCTGGGGGCGCACACGGTGACCCGCACTCCCCGGGCGACGAGACCCGAGGCCAGCGACCGCACATGCGCGCTGCTGCCAGCGCTCCCGCCGCCGAGCACCTGCACGGTGCGCAGCGGCGACTGGCCGTGCGGTGAGTGGCTGCTCACGTGGCTCACGTGGCCGGGGCTCCTGGTTCGGCGTCGGACGGTCACGAAGAAACGTACAGAAGAATCCTGCGGAGAACCGTACAGAGGGGGTGTACCGCACGTCGCGCTCCGCGTACAACGCCAAGGATGCCAGGCCGCACGGGCGTTCCGACACCGCTGCCCGAACGCGATCGCGACGGCATGGGCAACTCGGGGGCTTCAGTCACTCACATGAGTGAGAAGTGCCGTGTTTTCGTGCGGGTTTGTGCACCTGGTGATCGCGCGGGGCGCAACGGCACGCACACCGTCGCGTTTCACGCCGTCGCGCCTCACACCCCACGCCGTCGCGCCCCCGCGCCTCACGCTTCAGGAACCGTGCGAGCCCGCGTGTCGTCGCTCACCCCAGTGACCGCGCCGCCTCGCTGACCTTGTCCCCGTACACCGTCGCCGCCACCAGTGCCGCGGCGTGTGCGACGAGCCCCGCCCGGCCGTTGCCCGCGGCGATGGCGGTGCCCAGGGCCGCGCCGAGCGCGTGGGCGCCGGTGTCGCCGATCATCGCGCGTTCGCCGAGGTCGTCGGGGAGTACGGCCGCGGCGGCCCCCATCGCCACGGCGGACAGCCGCCCCGCGGTCCCGTCCCGCAGCAACCCGGGCGCCCCCAGGGCGAGCACGGCACCGGCAGCCCTCCCGGGACGCACATCCACGAGGTTGACGAAGTGCGCGGTCCCGGCGATCACCACACCCGCGAGCAGCTTGTCGAAGGCCCGCTCCTTGAGCATCGCCCCGGCCACCAGCCCCGCCGCCGATATCCCGAACAACTTGACCGCCCCGCTGGTCACTTCACCGTCCCGCAGCGCCCCCAGGTGCGCCCGGAACCCCCGCCGGGGATCACCCGCCCCAGCAACATCGTCGTACGCACCACACGCACCGGCGGCCAGCACGGCGAACCCGGCCGCACGATGGGTCCGCGCGGCCCCGAGCGCCGCTCCCACGGCAGCGGCGGGGCCGGCGTACAGCTCGACGGTCCGCCCGGCGTAGTTCTCGCGCTCCCAACGGGTGGGGCCACCCGGCGCCTTGGCGCGCAGCGCGGTGATTCCGGCGCGGGTGAGGGTCAGGGCGGTTCCGAATGCGGCGGTCCTGCCGTTGCGTGTGATCATGCGGGCAACTTTAGGAGGGCCGCGGAGCGGCCGGGATCCGGGGACCGCGGAGCGGTCAAAAGGGGCGGGCGGGCGGGAAAACGCCGCGGAGCGGCGGAGATCGGACCGCGGAGCGGTCAAAGCCACCCCGCGCAGCGGACAAGGCCACACACCGTCGCGGAGCGGCGGAGAATCCCCCCGCCCGCCGGCGGCTACCCGTCCGCCCTGGCCGTCGCCAGCAACTCCTCCGCATGTGCCCGGGCCGTCTCCGAGTCCTCCTGCCCCGCGAGCATCCGGGACAGCTCGCGGATCCGGTCCTCGCCCTCCAGGACCTTGACCCCGGACCGGGTCACCGACCCGTCGTTGGTCTTCTCGACCAGCAACTGCCGGTCGGCGAACGCGGCCACCTGCGGCAGATGCGTGACGACCACGACCTGCGCGGTCTTCGCGAGCCGGGCGAGCCGCCGCCCGATCTCGACCGCGGCCTTGCCACCGACACCGGCGTCGACCTCGTCGAACAGATACGTCGGCACCGGATCCGTACCGGCGAAGACGACCTCCACCGCGAGCATCACGCGCGAGAGCTCACCGCCGGAGGCACCCTTGGCGATGGGCCTGGGCGGCGCGCCGGGGTGCGGAGCGAGCAGCAGCTCGACCTCGTCGACGCCCGCGGGACCGTACGCGACCGTACGCCCGCCGAGTTCCACGCCCTCCGGGTCGTCGGTCTGCCGGATCTCGAACGACACGCGCGCGTGCGGCATGGCGAGCGAGGCCAGCTCGGCGGTCACGGCGGCGGCGAACCGTTCGGCGGCCTCCGTACGGGCCTCCGTCAACCCCTGGGCGAGTCCGCCCAGTTCGGACCGGAGCGCGTCCCGCTCGGCGGTCAGTTCGTCGATCCGCTCGTCGTCGCCTTCGAGTTCGAGGAGCCGTGCGGCGCCCTGCTCGGCCCAGGAGAGCACGGCGTCGATGTCCTCGCCGTACTTGCGGGTGAGCTGGGTGAGCGCGGCCCGCCGCTCCTCGACCGCCGCGAGCCGCAGCGGGTCGGCGTCGAGGTCGTCGGCGTACCCGGCCAGCTCCCCCGCCACATCGCGCAGCAGGATGTTGACCTCGCCGATCCGCGCGGACAGCGCGCCGAGCGAGGAGTCGTGCGACCGTACGGCCTCGAGCGCCCGATGCGCGCCCGCGACGAGCGTCGCCGCGTCGATGCCTTCCGGGTCCTCGGGATTGCCCGCGAGCGCCGCGTGCGCGACCGTGGCGGCCGACGCCAGCGCCTCCGCGTGACCGAGCCGCTCGGCCTCGGCGGCCAGCTCCACGTCCTCGCCCGCGCGCGGTTCGACCCCCGCGATCTCGTCGAGCCCGAAGCGCAGCAGGTCGGCTTCCTGGGCCCGCTCACGCGCGCGCGTCGTGATCTCGTCCAGTTCGCCCGAGATCGCGCGCAGCCGACGGTAGGCGCCCGCGTACTTGGCGAGCGGCACGGCGACCGCGTCCCCCGCGTACCGGTCGAGCGCCTGCCGCTGCCGGGACAGCTTGAGCAGCCCCTGCTGGTCGGTCTGGCCGTGCACGGCCACGAGCTCGTCGGCGAGTTCGGCGAGCACCCCCACCGGCACGGAGCGCCCGCCCAGGTGCGCCCGTGAGCGCCCCTCGGCGGAAACGGTACGGCTGATCAGTAGCGCCCCGTCGTCGAGTTCGGCTCCGGCCTCCTCGGCCCGTACGACCGCCGTCCCGCCCGCGGGTACGGTGATCCGCCCCTCCACGACCGCGTTCTTGGCGCCGATCCGCACGAGCGCCGGGTCGGCACGCCCGCCCAGCAGCAGCCCGAGGCTGGTGACCACCATCGTCTTGCCCGCACCGGTCTCACCGGTCACGGCGGTGAAGCCTGGCGACAGCTCGACCACCGCGTCGTCGATGACTCCGAGCGACCGTATCCGCATCTCCTCCAACACGCCCCCGACCTTACGAGGTCAGGGACCGGATGTGCGACGGCCCCCACCCCCCTGGTACGAAGGCGCAGGTGACAAGGACCCACAAAGGGTCCGTTGTCACCCGCGGGAGTGGGCCACCGTACAGACGCCGCACACAAGTCGTGCACGCCAGCCACGCCGTCGTACGACTAGTGCGGCGCCCCGCGCCACCCGGAAACCGGCAGAGCGAACTTCGCCACCAGCCGATCCGTGAACGACGCGTGATGCAGCCGGGCCAGTCGCACCGGCACAGCCCCCCGCCGCACCTCCACCCGCGCTCCCGGCGGCAACTCCACCGACCGGCGCCCGTCGCACCACAACACCCCCGGCGGAATGTGTGGCAGCACCTCGATCGCGAGTACCGAGTCCGGCGAGGTCACCAGCGGCTTCGCGAACAGCGCGTGCGCACTGATCGGCACCATCAGCAGCGCCTCGACCTCCGGCCACACCACGGGCCCGCCCGCGGAGAAGGCGTACGCCGTGGAGCCGGTCGGCGTGGCGCAGACGATCCCGTCGCAGCCGAAGCCGGTCACGGGCCGCCCGTCGATCTCCAGCACGACCTCAAGCAGCTTCTCGGCGGACACCTTCTGTACGGCGGCTTCGTTCAGCGCCCAGTCGGTGTGCACGATGTCGCCGTTCTTGTGCACGACGACGTCGACGGTCATCCGCTCCTCGACCTCGTACGCCTTGGTCACCACCCGGTCGACGACCTTGTCGAGGTCGTCCCGCTCGGCCTCCGCGAGGAAGCCGACGCGGCCGAGGTTGACGCCGAGCATGGGCACCCCGGACGCGCGGGCGAACTCGGCGCCACGCAGCAGCGTGCCGTCACCGCCGAGCACGATCAGCAGCTCGCACCCGTCGAGGCACTGCGGTGTGGCCTCTTTCACCAGCTCCACTGTCGGTGGCAGCGGCAGGTCGGCGGCCTCCGCCTCCAGCACACGTACGCCGATCCCGGAGCGCAACAGCCCCTGGACGACGAGTTCGGCGCTGCGGATCGCAGCGGGCCGCCCGGTGTGGGCGAGCAGGAAAACAGTACGAGCTCGGGTCTGTGTCAACGCGGCCCCTCCGCCACTGCACGGTCAACGTCTGCCGGATCGAGTTCGGGTGCCCCGGCACGCAGCCACAGAAAGTACTCGACATTGCCCGACGGGCCGGGCAACGGGCTGGCCGTGACCCCCCGCACACCGAGCCCGAGCCCCCAGGCACGCGCGGCCACACCGCGCACGGCCTCGGCCCTCAGCTCCGGGCTGCGCACGACACCGCCGCTGCCCAGCCGTTCCTTCCCCACTTCGAACTGTGGTTTGACCATCATCACCAGATCGGCGTCGGGCGCCGCGCACCGCGCGAGGGCGGGCAGCACCAGGCCGAGCGGGATGAAGGACAGATCCCCGACAACAAGATCCACGGGCTCCCCATCGATCGCCTCCAACGTCAACTCGCGTACGTTCGTACGGTCCTTGACGGTGACGCGTTCATCGCTCTGCAGAGACCAAGCAAGTTGACCGTAGCCGACGTCGACGGCGAGCACATGGGCGGCTCCCGCGCGCAGCAGTACGTCGGTGAAGCCGCCGGTGGACGCACCGGCGTCCAGCGCCCGCCGTCCCTCGACCTTCAGCCCCTGCGGAACGAAGACCTCCAGCGCGCCGGCGAGCTTGTGTCCGCCGCGCGAGACGTAGTCCGGGTCGCTGTCGTCCTGGGTGACCACGATCGCGGCCGCGGTCTCCACCTGTGTGGCGGGCTTCACCGCGACGGTCTTGCCGACGCTGACCCTCCCGGCGGCGATCAGCTGTCCGGCGTGCTCACGCGAGCGGGCGAGCTTGCGGCGGACCAGCTCGGCATCCAGGCGGCGGCGTGCCACTCCTGCCACGTTCGGTTCAGCTCCTGCGGTCGTACGGCGTTGGGGGCACCGGAGGTCCCGGGCGGGCGTCGAGCGCGGTGAGCGCGTCGCGCAGCCCCCGGTGTACATCCTCGTACACCTCGACATGTCCCTCCGTGGCGAGGTGGTCGGCGTCGGCCAGCCGGTCGAGCTGGGCGTCGATGTCCGCGTTGCCGGTGGGGGTGCGGGGCACGTTCAGCGGGGCGGGGACGGCAAGGTCGTAGGCGGGGCCGGCATCGACCGGAACCTCCGGCTCCGGGACCTCGTCCTGCGGAGACGGGATCTCCGGCACTGAGTCGCTCATGCCCCGACGCTACCGCGAAGCCCTGCGGTACCGTCGATCACGATGGCGACGATTGAGGAGTGCCGCACGGCGCTCGAGAAGCTCTCGGACAACATGGCGAGCGCCGAAGGGGACGTACGCACCGCTGCGGCCCTGGACCGCTCGCTGAGCTGCCGTATCACCGACCTGGACATCACCTTCGTCGGCCGTCTCCAGGACGGCCGGATCAAAGTGCTGGACACACTCCAGGGCTCGCCGGCCGAGAAGGCCCAGATCCGGCTCACGATGAGCGGTGACGACCTGGTCGCGATGGTGAACGGCGAGCTGAACTTCGCGAAGGCCTGGGGCTCGGGCCGGGTGAAGTTGGAGGCGGGCCTGCGCGACCTGTTCCGGCTCAGGACCCTTCTGTAACCGACTTCCGCCTCAGGACCCTTCCGTAGCCGACACCGACACCGGCGCCTTGGCCGAGTCCGAGGCGGCCGTACGGGCCTTGCGCGCCGCCGGCACCACCAGTGGTGTCCCTGTCTCCGGGTCGTCGATGACCTGGCAGCGCAGTCCGAAGACCTCCTCGACCAGGCCGGCCGTGACGATCTCGCTCGGCGCGCCCTCGGCGATGACCTCGCCTTCGCGCAGGGCGATGAGGTGGGTGGCGTACCGGGCCGCGTGGTTGAGGTCGTGCAGTACGGCGACCAGGGTGCGGCCCTGTTCCTCGTGGAGTTCGGCGCAGAGGTCGAGGACGTCGATCTGGTGCTGGATGTCGAGGTAGGTCGTGGGCTCGTCGAGGAGCAGCAGCGGTGTCTGCTGTGCGAGGGCCATGGCGATCCACACGCGCTGCCGCTGTCCGCCGGACAGTTCGTCGACATAGCGATCGGCGAGCTCGGCGACTCCGGTCGAGGCCATCGACTCCTGGACGACCCGCTCGTCCTCCGTGGACCACTGGCGCAGCAGCCCCTGGTGCGGATAGCGGCCCCGGCCGACCAGGTCGCCGACCGTGATCCCGTCCGGCGCGATCGACGACTGCGGCAGCAGCCCGAGCGTCCTGGCGACCTTCTTCGCGGGCATCGACTGGATGACCTGCCCGTCGAGCAGCACCCGCCCCTCGGACGGCTTGAGCATCCGCGAAAGGGCGCGCAGCAGTGTCGACTTGCCGCAGGCGTTCGGGCCGACGATCACGGTGAAGGAGTTGTCGGGGATCTCCACCGACAGCTTCTCCGCGATGACGCGCTGGTCGTAGGCGAGGGTGACGTTGTCGGCGGACAGGCGGTTCACGGTGCTGGTGCTCCTCTTGGTGTTCTCGTTCGCTGCGGCGCTCATATCCGGCCCGCCTTCCGCTCGGTGACCAGGAGCCACAGCAGATAGACGCCGCCGAGGACTCCGGTCACGACGCCGACGGGCAGCTGGTCGGCGCCGAAGGCCCGCTGCGAGGCCCAGTCCGCGACGATCAGCAGGGTCGCGCCCATGCACATGGAGGGCACGATGTTCGGTCCGGGTGAGCGGGTCAGCCGCCGGGCGAGCTGCGGCGAAGTCAGCGCCACGAAGCCGACCGGCCCCGCGGCGGCGGTGGCGCCCGCGGTGAGCAGTACGGCGGCCACCATCAGCAGCAGCCGTGTCCGCTCGACCCGCACTCCGAGCGCGTACGAGACGTCGTCGCCCATCTCCATCATGCGCAGCGCTCGCGTGTTGGCGAGGACCAGGGGTATAAGGACGGCGCACATGACGAGCAGCGGCCATACCTGCTTCCAGTCACGGCCGTTGAGCGAGCCGGTCATCCAGACGATCGCGCGGGCCGCGTCGACGATGTCGGCCTTGGTGATCAGATAGCCGTTGACCGCCGTGACGATCGCGGAGACACCGATACCGACCAGAACCAGTCGATAACCGTGCACTCCTCGCTTCCAGGCGAGCAGATAGATGGCGATCCCGGTCACGAGTCCGCCGACGAGCGCCCCGAGAGCGACCTGGTTCGCGCTCCCCGAGAACAGCACGATCATGATGAGCGCGCCGGCCGTGGAGCCCTGCCCGAGGCCGAGCACGTCCGGACTGCCCAGCGGATTGCGGGAGATGGACTGGAAGATCGCCCCGCCGAGCCCCAGTGAGGCCCCCACCAGCAGACCGACGAGGACCCGCGGCAGCCGCAGGTCGCCGACGATGTACTCCTGGATCGCGGTCCCCTCGCCGAACAGCGTCTTGAGGACGTCCGCGGCCGAGATCGGGAAGTCGCCGGTGCCGATCAGCACGACGCTCGCGGTGAGCGCGGCCACGATCAGCAGGACGACGACGGTGAACGCCCGGACGTCGAACCGGACCGACAGCCCGCCGCGTGTCCGGACGGCTCGGGTACCCCGGACACGGAGGGCCGGGGGGCGGGTGGCCGGATCGTGTGTGGTGGTCACAGCTGCGCCGTCCTCCGCCGTCGTACGAGATAGATGAAGACCGGGCCGCCGAGGACCGCGGTGACGATGCCGACCTGCAACTCCGCGGGCCGCGCCACCATCCGTCCGACGACGTCGGCGCCCAGGAGCAGTACGGGCGACAGCACGGTGGCGTACGGCAGGATCCAGCGCAGGTCGGGCCCGGTGAAGGACCGGACGACGTGCGGGACCATCAGGCCGACGAACACGATCGGCCCGCAGGCGGCGGTCGCGGCCCCGCACAGCACGGTCGCGGCGGCCATGGAGAGCGCGCGGGTGCGGTTCAGGTTGGCGCCGAGCGCGCGGGCGGTGTCGTCGCCCATGGTCACGGCGTTCAGCGGCCGGGCGAGGGCCAGCGCGAGGATCGTGCCGACCGCCAGGAACGGCAGCACCTGCCTGATGGTGGTGTCGGTGGCCGAGGCCAGTGAACCGACCGTCCAGAAACGCATCTTGCCGAGCGCGGCGTTGTCCATGATCATCACGGCTTGCAGATAGCCGTAGAGCGCGGCACTGATCGCCGTACCCGCGAGCGCGAGCCGCACCGGCGTCGCCCCCCGGCTGCCACCGAGGAACCAGACCAGCGCGCCAACCGCCGCCGCCCCGAAGAAGGCGAACCAGACGTAGCCGCTCAGGCTCGTGACGCCGAAGAACGTGATGGCGGTGACGACCGCGGCGGACGCGCCCGCGTTGATCCCGAGCAGTCCGGGGTCGGCCAGCGGGTTACGGGTGAGGGCCTGGAGGACGGCTCCCGAAAGCCCCAGCGCGGCGCCGGCCAGCAGGCCGAGGACGGTACGGGAGAGCCGGTCACCGACCACGACATCGGCGTACGTCCCCGAGTCATGGAACAGGCCGTGCCAGACCTCGTCCAGCGGCAGCGCTTTCGCACCGATCGCGATGCTCGCCAACGCGACGAGCACCAGGAGCCCCACGGACGCGAGGAGCCCAAAAGCACGTATCGCCCGGCGGGTTGGGGGCGCGGGGGCGGTCTCCGCGCGCTCTTCAGGAGGACTGTCAACCAACACGCAGTTAGGTTAGCCTACCCTCCCATTGGGCCTCGATCCCGAGTCGCCCCTGATGAGCCGCCTGTTGCTCCGCCTGTTGCTCCGCTTGTTGTTCCCCCTGCCGCTCTCCTTGTCGCGCCTGCTGAGCCCTCTGCGCGCTCAGAGCCCCAACCGCGCCAGCGCCTTCCCCCCGTCCAGCTCGCACGCCCCGTCGCCGGCCGCCGTCCACGCCGCCGCACACAGCGCACGCAGACCGTCGAGGGCCTCGCCGTCGCCCTCCAGCTCCAGCCGCTCGCTGGCGGCCGTCGCGGTCCAGCCGCCGCAGCGGAAGCCCCCGGCCGCCTCGACGACCTCCGGCTGCCCGGTGAGCAGACCGCGCAGATCGGCGTCCAGGTACGTCGGCCGGTGCTGCGGCGGAGCGGCGAGCAGCTGGGCGCCGTCCGTGACGCCGGTCAGCACGAGCAGCGAGTCCACCTCGCCGTTGAACGCACCCTCGATGTCCGTGTCCAGCCGGTCACCGACCACCAGCGGTCGCTCGGCCCCGGTCCGCAGAATCGTCTCCCGGTGCATCGGGGGCAGCGGCTTCCCCGCCACCTGCGGCTCGGCGCCCGTGGCGATGCGCACGACCTCCACCGCCGCGCCGTTGCCCGGAGCGATCCCGCGTGCGCTCGGGATCGTCAGATCGGTGTTGGACGCGAACCACGGAACCCCGCGCGCGATGGCGTAGCACGCCTCCGCGAAGCGCCCCCAGGGCAGATCCGGGCCACCGAATCCCTGGACGACAGCAGCAGGATCGTCATCGGCCGACTCGACCGGTTCGAGCCCGCGCTCACGCAGCGCGACCCGCAGCCCCTCCCCGCCGATGACCAGCACACGCGCGCCGGCGGGCACCTGCTCGCTGATGAGCCGTGCCGCGGCCTGCGCCGAGGTGATGACGTCGGAGGCCCCGGTCGGTATCCCCAGCTCCGTGAGGTGCTCGGCCACCACGTCCGGCGTCCGCAGCGCGTTGTTCGTGACGTAGGCGAGACGCATCCCGCCCGAACGGGCCGTGCCGAGGGACTCAACCGCGTACGCGATCGCGTTCCCGCCCGCGTACACCACCCCGTCCAGATCGAGCAGAGCCGTGTCGTACGCCTCACTCAGGGCCTGTGCACTGCCCTCGGGCCGCGTCCTGACGGTCTGACTCATTCCGCATCGCTCCTCGTTCGATCCCTTTGCCCCGATCATCGCGCATGCCACTGACACACTTACGATGCCTGAATGAACTATGCAGGTCCCGCGCACGTACCCGCACGCATGGGCCTTGATCTGAACCCCTTCCGGGGCCTGCGCTACGACCCCGACCGGGTCGGCAGCCTGGCCGCCGTGACCTCACCGCCGTACGACGTCGTCGTGCGGCCGGACGGTCTGCTGCACCTCGAATCCGCGGACCCGCACAACATCGTCCGGCTGATCCTCCCGCAGGATTCCACCCCCACCGCGCGCAACCAGCAGGCGGCCGAAACCCTGCACCGCTGGCTGTCCGAGGGCGTCCTCACCACCGACACCGAGCCGGGTCTGTACGTCTACGAACAGCGCGACGGCGACGGCATGCTGCAACGCGGCATCATCGGCGCCCTGCGCCTGTCGGAGCCTGCGGACGGCGTCGTCCTCCCCCACGAGGACGTGATGCCGCACGTCATCGCGGACCGCGCGGCCCTGATGCGCGCCACCTCCGCCAACCTCGAACCCCTGCTGCTGACCTACCGCGGCAACGGTTCCCGGGTCGGCACCGCCGCCGTCATCGAGCGCACCGCCCAGCACCCGCCGCTCCTGTCGACCACCACGGAGGACGGTTTCAGCCACCGCCTGTGGGCGGTCACCGACCCCGCAGACCTGGCCGAGATCCAGACAGATCTCGGTCACCACCAGGCCCTCATCGCCGACGGCCACCACCGCTGGGCGACGTATCTGCGTCTACGCGCGGAGCACCCCTCCCCCAGCCCCTGGGACTACGGCCTGGTCCTCCTGGTCGACACCACGCGCTACCCGCTCCGCGTCCGCGCGATCCACCGCCTCCTGCACCGCCTGCCGGTCGCCGACGCGCTGGCCGCCCTCACCGGCTCCTTCCGCATACGCCACCTCGACGTCCCCCTCTCCGAGGCCCTGGACGCCCTGGCCGCGGCAGCCGCGGACGGAAACGCCTTCCTCCTTGCCGGCGACGGCGCCTTCCACCTGGTCGACCGCCCGTCTCCTGACCTCCTCGCCCGTACGATCCCGGGTGACCACCCCGAGGCCTGGCGCACCCTGGACGCGACGGTCCTGCACGCCACGCTCCTCGAACACGTCTGGGGCATCCCGGAGGACTCGCCCGAGCACATCGCCTACATCCACGACACGGCGGCCACCGTCGACAAGGCGGAGCGCGACGGCGGCACGGCAGTCCTGATGCACCCGGTCCGCGAGGACGTCGTACGCGACCTGGCCCGCCAGGGCGTCACCATGCCCCGCAAGTCGACGTCGTTCGGCCCGAAACCGGCCTCGGGCCTGGTACTGCGGGCACTCGCGCGCTGAAAACGCGGACGGGCGGAACCCCTTCCGGAGTCCCGCCCGTCCGCGTCTACGTCTCTTGCGTGGCGTCAGTCCTGAGCCGCGCTCTTGGAGCCATCCTCGTCATCGCCGGCGTCGACCTCGGCCGGCGTCTGCTCGCCCTGCGAAGACTCGTCCTCGGGCTCGATGTCGTCCTCGGGCTCGATCACTGTGTCGATCTCGACCTCGGCCGGCGCCTCCACCTCGGTCACAGTCACCGTCACCGACTCCGACTCGTCCTCATCCTCGACGAGCGCGTCGACGAACTCGACGCCGTCCAGCTCAGCGAGCCGGTCGGAGGCGTCCGTGCTGCCGTCCTTGTCGGACTCGATGGCCTTCGCGAACCATTCGCGCGCCTCGCCCTCGCGACCGGCGGCGAGCAGCGCGTCGGCGTACGCGTAACGCAGGCGCGCCGTCCAGGGCTGCGTCGAGTTCGAGGCGAGCTCGGGGCTCTGGAGGGTCACGATGGCGGCGTCGATCTGCCCCATGTCCCGCCGCGCACCGGCGGCCACGAGACGCATCTCGACCTGTCCGGCCTTGTCCAGCTTGTGCACCTCAGGCGCACCGGCCATCTCCAGCGCCTTCTCGGGCCGGCCAAGACCGCGCTCGCAGTCCGCCATGACCGGCCAGAGGTCCACGCCACCGGTCATACGGCGCGCGGCCCGGAACTCGGCAAGCGCCTCGCTGTACTTCTGGCTCGCGTACGCGGCGAAACCGGCCGCCTCACGTACGGCGGCGACACGCGACGCCAGACGCAGGGCAACCTTCGAGTAGCCGTACGCCCCCTCGGGGTCCTCGTCGATGAGCCGGGCGACCATCACCAGGTTCTTGGCGACATCCTCGGCAAGCCCCTTCGGGAGGCTCTGCAGTTCCTGCCGTACGTCCTTGTCGATCTCGTCGCCGGTGACGTCCTCGGGGATCGGCAGTCGCTTGATCGGCTCACGGTCCCGGTCACGGTCGTCACGGAAACCGCCGCCACCGCGCCGGTCGTCACCACGCCGGTCGTCCCGGCCTCGGAAGCCACCGCCAGCGGGGCGACCGCCCCTGTCGTCACGACGCGGGGCAGCACCGCGGTCGTCACGACCACGGAATCCGCCGCTTCGGCTGTCGCCTCGGCTGTCGTCGCGGCGGAACGCCGGACGGTCGTCCCTGCGGTCGTCACGACGGGCATCGCCACGGTTGTCGTCCCGACGGAAGCCACCACGGTCCCCGCTGTCACGCCGGTCGTCACGACGGAAGCCACTGCCTCCGCGGTCGTCATCACGACGGGGCCCACTGCTGGGACGGTCGTCACGACGGAACCCGCCGCCACGGTTGTCGTCCCGACGGAAGCCACCACGGTCGCCGCTGTCACGCCGGTCGTCACGACGGAAGCCGCTCCCGCCACGGTCGTCATCACGACGCGGAGCACTGCTGGGACGATCGTCACGACGGAAAGCCGGACGGTCTCCCTCACGACCGCTTCCACGGTCATCACGACGCGGGCCACTCGGGCGATCACCGCCCCGGAACGGCGGGCGGTCCCCGTCGCGACGGAATCCGCCGCTTCGGCTGTCGCCTCGGCTGTCGTCGCGGCGGAACGCCGGACGGTCGTCCCTGCGGTCGTCACGACGGGCATCGCCACGGTTGTCGTCCCGACGGAAGCCACCACGGTCGCCGCTGTCACGCCGGTCGTCACGCCGGAACCCACTGCCTCCGCGGTCGTCATCACGACGCGGACCGCTGCTCGGACGATCGTCACGACGGAAGCTGCTGCCGCCACGGTCGTCATCACGACGGGGCCCACTGCTGGGACGGTCGTCACGACGGAACCCGCCGCCACGGTTGTCATCACGGCGCGGGGTGCTGGGACGGTCATCCCGGCGCGGGCCACCGCTGGGACGATCGTCACGACGGAAAGCCGGACGATCCCCCTCACGACCGCTTCCACGGTCATCACGACGCGGGGCACTGCTGGAACGATCGTCACGACGGAACGGCGGACGCCCACCGCGGTCGCCCTCCCGCCGGTCGTCGCGGCCGCGGAATCCGCCGCCACCACGGTTGTCGCCACCACGGTTGTCGCCGCCACGGTTGTCATCACGGCGGTTGTCGTCACGGCGCGGGGCCGCGGGACGGTCATCCCGACGGAAACCGCCACGGTCGCCGCCACTCCTGTCGTCGCGCCGGCCCTGACCCCCGCGGTCGCCTTCACGGCGATCACTGTCGCGGGGCGGGCCCGCGCGGTAGCCTCCGCGGTCACCACTGTCCCGGCGTCGCTGGTCGCGCTCCGGTCGCTCATCGGGAGAGTTGGTGGACATGGTGACTCCTGTCTTCGGTACCGCAAGTCATTCTCGCGCAGCCGGGTACCCGGCGCGCTTCGGAAAAACAAAAAAGGACCTCTAGCCCCAGCGAGTCGCTGGGACCAGAGGTCCTCAAGATTTGTTCGGCGGCGTCCTACTCTCCCACAGGGTCCCCCCTGCAGTACCATCGGCGCTGTGAGGCTTAGCTTCCGGGTTCGGAATGTAACCGGGCGTTTCCCTCACGCTATGACCACCGAAACCCTTTCAGACACCCCGCCGCAAAAGCGAGGCCTCGAACGGGCAGCGAACAAGCACACTTTTCAATTGAATTAGTGAAACTGTTCAGCCAGCACAACCGTTCGTTGTCTGGGAACTACACAGTGGACGCGAGCAACTGAGGACAAGCCCTCGGCCTATTAGTACCAGTCAGCTTCGCCCATTACTGGGCTTCCACATCTGGCCTATCAACCCAGTCGTCTACTGGGAGCCTTAACCAATCTAGTTGGTGGGAATACTCATCTCGAAGCAGGCTTCCCGCTTAGATGCTTTCAGCGGTTATCCCTCCCGAACGTAGCCAACCAGCCATGCCCTTGGCAGGACAACTGGCACACCAGAGGTTCGTCCGTCCCGGTCCTCTCGTACTAGGGACAGCCCTTCTCAATATTCCTGCGCGCGCAGCGGATAGGGACCGAACTGTCTCACGACGTTCTAAACCCAGCTCGCGTACCGCTTTAATGGGCGAACAGCCCAACCCTTGGGACCGACTCCAGCCCCAGGATGCGACGAGCCGACATCGAGGTGCCAAACCATCCCGTCGATATGGACTCTTGGGGAAGATCAGCCTGTTATCCCCGGGGTACCTTTTATCCGTTGAGCGACGGCGCTTCCACAAGCCACCGCCGGATCACTAGTCCCGACTTTCGTCCCTGCTCGACCCGTCGGTCTCACAGTCAAGCTCCCTTGTGCACTTACACTCAACACCTGATTACCAACCAGGCTGAGGGAACCTTTGGGCGCCTCCGTTACTCTTTAGGAGGCAACCGCCCCAGTTAAACTACCCATCAGACACTGTCCCTGATCCGGATCACGGACCCAGGTTAGACATCCAGCACGACCAGACTGGTATTTCAACGACGACTCCACCTGAGCTGGCGCTCAAGCTTCACAGTCTCCCAGCTATCCTACACAAGCCGAACCGAACACCAATATCAAACTATAGTAAAGGTCCCGGGGTCTTTCCGTCCTGCTGCGCGAAACGAGCATCTTTACTCGTAGTGCAATTTCACCGGGCCTATGGTTGAGACAGTCGAGAAGTCGTTACGCCATTCGTGCAGGTCGGAACTTACCCGACAAGGAATTTCGCTACCTTAGGATGGTTATAGTTACCACCGCCGTTTACTGGCGCTTAAGTTCTCAGCTTCGCACACCCGAAAGTGCACTAACCGGTCCCCTTAACGTTCCAGCACCGGGCAGGCGTCAGTCCGTATACATCGCCTTACGGCTTCGCACGGACCTGTGTTTTTAGTAAACAGTCGCTTCTCGCTGGTCTCTGCGGCCACCCCCAGCTCATGGAGTAAATCCAATCACCGGTGATGGCCCCCCTTCTCCCGAAGTTACGGGGGCATTTTGCCGAGTTCCTTAACCATAGTTCACCCGAACGCCTCGGTATTCTCTACCTGACCACCTGAGTCGGTTTAGGGTACGGGCCGCCATGAAACTCGCTAGAGGCTTTTCTCGACAGCATAGGATCATCCACTTCACCACAATCGGCTCGGCATCAGGTCTCAGCCTTAATGTGCGACGGATTTACCTATCACACGGCCTACACCCTTACCCCGGGACAACCACCGCCCGGGATGGACTACCTTCCTGCGTCACCCCATCACTCACCTACTACCAGCTCGGGTCACCGGCTCCACCACTTCCCTCAACTCCGAAGAGATCAGGACGGCTTCACGGGCTTAGCATTACTGGATTCAATGTTTGACGCTTCACAGCGGGTACCGGAATATCAACCGGTTATCCATCGACTACGCCTGTCGGCCTCGCCTTAGGTCCCGACTTACCCTGGGCAGATCAGCTTGACCCAGGAACCCTTAGTCAATCGGCGCACACGTTTCTCACGTGTGTATCGCTACTCATGCCTGCATTCTCACTCGTGAACCGTCCACCACTAGCTTCCGCTGCGGCTTCACCCGGCACACGACGCTCCCCTACCCATCCCAGCCCCCGTTGGGGGTATGTGCTGGAATGACACGACTTCGGCGGTACGCTTGAGCCCCGCTACATTGTCGGCGCGGAATCACTAGACCAGTGAGCTATTACGCACTCTTTCAAGGGTGGCTGCTTCTAAGCCAACCTCCTGGTTGTCTGTGCGACTCCACATCCTTTCCCACTTAGCGTACGCTTAGGGGCCTTAGTCGATGCTCTGGGCTGTTTCCCTCTCGACCATGGAGCTTATCCCCCACAGTCTCACTGCCGTGCTCTCACTTACCGGCATTCGGAGTTTGGCTAAGGTCAGTAACCCGGTAGGGCCCATCGCCTATCCAGTGCTCTACCTCCGGCAAGAAACACACGACGCTGCACCTAAATGCATTTCGGGGAGAACCAGCTATCACGGAGTTTGATTGGCCTTTCACCCCTAACCACAGGTCATCCCCCAGGTTTTCAACCCTGGTGGGTTCGGTCCTCCACGACCTCTTACAGCCGCTTCAACCTGCCCATGGCTAGATCACTCCGCTTCGGGTCTTGAGCGCGCTACTAAATCGCCCTATTCGGACTCGCTTTCGCTACGGCTTCCCCACACGGGTTAACCTCGCAACACACCGCAAACTCGCAGGCTCATTCTTCAAAAGGCACGCAGTCACGACGCACCAAGTAAACTTGATGCGCGACGCTCCCACGGCTTGTAGGCACACGGTTTCAGGTACTATTTCACTCCGCTCCCGCGGTACTTTTCACCATTCCCTCACGGTACTATCCGCTATCGGTCACCAGGGAATATTTAGGCTTAGCGGGTGGTCCCGCCAGATTCACACGGGATTTCTCGGGCCCCGTGCTACTTGGGTGTTTCTCAAACGAGCCGTTGACGTTTCGACTACGGGGGTCTTACCCTCTACGCCGGACCTTTCGCATGTCCTTCGCCTACATCAACGGTTTCTGACTCGTCTCACGATCGGCAGACCGTGAAAGAGAAATCCCACAACCCCATATACGCAACCCCTGCCGGGTCTCACACGCATATGGTTTAGCCTCATCCAGTTTCGCTCGCCACTACTCCCGGAATCACGGTTGTTTTCTCTTCCTGCGGGTACTGAGATGTTTCACTTCCCCGCGTTCCCTCCACATACCCTATGTGTTCAGGTATGGGTGACAGCCCATGACGACTGCCGGGTTTCCCCATTCGGAAACCCCCGGATCAAAGCCTGGTTGACGGCTCCCCGGGGACTATCGTGGCCTCCCACGTCCTTCATCGGTTCCTGGTGCCAAGGCATCCACCGTGCGCCCTTAAAAACTTGGCCACAGATGCTCGCGTCCACTGTGCAGTTCTCAAACAACGACCAACCACCCACCACCCCACCCTGAAGGGCGAGTTCACTGGGGCCGGCACTGAAGAAACAGGCTTGAACAGCCCGTACCTTCAGACACCCAACAGCGTGCCCGGCACCCTCGCCACTCATGATCAGCTTTCCACGCCCCGAAGGACAGTACTTGCAGCCCGAGATGACTGAGAGTGCCGAATAATCAACGTTCCACCCATGAGCAACCAGCACCGGACGTACGCCGATGTACTGGCCCTGGACCACCAGACAATGCCTGGCGGCCTAGATGCTCCTTAGAAAGGAGGTGATCCAGCCGCACCTTCCGGTACGGCTACCTTGTTACGACTTCGTCCCAATCGCCAGTCCCACCTTCGACAGCTCCCTCCCCACAAGGGGGTTGGGCCACCGGCTTCGGGTGTTACCGACTTTCGTGACGTGACGGGCGGTGTGTACAAGGCCCGGGAACGTATTCACCGCAGCAATGCTGATCTGCGATTACTAGCAACTCCGACTTCATGGGGTCGAGTTGCAGACCCCAATCCGAACTGAGACAGGCTTTTTGAGATTCGCTCCGCCTCGCGGCATCGCAGCTCATTGTACCTGCCATTGTAGCACGTGTGCAGCCCAAGACATAAGGGGCATGATGACTTGACGTCGTCCCCACCTTCCTCCGAGTTGACCCCGGCAGTCTCCTGTGAGTCCCCATCACCCCGAAGGGCATGCTGGCAACACAGAACAAGGGTTGCGCTCGTTGCGGGACTTAACCCAACATCTCACGACACGAGCTGACGACAGCCATGCACCACCTGTACACCGACCACAAGGGGGGCACCATCTCTGATGCTTTCCGGCGTATGTCAAGCCTTGGTAAGGTTCTTCGCGTTGCGTCGAATTAAGCCACATGCTCCGCTGCTTGTGCGGGCCCCCGTCAATTCCTTTGAGTTTTAGCCTTGCGGCCGTACTCCCCAGGCGGGGAACTTAATGCGTTAGCTGCGGCACCGACGACGTGGAATGTCGCCAACACCTAGTTCCCACCGTTTACGGCGTGGACTACCAGGGTATCTAATCCTGTTCGCTCCCCACGCTTTCGCTCCTCAGCGTCAGTAATGGCCCAGAGATCCGCCTTCGCCACCGGTGTTCCTCCTGATATCTGCGCATTTCACCGCTACACCAGGAATTCCGATCTCCCCTACCACACTCTAGCCTGCCCGTATCGACTGCAGACCCGGGGTTAAGCCCCGGGCTTTCACAACCGACGCGACAAGCCGCCTACGAGCTCTTTACGCCCAATAATTCCGGACAACGCTTGCGCCCTACGTATTACCGCGGCTGCTGGCACGTAGTTAGCCGGCGCTTCTTCTGCAGGTACCGTCACTTTCGCTTCTTCCCTGCTGAAAGAGGTTTACAACCCGAAGGCCGTCATCCCTCACGCGGCGTCGCTGCATCAGGCTTTCGCCCATTGTGCAATATTCCCCACTGCTGCCTCCCGTAGGAGTCTGGGCCGTGTCTCAGTCCCAGTGTGGCCGGTCGCCCTCTCAGGCCGGCTACCCGTCGTCGCCTTGGTGAGCCACTACCTCACCAACAAGCTGATAGGCCGCGGGCTCATCCTTCACCGCCGGAGCTTTTAACCCCCACCCATGCGGGCAGGAGTGTTATCCGGTATTAGACCCCGTTTCCAGGGCTTGTCCCAGAGTGAAGGGCAGATTGCCCACGTGTTACTCACCCGTTCGCCACTAATCCACCCCGAAAGGCTTCATCGTTCGACTTGCATGTGTTAAGCACGCCGCCAGCGTTCGTCCTGAGCCAGGATCAAACTCTCCGTGAATGTTTTCCCGTAATCGGGACGACACCACGAGAGCGGAACCGAGGAGAGGAATAATCCCCACGGTCCACAGCGTCCTCGCTGATGTTTTACTTCAAAGGAACCTCGTCCCAGCCATGATGACTGGAGACGGGGTATCAACAAACTTGGCGTTGATTTTTGGCACGCTGTTGAGTTCTCAAGGAACGGACGCTTCCTTTGTACTCACCCGAGAGACTCTCTCAGGCTTTCCTCCGGGCAGTTTCCCTTCGGTCTTGCGTTTCCGACTCTATCAGACTCTTTCGTGTCCGATTCCCTGTCGGTGGGTTTATCTCGGGCCTTTGAGCGCTTTCGCGTTCCGGCTTTTCGACATTCACTACGTTAGCCGATTCCCTCCGCAACTCATAATCGAGTTCCGCGAGTTCGAATTACGGCATACAGGCACGCCGAATTCGCCCCCGCCGAGGGGAGTCGTAGGTAGTGGGTTGGCCGCTCTCGGCTGCTGGCTGAACGCCGTAACCGGTTCAAGCGGCTCGGGCTACATTACGGACCCCCCAGGGGCGAGTCAAGTTCGGGGACGCCGGGGCGTATGGGCCCGATAAGGGCTCACCGTCGGGTCGTTGTCGATCCAAAAGCGCCACGGGTGCACGCCACCGTCGCCGGCCACGCCCGTGCGGGGACCGTTGCGTACCTGGTCGGAGTGGACGGGAGTGCCCGTGAGGAGGGTCAGCGGAGCGCCCTCGGGAGCGCAGGCGTCGGTGCCGTCGAGGGTGCGGTCCACGTCCAGGGCCGTGGCCAGGCGGGCGGGCCCTTTGGCCAGTTCCTTGTCATTTCGGGCTGAGAGTCGACGTTTGCGGGCGAGTTCTGCACCCTCGGTGACCTCGCCGGCGCGGAGCAGGACCCCGCAGGGCATGCCCTCCGGACCGCACACCAGGTTCATGCAGAACCACATGCCGTAAGTGAAGTAGACGTACACGTGTCCGGGCGGACCGAACATCACGTCGTTGCGGGGCGTGCGTCCGCGATAGGCGTGGGAGCCGGGGTCGTTCGGGCCGTCGTACGCCTCGACCTCCGTGAGGCGGAGCTCGATCGGACCGTCCGGGGTGGTGCGTACAAGGGTGCGCCCAAGAAGGTCGGGGGCTACATCCAGTACAGGGCGGTCGAAGAACTCGCGTGTGAGGGGCGTACGGTCAGTGGCCGCGATCATGACGTCCGAGCGTAGTCCAGATGGGTGCGTGTCGGCGGGGTGGTCAGGGGGCGTCCCCCTTGCAAGGGTGAGGGCGCGGAACCGGCCGCGGTCGGATCGCGTTTGTAGGGATCAAGGGATCCGGACAGACACAGGACAGAACAGGCGTTGCCTGGGGAGGAAGTGACATGGGGTTCAAGCGGCTGCTTGCGAGCCTGGGGGCCGGTGGGGCTTCGGTCGAGACGGTGCTGACCGAGATCAACACCGTTCCGGGCGGCGTCGTCCAGGGCGAGGTGCGGATCCAGGGTGGGTCCGTGAACCAGGCGATCGAGGGTCTGTCGGTCGGTCTGCAGGCCAAGGTCGAGGTCGAGGGCCAGGACAACCAGGAGTACAAGCAGGACATCGAGTTCACCAAGCTGCGGCTCGGCGGGGCCTTCGAGCTGCAGGCGGGTGGCGTGCACGCCGTTCCCTTCGGGCTCGAGATCCCGTGGGAGACGCCGATCACAACGATCGACGGCCAGCCGCTGCGTGGGATGCACATCGGTGTGACCACGGAGCTGGAGATCGCGCGCGCCATCGACTCCAGTGACCTGGACCCGATCAACGTGCACCCGCTGCCCGCGCAGCAGGCGCTCCTGAACGCGTTCATCCAGCTGGGCTTCCGCTTCAAGAACGCGGACCTGGAGCGCGGTCACATTCGGGGTACGCGGCAGAAGCTGCCCTTCTACCAGGAGATCGAGTTCTTCCCGCCGTCGCAGTACCGCGGGCTGAACCAGGTGGAGCTGAGCTTCGTCGCGGACGACCGTGAGATGGACGTCATCCTGGAGATGGACAAGAAGCCGGGCCTCTTCAGTGAGGGCAGCGACTCGTTCCGTTCCTTCCAGGTGGGGCTGCACGACTACCAGGGCACGGACTGGGCCGCGTACCTCAACCAGTGGCTGTCGGAGGTCGGCAGCAAGCGCAGCTGGTTCTAGGCTCGGCCGGGAACCGTCACCACCGATCAGGAGGTACCGAGGTGACCGAGCTCAAGCGGCCGCCGCTCCCCCACGACTTCCATCCGCCCGTGCCGTCCTTCACGGTCGCGAGCGATGATGTCGAGCAGGGTGCGACGCTCAAGGACGCTCAGGTCTACGCGGCGGGGAACACCTCGCCGCAGTTGCGCTGGGAGGGCTTCCCGCCGGAGACCAAGAGCTTCGCCGTGACCTGCTACGACCCGGACGCCCCTACGGGGAGCGGGTTCTGGCACTGGACCGTGTTCGACATCCCGACGTCGGTCACCGAGCTGCCTGCGGGCGCGGGTACCGGCAAGTTCGAGGGGCTGCCCGACGGCGCGGTCCAGGTGCGCAACGACTACGGGTCCAAGGACTTCGGCGGCGCCGCGCCACCGCCCGGGGATCCGGCGCACCGGTATGTCTTCACGGTGTATGCCGTGGATCAGGAGAAGCTCGGTCCTGATTCGGATGCGTCGCCCGCGGTCGTGGGCTTCAATCTGCGGTTCCACACCCTGGCACGAGCCCAGCTGATCGCTGAGTACGCGGCACTCGCGGACAGCTGAGGGTTCACTGAACGTTTGCCCGTCTCTGGTCTTGGAAGTGATCAGAGGCGGGCATTTTTTATTGCGTTGTCCATCTCGGCGTGCCCGGCCAGAGTTGATCCAAGCCCGCCGGGGAGTGGGCTTGTGCGCATAGGAGGTGGGCTGGATGCGGGACACGCTGGTGCTGAATGCGAGCTTTGAGCCGCTGTCGACGGTGACGTTGAACCGAGCCGTCGTTCTCGTGCTGCAGGACAAGGCTGTCGTCGAGCAGGCCCACCCCGAACTCCGTATGCGCGGAGCCGCACTCGACATACCCGTGCCCCGGGTGATCAGGTTGTGCCGCTATGTCCGGGTGCCGTTCCGAAGACAAGCTCCGTGGTCGAGGCGCGGTGTGCTGATCCGCGACAGGCACAGGTGCGCGTACTGCGGGAGGCGGGCGACGACCGTGGACCACGTGGTGCCGAGGGCGCAGGGCGGTCAGGACTCCTGGCTGAACACGGTCGCCTCGTGCGCGGAGGACAATCACCGCAAGGCGGCCCGTACGCCGGAGCAGGCGGGTATGCCGCTGCTGCGGCAGCCGTTCGAGCCGACGCCGGCGGACGCGATGCTGCTGGCGCTTGGCCGGGACGACTTCGACGCGCTGCCGCAGTGGCTGGTGCAGCCGGCGGCCTAAACCGTCGTACGTGACTGGGGCCCACCTTCTTGTCGGAAGGTGGGCCCCAGTCACGTACAGGCGCGTTCGTCAGTCGGTGACGGACGGCTTCTCGCGGCGCTCGTTGCCTCCGCCGCCGCCCGAATTGCCGCCCATCGGGCCGAAGTTACCCATGGCGCCGCTGAGTCCCTTGAGCGCGTCGCCGATCTCGCTCGGCACGATCCAGAGCTTGTTGGCGTCGCCCTCGGCGATCTTCGGGAGCATCTGGAGGTACTGGTAGGCGAGGAGCTTCTGGTCGGCGTCTCCGGCGTGGATGGACTCGAAGACCGTACGGATGGCCTGGGCCTCGCCCTCGGCGCGCAGGGCGGCGGCCTTGGCCTCACCTTCGGCGCGCAGGATCGCGGACTGCTTCTCACCTTCGGCGGTGAGGATCGCGGACTGGCGGATACCTTCGGCGGTGAGGATCGCGGCGCGCTTGTCGCGGTCGGCGCGCATCTGCTTCTCCATCGAGTCCTGGATGGAGGTGGGCGGCTCGATCGCCTTGAGCTCGACGCGGTTGACGCGGATGCCCCACTTGCCGGTGGCCTCGTCGAGGACGCCGCGCAGGGCCGCGTTGATCTCCTCGCGGGAGGTGAGGGTCCGCTCCAGGTCCATGCCGCCGATGATGTTGCGGAGCGTGGTGACGGTGAGCTGCTCGATCGCCTGGATGTAGCTGGCCACTTCGTACGTCGCGGCGCGGGCGTCGGTCACCTGGTAGTAGATGACGGTGTCGATGTTGACCACCAGGTTGTCCTGGGTGATCACCGGCTGCGGCGGGAACGGGACGACCTGTTCACGCAGGTCGATGCGGTTGCGGATGGAGTCGATGAACGGGACGACGATGTTCAGTCCGGCGTTCAGCGTCCGGGTGTAGCGGCCGAAGCGCTCGACGATCGCCGCGCTGGCCTGTGGGATCACCTGGATGGTCTTGATCAGGGCGATGAAGACCAACACCACCAGAATGATCAGGACGATGATGATCGGTTCCATCGTTGCTCCCCGTACCCTTCTCCGCTCGGTAATTCCTGAAGATCTTATGGTTGTTGAAGATCTTGCTGGACGAGTGTGACAGACAGTCGTCTGTGCTGTGGGGCGTTCGGTTCACTTGCGTAGTGCGAGGTCACATGACGATCGCCGTGGCTCCGTCGATGTCCACGACGTCCACCTCCTGGCCTACCTCGTAGGCCTGTCCGGAATCGAGGGAGCGCGCCGACCAGATCTCTCCGGCGAGCTTGATGCGGCCGTCGCCCGAGCCGTCGACCCGCTCGAGGACCACCGCCTGCCTGCCCTTCAACGCCTCAATGCCTGTGGCGAGTTGGGGCTGCTGGACGCGGTGCCGGGCCGCGATGGGGCGTACCACCGCGAGGAGCGCGACCGACACGGCGGCGAAGACGACGACTTGGAGTACGACACCGCCTCCGAGGCCCGCTGTGACCGAGCCGGCGACGGCGCCCACCGCGAGCATCCCGAACTCCGGCATCGCGGTCACGACGAGCGGGATGCCGAGCCCGGCCGCGGCGATCAGCCACCACACCCATGCATTGATGTCGTCCACATGGTCATGGTAGGACCGCGGGTCCCGCCGCGGACAGGGCGCCGATCAGGTTGGAACACGCTTCTTACCGGGGGCTTCCCGAGGTTTGCGCGGTCAGGACATGGGCAGGCCCTGCGCGGTCCAGCGCTCGCCGACCTGCTCCACGACGAGCGGGAGGCCGAAGCAGAGGGAGAGGTTGCGCGAGGTGAGTTCGAGCTCCAGGGGGCCTGCGGCGAGCACCTTGCCCTGACGGATCATCAGGACGTGGGTGAAGCCGGGGGCGATCTCCTCGACGTGGTGCGTGACCATGATCATGGAGGGGGCGATCGGGTCGCGGGCGAGGCGGCCGAGGCGGCGTACGAGGTCCTCGCGGCCACCGAGGTCGAGGCCAGCGGCGGGCTCGTCCAGGAGCAGCAGCTCGGGGTCCGTCATCAGGGCGCGGGCGATGAGGGTGCGCTTGCGTTCGCCCTCGGAGAGCGTGCCGAACTTGCGGTCCAGGTAGTCGCTCATGCCGAGGCGGTCGAGGAAGGCGCGGGCACGCTGCTCGTCGACGTCCTCGTAGTCCTCGTGCCAGCCGGCGGTCATGCCGTACGCGGCGGTGAGCACGGTCTGCAGGACGGTCTGGCGCTTGGGGAGCTTCTCGGCCATGGCGATACCGGCCATGCCGACGCGGGGGCGCAGCTCGAAGACGTCGACCTTGCCGAGGGTCTCACCGAGGATGGTGGCGGTGCCCTGGCTGGGGAAGAGGTAGCTGGAGGCGAGGTTCAGAAGGGTCGTTTTTCCGGCGCCGTTCGGGCCGAGGATGACCCAGCGCTCTCCTTCCTTGACCGACCAGGAGACCTGGTCCACCAGAGCCCGGCCCTCGCGGACCACGGATACGTCCTCCAGCTCCAGTACATCGCTCATGAGCGCGTTGTCTCCCATTGCAGTCTCGGCCGTCGCTTACGTCTGTGGACGCAGCCCCCAGGGAAAACCTACGCCACCGGTCGGCCGCTCCATTCCATCGGTCGGTCCTTAGGGTGGAGGCATGCTCTCGGAACCACGCTCAGGACGACTGGCCGCATGGGGAAATGCCCTTTTGGCCGGACTTATTTCACCGGATGACGCGGTCCTCGCCATCGTCGGGGAGGACGCGGTGCACCGGGTCGAGGGGCTGCCGGGCGAGACGGGGCCGGTCGGTCTCACGCTCGCTCTCGGCCGGCTGCGCGCGCTCGGGGCGACCGGGCTGCGGGTCGCGCTGCCCGCGCCGGGGCATCCGCTCGGGCTCAGCGGACCGCCGGAATTCAACGCGCGCGCCCTCGACGCCGAGGAGGCCGTTGTCTGTCACGGGGTGGCGCTCGGGCTCGTCCCCGAGGTGTACGAGGCCGGGCCCGCCGGCGATGTCCATGTCGAGGTCGTCTGGCACTGCCTCGCCGTGCGGGAGGCGCCGCCGGCCGATGTGCCGTCCCTCGGGGAGGCCGAGCGGGAGCTCGCGGAGGCGTTGCGTGATGCCACGGAGGTGTTGTCGCGGCTGGATGTGGCCGGGTCGGGGCCGGTTGCCGAGGCGGCGGTCGAGGCGTATCGGGCTCGGGCGGAGCGGGGGCGGGAGGTGCTTGCTCCTGGGTATCCGCCGCGTGCGGTACGGGTGTTGGAGCTTGCCCAGCGGGTGGGGCTGCTGATCTCCGTCGCTTACGAGAACGGGCATGGCGGGGCTGTGAGTGCGTCGGAGATTGCGGCTCGGGCGGAGGCGTTGCGGCCGGTGGAGCGGACGGGGCGGCGGGCGCAGGTTGCTGCGTACAACGCGTTTGTGGAGGAGCGGGAGCGGGGGGTTCGCTGAGGCGGTTGTTTCTTGGCGCCGGTTTCCCGTTGCCCGGCGTTGGGGCTGGGGTCGGGGTGGGTCGCGCGGCCCGGCGCTGTGCGGGGTGCCGCTGTGCCCACCCGTGCCGCCCCTAGCGGCACGCATGCCCACAGCTGAGACGGCAGTTGAAAAGAGCCCCGCCGACCTGGTTCGGTCGTGGGGCTCTTTTTTGGTGGGGCGGACTTCAGTCGTTCACGCCCGTGTTGCCGAACGCCGGGTTCAGGGCGCCGATCAGGTTGGCGGTGTTGCCCACGACGTTGACGGGGATGTGGATCGGGAGCTGGGCGACGTTGCCCGAGGCGACGCCCGGCGACTTCACGGCCGCGGCTCCGGCTTCCGCGTCGGCGACAGCCGCACCGGCAGAGGCGCCCGCGGCGATACCGGCGACGGTGAGGGCCACGGCGGCCTTCTTGGCGATGTTCATGAGAAGCGTTCCTCCTGCGGGTCCATCCCCGCATACGCGGGGAGCACTGCGTTTACCAATCCGACCCAGCCGCGGGTCGTACGCTGAGGAACGCCTGAAGCATCCGTTATGGCACGGGGGCCCTCACCGAACTGCCCATTCGGTCCATTGGGCCGACGAGCGGACAACCTGACCGGCCCCCCGGGGGCACCCGGGAGGCCGGTGGTCATGATCGGTCCGGTACGGACCTCAGTGGTTGACGCCGAGGTTGCCGAAGGCCGGGTTGAGAACGCCGATGACGTTCACGCTGTTGCCGACCGCGTTCACGGGGATGTGGACCGGGGCCTGGATGAGGTTGCCCGAGACGACGCCCGGCGAGCCCACGGCCTTGCCGTCCGCGTGCGAGCCACCGTCCGTGGCGGAGGCGAAACCGGCACCGGCGGCGACGAGGCCACCCGCCACCATCGTGACAGCTGCGGCCTTCTTCAGGTTCTTCACTTCTGAGCCCTCCTAGCGATCACTGCGGCAAGCGCCGCAGCACGCACTGGAGAACGGCCGAGATCCACAGAGGTTGCGCCATTCGGGGGACATACACACGACGGTATGAATCTCAGCTCGGAGCGAGACCCTCCGAATTGCCGGTCACCCGGCCGCACCGTGTCTTACGGCCCACAGCGCGGCCTGCGTACGGTCGGCGAGGTCGAGCTTCATCAGGATGTTCGAGACATGCGTCTTGACGGTCTTTTCGGAGAGGACGAGCGCGCGGGCGATTTCGCGGTTGGAGCGGCCGTCCGCGATCAGGCCGAGCACCTCGCGCTCCCGCTCGGTGAGTGAACCTCCTCTCCCCTGACCCGAGTTGACCTCCTCCTGGGACAGCAGGACACCCGCCACCTCGGGCTGGAGCAGGATGTGCCCGGCGTGCACGGAACGGATGGCGCCGGCGAGCGCCTCGGGGTCCACGTCCTTGTACACGTACCCGGCGGCGCCCGCGCGCAGGGCCGGGACGACCGTGCGCTTCTCGGTGAAGCTGGTGACGATCAACACCCGTGCGGGGTTGGTGAGTTCGCGGAGCTTGCGCAGCGCGTCGATGCCGTCCATGCCCGGCATCCTGACGTCCATGAGGACGACGTCGGGCTTCAACTCCTCGGCGCGGGCGACTCCTTCGGCGCCGTCGGACGCCTCTCCCACGACTTCGATGTCGTCCTGTATCTCGAGGAAGGTGCGCAGGCCCCGGCGGACCACTTGGTGGTCGTCGACAAGCAGCACCTTGATTGCGTCAGCCACCAGGGACCTCCATCTCGATCGTGGTGCCCTTTCCGGGCGCCGATTTCACGGTGAGCGTGCCGCCCACCCCGCTCGACCTGTCGCGCATGGACACCAGGCCCAGGTGACGTCCCGCACTGCGTATCACCGTTGGCTCGAAGCCGCTGCCGTTGTCGGTGACGCGCAGGACGGCGCCCTGTCCGTACCGCTCCAGGGTGACGTCGACCTGGGTCGCTCCGGAGTGCCGCAGGGCGTTGTGCAGGGCCTCCTGGGCGACGCGCAGCATGGCCTCCTCCTGGGAGGCGGGCAGCGCTCGTACGCCGCAGCTGCTGAAGGTCACACGCGCGGAATGGGCGCGGTCGAGGACCTGGATGTGGGTGCGCAGGGTGGCGACAAGACCGTCCTCGTCGAGGGCGGTGGGGCGCAACTCGACGACCGCTGCGCGCAGTTCGTCGGCCGCTTCCGCGGCGAGCGCGGCGACCTGCTGGAGTTCGCCCTTGGCGCGTGCCGGGTCGCGGTCGACGAGGGCCGCGGCGGCCTGTGCGGTGAGGCGCAGGGAGAAGAGCTTCTGGCTGACGGCGTCGTGGAGTTCATGGGCGAGCCGGGAGCGCTCCTCGGCGATGGTGAGCTCGCGGCTGCGCTCGTAGAGGCGGGCGTTCGTCAGGGCGATCGCCGCGTGCTGGGCGAGGATCGTCAGGAGTTCCTCGTCGTCCTCGGTGAAGCCGCAACCGCCGTCCGGCTTTGGACAGTTCTTGTTCGCGAGGAAGAGGGCGCCGATGACCTCGTCGCCGTCCCGGATCGGCAGCCCCAGGAAGTCGGACATGTCGGGGTGGGCGCCGGGCCAGCCCTCGAAGCGGGGGTCCTTGCGTACGTCGGCGAGGCGCTCGGGGCGGGCCTCGTGGAGCATCGCGGCGAGGATGCCGTGCTGGCGCGGGAGCGGGCCGATGGCCTTCCACTGGGCGTCGCTGATTCCGTCGACGACGAACTGGGCGAAGCCTCCGTGGTCGTCGGGGACCCCGAGCGCCGCGTACTGGGCGTCGAGCAGCTCGCGGGCCGAGGCGACGATCGTCTTGAGGACGTCGCGCACCTCGAGGTGCCTGCTCATGGCCAGCAGCGCGGCACTCACCGCGTACAGGCCGGACCGGGGGCCTTGACTCATGACCCCAACGTACCGGCGGGGTGTGACAACCCGTATCCGACCTGTGGCCGCGGTCGCCTAGGCTGCTGGGCCTAGGGCCAAGGGCCCCGGATCTTCGCGACCCGCGTACGAGGCGGTGGGGGCGGTCCGGTTCCTACGTTGAGGTCATCGCCGATCGGAGGCGGTCGAGGACGAGGGGACGTGTGGGTCATGCCGGTAGCGATCATCACGGGGGCTTCGAAGGGGCTGGGGCGGGCGCTCGGTGCGGCCCTGGCGGAGCGCGGCTGGGATCTGGTGCTCGACGCCAGGACCGCGGGGGTGCTGGAGGAGACGGCGGTGGCGCTGTCCGCTTACGGGACGCGGGTGGAGGCGCTGCCCGGGGACGTCACGGACGCCGGGCACCGCGCCGAGCTGGTGGCGGCGGCCCGGAAGCTCGGGGGCGTGGACCTGCTGGTGAACAACGCGAGCGCACTGGGTGCCGAGCCGCTCGTACGACTGGAGGGCCTGCCGCTGGACGGGCTGCGGCAGGCCCTTGAGGTCAACGTGGTCGCCGCGCTGGGACTGATCCAGGAGGCGTTGCCCCTGCTGCGGGCCTCTCGGGCGGGCTCGGTCATCGACATCAGCTCGGACGCGGCCGCCGAGGCGTACGAGACGTGGGGCGGGTACGGGGCGTCGAAGGCCGCGCTCGACCATCTGTCGGCGGTGCTCGCCGAGGAGGAGCCGGGGCTGCGGGTCTGGGCGGTCGACCCCGGGGACATGGGGACGGACCTGTACGCGGCGGCCGTACCGGACGACGACGATCCGCGGCCGACGCCGGACAGTGTGGTTCCGGCCTTTCTGCGGCTGCTCGACCAGCGTCCGGTGAGTGGTCGTTATGGTGCTCCCGCTCTGCTGGAGGCGCGATGACCACCGCTCTGCGTGTGCCGGAGGAGCTGTCGGCCCGCGTCCCGGTCGAGCAGCGGGGGCCGGGGCTCGACCGGGACTCCGTACGGCTGCTCGTCTCGCGCGGCACCGATGTCTCGCACCACGGGTTCGTGGAGCTGCCGCGACAGCTGAGAGCCGGGGACCTGCTCGTCGTCAACGTCTCCCCCACTCTGGCGGCGGCCGTCGACGGGAAGATCGGGCACGCGCGCGTAGTGGTGCATTTCTCCACGCGCGGTGATGACGGGCGGTGGGCCGTCGAGCTGCGGGATCCGGACGGAAGGGGCACCACGCGTGCGCGTGCGGGCGGGCCCGCGGGGACGGAGGTGCACCTCCCCGGGGACGTACGCCTCGTACTGGAGGAGCCGCTGGCCGCGCACAGCCCGCGGCTGTGGTGGGGGCGGATGTCGGACCCGGACGTGCCTCGGCTGCTGCGGCGGCACGGGCGTCCCGTTCGCTACTCCTATACGGAGAGGGACCAGCCGCTGTCCGTCTATCAGACGGTGTTCGCGCTGCCGTCCGCCGACGGCTCGGGCAGTGCGGAGATGCCGAGTGCGGCGCGGCCCTTCACGCCGCGTCTGGTGGCGGAGCTGGTGAGCCGGGGTGTGCAGTTCGCGCCGATCACGCTGCACACCGGGGTCGCGTCGGCGGAGTCGCACGAGCCGCCGTACCCGGAGAGGTACGAGGTGCCTCCGGCCTCGGCGCGGCTGATCAACGCGGTGAAGGCGGGGGACGGCCGGGTCGTCGCGGTCGGTACGACGGCCGTACGCGCCGTCGAGTCCGCGGCGGACGCCGACGGGGTGGTCCGGGCGCAGGAGGGCTGGACGGACCTCGTGGTGACCCCTGAGCGCGGTGTGCGGGTGGTCGACGGGCTGCTGACGGGGCTGCACGAGCCGGAGGCCTCGCATCTGCTGATGCTGGAGGCGATCGCGGGAGGGGCCGCGATCGACCGCAGTTACGAGGAGGCGCTGAGCGGGCTCTACCTCTGGCACGAGTTCGGGGACGTGCACCTCATCATCCCGGACGAGACCCCTCACTCAGAGCATTGCTCCAGCAACTGCTGGTGAGACCGGAGCGCGGCCGGTGTGACCCCGCGCACGGGACGCACATCACGTACTAGGGGGCATAGGAGATAAAGGGGACGTACGTGAGCGGGAAAGGCGTGACAGTCTGTCCCGATTTGCCCTTACAGGGTCCACTATCCGGCTTCGTACGTCACACCTTTGCCACAGGATTTTGCGACCGCTAAGAATGGCCACCGTCGCTCAGCGCCGCGGGTTTCCACCCCGCGGCGCTTGTTCCGGAAACACTCTGTCCCCACCGGACCGGGAGCGACCTCCGCGCTATTCGAAGAGGTCCATCAGTCATGCCCAAGAACACCACCACTCCTGGTCATAGTCCCAAGCTGACCAAGACCCACAAGCTTTCGATCGCCGGTGTCGCGACCCTCGGTGCCGCCGCCCTCGCCTTCTCCCTGGTGCCGGGCAACGCGGGGACCACCACGACCGACGCCGTCTCCTCGGCGAAGGTCGCCTACAGCGAGCAGCAGATCCAGGACGTGAAGGCCAGCGTCACCGACCAGCTGGCCGGCGCGGACCTGAAGGCCCAGGACATCGCGGCGAAGAAGGCCGCCGCCGACGCCGCCAAGAAGAAGGCAGCTGAGGCAGCGGCCAAGAAGAAGGCTGCCGCCGAGGCCGCCGCCAAGAAGAAGGCCGCCGAAGCGCGCGCGAAGGAGCAGGCCGCGAGCCGCTCCACCGCGCGCCTCGAGGTCGAGACCGTCGCTGTGAAGACGTACGCCAACAACCTCGACGGCTGGATCCGCGAGTCCCTCGCCATCATGGCGAAGAACGGCATCCCGGGTACGTACGACGGTCTGTACCGCAACATCATGCGGGAGTCGACGGGCAACCCCAACGCCATCAACGGCTGGGACGTCAACGCCCAGAACGGCACCCCGTCGATCGGTCTGCTGCAGGTCATCAAGCCGACCTTCGACGCGTACCACGTCGCCGGCACGGCCTGGAGCCAGTACGACCCGGTCGCCAACATCACCGCCGCAGCCAACTACGCGGCCGACAAGTACGGCTCGATCGACAACGTCAACAGCGCGTACTGAGGCCGGGCGCGGAGCTCTGACACGTACGCCGAAGGGCGGCACCCCAGCCGGGGTGCCGCCCTTCAGTCGTGTCCGCGCGCTTACTTGCGCATGACCTCGGGCTCGTGGCGGCGCAGCAGGCGTGCGACCACGAAACCGCAGATCACGCCGATTCCGATCAGCACACCCATGTCGATGAACCACTGACTCAACTCGTGTTCCCACAGCGGGTCGCCCTTGCCGGGCTCCCAGGGCAGCAGGACGTTCAGATCCGCCGTCGTACCCGCCGCGGCGACCGCCCAGCGCGCGGGCATCAACCAGGCGAGCTGCTCGACGCCGACCTTGTCGTACAGCTGGAAGAGGCAGCCGGTGAAGACGACCTGGACAATCGCGAACATCACCAGCAGCGGCATGGTCTTCTCGGCTGTCTTCACGAGCGCCGAGATGATCAGGCCGAACATCATCGCGGTGAAGCCGAGCGCCATGATCGGAAGGGTGAGTTCGAGGGCGGGCGAGTTCTTCAGCAGCAGGCCCTCCTTCGGCAGCTTGTCGCCGAGCGAGAACAGGCCGATGGCACCCATGATGGCGCCCTGCAGGGCGGTGATCACGCCGAGCACGATGACCTTGGACATCAAATACGCCGAGCGGGACAGGCCGGTCGCCCGCTCCCGTTCGTAGATCACCCGTTCCTTGATCAGCTCGCGCACCGAGTTGGCCGCGCCGGAGAAGCAGGCGCCCACCGCGAGGATCAGCAGGATCGTGCTGCCGTCCCGGTTCGAGAACGGCGGATTTCCGTTCTTCGGGCCGAGGGCGAGACCGAAATCAGCCGGGATGAGCACGCTCACGACGCCGAGGACGGCGGGCAGGATCACCATCAGGCCGAGGAAACCCTTGTCCGACACGATCACCGACACATAGCGCCTGATCAGCGTGGACAGCTGGGACAGCCAGCCCTGCGGCTTCGGCGGGCGCATCGCCTGCGGCGGCGGCATGTGCACCGACTGCGCGGCGACGGCGTCGATGTCCGCGGCGTACATCTGGAAGTGCTGCGAGCCCTTCCAGCGGCCCGCCCAGTCGTACTCGCGGTAGTTCTCGAAGGAGGAGAAGACGTCGGCCCAGGTCTCGTAGCCGAAGAAGTTGAGGGCCTCCTCGGGCGGACCGAAGTACGCCACCGCACCGCCAGGGGCCATCACCAGGAGCTTGTCGCAGATCGCCAGCTCGGCCACGGAGTGCGTGACGACGAGGACCGTACGGCCGTCGTCGGCGAGGCCGCGCAGCAGCTGCATGACGTCGCGGTCCATGCCCGGGTCGAGGCCGGAGGTCGGCTCGTCCAGGAAGATCAGCGACGGCTTGGTGAGCAGCTCCAGGGCCACGGAGACACGCTTGCGCTGGCCACCGGAGAGGGAGGTGACCTTCTTCTCCTTGTGGATGTCCAGCTTCAGCTCGCGCAGCACCTCGTCTATGCGGGCGTCGCGCTCCTGCGCCGTGGTGTCGGCGGGGAAGCGGAGCTTGGCCGCGTACTTGAGTGCCTTCTTGACGGTCAGTTCCTTGTGCAGGATGTCGTCCTGCGGGACCAGACCGATGCGCTGGCGCAGCTCGGCGAACTGCTTGTACAGGTTCCTGTTGTCGTAGAGGACGTCACCTTCGTTGGCAGGGCGGTAGCCCGTGAGCGCCTTCAGGAGCGTCGACTTGCCGGAGCCCGAGGGGCCGATGACCGCGACGAGCGACTTCTCGGGTACGCCGAAGGAGACGTCCTTGAGGATCTGCTTGCCGCCGTCGACGGTGACCGTCAGGTGGCGGGCCGAGAAGGAGACCTCACCGGTGTCGACGAACTCCTCGAGGCTGTCGCCGACGAGGCGGAACGTCGAGTGGCCGACGCCCACGATGTCGTTCGGGCCGAGCAGCGCCGAGCCGCCCTTGGCGATCGGCATACCGTTGACGTACGTGCCGTTGTGCGAGCCGAGGTCGCGGATCTCGCAGCGGCCGTCGGGCGTCGCGTGGAACTCGGCGTGGTGGCGCGAGACCTGCAGGTCCGAGACGACCAGCTCGTTCTCCAGGGCGCGGCCGATGCGCATCACACGGCCGAGCGAGAACTGGTGGAACGTGGTCGGGCTGCGGTCGCCGTAGACCGGCGGCGCCCCCGCGCCTCCACCGGGTCCCTGCTGCTGCGGGATGTTCGCGCCCTGCTGCGGCCGCTGCCAGCCCTGCTCCGGAGCCTGCTGCTGCGGCGGCTGCTGAGCCCAGCCGGGGCTCGCGCCCTGCGCCGCGAACGGCTGCTGCGGCTGCGCGACGGCGGCCGCGGTGCCGGACAGTTTCAGGCGCGGTCCGTCGGTCGCGTTACCGAGGTGTACGGCCGAGCCGGGGCCGATCTCCATCTGGTGGATCCGCTGCCCCTGCACGAATGTGCCGTTGGTGCTGCCGTGGTCCTCGATGACCCAACTGCGGCCGTCCCAACTGATCGTCCCGTGCCGCCAGGAAACCCTGGCGTCGTCGAGCACGATGTCCCCCTGCGGATCACGTCCGAGGGTGTATGGCCTGGACGCGTCGAGCGTCCAGGTCCTTCCATTCAATTCCAGTACGAGTTCCGGCACTCCATGCCCCACTGAGTTGTCCCCCGAAGTTGCCCCATCACAGGGAGTCTAGGGATGTCGAACATCGTGGGGAACTATTTCAGTTGGAGCCCCCTGACCGAAAGTCGGGCCTTGTGAAGGGTGCGTACGGGCGGGTTGCCCGTTTCCGTTGACGGGGTTGAAACCGGCCCGGAGAGTGGTAATCCCACGCGAGGGGGACATGCGCGGTGGTTCGCCGCGGCGCGGATCGGGGGGGCTGATGATGAGCATCGAGACCAGTGAGCACGGTGGGCGGGTGCCGTGGGGAGACGTACTGCTGTCCGCGGTGGCCGCCGTGAGCTGGGCGTTGATCGGGATGGCGGGCACGGCCGCGCTCGGCCTGCATCTGCTCGGCGCGGACGCGGCGGGCTCGCTGGGGCCGATGACCGCTGCGGTTGTGGCGCTTGGGGCGGGTGGTTCGGTCACGCCGTCCGGCGATGTGTCGGCCTTCGGCCTGAAAGGGGCGGAGGCGACCACGGCCATACAGATCACGCCACTGGGTGTGGGCCTCGTGGGCGCGCTCCTGCTGTCGTGGTTCTTCTTACGTTCCCTGCGCGGAGCGGGAGTTGTGATCGCGCCGTCCGAACTCCTCGCGCGCGCGGGCTCGGTGGTCGTCCTCTTCGTGGCGATGCTGGGCGGGCTCGCCTGGGCGGGGCACGACATCATCACCATCGACGGGAGCCGGCTCGGGCTCGACGAGGTGACGGGCGGCGGGGGCCTCGGCGACATCACGGACCAGCTTCCCGGCGGGCTCGGGGACATCGGGGACATCGGAGGGCTGCTGCCCGACCAGATCGGCGGCCTCGTGGACGCGAAGGCGGCCGTGGGCTTCACCGTCGACACCGTGCCGACACTCCTCGGCGGTGCGGCCTGGGCGGCCGGGATCCTGGTGATCGCGCTGCTGGCCTCTCGGCGTACGCCTCTGCCGCGCGGCTGGGAGGCCGTGCACCGGGTGGTCAGGCCGGCCGCGTCCGCGCTGGTCACGGTGTTGCTGGTGGCGGTCCTGGCCGGGTTCGCGGCGGCGGGGTACGCGGCGATCAGCGACGACAACCCCAAGCGGATCGCGGGCGCGGCCCTGCTCGGCGCACCCAACGGGGTGTGGCTCGGCATCCCGATCGGCCTCCTCGTACCGGTGGACGGCCAGGCCACGGGCGAACTCGCCAAGCTGCTGCCGGATCCCATCGACGAACTGCTCAGCATCAGCTCCGACCAGCCCGTCACCCTGGGCCGTCTCGCCGAACTGGACGGACGGGTCTGGCTGTTGGGGGTCGCGGCCGCGATGATGATGTTGTTCGCGGGCGTACTGGCCGCCGCGCGTACGCCATTTGTACGGGCGCGGGATGCCGCCGTTGCGGGAGCGCCGGGTGCCACAGATGTACGGGGGCAGAGTGCCCTCGGCTTCGCAGGGCGCTGCGCTCTTCGGCTCGGGGTGGTGACGGCACTGGCACTGCCGCTGCTGGCGTGGCTGACGGAGGTGTCCGTGGACGCCTCGCTGTCGGTGCTCGGCTTCGACGCGTTCGGCGCGGGGATCGAGCTGCACGGGCAGCTGGGCATGGCGCTGCTGCTCGGCGCCCTGTGGGGTGCGGGCGCGGGGGCGGCGGGGGCGCTGCTGGCGTACGCGAGCGGGGCCGCTGGGCACCGGGCGGCGCCGCTGGCACGGGGTGACGTCACGGCTCCGGTCGCTCAGGGGGCCGCGGAACTCCCCCGGCAGCCGGGACCGTACAGCCCGAGTACGCCGCACCGGGCACCGAACCCCGACACCAATCCGTATCTGCGGATCCCGGACGAGTTGCGGGAACCCGGGGACGGCCGGCGGGCCGAGCGGGCGCGGCCGCCCGACGTCTACGGCGCGCCGACGGTGATCGGGCCGTATACGCCGCCACCCGCCCCGTCGAAGCGGCGACCGCGGTCGCGGAGCACGCCTCCTCCGCCGCCGCCCCCGCCCGAGGAGGGGCCGCCGCCACCGGGGAGTTCTCGGCGCCGGGACTGAGCGTCGTCCGGCGCGACCGGTCAGTGCAGCGGCTGCCGTCCGGAGTGGCCGTCGCTGCCGGGACATGCCCACGCTACGAATCGGACACCCAGTGTTTCCTGTCCGCAGGGCGGACCTCAGGGGCGGAAGGCACAGGGTGCCCGATACGGTGGATACCACCATGAGCGCATCGCAGACCTCTGATGTCCCCACACTTCTCGTCAAGATCTTCGGCAAGGACCGGCCGGGAATCACCGCCGGCCTCTTCGACACCCTCGCCGCCTACTCCGTCGACGTGGTCGACATCGAGCAGGTCGTCACCCGTGGCCGGATGGTGCTGTGCGCGCTCGTGACCGAGCCGCCCGGCGGGCTCGAAGGTGATCTGCGGGCGACCGTCCACAGCTGGGCGGAGTCGATAAAGATGCAGGCGGAGATCATCTCCGGCCACGGCGACAACCGGCCGCGCGGGCTCGGGCGCTCGCTCGTCACCGTGCTCGGGCATCCGCTCACGGCGGAGTCGACGGCCGCGATCGCCGCGCGGATCACGAAGACCGGCGGCAACATCGACCGGATCTTCCGGCTCGCCAAGTACCCCGTGACGGCGGTCGAGTTCGCCGTGTCCGGTACGGAGACCGCGACGCTGCGCACCGCGCTGGCCCCCGAGGCCGCGGGGCTCGGCGTCGATGTCGCGGTGGTCGCGGCCGGGCTGCACCGCAGGGCGCAGCGCCTGGTCGTCATGGATGTGGACTCGACGCTCATCCAGGACGAGGTGATCGAGCTCTTCGCCGCGCACGCCGGGTGCGAGAAGGAGGTCGCCGAGGTGACGGCGGCCGCGATGCGCGGTGAGCTGGACTTCGAGCAGTCGCTGCACGCGCGCGTGGCGCTCCTGAAGGGCCTGGACGCCTCGGTGGTGAAGAAGGTGCGCGAGGAGGTACGGCTGACGCCGGGCGCGCGCACGCTGATCCGTACTCTGAAGCGGCTCGGCTTCCAAGTCGGCGTCGTCTCCGGCGGGTTCACTCAGGTCACCGATGACCTCAAGGAGCGGCTCGGGCTGGACTTCGCTCAGGCCAACACCCTGGAGATCGCCGACGGGAAGCTGACCGGCAGGGTCACGGGCGAGATCGTGGACCGCGCGGGCAAGGCGCGACTCCTGCGCCGGTTCGCCGCCGAGGCGGGTGTGCCGCTCGCCCAGACGGTGGCGATCGGCGACGGCGCCAATGACCTCGACATGCTCAACGCGGCCGGTCTCGGTGTCGCCTTCAACGCCAAGCCGGTCGTACGCGAGGCCGCGCACACCGCCGTGAATTTCCCCTTCCTGGACACCGTGCTGTATCTGCTGGGCGTCACGCGCGAAGAGGTCGAGGCGGCGGACATGCATCTGGACGACCACTGAACCGGTGAGCTGCTGAGCTCAGGCTGCTCGCGACGGGGGCCCGGCACCGTGGTGGTGCCGGGCCCCCGTCTCTTGGCTAGGTCGGGTTACTCGCTCGGCGCCCAGTAGTCGATCAGCGTGGCCACTCCGGGCTCCAGGGATTTCCAGGAGCCGTCGAAGGAGAGCACCGCGAATGCGGCGGCGGGGAAACCGCGGCCGTTCATCCGGGTGCGGGCTTCGCCCTCGGCCTGTCCGGCCAGGATGTCGGCGAGGCCCTGCACGCCTGGGTTGTGGCCGATCAGGACCACGTCCTGCGCGTCGTCGGGGGTTTCGTTGAGCACGGCGATCAGCTCGCCGGGCGAGGCCTCGTAGAGCCGCTCCTCATAGACCGTTTTCGGCCGGTGCGGGAGCTCATGGACGGCGAGCTTCCAGGTCTCGCGGGTCCGGGCCGCGGTGGAGCAGAGGGCCAGATCGAAGGGGATGCCGGTGTCGGCCAGCCTGCGTCCGGCGATGGCTGCGTCCGTGCGGCCCCGGTCGGCGAGCGGCCGCTCGTGGTCGGACACCTGTGGCCAGTCGGCTTTCGCATGCCGGAAGAGGACAATCCTGCGGGGTTCTGCGACGCTCATACGTCCCAGCTTCGCATGAAACACGCCATGGGGCGCAGGGAGTTGACTCGCTCACCCGGGAGGGGCCATGGGGGCTCCTGGGGCGGGGGTGCGGGGCGGTTGGGGACGCCGGGGCGGGGCGCTTACGGCGCCTGCTGGGCGGCGGAGCACGGTGTGTCGCGCGGAGGGCTCACGGTGCCTGGCGCCTGGCACCTGGCGGATCACGGTGCCGTGTGCAGCACCGTCCGCTGGACGTGCTCGAAGACGTCGGTGATCGCGGGGGCGCCGCCCGCCGCGTGGGCGTCCACCGGATTGAGGATCAGGAGCAGCAGGGTGACGAAGGCGAGGGTCGGCAGCGCGAGGGCCCACCAGGGCAGCCGGATGTCGACGCGGCCCTTGGTCGCCGGGTGGGGCGGGATGTGCGTAGGGGCCGACATGCCGCCTCCGTGGGTCTTCGAGTCTCCGTGGGCCGCGTCCTCGCGGCCACAACTCGAAGTTACGGACTCCGGAGCCCTCAACCCATCCGGTGATCCACCCACTTGACCCTGACACTCACCCCCTAGGGGATGGTGGGGCTAGCACCACCATGGCCGCCGAGCGGGCCTCTCGAAGACCTCACCGGACGCAGTGACGGCGCGGCGGTCAGGGTGAGGCGATCGTCGCGATGATGCCGATGATCACGGTGATGGCAAGGAACGCGCCGAAGACGAGCAGCATCTTCTTCTGGCCGTTCGGGGGGTTCGGATCGAGCACTGGCATACGCCCAGTCTCGCACCCTTCGCCCCCACCCTCACGGGTGGGGTCGCAACCTCTGGGTCGCAACCTCTCGGACGGAATCAGACCCTCATGCACGGGATCGGCGCGCGGCCTCGTCCTCCACCGTGCGGTTGCGGCCCGCGAGGATGCCCACCGCGATCTGCGGGATCATCAGCCCGGCCATGAGCGCGAGGGGCAGCCCCCAGCCGCCGCTGTGCTGGTAGAGCACGCCCACGAGGAGCGGTCCCGGGATGGAGAGCAGATAGCCGGCGCTCTGCGCGAAGGCCGAGAGCTTGGCCACGCCCGCGCCGGTCCTGGCCCGCATGCCGACCATCGTGAGGGCCAGCGGGAAGGCGCAGTTGGAGACGCCGAGCAGCAGGGCCCAGGCCCAGGCGCCGCCCGCCGGCGCGAGGTAGAGGCCCGCGTATCCGGCGAGACCGCAGACGCCGAGCGCGACAACGATCGGCCCCTGGTGGGGCAGGCGTGTGGCGAGGCGCGGGATGACGAAGGCCAGCGGCACGCCCATCACCATTGTGACGGCGAGAAGCAGGCCCGCGGTGCCCGCCGGGACTCCCGCGTCGCGGAAGATCTGCGCCATCCAGCCCATCGTGATGTACGCCGCGGTGGCCTGAAGTCCGAAGAACACGGCGAGCGCCCAGGCGGTACGGCTCCGGGTGATCCGCAGCGCGTCGGGCTCGTGCGGGACGGAGCCGGTGCCCACGGAGGACCCCGCGGAATGCCTCTGCGGGGCGGAACCGGCGCCTCCGCTCTCGGCTCCCGCCCCCCGCACGCGCGCGAGCACCGTCCACGGCAGTACGGCCACCGCCGCCAGCCCCGCCCACACCACGAGCCCGGACCGCCAACTGCCGCCCAGGGCGTCGGTCATGGGCACGGTCACCGCCGCCGCGGCCGAGGTGCCGAGCGCGAGGGCCATCGAGTACAGGCCCGTCATGGAGCCGACCCGCTCCGGGAACCAGCTCTTGACGATCACCGGCATCAGGACGTTGCTGACGGCGATGCCCATGAGCGCGAGCGCGGTGGCGGCCAGGAAGCCGGCCGTGTTCCCGGCGTACGGCCGGATCGCCAGGCCCGCCGCGATGGCGGCCATGCCCGCGCAGACGACGGCGCCGGGCCCGAAACGGCGGGCGAGCCGCGGGGCCATGACCCCGAAGACCGCGAAGCAGAGCGGCGGTACGGAGGTGAGCAGCCCGGCGACGCTGCCGCTCATGCCGAGCCCGTCGCGCACCTCTTCCAGGAGGGCGCCGAGGCTCGTGATCGCGGGGCGGAGGTTGACGGCCGTGAGGACGATGCCGACGACCACCAGCCGCGTCATCCACGCGCGCGTGGCGGGCGTTTCGCTCTCGCTCTCCGTCTCCGTGCCTGCGGAGCTGCGTATGGGTGTGGACGTCATCGTCCGGGTCTCCTCGCTTGCCATGTTCCCCATCATAGAATCATGGGATGATTGGTTGTCCAATCCCCTTGCGCTAGTCTCCGGAGCCTCCGGCCCCGCACGAAGGACCGTCATGCCGCTGAGCCACCCACGCCGTTCGGCGCTGTCCGAGCAGGTCATCGCCGAGCTGCGGAACCAGATCACCTCGGGCGAGTGGCCGGTGGGCTCCCGCATCCCCACCGAGCCGGAGCTGGTCGAACAGCTGGGCGTCGCCCGCAACACGGTCCGCGAGGCCGTCCGCGCGCTCGCGCACAACGGGCTGCTCGACATCCGTCAGGGGTCCGGCACCTACGTCGTGGCGACGAGCGAGCTGGCGGGCGTGATGCACCGCCGCTTCGCGGACGCCGATCCGCGGCACATCGCCGAGCTGCGCTCCACGCTGGAGTCGAGCGCAGCGAAGCTGGCCGCCGAGCGGCGCACCGAGCGCGATCTCAAGCAACTGGACAGCCTGCTCGTACGCCGTGAGGAGGCCTGGGAGTCGGGCGACGCGGAGGCTTTCGTGACCGCCGACGCGACCTTCCATCTGGCGGTGGTGGCCGCGTCCCACAACGACGTCATGTCGGCGATGTACGCGGACCTGGGCGAGGTGCTGCGCGACTGGCTGCGCGAGGACGTCGGCGAGGAGCTGACGCCGGAGACGTACATGGACCACGCCAGGCTCGTGGACGCGATCCGCACGGGCGACGCGGAAACGGCCGCCACGGAGGCCGGGGGCTATCCGTTCCTGTGCCGCCCGGGACGGCTCGACCCGAAGGACCCGGACGTCACTTCTGGTGGCTGACCCAGGCCGACCGGATCTCCTTCCAGCACCGGCCGGTCAGCCGTACGGTCTCAGCGGGCCCCGCGCCGACCGGGGCGCCGTCGCTGTCGATGTCCCACCAACGGTCGCACTCGATGTGCAGGCGTACGCGATCGGTGTCCACGTAGGGGTTGTGGCAGTACGCGACGGCGTGCGAGCCGGTGACCGTGGTGCGGCACTCGGCGCCGAACGGCTGTGGCACGGCCGGATTCTCGGATCCCACTCCCACGCGCGCGTGCGGCACGGCGTCGGACGGCAGAGCCGTCACGAGAGCGACAGCGGCGAGCAGCGGGGCGACATGGCGGGAAAGGCGCACAAGGGGACCTCCTCGGCCGTACGGCTGCGGGGCGGTGCGTCCTCCCAGCGTGCGCGGTGCGTCGTCCCGGATGCCCGTCAAATAGGCCTAACGGGTGACGCCCCGCTCCCCGCGCGCTGCGGGAAACGGGGCGTCGGCCTCGTACGAGAAATTCGGCCTCGTAGGAGAACTACGAGAGATCACGCACCGATGGCGTGCAGACCGCCGTCCACGTGGATGATCTCGCCGGTGGTCTTCGGGAACCAGTCGCTCAGCAGCGCGACGACGCCCTTTCCGGCCGGCTCCGGATCCTTGAGGTCCCACTCCAGGGGAGCACGGGAGTCCCACACGGCGGCCAGCTCGCCGAAGCCCGGGATGGACTTGGCGGCCATGGAGCCGATGGGGCCCGCGGAGATCAGGTTGCAGCGGATGTTCTGCTTGCCCAGGTCACGCGCCATGTAGCGGCTGGTGGCCTCCAGGGCGGCCTTGGCCGGGCCCATCCAGTCGTACTGCGGCCAGGCGTACTGCGCGTCGAAGGTGAGGCCGACGACGGAGCCGCCGTTCTGCATCAGCGGCAGGCAGGCCATGGTCAGCGACTTCAGGGAGAAGGCGGAGACGTGCATGGCGGTGGCGACCGACTCGAACGGGGTGTTGAGGAAGTTGCCGCCGAGAGCGTCCTGCGGGGCGAAGCCGATGGAGTGCACGACGCCGTCGAGGCCGCCCAGCTCCTCGCCGACCAGGTCGGCCAGGCGGGCGAGGTGCTCGTCGTTGCTGACGTCGAGCTCGATGACCTTGGTGGGCTTGGGAAGCTTCTTGGCGATGCGCTCGGTCAGCGTGGGCCGCGGGAACGCGGTCAGGATGATCTCGGCGCCCTGCTCCTGGGCCAGCTTGGCGGTGTGGAAGGCGATGGAGGACTCCATCAGCACACCGGAGATCAGGACGCGCTTGCCCTCGAGAATTCCGCTCATGGTGATCAGTGACCCATGCCCAATCCGCCGTCTACGGGAATGACGGCTCCAGTGATGTACGAGGCGTCGTCCGAGGCCAGGAACCGCACCGTCGCGGCCACTTCCTCGGGCTGCGCGTAACGGCCCAGCGGCACCTGCTTCATGATGGCCTCACGCTGGTCGTCGGTGAGCGCCTTGGTCATGTCGGTGTCGACGAAGCCGGGCGCGACGACGTTGAAGGTGATGTTGCGCGAGCCCAGTTCACGGGCGAGCGAGCGCGCGAACCCGACCAGGGCGGCCTTGGAGGCGGCGTAGTTCGACTGGCCGGGACCGCCCATCAGACCGACGACCGACGAGATCAGGACGACACGGCCCTTCTTGGCGCGCAGCATGCCGCGGTTGGCGCGCTTCACGACGCGGAAGGTGCCCGTGAGGTTGGTGTCGAGGACGGACGTGAAGTCCTCCTCGGACATGCGCATCAGGAGCTGGTCCTTGGTGACGCCGGCGTTGGCGATCAGGACCTCGACCGGACCGTGCTCGGCCTCGATCTCCTTGTAGGCCTGCTCCACCTGCTCGGTGTCGGTGATGTCGCACTTGACGGCGAGGCAGCCCAATTCGGTGAGCGCGGTCGGCGGCTCACCGGAGCGGTATGTGATCGCGACCTTGTCGCCGCCCTCGGCGAACGCGCGGGCGATGGCGAGGCCGATGCCCCGGTTGCCTCCGGTGACGAGAACCGAGCGGCTCAACGGATCACCCTTTCGATAACGGTCTGGAACCCCTGCAGGACAGGCGCCTTACTCGAAAACCTATCGGTCCTGTCCGGCTCGCGAAGAATCGGGCACCGACAGTGGCGTAGGGGACTCACTGTCGGATCCCTACAGAAAGCCGTGGTTCGCAGACCGAAATCGATAGTCCGCAGGGCGAGAGGCTCGGTCCGCGGACCGAAAGAGGCGTCGGCCGACCGAAAGGCGCGGCCGGCAGCGGAAAGGCGTGGCCTCCGGGCCCGCCCGCGCGACATGATCGGTCCGACAGGCCACGACAGCAGGGAGACCTCCGTGCCTCATTCCATCGACGAAGCCTTCACGGCACTACCGCTGCGCGCCCTGGCCGATGCCGCGCTCGCGCGGGCCCGTGCCCTGGGCGCCGATCACGCCGACTTCCGGTTCGAGCGGGTGCGCAGCGCGGCGTGGCGGCTGCGGGACGCCAAGCCCGCCGGGTCCTCGGACACTACGGACCTCGGGTACGCGGTGCGGGTGGTGCACGGCGGGACCTGGGGGTTCGCGTCCGGGGTCGATCTGACGATGGACGCGGCCGCGAAGGTCGCGTCTCAGGCCGTGGCGATGGCGAAGCTGTCGGCCCAGGTGATCAAGGCGGCCGGGTCCGACGAGCGGGTCGAGCTGGCGGGTGAGCCGGTGCACGCCGAGAAGACGTGGATCTCCTCGTACGAGATCGACCCCTTCTCCGTACCGGCCGAGGAGAAGGCCGGACTGCTCGCGGAGTGGAGCGCGCGGCTGCTCGCGGCCGACGGCGTGAGCCATGTCGACGCCTCGCTGCTGACCGTGCACGAGAACAAGTTCTACGCCGACACCGCCGGGACCGTGACCACACAGCAGCGCGTACGGCTGCACCCGCAGCTGAACGCCGTCGCCGTCGACGAGTCCAGCGGCGAGTTCGACTCGATGCGGACCATCGCGCCGCCGGTCGGGCGTGGCTGGGAGTACCTGACGGGCACCGGCTGGGACTGGGAGTCCGAGCTGGAACAGATCCCGGAGCTGCTCGCCGAGAAGATGCGCGCGCCGAGCGTGGAGGCGGGGCTGTACGACCTCGTCGTCGACCCGTCCAACCTGTGGCTGACCATCCACGAGTCCATCGGGCACGCCACCGAGCTGGACCGGGCGCTCGGCTACGAAGCGGCGTACGCCGGGACCTCCTTCGCCACCTTCGACCAGCTGGGCAAGCTGCGGTACGGCTCCGAGCTGATGAACGTCACCGGTGACCGGACCGCCGAGCACGGGCTCGCGACCATCGGGTACGACGACGAGGGGGTGGCGGGCCAGTCCTGGGATCTGGTGAAGGACGGGACCCTCGTCGGCTATCAGCTCGACCGGCGCATCGCGAAGCTCACCGGGTTCGACCGCTCCAACGGGTGCGCGTACGCCGACTCCCCCGGCCATGTGCCCGTGCAGCGCATGGCGAACGTGTCGCTCCAGCCGGATCCCGCGGGGCTCTCGACCGAGGATCTGATCGGGAGTGTGGACCGGGGCGTGTACGTCGTCGGTGACCGGTCCTGGAGCATCGACATGCAGCGCTACAACTTCCAGTTCACCGGGCAGCGGTTCTTCAGGATCGAGAACGGCCGGATCACCGGCCAGCTGCGCGATGTCGCGTACCAGGCGACGACCACCGACTTCTGGGGCTCGATGGCCGCAGTGGGCGGCCCGCAGACGTACGTCCTGGGCGGCGCCTTCAACTGCGGCAAGGCCCAGCCGGGTCAGGTCGCGGCGGTCTCGCACGGCTGCCCGTCGGCCCTCTTCAAGGGCGTCAACATTCTGAACACCACGCAGGAGGCCGGTCGATGAGCACGACGTCTCGTACGAACAAGCCGCACGAGGTTGTCGAGCGCGCCCTCGAACTCTCCCGCGCCGACGGCTGCGTGGTGATCGCCGACGAGGAGTCGACCGCGAACCTGCGCTGGGCGGGCAACGCGCTGACCACGAACGGGGTCACGCGCGGGCGCACGCTCACCGTCATCGCCACCGTCGACGGCCGCGAGGGCACGGCGTCCGGCGTCGTCTCACGCTCGGCCGTGACCGCCGATGAGCTGGAGCCCCTGGTGCGGGCCGCGGAGGCGGCGGCGCGCGGCGCCGGTCCGGCCGAGGACGCCCAGCCGCTCGTCTCGGGCGTGGCGGAGTCCCCCGACTTCACGGACGCGCCCGGTGAGACCTCGTCCGCCGTGTTCGCGGACTTCGCGCCGGCGCTGGGTGAATCGTTCGCCCGCGCGCGGGCGGGTGGCCGCGAGCTGTACGGGTTCGCCAACCACGAGCTCGTGACCAGCTACCTCGGTACGTCGACGGGGCTGCGTCTGCGGCACGACCAGCCCAAGGGGACGCTGGAGCTCAACGCCAAGTCGCCGGACCGTACGCGTTCGGCCTGGGCGGGACGGTCGACCAGGGACTTCAAGGACGTCGATCCGGCAGCGCTGGACGCCGAGCTGGCCGTACGGCTCGGCTGGGCGGAGCGGCGCGTCGACCTGCCGGCGGGGCGCTACGAGACGCTGCTGCCGCCGACCGCCGTCGCGGACCTGCTGATCTACCAGCTGTGGTCGGCGGCGGCCCGGGACGCGGCCGAGGGCCGGACGGTGTTCAGCAAGCCCGGCGGCGGCACCCGCGTCGGCGAGAAGCTCACCGAGCTGCCGCTCACGCTGCGCAGCGACCCGAACGAACCCGGCCTGGAATGCGCCCCCTTCGTCCTCGCGCACTCCTCCGGCGACGACGCGTCCGTGTTCGACAACGGACTGCCGCTCTCCGCGACGGACTGGATCCGCGAGGGCACGCTGGCCCATCTCTCGACCACCCGGCACAGCGCGGGGCTGACCAAGCTCCCGGTGGCGCCGTCGATCGGCAACCTGATCCTGGACGGCGGCGACGACCGCTCCCTGGAGGAGATGGTCGCCGCCACCGAGCGCGGTCTGCTGCTGACCTGCCTCTGGTACATCCGCGAGGTCGACCCGGCGACCCTGCTGCTGACCGGGCTGACCCGGGACGGCGTCTATCTGGTCGAGAACGGCCAGGTCGTCGGTGAGGTCAACAACTTCCGGTTCAACGAGTCGCCGGTGGACCTGCTGGGGCGGGCGACGGAGGCGGGGCGGACCGAAAAGACTTTGCCGCGCGAGTGGAGCGATTGGTTCACTCGAGCTGCGATGCCCGCGCTCCGCATCCCGGACTTCAATATGAGCTCTGTCAGTCAGGGCGTATAACCTCGTACGAGCTCGACCGGACCTTCCAAGGAGATAAGAGAACCGTGACGGACATCGTCGACGAACTGCAGTGGCGGGGGCTGATCGCCCTCTCCACTGACGAGGACGCATTGCGCAAGGCGTTCGCGGACGGTCCCGTCACGTTCTATTGCGGCTTCGACCCGACCGCGCCCAGCCTGCATCTCGGCAACCTCGTGCAGATCCTCACGATGCGCCGGATCCAGCAGGCAGGCAACCGCCCGCTGGGCCTGGTCGGCGGCGCCACCGGCCTGATCGGCGACCCGAAGCCGAACTCCGAGCGCACGCTGAACTCCCCCGAGGTCGTCGCCGAGTGGGTGGGGCGGCTGCGCGCGCAGATCGCACCGCTGCTGGACTTCGAGGGTCCGAACGCCGCGGTGATGGTCAACAACCTGGACTGGACCCAGGGCCTGTCGGCCATCGAGTTCCTCCGGGACATCGGCAAGCACTTCCGGGTCAACAAGATGATCGCGAAGGAGGCCGTCTCCCGGCGGCTCAACTCCGACGCGGGCATCAACTACACGGAGTTCAGCTACCAGATCCTGCAGGGGATGGACTTCCTGGAGCTGTTCCGGAGGCACGGCTGCACGCTGCAGACCGGCGGCAGCGACCAGTGGGGCAACCTCACCTCGGGCACCGACCTGATCCACCGGGTCGATCCGGAGGCCGTGGTGCACGCGCTGGGCACCCCGCTGATCACCAAGGCGGACGGCACCAAGTTCGGCAAGACGGAGTCCGGCACGATCTGGCTGGACGCCGAGATGACCACGCCGTACGCGTTCTACCAGTTCTGGCTGAACGCGGACGACCGGGATGTCTCCAAGTTCCTGCGCATCTTCAGCTTCAGGTCCCACGAGGAGATCGAGGAGCTGGAGAAGCAGACCGAGGAGCGCCCCCAGGCCCGCGCCGCACAGCGCGCGCTCGCCGAGGAGCTGACGACTCTGGTGCACGGCGCCGACCAGACGGCCGCCGTGACCGCCGCGTCCAAGGCCCTCTTCGGTCAGGGCGAGCTGGCCGAGCTCGACGAGAGGACACTGGCCGCGGCCCTCTCCGAGGTGCCGCACGTCCAGGTCGCCGAGCTCGCTCCCGTGGTGGACCTCTTCGCGGAGGTCGGCCTGGTGGCCAGCAAGTCGGCCGCGCGCCGCACGGTCAAGGAGGGCGGCGCGTACGTGAACAACGCGAAGGTCCCCGCCGAGGACGCGGTCCCCGCCAAGGAGGACCTGCTGCACGGGCGCTGGCTGGTGCTGCGCCGGGGCAAGAAGAACCTGGCGGCGGTGGAGGTCACGGGGGGCTGAGGTCCTGCGTACGTACGGCGAAGGGGCGGGCCCGTGACGGGTCCGCCCCTTCGCCGTACGTACGCAGGCTCAGGCTTTCTGCTTGTTGCCCCGTACTGCCATGTAGGCCATGTCTCCCAGGAAGACGATGACGACCGCGGCCGCCAGCTGCAGCCCGTGCCGGCCCCAGTCGATGCCGCGCGTCTCGTCGATCCCGATGCCCCGGGCGATCGCGTTGCCGACGATGGCGCCGATGATGCCGAAGACAGTGGTCAGCCAGAGAGGGCTGTGCTGCTTGCCCGGAAGAATGGCCTTGGCCAGCAGGCCCAGCACAAACCCGACGATGATCGCCCACAACCAGCCCATGTCTGCCTCCTAGTACGGCTCTACGTGAGCAGTACGCTCAGTCTCGGTCTGTCCTCCATACGGCGCATGTCGGGCGGAGCCATACGCGGTACGACGCAGGAAGTCCGGCCCGTGGGAACCGGCCCCGGTCTCGAAGACGACGCAGCCACGGCGTAACGTGGAGCGTGTTCGGGCCTGCTTCCCTGACCGCGTTCGGACCGGGCACGGGCCGGGGAGAGTCCGACACAGGCGGGTGGTGGAAAGTGCTGCGGAAGCGGAGCAACGGCCAGGTCTTCCGGATCACCGGGGCCAGGCAGGGGCTCGACGAGGACGTACGGGGCAGGCAGCGCCGCTATGTCATCTCGATGTCCGTCCGCACGGTCGCCGTGATCCTCGCCGCCACTCTCTGGAACGTCGAGCGCCATGTCGCTTTTGTCGCCCTCGTACTGGGCGTACTCCTGCCGTACATCTCCGTGGTGATCGCCAACGCGGGCCGCGAGAACGTGCCGTCGCTGCCCTCTACTTTCGTCGCCGCCCCCACCCGTCCGATGATCGCGCCGCCGAGGCAGGAGGGTTTCGCGGACCCCGTGCCGGAGGACGTCGCGGCCGACCCCGGGGCGCGGCTGCGGGCCGAACCGCACGACCCGAGCTGACCCCGTCCCGGCCCTTCGCCACCCCCGGGCCGACCATGGAGGATCCGCCGAAAACGGAATCCAAGCGGGCGCCAAGCTCAAGAAAAGCTCAGATCAATCATGTTGTTCCGGTGCCAGGCACCGGGTCCCCCATGACATACTTCGTACGCGCTCCGCATCCCCCGTCGGAGCGACGGACCGACGCCGGGCAGCTCCCCCCGTGGCTGCTCGGCGTCGCCTTTTTGGGAGCTGTTTCCGGTGCCGTTCCGGCGCCGTCTAGGGTGGAGGCGTGACCTTCCCGTTCTTCCCCGATGACTCCCCCTCCACTCCCCAGTGCTCGGCCAAGGCCTGCCGCGCCGATGCGGAGTGGGTGCTCGCGTGGAACAACCCGAAGCTGCACACTCCGGAGCGCCGCAAGACGTGGCTCGCGTGCGAGGACCACCGCGAGCACCTCTCCAAGTTCCTTGGTGTACGCGGCTTCCTGAAGGACGTGGTGCCCTTGGCGGAGTGGGAGTCGGACGAAGTCCGCTAGCCGCCGATCGCCGACATCGGCCGCTCCGGCTGGAGGAACGACGGATCGTCCAGGCCGGAGCCCGCCTTCTTGCCCCACATCGCGAGCCGCCATATGCGGGCGATCTCCTCGTCGGGAGCGTCCGAGCGCAGGGCGGCACGCAGGTCGGTCTCCTCCCTGGCGAACAGGCAGGTGCGGACCTGGCCGTCGGCCGTGAGGCGCGTACGGTCGCAGGCCGAGCAGAACGGGCGGGTGACCGAGGCGATCACGCCGACGCGATGCGGGCCGCCGTCGACGAGCCAGCGCTCGGCGGGGGCGGAGCCACGTTCGGCGCTACCTTCCTCGGTGAGCTCGAAGCGGGTGCGCAGCGAGGTGAGGATGTCACCGGCGGTGACCATGCCCTCGCGCTTCCAGCCGTGCTGGGCGTCCAGGGGCATCTGCTCGATGAACCGCAGTTCGTAGTCGTGCTCGACGGCCCAGGCCAGCAGGTCCGGGGCCTCGTTCTCATTGAGGCCCGGCATCAGGACCGTGTTGACCTTGACCGGGGTCAGGCCGGCGTCGCGGGCGGCTTCGAGGCCGTCGATGACGTCCTTGTGGCGGTCACGGCGGGTGAGGGTCTTGAAGGCGTCGGGGCGCAGGGTGTCCAGCGAGACGTTCACCCGGTCCAGGCCCGCCGCCTTCAGGGCCGCGGCCGTGCGCTTGAGGCCGATGCCGTTGGTGGTCAGGGACATCTGGGGGCGGGGTTCCAGGGCGGCGACCCGCTCGACGATGCCGACGAGGCCGGGGCGCAGCAGGGGCTCGCCGCCAGTGAAGCGGACCTCCGTGATGCCGAGGCCGGTGACCGCTATGCCGATGAGGCGGACGATCTCGTCGTCCGTGAGCACCTCGGACTTGGTCAGCCACTGCAGGCCCTCCTCGGGCATGCAGTACGTGCAACGCAGGTTGCACTTGTCGGTCAGCGAGACGCGCAGGTCGGTGGCCACTCGGCCGTAGGTGTCGATGAGCACGTGGGCCCCCTCCCCTCGATGCGGTTCATTTTTGTCAGACACCAGCGAGCCTACGTGACAGGACTGACATCGAGAGGGGCCCGATCCCACGAGACACGGCGCGGCCGCGTCGTAGAGATCTACGACGCGGCCGTCACCGAAGAAATACTCAGTGCGCTCCGGTACCGGTGAGGGAGCGAACCTCCAGCTCGGCGTACTTGCCGGTGTCCGGCTCCTCCTTCGAGAGGATGGTGCCGAGCCAGCCCAGCAGGAAGCCGACCGGGATCGAAATGATGCCCGGGTTCTCCAGCGGGAACCAGTGGAAGTCGACGTCCGGGAACATCGACGTGGCCTTGCCCGAGACCACCGGCGAGAACAGCACCAGGCCGACGGCCGTGGTGAGACCGCCGTAGATCGACCAGAGGGCGCCCTGCGTCGTGAACTTCTTCCAGAAGAGGCTGTAGAGGATCGTCGGTAGGTTGGCGGAGGCGGCGACCGCGAACGCGAGCGCGACCAGACCGGCGACGTTCAGGTCGCGGGCGAGGGCGCCGAGGCCGATGGAGACGACACCGATGGCGACCGTGGCGTAGCGGGCGGCCCTGACCTCTTCCTTCTCGGTGGCCGTGCCCTTCTTGATGACGTTCGCGTAGATGTCGTGCGCGAACGAGGAGGACGAGGCCAGGGTCAGACCCGCGACGACCGCGAGGATGGTGGCGAAGGCGACCGCCGAGATGGTGGCCAGCAGGATCGCGCCCCAGGCCGAGTCGACTCCGCCGAGGTGCAGCGCGAGCAGCGGGGCCGCCGTGTTGCCCGCCTTGTTGGAGGCGATGATCTCGTCCTGCGAGATGAGGGCCGCCGCGCCGAAGCCGAGCGCGATGGTCATCAGGTAGAAGCCGCCGATGATGCCGATCGCCCAGTTCACGGACTTCCGCGCGGCCTTGGCGTTCGGCACCGTGTAGAAGCGGATCAGGATGTGCGGCAGACCGGCGGTGCCGAGGACCAGTGCGATGCCCAGCGAGATGAAGTCGATCTTCGAGGTGGTCGTGAGGCCGTACTTCAGGCCGGGCTCCAGGAACGCCGAGCCCTTGCCGCTGTTGGTGGCCGCCGAGCCGAGCAGGTCGGAGATGTTGAAGTTGAACTTGAGCAGCACGAGGAAGGTGATGAGCAGGGTGCCGCTGATGAGCAGGACGGCCTTGACCATCTGGACCCAGGTGGTGCCCTTCATGCCGCCGATCGTCACGTACACGATCATCAGCAGGCCGACGAGCGCGACGATGCCGACCTTGCCCGCGTCGCTGGTGATGCCGAGCAGCAGCGAGACCAGGACGCCGGCGCCCGCCATCTGGGCCAGCAGATAGAAGATCGAGACGACGATCGTGGAGGTGCCTGCCGCCGTACGGACCGGGCGCTGGCGCATCCGGTACGCGAGCACGTCGCCCATCGTGTACTTGCCGGAGTTCCGCAGCGGTTCGGCGACCAGGAGCAGCGCCACCAGCCAGGCGACGAGGAAGCCGATGGAGTAGAGGAAGCCGTCGTACCCGAAGAGGGCGATCGCGCCGGCGATGCCGAGGAAGGACGCGGCGGACATGTAGTCGCCGGAGACGGCGAGCCCGTTCTGGAAGGCGCTGAACTGGCGCCCGCCGGCGTAGAAGTCGGCCGCGTCCTTGGTCTGGCGGCCCGCCCAGACGGTGATGACGAGAGTCGCCACGACGAACACCGCGAACAGGGAGATGATCAGCGGCCGGTGCTCGCTGGCTTCACCGGCCGCGAGAACGAACTGGGGGCTCATTCGCCGCCCTCCATCCGGGACTTGATGGCTTCGCCCTTGGGGTCGAGGTTCGCGGCGGCGTGCCGCGAGTACCACCAGGCGATGAGGAACGTGGTGAGGAACTGGGCGAGACCGAGCACCAGGGCGACATTGATGTTGCCGAAGAGCTTGGTGCCCATGAAGTCGCCCGCGTAGTTCGAGAGCAGGACGTACAGCAGGTACCAGGCGATGAAGCCGATGGTCAGCGGGAAGGCGAAGGAGCGGTGGGAGCGGCGCAGTTCACCGAACTCGGCGCTCTCCTGCACCTCGATGAACTCCTGGGTGGAGGGGGCGTGGGGTTCTGTCTTCGAGGGGGGCGGTGCGTCGGTAGCCACGGAGTCTCCTCGCGTTGCGGGTGCGGTGACGACGGTGGACGGGGGCGAGTCGGAACTCGCGGACGGGGACGGACTGGGCACGGACATGGCTGTTTCTGACCTCACGTTTACGCGGACCACGTGGGCCGGACGGCGATGTCAGGTGTCCACGGGCGTGATCCAACAGGGGGCACGATCGTGCTCGTGCTCCCTGCTCAACGTCACGGCGCCACGCATGGACCGGTTCAACTCGGATCACTTCTTTCGGAAGTCGTCGCCGGAAGTCATTGCTGGCCAGGTCGGGCGGGGGATAACTTCGGGCCTGCACCACTCCGTCATGTACCTGCCCGGGCACCACCCGTGTTCGGGCCGCTCGTTTTCCGGATGATGTGGAGATCCCATGGCTCATCTGCGTTCCAGACGCCGCCTCGCCCTCGCGGTGCCGGTCGTCCTGTCGCTCACCGCCTCGCTCGGTTTCCTGCCGGGTGCCGCCACGGCCGCCCCGCTCACGGCGACCGCCGCGACGAGCGCGGACGGCCCGGTCCTGTCGTACGTGGTGAACACCAAGGCCGACCACCGCACGGTCGAGTCGGTGAAGAAGGCCATCGCCAAGGCCGGCGGCACCGTCGTCATCGCGTACGAGAAGATCGGTGTGATCGTCGTCCATTCGGCCAACCCGGTCTTCGGCGAGCAGATCCGCGCGGCCCGCGGAGTGCAGACGGCGGGTGCGACGCGGACGGCGCCGCTGACCGCCGCGGGGACCACGGAGGAAGGCGCGGCGCAGATGCTGTCGGCCGCGGACGCCGCCGAGCTGTCGCAGAGCGCCGCGGCGGGCGCGGAGCCCCTCGAGGCCGACCAGTGGGACCTGCGTGCGATCGGCGCCGACAAGGCCGCGAAGATCAACCCGGGCAGCAGGAACGTGACGGTCGCCGTGATCGACACCGGCGTCGACGACACCCACCCGGATCTCGCCCCGAACTTCTCCGCCTCGCAGTCCGCGAACTGCGTGGGCGGCAAGCCGGACACGACGTACGGCGCCTGGCGCCCCGTGGACGCCGACCACTACCACGGCACGCATGTCGCGGGTGAGATCGCCGCGGCCCGCAACGACATCGGTGTGGCGGGCGTCGCGCCGGGTGTGAAGGTCGCGGGCATCACGGTGGCCGAGCCGGACGCCGGTCAGCTCTTCTTCCCGGAGAGCGTCGTCTGCGCCTTCGTGTTCGCCGCCGACCACGGCGTCGAGATCACCAACAACAGCTACTACGTGGACCCGTGGCTCTACAACTGCCTGGACGACCCCGACCAGCGGGCGATCGTCGACGCGGTGAACCGGGCCCAGCTGTACGCCCAGAAGAAGGGCACCCTCAGTGTCGCCGCAGCGGGCAACTCCAACCACGACCTCGACTCGGACGCCATCCTCGACGAGTCCAGCCCCGACGACTCGACTCCGGTGCCGCGCACGATAGACCCGCACGAGTGCTTCGACATCCCGACCCAGCTGCCGGGTGTCGTCACGGTGAGTTCGACCGGCGTCAACAGCACCAAGTCGTACTTCTCCACCTACGGCTACGGTGTCATCGACGTCGCGGCGCCGGGCGGCGACCGCTACCAGATCCCGGACACGCCGTCGCAGAACGGCCGCATCCTCTCCACGATGCCGAACAACCAGTACGGCTTCCTGCAGGGCACGTCGATGGCGTCGCCGCACGCCGCGGCCGTGGCCGCGCTGCTGAAGTCCAAGTACCCCAAGGCGACCCCGGCCCAGCTCCAGGCGCTTCTCAAGGCCCAGGCGGACAACCCGGGTTGCCCGACCGACCCGTACGACGGGAACGGCGACGGTGTCGTCGACGCCACCTGCGTGGGCGGCAAGCGCCTGAACGGCTTCTACGGGGCCGGGATCATCAACGCGCTGAAGGCGGTCAAGTAACCCCGGGGACGATCCCCGGGCGAACGACTGGAAACAGCAGGTCGGGCCGGTGCGGGGCGGTGACGCCCCGCACCGGTGTCAGGATCCGTCGACCAGTTTCTGCACCTCGGGCGGCAGTTCCTTGTTCGAGTAGACGGCGACGAGCCGCGCGTCCGCAGGCGTGTCGCCGACCGCGATGGCCATCTCGGGTGGGATGCCGTCCACTTCGTAGGCCGTCATCGTGTCCGCCGGCAGGGTCTCGTCCTGACCGCCGGTGTCGTCGCAGGCCGGGTGGGTGGCGGTGCCCAGCTTTCCGCCGGCCTTGAACGTCACGTCCGCGACGTCCTCGTACGTCCGGTCCTGGTACAGGATCCGGTAGGCGCAGGACGCCGCCCCGTCGCCGTCACTGCTGCTGCTCGTCGTGCACGCCGCAGCCGCCACGGCCAACGCCGTCAACATCATTGGCAGAACCGCGGATCGCCCGGACCATCTCATCGACGCCTCCATGGGGGCTGCCTAGTAGATACTGCGCAGCGCCAGGATCTCGCCCTTGCCGAGGGTCCTGGCGATCGTCTTGCACCTGAACGAATCCGTGTACATGGTGAGGTTCTCGTGCCCCGCCCCGACATGACCGAGTCCGAAGATGTGTCCGGCCTCGTGCGTACCGACGGAGCGGACGTCGAAGTACCTGTTCGCGCAAGTGCTGGTCGGCTTGTTCGTGAAGTCCTTGTCGTACGTGTTGAAACGGACGTCGGCCTCACGCAGATCGTTCTTCACCCCCGGCATCGACCAAGTGTACGAACAGGTCGTGGCGACGGCGGTGTCCTTGATGTCGCCGGCGTCCCACACGCTGAGGCCGTCCTGGCCGGTGCACTGGCTGCTCTTGTTGACGCTCGCCTCCCGGCTGGTGGTGGCCAGGTAGTTCTCCTTGGCGCCGACCGAGTCGCTGTAGCCGCAGTTGTTGTAGCTGTCGGTGATGTTGTCGAGGGCGTCCATGAACACGTATATGGCGTCGTTCTTGGACAGCCCGGCGGGCAGACCGCCGTCGCCGATGTACCAGTTGTAGGTGCCGTACTCCTTGCGGTCGTCCGTCTTGTACGCACCGTCGCTGCATGCCGACGGCGAGGCGGCGGCGTCCACGTCGGCCACCTCGGCCTCGGTGGAGGAGTCCGCGGAGTCGGTGACCGTGTCCGCCTCCGCCGGGACGTCGGACGCCGGGTCGGGTGTCGTCGGCTCGGGCACGTCGTGGCCGGCGGTGGAGGAGTCCGCGGTGGCTCCCTCGAGGAGGTAGGAGATCTTGCCGTCCGCCGCGACCTCCAGCGTGAATCCGTGTGACTCGCCGTCCACGGTGAGCATGTCGACGCTCACGGCCATGCCCGGCTCGGGCACGGTCACACCGGCACCGTCGTGGACGACGACCCGTCCGACCGCGCCGCACGTGATCACGGACGATCCGGTGGGCAGTTGCTCGACGCCCAGTTCCCCCGTCTCGGGAAGCTTGCACTCGGTCGTACCCGCATGCGCGCTGCCGGCGAAGGCCGACAATCCGGCCACGAGCGCGAACGCCATGACCGATCTTCCTACGAGTCCTGGGTTTCTCCCAGCCACTCTCCACCCCCTGAAATCGGCCCCGCTGTACGGGACTTGATCAATATCAGTGGAGAGTAGTCACCAATTGATCGCAAAACTTTCACAGTTCAAGACAAATGATCGCGCGGCGAAGGATGGGCTCTCCGGCGCGACTTCTGCGCCGGACGGCTGTTCACGGCGGTGCGCCGACATCCGGAGCCATGCCCGGCGCCCGGTCCTCGTCCACAAGCCCGAGATGCCCTGCTGTCTGCTGCCGGTTCCGGTTGGTGTTCCCCTGCTTCCCGATCCGCCCGCGGGTCGCCCCTGCCGATGTACCGGTCGGGTTCCGGAACATCCGGAACAGGGAGGAGGCTGGACAGCGGGCCGGAACGGCCTGTTCCCCACTCACGGAATTCCGCCCCGGCATGCTTCCCCTGTCACCCCGGGTCGACATGTTGATTCAGTACACCCGGCATAGTGCCTCTATGACTGCTGAGGACACCGAGTTCGTCTGGTCGGCGCTGGGTGGCGATGCCGCCCTGGTCTCGCGGATATCGAACGTCGTACGGGGTGGGGTACTGGAAGCGCGGCTGCCCGTACGGGAGTTGGCGCGGGCCTGTGTCGGGGCCTGCGCGCTGGCGGGCGCCGAGCTGGGCGCGCGGCGGGCCGGGCTGCCGGACGTGCCCGAGGTGCGGGTCGACGACGGTGCCGTCGCCACGGCGTTCGTGAGTGAACGCCATCTGCTGGTCGACGGGCGGGCGCCGGTGAACTTCGCGCCGCTGTCCCGGTTCTGGCGCGCCGCGGACGGCTGGGTGCGGACGCACGCGAACTATCCGCATCACCGGGCGCGGTTGCTGAGCGCGCTCGGGCTGCCCGGGGACGCGTCGGTGGACACCGTCGCCGGTCGCCTCGCCGAGCGGTCCGCCGTGGAGGTGGAGGACACGGTGTGCGCGGCCGGGGGCCTCGCCGTCGCCCTGCGTACGGCGAAGGAGTGGGCGGCGCACGAGCAGGGCGCGGCGGTGGCGCGCAGGCCGCTGCTGAGCCGGGAGCGGGTCGGCGACGCGCCGGTACGCGCGCTCGCGCCGCTCGCCGGTGACCCGCTGCTGCCCGCGGCGGGCGTACGCGTCCTGGACCTCACACGGGTCATCGCGGGCCCGGTCGCGACCCGTACGCTCGCCCTGCTCGGCGCCGACGTCCTGCGCGTGGACTCGCCGCGGCTGCCCGAACTCCCCGACCAGCACGCCGACACGGGCTTCGGCAAGCGGTCCGCCTCCCTCGATCTCGGCCACGCCGGCGACCGGGAGTCCTTCGAGGCGCTGCTCGCCGGGGCCGACGTCGTCGTCACCGGCTACCGGCCCGGCGCCCTGGACCGGTTCGGGCTCACGCCGGAGGCGCTGGCCGAGCGGCACCCCGGCCTGGTGGTGGCGCAGCTGTCGGCGTGGGGCGGGTACGGGCCATGGGCGGAGCGGCGCGGCTTCGACAGTCTGGTGCAGGTCGCGACCGGGATCGCGGAGACGGAGGGATCGGTGGAGCGGCCCGGTGCACTGCCCGCGCAGGCCCTCGACCACGGCACGGGGTATCTGCTGGCCGCCGCGGTGCTGCGTTCGCTCACCGAGCAGTCGGAGCAGGGCGGGACCCGGCTCGTACGGCTGGCCCTTGCGCAGACGGCGGCGTGGCTGGTGGGCGGGCTCGACGACTCGGGTGAGGGGGCCGCGGATGCCCCGTACGAGGCGGACGCCTGGCTCACCGAGAGGGACAGCGGGCTGGGGAGGCTGCGGTACGCCCGGCCGCCGGTGTCCTTCGCGGGCGGACCGGACGACTGGGCACGGCCGCCGGTTCCTCTGGGGGCGGACTCGGCCCGCTGGGCCTGATCCCGGGCCCGGGCCTGGGCCTGATCCCGGATCTGGGCCTGAGTCGCCCGGCCGACGGAGACGTACCCATGGGCGGAATGCCGTTCCGCCAGTTGTTTCACTGCACTTGCCCGGATCTGTGACGACTGGTGAAGATCTTGAGGTGACGTTGACAAGACCGACCGCCGAGGTGGCCGACGGACCCGAGCCGGCCCGGCGCCATGCCACCGGCCGGGCCGTCGCCGTGCTCGCCCTGGTGGCGGTGGCGGCCCTGATCCCGCTGCTCGGCCCGCGCGCCGCGCTGGACGGCACCGGAGAGGCCGCGCCCCCCGGCGCCGGCGGCATCGCCCTGCTGCGCGCGGTGCTGTTCGCGGCGCTGTGCGTCCCCGTGGGCGAGCTGTTCGCGGCCCGGCTGGCCCGCCGCGTGGGTGCGCCCCTGGGTGATGCGCCGCGCAGCTGGGCGCCGTTCGCCGCGGCCGCCGGTTTCGTGGCCGCGCTCGGGCTGGCCTCGGTAGTGGCCACCGGGAATCTGCTGCCCCATCACCTCTCCGACATGGACGTCGGCGGGCTCTACCAGACCCGGGAGGGCAAGCTCGCGCTCCTGGAGGTCAACGCCTTCGGAGTGGCCGGCCTCTGCGCCTTCTACCGCCGCCCCGCCCTCCAGGTGTGGCCGCTGGCCGCGGTGGCCGTCGCGGAGGCGCTGCGCGCCCACCCCCCGACGGAGGACAGCCCGCTGGTCGGCTCCGGCCTGACGCTCGTACACCTGATCTGCGCGTCGCTGTGGGTGGGCGGTCTGCTGTACGTCCTGCGGATGCTGCGGGAGTTGCGAAAATCGGGTCCTACGGAGACGGGGGTCGCGCTGCTCGGCCTCTACGCGCGCGTGGCGGCCGTCCTGTTCGCGGCGCTCACCGCGACGGGCACCTGGAGCGCGCTGCGCCGGATGCCGCCGGGGACGGTCCTGGACCAGCTGACGACGACGGCGTACGGGCGCACGCTGCTCGCCAAGTTGCTCCTGGTGGTCGCCGTGGCCGTCCTGGCCCTGTGGGCACGCCTGCGGCTGCGCCGGGCCACGGACCCGCTCAGCGCCTGCTCCCCCGCGCGCGCGGAGGTGCTGGCACTGGGCGTGGTCGTCGTGGTCTCGGGCGTGCTGACAGCGCTGCCGGTGCCGATCCGGTGGTGAGCCTGAAGGACGGCGTCAGTCAGTGACCAGCACCTTGCCCGACGAACGGCGTCAGTTGGTGACGAGCACCTTGAGAGCCGTGCGCTCGTCCATCGCCTTGTAGCCCTCGGGCACGTCCTCGATGCCGACCGTCCGGTCGAAGACGGGCGACGGGTCGATGGTCCCGTCGAGGATGTCGGGCAGCAGCTCCGGGATGTACGCGCGCACCGGCGCGACCCCGCCGCGCAGGGCGACGTTCCGGTCGAACATCACGCCCAGATCCAGCCCCGTACCACTGCCGTGCGGAACCCCGACGAAGCCGATGGCGCCGCCGTCGCGGGCGATGTTCAAGGCCGTCTTCATGGACTGCTCGGTTCCGACCGCCTCGACGACACAGTGCGCGCCCTGGCCCCGGGTCAGCTCCCGGACGGCCTCGACGGCCGCGTCGCCGCGCTCGGCGACGATGTCAGTGGCTCCGAAGAGGCGCGCGATGTCGGTGCGCGCCTGGTGGCGGCCGAGCGCGATGATCCGCTCGGCGCCGAGCCGCTTGGCGGCCAGCACGGCGCACAGCCCGACGGCGCCGTCCCCGACGACGGCGACGGTGGAGCCCTTCCGGACCCCCGCGCCGAGCGCCGCGTGGTGCCCCGTGCCCATCACGTCGGACAGCGTGAGCAGAGCCGACAGCAGGTGGTCGTCCGAGGCCGCGTCCTTGGGCAGTTGTACGAGGGTGCCGTCGGCGTAGGGAACGCGGACGGCCTCGCCCTGCCCGCCGTCGTGCCCGACGGCACCCCAGAAGCCGCCGTGCTCGCAGGACGTGGTGAGCCCTTCGCGGCAGTAGTCGCACACTCCGTCGGACCACATGAAGGGGGCCACGACCAGGTCGCCGCGCCTGACGCCGGTCACCTCGGAGCCGGTCTCCTCGACGATGCCGAGGAACTCGTGCCCGATCCGCTGCCCCGGCTGCCGCGCCGCCTCGCCGCGGTACGCCCACAGGTCGCTGCCGCAGATGCAGGACCGCAGCACCCGCACGACCGCGTCGGTGGGCAGCTGCACCACGGGCTCGGGAACGTCCTCCACGCGCATGTCGTACGGGGCGTGGATGGTGGTGGCGCGCATGGCGAGGGTCCTTCTCGTGCGGGGCGACGGTGGGATGCGCTCAGGGGGTGGTTGAGCGCATCCCACCGTACGCCGCCCTCGGCGCCGAACGCGCGCCGAGGGTGCCCAGCACGCCATCGACCAGCAGGAACTGGGCGGCGACGTACGTGAGCATGATCCAGAAGTCCGGCCTGGGGAGCTGCGGCCAGTCGGCGACCCCGGTCGCGATGAGCGTGTCGGAGAGCATGAAGAGGGCGCCGCCGACGCCCGCCACGGGCCCCAGCCGGGTCGCGCCGTACGCCATCGCGGTCAGCAGCAGGCTGTATCCGGCGACGGGGAGGCGCAGTTCGGCGGGCAGACCGGGCCACAGCAGGGTGACGGTGGCGACGAGGGCGATGCCGTACGCGCCGGCGAGCCATGCTCCACGCGCGCGTGGAGCGCTCTTGAAGAGCGCGAGGTAACAGACGTGACCCGCCGCGAAGGACGCCATCCCCGCGAGGAAGGCGGGTTCGGCGTCGAGGAGGAGCAGGGTGTCGCCGCCCCAGCCGAAGAGCAGCGCGGCGATGAGCAGCCGGGGTCCGCCGCGTGCGGCCGCATGGGCGGCGAGGAGGGGCATCAGGAGAGGCTTGGCAAGCGTGTGCCCGGGGTCGAAGTCCGCGGCCAGGGAGACGAGGTCCGCGGCGGCCGCCGCACCGAAGGAGACGAGGAGCACGCGCGCGAGGCGTGGGTTCACGCGACGGGCTCCGTGACCGGCGTCTTCGGAGCGGCCGTCTGCGCGGGCTGCCAGCCGGGCCCGCGGAAGACCCGCCCTGCCCGCTCGCGCCAACTGCCCGCCGCCTTCAGGTCCCTGGCGATGGCGGCGTACTCGTGGGTGGCGACGCGCAGGGGGTTGTACGTGGAGATGTTCTTGGTGAGCCCGTAGACGGGCCGCTCGGTCTCCTCGGTGAACGACCCGAAGAGGCGGTCCCAGACGATGAGGATGCCCCCGAAGTTGCGGTCCAGATAGCCGCCTTGGGAGGCGTGGTGGACGCGGTGGTGGGAGGGCGTGTTGAAGACGAACTCGACGGCCCGGGGCAGCTTGTCGATGCGCTCGGTGTGGATCCAGAACTGGTACACGAGGTTCGCGGACGAGCAGAACGCGAGCGCCGCCGGATGCACGCCGAGGGCGATGAGCGGGACGTAGAAGGGCCAGACGGTCCAGGTCGTCCAGGGCTGGCGCAGGGCGGTGGTGAGGTTGAACTTCCGGCTGGAGTGGTGCACGACGTGGCAGGCCCAGAGGATGCGGATGACGTGATGCCCGCGGTGCGACCAGTAGTAGAAGAAGTCCTGCCCGAGCAGCATCAGCGGGACGGTCCACCACAGGACGGGCACGCTCAGGGGCGTCAGTTCGTAGATCGCCGTGTACAGGGCGACGATCGGGATCTTCCACAGGAAGTCGAAGGCGAGAGAGCCAAGTCCCATGCCGACGCTCGTAGCGGCGTCCTTCGCCTCGTACCCCGCGGCATCCTCGTCGGGATGGATCCTGACGCTCACCATCTCGATCACGGTGAGCAGCAGGAAGGCGGGTATCGACCACAGCACGACATCGGGCAGGTTCGGCATGGGTGAACCGTAGGACCGCTGGTGAGCCCCGGCTAGGGGTTGTTACCGACAAGTATTACCGGCGGTACGCGCTTACTTCTTGGTGATCTCCGCCAATGGCCGGGGCTCTGCGCGAGGGCCCCGGCCGGATTCACCCCAGCAAGACCCCCGCCGCGTACGTCACCGCCATCGCCAGCCCGCCCCCGACCACGTTCCGCAGCACCGCCCGCCGCGGGTCCGCCGCCCCAAGGCCCGCGCTCGCCCACCCGGTGACGACCAGGGCGGCGAGGACCGACACCACGGTGACGGGCACGCGCCAGTCGCTCGGCGGGAGGACGATCGCGAGCAACGGCAGGAGCGCGCCGACCGTGAACGACAGGAAGCTCGCCCAGGCCGCGTTCCACGGGTTGGTGAGGTCGTCGGGGTCGATGCCGAGCTCCACGCGCGCGTGGGCCCTAAACGCGTCCCGCTCGGTGAGCTGCTCGGCCGCCTCGCGGGCCACGTCCCGGGTCAGGCCCCGCTCCTCCAGGAGTCCGGTCAGTTCCTCGAGTTCGGCCTCCGGCTGTTCCCGAAGCTCCCGTTTCTCCAGCTCCAGCGCGGCCTTCTCGGAGTCCCGCTGTGTGGACACCGACACGTACTCGCCCGCCGCCATCGACATGGACCCGGCCAGCAGGCCCGCGAGCCCCGCCGTGAGCAGCGTCTGGCTGTCGCTGGTGGCGCCGGCCACGCCGACGACGATGCCCGCGGTGGAGATGATGCCGTCGTTGGCGCCCAGGACGGCGGCCCGCAGCCAGTTGAGCCGTGAACCGAGGCTGCCGCCGTGGGCCTCGTCGTGCGTAGGTTGCGTCACACGGGGAGGATCGCACCCCGGGCGCCACCGGTGACGTATCGACCCGTCACCACACCCGCACCGACCCTCCCTTCGCGAACACCGGGCTCGTCGCGTCCGCCGGCGGCTCCCCCAGCGGCTCCGCCAGCTCCTCCACGGTCGGTCCCACCTTCGCCGCGATCGGGTCGAGGAGTCCGAGGTCGAAGCCGTACACGCGGGCCGCGTTGCCGCCCACCATCGCCGCGATCTCCTCCTGCGGCAGACCCGCGTACGCGATCCGCAGGCCCTCCCGGGAGTAGGGGTAGGTGCCCTCGTCGTGCGGGTAGTCGCTCCCCCACATGATCTTGTCGAGGCCGATGCGGTCGCGCAGCGGCACCTCGTGGGGGCGCATGAAGCTCGCGCCGACCCAGCAGTTGTCGCGCCAGACCTGCGAGGGCCCCTTGCCCATCGAAGCGGCCAGGCCCGCACCGAACTTGGACTCCGCGGTGGACGACCTCGTCGCCGCTGCCACCAGCCGGCCGTGGTAGTAGTCGAGCATGTCGAGCACGCCCGGAATCCAGCCGGAGCCCTGCTCGGTCAGGACGAGCCGCAGCTCCGGGTGACGGCGGAACGCGCCCCCGAACACCAGGTGCCACAGCGCCCGGTGCGAGAACCAGGTCGTCTCCACCATGAAGACCGCCCGCGCGGCCGGCTCGTCCCCCAGTGGCGGCGAGGCCGAGCCCGCGTGGTGGTTCACGGGCACACCCAGCTCCGCGCACACCGCCCAGATCGGGTCGTACGTCGACGAGTAGAGCTCGGGTAGACCCGAGCCCGGGGGTGTGCCGGGCAGCAGCAGCCCGCCCTTGAGCCCCGCGCCGGCGGCCCACCGGATCTCCTTCACCGCCTCGTCCACGTCGTTCAGGAGGATCTGGAAGACACCCGCGCGGCGGCCGGGCGCGGCGGCGCAGAAGTCCGCGAGCCAGCGGTTGTGGGCCCGCAGCCCTGCCCACCGCCGCTCGAACTCCTCCGCCGTCGGCGCGGGCGCCATCAGGGAGGCCGACGGGAAGAACGGCGGGATCGTGTTCGGGAAGACGACCTCCGCGACGATCCCGTCCGCCTCCAGCTCCGCCAGGCGCCGCTGGGAGTTCCAGTTCCTGTCGGCCGTGTCGGCGAGCAGGTCCTCGTACGGGTTGACGTAGGTGGCCGCCCAGTCGTCGAAGTCCTCGTGGTGTTCCTTGGCCAAGTAGGGCCGGTAGTCGAGGAGATCGGCGCCCGCATGGCAGTCGGCCGAGACGACGGTGTAGCGATCGTTCACGGGGTCACCCCCAGACTCGGGAAGTCGTGGTCGGTGAGCCAGTGGCGGCCCACCTCGCGCGAACGCGCCCAGGACGCCTCGACGGCCGACTGGTCCTCGGACTGGCCGAGTTCGGCGGGGGTCGGACCGATGCGCCGGGCGAGCGGGGTCAGCCGTTCGACGTCGAAGCCGAAGACCTCCGCCGCCGCGAGACCGAGCATGCGGCGGGTCTCCTCGACCGGTATGTCGTGGAAGGTTTTCGACAGCCACGCGCGCGTGTCGGGCCAGGTGCCTTCGGGGTGCGGGAAATCGCTGCCCCAGAGGATGTTGTCGACGCCGATCTCGTAGCGCTGGGCCAGTTCACGGCGCTTGGTGTTCGTCGCGCAGATGAAGACCTGACGGTCCAGATACTCGTGCGGGGGCCGCTTCATCTCCGCGAAGGGCGACAGCTTCTTGCCCCCGTGCGCGCCCAGGTAGAGGCGGTCCATGAACCACAGGAGGTTCGGCAGCCACCAGCAACCCGACTCCGCTACCCCGAACTTGAGGCCGGGATGGCGCTCGAAGACCCCCGCCCAGAGCAGGAACCACAGCGGCCGGGCGGGCCACCAGGTCACCTCGCTCACATAGATGCCCAGATGGTCGCCGTACTCATGGCGCGGCGCCGCCCCGGAGTGGGTCACCACCGGCATCCCGCACTCGGCCGCCGCCGCCCACACCGGGTCGTAACGGCGGTCGTGGTACGGCGCCTTGTCGACCCACATGGAGGGGATCATCAGGGCGCCGAGCCCCGACTCCTTCGCGCGGTACACCTCACCCACGACCCGCTCGACGTCACCGGTGATGGGCAACAGGGCCACCCCGCAGTGCCGTTCGGGGTTCTGCGCCACGAACTCCGCGAGCCAGCGGTTGTGCGCCTGCGCGCCCGCCATGCCCAGCTCCGGGTCCTGGTCGCCGGAGAGACCGAGGCCCACGCCGAAGGGTGCGGCCGTCTGGCTGTCCACTGCGTCCGCGTCGGGGAAGACCACCTCGGCGGCCACCCCGTCGCCGTCGAGCTCCTTGAGCCGCTGCGCGCTGTCCCAACCGCCCTTCAGGCCTTCCTCGTTGTCCTGGAACCACTTGTTCGCGAACGCCTCGTTCCGGATGCCGAGCCGCGTCATCTCCTCGCGGCGCGCGTCACGCCCCGCGAGGAACTCGTCGAAGGCCCGGTGGAAGCGGGCGTCCAGATAGGGCCGGTACTCCTCGGTGGGGAGGCCCGCGTGGCAGTCGGAGGAGATGATCAGGTACGGGTCCTGCGGGTCCGTCATCACGACTCCCTCAATCCAGAATGAAGTTCTCCAGGTACGCCGGATCGGCCCGGTCCAGCATCGATTGCGACCTCGCCCGGATCTGCGCGTCGCTGTGCTCGCTCTCGGGCAGCAGCCAGAACCGGTCGGCACGGATGCCGTCCGCCACCAGGTCGGCGACCTGCTCGACCGGCGTGAACCGCACCTCCTGACCCGCCTCCTTCATCGCTGCCTCCCACTGACCGAGGCTGCGGTACGGGGTCTTCCTGGGCCGCTCCTTCGCGTAGCGCGAGGGCCGGTTGCGGTGCGACTCCCACAGGCCCGTACGCAGCATGTGGGGCCCGGGGAAGAGCACGGAGGCACCCACGCGCGCGTGCTCCGCCCTGAGGTGCGCGTACAGCGACTCGGTCATCGTCACGACGGCCGCCTTGGTGACGGCGTACACGGAGGCGGTGGGCAGCGGGGCGATCCCGCCGTCGCCCGACGAGGTGTTGACGACATGACCCGGCTCCCCCGAGGCGATCATCCGCGGCACGAACGCCTGGATGCCGTGGAAGACGCCCCACACGTTGACGGCGAACGCCCACTTCCAGTCGTTCGGGTCGTGCTCCCACATCCGGCCCTCGGCCCCGGAGCCGACACCGGCGTTGTTGCACAGCACGTGCACCGCGCCGTACGTCTCGTACGCGTCCTCGGCGAGCGCCAGGACCTCCGAGCGCTCCCCGACGTCCACCACGCGCGCGTGCACCTCGGCCCCGTCCTCCCGCAGCCCGGAAGCGGCCTTCTCCAGAGCCCCCTCCTCGACGTCCGCGAGGACCACCTTCAGCCCGTCGGCCGCGAACCGCCGTGCCATCGCGAGCCCGATCCCGCTCGCCGCGCCGGTGACGACAGCGACCTGCCCTTCCCGCAGATCCATCAGGCGCTCCCCTCGGGCGGCCCGTCGAGGATCTGCTGGGGATCGTCGTAGCGCTGATGGATGTACGGCAACAGGGCCTGGGCGCTGACGCGTTCGACGACCTTGCCCCGCTGGTCGGTGGTCTTCTCGCCGAGGGTGATCTCGACCAGCCGCCGTACGGGGAGGTCGGCGACCGGGTCGTACATCGACTCGCGCAGCACGACGTCCCCGGTCACGCGCTCCAGCTTGCGCACCTTCTCGTTGCGCACGCAGTGCACGAGGACCGGCTCGGCGTCGAAGCCCGAACCGTCCACCGCGGGAAGGAACTTGAAGTAGAAGTCGGTCTTCTGGCCGGGCTCGGGCAGCGGCAGGTCACCGCTGACGGCGCCGCGTACCTCTACGAACGCGATGCCGTGCCGGGCCAGTGAGGCACGTACGACGAGACCCTCGCGCTCGACGGTCACCTCGCCGAGCTTCTTGGGCTCCCCGAAGACCTCGCGCCCGCCGATGAGGGCCCGTTCATGGGTCATCGGCATGACGAGCGGGTACCAGCCCTCGACGCCGTCGTGCGCGGCGGCGACGGCGAACGAGCCCGCACCGAGCGGGTATCCGGGCAGGTCGACCTTGCTGATGTTGACCCGCACCAGGGGCCGCCCGGTGGGTTTGAGCGGGGGCGGCAGGACCGCCGCGACCGCGTCCGGGTCGCTCTCCCAGACGGCGACCACACCGGTCGACCAGATGTCGGGGAGCTTGGAGCTCGCTGTGCGCGCGGCGGCGATCTCCGCCTCGGTCCGTGCGCCGTACCTCACTCGTGCCATGTCTCGTACCGCCCTTCGCAGGCCGTCGTCCACTGGGCGCGCAGCACGTTCGCACCAGGCGGGCCAAAGGTCCATAGCCATGCGCTTCGGGCTTCGCCCCAACCCGCACGAGGGGACCCGGCAGAAACCTGTGCAACTCCCGCCGGGGCTGCCGACGCGGCGGGCACCGGGCGGTCGGCGCCGTGGGCTTCTGACGGGTACTCCGAAGAGTGCGGAGTCGGGGACGGGACTGTCAGTCGCGCCCCGTATTCTCAGTGACCATGCTCGAAGACCTGACGACCGCAGCGTCCCCAGCCTCCTGGCCGGCCGCGTATCCACAGGGATACGCGGTCGTCGACGTGGAGACCACAGGCCTGGCCCGGGACGACCGGATAATCTCGGCGGCCGTCTACCGGCTGGACGCGCGCGGTGAGGTCGAGGACCACTGGTACACGATGGTCAACCCGGAGCGGGATCCGGGCCCGGTGTGGATCCACGGCCTGACGAGCGACGTACTCGAAGGCGCTCCGCTCTTCCAGGAGATCGCCGAGGAGTTCGCCGCCCGGCTCGCGGACCGCGTGCTCGTCGCGCACAACGCGGTCTTCGACTGGTCGATGATCGCGCGGGAGTACGCGCGCGCGGAGCGTGAGGCGCCGGTACGGCAGCGTTTGTGCACCATCGCGCTCTCCAAGGAGCTGGGACTGCCGCTGCCCAACCACAAGCTGGCGTCGCTCGCCGCGCACTTCGGCGTCGTACAGCAGCGGGCGCACCACGCGCTGGACGACGCGCGCGTGCTGGCCGAGGCGTTCCGGCCGAGCCTGCGGGCCGCCGCGCACCGCGGCGTCCGGCTGCCCCTCCTCGAATGCCGGCCGCTCACGGAGTGGTCCTCCGCCCCGTCGATCGGGCGGCAGCAGTCCGGCGGTTACCCGTCCGGGAGTTGGCGGCCCTCACGCAAGCGCCCCGCCTGCCCCTACCCCAACCCAGGCCGTTACGAAGAGGACAAACCACTCAAGCAGGGCATGCGGATCGCGTTCTCCGGGGACACCTCCGTCGACCGCGAACTGCTGGAGGACCGAGCCGTCGAGGCCGGGCTGCATGTCGCGACGAGCCTGTCCCGGCTCACCAGCCTGCTCGTCACGAACGACCCGGACTCCAGTACGTCGAAGGTGGTCAAGGCCAGGCAGTTCGGGACGCCGGTGATCGACGAGGCGGCGTTCGGGCAGCTGCTGCGGGATGTGGAGCCGGCATGACGATCCTCACCGACGGGGGCGTCGGGGCCTGACCGGCCTGGGCGTCAGACGGGTGATTGCGGGGCGACTCGCCCGGCGTCCGCTCGCCCGCGCCGCGTCGGCGCCCCACCCTGTGGCGCATGGCGAGATGTGAAGTATGTGGCAATGACTACGGCATGACGTTCGAGGTGCACGCGCAGGGCGCGGTGCACGTCTTCGACTGTTTCTCCTGCGCGATCCACCGGATGGCCCCCATCTGCGAGCACTGTCGCGTCCAGATCATCGGCCAGGGGGTCGAGGTCGAGGGTCACTGGTTCTGCGGCGGGCACTGCGCCCGCGCGGAGGGGAAGGTGGGGATCATCGACAAGGTCTGAGCCTCCCCCGGGAGCCGGGCCCCGCGCCCGCTTCGACGCGTACCCCCCTCAATACGCCCCACGACCGAGTTGTACGGTCGTGGGGTGTACCGCTTCCTGTTGTCCCGGCAGTGGGTGATTCTCACCCTCCTGGCCCTCGCGCTCATCCCCACGATGATCAAGCTGGGCTTCTGGCAGCTGCACCGCCATGAGCACAAGGTGGCGCTCAACACGGTGATCGCCAACTCCCTCGGCGCCACGCCGGTGCCCGCCGAGTCGCTCACCGCGCCGGGGCAGACCGTCACGCACGACGACCTCTACCGCCGGGTGACCGCGAAGGGCCACTTCGACACCGCGCACGAGGAGGTCGTACGCCGCCGCACCAACTCCGACGGTGAGGTCGGCTACCACGTCCTGACCCCGTTCGTCCTGGACGACGGCCGGGTCCTCGTGGTCAACCGGGGCTGGATCGCGGCGGACGGCGCGCAGAGCGAGTTCCCGAAGATCCCGGCGCCCGCGACGGGTGAGATCACCGTCACCGGACGGCTGATGCCCGACGAGACGACCGCCGACAGCGGCATCAAAAACGTCCAGGGCCTGCCCGACCGCATGGTCATGCTGATCAACAGCGAGCAGGAGTCGAAGCGGCTCGGCAAGCAGGTCCTCGGCGGCTACATCGAGCAGACCGCCCCGGAGCCCAAGGGCGACATCCCCGAGCTGATCCCCGCCCCCGAACACAACGACATCGGTCCGCACATGGCGTACGCGGTCCAGTGGTGGCTCTTCTCCTCGGGCGTCCCCGTGGGCTGGGTGATCCTGGTCCGCCGCGAACGCCGTGACCGTGCGGAGGCAGCGGCGGCGCGGGAGACGCCGGAGACGGCTCCGGCACCCGTCTAGCACCAGAGCCCGGTCCACGAAGCCCGGGGGCCTGCGTCCACGCCACTCTGGCGGCCCGATTGACCGGCCTCCCGCTCGGGAACCCGTCCACCGTGCAACGACGCATCGAGGACTACGCGCTCATCGGGGACGAACAGACCGCCGCCCTGGTAGGACGGAACGGCTCCGTCGACTGGCTGTGTCTGCCAAGGTTCGACTCCGCGGCCTGCTTCGCCGCGCTCCTCGGCGGCGACGAGCACGGCCACTGGCGGATCGCGCCCAAGGGGGCGGGCGACTGCACCCGCCGCGCCTACCGGCCCGACACCCTGGTGCTCGACACCGAGTGGGACACGGCCGAGGGCTCGGTCCGGGTGACCGACCTGATGCCGCAGCGCGAGGGCGCCCCCGATCTCGTACGCATCGTCGAAGGGCTGAGCGGCCGGGTGGAGATGCGCGGCCTGCTCCGGCTGCGCTTCGACTACGGGCTTGTCGTGCCGTGGATGCGCCGGGCGGACGGCCATCGGGTGGCGGTCGCGGGACCGGACGCGGTGTGGCTGCGCAGCGAGCCGCCCGTGCACACCTGGGGCAAGGACTTCCGCACGCACTCGGAGTTCACGGTCGCCGAGGGCGAGAAGGTCGCCTTCGTCCTGACCTGGCATCCCTCGCACCGGCCGCGCCCGGCGCTCTGCGATCCCTTCGAGGCGCTGCGCACCAGTGTCGAGGACTGGCAGGCGTGGTCGGCGCGCTGCCGCTACGACGGCCCGCACCGGGACATCGTCATGCGCTCCCTGATCACCCTCAAGGCCCTCACCTACGAACCGACCGGCGGCATCGTGGCCGCCCCCACCACCTCGCTGCCCGAGGAGCTGGGCGGCGTCCGCAACTGGGACTACCGCTACTGCTGGCTGCGCGACTCCACCCTCACGCTCGGCGCGCTGCTGGCGGCCGGCTACCACGAGGAGGCCGAGGCCTGGCGCGACTGGCTGCTGCGCGCGGTCGCGGGCGATCCGGCGGACCTGCAGATCATGTACGGCCTCTCCGGCGAGCGCAGGCTGACCGAGTACGAGATCCCGTGGCTGCCCGGCTTCGCCCGCTCGAGCCCGGTCCGGGTCGGCAACGACGCCGTCAACCAGTTGCAGCTGGACGTGTACGGCGAGGTCATCGACTCGCTGTCGCTGGCCCGGAGTTCGGGCATGCCCATGAAGCCGCACATGTGGCGGGTCCAGGTTGCGCTGATGGAGTTCCTGCGCACGGCGTGGCGGCAGCCGGACGAGGGGATCTGGGAGGTGCGCGGCCCGCGCCGGCACTTCGTGTACTCGAAGGTGATGGCCTGGGTGGCCGCCGACCGCGCCGTACGCGCCCTGGAGGCCGACCCGAAGCTCGGCGGCGACCTGAACGGCTGGCGCGCCATGCGGGACGAGGTGCACCAGGAGGTGTGCGAGCGCGGCTACGACCCCGGGCGGAACACCTTCACGCAGTCCTACGGTTCAAGCGAGCTGGACGCCTCACTGCTGCTCATCCCCCGCGTCGGCTTCCTGCCGCCCGACGACCCCCGGGTGATCGGCACGGTCGACGCGGTCCGCGACGAGCTCGGCCACAGCGGTTTCCTGCGCCGCTACAGCCTCGAGGAGAACGAGGTCGACGGACTCCCGGGCGATGAGGGCACGTTCGTGGCCTGCTCGTTCTGGCTCGCGGAGGCACTGCATCTGACGGGCCGTACGCAGGAGGCGTACGAGCTGTTCGAGCGCCTGGTGGCGCTGGCCAACGACGTGGGCCTCCTCGCCGAGGAGTACGACCCGCTCGCCGGCCGCCAGCTCGGCAACTTCCCGCAGGCGTTCAGCCATATCGGCCTGGTGAGCACCGCCCTCGCCCTGTTCGGGAGCGAGGGGACAGAATAGGGGCCATGGATCTTGGACTGAAGGACCGTGTGTACGTCGTCACGGGAGCCACCCGTGGCCTGGGCAACGCCGCCGCGCGTGAGCTCGTCGCCGACGGCGCGAAGGTGATCATCACCGGGCGCGACGAGAAGACCGTCACCGAGGCGGCGACCGCGCTCGGCCCCAACGCGGTCGGGGTGGCCGCCGACAATGCCGACCCCGCGGCCGCCGCACAGCTCGTCAAGGCCGCGCGGCAGCACTTCGGCCGCTTCGACGGCATCCTGATCAGCGTCGGCGGCCCGGCTCCCGGGTTCGTCGCGGACAACACGGACGAGCAGTGGACGGCCGCGTTCGAGTCCGTCTTCCTGGGCGCGGTCCGGCTGGCCCGTACGGCCGCAGAGGAGCTCGGCGAGGGCGGCGTCATCGGCTTCGTGCTCTCCGCCTCCGTCCACGAGCCGATCCCGGGTCTGACGATCTCCAACGGGCTGCGCCCCGGCCTCGCAGGGTTCGCCAAGTCCCTCGCGGACGAGCTGGGCCCGCGCGGCATCCGCGTCCTCGGCCTGCTCCCGTCCCGCATCGACACGGACCGCGTCCGTGAGCTGGACGGCCTCTCGCCCGACCCGGACGCGACCCGCGCCGCCAACGAGTCCCGCATTCCGCTGCGGCGCTACGGCACTCCGGACGAGTTCGGCCGCACGGCCGCGTTCCTGCTCTCCCCGGCGGCCTCGTACCTGACGGGCATCATGCTGCCGGTGGACGGCGGCATGCGGAGCGGGTTCTGAGCGGGCGCTGAGTGCTCCTCTGGAAGGTCGGTTGTCGCCTGCGGGTCCGTCGTGGCTGGTCGCGCCCACGCGGCGGAGCCGCCGCATATGTCACAGCCCCGCGCCCCTTCGGGGCGCTGCCGAACCGCACCGGACTTCGCCGGCCCAGCCCAGTACGCCTGGCCGGGGTTCAACTGACGCGCTCGGCGCGGTGCTTGACCCCGCGGAGGCGTACCTCGGCGGGGAGCGCGGCAAGGCCCGCCGAGTCGCGTGCGTGCGCGAGCGCCTCCGTGGTCAGCGAGTGCAGTGCCTGCCCCGGGTCCACATGCGGTTCAAGGAGCAGCTGGACGCGTGCCTCGGGGCCGCTGCGCCGCCCGGTCAGATGGACCTGCGCCCGCTGGACGCCGTCCAACTGCCCGGCCTCGTCGGCCAGTACGCCCTCCAGGGCCCGCCCGCGCAGCAGCGCGCCCTCGCCGTCGCCGGTGTCGACGAGCACCTCGGCGAGCCGGCGCCGCCGCAGCACGGCGGACAGCCACCACAGGGCGAGCAGGACGAGCAGCGCGAGGACGGCGATGACGACCGGCCACCACCAGCCCTCGTCCCGCCATCGCGCGCGGTCCGCGTCGCTGAGCAGCACGTCGTGCCGCCCGTCGTGGATCCACCACGAAGGCGGATTCGCACCCAGCCCCACCGCGAGCACGGAGCCGCCGAGGACGACCAGCGCCAGGCCGATGACGCCCAGCAGTACCCGGTTGACGATCCGGAGCATCCGTCTCATCCCTTCCGGCCGGGGCGGGCGACGTGCACCGACAGGGCGGGCGGCCGGGAGAGGCCGAGCCCCTTGATGCCGTCGGCGAGGGTGGAGTCCAAGTCGCCGCGTACGTCGTCGAGTTCACGGAAGTGGGAGACCGCCCGGACGTCGACCTTCGTCCGTCCCATCCGGACGCGGACCGACTGGACTCCGGCGACCTCCATGGCCCGGTCGCGCAGCGCGGTCGCGGCGGCGTCCCGGTGCAGACCGGCCCGTACGTCGGCGTGGGTGCGCCGCATCGGCAGTACGTCGCGCAGTCCCGGCGTCGCCGCGAGGACGATCAGCCAGAGCCCGAGGGCGGTGGCCACTCCGGCGCCGACGAGGACCCAGGTGTCGTCGAGGGGGCGTTCGGCGAGCTGCTGGGCCAGCGACCTGCGCCAGTGCATGGCGGGCCGGTCGGCGCGTACGGCCGCGACGTCGTACAGGAGGGCGCCCGCTCCGACGAGGACAAGGACCGCGAGAATCCCCGCGGGGATGCGGCGGGCCGACCAGAAGCGGCCTTCTCCCCCGTCCTCGTCGTCGAGGGTGGGCAGCGGTTCGTAGGCCGCCGCGGAGGCGGACTGGCCGAGTTCGGTCTCGGCGGCCTTCTCCAAGACGGGCAGCCGTTGGGTGCTGCCCTCGGATCCCTGGGACTCGCTCATTGCGTCCTCCCGTGTGCCGCGCCGGGTGCCTGCACCAGATGCAGCCGCTCCACCTGGACGGCCACCTCCGGTACTTCCATCCCCGCCAACGCATCTACCCGCTCGGCGACATGACGACGCACCGCATTGCACCGGCCACCGATGTCGGAGGGATAGTCGAGTTCGAGGCTCACGCGGATGCGGGCGGTGTCGTGGTGGACGACGACCGTGGCGTGCGGGGGCGCGGCGTCCGGGGGCAGCGCCTCCAGCACCTCGCGTGCCGCCTGCCCGGCGATCTTCGCCACGACCCGGTCGGCGATCCGGGTCGCGCCCCGCTCGGCCGGCGCGATGTCCGCCGCTCGCCGCCGCGTCTCACCGAGCCGGTCGGGCTGAGGGGGCACGCGTCACCGCCGCCGGTCGTCGCGGGAACGGAAGAAGTCCCCGACGTCCAGGTCCCCTTCGAGGAACCGACCGACGACGAAGCCGATGGCACCGAGGGCGGCCACCAGGAGGAAGGCCCCGAAACCCCCGAAGTACCCGGCGAAGCCCAGCGCCATTCCGGCGATCATGCCGATCACGGCCAAGCTCATGGTGCGCTCCTCAGCGGTTCGTTGGCTGGTTCGAGCGGTGTGGTGGCGGGGTTGGTCGATTCAGCGTCCGGGATGTCACTGGAGCCGCGACTCCGGCTCCTCGTCCTCTTCGTCCGGCAGCTTTACGTCGCTGACGGCGATGTTGACCTCGACGACCTCGAGTCCGGTCATGCGCTCGACGGCCGCGATGACGTTCTCCCGCACTGCGCGGGCCACGTCCGCGATCGACACGCCGTAATCGACGACGATCTCCAGATCGAGCGCGGTCTGCAGCTCCCCGACCTCGGCCTTGACACCCCGTGACACGGACTTCGTACCGCCGGGCACCCGGTCCCGCACGGCCCCGAAGGTCCGGCTGAGCCCGCTGCCCATCGCATGCACGCCCAGTACGTCGCGGGCCGCGAGGCCGGCGATCTTCTCCACCACTCCGTCCGCGATGGTGGTCCGACCCCTGGTCGCGGGGTCACCACCGCCACGTTTGGTGGGCTTACGCGTCCCCAGCGGCTCTTTCTCGCCCTCGGGGGTCTCCGGCCGCTTCCGCTCCGTCATGTCGGTCATCGCCGTACATCCCTTTCGGTCGTCGTCCTTCGCCCACAGTAAGTGGGGTTGCGCCCTCCCGCGCCGGGGATGCGGCAGGCTGGAGCAATGACGGCGGACGGATGGGCTCAGGTCGTACGGCATCAGCTCGGGCTCGGCAGGCTGCTGCCCCTCGGCGGCCCGCGCGACGGCGCGTGGATCACGGAGGGCGCCGCCGACTCCGTACTGCGGCGTGCGGCGGCTCCCGTGCGCGGAATCCGCCTCGGCACGCTCCGGATCGCCCTCGCCGACCCCGACCAGTCGTACGACCCCGCGGTGCCCCCGCCGCCCAGCGCGCTGCCGCCGGGCCCCCTCCGCATCAGCGCGGAGTTCACGGCCTCGGCGGACCCCACGGCCCCCGGCGTCGAACCCCTCCCGACAACGGCGGCCCGCCTGCGCCAGTCCCTGGCCACGGCGGCAACGGAACGACTGGGCCTCACGGTCACGGAGGTGGACCTGCGGGTAACAGGGCTGGACACCGACGAAACCCCTGCGTCCGCGCCCCGACCCGACGAGCACCCCGCTGCCGAGCCGACGCACGCCGACGAGTCCCGGGTCGCCACCGCCGCCCTGTCCGTCCCGGGCGTGACCCACCTGACGGACACCTTGGGGCGCCCGGTGCACATCGAGGACACCCGGGGCGGTGACGCGACGGTGCCACGCCGCCATGTACGCGTGGAAGTGGCGGTCTCGGGAGACGAGCGAGCCCTCGACGTGGCAAGGGCAGTCAGAACAGCCGTCACGAACGCCCTGAAGGACACCCCATCAGTGGCGGTACTGGTAACCAGGGCCCACTAGAGAAGCCCCTTCAGGGGCGCGGGGAACTGCGCGACCAGCCCCCACCGGCCCGCAGCCAGCGGACGGCCTCAGTCCCCCACCCCGGCAAGATCCCGCAGCCGGCGCCCTTGAGCGGCCCGCTCGGCAACACGCTGCTCCTCATAGGTGCGGTCCTGCGCCCCGCGCAACAACGCCTTCGTCTCCACGACCGCATCCCGCGGCGCAGCCAAAAGCGCCCCGACGAGATCACGTACGGCGTCGTCAAGCTGGTCGGCGGACACCGCAAGGTTGGCAAGCCCCGTGCGCTCGGCCTCCTCGGCCAACACAAACCGCCCCGTCGCGCAGATTTCCAGCGCACGGGCGTACCCCACGAGGCTCACCAGCGGATGCGTCCCGGTGAGGTCGGGCACCAGGCCCAGGCTGGTCTCGCGCATGGCGAACTGCACGTCGTCCGCGACGACGCGCAGGTCACAGGCGAGGGCAAGCTGGAACCCCGCACCGATGGCGTGCCCCTGCACGGCGGCGATGGACACGACGTCGCTGCGCCGCCACCAGGTGAACGCCTCCTGGTACTCGGCGATGGTCGCGTCCAGCTCCGCGTCGGAGCCGCGCGCGAGGTCGATGAACGACGGCTCACCGTCGAAGCCCTCGGGCGTGAACGCCTGCCGGTCGAGCCCCGCGGAGAAGGACTTGCCCTCGGCGCGCAGCACGACCACACGGACGGTGCCCGGCAGTGACCGACCGGCCTGCGTCAACGCCCGCCACAGCGCGGGACTCTGGGCGTTGCGCTTGGCCGCGTTGGTCAGGGTCACCGTGGCGACCGATTCGTCGACGGTGAGCCGTACGCCGTCCTTGTCGAGAACGGGGTCGAGCGAAGCCATGGACGCCTCCGATGCGTGCGGTCAGAGTGGATGCCGAATGACGACATCCTTAAGTGACTGCACAGTAACCACCCGGTCGATCAACGGACCGACCGGGTGGTCACCACCGAAGCCGATGGGGACGCCCGGCCTCAGGCCGAGGCGGCCTTCTTGCCCCGCGTCGCTCCGCCACGCCCACGAAGCGTGACGCCCGATTCGCTGAGCATCCGGTGCACGAAGCCATACGAACGGCCGGTTTCTTCGGCCAGCGCTCGAATGCTCGCACCGGAGTCGTACTTCTTCTTCAGGTCTGCCGCGAGCTTGTCGCGCGCGGCGCCGGTTACCCGGCTGCCCTTCTTCAGAGTCTCGGCCACCCGTGCCTCCTCATGGGAAGTGCGCTCTGGACTTCTCATGATCACCCCTCCCGGGCCTCATGGCCACCCATTCGGCAAGGTCCGTAAGACAAGGTTTTGACGACAGGAGCCCGTCCCCACGACTGGAATCTGTGATTCCGCCGTGCGGTGTCCATACGGCCGAACGGGTTCATCCGCGAAGTGCCAGGTCAGAGACGCAGGACGGCCGAGCCCTTGGGATCGAAGGGCTCGGCCGGAAAATCGATGTAGGACACACCTCGGTACGAGGAGATCTCACACCATTGATGGATCACGGATCGGCCGAATGATCCATACGCAGTGGATCAGTCATTCGATCAAGCGGCGCTGACCGGTCGCACGGGGCTCGGACGACGGCGTCCCGGGGCTCAGGCGAGAGCAACCAGGTCTTGGTAGTCCGCGCCCCACAAGTCCTCGACGCCGTCGGGCAGCAGGATGATGCGCTCCGGCTGGAGCGCCTCGACCGCGCCCTCGTCGTGGGTGACGAGGACGACGGCGCCCTTGTAGGTCTGCAGCGCGCCGAGGATCTCCTCGCGGCTGGCCGGGTCGAGGTTGTTGGTGGGCTCGTCGAGGAGGAGGACGTTCGCGGAGGAGACCACGAGGGTCGCGAGCGCGAGACGGGTCTTCTCACCGCCGGAGAGGACGCCGGCCGGCTTGTCGACGTCGTCCCCGGAGAAGAGGAACGAGCCGAGCGTCTTGCGCACCTCGACGAGGTCCAGGTCGGGGGCGGCGGTGCGCATGTTCTCCAGGACCGTGCGCTCCGGGTCGAGGGTCTCGTGCTCCTGCGCGTAGTAGCCGAGCTTGAGGCCGTGGCCCTCGACGACCGAGCCGGTGTCGGGCGTCTCGACGCCGCCGAGGAGCCTGAGGAGGGTCGTCTTGCCCGCACCGTTCAGGCCGAGGATGACGACACGGGAGCCCTTGTCGATGGCCAGGTCGACGTCGGTGAAGATCTCCAGGGAGCCGTACGACTTCGACAGTCCCTCGGCCATGAGCGGGGTCTTGCCGCAGGGCGCGGGCTCCGGGAAGCGCAGCTTGGCGACCTTGTCGGAGACACGCACCGCGTCGAGTCCGGCGAGCAGCCGGTCGGCCCGCTTGGCCATGTTCTGCGCGGCGACCGTCTTGGTGGCCTTGGCGCGCATCTTGTCGGCCTGCGAGTGCAGTACGGCCGCCTTCTTCTCGGCGTTCTGCCGCTCGCGCTTGCGGCGCTTCTCGTCGGCCTCGCGCTGCTGCTGGTAGAGCTTCCAGCCCATGTTGTAGACGTCGATCTGGGCGCGGTTGGCGTCCAGGTAGAAGACCTTGTTGACGACGGTCTCCACGAGGTCGACGTCGTGGGAGATCACGATGAAGCCGCCGCGATACGTCTTCAGGTAGTCGCGCAGCCAGACGATCGAGTCGGCGTCGAGGTGGTTCGTCGGCTCGTCGAGGAGGAGCGTGTCGGCGTCCGAGAACAGGATGCGGGCCAGCTCGATACGGCGGCGCTGGCCACCGGAGAGCGTGTGCAGGGGCTGGTGGAGCACGCGGTCGGGCAGGTTGAGCGCGGCGGCGATGGTGGCGGCCTCGGCCTCGGCGGAGTACCCGCCCTTGGTGAGGAACTCCGTCTCCTGGCGCTCGTACTGCCGCATCGCCTTCTCGCGGGTGGCGCCCGAGCCGTTGGCGATGCGCTGCTCGTTCTCGCGCATCTTGCGGATCAGGGTGTCGAGGCCGCGGGCGGAGAGGATGCGGTCGCCGGCGAGTATGTCGAGGTCGCCGGTGCGCGGGTCCTGGGGCAGGTAGCCGACCTCGCCGGAGCGGGTGACGTTGCCACCGGCGGGGGTGCCCTCACCTGCGAGGACCTTGGTGAGCGTCGTCTTGCCCGCGCCATTGCGGCCGACCAGGCCGATGCGGTCGCCCTTGGCGATACGGAAGGTGGCGGACTCGATGAGGAGACGGGCGCCGGCGCGCAGCTCGATACCGGAGGCGGAGATCACGGACAGACTCCAGGGCAGGGTTGTTTGGCGGGGTGGACGGCTGAGGACGTTCCCGCCGTCTAATGCGCGAGGAGAATGGCCATGGGCCAAGTCTAACGGGGCCGTGCAACCACTTTTTCTGCCTTCGGGTGTCCGGCACTGTGACGCTCATTGCCCAGCGGCGTACGGTCCGGGGTGATCCTGCCAAGGTCGTCCACCGCGATGATCTCGCCGGTCCAGGAGCCGGCGGCGTCACCGGCGGGGCATGGCTGTGCGATCAGGAGCGCCGTGCCGAGGCGCACCGCGCGCGCGGGCGCGAACTCACATCCCCGTCGGGCGGGCAGTACCCAGCGCAGATCGCCGTCCGCGATGCGGTAGGCGGCGATGCGCTGCGGGGTGACGACGGCGAGCATGCGGGCGCCGAGAGGCCGCAGCACGCCACTCCCCCCGTGGTCCGCGAGCCACGGGGAGACGCCCGGAAGGGCCCGGTGCCAGCGCACCGCGCCGCCGTCGTCGCGCGCGGTGTCGGTGACCAGCCCGTCGTCCCAGAGCGCGATCGCGTCCCCGCGCGCGGGGACCACGGCCAGCGGACGACGCCCCTCCCGCGCGTAGCTCCAGCGAGGGCGGCCCGTCTCCGCGTCGTACGCCTCGACGGCGTCCCTCGTCGTACGCAGTGACGGCCGTGCCTCGTGCGCCACGCGCGCGTGGACGGTGATGTGGTCCCCGAAGGGGGTGGACCGGGCTTGGTGGGCCGCCGCGAGGACGGGGGCGGCGAGGAGGAGGGCGAGGGCCGGGGGCAGGAAGCGGCGGAGGGGGTGACACGGGTGGTGCCGAGGCGCGGATTCTGCGGGCGGCACGGTCGCGGGGCGTGGCAGGGCCGCGGACCGCTGCGGGGCGGGCTCGGCGGCCGGGGGCCGGGGTGGTGCCGCGTCTGGGTGCGGGGCCGTCACCTCGACCGGTAGAACAACCACCTTTCCCCCTCTTCGCCCACTCGGTCCACGGATCAGGCGCAGAGCGTAGGCGTGGGCCGGCGCACTGGCTGCCGGGACACGGCGGGTGGGCGGGGGCGTCCCCCGTTCGGACCTCCGCTCGGGGCCGGGGTCCTGGGGGCGTACGAGGATGGCGCCACAGAGCGACGTACGGCAGAGGGTGGTGTGCCCATGCAGTTCGACGACGACGCCGACCTGGACACCTCCGAGGTTCAGGACGTGCGCGGGAGCCGGATCCCCGGTGGCAAGGCGACCGTGGGCGGCGGCATCGCCGGGCTGATCGCCCTACTCCTCGGGCTGTTCCTCGGGGTGGGGCCCGACCAGCTCGGACTCTCCTCCGGCAGTGACGAGCCCGCGGCGACCGCCTCGTCCCTCGCGCAGGTACAGCAGACGTGCAGGACGGGGCAGGACGCGAACACCAAGGACGACTGCCGCATCGTGGCGGTCGTCAACAGCGTGCAGACCTACTGGACGCAGGAGTTCACGCGCCGCAGCGGCACCTACACGCGCTCCCCCACGGTCCTCTTCGGCAGCCGCGTCGGCACGGCGTGCGGCACCGCGACGTCCGCCGTGGGGCCCTTCTACTGCCCCGGCGACCGCAAGGTCTACCTGGACCTGGGCTTCTTCGACGAGCTGCGCACCAAGTTCGGTTCGAGCGGCGGCCCGTTCGCGCAGGCGTACGTGGTGGCGCACGAGTACGGGCACCATGTGCAGGACCTGATGGGGACGCTGAGCAGGTCGCAGGACGGTGTGACCGGCGCGAACAGCAACTCGGTGAAGGTCGAGCTGCAGGCCGACTGCTATGCCGGGGTGTGGGCGCACCACGCGACGACCACGAAGAACCCGTCGACGGGCAAGCCGCTGATGACGAGCCTCACGGACGCCGACATCCGCGACGGCATGGACGCGGCGGCGGCCGTCGGCGACGACCGGATCCAGGAGAGGTTCCAGGGCCAGGTGACCCCGGAGACCTGGACGCACGGCTCGGCCGAGCAGCGGCAGCAGTGGTTCCACCAGGGCTACAGCACCGGCGACATGGCCCAGTGCAACACCTTCCGCTGAGCCCTCCCCGCTTGGGCCGGGGCGTTGTCAGTGCCCGGTGCCAGACTGGGCAGCGGATCGGATTCCGGCGGCGGGACAAGAGGGAGTGATCGGCATGGCAGGCATCGACGGCGGGCGCCCGAGCATCTACCCGACACTGTTGTACGCGGACGCGAAGGCGGCGATCAGGCAGCTCACGGAGGCCTTCGGCTTCACCGAGCTTTCGGTGTACGAGGGCGAGGACGGCGCGGTGATGCACGCCGAACTCGTGCAGGGGAATGGCGCGGTGATGCTCGGCTCCAAGGGCACCGGCAGCGTCTTCGACGGCGCGATGAAGGGCGCGGGCCCGACGGGGGTGTATGTCGTCGTGGACGACGTCGACACACACCACCAGCAGGCCGTGGACCACGGCGCGGAGATCCTGATGCCCCCGACGGACCAGGAGTACGGCTCGCGGGACTACATGGCCCGGGACATCGAGGGCAACATCTGGAGCTTCGGCACCTACGCCCCCGAGATAGCGGCGTAGGCGCCTCCCCAGCAGGCGTCGGGCCGTCCGGTCAGTTCCCTCCGGTGTGCACCTGGAAGGCGGCCCGGCGTACGGCCTTGGCCAGCGCCGGGTCCGGGTGGGCGGCGGCGAGCGCGACCAGGACCTGCACGGTGCGGGGGTGCCCGACGGCACGCACCTCGTCGAGGAGCATGGGCACGGTGGGCTGCACGGCTGACTCCAGGTGGCGTACGAGGAGCGGTGCCTCCCCGTGGTCGGCGACGGCGGCGGCGGTGTCGACCCAGAGCCAGGTGGCCTCCGTGCGGGTGAGCACCTCGTGGGCGTCCTCGGGGTCGTGGCCGTCGTGCACGGCGAGCCACAGCAGGGCGTAGGGGCGCAGCGAGGTCTCCTCGGCCACGGCCCGCACATCGGGTTCGGCGGGGGCGCCGACCACACGCAGCGCCTCGAAGGCGAGGCCGCGGCTGAGGGCGTCCTCGCCGCGGGCGGCGTCGAGGAGTTCGGTGATGGCGCTGCCGACGGGGCGGGCGGCGAGCCAGGCGCGGTACTCGGCGCGGGCCGCGTTCGGGCGCAGCTGAGCGCAGCCGCGGAGCATGTCCTCGGCGGAGGCCTCGATGTTCCCGGCGGGGCTCTGCGCGGCGACGCAGATCTGCTCCAGCTTGACCCAGACCGCCCAGCTGCCGAGCGGGGTGAGGGTGGCCTGTCCGTCGGCGCAGGTGAGCGCGCCCACGGAGGCCAGGGCGTGCAGGGCCCAGTCGAGGAGGGGGGCGAGCGGGGTGTTCTCGGCGGCGGCCTGGGAGGCCGGTTCGGGCTGGGGGCCGTAGGGGATTTCGCAGCGCTCGGTGCGCAGTTCCGTGACGCGCTGTTCGAGCAGGTCGAGGAGTTGCTCCATGGGGACGGGCCCCGCGGAGAGCTGGAGGAAGGAGAGCACCTGGGGCATCGCGGAGACGACTTCGGCGACGGCGGACGGTTCGTGGTCCGCGGGCTCCGGATAGGCCAGCGACCAGGCGTCGAAGAGGGCGACCCAGCCGCGCAGTACGGCGCTGTCGTCGCGGTTCCAGGCGCGCAGTCGCCAGCCCGGGCGGGCGTTGCCGCCGTGTACCTCGATGAGGCCCGCCAGGCGTGCGGTGTCCCAGTCCGCGCGGACCTGAACCGGGGTCAGCCCCAGTTCGGCGGCGGCCCGTTCGGCGGAGGCGTCGGAGAGGGTGCCCTTGCCGTCGGGCGTCGCGCCGTCGCGCCCGGGGCCGAGTGCGGCATCTGCCCAGCGGGCCACGCGGGCGGCGTCGGACAGGCCGGTGCGTGCCATACGGGCCAGTTCCCCGGGCGGCGGTGTGCCTTCGGGCGGACGCGGTGCGGGGCGGGGCGAGCGGCGCTGGGTCACCGCTCGGGGGGCGGCAGCCAGGGGCCGCGGGCGGACGAGTCGGAGCCTGGAGTCGCGCGGATTACGGGACGTCACGGGTGCAGTCTTCCGGTTGACAGTCCGAAAACCCAAACGGAATGAGGCTTGGCCCTTCCGAGGGCCCCGCCCGCAAGCCCCCGTTCAGCCGGAACGGGCCCGTCCTCGCACGGCGGACAGGCCGAAAACAGCCCCTCCGGCGCTTCCCATCGGCTTCTACATCAGCGGTGTGAGGAATCGGCGCAGGGCCTCTTCGTAGCCTGCCGGGTCGGCGTTCCACATGGCGCCGTGCGGGGCGTGCGGGACCGTGCGCAGGGTGACCAGCTCCGGACGGCGCTCGGCGAGGCGGCGTGAGGGGCCCCAGGGGGCGATGGTGTCGTCCGGGCCGTGCACCAGCAGGGTCGGCACCTTGAGGTGGTCGGGGTGCGCGGCGTTCTCGATGCGGTCACCGCGTACGCCCGTGCGGCCCTGGGCGGCGCGTACCGCGAGCGGCAGCAGGGGCTTGGGGGTGTGGCGGGCGGTGGCGAGGGCGCGCAGCGTGGTCTCCCAGCTGAGGACGGGCGAGTCAAGGACGAGGCCGGAGATCCGCTCGCGCAGCGCGGAGTGCGCGGCGGCGCGCAGGGCCATCGTGGCGCCGGTGGACCAGCCGAACAGGACGACCTGGTCGGCGCCGTAGCGCACGGCGTAGCGGATCGCCGCGTCGAGGTCGCGCCACTCGGTCTCGCCGAGGTGGTTCAGACCGTCCGGGGAGCGGGGGGCGCCGAGGTCGCCGCGGTAGGCGAGGTCGAGTACGGGGAACTGGTGGCGGTTCAGGAACTCCAGCACGTTCATGGGGTGTTCGCGGGTGGCGCCCAGGCCGTGCACGGTGATCACCCAGGTGTCGCGGACGCCCGGCACGAACCAGGCGGGCAGGGAGCCGAGTTCGCCGGGGACGTCGATGTCGGCGTGGTCGAGGCCGAGGGCGGCGCTCGGGTTGCCGATGTGGACGTTCGGGGTGAGCCACACCTTGTCGCCGGGTTCCAGGGTGCCGTGGGTGACGCGTTCCAGGCGGCGTACGACCGTGTCGGCGGGGTGGGGCGTGGCCTCCATGACCGGGCCCACGACGGCGTGGGAGCCGTCGCCGGAGAGGCCGTACCTGCCAGGGCGCAGCGAGGCCAGGTCACGGGTGAGCGTGATCCCGCCCGCCGCCGTGGCGTGCACGGTGAGCCGGGGCTCGGTGGGCAGCGGCCTGCCGGGCGACGCCTTCAGCGCGGCGTCGCTGGCGAACCGGCCCGCCGCGACGGAGGCCGCGCCCGCGGCGATGGCTACGGTGACGGCTGCGGCCGTCGCTTTGACAGTGCGCACGCGTTCAGTCTCCCGGGGGAGCCCGTTATCGGCCAGCGGGAGCGGGGCTCGGGATGACGTACCCCTGCGCGGGTGGGGCCCTTGTTTCCGGGGGTGCGTGTGATTCGGCGGCGCCGGGGCGTGTCGGGGGGAGCCGGCTGCGCGCCACGGCGAGCGGGGACTTCCGGCGCACCGCCGCGGGGAGAGACACCCGCGCTGCGGCGCGGTCAGACCTCCAGGGCTGCCGGATGGTTCGACACCGCCGAATCGGTGCGTCCGGGCCGAGCAGCGCTGCGGCGGGAAGGAACTCGCTGCGGCGGGAAGGAACTGCCACCCGGCGCGGCGAGGCCGAGCCCCGCCCGGCGGAGCGGCCAAGGGGGTACGAGTAGTCCCCCTTACCCCCGTTGCCCGTACCCCCTCAGCCGCTCCCCCGCCTCCTCCACCTGCTCGCGTGTCAGCAGCGTGGGGGACAGTCCTGGTACCGAGGAGGCTGTCAGCCAGACGCGGCACATCCACTCCAGCTGGGCGGTGCGGTCGTAGGCCTGGCCGAGGGACGAGCCGTGGGCGATCGTGCCGTGGTTCTGGAGAAGGCAAGCGGCGCGGTCGGTGAGGGCCTGGCGCATGTTCTCGGCCAACTCTGGGGTGCCGTAGGTCGCATAGGGGGCAACACGGACCGGGCCGCCCAGATCGCCCGCCATGTAGTGGATCAGCGGGAGCTCGGGGACGAGTGTCGAGACGGCCGTCGCGTGCGGGGCGTGGGTGTGGACGACGGCGCGGGCGTCGGTGGCGCGGTAGACGGTGAGGTGCATGGGCAGTTCGCTCGTCGGAAGGAGCGAACCGCGCACCTGCCGGCCGTCGAGGTCCACGCCGACGATGTCGCCCGGTGTCAGCCGGTCGTACGGCACTCCTGTCGGCGTGACCAGGACGGTGTCCCCGACGCGTACCGAGACGTTGCCCGACGTACCGACGACCAACCCGTCGGTCACGGTGCGGCGGGCCGTCGCGACCAGCTCGTCCCACGCCCGCTCCTCCGCGCCCCGCACATCCGGCGCGTGCCGCTCACGCGCCACCTGTGCGCCCTCCCGCCCGCCCCGATCGCCCCGCGCGTCCCGCCGCTGTTCAGCCATGCCGCGATCCTGCCAGGCACTGTCGCCAACGCGGCGTCGGCGAGGGCACTTTAGGGCGGAATCCGGGCGTCCGTAAGATCGCATATGGGCATAGATCGACCCTCTGTGGGGGATTGGCCGGAGATCGACGAGCTTTCGATGATCTTCCAGTAGCCTCTGGGGGATTTGTCACGCACGTCGCCATTCCGGGGGGAAATATGGCCCGTGATCACAGACCGTCCCGCCACCGTGCCCGCGTCGTCGCGGCCACCCTCACGGCGCTCACCGTCGGGGGGACCGCTCTCGCCGAGGCTCCCGCATCCGCAGCCGGCAAGCCCAAGGGGCACGACGTCTCCTCGCACCAGAAGAACGTCGACTGGCAGAGCGCCAAGGCGAAGGGCGCACAGTTCGTCTACGTCAAGGCCACCGAGTCCCACACCTACCGCAACCCCTACTTCAGCCAGCAGTACAACGGGGCGCGCAGCGCCGGCATCATCCGCGGCGCCTACCACTTCGCCCTGCCGAACAAGTCGTCAGGCACCGCCCAGGCGGCACACTTCCTGCGCTATGGCGGCGCCTGGCGCGGGGACGGGTGGACGCTGCCGCCCGCGCTCGACATCGAGTACAACCCGTACGGCAGGAACAAGTGCTACGGCCTGACCAAGGCCAAGATGGTGAGCTGGATCAAAGCGTTCAGTGACGAGGTCAAACGGCAGACCGGACGCCGTCCGGTGATCTACACGACCACGCACTGGTGGAACACCTGCACCGGCAGCAGCCGCGCCTTCGGCGCGAACCACTCGCTGTGGCTCGCGCGCTACGACTCGGCGACCGCGGGAGCGCTGCCGGCCGGCTGGTCCTTCTGGACTTTCTGGCAGTACGACAACAGCGGCAGCCTGCCGGGTGACCAGAATCTCTTCAACGGCTCCACCGCCCAGCTCAAGAAGCTCGCCAGGGGGTAGCGGAAGTACCGGAACCCGTTGTTCCGCCTGTGTTCGAGACGTCGAGCCGGGCACCGAAACAGTCATCGAGCCACCCCTTCAGCACCATCGAAGGGGTGGCTCGACACATGAGACACTTTCAATGCCCCGCCAGTTCACTTTCCGTTCATTCAGGTTGCCTACGGTCCACCTGCCACTGACGTCCAACAGAAGCCTGGGTTAATGGAACACATCACGCTCCTCCTCGGAATCGTGATCGTTACCGCTCTCGTGTTCGATTTCACGAACGGTTTCCACGACACCGCCAATGCGATGGCGACGACCATTTCGACTGGTGCTCTCAGACCGAAGACGGCGGTGGCCATGTCCGCCGTGCTGAATCTCGTCGGTGCTTTCCTCTCCGTGGAGGTCGCCAAGACGATCTCCGGCGGCATCATCAACGAAGAGGGCATACGCACCGAAGTGATCTTCGCGGCGCTCGTCGGCGCCATCCTCTGGAATCTGCTGACCTGGCTTCTGGGTCTCCCGTCCAGCTCTTCCCACGCACTCTTCGGCGGCCTCATCGGCGCCGCGGTCATGTCGGCCGGCTGGTCGTCGGTGAACGGCTCGACCGTCATCACCAAGGTGCTGCTCCCCGCGATCGCCGCGCCCCTCGTGGCCGGACTCGCCGCGATGCTGGCCACCCGCCTGACGTACAAGATCGGCAGCCGTGCCGACGAGAAGGCGACCGCCAAGGGCTACCGCGCCGGTCAGATCGCCTCGGCCGGTCTGGTCTCGCTGGCCCACGGCACGAACGACGCCCAGAAGACGATGGGCATCATCACCCTCGCGCTGGTCACCGGCGGTGTGATCGCGCCGGACTCGAACCCTCCCACCTGGGTCATCGTCTCGGCCGGTATGGCCATCGCGCTCGGCACCTACCTGGGCGGCTGGCGCATCATCCGCACCATGGGCAAGGGCCTCACCGACCTCGCGCCGCCGCAGGGCTTCGCCGCCCAGACCAGCGCGGCCACGGTCATCCTGGCCTCCTCCCACCTGGGCTTCTCGCTCTCCACCACGCAGTCCTGCTCCGGCGCCGTGATGGGCTCGGGCCTCGGCCGCAAGGGCGGCGTCGTCCGCTGGTCGACCGCGACCCGCATGTTCATCGCCTGGGGCCTCACTCTCCCGGCTGCCGGTCTGGTCGGCGCGGGCGCCGAGTTCCTCACCAAGCAGGGCACGTGGGGCATCGTCCTGACGGGTGCGCTCCTGGTGGCCGGCGCGGGCACCATCTGGAACCTGTCGCGCCGCCAGCCGGTGACCATCGACAACGTCAACGAGGTCGGTGCCGAGCCTTCGGGCGTCGTCACCGCGGCGATCGCCGCGGTCACCCCGCCCCCCGCGGGCCCGCTCACCGGCGACCTGAAGGCCACCATCCCGTCCCCGGACGCGGAGCCCACCGCTCCGGCCACGGTCTAAGGAACGAACAGCATGCACATCGACTGGGCAGCCCTCGGCTCCGTCTTCGGAGTCAGCCTCGTGTCCACCGTGGCCCTCGTCGGCCTCTTCACCCTGGGCATCGTCGGCCTCTCCAAGCGCGAGTCGGCCTCGGCGCAGGGCGGCTCCGCCGCTCTCGCGGTCACCGGCGCGTACGCCTGCTTCGCGGCGTGCGCGGCGGCGGTGGCGTACGGGATCTATCTGATCGTGGCCTGACGGCCATCCCGAGAACGCACGAATACCGCACGAACCAGGCATCACCTCGGGTGGGGCGCGGGACGTATCAACGTCCCGCGCCCCACCCGTATGTGGGCCTTCGCACACTCTCCCCCCGCAGGTCAACAGCAAGTTGACGGGTCTTCCAACCCCATGGTGGACTGCCGGAGCCAAGTACGGCGGCAAGAGAGGAAGCCGGTGCGAATCCGGCGCGGTCCCGCCACTGTCACCGGGGAAGAAATCCCCGGAAGCCAGGAACTCTCACCGCCGGTCTCTTCGAACCAGGGCGTGGACACCCTGAGTGAGGACATATCGCCATGCGCGGCTGCCCAAGTGCCCTGCGAACCACGGTTGTGCCTGACCTGACGGTCGGCTGAACCGGTGCGTGCCGATCGCGTCTTCGCGTACGGCGCCGCCGCCGGCCTTCTCGGTGACCTGCTGCTCGGCGATCCCCGCCGGGGCCATCCGGTCGCCGCGTTCGGACGTGGCGCGGGAGCCGTCGAGCGAGTGCTGTGGCGGGACCACCGGGGGTGGGGCGCGCTGCACACGGCCGTGTGCGTGGGCGGCGCCACCGGGCTCGCGGCGCTCGCGAGTCGTTCCGTACGTGGATCCCGTACCGCCTCCATCGCGCTGACCGCCGCCGCCACTTGGGCCGTCGTCGGCGGAACCTCGCTCGGCCGGGAGGCCCGCGCGATCGGCAGCGCGCTCGAAGCCGGTGATGTCGAGAGGGCCCGGGAGCGGCTGCCGCATCTGTGCGGGCGGGATCCGCAGGCGCTCGACGCGGACGGGATCGCCCGGGCCGTCGTCGAGTCCGTCGCCGAGAACACCTCCGACGCCGTGGTGGGAGCACTTGTGTGGGGCGCCGTGGCCGGCGTGCCCGGGCTCGTCGGGTTCCGCGCCGTCAACACGCTCGACGCGATGGTCGGGCACAGGTCCCCCAAGTACCGGCGCTACGGCTGGGCTTCCGCGCGGCTCGACGATGTCGCGGGCTGGCCGGGGGCGAGGCTCACCGCCGTTCTCGCGGCCGCCGCCGGAGGCGACCCGCGGGGCGCCGCGCGCGCCTGGCGGGTGGACGCCTGCAAGCATCCGAGCCCCAACGCCGGGCCCGTGGAGGCCTCGTTCGCGGGGGCGCTCGGTGTGCGGCTCGGCGGGACCCTCGCGTACGGGGGAAGGGTCGAGCACCGGCCCGTACTGAACGGCAAGGGTCGCGCCGTCGCGGTCGGCGACATCGAGCGGGCCGTACGGCTGTCGCGGCGCGTGAGCTGGCTCGCGCTGGGTGTGTGTGCCGCCGGGCGGCTGTTGGGGCAACGGGGAGGGAACTCATGAGCGGCGGCGGCCTGCTGATCGCCGGAACCACTTCCGACGCGGGCAAGAGCGTCGTGACCGCCGGGATCTGCCGGTGGCTGGTGCGGCAGGGCGTCAAGGTCGCGCCCTTCAAGGCGCAGAACATGTCGCTGAACTCGTTCGTGACACGTGAGGGCGCCGAGATCGGCCGGGCGCAGGCCATGCAGGCGCAGGCCGCTCGCGTGGAGCCGACCGCGCTGATGAATCCCGTGCTGCTCAAGCCGGGGAGCGACCGCAGCAGTCAGGTCGTGCTCATGGGGAAGCCCGTGGGTGAGATGAGTGCTCGCGGGTTCTTCGGGGGGTCTGGGGGGTCGTCCCCCGGGGAAAGGCTGCACGGAGGGCGGCAGGAAGCTCTGCTCGGGACCGTGCTGGAGTGCCTAGCCGAGTTGCGGGGCACGTATGACGCGGTGATCTGCGAGGGAGCGGGGAGTCCCGCCGAGATCAATCTGCGGCGGACCGACATCGTGAACATGGGGATCGCGCGCAACGCGCGGCTGCCCGTGCTCGTCGTCGGCGACATCGACCGCGGGGGCGTCTTCGCGTCCTTCTTCGGGACCGTCGCACTGCTGTCCCGCGAGGACCAGGAGCTCGTCGCCGGGTTCCTCGTGAACAAGTTCCGCGGGGATGTCTCCCTCCTGGAGCCGGGGCTCGACATGCTCCACGGGCTCACCGGGCGGCCCTCCTACGGGGTATTGCCCTTCCAGCACGGCCTCGGGATCGACGAGGAGGACGGGCTGCGGGTCTCCATGAGGGGCGCGGTCCGGGAGTCCACGGTCACCGCGCCCGTCGGCGAGGACGTACTGCGGGTCGCCGTCTGCGCGATCCCCCTGATGTCCAACTTCACGGACGTGGACGCGCTGGCCGCCGAGCCGGGTGTCGTCGTGCGTTTCGTGGACCGGGCCGAGGAGCTGGCCGACGCGGACCTCGTCGTCGTACCGGGGACCCGGGGGACGGTGAAGGCGCTGGAGTGGCTTCGGGAACGCGGGCTCGCGGACGCGATCGCGCGACGGGCCGCCGAGGGGCGGCCCGTGCTCGGCATCTGCGGCGGCTTCCAGCTCCTCGGCGAGCACATCGAGGACGAGGTCGAGTCACGGGCAGGTCATGTCGACGGGCTCGGACTGCTGCCCGTACGCGTGCGGTTCGCGCGGGAGAAGACGCTCACGCGGCCCGTGGGCGAAGCGCTGGGCGAGCCCGTCGAGGGGTACGAGATCCACCATGGCGTCGCCCAAGTCACCGGCGGGGAGCCCTTCTTGGATGGCTGCCGGGTCGGTGAGGTCTGGGGCACGCACTGGCACGGCTCGTTGGAGTCGGACGGGTTCCGGCGGGCCTTCCTGCGCGAGGTGGCGGCCGCCGCGGGGCGCCGCTTCGTACCGGCCGCCGACACGTCGTTCGCGGCGCTGCGCGAGGAGCAGTTGGACCGGCTCGGCGATCTGATCGAGGAACACGCGGATACGGACGCGCTGTGGCGGCTCATCGAGTCCGGCGCGCCGACAGGACTGCCTTTCATTCCACCGGGAGCGCCCGCATGAGCACAGTGTTGTTGTTGTCGACCGCCGACACGGATCTGCTGGCGGCCCGGGCCTCCGGCGCCGCGTACCGGATCGGCAATCCGACCCGGGTGGATGTCGCCGCCGAACTCCCCGCGCTCGTCGGGGGCGCGGATGTCGTCGTCGTACGGCTCCTTGGCGGCAAGCGCGCCTGGGAGGACGGGCTCGCCTTCCTGAAGGCGTCCGGCGTTCCGACCGTTCTGCTCGGCGGGGAGTCCGTCCCCGACGCAGAGTTGATGGCCGAGTCGTCGGTGCCCGCCGGTGTGGTCGCCGAGGCGCTGCGCTATCTCGTCGAGGGCGGCCCGGAGAACCTGACCGAGCTGGCCCGCTTCCTCTCCGACACCGTGCTGCTCACCGGCGAGGGCTTCGAAGAGCCGCGCAAGACGGCCGAGTACGGCGTCCACGGCGAGCGTGCGTTCGTCGAGGGCCGGCCGACGATCGGCGTGCTCTTCTACCGGGCACACGAGCTGTCCGGCAACACCGCCTTCGTCGACACGCTGTGCGACGCGATCGAGGCGCGGGAGGCCAACGCCCTTCCCGTGTACTGCGGTTCGCTGCGCGGCGCCGACGCGGGACTGTACGAGATCCTCGCCAAGGCCGACACGCTGGTCGCGACCGTGCTCGCGGCCGGCGGCACGCACGCCTCAGAGGCGTCCGCCGGCGGTGACGAGGAGGCCTGGGACATCGGGGAGCTCGGCGACCTCAACATCCCTGTCCTGCAGGGGCTTTGCCTCACCTCCTCGCACGCCGCGTGGGAGGCCTCGGACGCCGCCCTCTCCCCCATGGACGCGGCGATGCAGGTCGCGATCCCGGAGTTCGACGGGCGGCTCATCACCGTGCCGTTCTCCTTCAAGGAGCAGGGTCCCGACGACGTCCCGGTGTACGTCGCCAACCCTGAACGGGCCGCGCGCGTCGCCGGGATCGCGGTGCGCCACGCCCTGTTGAAGCACAAGCCGAACCAGGACAAGAAGCTCGCGCTCGTCTTCACCGCCTACCCGACCAAGCACTCCAGGGTCGGTAACGCGGTCGGTCTCGACACGCCCGCCTCGGCTGTGCGGGTGCTGGACGCGCTGCGGGGCGCCGGGTACTCCCTGACCGAATACCCGGACAACGGCGACGAGTTGATTCACCGCCTCATCGCGGCGGGCGGCCACGACGTCGAGTGGCTGACCGAGGAACAGCTCGCCTCGGCCCCCGCACGCGTGCCGCTCGCCGACTACCAGGCCTGGTTCGACAAGCTCGATCCCGAGCTGCGGAACGGGATGCTGGAGGCGTGGGGCGAGCCGCCGGGCAACCTGTACGTGGACGGCGACGACATCGTGCTGGCCTCCCTCCAGTTCGGGAACGTCGTCGTGATGATCCAGCCGCCGCGCGGCTTCGGTGAGAACCCGATCGCGATCTACCACGACCCCGACATGCCGCCGTCGCACCACTACATGGCGGCGTACCGGTGGCTGGAGAACTCCTTCGGCGCCGACGCCGTCGTCCACATGGGCAAGCACGGCACGATGGAATGGCTGCCGGGCAAGGGACTTGGCCTCAGCGGCGGCTGCGCCCCCGACGCCGTACTCGGTGAACTCCCCCTCATCTACCCCTTCATCGTCAACGACCCCGGCGAGGGCACCCAGGCCAAGCGGCGCGGGCACGCCACGGTCGTCGACCACCTCGTGCCGCCGATGGCGCGCGCTGACACGTACGGCGATCTGGCGAAGCTGGAGCAGCTCCTCGACGAGTACGCGCTCGTGTCCGACCTGGACCCGACGAAGGCGCCGGCCGTGCGCGCGCAGATCTGGACGCTGGTCAAGGCGGCCGAGCTGCACCACGATCTGCATGTCGACGACCAGCCGGACGACGGCGACTTCGACTCGTTCGTCATGCACATCGACGGCTATCTGTGCGAGATCAAGGACGTGCAGATCAGGGACGGTCTGCACATTCTCGGCGGCGGCCCTGAGGCCGAACCGCGCGTGAATCTCGTACTGGCCGTGCTGCGGGCCTCGCAGGTGTGGGGCGGCACGGCGAACGCGCTGCCCGGTCTGCGGGCCTGCCTCGCCGAGCATTTCGGCCTGGTGGAGAAGGAGTTGCTCGGCGAGCCCGGTGCGCCGGTGAAGGTGCCGGTCGAGCTGACCTCGCTGGTCGAGGGGCCTGCGCGGTCCGGCGCCGATGCGATCGACCTCCTTGAGCAGCTGTGCCGCCGGTTCGCGGAGGGCATGGAGGAACGCGCCTGGGATGCGGCGGCCGTCCCCGCTCTCGTGCGCGAGGTCGTGGGCGTCGAACTCCCGGACGCCGTCGCGGTGTTGAAGTTCGCCTGCGACGAGGTCGTGCCCCGGCTCGCGAAGACGACCGACGAGATCGACCACATCCTCAAGGCACTCGACGGCGGTTACGTCCCGGCGGGACCGTCCGGATCGCCGACCCGCGGACTCGTCAACGTCCTGCCGACCGGCCGCAATTTCTACTCCGTCGACCCCAAGGCGATCCCGTCCAGGCTGAGTTGGGAGGTCGGGCAGGCCCTCGCGGACTCGCTGATCCAGCGGTACCTGAGCGACACCGGCGCATACCCGACCTCCGTCGGCCTCACCGTCTGGGGCACCTCCGCCATGCGCACCCAGGGCGACGACATCGCGGAGATCCTCGCGCTGCTCGGCTGCCGCCCGGTGTGGGACGACGCGTCGCGGCGCGTGACGGGCTTCGAGATCGTGGGCCTTGAGGAACTGGGCCGGCCGCGCATCGACGTCACGGTCCGTATCTCCGGGTTCTTCCGGGACGCGTTCCCGCACGTGGTCGGTCTCATCGACGACGCGGTGCGCGCGGTGGCCGAGCTGGACGAGCCCGCCGACGGCAACTACGTACGCAAGCACGCCGACGAGGACACCGCCGAGCACGGGGACCGGCGGCGCGCGACGGCTCGTATCTTCGGGTCGAAGCCGGGCGCGTACGGGGCCGGGCTGCTGCCGCTCATCGACGCGCGGAACTGGCGCTCGGACGCCGACCTCGCCGAGGTGTACGCGGTGTGGGGCGGCTACGCGTACGGGCGCGGGCTCGACGGGCGGGCAGCACGCGGGGACATGGAGACCGCGTTCAAGCGCATCGCCGTCGCCGCGAAGAACGTCGACACGCGCGAGCACGACCTCGTCGACGCCGACGACTACTTCCAGTACCACGGCGGCATGGTCGCCATGGTCCGCCATCTGACGGGCACCAGCCCCGAGGCGTACGTCGGTGACTCCGCCACGCCCGACCAGGTGAAGACCCGGACGCTGGGCGAGGAGACGCACCGGGTGTTCCGCGCCCGCGTGGTCAACCCCCGCTGGATGGCGGCGATGCGGAGGCACGGCTACAAGGGTGCCTTCGAGATGGCGGCGACCGTCGACTACCTCTTCGGGTACGACGCGACGGCCGGGGTCGTGGACGACTGGATGTACGAGAAGCTGTCGGCCGAGTACGTCTTCGACCCCGAGAACCGGGACTTCATGAAGAAGTCCAACCCCTGGGCGCTGCGCGGGATCACGGAACGGCTCCTGGAAGCGGCCGACCGCGGGCTGTGGGCCGAGCCAGACGCTGACACGCTTGAGCGGCTACGCGCCACCTATCTGGAGCTCGAAGGCGACTTGGAGGGCGACGACAAGTGAGTACTCCCTTTCCGTTCACGGCCGTTGTCGGCCAGGACGACCTGCGGCTCGCGCTGCTGCTGAACGCAGTGAGCCCTGCCGTGGGCGGCGTGCTCGTGCGAGGCGAGAAGGGCACCGCCAAGTCCACCGCCGTACGCGCCCTTTCGGTGCTCATCCCGGAGGTGGACGTCGTCGCCGGGTGCCGGTTCTCGTGTGCGCCTGCCTCCCCCGACCCCGCCTGCCCGGACGGACCGCACGAGATCGGGCCCGGTACGAAGCGTCCCGCGCGGATGGTCGAGCTGCCCGTCGGTGCCTCCGAGGACCGCCTCGTCGGCGCCCTCGACATCGAGCGGGCGCTCGCGGAGGGCGTGAAGGCCTTCGAGCCGGGCCTGCTGGCCGACGCGCACCGCGGGATCCTGTACGTCGACGAGGTCAATCTTCTCCACGACCACCTGGTCGACCTGCTGCTTGACGCGGCCGCAATGGGAGCCTCGTACGTCGAGCGCGAGGGCGTCTCCGTGCGCCATGCCGCCCGATTCCTGCTCGTCGGGACCATGAACCCCGAAGAGGGGGAACTGCGGCCGCAGTTGCTCGACCGGTTCGGGCTGACCGTCGAGGTGGCCGCCTCGCGGGAGCCCGATCAGCGGGTCGAGGTGGTGCGCAGGAGGCTCGCGTACGACGACGATCCCGAGGGGTTCGCCGCCCGTTGGGACGACGAGGAGTCCGCCGTACGGGCGCGGATCGTGGCGGCGCGTGCGCTGTTGCCGTCCGTGCTGCTCGGGGACGGGGCGCTGCGGCAGATCGCGGCGACCTGTGCGGCCTTCGAGGTGGACGGTATGCGCGCCGACATCGTGATGGCGCGCACGGCGACCGCGCTGGCCGCGTGGGCCGGGCGGACCGAGGTGCTCGCGGAGGACGTACGGCAGGCGGCGCTGCTCGCGCTGCCGCACCGGCGTCGGCGAAATCCCTTTGACGCGCCGGGACTTGACGAGGACAAGCTCGACGAGACGCTGGAGGAGTTCGGCGAGCAGGCCGGCGGCGAGGACGACGATCCGGATCCGGACGGGCCCGGCGGTGGCGGTCAGCCTCCGCAGGAAGACCCCGACGACGGTTCCGGGCCGGGCGAAGCTCCCGCGCAGGCCGAGTCCGGCGAGGGTGGGCAGCCTCAGGGTGGCGGCGAGCAGTCCCCCGTACGGGCCGCCGAACCCTTCCGTACGAAGGTGCTGAGCGTGCCGGGGCTCGGGGAGGGTGCGGCCGGGCGGCGTTCGCGGGCGCGGACCGAGCACGGGCGGACGACCGGGTCGCGGCGGCCCCAAGGGGCGCTCACCAAGCTGCACTTGGCGGCGACCGTGCAGGCGGCGGCGCCGCATCAGCTGGCGCGCGGGCGGTCGGGGCGCGGGCTCGTCGTACGGCGGGACGATCTGCGGCAGGCCACCCGGGAGGGGCGTGAGGGGAACCTCGTGCTCTTCGTCGTGGACGCCTCCGGGTCGATGGCGGCGCGGCAGCGGATGAGTGCCGTGAAGGGTGCGGTGCTTTCGCTGCTGCTCGACGCGTATCAGCGGCGGGACAAGGTGGGGCTCGTGACCTTCCGCGGATCCGCGGCCGAGGTCGCACTGCCGCCCACCTCTTCGGTGGATGCCGCCGCCGCGCGGCTGGAGTCGCTGCCCACCGGTGGGCGGACGCCGCTCGCGGCCGGGTTGCTGCGGGCGCACGACGTGCTGCGGGTCGAGCGGTTGCGGGATGCCGCGCGGCGGCCGCTGGTCGTCGTGGTGACGGACGGGCGTGCCACGGGTGGCCCGGAGCCGGTGGCGCTCGCCGGGCGTGCGGCGCGGCTGTTCGCGGTCGACTCGGTCGCGTCCGTGGTCGTGGACTGCGAGGCGGGGGCCGTACGGCTGGGTCTTGCCGGACAGCTCGCGGTGGAACTCGGAGGCACCGCGGTGACTTTGGACGAGTTGCGGGCCGATTCCATCGCCGGTCTTGTCAGGGACGTGCAGGGCAACAGCAGGAGGGCCGCGTAATGCCGCAGGGGCAGCCGAGTGTCGTGCCGGACGACGGGCTGACGACACGTCAGCGGCGTAACCGGCCGCTTGTCGTGGTGCACACGGGGGTGGGCAAGGGGAAGTCCACCGCCGCGTTCGGGCTTGCCCTGCGCGCCTGGAATCAGGGGTGGCCCATCGGGGTGTTCCAGTTCGTCAAGTCGGCGAAGTGGAAGGTCGGCGAGGAGAACGCGCTGCGGGTGCTTGGCGCCAGCGACGAGGGCGGGTCCGTCGACTGGCACAAGATGGGCGAGGGCTGGTCCTGGGTGCAGCGCGACTCCCAGATGGACAACGAGGAGAAGGCCCGCGAGGGGTGGGAGCAGGTCAAGAGGGACCTGGCGGCGGAGACGTACCAGCTGTATGTGCTCGATGAGTTCGCCTATCCCATGCACTGGGGGTGGATCGACGTCGACGAGGTCGTGGCCGTACTGCGGGACCGGCCCGGGACCCAGCATGTGGTGATCACCGGGCGCAACGCTCCCGAGAAGCTGGTGGAGTTCGCCGATCTGGTGACCGACATGTCCAAGGTCAAGCATCCGATGGACGCCGGTCAGAAGGGCCAGAGGGGCATCGAGTGGTGATTTCCGTTCCTCGGCTGGTCATTGCCGCGCCCTCTTCGGGCAGCGGCAAGACCACCGTTGCCACGGGGCTGATGGCGGCGTTCGCCTCGCGGGGGCTTGCCGTGTCTCCGCACAAGGTGGGACCCGACTACATCGATCCCGGGTATCACGCGCTCGCCACCGGGCGTGTGGGGCGGAATCTCGATGCGTATCTGTGTGGGGCGGAGCTTGTCGCGCCGTTGTTCGGGCATGGGGCTCGTGGGTGCGATGTCGCTGTTGTCGAGGGTGTGATGGGGCTGTACGACGGGGCTGCGGGGGAAGGGGAGTTGGCCTCCACGGCTCATGTGGCGAAGTTGCTGCGGGCGCCTGTGGTGCTGGTTGTCGATGCTTCGTCTCAGGCTCGGTCCGTGGCTGCGCTTGTGCATGGGTTTGCTTCCTGGGATCCCGAGGTGCGGGTGGCCGGGGTGATTCTCAACAAGGTGGGGTCCGCGCGGCATGAGGGGATGCTGCGGGAAGCTCTCGACGAGTCGGGGGTGCCGGTGTTCGGCGCCTTGCGGCGGGTTTCTCAAGTGGATACGCCTTCTCGGCATCTGGGGCTGGTGCCTGTTGCCGAGCGGCGGGCGGGGGCCGTGGACGCTGTTGCCGCCATGGCCTCTCAGGTGCGGGAAGGGTGTGATCTCGGGGGGCTGCTTGCGTTGGCGCGTAGTGCTCCCGCGTTGTCGGGTGCGGCTTGGGATGTGGCTGAGGTGGTTGGTTCTTCGCCCCCTCCGCCCCTTCCCGTTCCCGATCTTGGGGGCTGCGCCCCCAAACCCCCCTTCGCCCGAAGGGCTCGTCCTCAAACGCCGGACGGGCTAAAACCAACGATCATCGCCGTCGCCGGTGGGGCCGCCTTCACCTTCTCCTACGCCGAACACGCCGAGCTGCTCGCCGCCGCCGGCGCCGAAGTCGTCACCTTTGACCCTCTCCGCGATGAGCAACTGCCCGAAGGTGTCGGCGGGTTGGTCATCGGAGGTGGGTTCCCCGAGGTGTACGCGCCTGAGCTGTCTGCCAATGAGCCGTTGCGGAAGGCTGTTGCGGCGCTCGCTGAGCGCGGTGCGCCGGTCGCTGCCGAGTGTGCCGGGCTGCTGTATCTGTCTCGCGAGCTGGATGGGCAGCCCATGTGTGGGGTCATCGACGCCAAGGCGCGCATGGACGAGCGGCTGACCCTCGGGTACCGGGACGCCGTTGCCGTGTCCGACAGTGTGCTCGCCGTGGCGGGGACGCGGATGCGTGGGCACGAGTTCCACCGGACCGTTGTCGAGCCCGGTGCCGGGGCGGCCCCCGCCTGGGGGGTGCGTACCCCGCGGAAGCGGGTCGAAGGTTTCGTACAACAAGGTGTGCACGCGAGTTATCTGCACACGCACTGGGCGTCCGAGCCCGGTGTCGCCCGTAGGTTCGTGGAGAGGTGCCTGACGTCATGAGCAGCAAGCTGACCGGAGTCGGGGTCGGGCCCGGTGACCCGGAGCTGGTGACCGTCAAGGGCGTCAACGCTCTGCGCGCCGCCGAGGTCGTCGTCGTACCCGTGATGGACACAGGAGAGCGGGGGCGGGCCGAGGCGACCGTCCTGCACTACGTGCCCCAGGAGAAGGTCGTCCGGGTCGTGTTCGCGCTGAACGAGCGGACCGACCGGGGGCGGCGTGAGGCCGCCTGGGACGCGGCCGGGGAGCGGGTGGCCGGGCTGCTGCGCGCGCACGCGACCGTCGCCTTCGCCACCATCGGCGATCCCAACGTGTACTCGACGTTCACCTATCTCGCGCAGACCATCGCGGAGCTGGTGCCGGGGACCGTCGTCGAGACCGTGCCCGGTATCACCGCCATGCAGGATCTCGCCGCGCGGTCGGGGGCGGTGCTCACGGAAGGGACCGAGCCGCTGACCCTCGTTCCGGTGACCGCGGGGGCGGCCGTGCTCAAGGACGCTCTCAACGGGCCCGGCACCGTCGTCGCGTACAAGTTCGGGCGGCAGGCCGCGGAAGTGGCCGAGGCGCTGCGCGAGACGGGACGGCTCGACGACGCCGTGTGGGGGTCCGCGCTCGGTCTTGAGAGCGAGTCCATCCGGCCCGCGGCCGAGCTCGACGGCGGGCCGCTGCCCTACCTCTCCACGCTCATCGCGCCCGCGCGGCGCGAGGGCGGGCGCGGCGGGAAGTTGTGAGCCGACCCGGCGAGGGCTCAGCCCGCGAGGCCCACCACCAGCCAGATGAAACCCGCGCCCGCGACCGTGCACAGCAGGGTCGAGCGGGCGGGGTGTTCGTGGTGTGCCTCGGGGAGGATCTCGGCGGCGGCGAGGTAGAGGAGTACGCCGCCGAAGAGGCCGAGATAGCAGCCGAGCAGTTGCTCCGGGATGGTGACGAAGAGCGTCGAGGCGGCGCCGGCCACGGGGGCCACCGCGTCGGCGACGAGCATCATGATCGCCTTGCGCCGGTCGTTCCCGTACAGGCTCGTGAGCGTGTAGGTGTTGAAGCCGTCCGCGAAGTCGTGGGCGATGACGGCGAGGGCCACCGCCAGGCCCATCCCGCCGCCCACCTGGAAGGCCGCTCCGATCGCCACGCCGTCCATCGCGCTGTGGCCGACCATCGCGGCGGCCGCCGTCAGGCCGACCTCCGGCGCCCGGCCGCCGTTCTCGTCAGCGCCGTGCGCCGCCTGCCGGGCGGCCAGCAGACGTTCCACCAGGTGGGCCAGCAGGAATCCGGCCACGAACAGCAGCAGCGCGGCCGGTACGCCGAAGACCTCGTCGCCCGCCGCGCTCAGCGCCTCCGGCAGCAGGTCCAGGCCGACCACGCCGAGCATCAGGCCGCCGGCCAGGCCGAGGACCAGATGACGTCGGTCGGTCACCCGCTGTGCCGTCCAGCCGCCGGCCAGCGTCATCAGGAACGCGCCGAGCGCGACGAGGACCGCCATAGGCCCTTGCTATCCGATCGACCGCCGTTCACGCACGCCCATGGCCCCGTGTCCGCGTGTACGCCCTGAAGTTTCGTCACACACGCACCGTTCGAGCGCACTGATGTTCCGCAAGTTCCACATGTTCCGTAGGAGAGGACCCCATCCCATGGCCGACGCCCCCACCGGCAAGGTGACCATCGTCGGGGCAGGGCCCGGCGCCGCCGACCTGCTGACGTTCCGCGCCGCGCGCGCCATCGCCGAGGCCGACGTCGTGATCTGGGCGGCCAGCCTGGTGCAGGCGGAGGTCCTCGACCACGCGCGCGAGGGCGCGGAGATCCTGGACTCGGCGACGATGTCGCTCGAGGACGTCGTGGCCGTGTACGAGCGTGCCGCCGAGGAGGGGCTGAAGGTGGCCCGCATCCACTCCGGCGACCCGGCGCTGTGGGGCGGCACGCAGGAGCAGCTCGACCGGTGTGCGGACATCGGGGTCGAGACCGAGATCATCCCGGGTGTCTCGTCCTTCTCCGCCGTGGCCGCGCTCGCACAGCGCGAGCTGACGATTCCCGAGGTCGCGCAGTCCGTGATCCTCACCCGGCTCGGCGGCGGCAAGACGCCGATGCCGCCCGGAGAGGAAGTACGGGAGTTCGCCCGCCACGGGACGACGATGGCGCTGTTCCTGTCGGCGGCGCGCAGCGGTCAGCTGGTGCGCGAGCTGCTGGAGGGCGGCTACCCCACGTCCACGCCGGTCGTGGTGGCGTACCAGGTGACCTGGCCGGAGGAGCTGCTCGTGAAGTGCACGATCGAGACGCTGGAGGAGACGGTCAAGGAGCACAAGCTCTGGAAGCACACCCTCTTCCTGGTCGGCCCTGCACTCGACGCGAGCGGCACGCGCTCGCACCTCTACCACCCCGGTCACTTCCACGAGTTCCGCAAGGCCGACCCGCGGGCGCGTGCGGAACTGCGCGCGGAGCGGCGTGCGGCGCGCAAGGGCAGTCCGTCGTGACGACCGTCGTCGGTACGGATGCGGTCACCGTCGCGGGGACGGCTGCGATCACCGTCGTCGGTACGGGTACGGGGGCGCCGTTGCCTCCGGATGCCATGTCCGCCGTAGCCGGGGCCGGGCTCGTCGTCGGCGCCGCGCGGCATCTGGCCGCGGCACTGCTGCCGGAGGGGGCGGAGCGTGTCGTGCTCGGTCCGCTCGCACCGGCGCTCGATGTGATCGAGCGGCACGTGGACAAGGGGGACAAGCAGGGGCGGGTCGTCGTGCTCGCCTCCGGTGATCCCGGGTTCTTCGGGATCGTGCGGGCGCTGGCCGAACGCTTCGGGGCGGAGCGGCTGGACGTCCGGCCCGGTGTCTCGTCCGTCGCCACCGCCTTCGCCCGGCTCGGGCTGCCCTGGGACGACGCCGTGGTGGTCAGCGCGCACGGCCGCGATCTGCGTACGGCCGTCAACGTCTGCCGGTCACAGCCGAAGGTGGCCGTGCTGACCGGTCCCGGCTCGGGACCCGCCGAGCTGGGCGCCGCGCTCGCCTACCGGTGCGGGGACCGCGTGCTCGTCGTCGCGAGCGCCCTGGGCGACCCCGCGCACGAGCAAGTGGAGCGGGTCACGCCCGCCGAGGCCGCGGCCCGTGACTGGGGTACGGCGGTGAGCGTCGTCCTGTGCCTGGACGAGTCGCGTGCCCTGGCCCCCGTGCGAACCATGGCCGGACCGTCCGCCGGACCCGTCCGATGGGCCCTGGACGAGAGCGAGTTCGCGCACCGCGACTCGATGATCAGCAAGTTCGAGGTACGGGCGCTCGCGCTGGCCCGGATCGGGCCGCGGCTCGGCGAACTGGTCTGGGACGTCGGCGCGGGCTCCGGGTCCGTCGCCGTCGAGTGCGCGCGGTTCGGCGCCGCCGTCACCGCGATCGAGAAGACGCGGGACGGCTGCGACCGCATCCGCGCCAACGCCGAGGCGCACGGCGTCGATGTACAGGTCGTGCACGGGGCCGCGCCGACGGTGCTGTCCGATCTGGACGACCCGGACGCGGTCTTCATCGGCGGCGGCGGGCGCGAACTGCCCGCCATCGTCACGGCCTGCGCGCGGCGGGCCCGGCGGGCCGTCGTGATCGCCATGGCCGCCCTCGACCGGGTTCCGGCGGCCCGGGACGCGCTCACCGGTGCCGGGTTCGACTGCGACGGCGTACTGCTGCAGTCGTCCCGGCTCGCGCCGCTGCCGGGTGGCGTCGACCGGCTCGCGGCCACCAATCCCGTCTTTCTGCTGTGGGGCGTCCGGCCTCCGGCCCGTACCGAAGGAGTCCCCCAGTGATCGGCCTGATTTCCGCGACAGCGGCGGGCGCGGCTGCCCGTGACCGGCTGGCCGCGGCCTGGCCCACGCGTGCGCGGGTGTACGACGGGTCCGTCGGGGACGCCGTTCGGCGGGCGTTCGCCGAGTGCGACCAGGTGGTGTGTTTTCTTGCGACGGGGGCGGTTGTGCGGCTTGTCGCGCCGCTGTTGAGCGACAAGGCGTCCGACCCGGGGGTCGTGTGCGTCGATGAGGGCGGGCGGTTTGCCGTGTCCCTCGTGGGGGGCCACGGGGGTGGTGCGAATGAACTCGCCCGCGAGGTGGGTGAGTTGCTCGGGGCCGAGCCTGTGGTGACTACCGCGACGGATGCGGTGGGGATTCCTGGGCTGGATACGCTCGGGTTCCCGGTGGAGGGGGATGTCGCCGGGGTTTCTCGGGCCATGTTGGACGGGGAGCCCATTGCGCTGGAGGCGTCGGTCAGTTGGCCTCTGCCTGCGCTGCCGTCGAATGTGGGGAGCCCGGCACTGGAGGCTGTGCCCAGCCTCCCCCACTCTCGGCTTCGCTCGAGCGGGGGGACCCCCATCGCCCAGCGGGACGAGCGGTACCGGATCTTCCTCACCGACCGTGTCCTTGAGCCCGCCGACCATGAAGTGGTCCTCCGTCCGCCCTCCCTCGTCGTCGGGGTCGGCGCCTCCAAGGGTGCCCCCGTCGACGAAGTCCTCGGGCTCGTCCAAGACGCCCTGCGGGACGCCGGGTTGTCGGCGAAGTCCGTTGCCGAGTTCGCGACCGTCGATGCCAAGGCCGGGGAGCCGGGCATCGTGGGGGCGGCCGAGCGGCTCGGGGTGCCGGTGGTGACGTACGGCGCCGAGGAGTTGGCGGGCGTCGAGGTGCCGAACCCGTCCGAGGCGCCGCTCGCCGCCGTCGGTACTCCCTCTGTCGCGGAGGCTGCGGCGCTCGCGGGCGGGGGTGAACTCCTCGTGCCCAAGCGGAAGTCCGTACGGGCGGACGGGCAGCCGGCGATGGCGACCTGTGCGGTCGTACGCCGGGTCGCGCGCGGCCGGCTCGCGGTGGTCGGGCTCGGGCCCGGCGCCCGTGATCTGCTGACGCCGCGTGCGAAGGCGGAGCTGCGGCGGGCGTCCGTGCTCGTCGGGCTCGACCAGTACGTCGACCAGATCCGCGATCTGCTGCGCCCGGGTACCCGGGTCCTGGAGTCGGGGCTCGGGGCCGAGGAGGAGCGGGCGCGTACGGCGGTCGCGGAGGCCCGGCGCGGGCAGGCCGTCGCGCTGATCGGCAGCGGGGACGCGGGGGTGTACGCGATGGCGTCGCCCGCGCTGGCCGAGGCGTCCGACGACATCGACGTGGTCGGGGTGCCCGGGGTGACGGCCGCGCTGGCGGCGGCGGCGATCCTGGGAGCGCCGCTCGGGCACGACCATGTGTCGATCAGCCTCTCCGATCTGCACACACCGTGGGAGGTCATCGAGCGGCGGGTACGGGCGGCGGCCGAGGCCGACATCGTCGTGACGTTCTACAACCCGCGCAGCCGGGGCCGGGACTGGCAGCTTCCGAAGGCGCTGGGGATCCTCGGCGAGCACCGGGAGCCGACAACGCCGGTCGGTGTCGTACGGAACGCTTCACGGCCGGACGAATCCAGTCGTCTCACCACGCTCTCGGGACTCGACCCGGCGACGGTGGACATGATGACCGTGGTGACCGTGGGCAACACGGCGACCCGTGAGATCGCCGGCCGTATGGTGACGCCGCGCGGCTACCGCTGGCAGGAGGAGGCCAAGTGAGCGCTACGACCGGGGTGACACGTGTGGTGCACCCCATCGAGCAGGAGTCCTTCCGGCGGCTGCGCACGCGCCTGGACACCTCGCACTTCCCGCCGCTGACGCGGGCGGTCGTGGAACGGGTCATCCACTCCGCGGCCGACCTCGACTACGCGGCGGACCTCGTCACCGACGAACACGCCCTGGAGCGGGCGCATGCCGCGCTGCACGCCGGTGCGCCCGTCGTCGTCGACGTCGAGATGGTCGCGGCGGGCATCACCCGCCGCGACACCGTCTGCCGGCTCAAGGACGCCAAGTCCGGTCCGGGGCTGACCCGTTCGGCGCACGCGATCCGGCTCGCGTACGAGGACGTCGGGCCCGGCGCCCTCTGGGTGATCGGCTGTGCGCCGACCGCTCTGGAGGAACTGCTGACCCTGAACGCCGACCCGGCGCTCGTCATCGGTCTGCCCGTCGGTTTCGTCGGCGCGGCCGAGTCCAAGGCCGCGTTGCGCGAGAGCGGGCTGCCCTCGGTCAGCAACGTGTCCGAGAAGGGCGGCTCCGCGGTCGCCGCGGCGGCGCTCAACGCCCTCCTGTACCACCCCGTTTCCAAGGCTTTCGAGCCCTCTAAGGAGAAATCGTGACCACCCCGTCCCCCGCCCTGCTGATCGCCGGACACGGCACCCGGGATGAGGCCGGAGCCGAGGCCTTCCGTGACTTCGTACGGGAGTTGGGGCGCCGGCACCCCGAACTGCCCGTCGCGGGCGGGTTCATCGAGCTGTCCCCACCGCCGCTGGGTGACGCCGTGGCCGAACTGGTCGAGCAGGGGGTACGGCGTTTCGCCGCCGTTCCGCTGATGCTGGTGTCCGCCGGGCACGCCAAGGGGGACATCCCGGCGGCGCTGGCCCGTGAGAAGGAACGGCACCCCGGGATCTCGTACACCTACGGGCGTCCGCTGGGCCCGCACCCGGCGCTCCTCGCCGTCCTCGAGCGGCGCCTCGACGAGGCCCTCGGCTCCACTTCCCGTGCGCCCGAGGACCGGGCCGATGTGACCGTCCTGCTGGTGGGGCGCGGTTCCACCGACCCGGACGCCAACGCCGAGGTGCTCAAGGCGGCGCGGCTGCTGTGGGAGGGCCGGGGTTACGCGGGCGTCGAGACGGCGTTCGTGTCGCTGGCCGCGCCCGACGTGCCGTCCGGGCTCGACCGCTGCGTGAAGCTGGGCGCGCGCCGGATCGTCGTACTCCCCTACTTCCTCTTCACCGGCATCCTGCCCGAGCGGGTGCGCCAGCAGACCGAGGGCTGGGCGGCCGCGCATCCGGAGGTCGAGGTGCGTTCCGCCGATGTCATCGGTCCCGAGCCGGAGTTGCTCGACCTGGTCATGGAGCGTTACCGCGAGGCCGTGCGGGGCGACCTGCGGATGAACTGCGACTCCTGCGTCTACCGCATCGCCCTGCCCGGCTTCGAGGACAAGGTCGGTCTGCCCCAGCAACCGCACTTCCACCCCGACGACGACGGTGACCACCAACACGGACACCACGGACACCACCATGGCGGCCATGCACACTCCCACGCACACTGAGGGCGCGTCCGACGGCGACGCACACGATCTGCGGCACCACGGGGACGCCGAGGTGCGCGACGACGGTTCGGCGCTCGTCGATCTCGCCGTGAACGTCCGCGCCGACACGCCCCCCGAGTGGCTGCGCGAGCGGATCGCCGCCTCGCTGACCGGGCTCGCGGCCTACCCCGACGGGCGGGAGGCGCGGGCCGCGGTGGCTGCGCGGCACGGACTGCCCGTCGAGCGGGTGCTGCTCACCGCAGGTGCCGCCGAGGCCTTTGTGCTGCTCGCGCGCGCCCTGAAGGTGCGCCGGCCCGTGGTCGTGCATCCGCAGTTCACCGAGCCCGAGGCGGCGCTTCGGGACGCCGGGCACTCCGTCGACCGTGTCCTGCTCCGCGCGGAGGACGGGTTCCGGCTCGACCCTGCGGCCGTTCCCGAGGACGCGGATCTCGTCGTGATCGGGAACCCGACCAATCCGACGTCCGTACTGCATCCGGCTCGCCTGATCGCCGAACTCGCCCGGCCCTGGCGGACGTTGGTCGTCGACGAGGCGTTCATGGACGCCGTGCCGGATGAGCGGGAGGCGCTTGCCGGGCGGACGGATGTGCCCGGGCTCGTGGTGTTGCGCAGCCTCACCAAGACGTGGGGGCTGGCCGGGCTGCGGATCGGCTACGTCCTCGCCGCCCCCGAGACGATCGTCGAGCTGGAGCGCGCCCAGCCGTTGTGGCCGGTGTCCACGCCCGCGCTTGCTGCGGCCTCGGCGTGTGTGTCCTCCCGGGCGCTCGCGGAGGCCGCCCACGCTGCCCACCGGGTTGCGGCGGATCGGGCCCATCTGGTGGCTGGGCTCAAGGAGTTCGAGGTGGACGGGTTGTGGGTGGTGGAGCCTGCGGAGGGGCCGTTCGTGCTGGTGCGGATTCGTGGGGCTGCCCTTGTGCGGCGTCAGTTGCGGGGGCTCGGGTTCGCCGTGCGGCGGGGGGACACGTTTCCCGGGCTGGGCGAGGAGTGGATCCGGCTGGCGGTTCGGGACCGGGTGACTGTGAATGGGTTTCTGCTGGCGCTGGATCGGGCGGTGACGGTGGTTGGGGGTTGAGGTGGGTGGGTTTTCGCCCCCTCCGCCCCTTCCCATTCCCGTCACTTGGGGGCTCCGCCCCCAAACCCCCGCTCCTCAAACGCCGGAGGGGCTAAACATCTTTAGCCCGTCCGGCGTTTGAGGACGAGGCCGTCCAGGCCGACAGCGGGGGTCTGGGGGCGGCAGCCCCCAGGAACGGGACGGGTAGGGGCGGAGGGGGCGAAAAACCCTCCCTCACCCCCGACTACGCCGCCCCAAAGCCACCGCTCCCCCACCCACCGCAAGCAACACAACCGCCCCACCCACCACATACGGCGTCATCGCCCCACCTCCCGTCTCCGCAAGCCCCGCCTCCGCAGGCGCCCCCTGCGGCTTCACGTCCGCCACCGGGGCGTCGTCGGACGACACGACCGGCGCCTCACACGTCGCCCCCGCCAGAGTCACCGTCCCCTCCACCTCGGCCACATTCAGCTTCAACGGGTTGATGGACACCTTGAGTTCGAGCGCGGACGCGGCCGCCGTACGGGACGTGGTCGACGTCTTGGAGAGGTCGAGGCGAACCGAGCCGACCCCGGGTACCTCCACCACGGTCGGCCCGCCGGCGGACAGCGTCACCTTCTTGCCGAGGACAGTGACCCCGCCCAGCAGATTCGACGTGGCCACGGGCTTCTCGCCCGCCTCACAGGTCGCCCGGGACGCGACCGACTCGACCTCGATGAGGGAGAGCAGCGGAAGCCCGGGAACATGGACCTTCGCATGGGCGAGGTTCGTGTACCCCTCGGCCTTTTGAGCGGACACCGTCGCCTTCGCGGCAGCGACCTCCGCACCGAGCACACTGAACGGCTGCCCGCCGTCGACGCCCTCCAACTGGGCGGTGAGCGCGGTCTTTTCGGAGCTCTGCGGCGCCCGCACCTCGTTGAGGGAGACGGCGAGCGGAACGTTCACCGTCCTGTTGAGCAGGGACACGTCGAGCCCGGTGCGCAGCACGACGGCGCTCGCGCTGCCCTGCTCGCCGGTGTCGTCGGTCGCGTGCGCGGACCCCGCGCCGGCGAGCGCGGCGGGACCTGCGGCCAGAGCCGTTGCGGCGGCGACGGTGGCGAACCTGCGTGCGGGCATGCGGAAGTTGTTGCCGTTCAAGGTGGGGGACCCCTCGTAAGAGACATGCTTGGGACCCGGTCAGGATTACGCACAGCGAGTGAACCGTGAGCGATCCTGCGTGACTTCACTCCAACGTGGCTTTTTGGTGCGTGCATTCGAATCCCCAGGCACGGATGTTCCACGACGCCACCCCCACACCCCCATATCGAGCGGCGCGCCGTTCACCACCCAGCGCGCGGGGTGAAAGTGCTCAACGAGACGGCGAGCTGACACGTCACGCCCCGTCAACATCGTTCACAGTCCGGAACTCACCTTTCCATTTTGCATGCCCTTGACAAGCTTTTGGAGAAGCCTGATAGGACAGGTGCGCTTGGCGATTCCTGTGCGTCCGCTGTGCCCACGGGGACAAGGAGCCCACCACATGGCAACCTCAGACCGCACCCACATCCGCTTCGCCCCCTTCCTCCACCGACCCTTACGCCGCTCCGGCCTCCGCACCGCCGTGATCGGCGTCGTGGCCTCGGCGATGATCGTGGCCGCCGCTCCGGCGGCTCCCTCGGTCCAGGACAAGGCGAGACCCACCGCCGTTTCCGGCCCCGACACCAGCGATCCACGCGACGGCTGGCGTCCCAACAGTGAACGCGGCGACGACAGGAACGAGGACCCGCTCAAGGGCGAACAGCCCGCCGGTATCGCCCTCGACCGCACCCGGGGCGCCGGCTCCGCCCGCCCGGCAGTCGCGGGCGAGGCCGACGGCGTACGGATCGAGGAACCCCGCACGGCGCACGCCACCGGTGCCGACCTCGTCTGGACTCCGTACCAGGGCAAGGACCTTCTGGAGTACGAGGTCCACCGCTCCACCACGAAGGACTTCAAGCCGACCGCCGAGACGCTTCTCGCCCCGGTCGACCGCGACACCCGGACCTTCGCCGACCGTTCCGCCTCCCCCGCGCCGGTCGGCGACGAGGGCAGGACGTACCACTACCTCGTCGCCGTGCACACAAAGGGCGGAGAGCTGCTGACCAGCCCGGTCCGCGCGGTTGAGCTGCCTGCCGTCGGGCAGGTCGCCCAGGGCGGGAAACTGCTCGCCGCGCCCGAGGCCGAGACCTACTTCCTGCCGTACACGCCGGCGCGGGTCGTCCCGGGCGAGACCTCCACCGTCGAGGCGACGCTCACCAACACCACCGGCACGGTGTGGAAGAAGGGCGAGCGCGTCCTGTCGTACCGCTGGACGCTGGACGGCAAGGACGTCACCAGCCTCCTCAACAAGGACGCCACCCCGCTCCCCCAGGACGTCCCGCCGGGCGGCTCCGTCACCTTCGACGCGCAGCTCAAGGCGCCGGTCCTCATCGACCCGCTCGACAAGCGGCTGACCTTCGGCCTGGAGTGGGACCTGCGGGAGAAGGCCACCGGCAAGTGGCTCTCCGAGACCGACGGGGTACCGCCGTCCAAGCACCAGGTGACCGCCGAGTACCCGACCTCCGACCAGCTCGGTCTCGAGGACTTCTACTCCTACGCGGGCAAGAACACCGGCGCGGGCTCCGCCCTGATGAGCAACCTCTACGCGGGGAACGCGGTCTGGTCGTACAACGCCTTCTCGAACCCGTCCCTGGGCTTCTCGACCTTCCTGAGGCTCTCCTACAACTCGCAGGACGCCTCCTCCACCCCGGCCGGACCCGGCTGGTCCCTCCAGGCGTCCTCGCCCGTCCGGCTCGGCACCCCGCTGGACTTCCACCCCTCCGCGCTGCTGCCGGCCCGCATCACGATGACCGACGGCGACGGCACCAGCCATGTCTTCAGCAAGAACAAGAAGGGTGAGTGGGACTCCCCGTCCGGGGTCCACTTCAAGGTCAGGCAGCTGGAGAAGAGCTGTCTGCTGCACCCGCACGAGCGGGAGGCCTGGGAGTTCCTGCGCCCGGACCGCACCCGGTTCCTCTTCGACTGCCAGGGCTATCCGAGCGCCATGGTGGACAAGAACGGCAACCGGATGGAGTTCACCTACGAGCAGCGGCTGCTCGGCCAGAAGCTGCTGAAGTACGTCACCGACGCCGAGGGCCGGCGCACTCTCACCGTCGACTACTGGGAGAAGGGCGAGCCGTACTCGTACCTCGACAAGGACGGCGAGCTGCGCACCGGTGACCATCTCCTCAACCCGTTCATCATCGACAAGGTCCGTTCCGTCACCGACATCTCGGGGCGGCGGGTCGACTTCACGTTCACCGAGAAGGGGCTGCTCGGGCGGCTGACGGACGGTGCCGGCGCGAACGACAAGCTGCGCAAGGAGTTCGGGTTCACCTACGGCAAGGAGCTCGACCACCCGGGCATCAAGCTGGTCCAGGTCACCGACCCGCTCGGTCACGCCACCGACCTCGACTACATCGGCCCGCACGACGACAAGGACCAGCTGCCCTACCTGGGGTACACCAAGTCGATCAAGGACCGCCTTGGCGGTCTGACCGGCTACCGCTACGCGGACCCGGACGGCCATGACGGCAAGGCGGCGCAGACCGTCGTCACCGACGCCGAGGGCAATCCGAGCACGCAGCTCCTGGACAGCTACGGGCGGCCGGTGAAGCTCACCAACGCCAAACGGCAGACCACCAGGCTCGCCTGGGACGCGGACAACAACGTCACGCGCCTGGAGGAGAACAACGGCGCCGCCCGCACCTGGAAGTACGACCCCAAGACCGGCTATCCGCTGGAGGTCAGGGACGCCGAGGCGGTCAAGAACGACCGGCCCGCCGCCACCCTCACGTACGCCACCGGGGAAAACGGCTACATCGCCGACCTGACCCAGCGGGTCTCCCCCGAGGGCCGAATCTGGCGCTTCGGCCATGACGCCGTGGGCAATCCGACCTCGGTCACCGACCCCAAGGGCGTCACGACCGAGCCCGAGGGCGACTACACCTCGACGAGCACCTACGACGCGCGGGGCCGGCTCACCGCGGCCACCGACGCCAACGAGCACACCACCCGGTTCGAGGACTACGACCCGTCCGGCTATCCGCGCACCATCGTCGACGCGCTCGGCAACCGGACGCGGACGACGTACGACGTGCGCGGCAACGTGACCGAGCTGGAGGAGGCCAACGGGGCGACGACGACGCAGACGTACGACCTGTTCGGGCGTCCGCTGGAGAACCGGATCCCCAAGGACCAGGAGGCGGGCGACTTCCTCGTCACGCCGGCGCCGGTGTACGACAGGAACGACAACACCGTCGAGTTCACCTCGCCCAACGGCGCGTCGAGCACCAGCCGTTTCGACGCCGCCGACCAGCAGGTCGAGCTGGTGCAGCCCGGCGACGAAGCCGGCGACCCGCTGCGGCGGACGACGTACACGTTCGACAAGGTCGGCAACCAGCTGACGTCGACGCAGCCGAAGGGCACGCTGACCGAGGACCCCGACGACTACACCACGAAGATCACCTACAACGAGATCTACCAGCGGATCGCGACCGAGGACGCGGCCGGTCACCGTGCCACCGCCGCGTACGACGGTGTCGGCGATCTGGTCGAGGTCGTTGACGCGCGCAAGGCCGAGAGCCAGGATCCGGACGACTACACCAGCCGGTTCCGCTACGACCTCGACCACCGGCTCCTTGAGACGACGGACGCGACCGGCAACTCGACGACGAGCAGCTACGACTGGGACGGGCTGACCACCGCCACCACGGACGCCGACGGCAACCGCGCCGAGTTGGTCCTCGACGCCCGCGCCGCCCTGGTCGAGGCGCGCACCCCGCACGAGAAGAACGGTGCCGACACCGTCTTCCGCACCACCCGCTTCGAGTACGACGAGGCGGGCAACCAGACCCGGGTCATCACCCCGCGCGGCGTCGAGACGGGCGGGGACCCCGAGGACTTCGCCGCCGAGACCGTCTACGACGAACTGAACCGGGTCAAGGAGACCCTCACCCCCTACGACCCGGACGACGAGCGCTACAACAAGCCCGACCGGACGACCTACCAGTACGACAAGGTCGGTCGGCCGGTGAAGGTCAGCGCCCCGCCGTCGGAGGGCCAGTCCGTCCGCAACGAGACGCGGTACAGCTACTTCGACACCGGCTGGATCCGGACGTCCACCGACGCCTTCGACATCAAGAGCACCTACGAGTACAACGAACTCGGCCAGCAGATCCAGAACACCCTGACCAGCGCGGGCGGTTCGGTCTCCCGGACCCTCAACTCCTCCTTCTATCCGAGCGGCGCGCTGAAGTCCCGGTCGGACAACGGCGTCCCGGTCGGTCTCCAGGTCGCGCTCGTCGACAACTCCGACGTCAACAACACGGCGACACAGGGGACTTGGGACGAGGTCACCGCCGAGGGCTCGTACGGCTTCAACGCGCAGACCCATGCCGCGGGGTCCGGCGAGTCCCGGTTCGTGTGGCAGCTGAACATCCCGCAGAACGGCGACTACACGGTCTACGTCCGCAACCCGAAGGTCGAGGGCGCGGCGAAGGACGCCACGTACGAGATCAAGCACAAGGACGGAACCGAGGAGAAGACCCTCGACCAGACCGAACTCCCGGGTGAATGGCGGTCGCTGGGCAAGTACGCCTTCGAGGAGAACGCCGGCCAGGCCGTCACCCTGACGGACAAGGCGACCGGTGTCGTCGTCGCGGACGCGGTGCGGCTGGTCCGCGACAACTCCGCGGACACCGACAACGAGAACAAGGACTTCTCCTACCGCTACGACGCCAATGGCAACCAGACCGAGATCACCGACCGCAGCCCGGGCGTCGAGGTCGACCGCTACACCCTCGGCTACGACGGGATCAACCAGCTCACCAAGGTCGTCGAGCACGACGGGGACACCGTCCGCAACACCGCCGAGCTGACCTACGACGCCAACGGCAACACGCTCACCACCACGCACGACCTGACCTGGAGCAAGCTGGAGTACGACGCCCTGGACCGGGTGGAGCGGATCACCAACGCCGCCTCGCCGACGGCCGGGGACCAGCAGGTGACCGGCCTGGAGTACACCTCCCGCGGTGAACTCGCCGAGGAGACCAAGCCCAACGGCAATGTCCTCACCGTCGACTACTACCTCGACGGGGCGACGAAGCGAACGAGCGAGAAGAAGTCCGACGGCACGGTCGTCGCCGAGCACGCGCTGACCTACAACGCCAACGGTCACAAGCTCGAGGACGTCCTCAAGGTGATGGACGCCGACGACCACGGCGACACCGTCGACAACACCTACGCGTACGGCTACGACCCGCAGGACCGCATCGCCAAGGTGACGAAGACCGGCGACGACGAGGCGACTGAGGAGTACCGGCACGACGCCGCCGGCAATGTGATCCGGCAGACCGTCGACGACACCACGACCACCCACCGCTACGACCGCAACCGGCTCCTCACCTCCACCGAGGACGGCGCCTCCTCGACGTACAACTACGACCCGCTCGGCCGTCTCGACACCGTCTCCTTCGGCGGCGAGACCATCCAGAAGTACCGCTACGACGGCTTCGACCGGCCCGCCTCGATCACCGCGGGCAGCGGCGACGCGGCGAAGACGACCCGGATGACGTACGACGCCTTCGACCGCACCGTCAAGGAGTCCCAGGGCAGCGGCGACGACGCGAAGACCACCCTCTTCACGTATCTCGGGATCACCTCCCTGTCCCTGCGGGAGGAAGTGACCGACGAGTCCGTGACGTCCTTCCAGTACGCCTCCTGGGGCCAGAAACTCACCCAGATCAAGGACGAGGAGGACAAGGACCCCGAGACCACCCAGTACGCCTACCACCCCCACGGTGACGTCGAGGCGCTCACCGACAAGGACGGCAACACCAAGGCGACGTACGGCTACACCGCCTACGGCAAGAACGACAACGCCCAGTTCACCGGCGCCGACAAGCCCGGGTCGGGCGGCGAGGAGCCGTACAACTCCTACCGGTTCAACGGCAAGCGCTTCGACTCCACCTCCGGCACCTACGACATGGGCTTCCGGACCTACGACCCCGGCCTGAACCGGTTCCTGACCCGGGACATGTACGGCGGCGCGCTCGCCGACATGGGCCTGACGACCGACCCGTTCACCGGCAACCGGTACGCCTTCGCGGGCGGCAACCCGGTCTCGTTCGTCGAGATCGACGGCCACCTGTTCGGGATGTCGTGGTCGGACATCGGTCACCTGGCGCTCGACGTCGTCGGCCTGATCCCGGCCGTCGGTGAGATCGCCGACCTCGCCAACTGCGGCTGGTACGCGGCCGAGGGCAACTATGTGGACGCTGGCCTGTCCTGCGCCTCGGCGATCCCGTTCGCGGGGTACGGGGCCTCGGCGGCCAAGGCGGTCAAGTACGGCGACGAGGTGATCGACGCCGTCGATGCCGCCAACGACGTCCGCCGTACGGCCGACAACGCCCTGCCGCCTGCCGGCGCCGCTCCCCCGGCGGGCGCCGCCCCGCCCGCGAACGCGGCTCCGCCGGCCAACGCGGCGCCGGCTCCGGCTCCGGCGAATCCGGTGCCCGCCCCGGCCCCGCCGAAGGTTCCGGAGCAGCCGCCCAGCAGCGGTGCGAGCTGCAAGGTCCGCAACAGCTTCACCCCGGGCACCCAGGTCCTGATGGCCGACGGCACCACCAAGGCGATCGAGGACATCCTGGTCGGAGACCGGGTCGCGGCCTCCGACGTCGAGACCGACGACACCCGGTCCCGTGCGGTGACCGCCACCATCACCGGCAAGGGCGCCAAGCAGCTCGTCACGCTCACCGTCGACACCGACGGCCGTGCCGGGGACGCCACGTCGACGATCACGGCCACGGACGGCCACCCGTTCTGGCTGCCCGACGTGGGCCGTTGGGTGGATGCCGGCGACCTGAAACCCGGGCAGTGGCTGAGCACAGGCAGCGGGAGCTGGATCCAGATCACGGCCGTCGACCCCTGGTCGGCGAAGGCGACCGTCCACAACCTCACGGTCGCCGGGGTCCACACGTACTACGTGGTGGCCGGGGGCAGTCCGGTCCTCGTACACAACGGCTGCGGTCCGGACGATCTCGAAGAGGGACTGCAGCAGGCGGCCGACGCGGCGAACCAGTTCGCGAACCCCGGGGGCATGACCGGAGCCCTGCACCTGCCGGGCTGGAACGGTCCGATCCCGGTGTCCTCGGGCAGTCGCAACCTCAGCCCGTCCTATGCGGGCAATCTTCCGCCCGGGGCGACCGGCCAGAACTTCCACCACCTGGAAGCGCAGGCGGCGGGCGCGATGCGGGCCCAAGGTGCCACCGAGGCCCGGCTGTTCATCAGCGGCAACTACGTCTGCGGAGGATGCACGGCCGCCCTGCCCACCATGTTGCCGTCGGGCGCGACGCTGACGGTGATCTTCCGGGACGCGGGGGGTGCGATCCGTCAACTGCCCTTCCTGGGGCGTTGACCATCTGACGCATCCCGCTCCGCCCTCATCGGCCCCGGCAGCCTCGTGTTGCCGGGGCCGATGGCCTGCCTGACGGCGGTCAGGGGAACGGCTTGATCCAAGGGATGTCAGTCATGTCGTCCAGGTAGGCCAGACGCTCGGGCTCCGTGGTGGCCACGCGCACCTCCGCGTATCCCGGCCTGTTCTCCCAGGGGCTTCCGGGGGCCATCGCGGGCCCCGTCGCGGCGACCAGGGTGTCGCTCATGAAGATCCGGCCACCGGGTCGGGGCGAACCCCAGCCGCCGAACGCGATGCATGTCATCGGCGCGAGGACGGAGTCGAGCCGGTGCTCCTCCACCTGGGCGCACTCCCGCCACGAACTGCCCGTGTACGTGGCCTCGTACAGGACGCTGTGCGTCAGGAGTTCCGGGAGGCTCTCCGCGCACCGCTGCCACGGCTCGTAGAGCTCGGCTTCGTGGACCACGTCCGGCTCGGCAGTGTCGAACGCCCACCGCCAGTCGCCGGTTGCGTCCTCCATGAAGACGGCCGTGCTGTCCTCGCCCGCCTTCACCTGTTCCGGCGCGATCATCCGGTTCACCGTCATGAGCGGGGTCGACCACCGGGACGCGAGCCTGTGCCACTCCTTGAGGGGGGCCGGCAGCCAGTCGCAGGTGGTGGGGAGCGTCCCGGACGGGCCGTCGGGAGGGCCGTACCAGCGCTCCAGGAATTCGGGCACGTCGATGGTTGCCGGATCGATCATCTCCGCCAGCGCTCCCTCGTTGAAGGCAAGTGACTCTCTCTGTACCGGGATCCCGGGGATCCCATGGCGCCTAACCCACGACCCGCCCGTTCAGCACGATCCGCCGCGGGGCGGCCAGCACGCGTACGTCCGCCCGCGGATCCCTTTCGTACACCACGAGGTCCGCCGGTGCCCCCTCGTCGAGGCCCGGCCGTCCCAGCCACCGACGCGCCCCCCATGTCGTGGCCGACAGCGCCTCGACGGGCGGGATGCCGGCGGTGACGAGTTCGGCGACCTCGCCCGCGACAAGACCGTGGGCGAGCGAGCCGCCCGCGTCGGTGCCGACGTACACGGGGATCCCGGCGTCGTAGGCGGCGCGCACGGTGTCGTAGCGACGTTCGTGCAACTGGCGCATGTGCGCGGACCATTGGGGGAACTTCCCGTCGCCGCCGGCCGCGAGCTGCGGGAAGGTCGCGATGTTCACCAGCGTGGGGACGATCGCGACGCCGCGTGCGGCGAAGAGCGGGATGGTGTCCTCGGTCAGGCCCGTCGCGTGCTCCACGCAGTCGATGCCGGCCTCGACCAGGTCCCGCAGGGAGTCCTCGGCGAAGCAGTGCGCGGTGACGCGGGCGCCGAGGCGGTGTGCCTCGGCGATCGCGGCCTCGACGGCGTCCCGGGGCCAGCAGGCGCTCAGGTCGCCGGTGCCGCGGTCGATCCAGTCGCCCACGAGTTTGACCCAGCCGTCGCCGCGCCGGGCCTCCTGGGCGACGTACGCGACGAGGTCCTCCGGCTCGATCTCGTGCGCGAAGTTCCTGATGTAGCGGCGGGTTCGGGCGATGTGGCGGCCCGCGCGGATGATCTTCGGGAGGTCTGCGCGGTCGTCGATCCAGCGGGTGTCGGAGGGCGAGCCCGCGTCCCTCAGCAGCAGGGTGCCGGCCTCGCGGTCGGTCAGCGCCTGCTTCTCGGCGACGTCGGCGTCGACGGGGCCGTGCAGGCCGAGCCCTACGTGGCAGTGCGCGTCGACGAGGCCGGGCAGGGCCCAGCCCTCGACGGTGCGGATGTCACGGACGCCGGCAGGGCGCTCGTACGAGATCCTCCCGCCGACGACCCAGAGTTCGTCCCGGACGTCCTCGGGCCCGACGAGGACCCGTCCCCTCACGTGCAGCACGGTGCGATCGCTCATGGACTGCACCCTAATTGGGGCCGTGGTCCCCCTTGCCCACCCGGTCCGAGACCTCTTCCTCCACGTCCGCCATCGCGGGGTCAAGCAGGCGTGACAGGAAGTGGCGCGTCCGCTCGTGGCTCGGGTTGCCGATGACCTGTGCGGGGGCGCCCTCCTCGACGATCACGCCGCCGTCCATGAAGACGACGCGGTCGGCGACCTCGCGCGCGAAGGTCATCTCGTGGGTGACGACCATCATCGTCATGCCCTCGTTGGCGAGCATCCGCATGACCGCGAGTACGTCGCCGACGAGTTCGGGGTCGAGCGCCGAGGTCGGCTCGTCGAAGAGCATCACCTCGGGGCCCATGGCCAGGGCCCGGGCGATCGCGACGCGCTGCTGCTGGCCGCCGGAGAGGGAGGAGGGGTACGCGTCGGCCTTCTCGGAGAGGCCCACGCGCCGCAGGTTCTCCGCGGCGATCTTCGCGGCCTCGGCCTTGTCCCGCTTCAGCACCCGGCGCTGCGGCAGCGTGAGGTTGTCGGTCACCGACAGGTGCGGGAAGAGGTTGAACTGCTGGAAGACCATGCCGATACGGCGGCGTACGGCATCGATGTCGACGTCGGGGTGCGTGACCTCCGTACCGCCGACGAAGACCTCGCCCTTGGTGGGCTCCTCGAGGAGGTTCACGCAGCGCAGCAGCGTGGACTTGCCGGAGCCGGACGGGCCGATGACGCAGACGACCTCACCCGAGCCGATCTCCAGGTCGATGCCGCGCAGCACCTCGTTGTCCCCGAAGGACTTGTGCAGGCCCTTGACCTGGATCTCTGGTGTCCGACGGATCTCTGATGGCTGGGACGTGCTCACTTGGTGGCCTCCCCGGCCTTCGTCTCGAGGCGGCGCACGACGAAGCCGAGCGGGATCGTGACCAGCAGATAGCACAGGCCCGCGACCAGGATCGGCGTGGAGTTGGCGGTCTGGCTCGCCAGGTCGCGCCCGAACTTGGTGAGTTCGCGCTCCTCCAGAGTGACACCGAGGAACAGCACCAGCGAGGAGTCCTTGAAGAGGAGGACGAGTTCGTTGGTGAGCGGCGGGATCACGATGCGGAAGGCCTGCGGGATGATGATCGAGACCATGGCCCGGGTGTGCGAGAAGCCCAGCGAACGGGCCGCCTCCATCTGCCCCTTGGGCACGGCCTGGATGCCCGCGCGGATCGTCTCGGCCATGTAGGCGGCCGAGACCAGGCCGAGGGCCAGCGCCACCTTGCCGTAGGTGCCGCCGGGGATCTCCGTGCCCGGGAACGCGAGCGGTACCGCGACGCCCACGAACACGAAGATGAGCAGGGCGGGCAGGCCCCGGAAGATCTCGATGTAGATGCCGGCGACCCAGCGGTAGGGGCCCACCGGAGACAGCCGCATCAGGGCGACGACCATGCCGAGCACCAGGCCGAAGACGAACCCGGACATGGTGTAGAGCACGGTGTTCTTCAGCGCCATCGTGATGACGTCCGGGAACATCTGCGTGACCAGGTCCCACTGCGCGAACTGGTTCTTCAGCCGCCCCCAGTCGGCCGTGGCCGCGAAGGCGACCACGGCCGCGACGAACACGACGTACTGGACACCGCGTGACAGCGCACGCTTCTGACGCCGGGTCAGACCGCTTTTGCGTGGCTGGAGTTGTGCGTCGGCTCCACTCATGAGGCGGACGGGGAGGCGGAGGCCGCGGCGGCGTCGTACGGGCCGATCCACTTCTCGTACAGCGTCTCGTACGTGCCGTCGGCCTTCGCGTCCGCGATCGCCTTGTTGATGGCGTCGACGAGCGCGGTGTTGCCCTTCTTCACCGAGAAGCCGTACTGCTCACCGGTGTTGATGTTGTCGGCGACCTCGAAGGCGTCCGCGTTGGCCTTGTCCTTCAGCCAGCCCTGGACGACCGGGTAGTCGATGATGACGGCCTGGACCTGGCCGGTGCGCAGCCCGTTGAGGAGGGCGTCGGAGGACTCGAAGGAGACGGGGTCGAGGCCGTGGCTCGTGGCGTAGTCCTCGCCGGTCGTCTGGGCCTGGGTGCCGACCTTCTTGCCCTTGAGGTCGGCGAAGGAGGTGATGCCGCTCTTCTTGTCGGCCAGGACGGCCTGCGTCGCCTCGAAGTACGGGTCCGAGAAGTCGACGTTCTTCTTGCGCTCGTCGGTGATCGTCATGCCGGCCGCGGCGAGGTCGCACTCGCCGGAGTTGAGGAACGCGCCGGTCTTGAAGTTCTCGAAGGGCGTGTCGATGAACTCCTGCTTCACGCCCAGGTCCTTGGCGACCAGGTCGATCAGCGAGACGTCGAAGCCCTGCACCTTGCCGTCGATCTCCGACTGGAAGGGCGGGTACGGGAGGTGAGTGCAGGTGGTGATCTGATCCGCCTTGACGAGCTTGACGCCCTTGACGGTGGTCGAGCCTCCGCCGTCGTCCGAGGAGCAGCCGGCCACGAGCAGCAGCCCGGCCGTCGCGGTGGTGGCGGCCAGAAAGCGGGTTCGGCGTCCGAGGACCGAGTTCACGGAGACCTCCTGTGGGGGGACTGAGGGTTCTGATTATAAGGAAAGGTTTGACTCACTCAAATCAATCCGATGGTCACCGCGCCGTCCGGCCTCAGAAGTCGCCGGTCCAAACCGGTGCGGTGTCGCCGGTTACGCTCTGATCCATTGCCCCCCATGGGCCTCGTTAGACCCCGTGAGCGAAGAGAGCACCGTCGTGACCCACCCCTTCCTGGACCTGGCCCCGCTCAGCGCGGCGCACTTCGCGTCGATCGAGGACCGGGTGGCGCGGCTGCTCTCCACCGAGCAGGACGTCGTGATCATGCAGGGCGAGGCGCTGCTGCCGCTGGAGGGGGCCATCCGTGGCACGGCCGGGCCGGGCACGACCGCGCTCAATGTGATCACCGGCCCCTACGGGCAGACCTTCGGGGACTGGCTGCGGGACTGCGGCGCGACGGTGATCGACCTGGCGGTGCCCTTCCATACGGCTGTCACCGCCGCGCAGGTGCGGGAGGCGTTCGCCGAGCATCCCTCGATCGACTTCGTGTCGCTGGTGCACGCGGAGGCGGCGACGGGGAACACCAACCCGGTCGCGGAGATCGGTGAGGTCGTACGGGAGCACGGGGCGCTCTTCTACCTCGACGCCGTCGCGTCGATCGGGGCCGAGCCGGTGCTGCCGGACGCGTGGGGTGTCGACCTGTGCGTGATCGGGGCGCAGAAGGCGATGGGCGGGCCCGCCGGGGTGTCGGCCGTGTCGGTGAGCGAGCGGGCGTGGGCGCGGATGGCCGCCAATCCCGCGGCTCCGCGCCGGTCGTACCTCTCGCTCCTCGACTGGAAGCAGCGGTGGGTCGACGGGGGCCGGAAGGCGCTGCTGCACGCGCCCGCGCAGCTGGAGATGCTGGCGCTCGAGGCGTGTGTCGAGCGGATCGAGGGCGAGGGGCTCGACGCGGTGATGGCGCGGCACGCTTCGGCCGCGGCGGCCACGCGCGCCGGGGCGCTCGCCCTGGGCGGGGGGCTTGAGCCGTATGTGTACGAGGCGGTGGACGCGGCGCCCGTCGCCACGACGTTGCGGGCGCCGTCGGGGGTCGACGCGTCCGGGCTTGTGGCCAAGGCGCTGGCCGCGGATCCGGTGTTGCCGTTGGTCGCGGGTGGGGGTGCGCTCGCAAAGTCGATGATCCGGGTGAACCACTATGGGCCCGATGCGACTCGGGGGGTTGTGCACTCCAGCCTTGCGGCGCTGGGCGCTGCGCTGGCTGAGGCGGGGCTGGCTGTTGACCTTGAGGGGGCTCGGCGGGCTGTGGCGGGGGCGTGGGGGTGAGCGGTGGGGTTTTTCGCCCCCTCCGCCCCTTCCCGTCCCGTCCCTGGGGGCTGCGCCCCCAGACCCCCTTATCGCGCTTCGCGCTCGTCCTCAAACGCCGGACGGGCTAAATTCGTCTCGCTTATCCTGCTATTAATTCTGCGCAGCTTCCCATATTCTCCTGCCCGCTTTTTTCGTGCGTAAACGCTAAGATTTCGCGAACGCCAACCTCGTAATTCGGGCACATCTCGTGGTGATTACGTGGCTGTGACGCACTCCACAGGACGTCCGGTTCCTGTTGAATTTTCCGGGTAAAGCGGGATCAAACGGAGCCGACTCGTGCGGCTGCACGCGCCCGCGTGATAACACTCGGGCGCCTCGTGCGTAACCCCGTGGGTCAATGCAATTTCGAATTTCCCTCGCTAAGTTCAATCCGCATGACCGCCGCACACGCAGACCCGCAAGCGGAATTCCTGGAAATGCCGGAGGGCCTTCGGATCGACCGTCCGGAGGTGGCCGACGGGGCCGCACTCTGGCGTATCGCCAAGGACTCCCGAACCCTCGACCTGAACTCCTCGTACAGCTATCTGCTGTGGTGCCGTGACTTCGCCGGTACGTCGGCGGTGGCGCGGGACACGGACGGCGCGACCGTCGGTTTCGTCACCGGGTACGTGCGGCCCGAGCGGCCGGGCACGCTGCTCGTGTGGCAGGTGGCCGTCGACGCCGCCCACCGCGGGCGCGGTCTCGCCGGGGCGCTGCTCGACGGGCTGACCGCGCGGGTCGCCGGGGAGCAGCGGATCACCGCCGTCGAGACCACCATCACGCCGGGCAACACCGCCTCCGAGCGGCTCTTCACCTCGTACGCCGCACGTCACGGTGCGGGCGTCGAGCGTGAAGTGCTGTTCCAGGCAGGGCAGTTCCCGGACGGTTCGCACGACCCCGAGGTGCTGTACCGCATCGGGCCCTTGTCGCTCTGAACCCCACACGGCTCGAACCCCGGCCCCACACGGCTTCGACCCCCCACGACTTCGTCTCCCAGGAGGAGATCCGCTGTGACCATCACCCAGCCCGACCTGAGCGTCTTCGAGACCCTGGAGTCGGAGGTGCGGAGCTACTGCCGCAGCTGGCCCACCGTCTTCGACCGAGCGCAGGGCAGCCGGATGTACGACGAGGACGGCCATGAGTACCTGGACTTCTTCGCGGGCGCCGGATCACTCAACTACGGGCACAACAACCCCGTACTCAAACGGGCGTTGATCGACTATCTGGAACGGGACGGTGTCACCCACGGTCTCGACATGTCGACGACCGCCAAGCGCGCGTTCCTGGAGTCCTTCCAGAAGGTCGTGCTGCAGCCGCGCGATCTGCCGTACAAGGTCATGTTCCCGGGGCCGACGGGCACCAACGCCGTCGAGTCCGCGCTGAAGCTGGCGCGCAAGGTGAAGGGGCGCGAAGCGATCGTGTCCTTCACCAACGCCTTCCACGGGATGTCGCTGGGCTCGCTCGCCGTGACCGGCAACGCCTTCAAGCGGGCCGGCGCCGGCGTCCCGCTGGTGCACGGCACCCCGATGCCCTTCGACAACTACTTCGACGGCCAGGTCCCGGACTTCCTCTGGTTCGAGCGGCTCCTGGAGGACCAGGGCTCCGGGCTCAACAAACCCGCCGCCGTGATCGTGGAGACGGTGCAGGGCGAGGGCGGCATCAACGTCGCGCGGCCCGAGTGGCTGCGGGCCCTCGCCGCGCTGTGCGAGCGCCAGGACATGCTGCTGATCGTCGACGACATCCAGATGGGCTGCGGGCGTACGGGCGCGTTCTTCTCCTTCGAGGAGGCGGGGATCGTGCCCGACATCGTCACCGTGTCCAAGTCCATCTCCGGGTACGGACTGCCCATGTCCCTGTGCCTGTTCAAGCCCGAGCTGGACATCTGGGAGCCGGGCGAGCACAACGGCACCTTCCGCGGCAACAACCCGGCGTTCGTCACGGCCGCCGCCGCCCTGGAGGCGTACTGGGCCGACGGTTCCGCCATGGAGAAGCAGACCCGCGCCCGCGGCGAGCAGGTCGAGCAGGGGCTGATCTCCATCACCGAGGAGAACCTCGCCGACGTCAAGGAGTACCGCGGGCGGGGCCTCGTCTGGGGCATCGAGTTCAAGGACAAGGAGCGCGCGGGCCGCATCGCGCAGCGCGCCTTCGAACTCGGGCTGCTCATCGAGACCTCGGGCCCCGAGGGCGAGGTCGTCAAGCTGCTTCCGGCGCTGACGATCACGCCGGAGGAGCTGGACGAGGGGCTGCGCACCCTCGCCCGCGCCGTACGCGAAACCGTCTGAGAAGGCACGAGAAAACACGCGAGAGCACCCGAGAGAGAGGGAGCGCACCACCGTGATAGTCCGTTCGTTCAAGGACATCGAAGGCACCGACCGGCATGTGAAGGCGGCATCCGGGACCTGGGAGAGCAAGCGCATCGTCCTCGCCAAGGAGAAGGTCGGCTTCTCCCTCCACGAGACGACGCTGTACGCGGGTACCGAGACGTCGATGTGGTACGCGAACCACATCGAGGCCGTGCTCTGCGTCGAGGGCGAGGCCGAACTCACCAACGACGAGACCGGCGAGACGCACTGGATCGCGCCGGGGACGATGTACCTCCTGAACGGCCACGAGCGTCACACGATGCGTCCCAAGACCGACTTCCGGTGTGTCTGCGTCTTCAACCCGCCCGTCACCGGACGGGAGGACCACGACGAGAACGGCGTCTACCCCCTGCTGACCGAATCCGAGGAGGTCTGAATCCCATGACCACGCTCACCGATCTCTACCCGAGCCGCGCCGCCGTCGAGGTGTCCGCGCCCCGCCGGGACCCGGTCGTCTGGGGCGCCCCCGGCACTCCGGGCCCGATCGCGGTGTCCGAGCTCCAGGCGTACGAGCGCGACGGCTTCCTCCCTGTCGAGGAGCTCATCGACGAGGACGAAGTCGTCGTCTACCGGCAGGAGTTGGAGCGGATCGTCACCGATCCCGCGATCCGCGCCGACGAGCGGTCCATCGTCGAGCCGAAGTCGCAGGAGATCCGGTCCGTCTTCGAGGTGCACCGGATCAGCGAGGTCTTCGCCCGCCTGGTGCGCGACGAGCGGGTCGTCGGCCGGGCCCGGCAGATCCTCGGCTCCGACGTGTACGTCCACCAGTCGCGGATCAACGTCAAGCCCGGCTTCGGGGCGAGCGGCTTCTACTGGCACTCGGACTTCGAGACCTGGCACGCCTAGGACGGTCTGCCGAACATGCGGACCGTGTCCGTGTCGATCGCGCTGACCGAGAACTACGACACCAACGGCGGCCTCATGATCATGCCGGGGTCGCACAAGACCTTCCTCGGGTGTGCGGGGGCCACGCCGAAGGACAACTACAAGCAGTCGCTCCAGATGCAGGACGCGGGCACGCCCTCCGACGAGGCCCTCACCCGCTTCGCCACCCGGCACGGCATCAAACTCTTCACGGGCAGGGCCGGTTCGGCGACCTGGTTCGACTGCAACTGCATGCACGGCTCGGGGGACAACATCACCCCGTTCCCGCGCAGCAACGTCTTCATCGTGTTCAACAGCGTGGAGAACGCGGCGGCGGAGCCGTTCGCGGCGCCGGTGCGGCGGCCCGAGTTCATCGGGGCGCGGGACTTCACGCCGGTGAAGTGAGCCACTGGTGAGGTGAGCCGCCGGTGAGGTGAGCTACAGCCAGGCCAGTGACGCCGCCCTCGTCAGTACGTTGGCGACGGCGGCGTCGTCCCCCACCGCACCCCGCGGCACGTCCTCGGGTGTGTACCGGCCGCCCACCAGCAGGCAGAAGTCGACGGGGTCCAGGACGAGTTCGGCCCGCACGGGCTCGTCCTCGGAGCCCAGCACCCACTGGGCGTCGGTGCCTGCCCCGGTCACCGCGAACAGCACCGGGGGCGCCTCGGACCCCAGCGCCATGCCGAGGATGCGGACGGCCAGGCGGACGAGCTGCCACAGGTGCGGATCCGGCGGCGGGGGCACGGGGAACCCGAGGGCGCGCCCGATGTCGTCGGTGTGGATCCACGCCTCGAAGGCCCGCACGACGAAGTGGTCCGCGACGGGCAGCCGTACGCCCATCAACGTCGTGGCGAGGGAGGCAAGTTCGGAGTCGCGCGCCTCGGGTGTGGCGAGCAGCGCCCCGGCCCGGGCACTCCACGCGGCGACCGTCTCCTCGGGTGTGCGCCCCTGCTCGTACGCGATCACGTCGGCGGTCCGCGCGGCCCAGACGTCCTCCCACCGCGTCCCGTCCGGTGCGGGCCTCGATGGCGGCACATGTGCGTCGAGGCCGAGCCTGGTGGCCAACGGCTCGTCGGCGGCGATCAGATGGGCGACGGTGCTGTGCACGTCCCAGTCGTGCACGACCGGCGTACTCCACGCTCCGAGCCCGTCCAACTCCCTCAGCAGCGACTGCAGTCCGGCGACCGCGGCAGCGTAGGGGGCGGCATGCGGGGCCACCAGGGGCGCCGCGGGCCGGGTGCGCAGAGCGAGGGCGAGCGCGCCCCCCGACTCATGCGAGCCGTTGGCGGCTCCCGGAGGTCCGTCCAGTATCCGGACCGTCTCCCGCAGCCGTTCCGCCTCCGCCGCGCAGGACTCGCAGTCGGCGAGGTGCGCGGGGACCGTCTGCCGCTCCGCGGCCGGCAGCGCGCCGAAGGCCCAGGCCGCCAGCAGATCCCGTACGTCTTCGTGCTCGGTGCTCATCACATGCCGCCCTTCCGGGACATGGCCGGCATGGCGGCCGCACCTCGCCCCGCTGAGCCCACCATACGCACGCCCGGCCCGCCCGGAGCCACCCCCGCCGCCATCACGCACCCCTTTCCAGTGCCGGATCCGGTGGATCGGCAAGGGACTCCGCGAGCTTGCGCAGCGCCGAGCGCAGCCGGGTCTTGGCAGTGCCCTCCGGTATGCCGAGCTCCACCGCGGCCTGGCGGTAGGTGCGGCCCGCGAAATAGGCGAGGTGGACCACTTCGCGCTGGGGTCCCGGGAGTTCGGCGAGGGCCGTGTGCAGGAGCAGCGAGCGTTCCCGGTCGACGACCGTCTCATCGGGGCCGGGCGCGGCGTCGGGGATGGCGTGCAGCGCCGAGTCGTCCGCGCGGACGTCCTTGCGGTGCCTGGCCTCGCTGCGCACCCAGTCCACGGCCCGCCGGTGGGCGAGCATGGACAGCCAGGTGCGCAACGACCCGCGGCGCGCGTCGAAGGCGTACGGCCTGCTCCACAGCTGCGCGAAGACCTCCTGCGCGACATCGTCGGCGGCGGCCGGGCTGCGGGTGACCCGGACGGCCACCCCTCGCACGAGCGCGCCGTACGCGGCGTACACCTCGCCGAGCGCGGACTCGTCCCCGTACACCAGCCGCCGATGCAACTCGGCGTCCGCGAGCGTAGGTTCCACCGGCACCACCACCTCGTGGTGCCCTTCCTAGCGCCCCCGCGCACCCCGCGCCAGTGGGCAGGGCGCTCAGCCGGACAGGACGTCCAGCAGTCGGTCGACGTCGGCGGTGGTGTTGTACAGGTGGAAGGCGGCCCTCAAGTTGCCCGCCCGGTCCGAGACTTCGATTCCCGCGGCGCTCAACTCGGGCTGGAGGCGGCCGAGTCCGGGCACGGAGACGATGGCCGAGCCGGGGGCGGCGACGGGTTCGTGGCCCAGTCCGTGCAGGCCTGTGCGGAAGCGGTCGGCGAGGCCGAGGTCATGGGCGCGTACGGTGTCGACGCCCAGTTCCTCGATCAGTTCGAGGGAGTGCCGGGCGCCCGCGTACGAGAAGAGGCTGGGGCTCTCGTCGAACCGCCGTGCGGAGTGGGCGAGTTCCTCGACGGGGCCGTAGCAGCTGTCCCAGGGATGCTCGCCCGCGACCCAGCCGGCGAAGACCGGGATGAGCCCGCCGAGGTCCTCCGGAACGACCAGGAAGGCCACTCCACGCGGGCACACGAGCCACTTGAAGGCGACGGAGGAGACGTAGTCGTACGCGTCCGCCTCGATCGGCAGCCATCCGGCGGCCTGGGACACGTCGACGTAGGTACGGGCGCCGTGCTCGCGCGCGGACTCGCGGATCGCCGGCAGGTCGGCGATCCGTCCGTCGGCGGACTGTGCGGCGCTGACCGCGACGAGTGCCGTGTCCGGGCGCACCGACTCGGCCATCCGCTCCAGCGGCACCGTGCGTACCTTGAGGTCGCGGCGCATGTGGAACGGGTTCACGACGGACGTGAAGTCGGCCTCCGCGGTGAGGACTTCGGCGCCCTCGGGGAGCGAGGCGGCGATCAGGCCGGTGTAGACGGCGACCGAGGCCCCGGCCGCGACCCTGCGGTCCGGGACGCCGACCAGTCGCGCGAAGGCGGACCTGGCCGCCTCCACGTCCGCGAACATGTCCTGCGCCTGCCCTGCCGCCACGGACTCGACGCCGGCCCGCATGGCGTCGACCGCGCGGACCGGGAGCAGCCCGGTGCTCGCGGTGTTCAGGTAGGTGTTCTTCGGGGCGAACTCCGCACGTACGAGGGTCTCGAAGGTCTCCATGGGACCACTCTGCGGCCCCATGAAGACCACGTCCATTGCCGATTTCTACGTGGATCCGCCAAGGACCGCTTATAGATGCCCTCCGACCTGCGCTTTTCAACCCTGCGGTACGGCGCACCCGTCCGGTCCGCAGACCTCCGAGCCGTCGGAGGCCTCCTGGATCAGCTTCAGCGGCGGGCGCTCGCCCCACGCCTGCGTCAGCGCCTGGGCGAAGACCTCGGCGGGCTGGGCGCCGGACACGCCGTACTTGCGGTCGAGGACGAAGAAGGGCACCCCGTTCGCGCCCAGCTCGGCGGCCTCGCGCTCGTCGGCGCGCACGTCGTCGGCGTACGCGGTGGGGTCGGCGAGCACCTCGCGGGCCGCGTCCTTGTCGAGCCCGGCGGCGACGGCCAGCTCCACGAGCCGCTCGTCGTCACCGAAGACGGACCGCTCCTCGGCGAAGTTCGCCCGGTAGAGGGCGCCGATCAGCTCGTCCTGCCTGCCCTGCGCCTTGGCGAAGTGGAGCAGGCGGTGCATGTCGAAGGTGTTGCCGTGGTCGCGGTCCCGGGTGCGGTAATCGAGCCCCTCGGCGGCGGCCTGCGTGCCCAGGTTCTCCTCGCCGGCCTGCGCCTGCGCCTCGCTCATGCCGTACTTCTTGGTCAGCATCTTCAGGACGGGCTGGATGTCGCCCTTGGCCCGGTTCGGGTCGAGCTCGAAGGAACGGTGCACCACCTCGACCTCGTCGCGGTGCGGGAAGGCGTCGAGCGCCTTCTCGAAGCGGGCCTTGCCCACGTAGCACCAGGGGCAGGCGATGTCGCTCCAGATCTCGACGCGCATGTCTTCGGCTCTCTCCATGTCGTACGGGCACGGAGGCGCCCTCCGCTCACTGTGTGAACGTTCAAGCGGCGCGGCTCATTCCCCGGTGATCACCGTGAAACCGAGCGTCACATGGTGCTCGTCCGCCACGGGCTCCCGGTCACGGGTCCAGCCCTGGCGGGCGTAGAAGACCTGGGCGCGCTCATTGTCGACGTGCACGTCGAGGGTGGCGGTCCGCTTCCCGTCGGCCCGCCACTGTTCCACGCAGGCCGCGTGGAGGTCCGCGCCGATTCCGGCCCTCCAGTGGTCCGGGTCGACGTGGAACTGGAAGAGGGTCACGGTGTCGGCGGGGGCGTCCTCCTCGGTGCGGAAGGAGGCGATGCCCACGAGGCGTCCGTCGCGGATCGCGCACAGGACGTGGGCGTCCGGGCGCTCGATGGCGCTCCGCCAGCGCGCGGGCCAGTCGAGGCCGTCCTGCGGCAGGCCGTCCGGGTAGTAGGTGGCGCGGGCCCGCGTATGCAGCTCGGCGATGGCGGTGGCCTCGCTGGGCAGGGCGGTTCTGATCAGCGGGTGGCCGATGGTTCGGTGCGTTCTGATCACGCAGCGGAGGACGTGACGGGCTCCGGTGTGGTTCCGAGGCGGCTGAACTGGGTGCGGTACGCACTCGGTGTCAGACCGGCACGGCGGACCAGATGGGCGCGGAGCGAGTCGGCGGTGCCCAGGCCGCTGGCGTGGGCCACCTGGTCCATGGGGAGAGTGGTCGTTTCCAGGAGTTCCTTGGCGCGTTCGATGCGCTGGTGGAGGAGCCACTGGAGAGGGCTGACGCCACTCTCGGCGTGGAAGCGGCGGGTGAGGGTGCGCACGCTGACGCCGGCGTGGCGGGCCAGGTCGGTGAGGGTGAGCGGCTTGTCGAGGTTGCGCATCGCCCAGCCCCGGGTGTCGGCGCACGCGGTGCCGCGCTCGGGCGGCAGCGGGGTCTGGGTGAACTGGGTCTGGCCACCGGGCCGTACGGGGGCGACCAGCGCGGTGCGGGCCACCTCGTTGGCGACGGCGGCACCGTAGTCGGTGCGGACGATGTGGAGGCAGAGGTCGATTCCGGCGGCGTACCCGGACGACGTCATGATCTGGCCGTCCTGCACATAGAGGACGTCGTCCGTGAGGTCGATCCGCGGGTACCGCCTGCGCAGTTCCTCGGCCTGGTTCCAGTAGGTCGTGGCCCGGCGGCCGTCCAGCAGGCCCGCCTCGGCGAGCACGAACGCGCCGCTGCAGATGGACGCGATCCGCTTGCCCGCGGCGGCGGCATCCCTCACCGCCCCGACCGTGCGCGGGTCGGGCGTGAACCGCTGCCCGGTGCCCACGACGACGACCATGTCCGCGTCCCGCACGACGTCGAGACCGTGCCGGACATACAGGTCGAGGCCCCCGGTGGTGGGGACCGGACCCGGATCCGGGGCGCAGATGACCACTTCGTAGCCCGGACCGCCGTCGACCTCGACCTTGTCCAGCAGGAGTTCTGGGATGGCGAGGTTGAACATCGACACAGGGTTCGCCGCGATGACGGCGACGCGGCGGGGGCCGCTCGACAGGGTCGTCGAGGGGGTCGAGGTGGTCGATCGGGCCATGGCCAGAACCTCCGGACGTATGGCATTCGGGCCACTACTGTACCGCTCCGAAGATCCGCAGCATGGAGGCATGTCGACCAACCAGACCACCGAAACCGGGTCTCCCGCTCATCAAGTCCATGACACAAAGGCCGAGTTGGGGCGCTCACCCGCTCCCTCCCCCGCCCTCACGCTCACCGCCGCCCTCCTCGGCTTCGCGTTGATCACACTTGACGCCTCGGTCGTCAACGTGGCGCTGCCGTCGATCGGGTCGACGCTCGGGGCCGGGATGTCGGGCCTGCAGTGGGTCGTGGACGCGTACACGCTGTCCTTCGCGGCGCTGATGCTGTCCACCGGGGCGTTCTCGGACCGGGCCGGGGCGAGCCGCGCGTACGGGATCGGGATCGCGGTGTTCACTCTGGCGTCCGTGGCCTGCGGGCTCGCGCCGAGTCTGCCGGTGCTGGTCGGTGCGCGCGTCGTGCAGGGCGCCGCTGCGGCCGTGGTGCTGCCGGCCTCGCTCGCGCTGGTGCGGCAGGCGTACGCGGATGCCGCGAAGCGGGCGCGGGCCGTTGCCCTGTGGGCTGCGGGCGGGTCGGTCGCGGTGGCGCTCGGGCCGGTGGCGGGCGGTGCGCTGACCACGGTGTGGGACTGGCGGGGGATCTTCTTCATCAACGTGCCGTTGGGGGCGGTGGCGCTGACGCTCCTTGTCCGGGCGCCGCGTTCGGAGCGCCGGCCCGCGCCGCTGGACCTGCCCGGACAGCTGGCGGCCGTCGTGGCGCTCACGGCGGTGACCTTCGCGGTCATCGAGGGCGGTACGGCGGGGGTGGTCTCGCTGGTGGTCGCCGTGGTCGCGGGTCTGGTCTTCGTCCGGGTCGAGGCGCGGCAGGCGCATCCGGTCGTGCCGCTGGGGCTCTTCCGCAGCCGGAACGTGAGTGTGGCCGTCGCGGCGGGGGCGGCGTGCAGCGTGGCCTTCTACGGCGTGGTGTTTCTCTTCTCCCTCTTCTTCCAGCAGGTCCAAGGGCGTTCGGCGCTGTATGCGGGGCTGATGTTCCTCCCGATGACCGGGCTCATCGCCGTCACGAACATCGCGGCGGGCAAGCTTGCGGGGCGGTTCGGGCCGCGCCTGCCGATGCTGCTCGGTCAGTCGCTGGCGGTGGTGGGGGTGCTGGTCCTGCTGTGCGTCGACGCGTCCACCCCGCCTGTGGTGGTGGCTGTGCTTCTCGTGCCGATGGCACTGGGGTGCGCGTTGACGATTCCGCCGTTGACGGCCTTGATGATGGATGCGGTGCCCTCCGACCGGGCGGGGCTGGCGGCGGGGGTCCTCAACTCGGCCCGGCAGGTTTCCGGGGGGCTTGCCATCGCTGCGTTCGGGTCGCTTGTGTCGGGGGGATTCGAGGCGGGGTTGCGGGTGAGCCTCGCGTTGAGTGCGGGGGCGCTGGCCGCGACGGCGGTGGCTTCGGTGGGCTTGCGGGTGGCGCGCTAGAGAGTTGTTTCGCCCCCTCCGCCCCTACCCGTCCCTTGCTTCCTGGGGGCTGCGCCCCCAGACCCCCCTGTCGCGCTGCGCGCTCGTCCTCAAACGCCGGACGGGCTGAAAGATCTCCCCCGGCCGAGGCGGAAGATTTCAGCGCCGGCCGGGGAAATATTCAGCCCCTCCGGCGTTTGAGGAGCGGGGGTTTGGGGGCGGAGCCCCCAAGGGACGGGAATGGATAGGGGCGGAGGGGGCGAAATCAGCTTCCGTCTCTCAAGTCCCGCGGCCAGTTCTCCCGGAACTCGATCCCGTCGTACGTCACGACGCACCCCTCCCCCATGGGGGACTGAGTCATGAAGCCGACGAGAGCCGCCCCGGTCTCCTTCTCGTCGCCGAGGGTGAAGAGGCGGACGAAGGTCCAGTGGGCGCCGTCGCGGGAGGCGTGGAAGGCGAAGGCTCGGCCGGTGCGGCTGATGCGGAGCCAGACGGAACTGCCGTCGACGGTGAAGGAGTTGGCGTCGTCGGAGTGGCCCCGGGTGACCACCGTGCAGACGGTGGGGACATCCGGGGAGTACTCCAGGCAGAGCTTCGCCCAGGCCCGCTCCCCCACGTGGACGTAGAGCACACCCGCGTCGAAGGAGCCCGAGAACCCGACCGTGACCCGCGCGATCAGCTGGAAGTCGCCCTCCGGCGCACCGAGCAGGCGAGGCGCGTCGGAGGCGGCGTCCAGGGCCTCACCGGTGGGCGGCACGAAGCGGTCCTGCCGCGCGCCCGCCCAGCCGGTGAGCACCCCGTCCTCGTAGGACCAGTGACCGTCAGGCCCGTAGGTGCGAAGCCGGAACGGGAGTTCGGGAATTTCGACGTCCATCCGCCGAGTCTTCCAGGTCGTCCCTGCCATGTCCCGGGCGGCTCCCACTCAGCGTTCCAGCCGGCCGTCGTAACGGCGCGGCAGCCCCAGCGGGTTGTCGTCCCGCAGCTCCGGCGGCAGCAGCGCCTCGGGCGCGTTCTGGTACGCCACCGGACGCAGCCAGCGCTCAATGGCCGTACCGCCGACGGAGGTCGAGGTGGACGTCGTCGCCGGGTACGGGCCGCCGTGGTGCTGGGCGGGGGCGACCGCGACGCCGGTCGGCCAGCCGTTGACCAGGACGCGGCCGGCGAGCGGGGTCAGCTCGGCGAGGATCTCCGCGCCGCGCCCCTTGCCCGCCGCTTCCTCGGTGGAGAGCTGCACGGTCGCGGTGAGGTTGCCGGGGAGACGGGAGAGGACCGCGCTGGCCTCGGCCTCGTCCTCGTAGCGCGCGACCACGGTGAGCGGGCCGAAGCACTCCTCGAGCAGCAGGTCGTGCTCGCCCTCGGCGGTGAGCTTCTGCGCGGGCACGGTCAGGAAGCCGGGGCTCACCGTGTGCTCGCTGCCCGCGCCCGGGGTCACCGGGGCCTCCACGTCGGGGAGCTGGGCGCGCTCGGCGACACCGGCGATGAAGTTGTCGCGCATGCGGTGGTCGAGCAGGACGCCCGCGTCGGTGTCGCTGACCGCGTCCGTGAGGGACTTGACGAGACGGTCGCCCGCCGCGCCCGCGGGGGCGAGGACGAGCCCCGGCTTCACGCAGAACTGGCCGACGCCAAGGGTCATCGAGCCCGCGAGCCCGGTACCGATGGCTTCGGCGCGCTCGGTCGCCGCGGCCTCGGTGACCACGACGGGGTTCAGGGATCCCAGCTCGCCGTGGAAGGGGATCGGCACGGGGCGCGCGGCCGCCGCGTCGAAGAGGGCACGGCCACCGCGTACGGAACCGGTGAAGCCGGCCGCCGAGACCAGCGGGTGCCTGACCAGCTCGACGCCCGCTTCGAAGCCGTGGACCAGGCCCAGGACACCCGCGGGGATGTCGTGCTGGGCGGCGGCCCTGCGCAGTACGGCCGCGACCAGCTCGGAGAGCCCCGGGTGGTCCGGGTGGGCCTTGACGACGACCGGGCAGCCCGCCGCCAGCGCGCTCGCGGTGTCGCCGCCGGCGACCGAGAAGGCGAAGGGGAAGTTCGAGGCGGAGTAGACGGCGACGACGCCCAGCGGCACCTTGTAGCGGCGCAGGTCCGGGATCGGCGGGGTCGCGGTGTCGTCGGGGTGGTTGATCACGACGTCGAGGAAGGCGCCCTCGTCGACGATCGTGGCGAAGGCCCGCAACTGGTAGCAGGTGCGGGCGAGTTCGCCGGTGAGCCGGACCGGGCCGAGCGCGCTCTCCGCGTCCGCGGCCTCGACGAGGTGGCCCTTCGAGCCTTCGAGCAGGTCGGCGGCGGTGCGCAGGAAGGCGGCGCGTACCGTGCGGTCGGCGAGGGCCGGGCGCGCGGCGTGCGCGGCGCGGACGGCCTCGTCGACCTCCTGGGCTGTGGCCTCCACCGCAACCTGTTCCCGCTGCTTCCCGGTTCGGGGGTCGACACTCCAGACTGGTGCTGCTGCCACCGCGGGTCCCTCCAAGATGTGATGCCGCAGTTCTGTGTCACTCACCAGGGGCGTTCGATATGCTGAACGCTGTCTCTGATGGTGAATATGCTGTTGGAGACTATTTCCCGTCCAACGAAGGGGTCAAGGGCGATGTCGGCAGTCGAGACAGGCGGCGGGGCGCAGGTCAAGTCCGCGGTGCGGACCGTGGAATTGCTCGAGTACTTCGCCGGCCGGCCCGGTATGCACTCCCTCGCCTCCGTGCAGGAAGCCGTCGGCTATCCGAAGTCCAGCCTGTACATGCTGCTGCGCACGCTCGTGGAGCTCGGTTGGGTCGAGACGGACGCGACGGGCACGCGGTACGGCATCGGCGTACGGGCCCTCCTTGTCGGCACCTCGTACATCGACGGCGACGAGGTGGTCGCCGCGGCCCGCCCGACCCTCGACCGCCTCTCCGACGACACGACGGAGACCATCCACCTGGCCCGCCTGGACGGCACGAACGTCGTCTACCTGGCCACCCGGCAGTCGCAGCACTACCTGCGCCCCTTCACCCGGGTCGGCCGCCGCCTCCCCGCGCACTCGACCTCGCTCGGCAAGGCGCTGCTCGCCACCCACACCGACGAGCAGGTCCGCAAGCTGCTCCCCGAGACCCTGCCGGCGCTCACCGAGCACACGATCACCGACCGGGAGAAGCTCATCCAGGAGCTGCACCAGGTCCGGGAGCAGGGCTTCGCCGTGGACCGCGAGGAGAACACCCTTGGCCTGCGCTGCTTCGGCGTCGCCATCCCGTACCGGACGCCCGCCCGTGACGCGATCAGCTGCTCGGTGCCTGTTGCGCGCCTGACCCCCGCGCACGAGCAGATGGTCAAGGACGCACTGTTCGACGCCCGCGACCGCCTGACGCTGGCGACGCGGAGGCTGTGACCGAGGGAGCCCGCTCACGGACGGCGGGCTTCATGAAGGGCCTATGAGACTTCATGAAGGGCCAATGACTTCATGAACGGTCTATGAGAAATGCGGGCGGAAGGGAACGATTCCCTCCCGCCCGCTCGTCCTTCTGAGCGGGATGAACAAGACGATCAGGCGGTCCGCCGTCTTCACTCTGCTGCTCGTGCTCGCCCTGCTGGTCAGGGCGACATGGGTGCAGTTCTACGAAGGCCAGGCGCTCGCGGACGACAAGGACAACCGGCGGAACGCGATCGAGCAGTACGCGAACCCGCTCGGGAACATCATCGTGGCCGGAGATGCCATCACCGGTTCCGCCGAGACGACGGGAGACCTCAAGTACAAGCGCACGTACACGGACGGCAGTCTGTACGCGGCGGTCACCGGCTACAGCTCGCAGGTGTACGGCGCGACGCAGCTGGAGGGCATCTACCAGGACCTGCTCGACGGCACGGACCTCCAGCTGAAGACCCCGCTGGACACGATCACGAACAAGCGCGCCGACCCGGGTGACGTGGTCACGACGATCGACCCGGATGTGCAGAAGGCGGCGTACGAGGCCCTCGGCGACAAGAAGGGCGCGGCCGTCGCGATCGACCCGACGACCGGCAAGATCCTCGCGGTGGTCTCCACCCCGTCGTACGACCCCTCCCAGCTCAGCGCGGGCGATTCGGACGCCTGGACGAAGCTGACCAAGGACGCCGACAAGCCGATGACGAACCGGGCGCTGCGCCAGCCGCTGCCGCCGGGCTCGACGTTCAAGCTGGTCGTCGCGGCGGCCGCGCTGGAGGACGGGCTGTACTCGGACGTGGACGCCAAGACGGACAGCCCGAACCCTTACACGCTGCCGGACACGACCACGGACCTGGCGAACGAGAACGCGTCGGCGCCCTGCGAGAACGCCTCGATCCGGGTGGCGCTGCAGTACTCGTGCAACAACGTCTTCGCGAAGATGGCCGTCGATCTGGGCCAGGACAAGCTGAAGGCGCAGGCCGAGAAGTTCGGCTTCAACGACGAGTCGCAGGACGTGCCGGTGCGGGCCTACACCAGCGTGTATCCCTCCGACATGGACAAGTCGTCCACCGCGCTCACGGGCATCGGCCAGTTCGATGTGACCGCGACCCCGCTCCAGATGGCCATGGTGTCGGCCGCCATAGCGAACGACGGCAAGCTGGTCACGCCGCACATGGTGTCGCAGACCAGTGACTCCGACGGCAATGTGCTGACGAACTACGACGACAGCACGGAGAGCAAGGAGATCGTCAGCTCCTCCACGGCCGAGCAGCTCCAGTCCGCGATGCAGACGGTCGTCGAGGACGGCACGGGTACGAACGCGCAGATCTCCGGCGCGACCGTGGGCGGCAAGACCGGCACGGCCCAGCACGGCGAGAACAACAGCCAGACGCCGTACGCCTGGTTCACCTCGTACGCGAAGTCCGACTCCAGTGACAAGGAGGTCGCCGTGGCGGTCCTGGTCGAGCAGTCGGACGCGGCCCGCTCGGAGGTCAGCGGCAACGGCCTCGCGGCGCCGGTGGCCAAGGCGATGATGCAGGCGGCGCTCAAGGACTGAGCAGCCACCACGTGTACGGAAGGGCCGCCCTCGCACCCCTGGAGGGCGGCCCTTCGCGTTACTTCACGCCGAACTTGCGCGTGACATCACGCCGAACATGCGCGTCACTTCACGCCGAACAGCTGCTCGAGCGGGTCGATCGCGAAGTACACCAGGAACAGCGCCGAGGCTCCCCACAGCAGCCAGTGCACCTCCTTGGCCTTGCCGAGGACGGTCTTGATCAGGACGTACGCCAGGAACCCGGCGCCGATGCCGTTGGTGATCGAGTACGTGAACGGCATCACCGCGATGGTCAGGAACGCGGGGATGGCGACCTCGTACTTGTCCCAGTCGATGTGCTTGACCTGGGTCATCATCAGGAAGCCGACCGCTACGAGCGCGGGCGCGGCGGCCTGTAGCGGCACGATCGTGAGCAGCGGGGTCAGGAAGAGCGCGAAAGCGAAGAGCCCGCCGGTGACCAGGTTCGAGAAGCCGGTGCGGGAGCCCTCGCCGACACCCGCCGCCGACTCGATGTACGAGGTCGAGGAGGACGCCGAAGCGGCGCCGCCGGCGACAGCGGCCGCGCCGTCGATGAGCAGTACGCGGCCGAGGTTGGGCACCTTGCCCTCCTCGTCGAGCAGGCCCGCCTCGGCGCTGATGCCGACGACCGTGCCCATGGTGTCGAAGAAGTCGGACAGGACCAGGGTGAAGACCAGCAGTACGACGGTGATCGCACTGGTCTCGCCGAAGGCGCCGAACAGGCTGAAGTGACCGAGCAGGCCGAAGTCCGGTGAGGCCACGATGTCGTCGGGGACCTTCGGTGTGGTCAGGCCCCAACTCTTGATGTCGGCGATGGAGTCGATGATGATCGCCAGGATCGTCATGCTCACGATGCTGATCAGGATCGCGCCCTTGACCTTGCGCGCGAGCAGCCCGATGGTCAGCAGCACGCCGAGACAGAAGACGAGGACCGGCCACCCGGAGAGCAGGCCCGTGCCGCCCAGTTGCACCGGCACGGTGGTTTGGGCGATGTCCGGGATACGGGTGACGAACCCGGCGTCGACGAAGCCGATGAAGGCGATGAAGAGGCCGATGCCGACGCTGATCGCCTGCTTCATCGGCTGGGGTATCGCGTGCATGACGGCTTCGCGCAGCCCCGTCACCACCAGCACGCAGATCAGCAGGCCTTCGAGGACGATCAGGCCCATCGCGTCGTCCCAGCTCATCAGCGGGGCGATCTGGAAGGCGACGACCGCATTGAGGCCGAGGCCCGCGGCGAGCGCGAGCGGGAGGTTGCCGCCGACGCCCATGATGATCGTCATGACCGCGGCCACCAGGGCGGTGGCGGTGGTCAGTTGGACGGTGTCGAGCTGGTGGCCGAACTTGTCCTTGGCGCTGCCCAGGATGATGGGATTCAGGACAAGGATGTAGGCCATCGTGAAGAACGTGGCGAAGCCGCCGCGTATCTCACGGCCGAAGGTGGAGCCCCTGGCGGAGATCTTGAAGAACTGGTCGATGCTGTTCGCCGGGGGTGGCGCGGCACTTGGCCGGTCGGCCACCTTCTGGGAATCGGACATGGCGATACTCCTCGTTGCCTGCGTGCTGGGTGTGCGGATGCTGGCTGGATTGTTCCCGTGTTGAACCTCTTTCAGGTTTTCTCCGTGTTACGGAATCGGGTTCGGCCCGCCATACGTTGTTCGAAGTCCTGTACGAGTGGCTGGTACGCTCTCGCATCTCGCCCCACGGGCACACCACTTCTTCACGGGTGACACAGGGGAGCCGTATACGTACGCGCCTTCACCGGCGCCGGGAGTCGCAGCGAGGAGAGGTCCCGTGGGCACTGTCGTCGACGACGCCGCCTCCGTGGAGTTCCACGCCTTCTTCGAGCGGCACTACGCCGAACTGGCCCGCCTGGCTTACCTGTTGACGGGCGAGCCGGACGCCGCCGACGATCTGGCGGCCGATGCGCTGCTCGCGCTGTGGCACCGCTGGGACCGGGTGCGCGCGGCGGACCATCCGGCGGCGTACGCGCGCGGCGTCGTCGCCAACCTGGCCCGCACCCGGATCCGCAGCGCGGTGCGCGAGCGCCGGCGGATCACCCTGTTCTGGTCGCAGCGCGACGACAAGACCGAGAACCCCGACATACCCGGCGTGGTGGATGTCCAGGACGCCCTGCGCAGACTGCCGTTCCGCAAGCGCGCATGTGTCGTCCTGAGGCATGCTTTCGACCTCTCGGAGAAGGACACCGCGCTGGCCCTCGGCATCTCGGTCGGTACGGTGAAGAGCCAGACGTCGAAGGGCATGGCCGAACTGAAGCGGCTCCTCGGCACCGACGAGGCGCCGATGCGGGTGCACGTGGGAGTGCTGCCCACGACGGGTGGAGCCGGAGGAAGGGACCGATGAGGAAGGCGCAGGACGTGCACGACGAGCTGCGCGCCGGGCTGCGTGAGGCGGCCGAGGCGCACGAGCCCGACCGCGCGCGCATCCTGGCCCGGGTCGAGCGCGGGATGGCGGGCGAGGACGCCCGGCCCGTGCGGCGCGCGACGCGTCCGCCGGTGTTCGGCTGGGCCCGGGTCGTGAGCGCCACGGCCGCGGTCGCCGGCGTCCTCGCGGTGGGCGGCTACGCGGTCGCCTCGGCCGTGAAGGACGAGCCCCCGCAGCAGACCGTCGCGGTCTCACCGACGCCCGAGGTGTCGCCGGACGCGACGAGCCGGGCGCCGGTCCCGCCCGCTCCCACGACCGGTTCCGGTGCGTCGAAGCCGCCTCGGACGCCGAGTTCGTCCCCGTCGGCCACCCCGTCGCCGAAGACCTCCGCGCCCGCCGCGGACCTTTCGCACGACGCGGGCGGCGAGGACGGGCCACTGTGGTCCGACGGCTCGGTCGACCCGCACAGCAACGATTTCTGGGCGCAGAGCAATGTGACCCTCAAGACCTCGAAGCAACTCACCGCTCTCACCATCGAGTTGAAGGTCGCGCAGACCGGCGGGGTCACCAACGCGGGCGCCTGGCGTTCGGCGCCCGAGGACGACTTCACCACGACGGTCGTGGAGAAGGACGGCTTCCTCGTCTACACCTGGGTGCTCAAGCCGGGCCACAAGGTCTGGCCGGGCGAGTGGGTGTTCGCGGGCCAGTACGACCACGACCGCGGCGGCCGCGACGCCAAGGACGACAGCTACGCGGCGACCGCCGGGACCGCGGGCCAACAGCTGGACGTGGCGGGCGACTTCGCTGCACAGGCCGAGGACTCCGCGGCGGAGGGCGACTCGTAGGGAACTTCTGTAAAGAAGTCCGGAAGACTCGGCAACCCATTCCTCGGCAGTGGCGACCAGGAGACGCAAGGCCCTCCTCCCACTCAAGGAACACTGGTTCATGACTGCACGAGTTGAACCGCGCGTACCCCGCCACCGCACGGCGGAGCACCGCCCATGAGCGCGCACAAGAGACATCTCACCCGGCGCCGCCTGCTCGCCGCGTCAGCCGTGGGCGTGGCCGGAACGGGCGCCGCGGTCGCGGCGGGCACCGGCCTCCTCTCCTCCGCGTCCGCCGCGACCTTCGGCTACACGGACGACGGCTCCAACTACGTGATCACCACGGGAGCCTCGCTGGTCCTCAAGGTCTCCAAGTCCACCGGCGACATCACGTCGCTGGCCTACAAGGGCAAGGAGTACGAGGGCTACGGCGGCAGGCACTCGCATGTGGAGTCCGGGCTCGGCGCCTCCACCGTGACCATCAAGCTGTCCGGGTCGACGATCCTGGTGAAGGTGGCGCACGGCTCGATCACCCAGTGGATCGCGGCCCGCAGCGGCCAGAACAGCGTCTACCTGTGGACGGACAAGGCCGACGCGTCCTTCACGGCGACCCGCTTCATCGTCCGCCTCAAGGCCGGGGTCTTCCCCAACGAGGGCCCCGACTCCTGGATCGAGGCCTCGGACTCGGTCATCGAGGCCGGTGACGTCTTCAAGCGCGCGGACGGCACGACGCACTCCAAGCACTACTCGGGCAAGCGCGTCATCGACTACGACCACATCGGTTTCACCACCGGTTCGGCCGCCCTGTGGCTGGTCCGCTCCAATCACGAGAAGGCCTCCGGCGGCCCCTTCTACCGCTCGCTGCTGCGCCACTCGAACGACGGCGGAGCGGCGCTGTACGAGATCCTGCACTACAACCAGGCCCAGACGGAGCCCGAGCGCTACGGGCTGCAGGGCCCGTACGTCCTCAACTTCACGGACGGCGGCGCGCCCTCCTCCTCGCTGTTCCACGCGAACCTCGACACCTCGTGGGTGGACGGCCTCGGCATCACCGGCTGGGTGGGCAGGGCGGGCCGCGGCAAGGTGGCGGGCGTCGGCCTGAAGGGCATGGACGCGAAGTACGCGTACACGGTGGGCTTCGCCAACTCCGACGCGCAGTACTGGGCGAAGGCCGCGGCCGGCACGGGGGCGTTCTCCTGCAAGGGGATGCTGCCGGGGACGTACACCCTCACGGTCTTCAAGGGTGAACTCGCCGTCCACACCCGCCAGGTGACGGTGACGGCGGGCGGCTCGACCGCTCTGAACAGCCTCACCATCGGCAGCGATCCGAGCAGCGCGGGCACCATCTGGCGGCTCGGCGACTGGGACGGCACGCCCGGCGAGTTCAAGAACGCCGAGCTGATGACGTACGCGCATCCCTCCGACGTCCGCGCCGCCAAGTGGACGGGCAACGTCACCATCGGCGGCGGCGACGAGGCCGCGTCCTTCCCGGCGTACATCTGGAAGGACGTCAACGACGGCATCCTTCTCTACTTCAAGCTGACCGCGGCGCAGGCCGCCGCCGCGCACACCCTGCGCGTCGGGGTGACGGACGCGTACATCAACGGCCGTCCGCGCGTGAGCGTCAACGACTGGGTGTCGGCCATCCCTTCGGCCCCCACACAGCCTTCGACACGCTCGCTCACCACCGGTTCCTACCGGGGAAACAACCAGACGTTCGTTTTCAACGTCCCTACCAGTGCGTGGAAAACAGATGTCAGCCAGTACAACGTGCTGAAACTGAACGTGGTCAGCGGCTCGACGGGCTCGGCGTTCCTGAGCCCCGGCACGTCGTTCGACTGCATTGATCTGCTGGCCTGAGCCCCCCTCGGCCAAGCAGAGGAACGCCCCGCCGGTGACGACCGGCGGGGCGTTCGCCCTTTAGGGGCGCGGCCCCTCAGGGGCGCGGGGAACTGCGCGACCAGCCACATGCAGCCCGCAGCCTCAGAACCGGCCTAGTTCATGGTCGAGCCAATAGTGGTCGAGCCAGTAGTGAGAAACGTGGTCGAGGGGAGAGAACCGCTCGACTGCCGGGAGGCATAAGCGGTCGCGGCGTCCGTCGACTTGAACACAGGCGTCGAGACACCGCTGTCCCAGTTGTTGGCCGCGGACACGGTCGACGAACCGAGCTTGTCCAGGCCCCCCTTGTTGCTCACCGCAAGGTTCCGCGCGAGCCGCGCCTTACCGGTGGCGAAGTAGAACCCCGCCTCCGTGTTGGCGTACGCGGTGTTGCGGTTCAACACGATCGCCCCGGTGTTGGAGTTCTCCGTGAAGCCGTTCAGCGTGTTGTCCCAGGCCGCGTTGTTGTTCACGACGTGCGCGACCGTGACGCCCCCGCCGCCCAGCTTGAAGCCGTTGCCGTTGCCCTCGAAGGCCGCGTCGCTCCAGCGGTTCTTGCCGTTGCCGAAGGCCCAGGAGTGGTCGATGGTGACCGGCGAGGAGAACTGCCACAGGTCGAGGCCGTCGTCCGAGTTGTTGTAGAGCCGGGCGCCAGTGATCTTGTTGCCGGTGCCGGACCCGAACTTGACGGCGATTCCGTCGGCGTTCTGCCCGTGCCCCGCGGCGTCGTAGTTGCCGTAACTGTCCAGGTTCTGCACGAGGTTGTTCGTCGTGCCGTCGCCGCGCAGGGTGAACCCGGAGTCGCCGTTGTTCGCGGTGACGAGGTTCTTGAAGATGCCTCCGACGGACGAGGTGACGACGAAGCCCTGGGCGGGCGAGTTCTGCCAGGTGATGTTCTGGACGGTCCAGTAGTCGCCGTAGATGCCGGCGAGCCAGGAGCCGGCGGCCAGCTTGGAGCCGTCGATCTTCACCTTCTCGCTGCCGTACGCGGTGAGCGTGATCCGCGCCGAACTGGTGCCGTTCGCCGTGGACTTGAGGGTGTTCGCCGGGGTGTACGTACCGGCGCGCACCTGGATGGTTGTACCGGCGGCGGCGTTCGCGACGGCCGACTCAAGCTGGGCGGTGCTGGAGACGGTGACCGTGGTGCCCGCGGCCTGCGCCTCGCCGCTGTCCGAGAGGCCGAGGTAGACGCCACCCGCCCCCGCGGCGACGGCCACCGCGGCGGCGATCGAGAGCGTGCGGGTCTTGCGATGGCGTCCGATGCTCTGACGCACGGGGCGGTTCCTTTCCTGGGGAATGGGGGTGCGAAGCGGGCCGGAGGGGCCGCCCCGGCCCGCTTCTGTTCTCTGGTCGCCGCCGCGCCGGAAAGGGTTGCCGAGCCCCCGCGAAAACGATCGAAATTTTCGCTCGCTCCCGTCTCGCCCGCATCGATTGACGCACCGTCCCCAACTGTTGACACTCCGAAGACGGTTCATCCAACAGAATCCATCAGACCCCCACAGGATGTGTCATGCGAAGCCGCACTGCCCGCACGCTCCTGGTCCCCCTGTTCGCCCTCCTGCTGAGCCTGCTCGCCGCCCCGCCAAGCCCCGCCGCTCAACCCGGAGCCCCCCACGTGACCAAGCAGAAGTACGCCGGCTACCTCTTCGCCTACTTCACCGGTGAGGGCACCGCCGACGGCGAGCAGATCCGCTACGCCCTCAGCCGCGGCAACGACCCGCTGCACTGGCGCGAGTTGAACGCAGGCAAGCCCGTCCTCACCTCCGAGCTCGGCGAGAAGGGGCTGCGCGATCCGTTCGTGATCCGCTCCCCCGAGGGCGACAAGTTCTATCTGATCGCCACCGACCTGAAGATGTACCGCAACTCCAGCGGCAGTTGGGACTACGTCCAGCGCCACGGCAGCAAGTCCATCATGATCTGGGAGTCCACCGACCTGGTCCACTGGACCGACCAGCGCCTGGTGAAGGTCTCCCCTGACACCGCGGGCAACACCTGGGCACCAGAGGCCTATTGGGACGAGTCGCTCGGCGAGTACGTCGTCTTCTGGGCCTCGAAGCTCTACGCCGAGGACGACCCGGACCACACCGGATCGACGTACAACAAGATGCTGTACGCCACCACGAAGGACTTCCGCACCTTCAGCGAACCGAAGGTCTGGGACGACCCCGGCTACTCGGTGATCGACTCAACGGTCATCAAGAACAAGGGCAGTTACTACCGCTACACCAAGGACGAGCGCGACCCCACCTCCTCCAGCCCCTGCTCGAAGTTCATCACCGGCGAGAAGTCGACCAGCCTCACCGACACCTCGTACGACTTCGTCGCCGACTGCATAGGCAGCGGCTCGATCGACCGCGGCGAGGGCCCGACGGTCTTCAAGTCCAACACCGAGGACAAGTGGTACCTGTTCATCGACGAGTACGGCGGCCGGGGCTACGTCCCCTTCGAGACGACCGACCTCGACTCCGGTGACTGGACGATGTCGACGGACTACCAGCTGCCGGCCAGCCCCCGGCACGGCACGGTGATGTCGGTGACGCAGGCGGAGTACGACCGGTTGATGGCCGCGTATCCGGTGAGCCCGACGTCGGTCGTGGACGCGACGGCACGCGGGCAGAAGGGGTACGCGATCGTCACCGAAGCCTCCTCGAAGGTGGTGCTGCCGATGAAGCCGGACGCCGATCCGTCGGGGCTCGCCCCGCGTCTGTGGGTCGGTGCGGGTGCGACGGTCACGCCCGCCTCCGGTACCCGCCGGGACTTCCGCAAGCCCCAGAAGTACACCGTGACGGCGGCGGACGGAACGAGCCGGACGTGGACGGTGGAGGCGGTGGCCACGCGAAGTCCCGTGCTTCCCGGGCTGAACGCCGACCCGGACGTCCAGTACCTGGACGGCCGTTACTGGATCTATCCGACGACGGACGGCTACGCGGGCTGGAGCGGGACGAGCTTCAAGGCGTACTCGTCGAAGGACCTGGTCCACTGGAAGGACCACGGTGTGATCCTCGACCTGGGTCCCGACGTGTCGTGGGCCGACAAGAACGCCTGGGCCCCGGCGATCGCCGAGCGCGACGGCAAGTACTACTTCTACTTCTGCGCGGAGCAGCAGATCGGCGTCGCGGTGGCCGACTCCCCGGCGGGCCCCTTCAAGGACGCGCTCGGCAAACCCCTGGTCGCCAAAGGCCAGTTGACGGGCCAGATGATCGACCCGGCGGTGTTCACGGACGACGACGGTCAGTCGTATCTCTACTGGGGCAACGGGCGCGGATATGTCGTGCCGCTCAACGACGACATGGTGTCGTTCGACGCCGCGAAGGTGCAGGACATCACCCAGGCGGACTTCCGCGAGGGGTCCTTCGTCGTGAAGCGCCAGGGCACGTACTACTTCATGTGGTCCGAGGACGACACCCGCAGCGAGAACTACCACGTCGCCTACGCGACGGGACCGTCCCCGCTCGGCCCGTGGACCAAGCGGGGAACGATCCTGTCCAAGCGCCCCGAGTACGGCATCAAGGGGACCGGCCACCACTCCGTGGTGAACACCCCCGGCACGGACGACTGGTACATCGTCTACCACCGGTTCGCCCTGAACGGTCCCGGGAAGCCGGGCGGGGACGGCACACACCGGGAGACGACCATCGACCGCATGACGTTCGCGGCCGACGGAACGATTGAGCCGGTGGTGCCGACCCTGGAGTCGATCAAGCCCGTATCTACATCTACGAATTAGCTGACGTAGTACGTCGGGTTCGGGAGCTTGTACGTCTTGTCGGCGTAGCCGCCCTCGAGGTCGGAGTACTGGTCGCCGAAGTTGGCGACGACGTCGTACCCGAGGGACTCGATGTGCTTGCGGGTGCCGGACTTGTACTGCACGGTGGTGCAGTTCCAGGCGGCGGCGGTGGCGCAGGCGCTCAGGTACGCGGGCGGGTTGGCCGCGTCCTTGAGGAACATGTGGTCGGCGTCGAGATTGATGTCGGCGCCGACCTTCTTCAGGTTCGCGACCGCGGAGGCGCGCTGCGACTCCTTCAGGCCCGAGTTGTAGAAGACCTCGACACCCTTGGACTCGGCGTAGGCGACGAGTTCGGGGGTGCCGAAGACGGCCGGACGGTCGGCCTTGGCCACGTACTCGGCCCAAGTGGCGGAGCTGTACGTGTAGTTGGACTTCTTCTCGTAGTCGAGAGAGAGCAGCAGCGTGTCGTCGATGTCGAAGACGACAGCGGGCTTCTCGCCCTTGTGCTTCGCCTTGTCAGCGACCTTCTTGATGTACTTCTTCGCGTCGGCCTCGATGCGCGCGAGGTCCTGGGCGTACGGGCTGTCCTTGGACGCCTGGTACACGCCGTTGCTGTCGAGCGTGGTGCCGTAGTAGGTGTCGATCTCCTGGACCAGGAGCCCGATGTTGTGGGGCTCGGTGGTGCTGTTCGCCGTCGACTGGTCGGCGGTGGCGACACCGGTGCCGTACAGGGCGGCACCGGCGACGGCACAGGTGGCGGCGATGGCCGCTATACGCAGTGGCTTATGCATGACAGGTTTCTACGCGCGTAACCCGCCCGAGCGCGAGACTCGTTGCCTGATGGTTACCGAGTTCATAGACAACCTTTAGGCCTCGCGCTCTCTGGCCGGTTTCAGTTCATCGTGGCGCCGATCGTCGTGGACCCCGTCGTCAGGAACGTCGTCGCGGGCAGCGCGCCGTTGGACTGGCGGGAGTTGTACGTGGTGGACGCGTCCGTGGAGATGAAGGACGGGGTGGAGATGCCGGAGTCCCAGTTGTTGCCGGCGGAGGTCACCGAGGAGCCCTTGGAAACGGCCGCCGAGCCGTTGCTCACGGCCAGGTTCTTGCCGAGCTTCGCGGAGCTGGTGGCGAAGTAGTAGCCGTACTTGCCGTTGGCGTACGCGGTGGTGCGGTTGATGACGATCGCGCCGGTGTTGGAGTTCTCGGTGAAGCCGCTGCCCGCGTTGTCCCAGGCGGCGGAGTTGTTGACGACGTGCGCGACGACCTCGCCGTCGCCGCCCAGCTTGTAGCCGTTGCCGTCGCCCGCGAAGGCCGAGTCGGACCAGCGGTTCCTGCCGTTGCCGAAGGCCCAGGTGTGCTCGACGGTGACGGGCGAGGAGAAGGACCAGAAGTCGAGGCCGTCGTCCGAGTTGTTGTAGAGACGGGCGCCGGTGATCAGGTTCCCGGTGCCGGAGCCGAACTTCACGGCCACGCCGTCCGCGTTCTCGCCGTGGGTGGCGGCGTCGTAGTGGCCGTAGGAGTCGATGTTCCTGACCGTGTTGTTGACGGTGCCGTCGCCGGTGAGCGTGAAGCCGGAGTCGCCGCCGTTGATGGTCTTGATGTTGCTCCACACCGTGCCGGTGCAGGACTGGCAGACGACGGCGCTGTCCGGCGAGTTCTGGAAGGTGATGCCCGAGACGTTCCAGTAGTCGGCGGTCAGCTTGAAGATCCAGGCACCGGCCGGCAGCGAGGAGCCGTCGATCTTCACCGTCTCCGAGCCGTACGCCTGGAGGGTGACCGGGCTCGACGAGGTGCCGTTGGCCGTCGACTGGAGCGTGGCCGTCGGGTAGTACGTGCCGGCGCGCACCTGGATGACCGTGCCGACGCTCGCGCCGGAGATCGCGCTGGTCAGCTCGGCGGTGGTGTCCACGACGACGGTCGCGGCCTGGGCCTGGGTGGGGAGTGCGGCGAGGCCTGCGCCCAGCGCCAGGGCGGCGCCGAGGGAGAGAGCGGTACGACGAGACATGGAGTGCGGTCCTTTCGTCGATTCAGCGATTCAGCGATCTGTACGGGGAGTTCACGGGCGCCAGTCGCCGAGATACGCCGCACGGGTGTGCGCCTCGGCCTCCGCGTCCGTGAGTTGGGGGCGGTTCTCCGGCACAGTGATCTCCGCGCCGGGGCCTGTGTTGCGGTACTCGCGAAAGCGCATGGACTGCCACGGGTAGGCCTCGCGCATGTTGATGTAGGGCGTGGTCGCGTCGATGCCGGCGCCGAGCCGTGTCTCCCGTACGACGAGCGAGGGCCAGGCCGTCGTCTCGTAGGAGGGCACCCAGGGCCGGGCGATCTTGTACGCCCCGTCCTCGGCGCCGGAGGTGATCCGGCCGCCCACGGCCAGGAAGCCGTACGGGTTCGCGCGGGCCGTGGACGGCGCGAAGACCATCCCCTCGGGTCTGAAGGTGACGTCCCGGTCGAGGGTGTGGAAGTGACAGCGCTCGAAGACGGCGGTGGCACGCCCGAAGACGAAGTCGACGTCGCCCTCGATGTAGCAGTCGCGGTAGTACTGCCGGTCGAAGGAGGTGAGCGCCGCGGTGTCCGCGAACAGGGTGTCCTGGTGGGCCAGCAGGCGTACCTGTGAGAAGGACGAGCGGTCGCCGGTGACGTATGCGGCGACGGCCTGCGTTCCGGTGATCTCCGGGTGGTCCGCGCGCAGCCAGTCGTTGGCGATCGTCAGCCCTCGTACGGTCAGCCCGGGCGCCGCCGAGGTGAAGGTGGCGGAGCCCGCGGTGCCGTACGTCCCTGAACCGTCCGGCTTCTGCGTCCCGTTGGCGTTGCCGTACACGATGACGGCCGCGCGCGGGTCACGGCTGGCGCCTCGGATCGTCAAGTCCCCTTTGCTCGCAGGAATGTTGACGACTTCTCGATAAATACCCGGGTGCACGACGATCGTCCAGCCGGGGCCGGTCACGGCGTCCACGGCGGCCTGGACGGAGCCACCGGGACGGACCTGGAGAGTGCGCCCGCGCCAGGGTGCCCAGTCGCCGAGATACTCCTCGCGCGTCGCGAAATCGGCCTGCTCGTCTGTGAGTTGGGGCCGGTTGACCGGGACGCTGATCTCGGCCCCTGGACCCGTGTTGCGGTACTCGGCGAACCGCTGGCTCTGCCACGGATAGGTGTCCGACATGTTGGTGTAGGGCGCCACCGCGTCGATGCCGGCGTCGAGACGGGTGTCGCGGACGGTCAGCATGGGCCGGGCCGTGGTGTCCGAGCCGGGCACCCAGGGGCGGGCCAACTTGTAGTAGCTGTCGGGGGCTTCGCTGGTGACACGGCTCCGGGTGACCAGGTAGCCGCGCGGGTTGGCGACGGCGGTGGACGGCGCGAAGACGAAGCCGTACGGGGCGGTGGCCAGGTCGGTGCGGTTCAGGGTGTGGAAGTGGCAGTGCTCGTACACGGCCGTCGCCCGCCCGAAGACGAAGTCCACGTCGCCCTCGATGTAGCAGTGCGCGAAGTACTGGCGGGCGACGGTGCCGAGCGCCATCGAGTCGGCGTACAGCGTGTCCTGGTGCCCGAGGAACCGGCAGTGCTCGAAGGCCGAGCGGTCGCCCTGCACCTTGATGGCGACGGCCTGGGTGCCGGTGATCTCGGGGTGTTCGGCGCGCAGCCAGTCGTTGGCGAAGGTGATCCAGCGGGCGGTGAACCCGTCGGCCTGCACGGTCGTGGTCGCGGACCCGGTCGTGCCGTAGGTGCCGCCGCCGGGCTTGGGCGTGCCGTTGGCGTTGTCGTACACGATCACGACGTCACGGGGGTTCTCGGAGGCGCCGATCCAGGTCATCTCCGTGCGGTCGATGCCGACGGCGACGGTCTCGCGGTAGGTGCCGGGCGCGATGACGAGCGTACGGCCGCTCCCGGTCGCGGCGTTGACGGCGGCCTGGACGGTGGTGTGGTCGCCGAGGCCACCCGGGTGGACGTACAGGGTCTGCCCGGTGAGGCGTGCGGACGGCGAACCGTAACGCCCGAAGGGGGCGCGTTCCTTGGCGCGAGCGGCGCGGGCGGCGGGGGCCGCGAGCCCGAGAGCCAGTGCGGCTCCGGTGCTCGCGACGACGAACGCCCTTCTGCTGAGCGGGAGTTCGGCCATGGTCAGCAGATCTCTCCGGCGCCCGCGCGGTGGTCGACGATGCCGGGAACGGCCCTCGGCGAATCCACCTTCGTGCGCAGCGTCGGCGTCCACCCGGCGCCGGACTGGAGCGTCTCGGCCGGGATCTCCGCGTTGTGCACGGCGATCAGGTCGACGAGCACGCCGTTGACGTAGTTGTTCTCGGCGGTGAGCGGCGCCTCGCTCCACTTCTTCAGGGTCTTGGCGGCGCTGACGTCGGCCGGCAGCGAGAAGGCGTTCTTCTCGGCGTACAGCTGCGAGGCGATACCGACGCCGAAGGAGTACGAGTACGACTGGCCCTCGGCGACCACGAAGTGGTTGTTGTACGCGTCGACCTGCCCGAAGCGGACGCGCGGCGCGCGCTCCACGATGCCCTCGAAGAGGTTGTGGTGCAGCGTGACCTTGAGCTTGCCGGTGTCGGTCGAGGCGGCGCTGTCGCTGTTGCCGATCATCAGGGTCTTGTCGTGGTCCTGGAAGGAATTCCAGGACGCCGTCACGTAGTTGGCGCCGCGCACGATGTCGAGGAGGCCGTCGTGCTGCTGGTAGACCTCACCGAAGTAGGTCGGCAGTGTGCTGTCGGGATAGCGGCCGTCGCTCAGGGTGTTGTGGTCGATCCACACATGGGTGGAGCCGTAGACGACGACCGCGTCGTACTCGGAGTTCCACGCGCCGGTCGCGCCGTCGGTCGGGTCCCACTGCGGGAAGCAGTCGAGCGGGGCCTCGAAGGTGAGGTTGCGGAGGATGACGTTGTCCACGCCCTTGATCTGGAGGCTGCCGCCCCTGATCCCGGCGTTCTTGCCGACGCCGAGGATGGTGGTGTTGGCGGGGACGTTCGCCTTGATGACCTTGTCCTGGTTGGCGGCGGAGACCGCGCGCAGTCCTTCGGGGCTGTCGGCGGGCTCCCCGGTGAGGTCGGTGTCCAGACCCCAGTTCTCCGGTGAGTATTTCTCCAGGTAGGCGGCGAAGTCGTAGCCCGTCGCTTCGAAGGCAGCGCAGCCCTCGGCGACCGGGTCGATCGTGCCCTTGACCTTGATGATCTTCGGCGCCGTTCCGCCCGCGGCGAGCGCGGCCTTGAACTCGGCCCAGGTGGTGACCGTGTAGACGTGGTCGGCGTCGGCGGCCGAACCGCCGGTGGTGCCGGTGCCCTCGGAGCCCCAGCCGTCGCCGGCGGCGAGGGTCTGGCGACCGGGATCGCCGGCCTGCGCTTGTGCCGTGGTGCCCGTGAGGGCGAGGACCAGGGCGGTGCACCCGACCAGCGAAGCTATGACGCGTGCATGACACATCTGTGTGCTCATTGTGCGGCTCTCTTTCCGTCGGATCAGGGGGTCAGGCGGTGGGCCAGGTGATCCACGACTCGGGGATCTCTTCGCCGAGACGGCGTACGTCCCTGGGCGCGAGCACCCTCCGGTGCAGCAGCCCGGCCGCGACCATTCGGGCCACCGCGATCGCCCCGGGCGGGTTGAAGTGCGTGTTGTCCTGCTCGGTCGCGGTCCAGTTGAAGTACTTCTTCGTCTCCTCCACACCGAGCCGCTGCCACAGGGCCAGCGACAGGGCCTGGATGTCGAGCAGCGCGACCCCCTCGTCCGCCGCGAGGGCACGCACCGACGCCGGGTAGTCGCCGTGGGTCGGCACGGCGTTGCCGTCCGCGTCGAACTTCCTGCGCTCCACGGAGGTGGCGAGAACGGGACGGGCACCACGGGCCCGAGCTCCGTCGACGTACAGCCGGAGGTAGTCCTGATACGTCGTCCAGGGCTCGGTGTACCGGACAGGATCGGCACTCTTCTCGTCGTTGTGCCCGAACTGGACGAGGAGGAGGTCGCCGGGCCTGATCGCTTCGAGGACGGTGTCGAGACGCCCCTCGTCGACGAAGCTCTTCGAACTCCGCCCGTTCACCGCATGGTTGGCGACCGCCAAGTCCTCACGGAGGAAGAACGGGAGAGCCATCCCCCAGCCGGTCTCGGGAGCGGCATCGGCGTACTTCTGGGCGGCGGTGGAGTCACCGGCGATGTAGAGGGTGCGTCCGGTGCGGGCCGACGCGGGGGATGCAGAGGCGGCGGCAAGGGGAACGGCGGCAAGGGCCGCGGTGGTGATCTGTCTACGGCTAAGGGACACGACGCTGTGCCTTTCAACAGGGGTGCAGGTTCAGGGGCGCGGGGAACTGCGCGACCAGCCACAGCCGGTCCGCGGCCGAAGTACAAGCACTCAGACCACGGACCGACCCACGGCGACACGAAGGCGTCAGCCCTGCTGTGCCGTCCACTCGGCCTGAGCGGTGTTGAGCTGCTCGGCAACCGTGTCGAGGAACTCCTCCGCCGACATCTTCCCGAGCAACACCTTCTGAAAATTCGGCTCGTTGTCAGCCTTGGAGATCGTGTTCCAGTCCGGCAGGTAATACGGCAGCTGCACAATCTTGGTGCTGCCACTGCTAAGCGCCTCAGCGGCAAGCTTCGTAGGCTCGGCTTCGTCGACCCAAGCGTCCTGCGCAGCCTCCGTGTTGGAGGGAATCGCCCCAGCGGACTCGTTCCACTTGCTGTTCGACTCGTGCGACGCGGCGAACTCGATGAACTTCCAGGCCGCCGTCTTGTTCTTGCTGGACTTGAACAGGGCGAGTCCGTCGACGGGGTTGGAGACCTGAACGCGCGTGCCGTCGTCCGAGGTCGGGTTCGCGAGCCCACGGAACTTGTCGACGCCCAGGGCCTTCACGTGATCCTGGTAGGAGCCCAGGTTGTGGTTCAGCATGCCGATCTTGCCGCTGTCCCACTGGGCGACCATCTTGGTGAAGTCGTTGTTGACGTCCGCCTCGGGGGTGTCCTTCTTGTAGAGCGCGACGTACTTCTCCAACGCGGCCACGTTCTTGGGGTCGTTGACCGTGGTCTTGTCACCGTTCCAGAACTCGGTGATCCCGGTCTGGCCGTACATCGCGTCCAGGGCCTGCGCGATGGAGCCCGCGCCGCCGCGGATGGTGTAGCCGAACTCGTTCTTGTCCCGGTCGGTCAGCTTGTCCGCGGCCTCGTAGAACTTCGTCCAGGTGGTGGGCGCGTCCAGGCCCGCCGCCTCGAACAGGTCGGTGCGGTAGTACAGCACGCCGTTGCTGGCCGAGGTGGGGATGGTGAACAGCTTCTCCTGGCCGCCCGCGGCGGTCACCGACTCGACCATGCCCTCGTTCAGCTTGCCGTTGAGCGAGCTCTTCTCCAGACGCGAGTCGAGAGGTTCGAGGGCGTTCTGTGCGGCGATTCCGGCGAGCATCGCCGCGCCGACCCCGCCGACGTCGGGCAGGCCGCCGCCCTGGATGGAGGTGTCGTACTTGGACTGGACGTTCTCGGCGGGCACTCCGACGTAGTTGACCTTGATGTCGGGGTACTTCTTCTCGAAGTCCTTGATGATCTCCATCCAGATGTCACGGCGGACGGCCGTGTTGTTGTCCCAGAAGGTGATCTCGCCCTTGCCCGAGCCCTCGTCGCCCTTGTCGCCGCCGGCACCACTGCCGTCGTCGCCACAGGCGGTGGCGGTCAGCGCGAGCACGGCGCCCACCGCGACGGCCGTGGCCGCACGTCGCCCGCCTCGGCTGCTTCTACGCGTACTGATCTTCATTGATCGGCTCTCTTCTTCTGGATGGAAACACTGGTGTGCAGAGGTCAGTGGTGGGCGTAGGGCGCCCAGCCATCGGCCCCGGACAGGTAGTTGGCGACCGTGTACGTGGCCGCGTCGGCATCCGGCAGCTGCGGCCGGTCGGCGGTGACGGCGGAACCGGGCCCGTACGTCCGGTACTCCGCGAACCGCGCGTCCTTCCACGAGAAGCCGCTCATGTCGGTCCACGGCGAGGACTTCACCGCGGCCGGCAGTTCGGTGTCGCGGATCAACACCTGTGCGACGGCGTCGACTTCGCCGCCGGGGTGCCAGGGCCGGCCGAGGTGGAAGGACTCGGCAGGAGCGTCGCTCACGATCCTCGACCGGGTGATCAGGAACCCGTACGGGTTGCCCTTCCAGGTCGAAGCGGCCGTGATGTAGCCGTTGTTGGTGGCCGAGCCGCGGCTGAGCGCCTTGATGACGGAGCGCTCGACGACGGTGGTCGCGCGTCCGTAGATGAAGTCGACATCGCCCTCGATGTACGAGTCGCGGATGTAGACCCGGCTAATGGCGGTCAGGTTGGGGCTGTCGGTCATCAGCGTGTCCTGGTTGCCCAGGAAGGCCGTGTCCTCGAAGACGATCCGGTCGCCCGTCGTCTTCATCGCGAGGGCCTGCTCGCCGTTCAGTTCGTGCGCGGCCTCGTCGAAGTCGTTGCTGAAGGTGAGGTTGCGCGCCGTGACGTCGTTCGCGGCGATCCGTACGGTGGCGCTCCCGGTGGAGCCGCCGTACGCGGCGGGCGTGTCGTGGACGATGACGGTGTCGGAGCGGTCCTGTCCGGTCCCCCGCAGCAGAATCCGGGGCTTGGCCGCGGGGATGAACACCTTCGCCCGGTACGTTCCCGGCGCGATCGCCACGGTCACCGCGCTGTCGTTGCCGTCCGGAACCGCGTCCACGGCGGCCTGGACCGTCGGATAGTCGGCGGGGACGTTCAGTTCGACGGCGCCGATCCGCTTCTGCGGCCCGGAGAAGCGGGTGACGAGGGCCGGGACGGCGGAAGCAGGGTCCAGCCGGTAGTCGTAGAAGTCCCGCGGTTCGAAGGCGGCACCCCACTCGTCGTGCCGCCCGGCGGTGTTCCGCAGGATCGACCCGCGCTGCACCAACTCGGCGGTGGCGTCGGCCTGGTAGGGGTGCTGGACGCCGTCGTAGTAGCTGTTCTCGATGACCATCTTCGTGTGGCCGCGCGACCAGTTGCCGTACGTCCACACCGGATCGCCGTCATCGACCTGTGCCGAGAGGTAGTTGTTGTAGAGGTGTGCGTAGGCGCAGTTGTCGGCGGACGGGTTGCGCTGCTTCGTGCCGGTGAACCAGTTGTGGTCGATGGTGATCTGGGTGAGCACATTGGTGGTCCAGCCGATCCCCAACGCCTTGTTGTGGTCGGTGAACCGGTTGTAGGACACGGTGATGTACTGGCTGTCCTTGCGGATGTCGAGCAGCCCGTCGCCCATGTGCGTGAACCTGTTGTGGTCGATCCACACGTGGTCGACGGTGTCCATCTGGATCGCGTCGAAGTCCTGCGTCTTGCCGTCCCAGTCGCCCTCGACGTACGAGTCCCGGATCGTCAGATTGCGGATGATCACGTTGTGCGTGCCGGGGTTGAGATGGAGCTCCCCGTGGACGATCTCGCCGCTGTCGCCGACGCCGATGACCGTCTTGTCCGAGGCCACCACGATGTCCGAGCCGAAGGGCTCGACGGCGATCGCCCCGGACACCCGGATGATGTACGGCTCCTCGGCGGCCGCGTACCGGGCGAGTGAGGCCTGATCGGTGACGGTGACGACCTTGCCGCCCGCACCGCCGGTGGTGCCGCCGTCGAGAGAGGCGAAACCATGAGCCCGGTCGGTCCAGCGGTCGGCCGACGACACGGTCCCGGATACGCGGTCCGGTGCGGGTGCGGCGGCCTTCGCCTGGCCGATCGCCCCGAGGGTCAGGGCGGCCACCAGGCCCACCACGGCGGCCAGGGTCCTCCCTCGGGGCGGCGGCCCCGGCAAGCGCTTGCTATGGAGGTGCGTCATTGCGGCTCCCAACAGGCGTACGGATGGCAGGAAGTGACCCTCAGGGGGTCGCGGTGATGCGGAACTGCGTGAACGAGGCCGCGCCGGCGTGTCCCCCGCCGACGGGCGCGAGCGCGAAGAGTCCGAGCAGGGCGCCGACCCAGCGCCAGGGGGTGGCGGCGAAGACCTGGCCCGAGGGCTGCCGGCCGCCGCCGACGTCGTAGAAGAAACGGCAGCGCGCTCCCGCGCCGATCTCGATCCAGAGCCGTGCCCGTCCCCCGGGCGCCTCCACCGGATGCGCGCCCTCGCGTTCCCGGTCCGCGACCGACTCGGCGAACCGGTGCACCAGCTGCACCGACCCGCCTTCGCCCCGCTGGAGCCCGATCCAGCTGAACGCGTCCCCGAGGACGGCGAGCCCGGCCCTGGCTCCCAAGTCCTCGCTGCTGAGCGACAGTTCGACCTCGACGGTGGCGGCGATCCCGGGCAGCCGCTGGGTGAGGACGTTCGGTAACTTGCGCAGATCGTGCGCGTCAACCGTCCGTACGCAGGTCAGCCGCAGTCCGTCGGCGGAGTGCTGGGTGGCCCAGCCGTCCTGCGGATTGGCGGTCCACTGCCACTGGCGTCCGAACCGGCCGCCGGGGAAGTCGTCGTCGGTGGCGGGCGCGGACGGCGGCTGGGGCGGCAGATCGGGCTTCTTGTGTACGGCGACAGGGGCGCCCTCGTCGCCGAGTACCGGCCAGCCTCCCCCGGTCTCGGCTTCGCTCGACCGGGAGGTGCCCCCATGGCCCCAGCGCATCGGCTGGAGGTGGACGACTCTCCCGTACGGGCCGCGCTGCTGGAAGTGCGCGAACCAGTCCTCGCCGTGCTGCGTGCGCACCCAGGCGCCCTGGTGCGGGCCGTTGACCTCGGTACCGCCCTGTTCCAGGACGACCCGCTCCTCGTAGGGGCCGAAGAAGTCGCGTGAGCGGAAGGCGCCCTGCCAGCCGGTCTCCACTCCCCCGGCGGGGGCGAAGATCCAGAACCAGCCGTCGTGGCGGTAGAGCTTGGGCCCTTCGAGGGTGAACCAGCCGGGCAGCCGGTCGGCGTCGACGATGACCTTGCCTTCGTCGAGCAGTCCGGTGCCGTCGGGCCGCATCCGGTGGCCGGTGAGCCGGTTCTTGACCCCGGAGCGGGACTTGGCCCAGGCGTGCACGAGATACGCCTCGCCGCTCTCCTCGTCCCACAGCGGACAGGCGTCGATGAGTCCCTTGCCCTGTTTGACGAGGTGCGGGCGGGTCCAAGGTCCCCTGATCTCGGGGGCGTTGACCTGGAAAATGCCCTGGTCCGGGTCGCCCCAGAAGATCCAGAAGCGGTCGTCGTGGTGTCGCAGGGACGGCGCCCACACTCCGCAGTCGTGCCTCGGCCTCCTGAACTCCTTGGCGGGTTCGAGGAGTTGGAGGGCGTGTCCGACGAGCGTCCAGTTAACCAGGTCGCGCGAGTGCAGCAGCGGCAGGCCCGGGACGCGGCCGAAGCTGGAGGCGGTGAGGTAGTAGTCGTCGCCGACGCGGAGGAGATCGGGGTCGGACCAGTCGGCGTCGAGGACGGGGTTGCGGTAGGTGCCGTCGCCGAGGTCGGAGGAGGGCAGGGCCATCAGGGGCTCACCGCCTTCCGTACGAGTGCCGCGGCCTCGCCCCGTTCGAGGCGGCCGTCGGCGACGACGGTGACGATCCGCCGTACGACCGTCTCCCCGGCCGCGACCGGCAGCCGTTCGTCATGGGCGAGGGAGGAGCCGACGCCCGGGTACTCGGTCGTGCGCACGAACCACGGGTCGCGGCGGGTCGCTTCGGTGGCCCCGGCGAAGACGAGGGTCCAGCCGGCACCCGCGAGACCGACCCAGTCGGCGCGGCTGCCGTGCACCGCGTCCTCGCCCTCGGTACCGGCGGTGAAGACGACCGGTGCCTCGGCCTCCTTGCGGGCCCGCCAGAAGAAGCCGCCGTAGGCCGCGCCGGGCCGCCCGTTGGTGGCGGGACTACCGAGGGACAGCGAGTCCGGGGTCGTATTGGTCAGCGAGAAGGTGAAGTCCAACGCCCAGGCGGTGTCGGTGAGTTCGGTGGCGGAGACCGTACGCCGTTCGCGCAGCAGCTCGCCGCCCGCGGCCACCCAGCGGAGCTCCTCCACGAAGCCGTCGGGGTCGCGCAGTTGGAAGCTCAGGTGCCGCTGGGCGCCGTGGTTGTCCAGTTCGGTCGGCCCCTGGTCGCGTACATAGGTGCGCCCGCCCCAGAAGTTGTGCCCCTCGACGTCGGGAACGGCGACACCGACGCCGAGGTGGTGTGCGTGGTCGGCGGGGCTGAGTTCGGTGGCAGCCGTGCCGGCCAGGGTGGTGACGGGGTGCAGATACGGGCGCGGCGAGAGGCGGGGCGACAGCTCGGGCCGGGTGATGTACCGGCCTACCGGGCGGTCCCCGATCCGCAGGACCAGCGAGTCGTTGTTCATGGAACTCATGGAGTTCATCGCGTGCTCACCTCGTTCGGGAGCGCCCAGAAGGCGCCCAGCTCGGAGTAGAGGGCGAGGGTGTCGGCAGCGGCGGCCACGAGTCCGTCGATGCCGTGGACGACCCGGCGGTTCTCCCCGGGGAGCAGCTCCCAGGCGTCCGCGGGCAGTTCGACCGGGTCGGGTGCCTGCCGGATCGCCTCGACGACCTTCATGAACGCACCCGTCGAATCGGGGGTGACCAGCAGCTCGGCCCCGTCCGTCAGGTGCTCGACGAGGTTCTCGAGGAGGTCCGTCCTGTCGTACTCGAGCTCCTCGGGGCCGCGCCCGGACCGCTGCACCAGCACGCGGTCCTGCTTGTACCAGAAGGTGATCCGCCCGCTGCCGCCGTGCACCAGGACGTACGGTTCGTCGGGCTGTTCGGCGCAGAGTGTGGCGGCGACGGTGATACGGCCCTTCGCGGTGGTGATGCGCACGCACGAGGTGTCGTCGGACTCGATGTCGTTGGCCCGCAGCAGCTCGGTCTCGATCCGCTCGACGTCCTCGGCGCGGGTGGAACCGTCAAGGGCCAGCGCGGTGGCGACGGCGTGTGCGAGCGGGTTCGTCAGCACTCCGTCGATCACATCGGCGCCGTTCATGCGCCGCCTGCCCGCCCATGGCGCCCGCCGGTAGTACGCCTCGTCGCGCGCCCAGGCCCCGGCCGCGCCGATCCCGACGACCGGGCCGAGCGCGCCCTCGGCGATCAGCTTCCGGATCGCGGGCACGGCGTGCGAGCCGAGCGACTGGAAGCCGATCTGGCAGACGACTCCGGCGGCGGCGACCCCGTCGGCCATCCTGCGGAACTCGGAGTACGAGGGCGCGGGCGGCTTCTCCAGGAGCAGGTGTACGCCCTTCGCGGCGGCGGTCAGCGCCAGGCCGGTGTGGGTGGGGATGGGCGTGCAGATCACGGCGATCGCGGCGCCGGTGGAGTCGAGGAGTGCCCCGAAGTCGGCGGACTGCTCGGGGAGTTGGTCCCAGTCGAGCTCCTCCTCGGTCAGCGGTGTCAGCTCGCAGATGCCCGCCAGTCGTACGAGCCCCTTGTCCTGGAGCCGGCGGATGTTCTCCAGGTGCCAGCGGCCGTGCCCGCGGGCACCGGCGAGGACGACCGGCAGCGGAAGTGTGTTCCCGAGCGTGCTCATCCCTTCACCGCCCCCGCACTGAAGCCGGTGATCAGCCACTTCTGGATGAACGCGAAGACGATGACGACCGGCACGGCGGCGATGATGCCGCCCGCCGCGAGCGCGCCCAGGTCGACGCTGTCGGAGCTCATCAGGGTGTTGAGGCCGACGGGGAGGGTCTGCTTGTCCTGGTTGCTGAGGAACATCAGGGCGAACAGGAAGTGGTTCCAGGAGTGCACGAAGGCGAAGGAGCCGACCGCGATCAACCCGGGCCGCAGCAACGGCAGTACGACGACCCGGAAGGCGGTGAATCGGTTGCAGCCGTCGACCCAGGCGGCCTCCTCCAGGGAGTACGGCACGTTCCTGATGAACCCGCTGATGAGGATCATCGACAGGGGCAGCTGGAAGACCGTCTCGGCGATGATGACGCTGCCGAGCGAGTTGAGCATCTGGAGCTTGGCGAAGATCTGGAAGAGGGGGACGAGGAGCAGCGCGCCCGGCACGAACTGGGAGCAGAGCAGCGCGAGCATGAAGGCGCGCTTGATCCTGAAGTCGAAGCGGGCGAGGGCGTATCCGCCGGCGAGCGCGACGACCGTGGTCATCACGAGCGTGGCGACGCCGACGAGGATGCTGTTCTGGAAGTAGGTCCCGAAGCTGCGCTCGGTCCAGACCTTGTCGAAGTGCTCGAAGGTCATGGGCCAGGGCACGAGCGAGGTGGAGCCGGCCGGGCGGAGCGCGAAGAGGAGGATCCAGTAGAAGGGGATGAGGGTGAAGAGCAGGTAGATGCCGAGCGGAACGTAGATCTGCCAGCGCGGGACCTCGTCCCAGGCGCGGCGCCTCTTCCGTGGGCGCTGCGGCTCGGCGGGCGCGGGTGCGGGAGTGGGCGTGACCTCGACGGCCTCCTTGGTGATCACTTGTCTCCGCCTCCGAACTTGCTCAGCCGCAGGTAGACGATCGAGCAGAACAGCAGGATCACGAACGCGACGGTGGTCAGGGCGGACGCGTAGCCGAAGTTGTGGGCGTCGACGCTGGTGTTGGCGATGTAGAGGGGAAGAGTGGTCGTCTCGCCGGCCGGCCCGCCGCCCGTCAGGGTGTAGAGCAGGTCGACGTTGTTGAACTCCCACACCGCGCGCAGCAGCGTGGACAGGACGATGGCGTCCTTCAGGTGCGGCAGTGTGATGTGCAGGAACTGCCGGAAGCGGCTCGCGCCGTCGACCTCCGCGGCCTCGTACAGGTCCTTGGAGACGGACTGGAGATCGGCGAGGATCAGGATCGCGAAGAAGGGGACTCCGCGCCACAGGTCGGCGACGACCGCGGCCGAGAAGACGGTCGAGGTGTCCGACAGCAGGCTGGTGCCGTACGTACCGATGCCCGCGTCGGCGAGGTAACGGGTGATGCCCGTCTGGGAGTTGTAGAGCAGCACCCAAATCGCGGAGGTCAGCACACCGGAGACGGCCCAGGGCGAGAACACCAGCGCGCGGCCGATCGCCCGCCCGACGAAGGTCTGGTTGACGATCAGCGCGAGGGCGAGGCCGAAGAGGAGTTGCAGTCCGACCTCGACGAAGACCCACTTGGCGCTGAAGGTCAGCGTGTCCCAGAACTGCGGGTCGTCGGTGAAGGCGTGCACGAAGTTGTCGAAGCCCGCGTAGCCGTTGCGCCAAGGCTTGGTGGGGTTGTAGTTCTGCAGGCTGTAGTAGAAGACGCTGATGACCGGGTAGGCGATGAAGCCCAGCATCAGCAGGCCCGCCGGGGCGATCAGCAGATACGGGAGCCTGCGGGGCGTCGCTGAGCCACGGCGCCGCCGGGGTGGCACCGCGGGCTGTTTCGCCACGGCTGCGGCTTGGGCCATGACTGTTCTCCGTTCCTGTGCATGGAAGCGTCATCGCGGTGAAGCGCTTCGCGTACGTCGTTCGACATCTCGGACAAGAGGGATGGGGTTGGGCGTCCCCTCAGCCCGCGTACGGGTCCTGCACCTTGCCCGGCCGGGCCAGAAACGCGAAGTCGCAGCCGGTGTCCGCCTGGGTGATCTGTTCGCTGTAGAGCGCTCCGTAGCCGCGCTCGTACCGCTCGGGCGGCGGTGTCCACTCCGCCCGGCGCCGCGCCAACTCCTCGTCGTCCACGTTGAGTCGGAGCGACCTCCCCTCGACGTCGAGGGTGATCGTGTCGCCGGTGCGCACCAGCGCGAGCGGCCCGCCGACGTACGACTCGGGTGCCACGTGCAGCACACAGGTGCCGTAACTCGTGCCGCTCATCCGGGCGTCGGAGATCCGCACCATGTCCCTGATCCCCTGCTTCAGCAGATGATCGGGGATGGGCAGCATCCCGTACTCGGGCATACCGGGACCGCCCTTGGGGCCGGAGTTGCGGAGCACCAGCACGGTGTCCGCCGTGATGCCCAAGTCGGGCTCGTTGATGGTCCGTTGCATGGTCCTGTAGTCGTCGAAGACGACGGCGGGGCCGGTGTGCTTGAGCAGGTGCGGCTCGGCGGCGATGTGCTTGATGACCGCGCCGTCGGGGCAGAGGTTGCCGCGCAGGACGGCGACTCCGCCCTCGTCGGCGACGGGGTTCTCCCTGGTCCGGATGACATCGTCGTTGTGGACCGAGGCGGTTGAGAGCTGCTCGCGCATGCTGTCGTACGACACCGTCGGCCGGTCCAGGTGCAGCAGATCGGTGATCCGCGACAGGAACCCGGGCAGGCCGCCCGCGAAGTGGAAGTCCTCCATCAGGTAAGGGCCGCCGCCGGGGCGGACGTTGGCGAGCACCGGCACGGTCCGCGCGATCCGGTCGAAGTCGTCGAGCGTGAGCGTGACGCCGGCCCGTCCGGCCATGGCGATCAGATGGATCACCGCGTTGGTGGAACCGCCGAGCCCGAGGACGGTCGTCACGGCGTCCTCGAAGGCCTCCGCGGTGAGGAGCTCGGACAACTTCCGGTCCTTGTGGACGAGTTCGACGATCCTGAGCCCCGAGGCGGCGGCCATCCGGTCGTGCCCGGAGTCGACGGCGGGGATGCTGGACGCGCCCGGCACCGTCACCCCCAGCGCCTCGGCCGCGGCCGTCAGCGTGGACGCCGTACCCATGGTCATGCAGTGCCCGGGCGACCGGGCGAGCCCGCTCTCCAGCTCGGTCATCTCGCAGTCCCCGATGAGCCCGGCACGCTTGTCGTCCCAGTACTTCCACATGTCGGTGCCAGAGCCGAGGACTTCGTTCCGCCAGTGCCCCGGCAGCATGGGCCCGGCGGGCACGAAGACGGCCGGGAGGTCGACGGAGGCGGCGCCCATCAGGAGCGCGGGCGTGGACTTGTCGCAGCCGCCCATCAGCACGGCCCCGTCCACCGGGTAGGACCGCAGCAGTTCCTCGGTCTCCATGGCGAGCAGGTTGCGGTAGAGCATCGGGGTCGGCTTCTGGAAGGTCTCGCTGAGCGTGGAGACCGGGAACTCGAGCGGGAAGCCCCCGGCCTGCCACACCCCCCGCTTCACTGCCTGCGCCCGGTCCCGCAGGTGCACATGGCAGGGATTGATGTCGGACCAGGTGTTGAGGATCGCGATGACCGGCTTGCCCAGGTGCTCCTCGGGCAGATAGCCGAGCTGGCGGGTCCGGGCCCGGTGGCTGAAGGAGCGGAGCCCTTCCGTGCCGTACCACTGGTGGCTTCTGAGGTCCTCGGGGCGCTTCATATGGACCATCCCGCGGCTATGGCGGCGACTTCCGCGCGCTCGTCCTCGGGCAGCGGCTTGCTCGGTGCGCGGACGTCTCGGCGGCACAGGCCGAGCGAGGCGAGGGCCTCCTTGACGATGGTCACGTTGTTGGCGGAGGCGTTGGCCGCGCGCAGTTCCTCGAAGCGGCGGATCTGCTCCCAGACCTTCATGGCGGCCGGGTAGTCGCCGGATCGAAGCGCTTCGATCATGTTCAGCGAAACGGCCGGGGCGACGTTCACCAGACCCGAGGTGAAGCCGGTGGCGCCCGCCGAGAAGTACGAGGGCGCGTACGGCTCGGCGAGGCCCGCGACCCACACGAAGCGTTCGAGCCCCGCGTCGCGTGCGAAGGCGGCGAAGCGGGCGGCGTCCGGCACGGCGTACTTCACACCGACGACGTTGGGGCAGTCGTCGGCGAGTTCGGCCAGTCGTTCCCCGGGGAGCAGCGGATTGCGGATGTAGGGAACGACTCCCAGCTCGGGCACGGACTCCGCGATCGCCCGGTGGTAGTCGACCCAGCCGTCCTCCGACACGTACGGATGCACGGGCTGATGGACCATCACCATCTCGGCGCCGAGCTCGCGTGCGTGCCGCGCGGAGGCCACGGCGGTCGGCACGTCGTGCCCGACGCCGACCAGGATGACGGCCCGGTCGCCCGTCTCCTCGATGGTCAACTCCGTGACGAGCTGCCGCTCTTCGGGTGTCAGAGCATAGAACTCACCCGTATTGCCGTTCGGCGTAAGGGTCTTGACGCCTCCTTCGAGCAGTCGACGCAGCAGGGCCCGGTGGGTGTCGCGGTCGATCGTCCCGTCCTGCGCGAACGGAGTCACGGGGATCGCCACGACCTCGGCGAGCGCCGCCCGCTGGGTCTCGTACGTCGCTGTCATGCCTGTCCGTCCTCTTTCCGGCCCTGAGGGAAGGCCTCGTCCTGGCCCTGGGGGAAGGCCCGTTGCACGAACGACTCGATGTGCGCGTGCAGCGCGGCGGCAGCGCCGTCGGCGTCGCCGTCGAGGGCGAGCCGCAGGATCTCCCGGTGCTCGGCGGCCTCGCGCTCCCAGGAGGGGTTGGCGGCCCAGGCGACGGCGGAGACCAGCGCGGCCTGGTCCCGCACCTCGTCGAGCATCCGGCCGAGCAGCGGATTGCCGCAGGGCACGTACAGGGCGCGGTGGAACTCCCGGTTGGCCAGGGAGCGTTCGGCGGTGTCGGCGGCTTCGTCGGCGCGGGTCAGGGCGTCGCGCGCCGCGTCGAGCGAGGCTTCACGACGGACGGCACGCCGCAGCGCCTCCGGCTCCAACAGCAGCCGTACGTCGTACACCTCGCGCGCCATGTCCGCGTCCACCATGCGCACCGTGACGCCCTTGTACTGGTTCATCACGACGAGCCCGGTACCGGCCAGGGTCTTGAGCGCCTCCCGCACGGGTGTCTTCGACACCCCGAACTGTGCGGCGAGCTCGGTCTCGACCAGAGCCTGTCCCGGGGTCAACTGCCCGGTGAGGATGCGGTGTTTGATCCCCTCCAGCACGAACTGCGTGCGGGACGGAATCGGCGTGGGCACAGAGGTCATGCGCGCCTCTCGGATCTCTCGGATCTCACATATCGCGTCTCATATATGACGTACGAAGTACGACGCGTTGAAGGTAGGAGCGCGCTCATGTTTCGTCAACGCTTCTGACAAAAGAAGCCGGCGTCGACGCTCAGACGACCTTCACGTCACCTTCGCGGGCCTGGACGGTACGCCCGCCGAAGGCCCTGGCCGCACGGGCCGTCGCGTCCTGCGGGGTGAGCGTGGGTCCGACGTGGGTGACGAGCAGTTCCCGCACCCCCGCCGCACGTGCGACCGCAGCGGCGTCCTCTGGAGTGAGATGGACTCGTTCGCCTTCGCGATGCCGGTCGATGTCGGCCTCGCAGAGGAACAGGTCGGCCCCCTGGGCGAGTTCGGCGAGCTGAGCACAGGGCCCGCTGTCCCCGGAGTACGCCAGCACGCTCCCCGCGCACTCGGCCCGCAGCCCGTACGCCTCGGTGTCGTGCACGACGGCACGGCTGCGGAGCCGCAGTTCACCCACCCGCGCCTCATGGCCGTCGTACAGGGGCCGGAGGTCGAAGATCCCGCTCAGGAACCCGGAATCACTCTGCCCGAAGAACCCCGCGAGCCGCTGCCCCAGATCGCGCGGCGCGTACACGGGAATGGGCGCGGCGGGGGTGAGTCCGCCGTACGCGAGCCCGTACACGGCGGACAGCAGATCGGCACAATGGTCGGCGTGCAGATGCGAGATCCAGATCGCGGACAGCCGCGCCGGGTCCGTGTGCCTCTGCAACTCGGCGAAGGTTCCGGGCCCGGCGTCGACCCACACCTCGGCGTCCCCGCCCCGCAGCAGATAGCCGGAACAGGGTCGGCCGGGGCCGGGGTGCGGGGAGGCGGTGCCGAGGACGGTGAGGGTGAGGGACATGCGGGGAGCGTACGAAACCGCCGTCCCGCGGGCGCCTCCTTATTGGAGCTCTACGGCCCAGGGTCCCGCCATTGGAGCTCTACGGCTTCCAGCCGGGGTCCCGCCCGCTGAGCCCGATCGCCCGGTCGAGGAGCGGCGCCTCGTCGGGTACCGGCACCACGGGCCCGAAGATGCCGCCGCCCCGGGTCGGGTCCTCGGCCGAGGCCAGCAGGAATTGGTAGGACATCTGCAGGGCGGCGGCATCGGGCTCGTACTCCTGGCCGGTGGCCCGCGCGAGGTCCCAGCCGTGCACGACCAGCTCGTCGACGGCCACGGCGCCCGCGACCGCACCCGGCAGGTCCACGCCACCCGCCCGGGTCTCCCCGGTCCAGGCGGCCGGGTCGCGCCAGGCCTCGGCGAGCTCGTCCATCACCTTGGGCAACGACTCGCGCCAGCCGGGCTCGATGTCAGGCACGGCGGAGGTCGGGCTGGTGTCCGTGGTGGGCCCCAGATCCTTGCGCCCGGCGTCCCGGAAGGCGGCGGCGAGCCCGAGCAAGTGCCCCAGCATGTTGTGCACCGCGAGTTCCGGACAGGGGGTCGCGCCCGCCAGCTGCTCGTCGGTCGCACCCGCCGCGAGGCTCGCGACGATCCGGGCCTGCGGCCCCAGGTCAAGAATCCGGTCGGTCATCCGCTTCTCCTCAGAGCTCGTACTCGTCTCCAGTCATCGGGTAGACCGGCGAACGTACGAAAACTCATCGCTCGGGCTCCCAGGACGGCCCTCAGGACGCTGGTCAGGCGTTCGAATCGCCGGAATGCTCGATGTCAGAGGCGACTGCTCGACGTCAGAGGCCCGCGAGAAGGAGAACCACCGTGAAAGCGATCGTCCAGGATGCCTACGGAACCGCCGACCTGCTGGAACTGCGGGAGATCGGCCGACCGGTACCCCGTGACGACGAGGTGCTCGTCGAGGTGCGCGCCGCCGGCGTCGACCCGAGCGTCTGGCATCTCATGACGGGCAGGCCCCTGGTGGCCCGTGTCGTCCTCGGAGTCCGCAGGCCCAAGAACCCGGTGCGGGGCTGGGACGGCGCCGGGCGCGTGGAGGCCGTCGGCGCGAAGGTGACCGAGTTCAAGCCGGGCGACGAGGTGTTCGGCAACTGCGACGGCTCGTTCGCCGAGTTCGCGCGCGCCAAGGCCCGCAGGCTCGTGCTCAAGCCACCCAACATCACCTTCGAGCAGGCCGCCGCCCTCCCCGTCTCCGGCATGACCGCCCTCCAGGCGCTGAGCGGGAAGGGCCGCCCCAAGCCGGGCGACCAGGTTCTCGTCATCGGTGCCTCCGGCGGCGTCGGAACCTTCGCCGTCCAGCTGGCCGCGATGTACGGCGCCGTGGTCACCGGCGTCTGCGGTCCCACCAACACGGATCTCGTACGTTCCCTGGGCGCCGCCCACGTCCTCGACTACACCCACGAGGACGTCACCGCCGGCTCCGGCCGCTACGACGTCATCGTCGACTGCGCGGGCCTGCGCCCGCTGCCCCACCTGCGCCGCGTCCTCGCCCCGCACGGCACCCTCGTCATGGTCGGCGGCGAGGGCGGCAGCGCCTTCTTCGGCGGGATGAGCCGCGAGATCCGGGCCTCCCTGCTCTCGCCCTTCGTCGGCCAGAACTTCCGCAACCTCGTCTCCCTCCCCCGCCACGAGGACCTCCTGACCCTCAAGGACCTCGCCGAGAACGGAAAGATCACCCCGGCCATCGACCGCACCTACCCTCTCGACGAGGCCGCCGACGCCGTCCGGCACCTGGAGAAGGGCCATCCCCGGGGCAAGCTCGTGATCACCATCTGAAGACGTCTGCCTGCGTCTTATAGGGCATCTGCCTGATCCTTGAGGCAGGTCCTTAGCACCACGATCACCAGCCATGGCGACATGGACAGTCACGCGCGTCCTGCGGGACCGCAACGCGGGTTTGTATCTGAGCGCGGTCGTGGTCTCCGGCTTCGGCTCGTCGGCGCTGTGGCTGGTGTCCGGCATCTGGGTCAAGGACCTGACCGGCTCGGACGGCCTGGCCGCCCTCTGCGTCTTCGCCCTCTGGGCCCCCACGCTCATCGGCCCCGCCCTGGGCACACTCGCCGACCGCGTCCGCCGCAGGCCGCTCCTCATCGCGGCGAACCTGCTGTTGGCCGCGCTGCTGCCGGCCCTCTTCGCCGTGGATGCGCCGGGCCGCCTGTGGATCCTCTTCGCGGTGCTCCTGGTCTACGGCGCCACGGGCGTCGTCCATGACGCGGCGGAGTCGGCGCTGATCGCCTCGGCCGTCGACAAGTCCCTTCTCGGCGACTTCAACGGCCTGCGCATGACGGCCAACGAGGGGATGAAGCTGGTCGCCCCGCTCGCCGGGGCGGGCCTGTACGCGGTGTACGGCGGGGCACGGGTCGCACTCCTTGACGCCGTGACGTTCGCGCTGGCCGCGGGTGTGTACGCCCTCCTGCGGTTGCGCGAGACCCCGCCGCCCAAGGCCACCTCCACCTGGCGCACGCAGACCGCCGAAGGCGCCCGCCACCTCTGGGCCCACCCCCGGCTGCGCCCACTCGTCCTGGCAGGCGGCACCACCATGCTCTTCGCGGGCGTCAACGGCGCGACGGTCTACGCCGTTGTCGAAGGCCTCGGCCACTCACCCGCGTACGTGGGTCTCCTCTACGCCGTCCAGGGCGCCGGCTCGGTGGCGATCGGCCTGGCCGCGGGTCCTCTTCTGCGCCGGCTGGGCGAGCGGCGGTTCGCGGGGTACGGCATCGCGCTCACCGCGCTGGCGGTGACGGCTCGTGCGCTCCCGTACGACACGGTGGTCCTCACCTCGGCCGCGGCGGTCGGCATCGGCCTCCCGTGCGTGCTGATCGCGGCGCTCACCGCGGTCCAGCGCGAGACCCCGGCCGCTCTCCTGGGCCGTACGGCGGCGACCGCCAACACCCTGATGTTCGCTCCGAACGCGATAGGTCTCGCGCTGGGCGCGGGCCTGGTCGAACTCGTCGACCACCAGGTGCTGTTGGCGGCGCTCGGGGCGGTGCGACTGGTGACGGTGGTGCCCCTGTTCGGGTCTCAGCCGAGCCGCGCGAGCGCCTGAGTCACGAGCGACAGATCCTCGTCGGACGCCAACCCCGCGTGATACAGCCGCACTTCGGTGGCCCCATGCCCCGCCGCCCGTGCCACGTCCTCGCCGAGAGCCGCCGGGCGGCCGCCCATGCCGCCCACCACGGTGAAGTTGGCCGCCAGCACACTCCCGCCAACACCCCTGTCCGCAAAGGGAGTCAGCAGCCCCGAACCGCCGGTACAGGGCACGACGACACCATCGGCCACCGACAGAATGTGCTCAGGATCCACTCCCGCGTTCGCGCCGCAGTGGTACGAGACGGGGTCCGCGTGCAGCAGAATCTGGAACCCCTCCGGAGCGGCCGCGCGCACCGCGGCGACCGCCTCCGACTGGAGCGAACGCGCCACGGAGTCCCGCCACGCGCGCGTGGCACCGGCGAGCTCACTACCGAGCAGCTTCTCCACGGCCTCCCAGCCCCCGGCCGGAGTGTCACCCCGCCATACGGGCTCCAGAGCACGCCGGACGGCGATCGCCAACTCTTCGGGATCCAGCCCCTGTTGTGCGTATCCCTCGCGGCACGAGGGGCAGAAGCACAGCGACATGAGGTACTGCCCGGCGTCCCCGAGGCCCACCCCCGCCGTCTTGTCGTGGGCGTGGAGATGCGCGAGCCCGTACCACCCGAGGGACTCCAGCTCCGTACCCCCGGCCCCGGGCCGCACCGCCGCCTCGACGGCCAGCTCGACCAGGTAGGCGCGCGTGTCGGGCTGGGCGATGCAGGGTGCCCACGGATAGCGGTCCTCGTAGGCGTTGACCACGGAGGTGTCCGGAAACTCCTCACCCATACGGGAGTTGTGCGCGAGCACCACCCAGGTGTGTACGTCGAGACCGGCCCCGGCGAGCGCCTCGGCGGCCTCCCCGTACGCGTCGCCCGGCGCCCAGTCCCCGGCGGCGTACGGCCGGAGCCTTCGCCCCTCCCACCGCTCGTCCGCGGGGTAGAGCACGGCGGCGTGCGAGGCGGTGACGATCCGGTGCCGGGGATGCCGTGGCGTCAGGGCGCGCGTGGAGTGGTACGCGGAGGCGAGCGTCGCCTGCCGGACGCCGAGCCCGGCGATCCGCCCGGCTGCCTCCGGGTCTCCGTTGACGTCCCAGGGGTAGACGAACGCCGACGCCTTCACACGCCCTCCTCGATCAGCCCGTACCCGCGCTCGATCAGCTGCGCGAGCTGCTTCACATGGTCCTCGGTCGGCTCGTGCAACGGCGGCCGCACCTCACCCACGTCCAGCCCCCGAAGCCGCACCCCGGCCTTGACGAGTGAGACGGCGTATCCGCGGCCCTGGGCGCGCAGATCGACGAACGGCCGGTAGAAGCCGTCGAGCAGCCGGTTCACGACCTCGTCGTCCCCGGCGTTGAGCGCCTGGTGGAAGGCGAGAGCGATCTCGGGAGCGAAGCAGAACACGGCGGACGAGTACAGCGTGATGCCGACCCCCCGATAGGCGAGCCCGGTCAGTTCAGCCGTCGGCAGCCCGTTGAAGTACAGGAACTCCCCCGGGACTTCGCTGCGCACCGCGCTGACGATCCGCTGCATCAGGTCCAGGTCCCCGAGCCCGTCCTTGAACCCGATGATCCCCTCGGTACGGGCCAGCTCGACCACGGTCTCCGGCGTGAACACGGCGTTGTCGCGCTGATAGACGACGACCGGCAGTGAGGTCGCCGCCGCGAGCTCCCGATAGTGCCGCAGCAGGCCCTCCTGCGAGGCCACCACGAGATACGGCGGCATGGCGAGCAGCCCGTCGGCCCCGGCCGCCTCCGCGAGCCGCGCGAACCGCACGGCGAGCGCGGGCCCGTACCCGGCGCCCGCGACGACCGGCACGCGCCCGTCCGCCGCCTCGACGGCCGCCCGTACGCACGCCTCGAACTCCTCGGGCGCGAGCGCGTGGAACTCCCCGGTGCCGCAGCAGGCGAAGACGGCGGCGGCTCCGGCCTCGACACCGCGCCGCACATGCTCCCGGTAGACGTCGAGATCGACGCCGCCGTCGGAGCCGTACGCGGTGACAGGGAAGAACAGCGGCCCACTGGGGATGCTGAGCCGAGCGGCAAGGGGGGCTGACGTCACGGACTCTCCCTAAGCGGTGCACGCTTCGCGGTGCACGTCTCTCGGTGCATGTTCTTTCGGTGCATGTTTCTGATCCACGTCCATATTTCTGAACGCGACCACGCTAAGCCGCGACCTTGGGGCCGGTCAAGCGCACGAACTCGCAACACGGAGGCGGATTTCCCGCCTCCGCGCGAGACTTGACGCAGCCCGTCGGCAATCCTTAGCGTGTCCATGGATGTGAATTCAGTACACACATGCGCATGTTCTGAGGCTGTCGATCCAGGCCGACGATCAACGCTGCCGATTCAAGGAGACCCGAGGATGCCCGCTCCCCGCACCGTTCTGCTCACCGGCGCCGCCGGCGGCGTCGGCACCCTGATGCGGGGGCTGCTGCCGAAGTACGGCTACGAACTGCGTCTCCTCGACCTGCTCCCCATCGAGGGCGAGCCGGACGCGATCACCGCGGACCTCTCCGACAAAGCGGCCTTGCGCGAGGCGGTCCGGGGCGTCGACGCGATCATCCACCTCGCGGGCATCTCTCTGGAAGCCTCGTTCGACAAGATCCTCAAGGCGAACATCGAGGGAACGTACAACCTGTACGAGGCGGCACGCGAGGAGGGCGTACCTCGCATCGTCTTCGCCTCCTCCAACCACGCGGTGGGCTACGCCCCGCGTCCACAAGGCGACGACCCGCTCATCCCTATCGACACACCGCACCGCCCGGACACCTTCTACGGCCTGTCGAAGTCCTTCGGCGAGGACCTGGCCCAGTTCTACTGGGACAAGCACGGCCAGGAGACGGTCTCGGTCCGCATCGGCTCCTGTTTCGCGGAACCCACGAGCGTGCGCATGCTCTCCGTCTGGATGAGCCCCGAGGACGGCGCCCGCCTCTTCCACGCCGCCCTCACCGCCGAGGACGTACAGCACACGGTCGTCTACGGCTCCTCCGCCAACACCCGCCTGTGGTGGGACCTCTCGACCGCCCGCGCGCTGGGCTACGAGCCGCGGGACGACTCCGAGCCGTACGCCGAGAAGATCGTCGCCGAACAGGGCGAGCTCGACCCGGACAACCCGGACCACGCCCACCTGGGCGGCCACTTCACCACGCACCCGCCGATCTGGCCGTACTGAGGCCGCGGCGGCGGCAGGCCACTGCGCACGGGGGCGGGCGGGCACCGAACGGGCCCGCCCGCCCCCGTGTTCGGGCACCGACCCTGCCCGATCCCACCTCCCCGTCCGCTCCGCCCCAGGTCCGCCGCGGGCACCCGTGGCGCGAAACGGGCACAGCCGGGCACCATCGGGCATGCAACAGGCCTGGTCAGTGGCTGATAGCCGCTGTACAACTTCCCTACAAGGGCCCACCCGGCCCGAACGGGCAGTACGCGGAGCGGCGTACTCCGGAGCGAGGGAGCAGGTGACGGCCATGACGCCCATGACGGCGGAGGAACGTCAGCGCGAGATCGTCCTGGCCGCCCGTCGCACCGGCTCGGTCGACGTCACCGCGCTCGCCACCGAACTGGGCGTCGCGAAGGAGACCGTACGGCGCGATCTACGCACCCTGGAGGACCACGGTCTGGTACGCCGCACCCACGGCGGCGCCTATCCCGTGGAGAGCGCCGGCTTCGAGACGACGCTCGCCTTCCGCACCACCAGCCACGTGCCCGAGAAGCGCCGGATCGCGGCCGCCGCGGCCGAACTGCTCGGGGACGCCGAGACGGTCTTCGTCGACGAGGGGTTCACCCCGCAGCTCATCGCCGAGGCACTGCCCAGGGACCGGCACCTCACGGTGGTCACCGCCTCCCTGGCCACCGCGGGCGCGCTCGCCGAGGCCGACAACACGAGCGTCCTGCTGCTCGGCGGCCGGGTCCGCCCCGGCACACTCGCGACCGTGGACCACTGGACGACGAAGATGCTCGCCGGCTTCGTCATCGATCTGGCGTTCATCGGCGCCAACGGCATCTCCCGCGAACACGGCCTCACCACCCCCGACCCGGCGGTCAGCGAGGTCAAGGCCCAGGCGATCCGGGCCTCCCGGCGCACGGTCTTCGCAGGCGTGCACACCAAGTTCGGCGCGGTCAGCTTCTGCCGGTTCGCCGACATCAGCTCCCTGGAGGCGATCGTCACGAGCACGCTGCTTCCAACGGCCGAGGCACACCGGTACTCCCTGCAGGGCCCCCAGGTCATCCGAGTCTGAGAAACAAACCGACCCCTCCCCGCCAAGTCTGAAAACCCAACCCACCCAGGCACATCCCCACCCATCCACGCCCCTTATATCCCCATACGTATACGTCTACGTCCAGGAGTGATCCATGCGAACCCCGAGCCGACGGAGGCCGCGCGCACTGCTCGCCGCGGCAGCCGCAGGGACGCTGCTCACCCCGCTGCTCTCCGGCTGCTGGACCGGAGCGGGCGGGGCGGGCTCCGGCGGGAACTCCATCAACGTACTGATGGTCAACAACCCGCAGATGGTCGAGTTGCAGAAGCTCACCGCCGCCCACTTCACCAAGGAGACCGGCATCAAGGTGAACTTCACCGTGCTGCCGGAGAACGACGTCCGCGACAAGATCAGCCAGGACTTCGCCAACCAGGCGGGCCAGTACGACGTCGCCACGCTCAGCAACTACGAGATACCGATCTACGCCAAGAACGGCTGGCTGCACGAGATGGACTCGTACGTGCAGAAGGACAGCGCCTTCGACGAGCAGGACATCCTCACCCCGATGCGGGAGTCCCTCACGGCCGAGGACGGCAAGCTCTACGGGCAGCCGTTCTACGGCGAGTCGTCCTTCCTGATGTACCGCAAGGACGTGTTCGCGGAGAAGGGCCTCACGATGCCGGCGCATCCCACCTGGGAGCAGGTCGCCGACCTCGCCGCGCAGGCCGACGGCGCCGAGTCGGGCATGAAGGGCATCTGTCTGCGCGGCCTGCCCGGCTGGGGCGAGGTCATGGCCCCGCTCACCACCATCGTGAACACCTTCGGCGGCACCTGGTTCGACAAGGACTGGAACGCCCAGCTCGACTCCCCCGAGTGGGAGGCGGCCACGAAGTTCTACGTGGACCTCGTCCGCGAGCACGGTGAATCGGGCGCTCCCCAGTCCGGCTTCGCCGAGTGCCTCAACAACATGACCCAGAGCAAGACGGCCATGTGGTACGACGCCACCTCCGCCGCCGGTTCACTGGAGGCGGCCGACTCCCCGGTCAAGGGCAAGATCGGCTACGTACCCGCTCCGGTGGAGAAGACCGACTCCTCCGGCTGGCTCTACACCTGGGCCTGGGGCATCCAGGACGCGTCCCGGAACCCGGACAAGGCCTGGAAGTTCGTCTCCTGGGCGTCGAGCAAGGAGTACGAGCAGCTGGTCGGCGACGAGATCGGCTGGTCCAACGTCCCGGCCGGCAAGCGTGCCTCGACGTACACGAACGCCGACTACCTCAAGGAGGCCGGCGCCTTCCAGGAGATGACGAAGGAGGCCATCGAGGGCGCCAAGCCCACCGACCCCGGCGTGCAGCCGCGCCCCGCGCCCGGCATCCAGTTCGTCGGCATCCCCGAGTTCACCGATCTCGGCACCAAGGTCTCGCAGGAGATCAGCGCGGCCATCGCCGGACGCCAGTCCGTCGAGTCGGCCCTGAAGAAGTCCCAGAGTCTCGCCGAAGAGATCTCGAAGGAGTACGAGGGACGATGACCGCCACGACAACAGCCCCCCTTGCCACCGCTTCGGTAAGCGCCACCCGCAAGCCGCCCTCGGACCGGATACGCGCCTGGGCCACCCGCGCCCCACTCCTCCCCGCCCTCATCTTCATGATCGCCGTGACCCAGCTCCCGTTCGTGGCCACGCTGGTGATCTCCTTCTTCGACTGGAACGCCCTCTACCCGGACGCCCGCCACTTCACGGGCTTCAGCAACTACACGGACGTCCTGACCGACGCCGACCTGCGCCACTCGGTCTGGACGACGGTCCTCCTGACCGTGACGGTGGTCCTGGCCAGCCTGGTCCTCGGCCTGCTCCTGGCCCTGCTCCTGGACCGCAAGTTCCGCGGCCGGGGCATCGTCCGAACCCTCCTGATCGCACCGTTCCTGGTGGTCCCGGTGGCGGCGGCCCTGCTCTGGAAGCATGTGCTCTACAACCCGGAGTACGGCCTCTTCAACGGCTTGCTGCACTATGTGGGCGGCCCGGAACCGGACTGGATCTCCAACACCCCGCTCCTGGCGGTCGAGGCGTCCCTCGTCTGGCAGTGGACCCCGTTCATGATGCTGATCCTGCTCGCGGGCCTGCAGAGCCGCGATCACCAGCAGATCGAGGCCGCGAAGGTGGACGGCGCCAGCGACTGGCAGGTCTTCCGCTACCTCACCCTCCCCCACCTGCGCCGCTACCTCGAACTGGGCGCCCTCCTGGGCTCGATCTACATCGTCCAGAACTTCGACGCGGTCTTCACCATCACCTCGGGCGGCCTGGGCACGGCGAACCTCCCCTACACCGTCTACCAGAGCTTCTACCAGGCCCACGAGAACGGCCTCGCCTCCGCCGCCGGCGTCCTGGTCGTCATCGGCTCGATCATCATCGCGACCTTCGCGCTCCGCGTGGTCTCGTCCCTGTTCCGCGAGGAGGTGTCCCGCTGATGACTGCGACAGCAACACCCGCACGTACGACCCCCGCTCCCCCCACGCACCCCACTCGCCGCAGGCGGGGAGCAGGCCTGGGCCTGGCCGCCTGGCTCCTGGGAATCATCTTCTTCCTCCCCATCGCCTGGATGGCCCTGACCTCCTTCCACTCCGAGTCGGACGCGGCGACCAACCCCCCGTCCTTCGGCGCGGCCCTCACCCTCGACGGCTACCGCGAGTTCTTCGGCACCGGCGGCGGCGCGAGCCCCTGGCCCGCGCTCCTCAACTCGGTCACGGCGTCACTGGCCTCCACCCTCCTCGTCCTGCTCCTCGCCTTCCCGGCGGCGTACGCGCTCTCCATCCGCCCGGTGAAGAAGTGGACGAACGTCCTGTTCTTCTTCCTCTCGACGAAGATGCTCCCGGTCGTGGCGGGCCTCCTCCCGATCTACCTCTTCGCGAAGAACACCGGAATGCTGGACAACATCTGGCTCCTGGTCATCCTCTACACCTCCATGAACCTGCCGATCGCGGTGTGGATGATGCAGTCCTTCCTGGCCGAAGTCCCAGTGGCTGTCATCGAAGCGGCGCAGATAGACGGCGCGAAGCTGCCCACGATCCTCGCTCGCATCGTGGCCCCGATCTCCGCACCCGGAATCGCCGCGACGGCCCTGATCTGCTTCATCTTCAGCTGGAACGAACTCCTCTTCGCCAGGGTCCTCACCGGCGTGGTCGCGGAAACCGCCCCCGTCTTCCTGACCGGCTTCATCACCAGCCAGGGCCTGTTCCTGGCGAAGGTGTGCGCAGCCTCGCTCGTCATCTCCCTGCCGGTGCTCGCCGCGGGGTTCGCCGCCCAGGACAAGCTGGTCCAGGGCCTGTCGTTGGGAGCCGTGAAATGAAGGCCGCAGTCATCGAGTCCGTCGGCCGCGCCGTGGTGGCCGAGGTCCCGGACCCGACGCCGGGCCCCCGAGAGGTCGTCGTCGAGGTCGCCGCCTGCGGCCTCTGCGGCACCGACCTGCACATCCTCCAGGGCGAGTTCGCTCCCAAGCTGCCGATCGTGCCGGGTCACGAGTTCGCGGGCGAGGTGGTCGCCGTCGGCACCCAGGTAACGGAACTCTCGACCGGCGACCGCGTAGCGGTGGACCCCTCCCTCTACTGCTACGAGTGCCGCTACTGCCGTTCGGGCCACAACAACCTCTGCGAACGCTGGGCAGCGATCGGCGTCACCACAGCCGGCGGAGCCGCCCAGTTCGCCGTAGCCCCCGTGGCCAACTGCGTAAAGCTCCCCGAGCACGTCCGCACCCAGGACGCGGCCCTGGTCGAACCCCTGTCCTGCGCGGTACGCGGCTACGACGTCCTGCAGTCCCGCCTCGGCGCCCATGTCCTGATCTACGGCTCCGGAACGATGGGCCTGATGATGCTGGAGCTGGCGAAGCGCACGGGCGCGGCGAGCGTGGACATGGTGGACCTCAACCAGCAGCGCCTGTCGACGGCCCAACTGCTGGGGGTCTCCTCCTCGGCCACGACCGCCGACGAACTGGACCGCCCGCAGGGCTGGGACCTGGTCATCGACGCGACCGGCAACGCGGCCGCGATCCAGGACGGCCTGGACCGCGTAGCAAAGGCCGGCACCTTCCTCCAGTTCGGAGTGGCCGACTACGCAACCCGCGTGACGATCGACCCGTACCGCATCTACAACCAAGAAATCACGATCACCGGCTCCATGGCGGTGCTCCACAGCTTCGAACGAGCGGCGGAACTGTTCGCGACCGGTGTCCTGGACCCCGACATCTTCATCAGCGACCGCATGCCGCTGACCAGCTACCCACAGGCGCTGGAGCAGTTCGCATCGGGAGTGGGAAGGAAGATCGTAGTAGTGCCATAAGGCAGCCAGAGTTGCTTCGGGCGGGCCCCCACCCCCCACCCGGAGCAACTCCTCGCTTGGTAAGGGAACGGTAAAGCGCCCCCGCTCGTTACCCCAGTCATGACAGCTATGACCCCCGGCTCGAACATCCCTCTCCCCGTCGCCCGCGTGACGGTGGACGTCGCCGCCCCGGTGCGGCTCGACGTTTCGAGCCTGCTGCTCACCGCCGACGGCAAGGTGCGCTCCGACGACGACTTCATCTTCTACAACCAGCCCACGGGCCCGGGAGTGACCTACCGCTCGGGCGGCGGCACGGCCCCCGACGCGATCACGGTCGACACGTCCGCGGTCCCCCCGGGCATCGAGAAGATCGTCGTCACGGCAAGCCCGGACGCCGCGGGCCAGACCTTCCAGGGCATCGAACCCACGGCCACGATCCGCAACGCGGACGACAACTCCGTACTGGCGTCGTTCACCCCGCCCCAGCTGGGCTCGGAAACGGCCCTGGTGATCGTGGAGGTCTACCTCCGCAACGGCGCCTGGAAGGCCCGAGCCGTAGGCCAGGGCTACGCAAACGGCCTGGCAGGCATCGCCACAGACTTCGGCGTCTCGGTGGAGGAACCGACCCCGGCAGCACCCCAGCCGACCCCCGCCCCGCAGCCCCAGGTGACGACCCCGCCGCCCCCGTCGGCTCCCCCCACCACGACCGCGGCCCCCACCCCTCCCCCCTCCGGCAAGATCAACCTGGACAAGGGCCGGGTGAGCCTCCAGAAGAACCAGACCGTCTCCCTGGTCAAGGGCGGCCGCCCGCTGCTCTCCCAGGTCAAGATGGGCCTCGGCTGGGAGCCCGCGTTCCGCGGCAAGGACATCGACCTGGACGCCTCGGTCATCGCGTACGGCCCGCAGCGCAACCACATCGACAGCTGCTACTTCGGCAAGCTCTCCATCGTCAACGGCGCGATCAAGCACTCCGGCGACAACCTCACGGGCGAGGGCGGCGGCGACGACGAGGTGATCGTCGTAGACCTGGGCCGTCTCCCCCAGGAGGTCACGGGCCTGGTCTTCACGGTCAACTCCTTCTCCGGCCAGAAGTTCACCGAGGTCGCCAAGGCCTACTGCCGCCTCCTGGACGCCGCCACAGGCGAGGAACTGGTCCGCTTCGACCTCACCAGCGCCGAAGCCCAGACAGGCGTCATCATGGCCAAGCTGATCAAGCAGTTCTCCGGCGAATGGGAAATGACGGCCCTGGGCGACTTCGTCAAGTCCCGCACAGTCCGCGGCATGGTGAAGCCAGCAGCCCAGGCCCTCTGACCACACCGAACGGCACACGCAAACCACGCACCACCACGCACCGCACCGCCCCCTCCCGCACCCGCAAAACGACGGAAGGGGGCGTGCCGGTACGTCCCATGCCCGTCGCGTACGTTCGCGTCACCGAACCCGTCTCCACTCGCCCAAGGTCTGATCCGGCGGCGACGGGCGGGGACGTACCGGCACGCCCCCGACCCACCCACCGGACAGCAGGCACTCAGGGCGCACCCGGCGTTAAGGCCGAAGCCCCTCCGTGAGCAGCGCCAGATACCGCCGGATCTGCTTCCCCTCGCCGTCAGTCAGCTCCGACGCACTGGCCACCCCAAGAGCCAGCCGCAAAACCTCGACAGGCAGCACATCCCCCCGCAGCGTCCCCTCAAGCTGAGCCGCCTCGACCAGCCGAGCGACCGCCCTGTTCAGCGAGGTCCCGCACGCAGTGCGCACGGCGGGGCTCGACTCCGCGACAGCACTCCCCAGCAGCGCCTTCAGCCCGCGGACCTGGATCATGGACAGGCTCAGCTCGTTCAGCCACTCCACCAGCGCCTCGCCAGGCGGCAACACCGCCGCGATCGCGTCCGCGCGAGCGGCAATCGCCTCGATGGTGTCGACGTACACGGCCTCCAACAGCGCCCGCCGCGTAGGAAAGTGCCGGTACAGCGTCCCGGACCCGACCCCGGCCTTCTTCGCGATGTCGTCGAGCGACGCACCCTCCCCGTGCTCGGCGAAGGCGACCGCCGCCTCTTTGAGCAGCCGCTCATAGTTCCGCCGCGCATCCGCCCGCATCGGCTTGACCTGCGCCATCCAGACACTCCTCGCCAACCGGGGACCCTCTCCGTACTTTACTCAGACGAGTCGCCGGCCCCGAGCCCCCATCTCAGAACAACGCACTGTAGGCGTTCAACGCAGGCTGCCCGCCCAGATGCGCGTACAGCACGGTCGAGTCCCCCGCGATCTCCCCCCGCGCCACCAGATCCACCATCCCGGCCATCGACTTCCCCTCGTACACGGGGTCGGTAACCATCCCCTCCGTCCGCGCGGCAAGCCGCATCGCGTCCAGCGTGGCCTCATCGGGTATCCCATAAGTCCCCGCGTGATACCGCTCGTCCAGCTCGACGTCCGCCTCGGTCAACTCCTTCTGCACACCGATGAGTTGCCCCGTCCCGTGGGCAATCCGGGCAACCTGCTCACGGGTACGCGCAGGCGCAGCCGACGCGTCGATCCCGACAACACGCCGCGACCGCCCACCCACCTCCTCCAGTGCGGCGAACCCGGCGACCATCCCGGCCTGGGTGGACCCGGTCACCGAACACACCACAACGGTGTCGAAGAAAACCCCCAACTCCCGCTCCTGCTCGGCGACTTCGTAGGCCCAGCCGGCAAACCCCAGCCCGCCCAGCGGATGATCGGAAGCCCCCGCCGGAATGGCATACGGCTTACCGCCCGCCTCCACCACCTCAGCCAGCGCCCGCTCCCAGCTCTCCTTGAACCCGATCCCGAACCCGGCCCGCACGAGCCGTACGTCGGCACCGGCGAGCCGGCTGATCAGGATGTTCCCGACCTTGTCGTAGACGGAGTCGGGCCACTCCACCCAACTCTCCTGAACCAGAACACACTTCAGCCCGGCCCGCGCCGCGCAGGCCGCGACCTGACGGGTGTGGTTGGACTGCACCCCACCAATGGAAACAAGCGTGTCGCAGCCCTGGGCAAGCGCGTCGGCGACGAGGTACTCCAGCTTGCGGGTCTTGTTCCCCCCGTAAGCAACCCCGGAGTTGCAGTCCTCCCGCTTGGCCCAGAGCGAGGCGCCACCAAGGTGCTTGGTGAGCCGCTCCAACGGGTGCACGGGCGAGGGACCGAAGAGCAGGGGGTAACGGGCATACGAGTCAAGTGACATGGGTCCTCCACGGATCAGGTATCGAGATCGGCCAGGTCTTCGAGGCCACGCCAGATCTCCGCCGTGACGCGGACGGCCTCGTCCACGTCGCCGACGGCACAGGCGTCGATCAACTCGTCGTGCAGCCCGGCCGAACGGCAGTTGCCGCCCTCGCCGAACCGGCGCCGCTCAAGGCGCCGGATGAGCGGGGTGTAGCGGGCGACGGTGGCGGCGGCGGCACCATTCCCGCTCACCCGGACGAGTACGTCGTGCAGCTCGTCGTCGGCACGCAGCGCGGCGGACACGTCACCGTCGCGCACGGCCGCGGCGAAGCGCGCGTTGGACTCCCGCATGGCACCGATGTGCTCGGCGAGAAGCCGGGGCAGCGCCGCCCGGGTGACCAGCTCGTGCATGGCGCCGACGACGGCCGCGGCGTCGCGGACATCGGCGGCCACGACAGGGGTCACCCGCGTGTAGCTCTGCGGCTTGGACTCCAGCAGGCCTTCGTCGACGAGCCGGGAGAAGGCATCCCGTACGGGCGCCCGCGAAAGCCCGAGGCGCTCGGCCAGTTCGGCGTCCTTCACGACCGCGCCTGGCGCGATGTCGCCGGCCACGATGGCGTCCCGTATCGCCTCGTACGCGCGGTCCCTGAGCAGGGTCCGAGGTATCGCTTCCATGCACTGAAATGTTAGATGTCAGGTAGCTCCCGCACAAGAGTGCGACCCGCACCGAAGCACGGGCCGCACCCAAACCAAACCGAACCCGGTACTCAGCCGAGGCCACGACTCAGCCGAAGCCGAGCCCAGTCAGGCCCCCCAAGGCCAATCCGCATCCCGAGCCCCCTCCAACAGCGGCACCATCCGAAAAGCCGCATCCGAAAGCCCACCGAACGTGTGCCGATTCCCCCGCCCCGACGGACCGTGCCCCGCCCGGTACCCGGCCAGGTTCCACGTATAGACCGGCACCTGCGCCGGAACCTGCTCGGTCGGGTCGCCGTAGTAGCTCGCCGCAGCCTGCTCGTCGGTGACGATCAGCACCCGGTCGTGCTTCTTGAAGTGCTGCCGGACCGCCTCGGTGGTGTTGGTGCCGCCGAGGTCGCCGAAGCGCTCGAGCACCTTCAGCACGGACTCACCCCGGCGGAACTTCACCCGCTTGCTGCTCGTACCGAACTCGACGAGATCCGCGTCCGCCGCCCGCAGCGCAAGCGCCGTACCGAAGATCGCCGCCGCGTCGGCCCGGTTGAGCTCGGACCGGTCCGACAGCCGCGAGAAGAACATCGAGCCCGACCGGTCGACGAGGACGAGCGTCCGCCCCGGCAGCGCGGGCACATTGGCCAGCGAGTGGCCGAGCGCCTGCTCCAGCGGGTACGACCAGCGCAGCGAGGGCGCGTGCTGGTACGCGGCGAGGTAGCGGAACGGGAACTGCCGCGAACGCGCCACCTCCGCCGGGTCACTGATCTTCGCGGCGACCTGAGCCGCCACCTCGTCACTGACACCCGCCTCGTCGAAGTTCCGCAGGTTCCGGACGAGCGCCATCGCGCCCATGGACGGGATGACGGCCTCCCAGGCCGCCTTGTCCATCGGGCCCTGCAGCCAGCCGGCCAGCGCCTCCCAGGTCATGCCCGCATCGGCCAGGCGCTGCGCACCGTGCGCTCCGGTCACGACCTTGCGCCGCTTGGCGGGCCGCAGCGACATCAGGTCACGGTGGGCCACGAGTACGGGCAGCGACTTGGGCACGACAGCCGTGTCCGGGTTGTGCCGCCGGTCCAGCGCGTACTGGAACAGCTCGCCCTGCCACGGCTTGCCGGGGTCCGGCGCCGCGTGCACCAGGTTGAGGATGTCGCCGAAGCGGTATCCCTTGGACGCGGTGTCGTACTTCAGCAGCGACTTGCCGTTGTAGAGACGTCGTACGGCGTCGGCGATGCCCCGCTTGACGGGCTTGGGCACGTTGCGGCCGTACTGGGAGGTCCAGTAGGCGAGCAGCTCGCCGGGCTCGTCGGGGCGTCGCAGCACGGAGGCGATGACCTGGCGGTTCGTCGGACCGTCACCGTCAGTGGCACCCGCGTCGAGGCGTGCCTTCACGTACTCGGCGGCGCCCACGATCGAGGCCGTACGCAGGTTGCCCTCACCGCGCAGCCAGCCGAGCAGTGCTGCCGTCCACGACGGGTCGGCGACGGCGAGCTCGCGCACCAGCACGGCGAACCGATCGTCGCGGTCCGCGCCGGTCTCGTAAAAGGTCTGCTGCGAAACGAAGTTGGCCACGGCGAGCAGAAAGAGCTCGGAGCGCGGGTCACGCTCCTGACCACGGCCGCCCTGATAGGTACGGAGCACTCGCCCCGTCGACGTCACACGCGAAGTGGGCTGAGCCTTCGCGGACTTGATGTTGAATCGTGCCATGGTGAATTCCCCCCGAATTCATTGGTGTAACGGAGGGAGGCGCAGCAAATGGAGCGTGCCCGAGGTCGGAATCGGCGACGGTTGCTTATAAACTGGCGCGTCTTCCATTCCGCCACACCGACCCGAGGTCGATGACGGGATTCGAACCCGCATGAGGAATCTTCCCCACCAGTTCCCGAAGTATCCGCTGCCTGCGCACCGGGCACACACCATGAGCTGCGCCTCCCGAGATCAAATCGGCGGCGGCCTGGATTCTTTGAGAGAGAAGTAGCCGCAGCCTGCGCACCGGGAGGTGCATGAAGTTGTGGTGTCCAGAGTTCAAAGCCGGCGGAACCGACGTAGGTGCTCTAACCCCTGAGCTACACCGGCGCGTTGTACCGGTGACGGGACTCGAACCCGCGGCCGCCCCATTATCAGTGGTAATTCTGCCGCATCCTTCTGACCTTGTCTTATGGAGGCCGAAACGGCTGTGACCTGCTAGGACGGGTTGCAGAGGCGAGCGGAGACAGTCAGAGGAAAACGCTCTGATTCGACCCCGGTTCGACCCGGGCCGCTCGGAGGCAGTCAGAGGAGATCCCTCTGAAAAGTGTCTCCGGGTAGTCCGAGTCGGCCGGCTCGATCAGACGGAGCGACCTCGGCGGCTCTCCGCCTCGACCTCGGTCGAGTTGCGATGGGGACGCCTGCCTCCGCTGGAGCCAGACAGACGAAAGCCCCCAGGACGGGAATCCTGGAGGCTTAGCTGGCACCGATTGGAGGTCGGTTCCGGACACCACCTGCGGTTTTCGCGGGCCTAGGTGGCGTCCACGTCTTTGCGGGACGGCCCCAGAATGCCATACGACACGCTCCCTCTGCACTCCTCTCAGAAGGCTTCAGGTCTATCAACTTCGCAGCCAGACGCAGTCACAGCTGCTCGGACTTCACCGCTGGGGCTCGCCGGACTGCCGCGGATCGCCGCTGATCTCGTCCTCCTCGGCGATCTCACCGGCCGCTACGCCGTGGGGAACTACAGCAGGCTCGACCGTCAGGGACGGGTCGTCCCGCGCGAGGACCGGCAGGGCCTGGCCGAGCACGGCCACCGCATCACCGCCGCCATCGCCTGCCACCTCGCACGCAGCGGGGGCACGGTGCACCAGCTGGCTGGTCTGCTCCTGCACCCGGATCACGAGGGCGGCCGCCACACGCGGACCGTCGCTCTGCGCTCTGGGCAGGCACGCGCCCTGGCATACCTTCACCGGATCTGGGACAGCGCCCGCACAACTGTCAGCTCCACGGCGCGGGTTGAATCCCGCCAGCACTCCCACGAAGTCCTCGCAGCCCTCCGCGACCGGATCGAGGTCACCCCATGGCGTGGGAAACGAGGACGCACCGCCTTGCGGGTGCTGCGCGCGCATCTCAACTTTGCCGAGAGCGCCGGCGGCCGTCTGCACGCTGCGAGCGAGCGCCAGACCGCTGAGGAGGCCGGAGTCTCCCGACAGACCCTCCGGAACGCCTACGAGACCGTTCTGAGGCCGGATGGATGGCTGCGCCGGCTTCGCGTCGGGCACGGCACAGAGGGCTCCACGTGGTACCTCGGGAATGGTCCGAGGGGTGCGGCAAAGGGCCCCTCTTCTCGGCATCAGACCACTCAGTTCCCCCCCGACCTGGCACTTGAGGAGTGGTCCACTCCCGAGACGGCCATCACGGCCGACGTCGACTCCACCGTCATCAGCCGCCTCATGGCCCACGATGCCTTCGCTCCCCACGGCCTGGGCAGTTCCGCCCTCATGATCATCGGAGCCTTGCACGCCCGGCCCCATCAAGCCGTCAGCGAACTCGTCATCACCTCCTCCGTCTCCCGCGCAACCGCCTACCGCACGCTCCACCGACTCGCGATCCACGGCCTGGTCCACCGCATGGGCGAGGTCTGGTCTCTGGCACCCCGAGCGCTGGAGGGCTTCGGTAACAGTCATCGGGAGGCTGTTGCCGACCGCCGGGACATACCCGCTCACGGCTGGGATCTGATCGCCGACCAATACGGGACCGCGGGCACCGCCAAGAGCCGTCGGGCCTTCCACGCCGCCGAGCGAGCCGCCTACCGGAAGGCACTGGAGCAGCTGTCGGAGCACCGCTGCAAGGCCCTGGTTGTGGTCCGTGACGGGCGTCAGGTGGTGGTCCCGGCCCTGCGTCCGGACGAGGTCCCAGTGCCGTGGCGGGGGCCTGGCGGGATTGTCCGCCATCCGGTGTCGGGGCGAGTCGATCCGGCCTGGCGGGTCGCCAGTGACGGGCGCCTGATCCTCATCACTTCCTGCGACCAGCGCTCCTACGACGAGCTGGCCGCCGCGCGTACCGAAGCCCTCAGGGAATGGGAGTCCACTGCATGAACACCGAAGCATCTGCGCCGGACGACGAGGTGCCGGTCACGCCGCAGGCTCTGCGTGCCCGGTACGAATCCGGAGCGGGCGTCGCCGAACTCGTCGTCATCAGCGGCCTGTCACACGGCACGGTCATCAACCGCCTGCGTGAAGCGGGGACGGTGATGCGTACGTCCTGGCAGACCCGCAAGCTGCGCGAGAGCGGACCGGCCCGTCAGCATCTCGCTGTCCGTCTGCGCACCCTCTACGAGCAGCATGGCGCCACTCTCATCGAGCTGGCGAAGGCGGGGGCGGGGACGAGGCGCGCGGCTCGGCGTTTGTTGATCGAGGCGGGTGGCAGCCCGCGGTCGGCTCAGCAGACGCGGCGGGTGCGTTCCGTCGCCGCGATCTCCAAGCGGCGGAAGCTGGCGCTGTCTTTGCGGGTGAGGTACGAGGGCGGCGCTACGGTCCCGGAGCTCGCGAAGGAGTGCAGTTACTCCGTTGCCACGGTCTACCGGCTTCTGCGCCAGGTCGGGACCCGCATGCGGCCCAAGCACCGTCACGGCCCCGCCAGCAAGGCGAGGAAACGGTCATGAGCACCCCATTCCTTGCTGCTGGTCCCCACGGCACCAGTCGAAGCCAGGGCTCGCGCTCTCACGATCCCGGCCCCGCTTGCACGGCGCGGGCTCCCCCGGTCGTCCGTGCGCGGCCCCATCGGGTGTCGCCGTCGTTGTCGACATCCGTCAAGACACCAGGCTTCCCACTTCAGGAGATCAGACCCACATGAATGAGAACACCCGGTACAAGGATCTGGCGGCAGCCACGGTTGGCGTCTTTGACGCCTTCGTGATCGTTGTGGCCATGCTGAAGGGCGGTACCGGAAAGACGACGTCTGCCTGGTTCATCGCTCTCTACTACGCCGTGGTCGTCGGGCTGCCGACGCTGCTTCTGGACGCGGATGCGTCGAGTCAGTCCGCCTACGACTGGTTCAAGGTCGCCAAGGCTGATGGCTTCGAGATCCCGGACAACTTGGTCGTCGAGCGGTACCCGTTCGACGATATCGCCGAGTATCTCCGCGCGAAGCGGTCCGAATTCGGCGCGATCGTGGTCGACGCCGGCGGTGGCAGCGCGAAGGTGTTTCACGAGGCGGTTACCGAGACGAACCGGCTGATCGTGCCGGTTGCTCCCACCAAGATCGAGCGTCGCAAGCTCATCGCCACCTTCGACGAGGCCGAGCGTGCCGCTGCCCGCAACGAGCACGGTGTCACCGCTCACGTGGTGCTGGTGAAGGCTGATGACCGCACCAGCCTTCCCCGCGCGGCGAAGGAGAAGCTGCTGGACCCGGCCGTGGGTGAAGGAATAGGGCCGGACCGTGATGAGCCGTTCCCGCTCGCGGAGACCGTCATCCATTCGTGGGTGCACTACATGGAGGCTTTCGGCGAGATCCCGACCGAACTGAGCGAGTACACCAGCCTCATGAAGGAGCTCGACGCATGAGTGAGAAGAACGAGCGGCAGAGGCCGCCGGCCCGACGCAGTGGCCGCGTCCTCGGTGAGGTGGCCAAGCAGGCGGACCGGGCACCTGCCCCTTCGGCTGAACTCACCCGCGAACAGCTCCAGGCCGAGCAGGCAGCCACGTCGGCCCCGGGCTCTGGCGTCGTCAAGCAAGGGGCAGGCTCGGCACTTGCTGTCGGATCGCGCGACGAGCAGGCGGCGGGGACGGATCCTTCTCCTGCCAAGTCCGAGGTCTCCGTGACGTCCTCGCAACGTGAGGATGTGGATCACGGTTCTGTGTCCTCCAGACAGCCGGCTCAGGTCGGCGCAGGGTCTTCGCCAGAAGGGCGAACGTCCCCTTCCGTGGCTTCCCATCCGGTGTCCGGGGCCATGCCGAGCCCTACGCCCGCTGAGCCCCCGCCCGGTGTTGTCCTGTCTGAGGGGGGCGAAGTGGCGGTGCGTCAGCCGATCCTCCCGGCGGGGACTGCTGGGGCTTTCCCGGTTCGGATCGATGCGCCGGAGGCTCCCTGGGGTCCGGTTGGCTCTTTGGAAGCGGCGCCCAGCGAGACAGTGCCGTGGACTCAGGGGTCGGGCCGGCCTAGGGACATTCCTGACGTGGCCGAGGTTCTCAACCAGCGGATCATCGCGCGCGAGGGGCTCGACTCGTCGGTTCCCGCGGCGTTGAAGCTGAAGAAGCGGATCAAGCGCTTCGCCCTGGACAACGAACTCGACCACCTGCCCATCGGCGCCATCGTCTCCGTCGCCCTGGACGAGTGGCTCACCACCCGCGGGTTCTGACACACCCCACGACAACCGGGTGGCCGCGAACACACCTGCTGTTCGCGGCCACCCGTCCCTCAACTAGTCCGATAGCCCACTAGGCCGATAGGCCGCCCGCTATCCGAATAGTGGCCCCGACCGGAGCACCTCATGCCCGACCTCTCGCATCACGCCCGCCTCCTACGCGACCTGGCTGATGTCCTCGACGCGCAATCCCACCCGCCCGACGACCCTTTCGCCCCTCACCCGGACACAGCAGAGATCATCAACGGTCGCCACACCAGCCGCGGACAACTCAACTACGCCGTCCCTGAAATCCTCCAGCTCCAACGACGCGTCCGTCGCTACAACGCCGACTCCAACATCGCACACGGCGACATCGTCGCCCTCGCCCTCGACACTTTCCTGCGCGCCAAGGGCTATCCACCCGACCTCAACAGCCGCACACAGAAGTGCCGTGATCAGGGGAACTGAGTAACTCGCCCTGTGCCGCACGCATTCGTTAACCGGGACGCTCGCGGGTGGAAGCTTGCCCCCGGCCCGGAGGTTCAGCAGAGGGTCGGAACTGACAGACACATTGATGGTGTGCGGTTCACCTCCCTCGCGCGAAGAGGGGGAGTGTAAATCTAACGGCGGATCCGACGATCATGGGAGAGACGTCAAGTGACTGACACCGCCGTGGAGTTGGAGACTGTGGAACCTGTCGAGAGTGCCCCGTCCGGGCAGCGTGCGCCCGTGTCCGATGAGCAACTGGTCGCGATGCTGGTGGAGCGGGCCCGGTCGGAGGGCTTGCAGCTGACCGGTCAAGGCGGGCTGCTGCAGCAGCTGACCAAGCGGGTCCTGGAATCTGCTCTGGAAGGCGAGATCACCGATCACCTCGGCTACGAACCCCACGATGCTGTCGGTCGGGGCAGCGGCAACTCCCGCAACGGAAGTCGGGCCAAGACCGTGCTGACCGACGTCGGGCCGGTGGAAGTGAAGGTGCCCCGCGACACTGCTGGCAGCTTCGAGCCGCAGATCGTCAAGAAGCGACAGCGGCGCCTGACCGGCATCGACGAGATGGTGCTCTCCTTGTCCGCGAAAGGCCTCACTCACGGGGAGATATCGGCTCATCTCGCCGAGGTGTACGGCGCCGAGGTGTCCAAGCAGACCGTCTCCACCATCACCGACCATTTGATGGAGGGCATGGCCGAATGGCAGAACCGGCCTCTCGACCGCGTCTACCCGGTCCTGTTGGTGGACGCCATCAACGTCAAGATCAGGGACGGGAAGGTCGCGAACCGTCCCATCTACGTGGTGATGGCGGTGACGGTGGACGGCACCCGCGACATCCTCGGCATCTGGGCCGGCGACGGCGGCGAGGGCGCCAAGTACTGGCTGCACGTGTTCACCGAGTTGAAGAACCGCGGCTTGGACGACGTGCTGATGCTGGTCTGCGACGGGCTCAAGGGCCTTCCCGAGGCCGTGGAGACCGTCTGGCCTCGCACGATCGTCCAGACGTGTGTGGTTCACCTGCTGCGGAACTCGTTCCGTTATGCCGCCCGTCAGGACTGGGACAAGGTCGCCAAGGCCCTCAAGCCCGTCTACACCGCACCCAACGAGGACGCGGCCACCGAGCGCTTCCTGGAGTTCCAGGAGTCCTGGGGCCGGAAGTATCCAGCGATCGTGAAGCTGTGGTCGGACGCCTGGGCCGAGTTCGTGCCCTTCCTCTCCTTCGACGTCGAGATCCGCAAGGTCATCTGCAGCACGAACGCGATCGAGAGCGTCAACGCCCGCATCCGCAGGTCCGTCCGCGCCCGCGGACACTTCCCCAACGAGGCCGCCGCCCTCAAGCGCATCTACATGGCTCTGATGAGCCTGGACCCGACCGGGAAGGGCCGCAAGCGGTGGACCATGCGCTGGAAAGCACCTCTCAACGCGTTCCAGATCGCGTTCGAGGGCCGCCTGACCCCGAGCAACAACTGACCACTCAACAACCAAGATCAGCCGTTAAATTGACACACCCGCCGCACCCCGAACGCCTCAAAGATCATTTACGGGACAGCCCTGAGGGACGAGTCGAGGCGTACAGGGCGGTGTCCGCCGGCGCTGGTTACTGGCGATGCCTGGTATCGCAGGCGTCAGTGGTGCCAGACTGGGCGCCTGTTGTGCCACTGTTCAAGTGGCTGGGTAAAGCTGAATTGATTCAGCTTGGCAACGGAGTGCATATGACTGGGGTGGAGTTGGTGGCGGCCGCGCTGGCTGCGGGCGCGTCAGCGGGACTTACGGACACCGTGAGCTGTGCGATCCAGGACAGCTACGCCAGTTTGCGCGAGGCAGTGGGGCGGCGCCTTGCTACACACGGCGAAGAGAGTGCGCAGGTCCTAGAAGTGAGCGAGGTCGAGCCCGAGGTGTGGCAAGTCCAGCTGCAGGAGCTGTTGTCTGCGTCCGGCGTTGACCGGGACGAGGAAATCCTGGGCGCGGCAGGGTCGTTGCTTCGGGACCTGGGCATGGCGGGTCAGCATCTTGAGGTCAAGGGCATGCAGGTGGGTGACCACAACACGCAGACCAACACGTTCAACTGACAGGACCACACAGGTGCAGTCAGGCGAGTCGGGGCATGTGGTCAATGGACTGCAGGTCGGAAACCACAACTTCCAGGCCAATATCTTCGTAGGCTCCCCGCCTGCGCGTTCCGCGTACCTTCGCCAGGTGCGGGCGACCGCTCCCGAGGTCCTGGTAGGCCGGGAAGACGAACTGGCCGCACTCGCGGACTTCTGCACCCGGGCCGAGGCCGACGACTACTTGTGGTGGCGCGCCAGAGCGTGGGCGGGCAAGTCCGCCTTGATGTCATGGTTCGTCCTGAATCCCCCACCGGGGACGCGCATTGTTTCTTTCTTCATCACAGCGCGTTTCGCCGCACAGAACAATCGCGAAGCATTCTTGAAGGTGGTCATCGAGCAACTGGCGACCCACTTGGGCCGGCCCATGCCGCCTGATATGAATGATCACAACAGTGACTCGACCCTGTGGGAGATGCTCGACACCGCGGCAGCGGCCTGCAAGGAGCAGGAACAGCGTCTCGTGCTGGTCGTCGACGGCCTTGACGAAGACCAGGGAGCCGCCGCGCACAGTATCGCCGCGCTTCTCCCCGCCCGTCCTGCGGCTGGGATGCGCATCGTGGTGGCAGGGCGTCACGACCCACCGCTCCCCTCCGATGTGCCCAGCGGCCATCCATTGCGCAATCCGGCCGTCGTACGGGTCTTGGAGGCGTCCTCGCACGCCCAGGACATTCGTCGAGATGCCGAGCAGGAGTTGAAGCGGCTACTGGCCTCGCCTGAAGACCGGGACTTGCTAGGCCTGGTCACCGCGGCCGGGGGCGGTCTGAGCGGCCGGGACCTGGCAGAGCTGACGGGGCGCCAGATGTGGGAGATCCAGGATTCTCTCCACGCCGTAGCTGGACGGGCGTTCACCCGCCGACCCGCCTCCGGCCGGTCCGGGCCGACGGCGGCGCGCGAGCTCTACGTGCTCGGCCACGAAGAACTCCAGCAGACCGCCGTAGACTTCCTGAGCGGCCCCCCTCTGGAGGCGTACGGGAAGCGCCTGCACACCTGGGCGGACCAGTACCGCCAAGCGAACTGGCCCACAGAGACGCCCGAGTACCTCCTGCAGGGCTACTTTCGCATGCTGCAGGCCACCGGCGACCTGCCCAGGATGATCACCTGCGCCCTGGACAAGACCCGCCATGACCTGATGCGCAACTTGAGCGGAGGGGATGCCGCTGCGCTCACCGAAATCACCGCCGCTCAGGACGCGATCCTCACCCGCGACGACTCAGATCTACGGGCTATGACCCTCTTGGCCGTGCACCGCGACAACCTCGCCAAGCGCAACAACGCCATCCCCACAAGCCTCCCCGCCGCATGGGCCCTCCTGGGGCACCCCCTGCGCGCCGATGCCCTGGCCCGCTCCTTCCTCAACTCAGGTGACCGATTCGAGGCGTTGCGCGCCTTGAGCGGGGTGCTGGCCGAGGGCGACTCCAGCAAGCGGGCTCGGACCACAGCTAGCGAGGTCGTCCTCCATGCCCGAGAAGTCGCCTACGAGGCAGCGGCTGTGGCTCAGACCATTGAGGCGGCGGACACGCTGGCTCGAGCGGGCGACGTGGACAGCGCCAAGAAACTCGCCCAGAAAGTTGCGGCCGTAGCCCGGGCCTACCCCGAGCCGGGAGATCGGGCACGGGAGTTGGCACGGGTGGCGGAGGCTCTGGCTCAGATGGGCGACGTGGACAGTGCCAAGGGACTCGCCCAGGAGGCAGCAGCCATAGCCCGGACCTGCCACGCGTCTTATGAGCGGGTTAGGGCGTTGGCGCACGTCGCGGAGGCTCTGGCTCAGATGGGCGACCTGGACAGCGCCCAGGGCCTCGCCCAGGAGGCCGTGGCCGAAGCCCGGACCGACCCACGGCAAGTGGGGATGAGGGAAGCGGCGGATGCGATGGTTCGGACGGGCGACGTGGAATGCGCCATAGACGTAGCCCGGACCCTCACCAACGGTCAGCGGCCGTGGGTATTGGTGGGGGTGGCCGAGGCGCTGGCTCGGGCGGGCGACGTGGAACGCGCCATAGACGTGGCCCGGGCCCTTACTGTCACGGACATGGCACGGCACGACCAGTTTTTCCGGGTACGGGCGACGGCGAAGGTGGCGGAGGCGCTGGCTCGGGCGGGCTACGTAGACCGCGCCGTGGACCTCGCTCACGAGGCCGAGGCCCTAGCCCGGACGATCGCCCACCCAGAGAAGCAGTCGCAGGCGTTGAGTACGGTGGCGGATGCAGCCGAGGCAATCGCTCAAGGGGGCGACGCGGAACGCGCCAAGGCCATAGCCGAGATCAACCCGGCTTTTCGGGCGGAGCCGTTGGCGAAGGTGGCGGAGGCGCTGGCTCGGGCGGGTGACGTGGACCGCGCCGTGGCTGTAGCGCGCGAGGCCGAGGCTGCGGCCCGTACCATCGACTACCCGCCTGGTCAGCTGAAGCAGTTGGCGATGGTGGCTGGGGTACTGGCTCGCGCGGGTGATGTGGACTACGCCGCGGCCCTTGCTCACGAGGTCGAAGCCATGGCCCGGACCATGCCCCACCCATACCGGCGGGATCGTACGTCGGTGCAATTGTCACTGGCGCTGAGCCGGGCACGTGACGTGAATCGAGCCGAGGCAGTGGCCCGCGCCGAAACCGGGCCGTATGACCTATCGCAGGCATTGGCGAAAGCGGCGCAGGCGATGGCGCAAACAGGTGACCTCGACCGCGCCAAGGCCCTTGCTCACGAGGCCGAGGGCATAGCCTGGACCGTCGATTCTAGGGCGCTGTTGGAGGTATCCGTTGCGCTGACCTTAGTAGGTGATGCGGACCGCGCCAAGATCGCGGTTGCACGCCTAGAGCCGAGTCTGCAGGTGAAGGCGTTGGCGAAGGCAGCGGGGGCAACAGCTCGGGCGGGCAGAGCCGACTGCGCCAAGCGACTTGCTGACGAAGCCGCCTCCAGAATCCAGACCGTCCATCCCGCGCTTCGGCGGGATTGGGCATGGCTATTGGCAGCAGCGGCGGAAGCCATGGCTCAGGCCGGCGACGTGGACCGCGCGAAGAGACTCGCCCAGGAGGGCGCGGCCGAAGCCCGGACCCTCACCGACTTGGACGACCGGGCGAAGGCGTTGGCAAGTGTGGCGAAGGCCATGGCCTGGGCCGGCGACGTGGACCGCGCCAAGGGCCTCGCCTACGAGGCCGAAGCCATAGCCCGGACCAACGAGTACGCGATAGGCCAGGCGAGAGCATTCGTAACGGTGGCTGGGGCATTGGCTCGAGCGGGCGACGTCGACCATGCCAAATCCTTGGCTCACGCCATCACCTACCCGAAGGAGCAGGCACAAGCGGTGGTGGCCGTGGCTAGCCAAGCTGGCACAGCCTGGGCGTGTCCGCTGATTGCCAAGATCTTGCGACAAGCCGACTGGCAGACAGCTGCCGATGCCCTCGCCGTGGTTGCACCTGATGTGCTGACATTGGTTGCTGAGGAAGTTCTGTCCGGATAGCCCGGGGCCTGCCCGGCAGGCCCTACGCGTTTCACTGTGATTTTTAGGGATCTTTCAAGGCATTTCCAAAGATCCTCATCAACATCCCACCGCCCTGAGCGACGCCGCCGAGCACCCCCTCGAAGCCGCGCCGGCCTCGGTCGGCACGGCTACCGACTCGCCGCCTACCCAGATCTTGATGAGCGAGCCGCGCCCATCGGGCCTCCACCGGCAGGCGGATCTCAGGCACAGATGGGACGACGACTTGTTCGCCGCGGGAACGGCACCTGGTCGTGGAGTTCATCCGTGATCTGCACCGCCGCGACCCGGGGGTGATCAGGGGCGCTACCCGACCACCACCAAGGGGGAACTTTCGCTGGCCGCAGTGTGCTGCGCCAACCCGGCGATGTTCCTCGAGTACGTCACCCTCCTCTTCCTCTACACGTGGGACCGCATCAGTCATGCCTCGCAGACTGTCTGAGAGGCGGCTCACCCACTCAGGACACACATCCGTGAGCCCTGGACTGGCGTTCCGGGGCCACGGGCATTCAGGCTGCGGGTCAGGGCCCGGCGCTGAGAGCGCGGGCCGCGATCAGCCGGTCGGTCAGCTCCACGGTGGCGAGATACCACCAGAAGATCCAGTCGAGGAACACTTCGTCGTACTCGCCTTGTTGCCTGGCGTTGCGGTGTCGCAGGTCGAAGCTGTTGGCGATCTGGAACAGGGCGCCTTCGTCCTTCGTATGGAGGCGTTCTTTGATCAGGTCGCGTCGTTCTTCGAGAATGCGGGCGAGGTTGAAGATCGCCGATCTCTTACTCTCGGGTGATGTGTCACGGCCGCGGAAGAGCGCGATGGCGTGGCGAACGCCGGCGTTGATGTCGGGCGGACTGTCGGTGAGGGCGCGGTGCACCAGCTGGCTGCGTGCGTCATCAGTGACGGCGACCAGGCGTCCGAGGTCCTCGCCTTCGGCGGCCAGTTCGTACTCGATGCCGCCCTCGTGCAGCATCTGGTTGACCTTCCACCGGTACAGGACGCGTGCCGGGCCATTGTGGAATTCCGAGTGATGCCATCCGCAGCCGCCGTAAGGGTGATGGCGCCGCATGCGGGGGCGGCTCACCAGGTCGTGGAACACCTCGATCAGTCCGTAGTAGGTGTCTTCGTCCCACGTCTCCGGTGCCAGAGGCCACAGATCGGGGATGCCCAGGCGCCTGTCGATCACCTCGGAAGCGTCGGGCAGCTCGCTGTCATCGTCGACGCATTCCTCGCCGAACACCTCAACCAGGTAGCCACTGTCGGCGAACTCGCCGATGAGTCGCGCGAAGTCACGTCGGGTGCCCCTCGTGGTACTGCCGTCGTGGGCTGGTCCTTTGCCATGCCGCTGCGGCCAGTACGGCCGTGGCGCGACCGCGTGGCCAAGCTCGGACGCCCGGTTGATAAGGTCCGTGAACCATTCATGCTGGTCCATCACCGCCCGCTTGATGCCCCAGCCGGTGGCGGTGGTTGCCCAGGGATCGGCTGCCGGGGCGGTGTGGTTGGGCAGGTCCTCGAAGTCGGCGGCTCCGGTTGTGCCGGCCAGGGCCTCTGTCAGGAGCCACTTGGCCCGGTCCTGCCAGGAACCCGTGGACCGGAGGATTCGCTCGCCCTCGGATACGAACAGCGCCGTGGGCCAGAGGAGTTCGTAGTTGCTGAAGTCCAGACTCACCGCGACATCATCGCCTATCTGCGTGTGTCCCGGCCTCTGAGTAATGAATTGCCGCCTCAGTCCCGGGGGAGCTCCCGGAACCGGGGCATCGGAGGGTATGCCACTCCCTGACGAGGACCCTCCCCTCAACAACCACGACCTCGGCGTGCCACGGAACGCAGTCGTGGCACGTATGGATCTCGGAGGAAGGACGAAGGGCCTTGTCAGTGGGTGGCCATAGCCTGGCGGGACAGGAACCGCAGAGAGGTACGCCCATGAACGCCAGTTACTACCAGAGTCAACTGAGCAGCAAGAACAAGGTCCGGGCCGACGCGGAGAAGAAGGTCGGCGAGTTCCGCAAGAGGGAAGCCGACAAGCGCGCGAAAGCCATGAAAGAGAAAGCGGCCGCCGCCAAGGCGAGCAGCCAGGGCACCATCAACAGCAAGCTGCGCGCTGCCGAGCGGTTCGAGAACGAGGCCAACAAGGCCGGCCAGGACGCCAGCACATGGAGCGCGAAGGTGGGCAAGCTCTCCAAAGAGGCAGCTGACCTGTCGGTCAAGCTGGCGAAGGCACAACAGGCTGAGCGGGCGGCCGCGGAGAAGGCTCGGCAGCGTGAACAGCAGAAGACGGAGCGCCGTGCCGCAGCCGAGCGGCAGAAGATCGAGAGCCGCATGTCGACAACGGAGGGCGAGGTACGCACCGCACTGAAAGAGCTGCGGGCCCCGAAGCCGGAGAGACTGCGGGTGCTGCTGCTGGCGGCCGCTTCCGCCGGTGATCTGCGAGTCGGCCAGGAGCAGCAGAGGATTCGCGCGGCCGTGCAGAGTGCCACCCATCGTGACCTTGTCGAGCTGGATGTCCACCCGGCCGCGACGGCGAACGTCTTCCTGGACGCGCTGACCCGCTTCCGCCCCCACGTCGTGCACTTCTCCGGCCACAGCACGCAGGACCTGATCGCTTTCGAGCAAGGTGAGGACGGCTTCCACGAAAGTGCCATCGTCAGCGCCGGCGCCTTCGCCCGGGCCATCGCCGCTGTGGACGACAAGCCGCTGCTGGTCCTGCTCAACTCCTGCCACTCCGCAGCCCAGACCGGGAAGCTTGTCGACACCGTGCCATTCGCCATCGGCATGTCCGACACCATCGGCGACGTCGACGCCATCACCTATGCCGCCCGGTTCTACGCCGCAGTTGCCGAAGGTCAGTCCGTCCAAGCCGCCCACCTGCTCAGCCGGGCGGCCATCGAAATGAACGGCCTGCTCGACCACGACCTACCGACTCTCACCTGCGCAGTGAACGTCGACCCTAGCGCTACGAAGCTGGTGACACCGCCTCCGGAGTAGAACTTCGTGTGACCGCCGCCTTAACCTCGGCTCCTACCCTGCAGGCCCGTCTGAGCTCTATCGAAGGGCACATCCACCTGCACCACGCGGCAACGTGAACAGCTCCTGATCCGCAGGCCTTCACGATTACTCCATCTCGTCGCTGGGCGCGCGAAGACGGTCTTGGTTGCCGGGGCACCCGTTCCGGCACCCCGGCACGGTGCCTACTGGTCGCCTCCGCTCAGCCAGTGGCGCACCGCTTTACGCCGGGACTCGACGAACCGCGCCCAGGTAGTTCGCAGCCAGACGCGACTGCGGCGGAGCTTCCCTGACCACCAATCGGCCACACCAGAAATAGCCGGGGGGACTAATAGCACCGCCGCGAGAGTGAGCAGGAGAAGGAGGGCTACCGGCTGGTCCGAGAGGTTAGTCATGTTATCTCCGCCGTTCTGGGGCGGATGCGCGGCATGCGTCAGTCCGCCCACATCGAATATCGAATCGAGTGGTTGCGGACTGAGATTCATGCCAGCGCAAACTCAGTCTCTGGTCCTGCGGCTACCTCGCGGCAGCTAACAATGTGCCTCTGATGAGGACTTGGCATCTCCCGTGGGGAGACTCTGGTACCGCCCCGATGGGGACTTCGTTCTACCCCCCTTGGCGGCGGGAGGCGGCCATTCTTCTCGTTCGGGTCATCCATGCCGTATGGCGGGCGGGGGTTGCTCTCCCCCGTCAACGTGTCACGTTAGACACCGTGGCCCGCTGGGACCAGGTCGTGTGCACGCTCGGCAGTACCGACTGTTACTAAGGTCGGCAATCTCAACCTACCGCCACAAACCAGGTGCGTCAGCAGAACACTGACATCCGATTGATGCCCCTTGGCGGGTACTCAACATGCGTTGAGCGAGCTGCCGTCTCATGCGTTACCTGAGCCACTTTGAGGCCGCGTTCCTACCGAGTACCGATGAGGGTCTGAAGGCCATGAATGACATCGGGGCTGCGCTTAGGGCTTGACGGGAAACAAGTCGTGGCTTCCAGCTGCGGGACTCGTTGTTCTGGTATGGGGAGACCGGAGGGGAACGAGGCCGTCCTGGCTGCGAAGTTCCAGGTGTTGTTGCCACACCTGGACGAGCGGCAGCGTCGGCTGGCCATAGGGGCGGAAGCACGGTCGTTGGGGCATGGCGGGATCAGGCTCGTCGCTGCCGCGGCCGGGGTTCAAGAGGGTACGGTCTCGCGCGGAGCGGCTGAACTGGACTCTGGTCAGGCTGTGTTGGGGCGGGTCCGTCGTCCTGGTGGGGGCCGGAAGAAGGCTGTGGACCTCGATCCGGGGCTGCGGCCAGCGCTGCTTGCGCTGGTCGAGCCCGACGAGCGGGGCGACCCGATGTCGCCTCTGCGCTGGACGACGAAGTCGACCCGGAAGCTGGCAGCGGCGCTGACCCGGCAGGGCCACCGGGTCTCCGCCGACACGGTCGCCAGCCTGCTGCGGGAGGAAGGCTTCAGTCTGCAGGCCAACGCCAAGACCATCGAAGGTGCTCAGCACCCCGACCGGGACGCCCAGTTCCGCTACCTCAACGAGCAGGCACGAGACCACAGGGACGCTGGTGACCCGGTGATCAGCGTCGACAGCAAGAAGAAGGAGCTGATCGGCGACTACAAAAACGCCGGGCACCAATGGCGGCCCGCAGGACAGCCGGTGAAGGTCAAGACGCACGACTTCCCCGGCCAGGCCGAGAAAGCGATTCCGTACGGAATCTATGACACTGCTGCGAACACCGGCTGGGTCAGTATCGGCACCGATCATGACACCGCGACGTTCGCTGTTGCCTCGATCCGGCGCTGGTGGCAGGCCCGCGGCCGGCACGATTACCCTCGCGCCCGTCGGCTGCTGATCACCGCCGACGGCGGGGGCTCCAACGGCTACCGCACCCGCGGCTGGAAGACGCAGCTCGCCGGCCTCGCTGCCGAGATCGGTCTTGAGATCACGGTGTGTCACCTGCCGCCAGGCACCTCGAAGTGGAACAAGATCGAGCACCGGTTGTTCTCCCATATCACCATGAACTGGCGCGGCAGACCCCTGACCAGCCATGAAGTCATGCTCCAAACCATCCAGCGACCACCAGCCGCACCGGTCTCATCGTGGATGCCGAACTCGACAGCGGTGAGTACCCCACCGGCATCCGCATCAGCGACGACGAAATCGCCGCCCTGCCCATCACCCGCCACCGCTTCCACGGCGACTGGAACTACACCCTCCACCCCCAGCGTCCGATGGACGCTGCGACCGCCAGCAGGACACCGGACGAGGCCCTGGCGGAGCGACCGACTCGCCTCACGCCGCGTTCGCTCCAGGACCCGGAACTGACCGGGATGACCCGCTGGCAGCTCAGCGAACTCATCGACTCCAGCGATGGAGGTCCAACGCGAGCAAGTGCTCCGCACGCGTCGAGGCCACGAACGCCTGGTGGCCCCTGGCGCAGGAGCCAAAGCCAAGCTCACCTCACCCGACCGGGTCCTGGTCACCGTGCTCCACCTGCGGAAACTCGCGACCATGGACCTCCTGGGCCAGCTCTTCAACACCACCGCCATGACCATCAGCCGCGCAGCGAGAGACGTCCGTCCGCTCCTGGAAGCCCGTGGTGTCCATCTCCCTGCTTCAACGGCCCGTTTCCGCACACAGGAAGACATCGCGAGGTTCCTCGCCCCGGACAACACCAAGATCAAGCCAGCGTGTTGATTCCCGGCAAGCCCTTAGGGCGTGCAGATCTTTAACTCGTGGCTTTCTGCTCGGTGGTTCGTTGGTCCGGCATGAGCGCGCTGGATGGGCAACGGGCAGTGCTGGCAGCCAAGTTCGGGGCGATTCTGCCGCACCTCGACGAGCGGCAGCGTCGCCTGCTGATAGGGGCGGAGGCCCAGTCCCTCGGCCACGGCGGGATCAGAGCGGTCGCGCGCGCCGCCGGCGTCCGTGAGGCCAGGGTGTCTGCCGGAATACGCGAACTCGCCGCCGGAGAGGCCCCGTTGGGACGCATCCGCCGGCCCGGCGCCGGCCGCAAACGCGTCGCCGACCTGAACCCGGCCGTTCGGGAGGCGCTTCTCACGCTGGTCGAGCCCGACGTTCGCGGAGATCCCATGTCGCCGCTGCGCTGGACCACCAAGTCAACCCGCAAGCTCGCCGAGGAACTGACCCGGCAGGGCCACAGGATCTGCGCGGACACAGTGGGCGACCTGCTGCGCGAGGAGGGCTTCAGCTTGCAGAGCAACACCAAGACCCTGGAGGGCAAGCAGCACCCCGACCGGGACGCACAGTTCCACTACCTCAACGAACAGGCCCGCGACCACCAGGACGACGGGGCGCCGGTGATCAGCGTGGACACGAAGAAGAAGGAACTGGTCGGCCCGTTCAAGAACAACGGCCGTGAATGGGAGCCCAGAGGCGAACCGGTGCGAGTCGACACCCACGACTTCCCCGACCGCGAGCTGGGCAGAGCAGTGCCCTACGGCATCTACGACGTCGCCGCGAACACCGGCTGGGTCAACGTGGGCACCGACCACGACACCGCCGCGTTCGCCGTCGAGTCCATCCGCCGCTGGTGGAATGCAACCGGGCGGCCTGTCTATCCCACGGCCGGCCGACTGCTGATCACCGCCGACGCGGGCGGCTCCAACGGCTATCGCACCCGCACCTGGAAAACCGAACTCGCCCGGTTCGCAGCCGAGTCCGGCCTGACGATCACCGTCTGCCACCTGCCTCCCGGCACGTCGAAGTGGAACCGGATCGAGCAACGGCTGTTCTCCCACATCACCATGAACTGGCGTGGAAGACCCCTGACCAGCCACGAAGTCATCGTCGAGAGCATCGCGGCGACCACCACCAAGACCGGCCTGACGGTGCATGCCGAGCTCGACACCAACCCGTATCCCACCGGCGTCCAGGTCAGCGACGACGAGATCGCCGCCCTGCCGATCACACGCCACCGCTTCCACGGCGACTGGAACTACACCCTCCACCCCCAGCATCCGATGGACACGGCGAGGACCGACAGCAACTCAGACCAGGCCCCGGCGAGCAGTCCGCCCCGCCTCACGCGGCGTTCGCTGCAGGACCCAGAACTGACCGGGATGCCCCGCCAACAGCTCAGCGAGCTCATCGACGCGCTGACCCCCGCACTGGAGGTTCAACGTGAGCACGTGCTCCGGGCACGCCGCGGTCACGAGCGTCTGGTGGCCCCCGGCACAGGCGCCAAAGCCAAGCTCACTCCAGCCGACCGGGTTCTGGTCACCGTGCTCCACCTGCGCAAACTCGCCACCATGGACCTGCTCGGCCAGCTCTTCGGCGTCACCGCCATGACTATCAGCCGCGCTCGACAGGAAGTCCGCCCGCTCCTAGAAGCACACGGCCATCTCATCAGCACCTCTACCGCCCGCCTCCGGACACCAGCAGACGTCGCGACGTTCCTCGCTCCCGACCCTGCCAAGACCAAGGTCAAAAAGACGAGTTAAAGATCTGCACGCCCTTACAAGGGCTAACACAATGAGGTGGATCGGTCTTGGTGGCCGTGTCCATGACGGCAGTTGAGCGTTCGGTCCGTTGTGAGGATGTCGCCGTGGAACGTGTCGGATGAGCTGTGGGACCGCTTGGCGCCGTTGCTGCCACAGCGCGAACGGCGCTTTCGGTATCCGGGCCGCAAGCCGTTGCCGGACCGGGACGTGCTGTGCGGGATCTTGTACGTGCTGTACACCGGTATCCAGTGGGAGTACCTGCCGCAAGAGTTGGGCTTCGGTTCGGGCATGACGTGCTGGCGACGGCTGCGGGACTGGAACGAGGCCGGCGTCTGGCAGCGGCTGCACGAGGTCCTGCTCGCTGAGCTGAACGCGGCCTCGCGGCTGGACTGGTCCCGCTGCGTGGTCGACTCCTCCCACGTCCGGGCGCTAAAGGGGGGCAACACACGGGTCCTTCGCCGGTCGACCGGGGTCGGGCCGGCTCCAAGCATCACTTGATCACAGATGGGCACGGCACCCCGCTCGCTGTGCTGCTGACCGGCGGCAACCGCAACGACGTCACCCAACTGCTGCCCCTGCTCGACGCGATCCCACCGGTCCGCGGCCGGATCGGCCGTCCCCGCCGCAAGCCGGACTCATTGTTCGCCGACCGAGGCTACGACCATGACATCTACCGTGATCAGGTCCGCGCCCGCGGCATCGTGCCCGCGATCGCCCGCCGCGGCACCCTGCACGGCACGGGACTGGGTACATACCGATGGGTCGTAGAACGGAGCTTTGCGTGGCTGCATGGCTTCCGCCGTCTGCGGATCCGATGGGAACGGCGAGCCGACATCCACGAAGCGTTCCTCTAGCTCGCCTGCTGCCTCATCGTTCACCGGCAGTACAAGTCGCTTTGTTAGCCGTCGACTGCGGCCGGATCCGTCGGTGTTACCTTCACGCCGACCTCGCGCAGGGCGATACAGGTCGCGTCGTCTTCCGGTGCGTTGGTGATAAGCACGTCCAGGTCCTCGGGGCCGCAGATCTTCACCATCCCGGTTCCCGGAAACTTGCTCTTGTCGGCCAGGAGCACCACCTTGTCGCCGGCGGCAATCATGGCGCGTCGGGCGGGCACCTCAGCCACGGTGGTGTCCATGACCTGGCCCCCAGGGCGGAGGCCACAAGCACCCATGAACAACCAGTCGGCGTGAACTTGACGGAGGTTGTCCTCCGCCATGAAACCGTCCAGCATGCGTGACTCACGGATGACCATGCCCCCGAGCAGCATCAGGTCGATACTCTCGTCGCCGATGAGCTCGTCATACACAGCGAGGTTGTTGGTGATCACGGTAAGTCGACGACCGTGCAGTTGCAGTGCCAGCCGATGAACCGTTGTGCCACTGTCGAGAATGATCGACTGACCGTCCTCGATCAACGCGGCAGCTTGGGCGGCAATGGCGTCCTTCTCCGCCACCAGAACCTCGGCGGCATCGTTGAAGGGAGCTCGCTCCTCGTCGATGACCGCTCCACCATGGACACGGGTGAGCAGCCCGTCTGCCTCCAGTTTGAGGAGGTCACGCCGGATGGTTGCCGCACTGGAGTCAAGCTGCTCGACGAGGTCGGCCACGGAAGCGGTGCCACCGGAACGCAGGGCCCGCAAGATGAGTTGGTGTCGTCGTTCAGCCAGCACGCAACGGGACACTACACGCTGCCGACTCGGTCAATCTGCCGACTTCTAGCCGCAGTTGACAACTGCTCGGGGGGTCTGATGCAGGGTTGGGTGACAGGTTGACCTGCCCCACGGTTTGGGTTCCAGCTGCGGTGGCTAGCTGGCGGCGGGGATGGTGTCTCGTTCGGAGAGTAGCTCGTACTCGATCGGGGTGCGGTAGCCCAGTGCTGAGTGGCGCCGCTGTCGGTCGTGGAAGACCTCGATGTACTCGAAGATCGCGTTCGCCAACTCGACCCGGGTCTTCCACCGTTTGCGGTTCAACAGCTCGATCTGCATCGAGGACCAGAACGACTCCATCATCGCGTTGTCCAGGCCGTCTCCGACCGTGCCGAACGATGGTAGGAGCCCGGCGGAGCGGATCCTTTCCCCGAAGACCCAGGAGGTGAACTGGGTTCCGTGATCGGCGTGCACTATCCCGCCTGGTTCGGGGCGCCGGTTGCGGAGGGCCATGTCCAACGCGTTGACCACGAGGGTGGAGTCCTGTCTGGAGTCGATCGACCAGCCCACGATCTTGCGGCTGAACGCGTCCAGGACCGCCGCGCAGTACACCCACCCTTCCCTGGTGCGGTGTTGCGTGATGTCGGTGACCCACAGCTCGTTGGGACGCAGCCGATGGAACTTCCGGTTGACCAGGTCATCGGCGGTGACGACACCCCGCAGGCGCTTGATCCGCAGCGGTCCGGGCAGTCCGTAGATCCCGGCCTGTGTCATCAGCACCGACACGGTCCTCGAGCACACCGGGATGCCCATGCCCAGGGTGAGCTCGGCGTGGACGCGGCGGTAGCCGTAGGTGCCGCGTGAGGCGACGTGGACCTCCCGGATCAGCCCGGTCAGCCACTCCCGTCGCAGCTGCCGCGGTGTGGTCGGTGTGCGCTTGTGTTTGTAGTAGTTCTGCCGGGCGACTCCGAGGATCCGGCAGCATCGGTCGACCGGCGCCCCGGCATCGACGAGACGGTCGATCACCGGGTAGAGCCTTTTGGGGCCGGCTTGTCCTCGCCGAGGAACTTGGCGGCCTTGCGGACGATTTCGAGCTCGGTTTCCAGCTCGCGGATTCGTCGCCGCGCTGCACGCAGCTCTGCGGATTCCTCCGAGACCCTGCCAGGGCGCCGGCCGTTGTCGATGTCGTCCTGGCGCAACCACTTCGACAACGTGACCGGATGGATGCCGAGGTCAACGGCGGTCTGCTTCTGTTCTTTTCCTGCCCGCACCAACGCGATGGCGCGGGCGCGGAACTCAGCGGGGTAGGCGCGGGGCATGTCCGGCAGCCTTTCGTGAAGGCCGTCAGTTAGCCACCAGAACTGGAACCTGAGAGGTGGGGCAGGTCAAGATGTCACCCGATCGTGCAGCAGACCCGATCAGGCTGCGTCAGGGCGATGTCTCGGTTGGCTGAAGCTGCTGCCTGAGTCGGAGAGCACCCGTGAGGGTGCAGGGCCAGGGCAGTTGCCGCGATGTACTCCTTCTCATGCAAGCCTCACGTGCGCTTCGCGGAGCCGCACGAGACTTCGCCAGGTGTTGAACCACTCCTCCGCGTCACCGTCCAAAGCGCGAATGACAGTCTCGAGGATTTGCCAGTTGGCCAGTGCCTTGCCGTTGAAGAGAGCGGAGAGGGTCGCGGGACTGGGAGCATCGGGAAGGCTGTCATCTTCAGCGATTTGCGCCGAGAGCTGACGCAACGTTGGTGCGCCAGCTCGGGCCCGAAGCACTCTGAGGTCTGCAGACACCCGCTGCAATGCCGCAGAGAAGTCCTCGTCGCGTGCCTGCTCCGGTGCTTGTGTCGATGACTCACTCTTTGGCTTTGCTGGTGCTGGGCGGGGTCGGTGCGGCCGAGGAACACTGGAGGCCTCCAGTTCGGCTTCTGTCAGGGTGCGCCGGGTTAGCCACTCTGTCGGGTCGCCACCCCAAGCCGTGATGAGGGCTCCCAGGACAGGTCGGGTCGGTAGGCGCTGCCCCCGCAACGCCGCGAATAGTGTCGAACGTGGAATGTTGGTGCGCGCGGCGATCTGATCGACGCTCGGGGCGTCGAAGCCGGCGGCGTCCCGCAACGCGCGGAGTTCAAGCGCGAAACGCGCGAGATGACCTTCCGATGGCACCAAGTGCGACGGCCGTCTGGGCATGACCCCTCTGCGGTTGGTTGTCTCGTATAAAGCGCAGATTGTACTCGTATTGTCTCGATCGATTGAACAGCAGCTAGGGGCAACACATGCTGGAAGGGCAGCAGTTGACCAGCCGCCAATGTCCCCGGCCTCGCAAGCGCAAGAGGACGACTGGCGGCCCAGCCAGCCGACAACGTCGGCAGAAAGGACGTGACCGAATGGGTCAGTCGCACTCTCATCGTCTCTCATGGCTCCCCTGGAGGTGCAAGGGCTTCAAGGGACTTGGACACGTGGTGGTGATCATCATCGTCATTGCTGGGCTGTCCCTCGCATTGCCCGCTGCGAAGGTTGCCGTCTTCGCAGGTCTGCTCAGTGCGGTGGCCAGCGTGGTGGCACTCACACGTCGCGGTGAAGGTGGTGCGCTTCTTCGGTAGCGAGCTTGAGACTCGGCGGCAGGGGCAGCGGCAGTGTTGCCAATAGTGCTCAGATGGCGGCGGAGCCGTTGCAGTTCGTCATCTTTGGCGGCAAGGGCCAGCAAGGCCAACTGGTGACGTTTCCTGAGCTGGCTGAACTCGGTGTGAGTGCGGGCTAGTTTGCTGGTGAGCCGCTGGTTCTGCTCCCACAGCCGGGCGATCCGAACCTCGCGCGGGTCGGGCTGCTGGCCCGCGGCCCAGGCGCAGCCCGTCGCTTCTCGAACTCGTCCTTGAGATGGCCCCAAGTTGTATAGAGGGCAGCGCGGGAGACCCCGGCCTCCCGGGCCAGGGTCTTGACGTCGCAGGCCCGCCGACCGGGATCTGCGCGGCGATGAGCCGGTCGATGGCTGCGCGGATCCGCCGCTCGATCTGATCGCGCTGTTCGGGACTGAGTACTTTGTCATCCCGCCTTTCCGGTGGCCTTGTCGATCTCTTCGAGGGCTCGCATCGAGCGTTGGTGTTCGGCCCGCAGCCGGTTCTTCTCGCCGACCGGGATGCGCGGGCTGGCCAACAGGACGGTGCCGTTGTCCGCCGCGGTCTGCCAGACGGGCCGGTGGAGGAGATGGTGGGTGGCCTGCGGACACCGGGAGCTGTCACACATTCCCGTCAGCGGGGCAGCCGCTTGGCGCCGGCCAGCTTGAGACACAAGGCTCTGGCCGGTCCTCGAACCCCGGCACGGGCCGTCAGCGGTCGGGAGCGTCACGGGTATGAGCAATCGCTGTGAGGACTACAGCGACGCCGGTGTGGCGACGCTGGAGGCCGAGATCGTGTTGCCACATGGCCAGTTGAGAAACCGTCCCGCCTCTGGTCCCTGCCGATCATGGTATTTGGCGTGCTGACCGCGAATGTAGTCACGATCTCAGACCCCGACGGCATCGTCGTTGGGTGGTTCGCTGCCATGGCGGCAGTTGGGGTCTTCGCGGTACTGGGGATTTGGCGAGCACGAAGTCTGATGGAAAACCCGACCCGTTATGACGCCACCGTGCAGAGCGACGTGGCGAAATACCGTGAGAGACTTGGTCGGGATGCGGGCGGAGCTGGCTTTGTGGCGGTGTTGTGTGTGGCTGGCGCCGTACTCCGAGCGACCAACATAGTCCTTCCCCTGTACGGGATGTACATCCACGTAGCCGTAATAATTGGTGTGCTGGCCTTTGGCCTTTCACAGCATCACGGTGCCGCGAAGGAGCTCAACAAATTCGCGTAGCGGGGTGCTATGTGTCTTGCGGCCCCATAACCCCAAGTGCCATGCGGGTGAAGTCCTCGGCGGTAGGGAAGCCGCCATGTACTGCTTGCATCAGGCCGCGTTGGGCCAACTCCCGCGCGGCCTTGCCGGGTCGTACTGATTTCCTCTGGCGTCGGGTACTCGCCGCCGTGTACAAGGCGGCTACGCGCGGACCCTGGGAATTCAGGCACACTCATCCTTCATCCCCAGTTTGCGGTTCCAGGCGGCTCGACCCATACGTGGAGTGGTGACAGCAGTGTCCATGAGTGCCAATCCCGGAGCTTTTGCCCAAAGATGCAGTAGGTCATGTCGAGCCCCAAATAGGACCGCACATCGGTACCGATCAAGGACGCATCACCGAGCAGACTGACTACCAGTCCTCGGTCGGTATTTGCGAATGCAGCCCAGTACAAGGGCGCCGGATCGCCACTGGTTCCGATTGCGGCCTGTCTCCGTTGCTCGGCCGCAATCTCGGTCACTACGCTGGGTGATACCCCGACTTCGCCCCACAGGGGGCTGTCGGCCAGCTGGGGAGGCTGCGCAATTCCACCCCGACCCCGGGCAAGAACAAAATCTGTCACAGGCGCAGAGCGCGCGTCGGTGTGGACCTCGCCGGCTGCCGCGAGATGTGCCCTCAGTACCAATGCTTGAGGTAGGGGATCGATGAGATCCCACGCCATGTTCACACTTCCGCCATGACCGCGCTTGATACCCGCATCGAGGAAGAGTGCCTTCATCGACGCGTTTACCTCGCCAGAATTTTCGACCGACTCACTAAACTGGGTGATCGAACCGAGATAGCCGTGAAACCGGTGCCTGATTCGTTCCGTATTGAGGTAGAAGTTCGGATAAGCCTGTCGCGGGAAGCTCAGCCAGCTGACTGTGTCCGATACGGACTGGCGCTCTCTAGGCACGCTCTTGCCCCCCTCGCCCGTCTATCGCAGCATCCCATCGGCCGGATCAACGCCGTTGACATATCGACCAGCGATCTAGAAATCCGGTCTCTTGGATCACTGGTCGACGTGTCTCAGGGGCCAGGTGTTACTCGACAACCGGTTCATCATCGTCAGCGTTTTGGTCGCGGCGGAGGATGAACCGTACGCGGTAGAACCCGGAGTTGTCTGCTGCGAAGTCACCATGATCCCATGCGGATAGAGTCATTTCCCCGGTCCCTTGGATTCGTTCCGAGCCCATGTCACGCCGTAGGAAAAAGGCGCTACCAGCAGAGATGTGATCCGGTAGATTCTCCGAGATGCGCTGACCATTTCCTTGAATCCAGCGGGATTGGTGGTCTTCGTCACCGCTGGTGTAGGGAGCTCGCGCCGAAGGGTTGCAGACGATCACGCCGCCCTCCTGGCGGGCTCGTCCTCCGTTGTCGTCTTCGCCGAAAGCGTTGCGCGCCCTTCCGCGTGTTGATGTCTCTGGGAATCGCTGCTGCGCGAAGGTGGAAGCTGCATTGATCAGCGGGATCAGTTCCGGTTGCCCGAAAGCTCCAGCTGCGATGTTGGCACCGACGGCTGCGATGGAGATTAGGCCTGGGATCGCCTCGTTGTCGGTCCCGACGTCGAATGTCGCTCGGCCGGAAGCACGCTCAAGCTCGAATGTATCTCCGTCACGGACGCCAGAGACCATCACGCCATCGATGCTCATAGCGTTAATGAAAGCGATGACCGCCATGTCCTCGTCTGTGTTCCAATCAATCAGAACCCCGAAGCCCGCCGGTTGATCACCTACTTGGGTGACATCGCCCGGCACCTCATTGGCTAACGGCCTCCGTGTAAGGAAGGCGTTGTCGTTGTCAACTCCAAGGATGGCCCTCGCGGACAGGATCCGTGCGACGCTCTGTGTGCGGCGGGTGGGGCCATGCTTTCGTTCAATGCCGCGGATGAACCGCCTTCTCCGCCGATGATCGCGAACGGTAACGTTTTCGCGTTGTGCAGGTGGCATGTCAGCCTCCCCCATGGGCTTAAGGATGGGCCCGCACTGGGCAACCTCAACCCGAGTACTCCGAGCCTCTACCTATGGGGGCTTGAGGTCAATAGTGAGTCAACTAGTGCGAATGCGTAGATTAGTTACTCTTGAAGGAGTCGCGGAATACACCCACCAGCGAGATCACCGTCACCCTAAGGGCTTGCAGATCATTAACACGTCGTCTTGATCTTGTTGTGGGGCTCGCTGGTTTGGGTGAGGACTCGTGCCTGGAGGGTCGCGAGGGCGGCGGGTGGCGTCGTCGCGGGTGGGATGGCGATGCCGTGTGTCTCAAGCAGTTTCCTGTTCTTCAGGAGGGTGCGGTGCATTGCGGTCCGGCTGCTGCCGAACAGCACGGCGAGGGGTTCCGCGGCCAGGTTGACCCGCAGGTGGAGCACGGTGGCCAGGACCTGTTCGGGGAAGGCCAGCCGGGGCGGACGGCCGCGCCGGGTATCGCCCTCGGGGGCCAATGTCTCTGTGAGGGAGCCCAGTTGTTGCCGGGACATGCCGGTCAGGTCGGGATCGGACAGCAGGGCCTGGTCCCACTGCGGGGCCGGCTCCTGCGGAGCCCGGGCCGCCGGGACGGCCGGACGGGGCTGTGGGTGCAGGGCATAGTTCCATTCGCCGTGGAATGCGTGGCGGGTCAGTGGCAGTGCCGCCATCTCGGCGTCATCGATACGGACTCCGGTGGGGTAGGTGTTGGTGTCGAGTGCGGCTCTCACACGTAGCCCGGTGCGGGTGGTGGTCGCGGCGATGGACTGGACGATGACTTCGTGGCTGGTCAGTGGGCGGCCGCGCCAGTTCATGGTGATGTGGGAGAAGAGCCGGTGCTCGATCTTGTTCCACTTCGATGTGCCGGGACGCAGGTGACACACGGTGATGGTCAGTCCCGTTTCGGCGGCGAGCTGGGCCAGTTGGAGTTTCCAGGCCCGGGTGCGGTAGCCGTTGGAGCCTCCCGCGTCGGCGGTGATCAGCAGCCGTGCCGCCTGCGGGTAGGCAGGCCGGCCCTGGCCGTGCCACCAGCGGCGGATCGACTCGACCGCGAACGCGGCGGTGTCGTGATCGGTGCCGACGTTCACCCAGCCGGTGTCCGCCGCCAGATCGTAGATCCCGTAGGGGGCGGCCTTGCCCAGTTGCGGGTCGGCGAAGTCATGCACGTTCACCGGCACCGGCTCACCCGTCGGCCGCCACTGGCGGCCGTTGTTCTTGAACTCGCCGACGAGCTCCTTCTTCTTGGTGTCCACGCTGATGACCGGCTGGCCAGTGTCCCGGTGCTCGCGGGCCTGCTCGTTGAGATAGCGGAACTGGGCATCCCGGTCCGGGTGCTGGCTGCCCTCGATGGTCTTGGCGTTGGCCTGCAGGCTGAAGCCTTCCTCCCGCAGCAGGCCGGCGACGGTGTCGGCACTGACGCGGTGCCCGGCCCGGGTCAGCTCCTGCGCAAGCGTGCGCGTGGACTTCACCGTCCACCGCAGCGGCGACATCGGATCACCCCGCACATCCGACTCGACCAGCGCCAGCAGCGCCGGCCGCAGCCCCGGATTCAGGTCCGCGACCCGCTTGCGGCCCCCGCCCGGACGCCGCACCCGCCCCAGAGGCCCCTCACCGGCCTCGAGTTCGAACACACCCTTGCGGACCGTCGTCTCACTCACCGCAGCAGCCTGTGCCACGGCCCGGACACCGCCGTGCCCCAGGCTCCGGGCCTCCGCGGCCATCAACAGCCGCCGCTGCCGCTCGTCCAGATGTGGGAGCAACACCGCGAACTTCACGGCGAGTTGGTCACGAGTCTCATCCCGGATGCGCATACCACACCAACGAGACTCAGAACGGGAAGCAACACCTTGATCCCCTGCAAGCCCTTAGCCTGGCAGGCCGGAACGGGCTGGCCCGACCTGCCTCCCGTGGTGAGGCGCAACCTGTCATAGGCAGAAGGGACATTGCAGCGCTCAAGGCAGCAGTGCCGCTGAAGGATGTGATCACCGAGTACGTGCCGCTGCGCAAGTCTGGGCGCGAATTCCGGGGGATTTGCCCTTTCTGCGAAGGGAGCAGCGGGCAGCTCAGCGTGAACAGCGATAAGGGTGTCTACCACTGCTTCGAGTGCCAGTTCGGCGGCGATGCACTGGACTTCATCATGAGGATGGAGCACCTCTCCTTCGGCGAAGCCGTGGACCGGCTGGCTTCACGCGGCGGTATCACGCTGCGCGCTGATGCAGGCCACCGTGACCGCCAGCACGTTGAGCGCATCCGCCTGGTCGAAGCACACAGAGCGGCAGCGCAGTTCTACTTCACACAGCTCAACACCACCATCGAGGCCGCTATCGGCCGCACATTCCTCGCCGAGCGCGGTATCGACCAAGCCGCTGCCGAGCAGTTCTCCGTCGGCTACAGCCCTCAAGGCTGGGACCACCTCACCCGCTACCTGCGCGGCAAGGGCTTCACTGACAAGGAGCTCCTGCTCTCCGGCCTTGCCCAGGAGGGCCGCCGCGGCCCCATCGACCGCTTCCGCGGCCGCCTGATGTGGCCCATCCGCAACATCGGTGGCGAGGTCGTCGGCTTCGGCGCCCGCAAGCTCTACGAGGCCGATACGGGCCCCAAGTACATCAACACCCCCGACACCCCGATCTACATGAAGTCCCAGGCGCTGTTTGGCATCGACCTTGCGAAGAAGAACATCGCCAAGACCAACCGCGCCATCATCGTCGAGGGCTACACCGACGTCATGGCCTGCCACCTGGCAGGTATCCCCACAGCCGTCGCCACCTGCGGCACCCCCTTCGGCACTGACCACATCACGATCCTGCGGCGCCTCCTCAAAAGCGATGGAAGCGCCCGGATCACCTTTGCCTTCGCCCACGATGGACACGCCCATCAGTCTGCGCTGCGCACACTCAAGGACGATCAGAAGCTCGCCAGCCACTCCTACATCGCCGTCGCCCCTGACGGGATGAGCGCCAGCGCATTGAGCGGTGTGCATCGTGAAGTCGCAGGTCGCGGGTCTGGTGTGAATGACGAGTGGGGTACTCGCGCCGGTCGGCGGCCGATGACCTTGGTGTAGATCATTGGGTGGTCCGGTTCCGGTGGGATGCCTGGTTCGGCTGCGCTCGCGACTTGCCCCCGCCTACGATCCGTCGGCAGGTCGGCACGCCACGAGATCGCGGGAGGGCCCGGGATGCAGGAGCGGCAGTGGATCACCGCCCGCCGGAGCGAACTGGATGCCCTCGCCGAGGAGTTGACCAAGCAGCTTCAGGAGGTCCAGGTCGAGCGGGACGAACTGGCGATCGCGGAGCGGGTGTTGAACCGGCTGGCCGAGCAGGTCCAGGCCGACGCCGAGGCTGTCGCTCCGGTATCGGCGAAGGTGGCCGGGCGGGCAGTCCTGCTCATCCCGCACCGCAGCGACGCGGCCGAGGAGGGCGCGCTGCCCGGCGACTACCGCAAGATCCTGGCGATCGTGCGGGAGGCCGACGGCCCGGTGCAGGTCAGGGCGGTCGGCGAGCGGCTGGGTCTGAACGCCTCGGTGCGCGGCAAGCTGGAGCCGCTGCGGGCGAAGATGACTAAGCTCGCCGATCGCGGCTGGCTGCACAAACGCCCCGACGGGAAGTTCACCGCACGCTCGTAGCCACGCCGCCGGCGGGTGCCTTAAGGACCGTAACCGGCGGGTCCCCGGCGGCAGTTGAGTTTGGCGTGAAGAAAACAACCCTCTCGCTGGGGGCCCTGACGGCCTTGTTTACACCGCACGCCTGCCGCTGTCGAGTGCGACCCTGAACTGGCTCGCCAGTCTGGTACGCGGCCACCTGAAGAAGATCGGCTCGCGGTGGCGGGCCCTGCCCGCGGGGAAGATCGCCGCCATCGTGCTCGCGGTGCTGCGCTGTGACCAGCGGCCGGGCGACCTGGCCGGCGGCAACGGGATACACCGCACCACCGTGACCCGGTGGGTCACGGAGGTCGTCGGCCTGCTGGCCGCTCGCGCCCCGCGCCTGGACCGCGCCCTGAAGAAGATCACCCGAACGGGTGGCGGGGTGGTCCTGCTGGTCGGCTCGCTGATCCGCACCCGGCGGCGCACCGATACGGCGAACCGGAAGAACTACTCCGGCAAGCACAAACACCATGGCTTGCTCGTGATCGCGCTCACCAACGACAAGGGTCGACATGCTGTGGGGCTCGGCGGCCCGGCCCGGACGCACCTCGGAGATCACCGCCTGCCGTCACGACCGGCTCACCGTCAGGCTGCGGGCGGCCGGCCTTGGAGCCATCGCCGACCTGGGATTCGTCGGGCTCGACGACAGCGGTCCCGACGCCGATCCGGCGGTGATCACCGGCTACAAGGCCGCCCGGAACCGGCCGCTGACACGCGGGCAGAAGCTGTCCAACAAGGTCCTTGCCGCAGTACGGGCGCCGGTCGAGCACGGCTTCGCCCACCTGAAGAACTAATCCCTTTTCAAGGGCAACCCGAGGGAGCCCCATCGTTCCTTGGGTGTTCGAGTCGGGTGCTGGACGTATGCCTTCTGAAGAACGGGCCTTGATGCCTCTCGCCAGACCGGTGACTTCCAGCACCCGCGAGCGTCAACACCCAACACCTCGGCCACTCGTTGGTGTTGGTGGTGTGAGCCCACTCCGCGGTGACTTCTTGATACGCCCGAGCCGTTCGAGCTCCTGCGCAGACCGAGGCCCGTGGGGTGCGCTGGTGCCACGAACGGCTCGTGAGGTGGCGGCACATCCGCAGTGGCGGTTGATGCCTGGGATTAGTGCGACGCGTGGCCCGTATGCGCTCCTGACCAGCGTAAACATCAGCACATCGGGAAGGAACTGCCTTGATCTACTGCGGAATCGACTGGGCCGAACGCACCCACGACGTCGCCCTGGTCGACGACGCCGGCACGTTAGTTGCCAAGCGGCACATAACCGACGACGCCGTCGGCTACAAGCTGCTGCTCGAGCTGCTCGTCGAGCACGGCGACACCGAGGAGAACCCGATCCCTGTGGCCATCGAGACCTCCCGCGGCCTGCTCGTCGCCGTGCTGCGGACCGGAAAGCGGAAGGTGTACGCGATCAATCCGCTGGCCGCCGCCCGCTACCGCGACCGGCACAGTGTCCCGCGCAAGAAGTCCGACCCCGGCGACGCCCTCGTCCTGGCGAACATCCTGCGCACCGACATGCACGCCCACCGTCCCTTGCCCGACGACTCCGACCTTAGCCGCGCCATCGCCGTCCTCGCCCGTGCTCAGCAGGACGCCCTGTGGAACCGGCAGCAGCTCGCCAACCAACTACGCTCCCTGCTCCGGGAGTACTACCCGGCCGCCCTGGACGCCTTCGCTACCTGGACCAACGGCCTGTGCCGCCCCGAGGCACGCGAACTCCTCAAGACCGCCCCGACCCCGACGAAGGCGGCACGACAGACCCGCAGCCAGCTCCAGGCAACCCTCAAGCGCGCCGGCCGCCAGCGTGGTCTTGCAGCCGAGGCCGACCGGCTCCGCGACGTCTTCCGCGCCGAGTGGGCCCACCAGCCCCCGCTCATCGAGGACGCCCTCGGCAAGCAGATGCTCGCCCTCCTGATGCAGCTCGACGCCGCCTGCGCTGCCGCCGATCAACTCGCCCAGGCGGTGGAAGAAGCGTTCCCTCAACACCCGGACGCCGACATCCTGACGAGCTTTCCCGGGCTCGGCATCCAGCTCGCCGCCCGGATCCTCGCCGAGATCGGGGACGACCGCACCCGCTTCGCCGACACCCGGGGGCTGAAGGCATACGCAGGCTCCTCGCCTCTCACCCGGGCCTCTGGCAAGAAGACGAGCATCACCCGCCGCTGGGTGAAGAACGACCGGCTCAACCACGCCGGCTACCTATGGGCCTTCGCCGCTCCGAACGGATCACCCGGGGCCAAGGCCCACTACCGTCGACGCCGCGACGAACACGGCGACTGGAACGCCGCCGCCCGGCGGAACCTGTTCAATCGAATGCTCGGACAGCTCTATCACTGTCTTCAGGAGCACGAGTTGTTCGACGAACGCACCGCTTTCCCCACCGAACTCGCCACCGCTGCCGGACACGTTGGCAACGTGAGGTGTCTGGCGCGTACTCGGCAAGTTACGCACCGACCCGAAGTGGGCGACCGCCCTGGTGAGGCTCTGCTGGTCCTGACGAACCGCGAAGTCTCCCGGGGACCGACGCCATCCTCTGCGTGAATCGGACCGGGATCCCCTGGTGTCACCTCCTGCTCGACTACCCGCACAACGGCACACGGCATGGTAGGTTATAGGTCGACCACTAACGTAGGAGTGAAAATGACAGTCACGGAAAACGACGCCGCCCGCCGCGCCGCTGCCCAGCACGCCGTGGCCGAGCACCTGCGCCTCACCGCTGCCGGACACACCGAGGAGTGGGTGAAGTTGTTCGCCCCGGACGCGGTGCTCGAGTTCCCGTACGCGCCGGCCGGCGTGCCCCAGCGGGTAACGGGGCGAGACGCACTGCGCGCGCACATGAGCAACTTTCCCGAGACCTTTGACGTGGAGTTCGTCGACCTGGTGTTCCACGAGACGGTCGATCCGAGTCTGGTGATCGCCGAATTCCGCTCGAAGGGCACGGCGCTGCCGACCGGCAAGCCGTACGAGCAGACGTGCATCTCCGTCGTCCGGACCGATGACGACGCGCGCATCACCCACTACCTGGACTACTGGAACCCGCTGGTGGCGATCGAGGCGCTCACGCCCCACGACGTGCCGTCCGGCTCCGACCGCAGCGTAGCTTTTGGAGGCTGAGGGGAGCCGTGTTTGACTGACGCCCATGCCTGCCGCCGGTACCAGCACGAAGAGCGACGAACGACGTCGGGCCATCGTGGCCGCCGCGGTCGACTGCTTCGCACAAAAGGGTTTCTACGGTACGACGACGCACGAGATCGCAGACTGGGTCGGCGTCTCTCAGCCGTATCTCTATCGCCTGTACCCGAACAAGGAAGCACTGTTCGCGGCGGTGGTCGACCACGTGTCTGTCGTCATGACCGACACGCTGGTCGCTCACTCGCCGGCGTCGGGTGGGGCCGGGCCGGCGCCCGAGGCGGCGTTGGACGCGGCGCGCGGCGCCTACGCCGCGCTCGTCGCGGACCGGAACATCCTGCGTTTCCTCATGCACGCGAACTGTGCCGTCGGTGAGCCGATGGTGGAGCAGGCCGTGCGCCGGTGCTACGCCAAGCAGGTTGACACCGTTCGGCAGTTGCTGGGCGACGACGAGGCCGTGCGGCGCTGGTTCGGCGCCGGAATGCTCGACAACGTGGTGGCCGTGCTAGGTCTGGCCGACATCGATGAGCCGTGGGCGCACGTCCTCACCGCTCGATGACCCGACACTGGCAGTTCGGCGCCGACGGTCCCGAGTCCTCCTCGTAGCCCAACTCGGCCGATGGAACTCGGCTTCTTCAGCCGCGGGCGAGCTTCGTCCGGGTCAGCCTCCTCCCGGGCGGGCGTCGGGGTGACGGCCGCGGCGGCCTCCGCCGCGGCCCGGTCCCGCTCGGCCAGCCGGTTCAGGACCCGGCGATCACGAGCTCCTCCCTCTCGGCCTGGACCTCCTGCAGCTGCTTGGCCAACTGCGCAGCGAGCGTGTCCAGTTCACTGCGGCGAGCCGTGATCCGCTCCAGCTCCCGCATCCCCACCCTCGCACGCTCTCCCGGCCCGGCCCGACCCGGGATCGTAAGAGCGGCACAGCGGTCGGCGCAGCAGAAACCGAGGACGGCTCCGAACGACATGTCAGATGATCTTCGCCGTGGACACCGGCCGACGACCAGTGCGAGTAGCTTTCCCGACCCTCACACCAGACCCGTGGCCAGCAACTTCACGATGCACACCACTCATTGAATAGCGCGGGCCCTAACCCTCCCAGCTAATATCAGCCCGCCCCGCGGGGGACACGCCGGACAATACTTTCGAGCGCGTCCGAGCTTCGCGACTCGCTGCCCGCCGCCTCCGGCTACACCTCGCGCCAACTGGTCGCCCGATATGCCCGACCTGTCTACCCGCAGGTTAGACAGGACGGACAATACGCGGGCCCGAATTTCGACCCGGATTCGACCCGGGCACTTTGTTCAGCCAGAAAACATGGCCTCTGACCTGCAGAAATAAAGAGCGGCAGACCAGTCGGGCTGTATCAGTGGAAGTAGGTCCTGCCTTCGCACCTGGACATGCATCACTGTAAGAGGCGTACCGCGGGACGAGCGAGCGAATTAACTAGCCGCGCTTCTGGCGCTTCCAGGGACCCTTGATGGCCAGCATGATTCCCGGCACCTGAATGTTGGCGAACAGCGTCTTGCCGTCCGGCGAGAACGTGACGCCGGTGAACTCGCTGTACTCCGGCTCCGCTTCGGTGCCGATGTTCAGTTCGTTGCGTGCGATCGGGTACGTACGGCCGCTGTCGGTGGCGCCGAACAGGTGCTGGATGCCCTCGCCGTCCTCGGCAATGACCAGGCCGCCGTACGGGGAGACGGTGATGTTGTCGGGGCCGTCGAAGGCGCCGTCGACGGACGGGTCGGGGTTCACGCCGATCAGGACCTTCAGCGTCAGGGTGCGGCGCTTGGGGTCGTAGAACCAGACGGCGCCGTCGTGCGCCTGACCGGGGCTCTCGGTGCGGGCGTACGAGGAGACGATGTACACGCCGCCGTCGCCCCACCACATGCCTTCGAGCTTGCGGGCGCGGGTGACCTGACCGGTGGTGAACTGCTTGCGGACGGAGACAGTCTTGGCGTCTCGGTCGGGAACGTCGACCCAGTCCACGCCGTACACCGTGCCGATCTTGGTGGCGCGGGAGAGGTCGTCGACGAACTTGCCGCCGGAGTCGAAGCACTTGAAGGCCTGGTACGCGCCCGCGTCGTCGGCGAGCGTGGCCAGCTGGCCGTGTCCGTGCTCGAAGCCCTGCGGCGGCGTCCAGCGGTACAGGAGACCGTTGGGGCCCGAGGCGTCCTCGGTGAGGTAGAGGCGGCCGCGCTTGGGGTCGACGACGACGGCCTCGTGGGCGTAGCGGCCGAGCGCCTTGATGGGCTTGGGGTTCTTGTTGCGGCGGCGGTCCTCGGGGTCGACCTCGAAGACGTAGCCGTGGTCCTTGGTGAAGCCGTTGGTGCCGGTCTTGTCCTCGGTCTCCTCGCAGGTGAGCCAGGTGCCCCAAGGTGTGTTGCCGCCCGCGCAGTTGGTGGCGGTGCCCGCGATGCCGACCCATTCGGCGACCTGGCCGCCGGGGCGGATCTCGACGACCGTGCAGCCGCCGGCCGCGGCCGGGTCGTAGACCAGGCCCTCGGTGAGCGGCACCGGGTGGGGCCAGTTGGCGCGGGGACCGGCCAGCTCGTGGTTGTTGACGAGGAGGGTGGTGCCGCGCGGGCCGTCGAAGGTGGACGTGCCGTCGTGGTTGGACGGCGTGGACTCGCCCGACTCCAGCTTGGTCTTGCCGCTGTAGGTGATGACGCGGTACGAGAACCCGGCGGGCAGCGCGAGCAGGCCCTTCGGGTCGGGGATCAGCGGTCCGTAGCCGACGCCGTGCTTCCGGTCCGCCGATTCCGCGTCCGCACTCTCGCTGTCGGTCTCGGTCTCGGTGGACGCGAGGGCGTTCGGCGCGGTGGCGAGGGCGCCGACACTGCCGGCCAGCACGACACCGGCACCGGTGACCGCGGATTTACTGGCGAAGTCCCTGCGGGTGAGCGACATGTTTTCTCCTGTGACGGTGGAGTGGGTCTGTCGTGGGGGGCGGGGTGGCGGACCTCGGTTTCGGCCACACGCTCCCGCCCACGCCTGAACGGAAGTTGAACAGGGGTGTACTTCAGAGGGCCCGCTTCTGTGAACCCGTCCGACCCCCTGTATTCGAAACCATGAGGCGGGATAATCTTCGTAAACAAGGTCAACACGCACGGATCATAATGAAACTCGTGATTCATTTCAGAATGCCTTGACTCGGGATGCACCCGGCCATAGACAGGAAGAGCACACCACCCGAAGGGGAGGCGAAGCCCGATGGACGCGAAGCGGGTAAGACGCCTCCACGAAGGCCGGCTCATGAAGCTGGCCAATGTGAGCGGAGTCGGCACCGGGAGGGACGAGCACTCGGGACAGGACGTGATCATCGTCTTCGTCACCCGGAAAGTGCCCCGTGACCGGCTCCTTCAAGAAGACGTGGTTCCGGACGAGCTCGACGGCGTACCGGTGCGCGTGCTCGCGATCGGTGAAGTGAACGCTCAGGAAGAGAACTTGTGAGCCCTGAGCGCTGAGCAACCGCGCCGCGGCCCGTAAGGAACCCAGAGCCGAAATCGAAGAGGTGGTCTGGCGTGAGCCAGCCCGAAATGATGCGAGGACCGACTGGTGGTCAGCTGAGTGACAGCTCCCGCCAGCAAGCAATGTCTGACTTCCTGCGGCCGCAGTCGCCGCTGGCCAACGTCGTCGGCTTCGGCCACGGCGTGAAGTGGATCGACGGACAGCCCACGGGCGAGGCAGCCGTGCTGGTGTTCGTGACCCAGAAGGTTCCGGAGTCCCAGCTCCCGGAGCGGGACGTCGTCCCCGCCCAGATGGACGACGGTACCCCCACCGACGTCGTCGCGGTCGGCCATGTCGCCGCGCAGCGTCAGCAGCAGCGCAGGGGCTCGGGCCGCTCCGAGGACCGCGGTGCCTCCTACCAGCCCGACGGCAGCAGGGCCGAGCAACTCGCGGGCCTCTCGCAGCCGTTGATGGAAGAGCTCGGCGGACTCGGCACGTTCGAGCCGCAGCTCCTCAAGCGCCGTATGCGCCCGGCCCCTTCCGGTTTCTCGGTCGGGAACGTACGGGTGACGGCGGGCACGCTGGGCAGCGTGGTGTACGACTTCCTGCCGGGCGCCTCCGTGGACCCGCCGGGTCCCGGGCTCGGCACACCGGCGAAGTTCTACATCCTGTCCAACAACCACGTGCTGGCCGACTCCAACCGGGCACAGCTGGGCAGCGCGATCCTGCAGCCCGGAGTGTTCGACGGCGGCACGGACCCGGCGGACGGCATCGGGACTCTGGACCGGTTCATCCCGATCCAGTTCGCACCGCAGATCCCGCTGGAGCGCCACAGCAACGTGGTGGACTGCGCGCTCGCCTCGGTGGAGTTCCAGGACGCCACCCGTGAGCAGTACTTCAGCGGTGCGCCGCGCGCCTGGCGCCGCAAGTCCAATGTGGCGGTCGGCGACCTGGTGAAGAAGACCGGCCGTACGACGAACCTCAGCTTCGGCCGGATCATGGCGGTCGACGCGACGATCGACGTCAACTACGGCACGGCGGGGACGGCCCGCTTCAGGGACCAGATCCTCACGACGAACATCTCGGCGGGCGGCGACTCCGGTTCGCTGGTGACCTCCCTCGACAACGTCGCGCTCGGGCTGCTGTTCGCGGGCTCCTCGGTCGTGACCGTGACCAACCACATCGAGAACGTCCGTGCGCTGCTTCGGGTGGAAATCGCCGAGCAGCTGGCCTGACGGTCACTCAGTACCCGTTCGGGAAGAGGGAATTCACATGACCACGCAGGCAAAGCGGTCGAAGAGCCAGGCCGGCTCCGAACGCCGCTTCCACAACGCGCAGGGCGCGGAGGTCAAGACGCGCGACGAGGCGTTCGCCGCGCAGCGCGATCTGTCCGCCGAGGCGGTCTCCACGGACGCCAAGCTGGAGCTGCACAACGGGGCGGTCACCTTCGCCATCGAGGTGCAGTACAACCCCAACACGTACCCGCACGTGGTGACCGGCGGCAAGATCTCCTCCGGCATCTGCGGCGCTCCTTGGGACCTGACCGGCGGCTTCATAGGCGAAACGATTCGCCTCGACGCGAAGCGCACGGGCCAGGGCTCCTGTGCCACGACCATCACCATCGTCGGCGAGTTCCAGAACCCGTCGGCCTACCGCGGCACGTACGGCTTCGACGGCGCGTCATCGTCGTTCAAGCACACGACGCGCTACCAGTGCTGACGGATGACGGCTGCCGTACGACGGCTGACGGCCCTGACGGCTGACGCATCACGCACTACGGATTGACCTGACGCATAGAGCGGCGGGGGCAAACCTTGCCCCCGCCGCGGCGGCGCGCCCGCAACCCGCGCCGCCCTCAACCCCCTTGCTGCGACCGCGCCTTGAACGCCGCCTTGCGAGCCTCCTTGGCCACCTTCTTGTCCGGGTGCAGCCGTCCCATCGCCTCCAGCACGTCCGGCGTGGCCGGGTGCTCGACCCGCCAGGCCGCGGCGAAGAAGCCGCTGTGCTGCTGGGCGAGACCCTCCACGAGGGCTTGCAGTTCGGCCGAGTTGCCCTCGGCCGCGAGCTGGGCGGCCAGGGTGTCGATGGTGAGCCAGAAGACCAGCGCCTCGGACGGAACGGGCACGTCGGCCGCCCCGTGCTCGCTCAGCCAGACCCGCGCGAGCCCGCCCAGTTCGGCGTCGTCGAGGACTTCCCGGAGGGCCGGCTCCGCCTCCGTGCCGACGAGGGAGAGCGCCTGCTGACAGCGGAGGCGGCGCAGCGGCGCCCCGGCGTCCGCTCCACGGGCCGCGGCCAGCAACTCCCGTGCGGCAGGCAGGGGTTCACGCCTGGCGAGCCACTGCTCGGTCTCAGCCTGTGCCGCGGCCGGCGGGAAGGCGGAGGTGCCGTCGAGGAGCGCGTCGGCCCCCTTGTCGGCCAGGTCCCCGACCGCGGGGGCGGAGATCCCCGCCTCGAGGAGCCGCGCCCGGATCCCGTACAGGCCGAGCGGAGTCAGCCGTACCATCCCGTACCGCGTGACATCCGTGTCGTCGAAGGCCGCCGGCTCCGCGGACTCCTCGTCGGGTTCCGCCATCAGCGCCTCGTCGACCGGCTGGAAGTCGACGATCCCGATGGGCTCCAGGAGCCGGAACTGGTCGTCGAGCCGCATCATCGCGTCCGACACCTGCTCCAGGACGTCGTTGGTCGGCTCCCCCATGTCGTCGGGCACGATCATCGACGCGGCGAGGGCGGGCAGCGGCACCGGACCCTCGTCGGGCCCCTCCTCGCCCACGGTGAGCAGGTACAGGTTGCCGAGCACCCCGTCGAGGAACTCGGCCTCCGCCTCCGGATCCCAGTCCAGGGAGGAGAGGTCGACCTCCCCGCCGTCCTCCATCGCGCCGACGAGATCGTCGAGGTCGGGCACGCTGGCGTCGGCCAGCACCGTGTCCAGCGCGCCCAGCCACACGCCGAGGACGTCCTGTGGCGCCCCGGAGGTGAGCAGCGCGAGGTCCTCGCCCGCGGTGACCGTGCCCTCCTCCTCGTCCACGATCTCGATGAGTCCGATGTCCACGGCCACCCGCCAGGCCTCACTGGCGTACGCGGCCGCTTCGTCGCCGTCGAGACCTAGTTCGGCCGCGGCCTCCGGAAGCTGTTCCTCGGCGAGTTCGCCGCCCGCGCCGACCCGGGTGTCCGGACCGGCCCAGCGGGCCAGGCGTGCGGCGCGGGAGAGCAGCGGCGCGGCGAGTGCGTCTCGCGCCAGCTCCGCTTCGGAGTGCAGCCGCACCGGCGGCAAGGGGGAGCTGTCTGACATCAGCTGGGTTCTCCTCCGGACAAGCAGGACATACGGTGCGGGCAGGCGGCGCGGGCAAGCAATGCCGACCCGGCTGCGCGAGCAGGCGATGCCACCGCGCAACGGAACCGGCGCAAGCCATCCAAGCAACACCGGCAGCACAAGCGCCGCACCAACGGCTCAGCCTAGACGGATTTCCACCCATGCCGCCCGGTTCATGTCCCTGACAGGCGCCGTACACCGCTGAAACCTTGACAACTCCCCCGCCCACGCACGAGATTGACGCGCGTAGAAGTACGACGGTCGCCAGCCACACCTGCTTCTACGCGCGTCACCAGCCCCACGCAGGCCCGCGCTCCCCCACCGCTCCACCCTCGTCCCGGCGCCCAAGTACGTCCCCGGAGGGATTCCCTTGCCGAGCAAGAGAACCGCGCGCATAGGCGCGCTGACCGTCGCCGCGGTCTGTTCCACCGTCTCCGCCGTTGTGCTCACCACACCGGCCCACGCGGACACCATTCACATTCGCGACATCCAGGGCACCACCCGGATCTCCCCGTACGCGGGCCAGGCGGTCACGGACGTGGCGGGCATCGTCACCGGCGTGCGCACCTACGGCTCGTCGCGCGGTTTCTGGATCCAGGACCCGAACGCGGACGACAACCCGGCCACCAGCGAGGGCGTCTTCGTCTTCACGAGCTCCGTCCCGAAGGTCGCCCTCGGCGACTCGGTCACGGTGTCGGGCACGATCTCGGAGTACGTCCCGGGCGGCTCCTCGTCCGGCAACCAGACGATCACGGAGATCACCAAGCCGGTGGTGACCGTGCTCTCCAGCGGGAACGCCGTCCCGGCCGCGACGGTCGTGAACGCCAAGTCGGTCCCGGGCGTCTACACCGCAGCGGGTGACACGGCGGCGGGCGGCTCGGTCAACGGCCTCGCCCTGGAGCCGAAGAAGTACGCCCTGGACTACTACGAGTCCCTGGAGGGCATGAGCGTCCAGGTCTCCGACGCCCGCGTGGTCACCGCGACCGACCCGTACACCGAGCTGTGGGTCACGGTGAAGCCGCACGAGAACGCCAACCGCCGCGGCGGTACGGTGTACGGCTCGTACACCTCGCAGAACACCGGACGCCTGCAGATCCAGTCGCTCGGTGCGACCGCCGACTTCCCGACCGCGAACGTGGGCGACGAGCTCACGGGCACCACCGCGGGCCCGCTCGACTACAACCAGTTCGGCGGTTACACCCTCGTCGCCAACCAGATCGGCGCCCTGGAGGCAGGCGGCCTGGAGCGCGAGACGACGCAGAAGCAGTCGCGGAGCGAGCTGGCCGTGGCGACGTACAACGTCGAGAACCTGGACCCGGGTGACGCGTCCTTCGCGGCCCACGCGTCCGCGATCGTGAACAACCTGAGGTCGCCCGACATCCTGTCCCTGGAGGAGATCCAGGACAACAACGGCGCCACCAACGACGGCACGGTCGCCGCCGACCAGACCGTACAGAAGCTGATCGACGCGATCGTCGCGGCGGGCGGCCCGGCGTACGACTGGCGCTCCATCGACCCGGAGAACAACAAGGACGGCGGCGAGCCCGGCGGCAACATCCGCCAGGTGTTCCTGTTCAACCCCGAGCGGGTCTCCTTCACGGACCGCGCGGGCGGCGACACGACGACCGCCGTGGGCGTCACGAAGGTGAACGGCAAGGCAGCCCTCACGGCCTCCCCCGGCCGCATCGACCCGGCCAACACGGCCTGGACGACCAGCCGCAAGCCGCTCGCGGGCGAGTTCGTCTTCCGCGGCAAGACGGTCTTCGTGATCGCCAACCACTTCGCGTCGAAGGGCGGCGACCAGGGTCTGACCTCGCAGTACCAGCCGCCGGCGCGCAGCTCGGAGACCCAGCGTCACCTCCAGGCAACCGCGGTGAACACCTTCGTCAAGGAGATCCTCGCGACTCAGAAGAACGCGGACGTCGTCACTCTCGGCGACATCAACGACTTCGAGTTCTCCGGCACGACGAAGCTCCTGGAGGACGACGGCGCGCTCTGGTCGGCGATCAAGTCGCTGCCCAAGAGCGAGCGTTACACGTACGACTACCAGGGCAACAGCCAGGTCCTGGACCAGATCCTGGTCAGCCCCTCGATCTACAAGGGCTGCGACTTCGAGTACGACAGCGTGCACATCAACTCGGAGTTCAACGACCAGATCAGCGACCACGACCCGCAGGTGCTGCGGTTCAAGCCGTAACCCTGTGTACGGATGAGCCCGGCCCCGTCGTCCGGGGGGCCGGGCTCGTCCCATGCCCGGGATCAGGGCCCGGGTTCACGCGGCGAAGACACCGTTCAGCCAGCCCTGCCAGGCGGCTTCGTTGCGCTTGCCGTCGGCGTCGGGCGCGAAGTCGTGGACGCTGATGCCCACCGGCGCGCCCCAGTGGTTGCGTCCGAAGAAGCGGATGAGGGCGTCGTCGGTGCGCAGTCCGATGAAGTACGGGTTGCGGTAGTCGAGTACGGCGTCGAGGAGCTCGCCCTCGGGCCCGCGGGCCTGCACACGCGCACCCTCGGCGGTGTCGTCCGCGAGGCCGAGCGCACGCCCGACGGCGACGAAGGAGTCGGAGGCCTTGGACGCCTCGGGTCCGTCGAACATGGCGAACGTGAGCGGGCGGCCACGGAAGTGCGTGACGTACTCGCCCATGGTGTGCAGGTAGAAGGCGTTGTGCTTGTTCGCACCGTCGTACTGGTTGTCCCAGTCGTCGACGAAGATGCCGCTGTGCACATAGCGCACCCAGGCTCGGCGGCCGCCCTCGCGCGGCTCGATGGTGTAGTCGAGCTGGTTGAGGGTCTGCTCGGAGATGCCTTCGACGTCCTGGACGCGGTTCGTGTAGCGGTGCGGCGGGTCCCAGACCGTGATCGTGGACCCGAAGGGGCCGCTACCCCCCTCGCGAGGCTCGGGCGCCTCCATCGGCCACAGCCAGCCGCCGACGCCTTCGGTGATCGCCTCCCACACCTGCTCCGGCGTGGCGTCGACCTCGATCTCGTGGGCGCTCTCGAATTCCTTGGACATGGTGGTCACTCCTCGGTACTGACGTCGGTGCTGATGGGCAATTCGGCTGCTGGGGTCCCCTGTTCGGCCTTGGGGCGAACCGTGGGATGAACCGCGACGACGATCCGGTGGCTCCGGCCGCCCTCGGCGTCGGGGGCGTCGTACTTGCGGATCAGCCCGCTGACACCCGCCGTCAGCTCCTCGATGAACGCGGCGCGGTCGGCTGCCGAGCCGAACGTCACCTCGCCGTCGAGCGCGTACGTGGCGAGCCCCTTGCGGGCCTTCGCCGCGCCGGTGATCAGCGAACCGACGTCCCCCACCAGCCGGGCGCCGAGCGCGAGCAGCCAGCGGGCGGACAGCTGGTCCCGGAAGCGGTCCGGATCGGGCCGTACGGCGGCCAGCGCGAGCGGCGAGATGACGTACGACGCGGCGGTCGCGCGCATCAGCCGCTCGGTGACATTGCCCTTGCGGCGCTCGCCCGCCAGCTCGACAAGACCGTGCCGCTCCAGCGTCTTGAGGTGGTAGTTCACCTTCTGCCGGGGCAGCCCGACCTTGCCGGCCAGCATGGCGGCCGAAGCGGGCCCTGCGGCCAGCTCCGCCAGCAGCCTGGCCCTTATCGGGTCCAGCGAGACGGCGGCGGCCTCTGCGTCCTCGATCACGGTCACGTCCAACATGACTCCACCGTCTCACCGAAAACTTTTTTTGTCCAGACGGCTTGAGTTGTCGGTTATGGAGTCGACGGGACGCCTGTACCGAACACCAGTTCGAACCGATATGAATGCCTCGCCCGGTCGACCCTCCGCCGGGTGAGCGATCAGCCCGCCTGCGTCCCGCGCTCATCCAGACGGGCCAACTGGCTCTGGAACCAGTCGAGTCGGGCCTGAAGCAGCGCCGCCTCGGCAACCAGCTCGGACACGCCGAGGCCGGCGACGGTCACGGCCGCCTCTCCCACGCCGCCTCCGCCGGAGGCCCGGACCCGCAGCCCCTCCCCGGCCAACCGCGCGAAAGAAGCGAGCGACAGCGACGTACGACCGCGTACGCATCCCGCACACGCCGCCGCCAGGGCGCGCCAACCGGGCCTGCCCCAGCCCGCGTCGGCCAGCGCGCCCGCCACGGCGCCGCACGCGCACGGGCCGACGGTCGCGGTCCGCACCCGCTGGCGGGCGTAGCGGAAGCCGCGTTCGAAACGGATGTAGGAACCCAGGACGGAGACTTCGAGGAGGACGGCCGCCCGGTGTTCGGCCGTGCACAACAGCGCCTCGGCCGTGGCCCGTTCATGCACGCAGTGGAAACCGCAGTCGCAGCGTCGGTGCGGCGACCGGTGCCGCCGCCCGTAGACGCAGCCCGCCTCGTCCAGCACTCCGTACGGCAGTGCGCCGCCCAGCGAGACGCCGGTGAACCCGGCCCGGGTGCCGTCCTGGGACAGCACCGGGTGGGCGATCTTGTATCCGGTCGGCGGCTCCGTCGGGCGTTCCTCGGGGAGCCGCAGCCTCATCGGGCGGCCGGAACCTCTTCGGGCGCGGACGCCTCCAACTCCTGGATGTCCTCGGGAAGTTGGAGTTCCTCGTCCTGCGCGTGAGCCTTCTCTTCCGCGACTCCGGTGGCGAGTGCCTTGCCGAGCCTCATGACGCCTCCCGCGATCTGCCGTCGACTTCCGTCCTCGCCATGGTGACCCATAGGGGCCCGGGTTGGCACTAGTGCCTCGCGAGGGCCGCCCGCCAACCGCTTAGCATCCGTTGCCAATACCTCGTAGAAGAATTAAGTGGAGCTTCACGATCAGGAGGCCGACACTACTCCCATGACCGCCTCACCTCACGACACTCCCCCCTTCGGCCGCGCCCTCTGCGCCATGATCACGCCCTTCACCGAGGAGGGTGCCCTGGACCTCGACGGGGCACGGCTGCTCGCGGAGCGGCTGGTCTCCGAGGGCTGCGACGGGCTGGTCCTGTCCGGGACCACGGGTGAGTCGCCGACCACGACGGACGCGGAGAAGTCCGCGCTGGTGCGGGCGGTCCGCGAGGCGGTCGGCGACCGGGCCTCCATCGTGGCGGGCGTCGGCACCGCCGACACCCGGCACACCGTCGAGCTGGCCCTGGAGGCCGAAAAGGCGGGCGCGGACGGGCTGTTGGTGGTCACTCCGTACTACAGCAGGCCTCCGCAGGACGCGGTCGAGGCACACTTCCGGGAGATCGCGGACGCCTCCGGGCTACCGCTCGCGCTCTACGACATCCCGGGCCGCACCGGCACCCGCATCGAGCCGGACACCATGATCCGGCTCGCCGAGCACCCGAGGATCGTGGCGGTCAAGGACTGCGCGTACGACCTCCTGGGCACCCAGAAGGTGCTGGCCCGCACGGAGTTGGCGTACTACACGGGCTGCGACGAGTACGTCCTCGCGATGCGCGCGATCGGCGGCTGCGGATACATCAGTACGGTCGCGAATGCGGCGCCCCGTCAGTTCCGGGCGATCCTCGACGCGTTCGAGGCGGGCGACACGGCCGGGGCGGCCCGCCTCCAGCAACGAGCCGTCCCTCTGATCGAGTTGATGATGTCCTCCGGCCTCCCCGGCACGGTCACCGCGAAGGCGCTCCTCGGCGTGCTGGGGCTGCCCGCGGGCCCGGTCCGGTCACCGCTGCGGCCCGCCGGCCGCGAGGCGGTCGACGGGCTGCGGGCGGCGTACGAGGAGTTCATCGCGAGCTGATCAGCGGCGAGCGAAGATGGGCTCCCACTCCTCTTGATCGGCGCTCTTGCTGGTCGGCTCACGGATGCCACTCAGCGGTACGACCTTGTCGCTGCCGATCGTGACCAGCACGAGCTGGGGCCGGTACTCCTCCTCCAGGCTCGTGACCCGTTCCCAGCCGATGAGGTGCGTGTCGTCGACCCAGGCGAGCAGGTGACCGCTGCGGACCTTGGTGATCTCCTTTCCCGTACGGGGATCACGGATCGACGAGTAGCCCTTGGCGGGGTTGCCGGCGACCTCCTTCGCCAGTCCGAGGGCGGCGAGCTTGCCGTTCGGGGACAGCCGAGCGGGGACGTCGGAGCGCAGGTACTTCTCGTTCGCGGGTGCGGCAACCTTGCCGCCCAGGTCGTAGAACTGCTGCATCCCGTCCCGTTCGCCGATGACCTGCGAGTACACCAGGTCGCCGTCGCGGCTGAAAGCGAAGTCCTGGCGGGGGTTGAGGTTGCGGTCGGGCTCGACCTTCCTCCAGAAGCCACCCCCGCCCCCGGCCAGATCGAGGACGAGGAAGCCGGACCGGCTGGAGTCGCCGAACGTGGCTCCCCACACCCACTCTTCCTGGCCGTCCTTGCCGAGCACCTTCTCTTTGACCCGCAGATCGGGGTTCTCGTCGTAGGTCGTCGCGACGAGTTTGCTGCCGTCGTACGAGAACGCGAGCCCACCGACGCCCTGCTCGAACGGGATCCACCGCTCGACCTCCCCCGTCGCGAGGTCGAGCAGGCCGACCCGGTGCGCGGGCAGGTTCCGCTCCAGCACGGCGGCGGTCTTCATGCCGGGAGCGACCGCGACGAAGGACCATCGGGTGTCCTTCTCATACCTCCCGGTCTTCGCATCGAGCAGCCAGTAGGTGCGCGCGGAGACGGCCTGCTGGTCGGTCTGCGGCTGAAGCTTCACCGTGTAGTACGCCGCCAGCACCGCGTCCCCGGCCCCGATCAGGTCGCGCGGCGGCGACTGGTCGGGGTGAGCGTGGATGCCGTCCTGGTTCAGGACATTCGCGGGCCGCACGTCCTTCTTCCCGGAGTCCAGCAGCGGCACGCCGACGGCGATCGCCACCACGGCGGCGGTGGCCGCGGCGACGGACGCGATCGTGCGGGTACGGCGGCGCCGCCGGGCGGTGAGCACCCGGTCGGCGAACCCCGGCCCCGCCGGGGCCTGTTCGGCGGCCTGCTCCTGGAACGAGTCGCGCACGAGTTCCTCGACGTTCACGGACGCACCTCCACGGGCGCATAGTCACGGGACGGCTGCGGCTGTTCGGCGGCGGCCGGCCCGAGGGCGGCGAGTTCGGGCGCGAGGGTGCGCAGGCGGGCGAGGGAGCGGTGGGTGGTGGACCGTACGGTGCCCACCGAGCAGCCCAGCAGACGCGCCACGTCGGCCTCGGGCAGGTCCTCGAAGTAGCGCAGCACGAGCACGGTGCGCTGGCGGGCGGTGAGCCGGGACAGCGCATGGCGCATCACGACGCGCAGCTCGGCGGCGGCCGCGGCGTCGGAGCCGGGCAGTCCCGCCTCGGGCGGCTCGGCGACGGTGACCTCACGTCCGCGCCACTTCAGTCGCCAGCGGCTGACCTGCTGACGGTAGAGAATCCGCCGTACATACGCCTCGGGCTCGTCGATCCGCTGCCACCGCCCGGCCGCCTTGGCCAGCGCGCTCTGCAACAGGTCCTCACCGGCGTGCCGGTCCCCGCCGCTGAGCAGCACAGCCGTCTTCAGCAACGCCGACGACCGGTTCTCCACGAACTCCCGAAAACTCTTCTGCCCTGCACCATCCATCGTCGCCGTCTCTTCCCCGACGGCACCTGTGCACCGTCCCTGTGCCCCTTGTGACGCGGGCGGCGGCGTCCCGCTATGCCACCTGTGGTGAAAAAAATCGTCGCCACACCGTAAATGGGCCGGGGCCCGTACCGCGTCCGTGCGCGGTACGGGCCCCGGCCCGGTGCATCAAGCCGCGTCAGTCCCACACATACCCGTCGCCGAACAGCAGGAAGTGCTCCAGCACGTCCTCCATCGGGTCGTCGATCTGGCCTGTGTTGACCAGCCCGATCCGCGGGCCGTTGTGCGAGCCGGTGTTGGTCTCGTCGGCGTGCGCGGTTCCGGCCGACAGGGAGCACAGTGCCGCCACGGCCAGCATTCCGGTCAGCGGACGGGCTGTGGCCCTCGCCCACTCGTTCGTCATCGTTCGACCCCTCGTCTCATCGGTTCGGCTTCTGATCGGATTCCGCGTGCACCCGTTCATCTGCCGAAACCGCCCCGAGGTCACGCTGAGCAACCCATACGTGATCATGGGGTGGAGCGGCAGCACTCCACGGAGGGGTGAGCGTCGGGCACGTTCAGGAGGCGGTCCACGGCCGGGACCGCGCCCGCCTCCCCTACGGTGTCCTGGTGAGCCGACCCCTGCTGTTCCTCGACGTCGACGGCCCTCTCAATCCGTACGCGGCCCAGCCGGAGCGGCGTCCCGAGGGCTATACGACGATCCGAGTGGCCCTGACCCCCGGCCGGCCCCTGCGCGTCTGGCTGCACCCCGAGCACGGCCGCCAACTCCTCGGCCTCGGCTACGAGTTGTGCTGGGCGACCACCTGGATGGACTCCGCCAACCGCTGGATCGCCCCGGTCATCGGCCTCCCCGAACTCCCGTACGTCGACTTCACCGGCGCCCTGTTCGCCGACCGGCCCGACGGAGTGCACTGGAAGACCGAGCGGATCGTGGCGTACGCGGACGGCCGCCCGTTCGCCTGGGTGGACGACGAACAGAGCCCGGCCGACGACACGTACGTCACCGCCCACCACGCCGGGCCCGCGCTGCTCCACCACGTCAGCCCCCGACTGGGCCTGCGCGAGACCGACTTCACGACACTTGAGGAGTTCGCGGCGGCGCAACGCACATAAGCCGCTCAGTTGTGGCTGTGCAGAACCTCGTTCAGCCCGCCCCACACCGCGTTGTTCGGCCGCGCCTCAACCGTTCCGGAGACCGAGTTGCGGCGGAACAGGATGTTCGAAGCCCCGGAGAGCTCACGGGCCTTGACGATCTGCCCGTCGGGCATGGTCACCCGGGTGCCGGCCGTGACGTACAGACCGGCCTCGACGACGCACTCGTCGCCGAGTGCGATCCCGACGCCCGCCTCCGCACCGATCAGGCAGCGCTCGCCGATGGTGATACGGACGTTGCCGCCACCGGACAGCGTGCCCATGGTCGACGCGCCGCCGCCGATGTCGGAGCCGTCGCCGACCACGACGCCGGCCGAGATGCGGCCCTCGACCATCGAGGTGCCGAGCGTGCCGGCGTTGAAGTTGACGAAGCCCTCGTGCATGACGGTGGTGCCCGCGGCGAGGTGCGCGCCGAGCCGGACACGGTCGGCGTCGGCGATGCGGACGCCCTTCGGCGCGACGTAGTCCGTCATGCGCGGGAACTTGTCGATGGACGTGACGGCCAGGTGGAGGCCCTCCGCCCGGGCGTTCAGACGCACCTTCTCCACGTCGTCCACCGCGACCGGGCCGAGCGAGGTCCAGGCGACGTTGGCGAGGTGGCCGAAGATGCCGTCCAGGCTCTGGCCGTGCGGCTGTACGAGGCGGTGCGAGAGCAGGTGCAGGCGCAGGTAGGTGTCGTGCGCGTCGAGCGGCTTCTCGTCCAGCGATGCGATGACCGTACGGACCGCGACCACCTCGACGCCTCGGCGGGCGTCGGGCCCGATGGCCTTCGCGGCGCCCTCGCCGAGCAGCTCCACGGCACGCTCGGCGGACAGCCGCTCGGTGCCGGCCGGGCCGGGCTCGACGGAGAGCTCGGGGGCGGGGAACCAGGTGTCGAGGACAGTGCCGTCGGCGGCGACGGTGGCAAGCCCGGCGGCAACGGCGCCGGTGGTGCGGGGTGCAGTCGTGTCGGTCATAGGGGAAACCTAACTTGGCGGGGCCCGCGCGGGCGAACCGGTGCGCCCGGCATCTCACGTGCCGGGCGCACCGGACGGTTCAGGGCCGATCGCCCTCCTTGTCCACCACCGCCAGGGAGAGACGGGCGCCGTTGATGATCACGTCACCCTTCTTCAGATCCGGCTCGTAGCCGGCACTCCCTGCCACGAAGCGGAATCCGGAGTAGAGGCAGGTGCTCGGGTCGATCAGCGTCTCGTTCCCGCTGCTCCCCAGATACAGCGCGACGGCGTCACGCCCGGCCGCGTCCTGGACCTGCTTGGCCCGGATTCCGGGGATGGTGGCCAGCGCCCGGTAGATCTTCGCGAGCCCTTCGGGGTCGTAGACGTAAGCGCGGCTGAGGACCGCGGTGAGCGCCCGGTACTCGTGTTCCGTACGGGTCTCGGAGGCGTCGGTGGCGTAGAAGAAGGCGCGTGCCTTCGCCCGTACCTTCGCCGGGTCGTCCGGGAGGCTCTTGAGGAACTCGTACTCCTCCCTCGGCGAGTGGTCGTCGCCGGCCCGGCCGTCCTCCATCTTCGGATCGGCGTACTTCGTCCAGTTCTCGCTGGTCTGCGGACCGGGCTTCTCGTCGTCCGTGACGTTCGTCTCGACGGTCTTCGTGTAGATCCACTGCCCGTCGTGGGCGGTGACCGCGGGGCCGGCCTCGATCACGTCCGCGGCGTCGTTCAGCAGGGCCTTCGCGCTGCCCAACTCGAGGGTGTAGCCCGGTCCGGCGCCCGGCTGGACGCCCTCGGTGCCGCCGAGCACCTGCGTGCCGATCACCGCGACCACCGTGATCGCGGCCACCGCCCCGGCCACGGCGTACCGCCGGCTGACCCGCACCCTGTACGGGCGGGTGCGGCGGGCCTGCTCCCGCAGCAGCCGCTGCCGTCCGGCCGCCAGCTGTGCGCGCGTCGCTTCGGGGGCCCCGGCCCGCAGTTCACGGACCGTCGTCATCTCGTCCATGGTCAGACCACCTCCGTGGTGTCCAGCGTGAATGCGGGGTCGGCGCCGAGCGCCGAACGGACCTTGCGGCGGGCCCGGTTGAGCCGGGAGCGGACGGTGCCGACGGGGATGCCGAGCGCCTCGGCGACCTCGGTGTACGTCAGATCCGCCCAGGCCACGAGCAGCAGCACGTGCCGGTCACCGGCGGACAGACCGACCAGCGCCCCGGCGAGTGGGGCGTGCGCCGACTGTGCGGTGACCCGGGCGTCGGCACGCTCGGCCCAGGACTCGGCGACCGGGTCGTGCCCGGTGCGGGCCAGCGCCCGCAGGGCCCGCACCTCGGCTCGGCGCTGCTTGCCGATGAGGTTGCCCGCGATGCCGTAGAGCCAGGGCCGGGCGTTGGGACGGTCGGTGTCGTAACGGACGCGGGTGCGGAAGGCGATGAGGAACGTCTCCGCGGTGATGTCGTCGGCGGCGCCCGCACCGAGGCGGCGCGTCGCGTAACGGTGGATGTCGGGGGCGTAGCGGTCGTAGAGGCGCGCGAAGAGTTCGGGTTCGTCCAGCGACTGGGCGACGACCTCGGCGTCCTGGGAGGCGTCTGGATCTGGTGGTCCGGTCAAGTCGGTGGCCTCCGTGGGCGTGGTCGGGGTGAGCATGTCACCCGCTGTTCCCCGCGGACGCGAAAAGGGTTCACGCCCCCGCGTCGACGATCCGCGCCAGCACCTCCCGCGCGTACCCCTCGTCGTACGCCGTCCCCGTCAGCAGCACCTGCAGACAGATCCCGTCCACCAGGGCGACGAGCGCCCGAGCGGTGAGGGGGTCGGTGCGCCGGGCGAGAGGCTCGGCGAGGCCCTGGGCCCATTCGGCGGCGACGGGACGCAGGGCGGGGCGGCGCAGTGCCGCCAGATAGAGCTCGTACTCCAGCTCCACACCCGTACGCTCGCCCGCGAGCCACTCGCCGATCAGCGCCGCGAGTTCACCGGCCACGTCGGCCCGGGGGTCCTCGAAGGCGCCGCGCGCGGCGACCACCTTGGCGAAGCCCTCGTTCGCCTGGCGGAGCGCGGCGACCATGAGCTCGTCGAGGGTCTTGAAGTGGTACGTGGTGGAGCCGAGCGGCACATCGGCCTCGGCGGCGACGGAGCGGTGGCTCAGCCCGGCGATGCCCTTGGCGCCCACGACCCGGATCGCCGCGTCGATGATCCGCTGGCGCCGCTCGGGGTCGTACCGGCGCGCCATCAGTGCGCCCCGCCGAGGTTCAGCAGCACGACCCCGCCGATGATCAGCACGATCCCGCCGAGCTTCGCGGCGCTGAGCCCCTCGCCGAGGAACATCATGCCGATCGCGGCGATGACGGCGGTGCCGGCCCCGGCCCAGATCGCGTAGGCCGTGCCGACCGAGACGGTCTTCAAAGTCTGTGCGAGCAGGGCGAAGGCGATGACGTATCCGAGGACGGTCACCAGCGACGGCCACAGCTTGCTGAAGCCGTCGCTGTACTTCATGGCCGTGGTCGCGGCCACCTCCGCGGCAATGGCTCCGGCGAGCAGTATGTATCCCATGCGTACGAGTGTACACATCAATGCGTACGACCGTACACAAAGGCCGTCAACGGGTCTCAGCCGGCCAGGACCTCTCAGGGCCCGCCGCGCCGCACCCACAGCGGACGAACAGCCAGCTCACAGCCCCGCTCGACATTCCGGACGGATTTCCACTCACCACGATTGACGCGCGTAGACGACACGGGTAGAACACCGTCCGTACATCGGTTGGTAACACGCAGCCCTTAGAAATCTGCGCGACCGGTCAAGCAAGCAGTCACGCACGTCCATGCACCAACTCGCCCCGCTCTTCCGCTCGTTGAAGGGACGCACATGGACAGAACACTCGGGCTCGGCGCTCGCGCCATGGCAGCCGCTCTCATCGCGTCGGGGGCGCTCGTCGCCCTCCCCCACCCGGCGCACGCGGCCACCGTCACGATCTCCGCCCTCCAGGGCTCGACCCGGATCTCCCCGTACAACGGCACCTCGGTCACCACCACCGGCATCGTCACCGCGATCCGCTCCACCGGCTCCTCGCGCGGCTTCTGGATCCAGAGCGCGAGCGGTGACGGAAACGCGGCGACCAGCGACGCGGTCTTCGTCTACCGGGGTTCGACGACGCCGAGCACCACGGTGGGCAACAGCGTCACGGTCACCGGCACGGTCGCCGAGTACTACCCCGGCTCGGCCAACGGCAGCCAGTCGCTCACCGAGATCTCCGGCGCCACCTGGACCACCAACTCCACCGGGAACACGCTGCCTTCGGCCACGACCATCAGCAACGCGACGGTTCCCGCCACCTACACGCGCACCAACAGCGGCGGCTCCATCAACTCCTTCACGCTCGCCCCGACGACGTACGCCCTGGACTACTACGAGTCCCTGGAGGGCATGCGCGTCGCGGTGGGCAGCGCGCCGGTCGTCGGCGCGAGCAACGAGTACGCCGAGCTGTGGGTCAACGTGAAGCCCACGCAGGTGACTTCGGCGCGCGGCGGCTCGCTCTACTCCTCGTACAGCAGCCAGAACTCGGGGCGCGTCCAGATCGGCACGCTGCTGTCGTCGACCTTCCCGACGGCGACGGTGGGCGACACGCTCTCCGGGGCGACCGGGCCGCTCGACTACATCGCGTACGGCGGTTACACCCTCCAGGCCACCACACTCGGCACGGTGACCTCGGGCGGTCTCGCCAAGGAGACGACGGCCACGCAGTCGACGAGCCAGCTCTCCGTGGCGACGTACAACGTGGAGAACCTCGACCCGACCGACGCCGCCTCGAAGTTCACGGCGCTCGCCTCGGGCATCGTGGGCAACCTCAAGTCGCCCGACATCGTGGCCCTGGAGGAGGTCCAGGACAACAACGGCGCGACCGACGACGGTACGGTCTCGGCCACCACCACCCTGTCCACGCTGATCTCCGCGATCACGGCGGCCGGCGGCCCCACGTACTCGTACACGCAGATCAACCCGACGAACGACGCCGACGGCGGTGAGACCGGCGGCAACATCCGGCAGGTCTTCCTCTACAACCCCGCACGCGTGGGCTTCACCGCCCGCGGCACGGCGACGGCCACCACCGCGAACTCGGTGACCACCAGCGGCGGTCTGGCCCAGCTGACCTACAACCCGGGCCGGATCGCGCCCTCCAACTCGGCCTGGTCGGCCAGCCGCAAGCCGCTGGCCGCCGAATTCACCTTCGGCGGCGAGAAGTTCTTCCTGATCGCCAACCACTTCGTGTCGAAGGGCGAGGACTACTCGCTGCACAGCCAGTACCAGGATCCGGCCCGCGCCTCGGAGACTCAGCGCAACAGCCAGGCAGCGCAGGTCAACTCCTTCACCGACTCGATCCTCGCCGCCCAGTCCACGGCGAACGTGATCGTGCTCGGCGACCTGAACGACTACCAGTTCTCCACCACCGTCTCGACCCTCGAGGGCGGTGTACTGACCGACCTGGTGGACACCCTGCCGGCGTCGCAGCAGTACACCTACGTCTACGACGGCAACTCCCAGGTCCTCGACCACACCCTGGTCAGCTCCGCCATCACGTCGTACGACTACGACATCGTCCACATCAACAGCGAGTTCCCGGACCAGACCAGCGACCACGACCCGCAGGTCGCCCGGATCACTCCCTAGCGATCAGGCCCTGAACTCCGAGCCGGTGGCCGTCAACCGACAGGCCACCGGCCCCGGTTCACGCACCCGCGCCAGGCGGTCGGACATCCGCCGCTTGGCGTGGGCGGCCCGTCGCAGCATCTCCACCCGCCGGTAGCGCAGCAGTTCGGCCGGGTCGGGGCGGACGGCTCCGGCGAGCTCGTAGCCGTACGAGGTGAGCCGGTCGCCCAACACGTCGTCGCACAACCGGATCTGAGCCGGTGTCAGCCGGGTGGTCCAGCTTCCCGCCCGCGAGCTGTCCAGGGCGCCGTGCGTACGGCGGTGCCAGGTCTTGCGGGCGGGCACCGCCACCTCGGCGACCCGGTACGGCTCACGCATCTCGGGGGCGTACTCCTCCCCCAAGTACTCGCACACTCCGCGGAGTTGGCCCTCGGGGTCGGCCACGAGGTCCTCGAAGCGCAGCTCGTGCCAGCTGCCGGGGCCCAGTTTCCGTGCGTACGTCCGCGTGGTGTCCATGACCTGGGCCCAGGTGGCCACAGCCTCGTGGAAGCCTCGGTGCCACCAGGGCATGCCGAGCAGCGAGGCGACACAGTCCCGTCCGTCCCGGACGAGGTGGATGAACTGCGCGTCGGGAAACAGCCGCAGTATCTCCGGCACATGGAGGGCTTACGCGGGCCGCTTGTCGCCCCAGCGCACCTTGCCGTGTTCCTCGGCGTACGCCCTGAGCGCGATGCCCAGCGCCGACCCGAGCGTCGGCGGCCCCTCGGTGATCCGCTCGGCCACGCGTCCGGCGTCCACCCCCAGCTCGTGGAACCGTGTCTCCTTGCGCCCGGTGATCCACTGTGCGAGCCCGGCCCGGTTGCCCCGCTGCCGCAGATCCCCGAAACCCAGTCGCCCTTCGTACGCGGGCAGCACGAAACGCGTCTCGGGCGGCAGCGCGATCCGCGGGTGCGCGTGCAGCATGAGCTGCAGAAGTGTGGTCCCCGAGCGAGGACAGCCGAGGACGAAGACGGGTCGTACAGAAGCAGGCACGACTCCACGCTGTCGCGCCGCTATGAGCCCGGCCTGGGACGGCGCTGAGAATGCCGTGTGAACTCCGGGGCGCCGGGGGCCGGCGCCGCACGCCGTCTCCGCGCGCGGCCGGGCCGGGAATTCCGCTGGATCACTGGGGGAAACGGCTGCTCGGAGCCCATCCGGTCCACTACTGTTTCACCAGTCGCGCACGTGTTCCCCACGGTTACCGCCGTTCACGTGCCTGCGCCCCTCTCTTGTGCCAAGACCAGAAGCTCCTGGCTCAGACCAGAAGACGAATCCGCGTTCGCCATGGGCGACGCTGGAGGAACGCGCATGCCAGAAAAGAACCCGGAGCCCGGGCCCGACCAGCCCGCCGGCTCCGAGGAGAGACCCATCCCCTCAACGGAGATCGCCGCTTGGAGTCCCACCCCGCAAGGCGCCCCCTACCCGGCGGAGATGCCGCCCTTCGCAAGGATCCCGATGCCCTGGGAGCCCGATGAGGCCCCGGAGGAGGCACGGCTGCCGGGCACCCGGCGACTGTGGCTGGCCGGCGGGCTCGCCATAGCGGTTCTCATCGCCACCGCCACCGCGATCGCCGTACTGGACAACGGTACTGACACACCAGCACAGGAACGGGCGAACCGGCCCGCCTCCGACACGGACGTCCCGTTCATACCCGGTGTCTCCGCCCCGGCCACCGAGGCCGCCGTGGCACCGAGCGGCAAGACCGGCTTGTCCTCCCCTGCGCCCGCCGCCTCGCCGAAGCCCTCGGGACAGGGGTCCGAGAACAAGCCCGTCACCCCGGCGCCGAAGCCCACCGCGTCGAGCAAGCCCTCCGCTTCCGCGACCGCCTCCGCGCTGACGTCGGTCCAGTCGGTCAACTACCCCGACCGGTACTGGCGCGTGAGCAACAGCGTCGTGCAGCTCGACCAGGTGAGTTCCCAGAGTTCGGCCGCGGCCAAGCAGAACTCGAGCTTCAAGCGGGTCAAGGGACTCGCGGACCCCTCCTGCTACTCCTTCGTCACCGTCGCCGGCAACTACCTCCGCCACCGCGAATTCGTCCTGCGCGCCGAGCACAACAACGGCTCCGACCTCTTCAAGAAGGATGCGACCTTCTGTCCCCGGCCGACGTCGTCCTCCGGCGCGATCATGCTGGAGTCGTTCAACTACCCGGGCCGCTACCTGCACCACGACGACTTCCAGCTGCGCCTGGACGCTCTGGACGGACGCGACAACCACCGGCACGACCGTGACGACCGCGAGGACTGGACGTTCCGGCTGGTGAAGGGCTTGGGGAACTGGAGCTGAGCCCGGAAGACCGGAGCTGAGCCCCGGAAACAGCTGTGGCCCCCGGCACACCGCCGGGGGCCACACACGTACACGCGCTACTCAGACGTCGTACACGCGGAACTCAGACGTTGAACCCAAGCGCCCGAAGCTGCTCGCGCCCGTCGTCCGTGATCTTGTCCGGACCCCACGGCGGCATCCAGACCCAGTTGATGCGCAGCTCGTTGACGATGCCGTCCGTGGCGGACTTGGCCTGGTCCTCGATGACATCGGTGAGCGGGCAGGCCGCTGACGTCAGGGTCATGTCGATCGTCGCGATGTTCGCGTCGTCGATGTGGATGCCGTAGATGAGGCCGAGGTTGACGACGTCGATACCCAGCTCGGGGTCGACGACGTCGTACAGCGCCTCACGGACCTCTTCCTCAGAGGCCGGCTTCATCTCGATGGTCTCGCTCATGCCGTCTTCCTTTCGGCGGCGTCCGATCCCAGTGCCTGGGCCGTCGCATCCTTCCACGCCATCCAGCTGAGCAGCGCGCACTTCACCCGGGCCGGGTACTTGGAGACACCGGCGAACGCGACCGCGTCCTCCAGCACCTCCTCCATCGCCTCGTCCGGCTCGATCCGGCCCTTGGACTGCATCAGCTCCAGGAAGGTCTCCTGGGTCTTCTGCGCGTCGGCCAGGTCCTTGCCGACCAGCAGCTCGTTCAGCACGGAGGCCGAGGCCTGGCTGATGGAGCAGCCCTGTCCCTCGTACGAGATGTCCGCGATCCGGTCGCCGTCGTACTTCACACGCAACGTGATCTCGTCGCCGCACGTGGGATTGACGTGGTGCACCTCGGCGTCGCCATCCCGGAGACCGCGCCCGTGCGGGTGCTTGTAGTGGTCCAGGATGACTTCCTGGTACATCGAATCAAGCTTCACGACTCAGCCAGCTCCTCAGCCGAAGAAGTTCCGTACGTGCTCCAGCCCGTCGACCAGTGCGTCGACCTCGGTCGGCGTGGAGTACAGATAGAACGACGCTCGTGTGGTCGCAGGAATTCCGTACCGCAGGCAGACAGGGCGTGCGCAGTGGTGTCCGACCCGGACGGCGATGCCCTGCTCGTCGAGGACCTGGCCCACGTCGTGCGGGTGGATGTCACCGAGCGTGAACGAGATCGCGGCGCCGCGGTCCTCGGCCGTCGTCGGGCCGATGATCCGCAGGTCGGGGACCTCCAGGAGCCGCTTCACCGCGTACTCGGTGAGCGCGTGCTCATGGGCGAGGATCTTGTCCATGCCGATCGCGGACAGGTAGTCGATCGCCGCCCCGAGACCGACCGCCTGGGCGATCGGGGGCGTGCCCGCCTCGAACTTGTGCGGGGCGGGAGCGTACGTCGACGAGTGCATCGACACGGTCTCGATCATCTCGCCGCCGCCCAGGAACGGCGGCAGGTCCTCGAGAAGCTCCTGACGGCCCCAGAGAACGCCGATGCCCGTCGGGCCGCACATCTTGTGGCCGGTGAAGGCCACGAAGTCGGCCTGGAGGGCCTGCACGTCCAGCGGCATGTGCGGTGCGGCCTGCGAGGCGTCGATCAGGACCAGGGCCCCGACCTCCTGCGCCCGGCGCACTATCGCCTCGACCGGGTTCACGGTGCCCAGGATGTTCGACACGAGCACGAAGGAGACGATCTTCGTCTTCTCGGTGATGATCTCGTTGATGTTCGAGAGGTCGAGACGGCCGTCGTCGGTGAGGCCGAACCACTTCAGCTTCGCGCCCGTGCGCTGCGAGAGCAGCTGCCACGGCACGATGTTGGAGTGGTGCTCCATCTCCGTGATGACGATCTCGGTCTCGTGGTCGACCCGGTAGGGCTCATCGGCCCAGCCGAGCATGTTGGCCACAAGGTTGAGCGACTCGGAGGCGTTCTTGGTGAAGATCACCTCGTCGCGGCTCGGCGCGTTGATGAACGCGGCGACCTTGTCGCGCGCACCCTCGTACAGCGCCGTGGCCTCCTCCGCGAGCACATGCACACCGCGGTGGACGTTGGCGTTGTACCGCTCGTAGTACTCGTTCAGGGCGTCCAGCACCTGGCGCGGCTTCTGCGAAGTCGCCGCGTTGTCCAGGTACACGAGCTTCTTACCGTCGTGGACCTGGCGGTCCAGGATGGGGAAGTCCTTGCGGATCGCCTCGGTGTCGAGGAGGCCCGGCAGCTGCGTCACGCGGATACGCCACCCTTCGTGTAAGCCTCGTAGCCCTCGTTCTCCAGCTTGTCGGCGAGTTCGGCGCCACCGGACTCGACGATCCGGCCCGCGGAGAAGACGTGGACGAAGTCGGGCTTGATGTAGCGCAGGATGCGCGTGTAGTGGGTGATGAGCAGGGTGCCCACCTCGCCGCTCTCACGGACGCGGTTGACGCCCTCGGAGACGACGCGCAGGGCGTCGACGTCCAGGCCGGAGTCGGTCTCGTCGAGGATCGCGATCTTCGGCTTGAGCAGTTCGAGCTGAAGGATCTCGTGGCGCTTCTTCTCACCGCCGGAGAAGCCCTCGTTCACGTTGCGCTCGGCGAAGGCCGGGTCCATGTTGAGGCGCTCCATGGCCTCCCGGACCTCCTTCACCCAGGTACGCAGCTTGGGGGCCTCGCCGCGGACGGCCGTGGCGGACGTACGCAGGAAGTTGGAGACGGAGACGCCGGGGATCTCGACCGGGTACTGCATCGCCAGGAACAGGCCCGCGCGGGCGCGCTCGTCGACGGACATCTCCAGGACGTCCTCGCCGTCGAGGGTGACGGTGCCGCCGGTGATCGTGTACTTGGGGTGACCCGCGAGCGAGTAGGCGAGGGTCGACTTGCCGGAGCCGTTCGGGCCCATGATGGCGTGGGTCTCGCCCTGCTTCACGGTCAGGTCGACGCCCTTGAGGATCTCCTTCGTGGCGTTGTCGGCCTCGACGGTGACGTGCAGGTCGTGGATTTCAAGCGTTGCCATGGGTTCCTCAGGACTCCTGGGTGAGGGAGACGAGCACGTCGTCCCCTTCGATCTTTACGGGGTATACGGGGACGGGGCGCGTCGCGGGAAGGCCGGACGGCTTGCCGGTGCGGAGGTCGAAGCTGGAGCCGTGCAGCCAGCACTCGATCTGACAGTCCTCCACCTCGCCCTCGGAGAGCGAGACGTTCGCGTGCGAGCAGATGTCGTTGATCGCGAACACCTCCCCCTCGGTCTGCACGACCGAGACCGGCGTGCCGTCGAGTTCCACCCGTTTCGGGGTGTCCTCCTCCAGCTCGCTCAGTCCACAGGCGCGTACGAACGTACTCATCAGACCGACGCCTCCAGCTCCTCGTCGATCCTGGCGAGAAGGCGCTCCTGGATGTCGTCGACTCGGATCTGCTGGACCAGCTCGGCGAAGAAGCCGCGGACGACCAGTCGGCGGGCCTCGTCGGCCGGGATGCCACGGGCCATCAGGTAGAAGAGCTGCTCGTCGTCGAAGCGGCCGGTCGCGGACGCGTGACCCGCGCCGACGATCTCGCCGGTCTCGATCTCCAGGTTCGGCACGGAGTCGACCCGGGCGCCGTCGGTCAGAACCAGGTTCCGGTTCATCTCGTACGTGTCCGTGCCCTCGGCCGTGGCCTCGATGAGGACGTCACCGATCCACACCGCGTGGGCGCCCTCGCCCTGGAGCGCGCCCTTGTAGGCGACGTTCGACTTGCAGTGCGGGGCGTTGTGGTCGACCAGGAGGCGGTGCTCCTGGTGCTGGCCGGCGTCCGTGAAGTACAGGCCGAAGAGCTCGGCCTCGCCGCCGGGGCCGGCGTACGCGACGCGCGGGTGCAGTCGTACGAGGTCGCCGCCGAAGGTGACCACGAACGACTTGAACGTGGCGTCCCGGCCGATCAGCGCGTTGTGCTGGGCCACGTGCACAGCCTTGTCGTCCCAGTCCTGGACGGAGACGACGGTGAGCTTGGCGCCGTCGCCCAGGATGTAGTCGACGTTGGCGGCGAGGACGGCGTCACCGGTGTGGTCGATGACGACGACGGCCTCGGCGAAGGCTCCCAGCTCGATGACCTGGTGGCCGTAGGCGACCCCGCCCTCGCCGTGCACGGCGATGCGGATCGGCTCGGTGAGCACCGTCTCCTTGGGGACGGTGACGACACCGGCCTTCTCGAACGCCGAGTACGCCTGGGCGGCGATCCGGTCCACGGGGGTGCCGGCCTTGCCGAGCCGGACGTCGTCACGGTCGACGGTCTCGACCAGGACGCCCTCGGGCGCCTCGATGCCGACCTTCAGGCCGTCGCCGGTGGCGACCGCGGTGCCGTCGTGCAGCCCGCGCAGCCGCTCCAGCGGCGTGAACCGCCACTCCTCCTCACGGCCGTGGGGGACGGGGAAGTCCGCCACGTCGAAGGACGGGGGCGCGCTCATGCGCGTGGCGACGGTCGACTCGGCGGCCACCGCGATCTGGCCGGCGGTGGTGGACCCCACCGGAATGTTCTGAGCCTCAGCCATGGCTGTCGGTCTGCTCGCTTTCTTGCGTGAGTGGCTTGACGGGGACGGCGATCGGCGTTTAGCCGACAGCGCCCTCCATCTGGAGCTCGATCAGCCGGTTGAGCTCAAGTGCGTACTCCATGGGCAGCTCCTTGGCGATCGGCTCGACGAAGCCGCGCACGATCATCGCCATCGCCTCGAACTCGGTCATGCCCCGGCTCATCAGGTAGAAGAGCTGGTCGTCGCTGACCTTGGAGACGGTCGCCTCGTGGCCCATGGACACGTCGTCCTCACGGACGTCGACGTACGGGTACGTGTCGGAGCGGGAGATGGTGTCGACGAGCAGCGCGTCGCACAGCACGTTCGACTTGGAGCCGTGGGCGCCCTCGCCGATCTCGACGAGACCGCGGTAGGACGTACGGCCGCCACCACGCGCCACGGACTTCGACACGATGTTGGAGGAGGTGTTCGGCGCCATGTGGACCATCTTGGAGCCGGCGTCCTGGTGCTGGCCCTCGCCCGCGAAGGCGATGGACAGGGTCTCGCCCTTGGCGTGCTCGCCCATCAGGTAGACGGCCGGGTACTTCATGGTGACCTTGGAGCCGATGTTGCCGTCGATCCACTCCATGGTCGCGCCCTCGTACGCCACGGCGCGCTTGGTGACCAGGTTGTAGACGTTGTTCGACCAGTTCTGGATGGTCGTGTAGCGGCAGCGGCCGCCCTTCTTCACGATGATCTCGACCACCGCGGAGTGCAGGGAGTCCGAGGAGTAGATCGGCGCCGTACAACCCTCGACGTAGTGCACGTAGGCGCCCTCGTCGACGATGATCAGCGTCCGCTCGAACTGGCCCATGTTCTCCGTGTTGATACGGAAGTAGGCCTGGAGCGGGATCTCGACGTGCACGCCCTTCGGCACGTAGATGAAGGAGCCGCCGGACCACACGGCGCTGTTCAGCGACGCGAACTTGTTGTCACCGACCGGGATGACGGTCCCGAAGTACTCCTTGAAGAGCTCCGGGTGCTCCTTCAGCGCGGTGTCGGTGTCCATGAAGATGACACCCTGCGCCTCGAGCTCTTCGTTGATCTGGTGGTAGACGACCTCGGACTCGTACTGGGCCGCGACACCGGCGACGAGGCGCTGCTTCTCCGCCTCCGGGATGCCGAGCTTGTCGTACGTGTTCTTGATGTCCTCGGGCAGGTCCTCCCAGGACTCCGCCTGCTTCTCCGTGGAGCGCACGAAGTACTTGATGTTGTCGAAGTCGATGCCCGACAGGTCCGAGCCCCAGTTCGGCATGGGCTTCTTCTCGAACAGGCGCAGGCCCTTGAGACGGAGCTTGGTCATCCACTCCGGCTCGGACTTCTTCTGGGAGATGTCGCGGACGACGTCCTCGTTGATCCCTCGCTTGGCAGAGGAACCGGCCACGTCGGAGTCGGCCCAGCCGTATTCGTAGTTGCCCAGCCCGTCGAGCTCGGGGTGGGCAGTCTCCTCGATGGGGAGCGTCATGCGGGGTTCCTCCCGGCGGTACTTGCAGATGCGTTAGGTGCTGTCTTGGAAATCTTGGGGATGAACGTCGTGCATACGCCGTCGCCGTGGGCGATGGTGGCCAGCCGCTGCACATGGGTGCCGAGCAACTGCGAGAAGATCTCGGTCTCCGCCTCGCACAGCTGCGGGAACTGCTCGGCGACATGGGCGACCGGGCAGTGGTGCTGGCAGAGCTGCTCGCCGACCGGTGCGCTTCGCGCCGTAGCAGCGTACCCGTCCTCGCTCAGGGCCTTGGCCAGGGCTTCGGTGCGCTTTTCGGGGGCGGCGGCCTCTATGGCCGCGCGGTACGCGCCCGCCTGTGCGGCGATCCTGGCGCGGGCGAAGGCGACGACCGCCTCGTCCCCGCCCTCGCGCTCTGCGATCCAGCGCAGGGCGTCCGCGGCGAGCTTGTCGTAGGACTGGTCGAAGGCGTCCCGGCCGCAGTCGGTCAGGGCGAAGACCTTGGCGGGGCGGCCGCGCGTGCGCGCTCCGTAGACCCGCTGCTCACGTGCTTCCACGATGTCGTCGGCGACGAGTGCGTCGAGATGCCGGCGTACGGCGGCATGGGTCAGTCCCAGCCGTCCGGCGAGGTCGGCCACCGTCGACGGGCCGTGGTCCAGGACGGAGCGCACGAGCCGGTTGCGCGTAGAGCGCTCCCCGGTCGCGAGTTCCTCCTGTGGAGCCTCGCCAACGTTTTTCACAACGCCATTGTTGCGTAATTCCTCAGAGCCTGACAAGCCGCGCCCGAGGCGTGGACGGTGCCGTGCATCACTTAGGTATACCTAAGCTGACCTGCGGAAACGATCTTTGATCGATCAATTCACTGGCGTCAGGACAGACACTCGGGGACACTGCCGAACCATGCCGACACCCCCTCCCACCGGCCCACTCGTCACCCGCGACACAGTCTCGGCACAGCTGCTGTCGTTAGGCGTACGGCCGGGTGAAACGCTCCTTCTGCACTCCTCGCTCAGCTCCCTCGGCTGGGTCTGCGGCGGAGCCGTCGCCGTCGTCCAGGGACTGCTCGACACCCTCGGCCCCGACGGAACCCTGGTGGTCCCCACCCAGTCCGGCGACCTCTCCGACCCGGCGCTGTGGAGCAATCCGCCGGTACCCGAGGAATGGTGGCCGGCCATCCGGGCGGCGATGCCCGCGTACGACCCCCTCGTCACCCCCGCACGCAGGGTCGGCGTGATCCCGGAGACCGTACGCAACTGGCCCGGCGCCCTGCGCAGCGCACACCCGCAGACCTCGTTCGCGGCGATCGGCCCGGGCGCGGCGGCGGTCGTCGAGGGCCACGCGCCGGACTGCCGCCTCGGGGAGCGCAGCCCGCTGGCCCGCCTTGAGGAGATGGGTGCCCGGGTGCTGCTGCTGGATGCGGGGTACGACGCGTGCACCGCCTTCCACCTGGCCGAATACCGGATCCCGTCGCCGCTGGTCGAGGTGGGCCGGCCGGCCGCGGGCGGCTGGGAGGAGGTGACGGAGGTGTCGATCAGCTCCGAGCGCTTCGACGAGCTGGGCTCCGACTTCGAACGCGACCGTCCCGTCGTACGGGGCCGGGTGGGCGCGGCCGGCACACGGCTGTTCCCGGTGGCCGACGCCGTGGCGTACGCGGAGCGGTGGCTCGCGCTGCACCGGCCGCGGGAGCCGTACGTGGATGCGGCACCCCGCGCCCGGGAGCCCCGGACGCGTCCCTAGACTTGCTCCTCATGCGAAGCGAGCCCGTGGTCCAGGTCCAGGCCTTGGTGAAGAGGTACGGCAGGAAGACCGCGGTGGACGGCCTCGACCTGGTCGCCAAGGCGGGCATCACCGCCGTGCTCGGCCCCAATGGCGCAGGCAAGACGACCACGGTCGAGACCTGCGAGGGGTACCGGAAGCCGGACTCCGGCACCGTGCGCGTCCTGGGCCTCGACCCGGTCCGGCAGACCGGGCAGCTGCGCCCGCGGATCGGCGTCATGCTCCAGTCCGGCGGCGTCTACTCGGGCGCGCGCGCCGACGAGATGCTGCGCCACGTGGCGAAACTGCACGCGCACCCGCTCGACGTGGACGCGCTCATCGAACGGCTCGGTCTCGAAAGCTGCGGCCGTACGACGTACCGGCGGCTGTCGGGCGGCCAGCAGCAGCGCCTCGCGCTGGCGATGGCCGTGGTCGGCCGCCCCGAGCTGGTCTTCCTCGACGAGCCGACGGCGGGGCTCGACCCGCAGGCCCGCCGGGCCACCTGGGACCTGGTCCGCGACCTGCGCACCGACGGTGTCTCGGTCATCCTCACCACGCACCTCATGGACGAGGCGGAACAGCTCGCGGACGACGTCGCGATCATCGACGCGGGCAAGGTCATCGCCCAGGGCACCCCCGACGAACTGTGCCGCGGCGGCGCCGAGAACACCCTGCGCTTCAGCGGCCGTCCAGGGCTCGACGTGGCCTCCCTGCTCAAGGCGCTCCCCGCGGACAGTACGGCGGCGGAGCTGACGCCGGGCTCGTACCGGGTCGGCGGCAAGGTCGACCCGCAGCTGCTCGCGACGGTCACCTCCTGGTGCGCACAGCACGGGGTGATGCCGGAGAAGATCTCCGTCGAACGCCACACACTCGAAGACGTGTTCTTGGAACTGACCGGCAAGGAGCTGCGTTCGTGACCACCGCCACCGCCGGTACGTACACCCCGAAGCCCGGGGCGGCCCCGCTCCCCCGGATGATCGCCACACAGGCCGTCCTCGAGACGAAGATGCTGCTCCGCAACGGCGAGCAGCTCCTTCTCACGGTCGTCATCCCCACACTCCTGCTGGTCCTGTTCAGCGCGGTGGACATCGTCGACACGGGTTCCGGCAAGGCGGTCGACTTCCTGGCCCCCGGCATCCTCGCGCTCGCCGTGATGTCGACGGCGTTCACGGGCCAGGCGATCGCGACGGGCTTCGAGCGCCGCTACGGCGTCCTGAAGCGGCTCGCCGCCTCGCCGCTCCCCCGCTGGGGCCTGATGACCGCGAAGACGGCGTCGGTCCTGGTCACGGAGATCCTCCAGGTGATCCTGCTGACGGTGATCGCCCTCGCCCTCGGCTGGTCCCCGCACGGCAACCCCCTCGCCGTCCTGCTCCTCCTGGTCCTCGGCACCGCCGCCTTCTCGGGCCTCGGCCTGCTGATGGCCGGCACCCTGAAGGCGGAGGCCACTCTGGCCGCCGCGAACCTGGTCTTCCTGCTCCTCCTCGTCGGCGGCGGCGTGATCGTCCCCCTCGACAAGTTCCCCTCCGGCGCCCAGGACGCCCTCGGCCTGCTGCCGATCTCGGCCCTCTCGGACGGGTTGCGGGATGTGCTCCATCACGGGGCGGGGATGCCGTGGGGGGACCTGGGGATCCTGGCGGTGTGGGCGGTCGTGGGGCTGGGGGCGGCGGGGAAGTTCTTCCGCTGGGAGTGACGCCCCTGAGGGAACCGCGTGGGAGTGACGCCCCCCGGGGGGAGAACGGCGTCCGGCCGTCCTGCCGTCTCGCGGGAGTGACGTTCGTACGGAGTGGGAAGAGACGCTCCGTGTTCGAGTCCGTGGAAGCTTCGAGTCAGCGTGCTCTACAACCGCTGCTGCACGACGTCGTCTTCTGTGTCGCCGCCCCGGCCTTCGCCGCTTCGTCCCGTGACGGGCAGCTGAGAGGCATCCGGGCAGAGGGCTTCTACGACCACGACCGCCGTCTTCTGCACACCCTGTGCCTGCTCCTGGACGAGCGCGAACCCGAACCCATAGGTGTCCAGCCCCTGGGCCCGCACCAGGTCAGGTTCACCGCCGTCCACCGCTACCCGCGGGACCGGACCGACGACCCGACGCTGATCGTCGAGCGCATCCGTACCGCAGGCAGTGGCGAGACCATATCTCTGCGCAACATCGGCACCGCCGAACGCCGATTACACGTACAACTGGCCGCCGCGTCGGACCTCGCGGACATCGCCGACGTCAAGCGCGGGCACAGCCGCCCGGTACTGCGCTGCGCGGCGGCCCGGGCCTCTCTCGCCTGGCGCTCCCCCAGCGGCCGCGCCCGGATCACCGTCGTTTCCGGCCCGAGGCCCGAGACCTCCGGGGGCCCGGAAGGGGGAACCATGACCTGGCCCCTGGTGGTACTGCGACCGGGAGAGAGCTGGCAGGTCGAACTCGCCGTCACCGGCCGCGCGGTACCGACACCTCCGGGACACCCCGTGGCCCCCACCGCCCCCGCTCCCTGGAACGACCCGGTGGTCGCCGGCGACCGGCGGCTCATGGGGCTGGTCAGACGGGGGCTCGGCGATCTCCGTGCGCTGCGCCTCGCCGACCCTCAGCGCACCGCCGACACCGGCCCCGAGGACCAGTTCATCGCCGCGGGCTGCCCCTGGTACCTCACGCTCTTCGGCCGGGACTCGATCTGGTCGGCACGGATGATGCTGCCGCTGGGCACGGACCTGGCCCGCGGCACCCTCTGGGCACTGGCCCGCCGACAGGGGCGAGTGCACGACCACTACCGCGAGGAAGCGCCGGGGCGGATCCTGCACGAACTGCGGCCGGCGGAGGCCCAGCACGGCCACGGCCTGTTCCTGCCCGCGTACTACTACGGTTCGGTGGACGCCACCCCGCTGTTCGTGACCCTGCTGGTCGAGGCCTGGCACTGGGGCCTGTCCGACGAGGACGTGAACGCCCTGCTGCCCCACGCGCAGCGCGCCATGGACTGGGTCCTGAAGTCCAGCAGCCGCGACGAGGACGGCCTGCTGCGCTACTACCCACGCGCCGGAGGCCTCCGCCACCAGTCATGGAAGGACAGCGACGACGCGGTACGCGACGCCGAGGGCAGGCACATCGAACCCCCACTGGCTCTCTGCGAAGTCCAGGGATACGCGTACGAGGCGGCCGTGGGCCTCGCCTCACTGCTGAACAGCCGTGGCCAACGCGAGGCCGCCCAAAGCCTGCTCGCCTGGGCGGATTCCCTTCGGAAACGCTTCGCCGACTCCTTCTGGATACCCACCCGGAACGGCCCCGCGTCACGCTACGTGGCCATCGCCGTGGGCCAGGGACTCACCCCGGTGAGCGGTCCGGCGTCGAACATGGGCCAACTGCTGTCAACAGGCATCCTCGATCCCGACGGCCCCGGCGATATCGCCGCCTGGCTGGCGGACGACAAGCTCAACTCCGGCTGGGGACTGCGCAGCCGCTCGGCCGCCGTGCCCGGTTTCAACCCGCTGAGCTACCACGGGGGTTCGGTGTGGACCCACGACACCGCGATCGCCATACAGGGCCTGTGCGCGACCGGCCGCCACGAGGAGGCGAGCCAACTCGTGGACGGCCTCCTGGACGCCGCCACCTACTTCTCGTACCGCATGCCCGAGCTGTACGCGGGCGACGCCCGCACCGACGACTCCCCCGCACCTCTCGCCTACCCGGCCGCCTGCCGCCCACAGGGCTGGTCGGCGGCCTCGGGGGTGGCGGTGCTGTCCGCCCTGCTCGGCCTGAAGCCCGACGTCACCAACCGAACGCTGCACGTACGCCCGGTACCGCAGTGGCCAATGGTGGTGCGTGGCCTGGTCCTTGCGGGTCAGCGACTGACCGTGGAAGTGGACAGGGAGGGCTCGGCAAAGGTCTCGGGGCTGCCGGAGGGCTGGCGGGTGTCGCACTCGTAGGAGTCGGGGTCTGGCGCCAGGAGGCTCCGGTACTCGGCGAGCATCGGTTTGACATAGACCTCCTCCAGGTCGAAGCGGGCCCGGACGTGTTCGCGGGCCACGCATCCGGCCTTCCTGGCCAGCGAGGGCTCGGTGAGTAGGGGCCACAACTCGTCGGCGAAGCGGGACGCCTGCTTCTTCGCGTCCTCGTCGCGGTCGACCAGCGTGCTGCCGCCTTCACCCAGCCCTCCCACACAGGTGGCCACCACGGGGCGGGCCGCGCACATCGCCTCAAGGGGAGCGAGGCCCATGGGCTCGTCGAAGCGCGAGGGGTACACCACGACGGTGGCCTCCTCGTACAGCTTCCGCATGTCCTCGATGCCAGCCGGCCTGAACTCGACGTCCTGCCCCGGTCCTTCCGTCAGCTCGCACTCCTCTACGATCTTGGATAGCTTGCCGCGGAACTGACCGCGCTCACCATGGAAGTCGACCGTCTCGAACGGGTCCGTGAGTACCAACCGGGGGCGCAGCAAGGCCAGTTCACCCTCGCATCCCTTCGCCCGCTCGACGAGGAGTTTCAGCATCAAGATCGCCACTTCGGCGCCCTTGTTGGGGATGAGCCGGGCCGGCAGCAGAACGACCGGATGCCAACCTGGCTCGTCCTCGACCTCCGGAATGCCCTCGTACTGGAGCGAGTCCACCCCCAGATAGGTGCGTTGCACGTCCTGTCGCAGCACCTCGGTGCACTCACTGACGAGGAAGTCCGACACCGCGTGATGGACGTCCCAGACGGCGCACTCCCGCGCGATCCGCTCGTCCGCTTCGGTGCGCCAGATGCTGTGGTACGTGTGCAGCAGTACGAGGTTCAGTTCGCTCTGAAGAGCCTTCAGCGCACGTGCGGGGACGCTGGAGAAGTGGTGCAGGTTGTGGCCGTGGACCAGCCGGATGGGGTCGCCGGACGCGGTGAGCCCACTGCGGAACCACTCACGCAGCTCCTTCAGAGTCTCTTCGTTGTCCTCATGTCCGACCGACAGATCAAGCAGCTTGTGCCGGATCACTCTCACGCTGTCACACGGCCGATGGGCGCCGACCGATCCGGTGAACACGGTGACCCGATGGCCCCGGCCCGCCAACGCCTTGGAGTAGTCCCAGAGATGGGTTTCCACTCCACCGACGACGGGTGGGAACGACCAGTGGACCAGCCCGATGTGCAGCTTCTGCTCCCGCTGGAGCAAGGCTTCCTCACCGGATACCGCCTGCTGCTGGCCCACCGCGCCTCCGCGAGTCGTAGATGCCCGAAACGCAGAATCAACGACTAGTACAGGATGAGGACACTGATAGACGCGGCTTGGTTCCGTGCGGTTGCCTGGTTGCGTGCGCCACCGGCGAGGACAATGGACTGTAGTACACGACCGGGGGGCGCAATGGCGATACGGACGATACGGGTGATGCGTCGGGCATTAGGCGACCGAAACGGCTCACTTGTAGCACGGCGCCGCTTCAACACCGCTCTCAGCTCCCTGACCGGGGCAGGGGCGGTTTTTTTGTCCGTCCTCGCACAGGACACCCACGGAACACCTCTCATCTTCCTGGCCTCAAGTGCCGGTGCCCTGGGCGGAGTTTCGGCGATAACCGGGTACTTCGTACATCGCTCCCGCCCCACCCCCTCCGCCATCGGCAGCGCGGACCATGACCCGATGTACGTACCGCCACCCAATCTCCCCACCCTTTCGCGCTACTTCACCGGTCGTAGCGACGAACTCCAGTCGGTCGCAAGGGCGTTGAGGCCAAAGGAACGCAGCAGCGGAATTCGGGTCTGCGTCGTGCACGGGCGGGCCGGGCTGGGCAAGACCCAGCTGGCCGCCGCGTATGCCGACGGCCGCCTGCGACAGCACCGCTCGCTCGTCTGGTGGCTCCACGCCTCCAGTTACGAACGGCTCATGGGCGAGTTGCTGGAACTCGCCGCGTGTCTGGGCATACCGGAGCACAACTCCAAGAGCGTGATGCTCAACCGGCTCTGGGGACGGCTGCGCGACACTCCCGGCTGGGTCCTCGTCTACGACGACGCGCAGGACGACAGCCTGGGCCCGCTGAACGAGCAGACGAACGACGCGCGGCCCTCACTCCTGCCCAGGACGGGACACGGGGAAGTACTCATCACCACGCAGCGGCGCGAGGGCTGGGAGAACCTCCCCGCCCACTCGGTCGAGCGGATCGCGCTGCCCGATCTGAACGCGGACGACGGACTCGCCCTCCTCAGCAAGCGGATCGGCGCCGAGGACGACGAGAGGGCGCTGGTCGAGCTGGGCACCCAACTGCACTGGCTGCCCCTCGCCCTGGACCAGGCGGGGGCGTACATCGCGGATGCCGAGATCTCCGTGAAGGAGTATCTGCGCCGGCTTCCCGGCCATCCCGTCAGCAGCGCCGCAGCCACCTTCCGGCTCTCGATCGAACGGATCGTCTCCGCCGAGCCGGTCGCCGAGGACCTCATGCGGCTGTGCTCCTTCCTCGCGTCGGAGGACGTACGGCAGGACATGCTGCTGCGCCATCCCCTGGTGATCCCCTCGCCCTTGAGGGAAGTGATGGAGGACCAGGCCGCTTTCAACCGCGTGGTCCGGCGCCTGTCCAACCACTCGCTGCTCAGCCGCAGCGGGGACAGCCGGGTTGCCAGCGTCATCTACGCCATGCATCCGCAGGTCCAGTTCTTCGTCCGTGAGGGCATGGACACCCAGGCCAGGCTGCTCTGGTCACAGTCCGCGGTCCAACTGCTGGAAGCCGCGTTCCCCAGGGCGCCCGAGCTGCTGGACGAGCGTGCCGCCTGTGAGACGTTGATGCCGCATGTCGAGGCGGTGTCGGCCGAGCTGGTGTGGGGAGCCGACACGGACGACCAGGAGTACGGGGCGGCCCGCGACCCCAAGGCCCTGGCCAGGCTGCTGCACCGCGTCGGTGTCTACCAGGAGCACCGCTGCGACTGGGTGCACGCCCTGGAGTACTTCGAGAAGGAGGCGGCACTCCGCGAAACCCTCCAGGACGACGCCCTGGGGCTCGCCACCGCGCAGCTCGCCGTGGCCCGCCAGCACTATCTGCTGGCGCATCTCGACGACGCCGAGTCGCAGTGCCGCCTGGCACTGGACCAGTGTCTGCAGCGGCTGGACGATCCCGCGTTCCTCCCCTTGCGGGCGCAGTGCCTCAGGCAGCTCGGCGGCATTCTGCGCGAGGACACCCAGTTCACCGAGGCACTGGAAGCCGTGGAACAGGCGATCGACATCTACGAGCGCCACGGCGCCGAGTGGGACGGGCTCGACTGGGCCATCGCCGAGCAGGAGGCCGGCATGATCCACCGGAACGCCGGCCAGCTCACCAAGGCGCTCGGCTGCTACGAGCGAGCCACCGGCAGGATCCCGCGCCGGGGCAGTGAGGAACCCCGGGAGCATCTGGTCTTCAGGGCCATGCTCCGGCGTGACACCGGCATCGTGGCGCAGGACCGCGGCGATCTGGAGACCGCCGAGCGGGAGCTGTCCGAAGCACTCTCGGCCTTCCGGGCGAACCGCGGCGCCGACGACTTCGAGACCTCCCAGGTCGCCAAGTTCCTCGCGGACGTACGCCGCCGCCAGGGCGAGGAGCTCCGTGCCCGCGCCCGCGGCACCTACAACCCGTTGCTGTGGCGGCGCCTGCGCCAGGACTCACGTGCACGCCTGCGGGAAGCCGCCGAGCTGCTGGCCCCTGTCGTCGAGCTGCACCGCAAGCGTCGCGAGGCCGAGGACCACAAATACGCCGCCTGCCTCAACAAGCTGGGCTCCCTGCAACATGCGCAGGGCCGGACGGCACAGGCCCTGCAGACGCTGCGCGAGGCCGAAGGCATCTACGTCGCGCGATACGGACGCGGGCACCACTACCGGGCCAAGACGCTCTCCCGACTGGGCCCCGTGCTGCTCACCGCCGGTGACCGACCGGGCGCGCAGGACACCCTGCACGAAGCGGAGCGCATCATCCGCGGACGGCTGGGCGACGTCCATCCCTCACTGAGCGCCGTGTACGAGCGGCTGGCCCTGTGCACCACGGACGCGCAGCGGGCGGCGGACTTCCGCACCCGCGCACAGGACATCAAGGACGCGATCGAGGGCGGGACACCCACGCACACGTAGCCGTCATCCGGTCCAAGAGCCGGTCCAAGAGCCGAGCACGCGATCTGTCCGGACATGCCCACCCCGCGTGAATTCATGCACAAGCCCCGGCCTAGCATGGAGCCCGTGCCAAACGTGACCCGAGCCGACGCCGTAGCCGCCGTGCGCAACCCGCTCGCCTTCATCGCCGAACGCTGGACCCCGACGAAGGGGACGGTGCGGCGGGCGGCTCTGGCCGCGCTCGTCATGGCGGTGGTGATCGTGGTCACCGGCGGTGCCGTACGGCTGACGGGTTCGGGCCTCGGCTGCCCGACCTGGCCCAAGTGCACCGACGACTCGCTCACCACGACCAGCGCGATGGGCGTCCATGGCGTCATCGAGTTCGGCAACCGCATGCTGACGTACGTGTTGTGCGCGGCGGTCGGCTGGGCGATCATCGCGGCGCGCTCGCGGAAGCCGTACCGGCGCGGCCTGACCCGGCTGGGCTGGACGCAGTTCTGGGTCGTCATGAGCAACGCGGTGCTCGGCGGCATCGTCGTATTGGTGGGCCTCAACCCGTATACGGTCGCGGCCCACTTCCTCCTCTCCACCGCGCTCATCGCCGTCGCCACCCTGATGTGGCAGCGCACCCGCGAGGGCGACGCCGAGCCGCGCCCCCTCGTCGGCAAGCCGGTGCAGCAGATGGTGTGGGTGCTGGTCGCCGCGACCGTCCTGCTGATCGCGCTCGGCACGGTCGTGACCGGTGCGGGCCCGCACGCCGGCGACTCGAGCGAGGTCGAGCGCATCCCGCTGGACTGGGAGAACGTCACCAAGCTCCATTCGGTGCTGGCCTGGATCGTCGTGACGCTGGCCTTCGCCCTGTGGTTCGTCCTCAAGGCCGTCGACGCCCCCAAGGGCCCCCTCGACCGCACCCGGGACCTGTTCCTCATCCTCCTCGGGCAGGGCGTCATCGGTTACGTCCAGTACTTCACGGACCTCCCCGAAGTCCTGGTCGGCCTCCACATGTTCGGCTCCTGCCTGGTGTGGATCGGCGTCCTGCGGGTCCTGCTGTCGCTGCGCGAACGGCCGGAGATCCTGGCGGATGTGCCGGGCCCTTCCACCGAAACGACGCTCACGCGCGCGTGAACCCGTCGTACGCGGTGACCAGGCCGTCGATCGCGGGGCCCAGGTAGCCCCTGGTCAGCTGGGCCCGGCGGGACGGCCACGCGTCGGGGTGCGGGCCCGGATCCCCGTACCGCCGTCGCCGTATGTCCTCGACCAGGTCGAGGGGCGCGCCGAGTCCCGGCAGCAGGTCCAGGGCTTCCCCTTTGGAGATCAGCCGCCCCTCCCGCAGGGTGACGGTCGCCCGCGCGAAGGTGACCATCCCGAGGTCGACCCACACGTCCTGCTCCCAGAGCCGGGCCTTGTCCACCGCGGGCCGCCAGTACTCCTTCTGGTCCCGTACGACGAAGGCCTTGAGTTCCCGGTCCTGGAGAGGCGGCAGCAGGTCCTCGGGCGGTTTGCCGTGCATGACGAGCCCGAAGGCGTGCAGTTCGCGTCAGGTGACGGGGGTGACCGGCCGTTTCATCAGCACGTTGTGCGCCCAGGTGATGTACGAGCGCTCGTCACCGGCCATGGTGTCGGGGGTCATGTAGGTGCAGTGCAGCTTCACGGCGAGCGGCTCGTCGGCGCGCAGCCGTCGGTGCAGCCGCACCAGGCTCCGTATCGTGGCGAGCGAGACGGGATCCTCCAGGACGGCGATCAGGTCCAGGTCGCTGCGGCCCTCCTGGTAGTCGCCCCCGGCGAGCGAGCCGTGCACCCACAGGGCGACGGGGGCGAGAGCGCGCAGCTCCGTCAGAAAGCGGTCCAGCAGGCGGGCCGTGGTGTCGGCGTCGGCGTCGGTCATGAGAGCGAGTCTGGAGGGCTCACTCCACCCCGTACACCCGCCGGGCGTTCCCGGCCGCGATGAGCCCCGCCACCCGTTGCGCGTCCGCCAGCGACCAGGCGCCCTCGGCGACCCACGTGCCGAGCACCCGGGCGAGCGCCTCACGGAAGAGACGTGCCCCGACCACATGGAGTTCGGGCAGCCCATGTGCGCCGCTGGAGAAGAGGAGCTTGCCGAAGGGCGCCAGTTCCAGGATCTCGGAGAACACGGCCGCCGCCCGCGCTCCGGTACGCACCAGCGCGGCGCCCAGGTCGGCGTACACATGCGGGAAGACCCCGGCGAGGTGCGCCGCGTGCCGGTGGTACGGGTAGCCGTGCAGGAGGACCAGGTCGGTGCCGAGCCCGGCCGTGGCACGGGCGAAGTCGGTGAGCAGGACGGGGTCGGTGCGGTCGATGCGCAGGCCCGGTTCGCCGAGTCCGGCATGGAGCTGGAGTGGCAGGCCTGAGGCGATCGCGATCCACAGCAGGTGTCTGAGCAGCACCGGGTCGCTGAGCGCCCCGCCCACCCGGCGCCGGGCGAGCCAGCGCCCCGCCGCGCCCCGTACCTCTCCCGGCCCCGGCGGCTCGGGCGCGAGCGCCAGACCGTGCCGTACGCCCGCCACGGAGGTGAAGGCCACGGCGTTCGCGGCGGCGCCGTGGACGGACTCCGCGAGATTGGCGAGAAAGGACTCGACCGTGCCGGAGGTGTCGGCGACCTGCTCGGCCAGTAGCTCGAGCCGGACGATCTCATGCGCGTCGGCTGCGCCCGCGGTGGCCATTTCGCCGGGTCCTGTCAGATCGCCGGGCAGCCCGGTGTCGACGAGATAGGTCGTGATGCCACTGCCGCGCAGCAGCCTGCGGCCCGACTCCAGTACGCCGAGTTCGCGACGCCGGGCGAGATAGCGGGCGGGCGGACAGTGCGGCTCCAGGCCGAGCAGCGGCGGACACCAGCGGCGTACGGCGAACCCGGTCTGGGTGTCGAAGAAGGTGGTGCCCGGGGCGGGCGGGCCCTCGGTCCTGGCGAGGTGGGCCTCGAAGGTACCGAGGCCCAGCTCCGTCCTCAGTACGCCGTGGCAGTACTGGTCCACCAGGGACGGCGTTTCGATCATCCGGACTCCCCGCGACTGGACCGTGCCTTCTCAGGTCCTAACGGGTGAACCGGGTATCAGGTGTTGCTTGCACACACCCCGTGCGAAGACGCTCCGCTGTTTCTGCCGTTCGGGAGTGGCGGTGGTTCGGAAACCGCGGGCTGTCGGTGGCTGGCCGCGCAGTTCCCCGCGCCCCTGGCGGGGCACTGCACCTGAGGCCTGGTTCAACCGTTGCTGGGAGCCCCCAGCTGGATTCCCGCCATCCGCTTCCACTCGTACGGCCCCGTCTTCACCTTCGCCGCGAACTCGCCGTCGAACTCTTCATGAACAGTGATTCCGGCCTTCTTCACGGCCTGCTCGGCGATCGCGTACGCGGGAGCCACGAGGTCGCCCCAGCCGCCGTCCGCGCCGACGAGCACGATCCGGGCGCCGCGCTGCCCGATGTACTCCACATGGCCTTCGGCCCCGCCGTGCTTCTCGGCGAAGGCGGCGATCTCCTTGGCGAGCTTGGCGGCCCTGCGCTCGGCCTTGGCGGCCTGCTTGGCGTCGGTGCCCTCGTCAACCTGCTGCGTGTCTGCCATGGCCAGGATGCTACCGACGGGTAGATCAAACGGCGACGGGCGGGGTGCGTGGCCTTGACCACGCACCCCGCCCGTCGAAATCCCGGATGGGCCTAACGGAGGAAGGGATCCACCGCGACCGCCACGAACAGCAGCGACACATAGGTGATGGACCAGTGGAACAGCCGCATCTCCTTGAGCTTGCCGCCCGTCGCCTCGCCCTTGGCGCGGTTCTGCAGGGCGTGCGCCTCCCACAGCCACCAGCCGCCGGCCACCAGGGCGACCGCCGTGTAGAACCAGCCGGTGTAGCCGAGCGGGGTGAGCAGTAGCGAGACGGCGACCATCACCCAGCTGTAGAGGACGATCTGCCGGGCGACCACCTTGTTGGAGGCGACGACCGGAAGCATCGGCACGCCCACGCGCGCGTAGTCGTCCTTCACCTTCATCGACAGCGGCCAGTAGTGCGGCGGCGTCCAGAAGAACATGACGAGGAAGAGGATGACCGGGGCCCACGACATCGAGTTGGTCACCGCCGACCAGCCGATGAGAACGGGCATGCAGCCGGCGATGCCGCCCCAGACGATGTTCTGCGACGTACGGCGCTTGAGGATCATCGTGTAGACGACCACGTAGAAGAGGAGCGCGCCGAGGGAGAGCCAGGCCGAGAGCCAGTTGACCGTCAGGCCGAACAGGAGCGTGGAGACCACGGCGAGCGAGAGGCCGAAGGCCAGGCACTCACGCGGGCTGACCATGCCGGTGACCAGCGGGCGCTGTGAGGTCCGGTCCATCAGCGCGTCGATGTCCCGGTCGATGTACATGTTGAGCGCGTTGGCGCCGCCCGCCGAGAGGTAGCCGCCGAGGCAGGTGAGGAGCACCAGCTTCAGGTCGGGCACCCCCTGCTGGGCCAGGAACATCACCGGGACGGTGGTGATCAGCAGTAGCTCGATGATTCGTGGCTTGGTCAACGCCACGAAAGCCATGACACGGGCCCCGAACGGCCGATGTTTTGGGCTGCTGCTCGTCCCGAGCACCCCCGGTGGACGGGATTCGACGGCCGTCACGCACACCCCTGACAGAGACATCCCAGCAAGCCCCCGGGTGTGAACTCCCCGTAAAGGCTCGCGCGTACCACGCCACTGTAGACGTTGCCCATACCCCGACATTCGCGGGGGTGGGTCGTGTTGGCGGACGTCGCACCAGGTGCCTGGTGACGCACGCGCAACGGGCGTGTCAAAGCTCGATTGAGCACTCGGACGAGCGGCTCCGTATTCACTTGCCGAATGCGGAATGGACCGGTCGGGAGGCGGATCCCGGAGACTCCCGGCAGTCTGGAATGACTCGAAAAAACGCACGTACTTACGGGGGTAGGCTCGACAACGGCCGGTGGGCGCACGCGCGCCGGCATTCGACATGTGGAACATGTGGAGAGGAGCCCTGACCCAGGGTGAGCACCAAGCCGACCACCACAGACCTCGAGTGGACCGAGTTGGACCAGCGGGCTGTGGACACCGCCCGCGTCCTGGCCGCCGATGCCGTACAGAAGGTCGGTAACGGCCATCCCGGTACGGCGATGAGCCTGGCGCCCGCCGCGTACACCCTCTTCCAGAAGGTGATGCGGCACGACCCGGCGGACCCCGACTGGACCGGACGCGACCGTTTCGTGCTGTCCGCGGGCCACTCGTCCCTGACCCTCTACACCCAGCTCTACCTGGCCGGTTTCGGCCTGGAGCTGGACGATCTCAAGGCCTTCAGGACGTGGGGCAGCAGGACGCCCGGCCACCCCGAGTACGGGCACACCCCCGGCGTGGAGACGACGACGGGGCCGCTCGGCCAGGGTGTCGCCAACGCGGTGGGCATGGCGATGGCCAGCCGTTACGAGCGCGGCCTGTTCGATCCGGACGCCCCCCAGGGTGAGTCCCCGTTCGACCACTTCATCTTCGCGATCGCCGGTGACGGCTGCCTCCAGGAGGGCATCTCCGCCGAGGCGTCCTCGATGGCCGGTCACCAGGAGCTCGGCAACCTGATCCTGCTGTGGGACGACAACCACATCTCGATCGAGGGCGACACGGAGACGGCCGTCTCCGAGGACACCGTCAAGCGGTACGAGGCGTACGGCTGGCATGTGCAGCGGATCGCCCCGAAGCCGGACGGCGACCTCGACCCGCACGCCATCTACAACGCCATCGAGGCCGCGAAGCTGGTGACGGACAAGCCCTCCTTCATCGCGATGCGCTCGATCATCGCCTGGCCCGCCCCGAACGCGCAGAACACCGAGGCCGCGCACGGCTCGGCGCTCGGCGACGACGAGGTCGCGGCCACCAAGCGCGTGCTCGGCTTCGACCCGGAGCAGAGCTTCGAGGTCGCCGAGGAGGTCCTCGCGCACACCCGCGGGGCCCTGGACCGCGGCCGTGAGGCCAAGGGTGAGTGGGAGAAGGGCTTCGCGGCCTGGCGTACGGCCAGCCCGGAGCGTGCCGCCGAGTTCGACCGCATCGCCGCCGGTGAGCTGCCCGCGGGCTGGGAGTCGCAGCTTCCGGTGTTCGAGGCGGGCAAGGGTGTCGCCACCCGTGCCGCGTCCGGCAAGGTCCTCCAGGCCCTCGGTGCGGTCATCCCCGAGCTCTGGGGCGGCTCCGCCGACCTCGCAGGATCGAACAACACGACCATCGACAAGACGAGCTCCTTCCTGCCGGCGGACAACCCGCTGCCGGAGGCGAACCCGTACGGCCGCACGATCCACTTCGGTATCCGCGAGCACTCGATGGCCGCCGAGATGAACGGCATCGCGCTGCACGGCAACACCCGCATCTACGGCGGCACCTTCCTGGTGTTCTCCGACTACATGCGCAACGCGGTGCGGCTGTCGGCCCTCATGCACGCTCCGGTGACGTACGTGTGGACGCACGACTCGATCGGCCTCGGCGAGGACGGCCCGACCCACCAGCCGGTCGAGCACCTGGCCTCGCTGCGCGCGATCCCCGGTCTGAACGTCGTCCGTCCCGCGGACGCCAACGAGACCACGATCGCCTGGCGCGAGGTCCTCAAGCGCTACACCAAGGTGTTCGGCAAGGGTGCCCCGCACGGCCTCGCGCTGACCCGCCAGGGTGTACCGACGTACGAGGCCAACGAAGATGCCGCCAAGGGCGGTTACGTGCTGTTCGAGGCCGAGGGCGGCTCGCCCGAGGTCATCCTCATCGGCACCGGCTCCGAGGTGCACGTCGCCGTCGAGGCGCGTGAGCAGCTCCAGGCCGAGGGCATCCCGACTCGGGTCGTGTCCATGCCGTGCGTGGAGTGGTTCGACGAGCAGGACCAGGGGTACCGGGACAGCGTGCTGCCGCCTTCGGTGAAGGCGCGGGTTTCGGTCGAGGCCGGTATCGGTCTCACCTGGCACCGGTTCGTCGGGGACGCGGGACGCATTGTTTCGCTGGAGCACTTCGGTGCTTCTGCCGATGGCAAGGTGCTCTTCCGCGAGTTCGGTTTCACTGCCGAGAACGTCGCATCCGCCGCCCGGGAATCGATCGCCGCAGCCCAGCGCTGACGCTGGTACACGACACGTAGGAGATGCAATTTCCATGACAGACGCACTCAAGCGCCTCTCCGAGGAAGGCGTCGCGATCTGGCTGGACGACCTGTCGCGCAAGCGGATCACGTCCGGCAATCTCGCCGAGCTGATCGACCAGCAGCACGTCGTGGGCGTCACCACCAACCCGTCGATCTTCCAGAAGGCGATCGCCGGCGGCGACGGCTACGAGCAGCAGCTCACCGAGCTCGCCGCCCGCAAGGTCACCGTCGACGAGGCCATCCGCATGATCACGACGGCGGACGTCCGTGACGCCGCCGACATCCTGCGCCCGGTCTTCGACGCCACGCAGGGCCAGGACGGCCGGGTCTCGATCGAGGTCGACCCGCGCCTCGCCCACAACACGACGGCCACCGTCGCCGAGGCCAAGCAGCTGGCCTGGCTGGTGGACCGCCCCAACACCCTCATCAAGATCCCGGCGACCAAGGCGGGCCTGCCCGCGATCACCGAGGTCATCGGCAAGGGCATCAGCGTCAACGTCACGCTGATCTTCTCGCTCGCCCGCTACCGCGAGGTCATGGACGCCTACCTCGCGGGCCTGGAGAAGGCCAAGGCCGCCGGCCTCGACCTCTCCAAGATCCACTCGGTGGCGTCGTTCTTCGTGTCCCGCGTGGACACCGAGATCGACAAGCGGATCGACGCCCTGGGCACCGACGAGGCGAAGGCCGCCCGCGGCAAGGCGGGCCTCGCCAACGCGCGGCTGGCCTACGAGGCGTACGAGGAGGTCTTCTCCTCCGACCGCTGGGCCGCCCTCGACAAGGCGCAGGCCAACAAGCAGCGCCCGCTGTGGGCCTCGACCGGCGTCAAGGACAAGGCCTACAAGGACACCCTGTACGTCGACGACCTGGTCGCGCCGAACACGGTGAACACCATGCCGGAGGCCACGCTCGAGGCCACCGAGGACCACGGCAAGATCACCGGCAACACCATCGCCGGTACGTACGACCAGTCCCGTGCCGAGCTCGACGCGGTCGAGAAGCTCGGGATCTCGTACGACGACGTGGTCCAGCTCCTGGAGGACGAGGGCGTCGAGAAGTTCGCGACGTCCTGGAACGACCTGCTCAAGTCGACAGAGGCAGAGCTCCAGCGCCTCGCCCCCTCGGAGGGCTGAAATCTTGTCAAGCAGCAACCCGCTGCGTGACCCCGCAGACCGACGGCTCCCGCGTATCGCGGGGCCGTCGGGCCTGGTCATCTTCGGCGTCACGGGCGATTTGTCACGTAAAAAGCTGATGCCCGCCGTATACGACCTCGCCAACCGGGGTCTGCTGCCGCCGGGCTTCTCACTCGTCGGCTTCGCCCGGCGCGAGTGGGCCAACGAGGACTTCGCGCAGGAGGTCCACGACGCGGTCAAGGAACACTCCCGCACGCCCTTCCGCGAGGAGGTCTGGCAGCAGCTCGTCCAGGGCATGCGCTTCGTGCAGGGCACCTTCGACGACGACGACTCCTTCGAGCGGTTGCGCACCACGATCGACGAGCTGGACAAGGCACAGGGCACGGGCGGCAACTTCGCCTTCTACCTCTCCGTGCCGCCGTCCGCCTTCCCGGTGGTCATCAAGCAGCTGAAGAAGCACCGCCTTGCCGAACAGGCGAGCGGTTCCTGGCGCCGTGCGGTCATCGAGAAGCCCTTCGGACACGACCTCAAGTCGGCCGAGGAGCTCAACGCGGTCGTGCACGAGGTGTTCGCCTCGGACCAGGTCTTCCGTATCGACCACTACCTGGGCAAGGAAACCGTCCAGAACATCCTGGCGCTCCGCTTCGCCAACACGATGTTCGAACCGGTCTGGAACCGGTCGTTCGTCGACCACGTGCAGATCACGATGGCCGAGGACATCGGCATCGGCGGCCGGGCCGGCTACTACGACGGCATCGGCGCGGCCCGTGACGTCATCCAGAACCACCTGCTCCAGTTGATGGCCCTCACGGCCATGGAGGAACCCGCCTCCTTCGACGCGGACGCGCTCGCGGCCGAGAAGACCAAGGTCCTCGGCGCGGTCAAGATCTCCCAGGATCTGGGCCGCGACACCGTGCGCGGGCAGTACGCGGCCGGCTGGCAGGGCGGCGAGAAGGCCGTCGGCTACCTCCAGGAAGACGGCATCGACCCCAAGTCGAAGACCGACACCTACGCCGCGATCAAGGTGGAGGTGGACAACCGCCGCTGGGCCGGGGTCCCCTTCTACCTCCGCACCGGCAAGCGCCTGGGCCGCCGTGTCACCGAGATCGCGGTGGTCTTCCAGCGCGCCCCGCACTCCCCCTTCGACCACACGGCCACGGAGGAGCTGGGCCAGAACGCGATCGTCATCCGCGTCCAGCCCGACGAGGGCATCACGGTCCGCTTCGGCTCCAAGGTCCCCGGCACCTCCATGGAGATCCGGGACGTCTCGATGGACTTCGCGTACGGCGAGTCCTTCACGGAGTCGAGCCCGGAGGCGTACGAGCGCCTGATCCTCGACGTCCTCCTGGGCGACTCGAACCTCTTCCCGCGCACCGAAGAGGTCGAGCTGTCCTGGAAGATCCTCGACCCGATCGAGCAGTACTGGGACAAGCACGGCAAGCCCGCCCAGTACCCCTCGGGCACCTGGGGACCCGTCGAGGCGGACGAAATGCTCGAGCGAGACGGACGGAGCTGGCGTCGCCCATGAAGATAGATCTCACGGACACCACAGCCAGCAAGATCAACAAGGCGCTCGTGAAGGGCCGCCGGGCCATCGGCACCCCCGCCGTCGGCATGGTGCTCACCCTCGTCATCGTCACCGACGAGGAGAACGCGTACGACGCCCTCAAGTCCGCCAACGACGCCTCCCGTGAGCACCCCTCGCGCACCATCGTGGTGGTCAAGCGCGTCTCCCGCTCGCCGCGCGACCGCACGCAGTCCCGCCTCGACGCCGAGGTACGGGTCGGTGCCGACGCGGGCACCGGCGAGACGGTCGTCCTGCGGCTCTACGGCGAGGTCGCGGACCACGCCCAGTCCGTCGCGCTCCCGCTGCTCCTGCCGGACGCGCCGGTCGTGGTCTGGTGGCCGGTGGGCTCCCCGAGCGACCCGGCCAAGGACCCCCTGGGGGCCCTGGGCCAGCGCAGGGTCACCGACAGCTACTCGTCGGAGAAGCCCGTCGACGAACTGCGCACCCGCGCCGAGAACTACGAGCCGGGCGACACCGACCTGGCATGGGCCCGGATCACCCCCTGGCGCTCCATGCTGGCCGCCGCCCTCGACCAGGTGGACTGCGAGGTCATCTCGGCGGAGGTGTCGGGCGAGGAGTTCAACCCGAGCGTCGAACTGCTGGCCATGTGGCTCGCCGACCGGCTGCATGTGCACGTCCGGCGCGGGGTCTCCGCCGGCCCTGGGCTGACCCAGGTCCGGTTGGAGACCACCGGCGGTCCCGTCACGCTGCACCGTCCGGACGGAGCGATGGCCACGCTGACGCTCCAGGGCCAGCCGGACCGTGCGGTGGCGCTCAAGCGCCGCGAGACCTCCGAGCTGATGGCGGAGGAGCTGCGCCGGCTCGACCCGGACGACACCTACGCGTCGGCGTTGCGGTTCGGGGTGGACCGGCTGGGAGGCACTCCGTCGTCTGCGGAGAGGTCTCCGCTTCCCACCCGGACTCCGGCGTCCGCCGTGTCCGACTCGGCCTCGAAGTCGAAGTCGGCGTCCGCCGGCGGCGACGGCAGCCGACCGACTCCGGCGCAGATGCCCCCGGCCAAGGGGACGGCCAGGTGAGCACTCCGCAGCTGGTCGTCCACCGCGACAAGGAGCTGATGGCCCAGGCCGCCGCGGCCCGGCTGATCACGAAGATCGTGGACGCGCAGGCCTCGCGCGGCTACGCCTCGATCGTGCTCACGGGCGGCCGCAACGGCAACGGGCTCCTGGCGGCGCTGAGTTCGGCCCCCGCCCGGGACGCCGTCGACTGGGGCCGCCTCGACCTGTGGTGGGGCGACGAGCGGTTCCTGCCGGCAGGTGACCCGGATCGCAATGACACGCAGGCCCGTGCGGCGCTCCTGGACTCCGTGCCGCTGGATCCCGCCCGGGTGCACGCGATGCCCGCGTCGGACGGCCCGTACGGCTCCGACGTGGACGCCGCGGCGGAGGCGTACGAGGCCGAGCTCGCGAAGGCGGCGGGCCCCGAGAACCACGGCTCCGTCCCCACCTTCGACGTCCTGATGCTGGGCGTCGGCCCGGACACCCACGTGGCCTCGCTCTTCCCCGAGCTGCCCGCGGTACGGGAGACCGAACGCACGGTGGTCGGCGTCCACGGCGCCCCCAAGCCCCCGCCGACCCGGATCTCCCTCACCCTCCCCGCGATCCGCTCCGCGCGCGAGGTATGGCTGCTCGCGGCGGGCGAGGACAAGGCCCAGGCCGCAGCGATCGCCCTGTCGGGCGCGGGCGAGGTACAGGCTCCGGCCGCCGGCGCCCAGGGCCGCTCCCGCACCCTGTGGCTCCTGGACGCGGCAGCGGCTTCCCAGCTGCCGCGCTCGCTGTATCCGCCGGCTTCGGCGTGAGGGTAGGGGCGGCAGGGGATTTGTTTCGCCCCCGCCGCCCCTACCCATTCCCGTCCCTTGGGGGCTCCGCCCCCAAACCCCCGCTCCTCAAACGCCGGAGGGGCTGAATATTTCCCCGGCCGGCGCTAGAAGTCTTTTAGCCCGTCCGGCGTTTGAGGACGAGGCCGTTCAGGCCGACAGCGGGGGTCTGGGGGCGCAGCCCCCAGAAACGGGACGGGAAGGGGCGGAGGGGGCGAGAAACCCACCGCCCACCCGGCTAACGCCCCCGCAGCTCCCGGTACTTGGCCACCAGCGCCGTCGTCGACGCGTCGAGCCCGGGCACATCGGCCCCCTCCGTCAACGCCGGCTCAATCCGCTTGGCCAGCACCTTGCCGAGCTCGACCCCCCACTGGTCGAAGGAGTCGATGTTCCAGACGGCACCCTGGACGAACACCTTGTGTTCGTAGAGGGCGATCAGCTGCCCCAGCACCGACGGCGTCAGCTCACGCGAGAGGATCGTCGTCGTCGGGTGGTTCCCCTTGAACGTCTTGTGCGGCACCAACTCCTCGGGTACCCCCTCCGCCCGCACCTCGTCCGGCGTCTTGCCGAAGGCCAGCGCCTGCGTCTGCGCGAAGAAGTTCGCCATCAGCAGGTCGTGCTGGGCGACCAGACCGGGCAGCAGATCGGCGACGGGCTCGGCGAAGCCGATGAAGTCGGCCGGGATCAGCTTCGTGCCCTGATGGATGAGTTGGTAGTACGCGTGCTGCCCGTTGGTGCCGGGCGTCCCCCACACGACAGGACCCGTCTCCCACTCCACCGGAACCCCGTCCCGGTCCACAGACTTGCCGTTGGACTCCATGTCCAGCTGCTGCAAGTACGCGGTGAACTTGGACAGGTAGTGCGAGTACGGCAGCACCGCGTGCGCCTGCGCGTCGTGGAAGTTGCCGTACCAGATACCCAACAGGCCGAGCAGCAAAGGCACGTTGGACTCGGCGGGCGCGGTGCGGAAGTGCTCGTCCACGATCCTGAACCCGTCGAGCATCGACCGGAACTGGTCGGGACCGATGGCGATCATCAGGGACAGACCGATCGCCGAGTCGAACGAGTACCGCCCGCCGACCCAGTCCCAGAACTCGAACATGTTCGCCGTGTCGATGCCGAAGTCCGACACCTTCTCGGCGTTGGTCGACAGCGCCACGAAGTGCTTGGCGACGGCTTCCTGACCGGCCCTCAACTCGGTCAGCAGCCAGTTCCTGGCCGAGGTCGCGTTGGTGATCGTCTCGATCGTGGTGAACGTCTTCGAGGCGATGATGAACAGCGTCTCGGCCGGGTCGAGGTCCCGTACGGCCTCGTGCAGGTCGGCGCCGTCCACGTTCGACACGAAGCGGACCGTGAGGTCGCGGTCGGTGAAGGAGCGCAGCACCTCGTACGCCATCGCCGGACCGAGGTCGGAGCCGCCGATACCGACGTTGACGATGTTCTTGATGCGCTTGCCGGTGTGGCCGGTCCACTCGCCGGAGCGGACGCGCTCGGAGAAGCGGGCCATCTTGTCGAGCACCGCGTGCACGGCCGGTACGACGTTCTCGCCGTCGACCTCGACGACCGTGCCGCTCGGGGCGCGCAGAGCGGTGTGCAGCACCGCGCGGTCCTCGGTCGTGTTGATTTTCTCGCCGCGGAACATGGCGTCCCGCAGCCCGAAGACGTCGGTCGACGCGGCCAGCTCGCGCAGCAGCCTCAGCGTCTCGTCGTTGACCAGGTGCTTGGAGTAGTCGACATGCAGATTGCCGACCTCAAGTGTGTATCCGGTCCCGCGCCCGGGATCGGCCGCGAACAGGTCGCGCAGGTGGGTCTCCCCGAGTTCCTCGCGGTGCTTGGCCAGCGCGGTCCACTCGGGGGTCTGGTTGAGCCTGGTACGGCCTTCTGCGTTCATCTCGGACTTCCGCCTTCTTTCCTGCCTGTGCTGCTGCGTACCTTGCCCCGCTGCCGGTCCCAACCTAATTGATCAGGGCTTGACGTGAGCTGTCGTAGCACCGTCGTCCGGCTCAACAACAGATACGTCCGGCAGACACGCAGGTATCAGCGAGGCGACGGCGAGTGCGAACAGCACGGCCGCGAACAGCGCGGGCCCGTTCAGCCCGTACGCCCCCGCCACGACGCCTCCCAGCAGGGCACCGACCGGCGCCCCGGACGTCGAGGCCGTGCGGAACGCGGAGCTGATGCGGCCCACCATGGCGTCCGGGCTGCGCTCCTGCATCAGCGTGACCTGGTTGACGTTCCACACCAGGTTCATCGCTCCGAGCAGCGCCATGCCCACGACCACGGCGCCCAGGTGGCGGACGGTGCCGATGAGCACCAGCGCCGACGTCTGGACGCAGCCGCCCAGGAACAGGCTCCGGGCCCGCCCGACCTTGTGCGCCAGCCGCGGGGCCAGCACTCCCCCGGCCAGGCTGCCGACCGAGAAGGCGGTCATCACGGCCGCGTACTCCGCGTTCCCCGCGTGCAGCCAGCCCGTCACATGGAGCACGAGGGTGGCGATGAGCCCGCCCATGCCGATGTTGCACAGCAGGGTGGCCACGCACATGGCCCGCAGCACACGGTCGCCCCACAGGGCGCGCAGCCCTGCGCCTATCTCGGCTCGCAGGGTGCTCCCGGCCGGACGCGGCTGCCGCTCGGGCATCCGTATCCGCAGGGAGGCCACGAGGGCTGCGGCCAGCAGATAGGTTACCGCGTCGGCCGCGAACGGCATGGCGGCCCCGACTACCAGCAGGAGCGGCACGAAGGGGCTCGCCAGCAGGCCGCCGGCGAGCTGCTGGCCGGTCATCAGCCGGGCGTTGGCACTGCCGAGGGCGGCACGGTCCACCAGGGACGGCAGCAGGGCCGTGGACGCGTTGTCGAAGAGGGTCTGGAGGGTGGTCAGTGTGAAGGCGAGCGCGATCAGCAGGACGATCGACGCGTGACCGAGCCCGACGGCGAGGGCGAAGCAGGCCATCAGCGTGCCGCGTACGGCGTCCACGGCCCACATCGCGCGCCGCTGGTCCACCCGGTCGGCGATCGCCCCGCCCAGCAGGCCGAAGAGGAGCCAGGGCAGATAGCCGCAGGCCGTGACGGAGGCGATGACGAGCGGATCGTCGGTGAGGTGCACGGCGAGCAGCGGCAGCGCGGCGGTCCGCAGCGCGTCCCCGAACCGCGACACCACAGCCGCGGTCCACAGCCGCCCGAATCCCCCGCGCCACGCGGGCGCCCGTACCCCCGCCACGTCCGTCGCCGTCACAACGCCCCCCTCGGTTCCGCCACTTCAAGAACCGTAGAGGGCACCACTGACAATCGCCTCGGACCCCGAACGGGCCGGGCGTACCCGGGCCGTGTCGGCCCGGAGGAGAGCGAAACAGCTCCGGCCAGGCGCCCGTGGGCACCCGGCCGGTTTTCAACTACTAGATTTCGCCCCGCAGTTTGGCGAGCGCCTCGGCGAGGATCGCCTCGCCGTCCGCGTCGCTGCGCCGCTCCCGTACGTACGCGAGGTGCGTCTTGTACGGCTCGGTGCGCGGCGGGTCCGGCGGGTTGTCCCGGTCCTGTCCGGCGGGAAAGCCGCAGCGCGGGCAGTCCCAGGTGTCGGGAACCTGCGCGTCGCTGGCGAAGCTGGGCTGCGTCTCGTGCCCGTTGGAGCACCAGAAGGAGATGCGCAGCCGCGGCGCGGACTCGCCACGCTCGGCCTCGCCCATCGGCCCCGCCCCGACCCGGCTTCCTCGGATCGCGTTGCCACTTGCCACGGTCGTAACTCCCTGCGTGATGGTGCCGCGAAGCGAGTCGGCGTTTTCGCTTCGTTGCGAGCGCCTCAGTCTACGTAAGGCCCAACGCGCGTCCAGTGATTGGAGTTACACCCCCGCCCCTAGACGCAAGCCCCATGATAGGTCGCGATTTACGTCGCGTACCGAACATGGGGCCTTACGTGCGCAAAGTGCGTGCGTAATGTGCAGTTGTACCGATGTGGGACGGCCAATGTCGGCCGTTGGTCAGTTGTTGACCTTCATCAGGATGCCGAGCGTGACAATGCACGCGAACCAGAGCAGACCGATCACCACGGTGATGCGGTCGAGGTTGCGCTCGGCGACCGAGGAGCCACCGACGGACGACTGCATGCCGCCACCGAACATGTCGGAGAGGCCGCCGCCCTTGCCCTTGTGCATCAGCACCAGCAGCATCAACAGCCCGCTGAAGACGATCAGGGCGATCGAGAACCCCATAACCACGGCTGGACCAACTTCCTCGGATCTGGACGGACGACGGGGGCCGGGTGGCTGCCCACCTGGCCCCCGCTAGGGTACGACGGATCGCCGCTACCGCATACTCGCGGCCGCGAGCCTTCGGCTCACTGGTCCCGGAAGCGGACGATCTTGACGAACTCGTCGGCGTCCAGGGAGGCACCGCCGACCAGTGCACCGTCGATGTCGGGCTTCGCCATGATCTCCGCGACGTTCCCGGACTTCACCGAGCCGCCGTACTGGATACGGACGGCGTCGGCCACTTCCTGCGAGTACAGCTCGGCGAGCTTGCCACGGATCGCCGCGCAGACCTCCTGGGCGTCGTCGGAGCCGCAGACCTTGCCGGTGCCGATGGCCCAGACGGGCTCGTACGCGATCACGATCGACTCGGCCTGCTCGGCCGGGAGGTCCTTGAGACCGCCCTCGACCTGGCTGAGCGTGTGCGCGACGTGGTTGCCCGCCTCGCGGATGTCCAGCTCCTCGCCGACGCACAGGATCGGGGTGAGGCCGTGCTTGTAGGCGGTCTTCACCTTGGCGTTGACGATCTCGTCGGTCTCGGCGTGGTACTGCCGGCGCTCGGAGTGGCCGATCGCCACGTACGTGCACTTGAGCTTGGCCAGCATCGGGCCGGAGATCTCGCCGGTGTAGGCACCGGAGTCGTGCGCCGAGACGTCCTGGGCGCCGTACTTGATCTTGAGCTTGTCACCGTCGACCAGGGTCTGCACGGAGCGCAGGTCGGTGAAGGGCGGCAGGACGGCGACCTCACAGGCCTCGTAGTCCTTGTCGGCCAGGGCGAAAGCGAGCTTCTGGACGTGCGCGATGGCCTCGAGGTGGTTGAGGTTCATCTTCCAGTTGCCCGCCATCAGCGGCGTGCGCGTGCTCATTAAGGTCAGTCCTCCAGTGCGGCGAGGCCGGGGAGCGTCTTGCCCTCGAGGTATTCGAGGGAGGCGCCGCCGCCGGTCGAAATGTGGCCGAATGCCGTCTCGTCGAAGCCCAGGATGCGGACGGCCGCGGCGGAGTCGCCACCGCCGACGACTGTGAAGGCCGGGGAGTCGAGAAGGGCCTGGGCGACCGCCTTGGTGCCCTCGGCATAGTCGGGGTGCTCGAAGACGCCCATCGGGCCGTTCCAGAAGACGGTGGCCGCGTCGGTGAGCTTCGAGGCGTACAGCTTGCGGGACTCGGGACCGATGTCCAGGCCCATCTGGTCGGCCGGGATGGCGTCCGCGGCGACGGTGGTCGGGTTGGACGGAGCCTTGGTCTTCAGGTCGGGGAACTGGGCCGCGACCACGACGTCGACCGGGACGAGCAGCTCGACGCCGTTCTTCTCCGCGCGCTCGACGTACTCGGTGACGGCGGGCAGCTGGTCCTCCTGGACCAGGGAGGCGCCGATCTCGTACCCCTTCGCCTTGAGGAAGGTGAAGGCCATGCCGCCGCCGATGAGCAGCTTGTCGGCCTTGCCGAGCAGCTGGTCGATGACGGCGAGCTTGTCGGAGACCTTGGAGCCGCCGAGCGCGACCACATAGGGGCGCCGGACGTCCTCGGTGAGCTTCTTCAGGACGCCGACCTCGGTGGCGATGAGGTAGCCCGCGTAGTGCGGAAGGCGCGCCGGGAGGTCGTACACGGAGGCGTGCTTGCGGTGCACGGCACCGAAACCGTCGCCTACGTAGACATCGGCCAGGGCCGCGAGCTGGTCGGCGAACTCGCCGCGCTCGGTGTCGTCCTTGGACGTCTCGCCGGCGTTGAAGCGCAGGTTCTCGATGACCGCGACCTGGCCGGGCTGGAGGCCGTTCACCGCGTCGTGGGCGGCGGGGCCGATGGTGTCCTGGGCGAACGCGACGGGGGCGCCGAGGAGTTCGGCGAGCCGCTCGGCGGGCTGCAGCAGGGAGAACGCCGGGTCCGGGGCGCCCTTGGGGCGGCCCAGGTGCGAGGCGACGACCACCTTGGCGCCCGCGTCCACGAGGGCCTTGACGGTCGGCAGGACGGCGCGGATGCGGCCGTCGTCGGTGATGAGGCCGTCGGCGAGCGGCACGTTCAGATCGGCGCGGACGAAGACCCGCTTGCCGTCCACGCCTTCGGCGAGAAGTTCGTCGATCGTCTTCATAAGTGGACTCCTAGGGAGGCTCTTTCGATCCGAGAGGGCTGATCGATCAGTACGTGCCGCAGGGCCCGGGCAGCGCGGCTCGCGCTGCCCGGGCCCCGTGGTCACATCGAGGTGCCTGGCTCTGGGACCTAGAGCTGGCCGCCGACGAAGACCGTGAGGTCGACGAGGCGGTTGGAGTAGCCCCACTCGTTGTCGTACCAGCCGAGGATCTTCACCGTGTTGCCCTCCTGGACCATGGTCAGGAGGGAGTCGAAGGTGCAGGAGGCCGGGTCGCCGACGATGTCCGAGGAGACGATCGGGTCCTCGGTGTAGGTCAGGTAGCCCTTCAGGTCGCCGTCGTCGGCGGCCTTCTTGAACGCGGCGTTGACCTCGTCCTTGGTGACCTCGCGCTGCAGCGTCACGACCAGGTCGGTGGCGGAACCGGTCGGGACCGGGACACGCATCGCGATGCCGTCGAGCTTGCCCTTGAGCTGCGGGAGGACCAGCGCGGTGGCCTTGGCGGCACCCGTCGTGGTCGGGATGATGTTCTCGGCGGCGGCGCGGGCGCGGCGCAGGTCCGAGTGCGGGAAGTCGAGGATGCGCTGGTCGTTCGTGTACGCGTGGACCGTCGTCATCAGGCCCTTGACGATGCCGAAGTTCTCGTCGAGAACCTTGGCCATCGGCGCCACACAGTTGGTGGTGCAGGAGGCGTTGGAGATGACGTGGTGGCTGGCCGCGTCGTACTTGTCCTGGTTGACGCCCATCACGATGGTGATGTCCTCGTCCTTGGCCGGAGCCGAGATGAGGACCTTCTTGGCGCCGCCGGCGATGTGCTTCTCGGCGTCGGCCTTCTTGGTGAAGATGCCGGTCGACTCGATGACGATGTCGACGCCCAGGTCGCCCCACGGGATGTCGGCGGGGTTGCGCTCGGACAGCACCTTGATGGTGCGGCCGTCGACGGTGATCGTGTCGGCGGTGTGCGTCACCTCGGCCTTGAGGCGGCCCAGGATGGTGTCGTACTTCAGAAGATGAGCAGTGGTCGCGGTGTCACCCAGGTCGTTGACAGCCACGATCTCGATGTCAGCACCCTGCTCCAGCAGCGCGCGGAAGTAGTTGCGCCCGATGCGGCCAAAGCCGTTGATGCCTACGCGGATCGTCACGAACCGATCTCCTCGTTAGGTACGCCGACTCAGATGTCGGCGAGTTGTATGGGATGTCCCCGACCGGCTACGACCCTACCTCCCTGAGGCCCCCGGGGTGACATCGAGTCGGCCCATACACGGCAGGGCGGTCCGTACCCACCAGTAGGGGTACGGACCGCCCGCCATGTTCATGCGATTGTCACGCAGAGTCAGCTGCTCAGCGCGGCAAGCGCCTTCCCGATGAGGGCCGTGCGGTCGGCCGCCGCGGTGACGTGCTCCAGGCCGAAGCCCAGCAGCACGGTGTCGTCCGTGGTGACCGCTCCGTACGTCTTGAAGAGCTCACCGGAGAGCCCCCAGTCCTGGACGACCGCCGGGCTGCCCGCGGGCGGTCCGGGGACGCTCCAGGCGCCGAGCGAGGTCTCGAAGCCCTCGACCGCGCCGGCCGCGCCGCCGATGACGACGGTGGCGTTGTCGGCGAGAACTCCGTGACCGCCCGAGCCCGGGTCGGTGATGTAGCTCAGCGACACCTCAACCGTCTTTCCGGCGTACGCGGAGAGGTCGAAGTTGACCTCCTGCCATCCGTCGGAGGCTCCGGTGAAGCTGTTCCAGGAGCCGCTGGTGCCGGTGGGCGTGCAGGCGCCCGCGCCCAGGGTCAGATAGCGGGCGAGGGCGGGATGCCCCTGCATGAAGAAACCGGCTTCGCACTCCGCGGGAACGGCGGTGCTGGTGGCGCCGCCCTTCTCCGGGAGCGTGGTCCAGTCGTCGGCCCCGGCCGTGTGCGCTTCCAGCACGGCGTGGTCGTACGCCTCCTCGGTGTCCCACAGGAGCTGCGTGCGCAGCGTGGGCGCGTCGGCCGCGCTCACCCCGGTGAGGTCGATGGTGCGGGTGAGGCGGTTCCAGGCGTAGTCGGAATGGGTGACGGCCGCCATGGACGCGCCTTCGTAGGGGCCGTACGGATTGACGGTCCCCGGGTACTGTCCCGCTCCCGCGCTCGTGAACTGGGGGAACGTCGCCGCGGGCAGGGTGTCCGAGGTGACGCTGTAGGCCCCCGCCGCGTTGAGCGGGTTGCCGGGTGCGTCACCGAGCGCTCCGGCGGCGCCCGCGAGCTTGCCGGACCCGGTGAAGGCCGTGGCCCCGGGAGTGGTCGTACGGGAGTAGGCGCCCAGGTAGTACTGGCTGAAGTCGTTCGTCAGAGCGCCCGGAAGTGCGACGGTGCCGCCCGCCTGCTCGCCGGCCTCGATCAGCTTGCCGCCCTCGTTGAGATAGGCGCGCAGCTGAAGCTGGGTGGTGTAACCCGGCCGGTCGGCGCCCGTGTAGTGGACGACCGTCTTGAAGTGGCCGAGCACGCCGAGCGCGTCGGGTGCTCCCAGCGCCGCGACGTCCCAGACGAGGGGCTTGCGGCCGTTGGCCTTGAGCGCGTCGACGTACGCCTGGGTCTGGGTGGCGGTGACGGTCTCCTCGGCGATCACAAGGGTGTCGGCGCGGGGCCGTTCGGCGATGGTGTACGTGAAGTGCTCACTGGAGGTGGGCTTTCCGCTCTTCGTCTCTCCGGTGAACCAGACCTCGACCTTGTCGCCCGGGACGCCGTCCTGGACGAGGGCGCGGTACTCGTCGAAGTAGAGGTTGTCCTCGCCTCCGAAGGTCTCGCCGCCCTTCCACGGCTTGAGCGCCTGGTCCCACGTACGGCCGCCGTTGACGCGGTACTTGAGCTCCTTGTCGCGTACGGACTTCCGGACGACGACGGAGACCTCCTGGTCGGCGCCGCGCGAGTACGAGGTCGAGAAGGCGGCCGGCGTGAAGTCGGCTGCGTCGAGGCCGACCGCCGAGGAGGTCGACTGGTCGGGGTGGACCGCGGTCTCGGCGACGGAGAGCGCGAACGGGACGTTCTTCGCGAACTCCTGCTGGATCAGCTTCTCGTCGTCCGGGAAGGTGAAGATCGACTCGCAGTCGGCCGCGTTCCAGGCGTCGTTCGGGTCGATGTTCGACGCGGTCTGGCAGGTCGACATCTCGGGAGTGAACATCGCCAGGCCGTTGACGTTGGACGCGTGGCCGTCGGCCTCACCGTTGGTCGTGTACAGCTCGGAGGAGACCTGCGGGTGGTAGCCGGGGATCGCGGGGTTCTCGGGTGTACCGGCAAGTGCCTCGTACAGCACGTCGTCCGGGCTCGGGGTCGCCACCTGCCAGCCGACTCCGTAGAGGATCAGTTCGGCCGCGGAGTGGTAGTTGATGCCGTACGTGAAGCCGATGCGCTTCTCGAAGGCGTCGAGTGCCTTGGTCTCGGGCTCGGAGCCTGCGCTCGCGCCGCGGTACGTCTGGCTGGTGGGGGTGGGCGACGAACCCTCGTCGTCGTAGCCCCACTTGTAGGCGAAGTTGCGGTTGAGGTCGACGCCGTCGCCGGTGGTGATGACGCCGTCGCCGTTCACGTCACGCATGTTCTTGCGCCACTGGCGGTCGCCGGCGGCGTCGAACGTGAAGTCGTAGCCGTCGGGGTTGGCGGAGATGACGAACCAGAGCTCGGTCGAGTCGACGATCTTCTTGATGCGCTTGTTCGTCGAGTAGTTGTCCAGGTAGTAGTGCATCAGACGCCGTGTCATCTCGGGCGTGATCCACTCACGGGCGTGCTGGTTGGACATGTACAGCACGGAGGGCTTGGCGCCGTCCTTGGTCTTCTTGGCGCCCTTGGTGAGCTTGAGCGCCAGGATGTCCTGCCCCTGGAGGGTCTTTCCGATGGAGACGACCTTGGTGAGGTCGGGGTGGGCCTGGCCGGTCTTGACGATCTCCTCCTGGAGATTGCCCGCTCCGCTGTACGGGCGGTACACGCCGTCCCCCGCGGCCGCCACCCGCGCCAGCGCCTTCGCCGAGACCTTGTGCTCGGCGAGGTCGACGCCCTTGTCCTCCAGTTGCTCCGCCTGCTTGTCGGTGAGGTAGACCTCGACCTCGGCGGTGCCCTTCTGCGGTACCTGCTCGCCGAGTTCGTGTGCGTCCTGACCGGCCGCCAGCAGCAGGGGTACCTGCTCCTTTGTGACATCGGCGCGGAACACCTTCACGGCGTCCGCGGCCGGGTCGGCCGAACTGCCGTTGTCCGCTTGAGCGATGGGCGCCAAGCTCGCCCCGCCCAGCATGAGTGCTGCGACGGCGAGGATCGATCTCGCTCTTCGTCTCATGAGCCCCCCTTGCAGTTGTCCGGCACATCTGTGCGCAGACGCCAGGCTGGTCACGCTCCATGATCATGTCAAGACGGCATCAAAGAGAGGCAAAAAGCCGCTGGTGCCCGAATCGGCACCAGCGGCTTCCGGCGTGAACTGCACGCCCGTCCCGGCCAGTTGTCCACGAGGGCGCTGTGCCCTCCGCTCAGGACCAGGCCATCAGGCTGTCCGCACGGCCTCAGACGGCCATGTTGTCCGCCATCTCCTCGGTGAGGCTCGACTCCGTCCCGGGGATGCCCAGGTCCTGGGCCTTCTTGTCGGCCATCGCGAGCAGCCGGCGGATACGGCCTGCGACGGCGTCCTTGGTCAGCGGCGGGTCGGCGAGCGCGCCCAGCTCCTCGAGCGAGGCCTGCTTGTGCTCCATACGCAGTCGTCCGGCGGCCGCGAGGTGCTCCGGCACCTCGTCGGCGAGGATCTCCAGGGCGCGCTGCACACGGGCGCCCGCGGCGACGGCGGCACGGGCCGAGCGGCGCAGGTTGGCGTCGTCGAAGTTGGCCAGCCGGTTCGCCGTGGCGCGGACCTCGCGGCGCATCCGCCGCTCCTCCCAGGCCAGCACCGACTCATGGGCGCCGAGCCGGGTGAGCAGCGCCCCGATCGCGTCTCCGTCCCGTACGACCACGCGGTCCACGCCGCGGACCTCGCGGGCCTTGCCCGCGATCTGGAGCCTGCGCGCCGCGCCGACCAGGGCGAGCGCTGCCTCGGGGCCGGGGCAGGTGACCTCCAGGGAGGACGAGCGGCCCGGCTCGGTGAGCGAGCCGTGCGCCAGGAACGCCCCGCGCCAGGCCGCCTCGGCGTCGCAGGTGGCCCCCGAGACCACCTGCGGGGGCAGGCCTCGGATCGGGCGTCCGCGGCCGTCCACGAGTCCCGTCTGGCGGGCCAGCTGGTCGCCGCCCGCGACAACGCGTACGACATAGCGGGAGCCGCGGCGCAGCCCGCCGGGCGCCATCACGATCAGTTCGGAGCTGTGGCCGAAGATCTCCAGAATGTCCCGCTTCAACCGGCGCGCCGCCATCGCGGTGTCCAGCTCCGCCTCGATCACAATCCGGCCGCTCACCAGGTGGAGGCCGCCGGCGAACCGCAGAATGGCGGAGACCTCCGCCTTTCTGCAGCAGGTCCGGGTGACGGGGAGCCGGGAAATCTCGTCCTTCACCGCTGCCGTCATCGCCATGGGCCGATCCTTCCATGCATCCGAAAAATACGGTCGTACGCGGCGGCCAACAGCTCCGGGTCGTGCCGCGGAGATCCATCGGTCCGGGCCACCGGCGCCAGCTCGACCGCGGCGCCGAGCCGCTTGGCGGCATCGGTGAGCAAGTCGCGGTCGGGCACGGCGGCCTCGTCGGCCAGCACCACGTCCAGGGCGAGTTTAGGGGCGTGTCGTCCCAAAACCTCCAAATGACGCTGCGGAGAGAAGCCATCGGTTTCTCCGGGCTGCGGGGCGAGGTTCAGGGAGAGTACCCGGCGCGCCTTCGTCTGGATGAGCGCGTCGAGCAGTTCGGGCACGAGCAGATGCGGGATCACCGAGGAGAACCAGGAGCCCGGTCCGAGCACCACCCAGTCCGCGTCGAGGACCGCCGCCACGGCCTCGGGGACGGCGGGCGGGTCGTGCGGCACGACGTGCACGGACTGCACCTCACCGGGCGTGAGCGCCACGGTGGCCTGGCCGCGCACGGTGTCGATGTCGTCGGGCCTGTCCGGATCGTGCCCCTTGACCAGAGCCTGGAGCTCCAGGGGAACTGCGGACATCGGCAGCACGCGGCCGTGCGCGCCAAGGAGCCTGCCGACCAGGTCAAGGGCCTGGACATGGTCGCCGAGCTGCTCCCACAGGGCGACGATCAGCAGATTGCCGACCGCGTGCTCGTGCAGGTCGCCCTTGGACTGGAAGCGGTGCTGGATGACCCGGGCCCAGGTCTGGCCCCAGTCGTCGTCGCCGCACAGCGCGGCCAGGGCCTTGCGCAGGTCGCCGGGCGGGAGCACGCCCAGCTCGTCGCGCAGGCGCCCGCTGGAGCCGCCGTCGTCGGCCACGGTGACCACGGCGGTGAGGTCGCCGGTGATCCGGCGCAGTGCGGCGAGCGAGGCGGACAGGCCCATGCCACCGCCGAGGGCGACGACCTTGGGCTGGGTGCCGCGGCGGCGCGGCTTGCCGCCGCGGCCGTCGGGGGTCACCCGGCGCAGCCTGCTCAGCCGCAGTGATGCACGTCCGGTCATTCGCGGCCCATGTCCCGGTGGACGACGACCGTCTCCACTCCCTCGGAGGCCAGCCGGGCGGCGAGCTTCTCGGACATGGCGACCGAGCGGTGCTTGCCGCCGGTGCAGCCGACCGCGATGGTCACATAGCGCTTGCCCTCGCGGCGGTATCCGGCCGCGATGAGCTGGAGCAGCTCGGCATAGCGGTCGAGGAACTCCTTGGCGCCGGGCTGGTTGAAGATGTACGCCGAGACCTCTTCGTTGAGGCCGGTGAAGGGACGCAGCTCCGGGACCCAGTGCGGGTTGGGCAGGAAGCGCATGTCCGCCACCAGGTCGGCGTCGACCGGAAGGCCGTACTTGAAGCCGAAGGACATCACGGTGGCCCGCAGCTCGGGCTCCTCCTCGCCCGCGAACTGGGCGTCCATCTTGGCGCGCAGCTCGTGCACGTTCAGGCTGGAGGTGTCGATCACCAGGTCGGCGTCGCCGCGCAGCTCGCGCAGCAGTTCACGCTCGGCGGCGATGCCGTCGACGATGCGGCCGTCGCCCTGGAGGGGGTGCGGGCGGCGCACCGACTCGAAGCGGCGCACCAGGGCCTCGTCGGAGGACTCCAGGAAGACGATCCGCCGGGTGACGCTCTTGGACGCCAGGTCGGCGAGGGACTCGCGGAGGTTGTCGAAGAAGCGACGGCCGCGTACGTCGACGACGACCGCGATCCTCGCCACGTTGCCCTGGGAGCGGGCGCCGAGCTCCACCATGGTGGGGATCAGCGCGGGCGGCAGATTGTCGACGACGAACCAGCCGAGGTCCTCCAGACACTTGGCTGCCGTCGACCGGCCGGCGCCGGACATCCCGGAGATGATCACCAGCTCGGGGATGGCGGCGTCGGGCACCGCGGGCGTGTCCATCGTCGTACTCTCCTGTGCGCTGTCGGTACCGTCCGCACCCTTGTCGGACTGTGGTTCGTTTGCCTGACCGTCGTCGGTCTGTGCGTCGTTCGCTCGACCGTCGCCGGTCCGTGGTTCGTGTTCCTGTCGTTCGTTCTCGCTCATGTCTCCTGCCCCCGTCGCTTGTCCGAGGCGCCCGCGGTCACGGGCTCCTCCGGGGAGCCCGCCGTCGTTTCGGGCGCCCCGTCTTCCTCGTCTTCCATGATCTCTCCAGTCGCCGTGTTCACGGCGGGGGCGGCCGGGGCCGCCTGGGCGAGGGCCACGGCGATCATCTCGGCCGTTTTACGGCCTATACCGGGAACCTCGCAGATCTGGTCGATTGTCGCGGATCGCAGCTTTTTCACCGAACCGAAGTGCTTGATCAGTGCCTGTTTACGCGTCTCGCCCAGGCCCGGCACGTCGTCCAGCGGGCCCGACCTGAAGCGCTTGGCCCGCTTGACGCGCTGGTAGGTGATCGCGAAGCGGTGGGCCTCGTCACGGACCCGCTGCAGCAGGTACAGGCCCTCGCTGGTGCGGGGCAGGACCACCGGGTTGTCGTCGTCGGGCAGCCACACCTCCTCCAGGCGCTTGGCGAGGCCGCAGACGGCGATGTCGTCGATGCCCAGCTCGTCGAGGGCCTTCTTGGCGGCCGCGACCTGCGGCTGCCCGCCGTCGACGACGACGAGCTGCGGGGGGTAGGCGAAGCGCTTGGGGCGCCCGTCGTCCTCGGCGAGCGCGTTCTCGCCGTCCGCCCACTCCCCCGTCTTCTCCTTCTCGGCGATGTAGCGCCTGAAGCGGCGGGTGATCACCTCGTGCATGGACCGGACGTCGTCCTGGCCCTCGAAGCCCTTGATCTGGAAGCGCCGGTACTCGCTCTTGCGCTGGAGCCCGTCCTCGAAGACGACCATCGACGCCACGACGTCGTCGCCCTGGAGGTGCGAGATGTCGTAGCACTCGATGCGCAGGGGTGCGCTGTCCAGTTCGAGGGCCTCGGCGATCTCCTCCAGCGCGCGCGAGCGGGTGGTCAGGTCGGAGGCGCGCTTGGTCTTGTGCAGGACGAGGGACTGCTGTGCGTTGCGCCGCACCGTCTCCATGAGCGCCTTCTTGTCGCCGCGCTGCGGGATCCGAAGGGAGACGTTCGACCCGCGGCGCTCGGTCAGCCACTCCTGGACGGTCTCCGCCAGCTCGGGCAGCGCCGGGACGAGCACCTCCTTGGGGACGGAGTCGCCCGTCTCCTCCCCGTAGAGCTGCTGGAGCGCGTGTTCGACGAGATCACCGGTGGTGACGGCTTCCACCTTGTCCGTGACCCAGCCGCGCTGGCCGCGCACACGGCCGCCGCGTACGTGGAAGATCTGCACGGCCGCTTCCAGCTCGTCCTCGGCGACGGCGATCAGGTCGGCGTCGGTCGCGTCGGCGAGCACGACCGCGCTCTTCTCCATGGCCTTCTTCAGGGCCTCGATGTCGTCGCGCAGGCGGCCCGCCCGCTCGTACTCCATCTCCTCGGCCGCGTCCGTCATCTGCTTCTCGAGGCGGCGGATGTACGTCCCCGTACGCCCTGCCATGAAGTCGCAGAACTCCTCGGCCAGGTCACGGTGTTCGTCGGCGGAGACGCGCTCGACGCAGGGGGCGGAGCACTTGCCGATGTAGCCGAGGAGGCAGGGGCGGCCGGTGCGGACGGCGTTCTTGAAGACACCGGCGGAGCAGGTGCGTACGGGGAAGACGCGCAGCAGCAGGTCCACGGTGTCGCGGATCGCCCACGCGTGTCCGTAGGGACCGAAGTAGCGAACGCCCTTGCGCTTGTGGCCGCGCATCACCTGGACGCGCGGGAACTCCTCGTTCATCGTCACCGCGAGGTACGGATAGCTCTTGTCGTCGCGGTACTTGACGTTGAACCGGGGGTCGAACTCCTTGATCCAGGAGTACTCCAGTTGCAGCGCCTCGACCTCCGTGGACACGACCGTCCACTCCACGGACGCGGCCGTGGTGACCATGGTGCGGGTGCGGGGGTGGAGGCCGGCCAGGTCCTGGAAGTAGTTGGCCAGGCGCTGGCGCAGGCTTTTCGCCTTCCCGACGTAGATCACCCGGCGGTGCTCGTCGCGGAATTTGTACACCCCGGGAGAGTCCGGGATCTGTCCCGGCTTGGGGCGGTAGCTGGAGGGGTCGGCCATGTCTCACACCCTACTGGCGAGGGCTGACACCACGGCGGCCTCCCGGCTCCGCCTGTGGACAGAACGTAGGGCAAGGTCTCAGCGCGATTCCAGGAATGTCAGGACGGCCAGGACCCGGCGGTGGTCGTCGGAGGCCTCCGGGAGGTGCAGTTTGCCCAGGATGCTGCGGACGTGTTTCTCGACGGTGCCCTCGGTGACCCACAGCCGGCGGCCGATGCCGGCGTTGGAGCGGCCCTCCGCCATGAGCGCGAGAACCTCCCGCTCGCGGCCGCTGAGGAAGGACAGCGGGTCGTCGCGCCGCTGGGCCGAGAACAGCTCCCGCACCAGGGAGGGGTCGACGACCGAGCCTCCCCGGTGGATCCGGTCGAGCGACTCGATGAACTCGTCCACGACCGTGACCCGGCTCTTCAGGAGGTACCCGACCTTGTGGCCCCCGGCCAGCAGCTCCAGGGCGTCCTCGACCTCGACGTAGGCCGACAGGACCAGGATGCCGGTGGCCGGGTGGAGCTCTCGGATCGTGCGGGCCGCCTTGAGGCCCTCGGTCGAGTGGTGGGGCGGCATTCTTATGTCGATGATCGCCAGGTCCGGGCGTTCGTCGGCGACCAGCTCCAGGAGCCGTACGGCGTCACCGGCCTGCCCGGCCACTTCGTAGCCGACGCGCTCGCAGAGACTCGCGAGGCCTTCCCTGAGCAGGATGTCGTCGTCGGCGAGGACGACCCGTCCCCGCGCGGGCTGCTGATTGGCGTCCATGGTCCCGGCCCCCGTTGCCCGCGTGTGTGGCGCGATACGCCCCCAACAGCCTGCCGGAACGCGGGGGTTACTGCTAGCCGGAAGCGGAATTGGGGGCTGGCGGTGACGACACGCGGACATCGCGGGTCCATGCTCGAACCAGTGCAGATGCAAGGGGCCGGCCGTCCCGGGCGAGGGACGGCGGGCCCCTTGACGGAAGGACAGCGGGAGATGCGGCGGACACGGATCGAGCAACGACGGCGGTCGGTCCGTGTCCGCCGGTACGAGGACGAGGTGCGGTCCTTCCGCGACACCCTCGACCCGCGGGATCCCGACATCGTGCGCGCCAAGGGTCTGCGGCTCGTGCGGCGTGACGGCACCGCTTGCTCGTAGCGGCTGCCCGGTGTCTGCCTTGACGCCTGATGCCTGCCCCGAGGCCTGGTGCCTGCCTGTCCGGACCCGGGGCGGTCACCCGTCCTTCGGCCGCTGCCGCAGTGGCAGCCGTACGGTCAGGGTCGTGCCGCTTCCCGGTGGGCTGGTGATGCCGAGCCTGCCGCCGATCGCCTCGACGCGGTCGACGAGCCCGATGAGACCGGAGCCGCCGCCCAGGTCGGCACCACCGCTCCCGTCGTCGCTGATGGTCACCTCCAGGACGTCGTCGTACGTCCGGGCCTCCACCTGTACGACCGTGGCGCGCGCGTGCTTGGCGGCGTTGGTGAGGCATTCGGAGGTCACGTAGTAGACGGCGACCTCGGTCGGTTCGGGAAGGCGGTCGGGGGGCAGCCGGAGATCCAGCTCCACGGGGACCGCGGAGCGGCGGGCGAGGGCTCGCAGGGCGGGTCCCAGACCGCCTCTGGAGAGGATCGCGGGGTGGATGCCGCGGGAGATCTGCAGCAGGTCCTCGAAGGCGTCGTCGAGGCCTTTGCCGATGTGCGCCAACTGCTGGGAGACATCGGCCGATCGGTCCTCCATCATGGACTCGGCCGTCCGAAGGTCCAGTTGGAGCGAGACGAGACGCTGCTGGACACCATCGTGCAGATCGCGCTCGATACGGCGCCGGGACGCGTCCGAAGCGGCCACCACGCGCGCGCGTGAGGCTCTCAACTGGGCCTGGCTGTCGGCGTTGGCGATGGCGGTGGCGACGAGTTCGGTGAAGTCCGCGAGCCGGGACTCGGTGCCCGGAGGCAGCGGCTCCGGGCCCGTGGAGGCCGCGACGACGGCACCCCACAGGCGGTCGTCGACGACTATCGGGGCGCCGACCGAGCGTCCGGCGCGGGCCGGACCGCGGGTGTGGGCCACCTCTGCGGCCGCCTCCTCCCCCGCGCTCGTGTCGGCGTGGGCCGAGCCGAGAACCGTGACGGCGCCGTCGGCCTCGTACCGCAGGACGGCCGCGGGGCCCGTGCTCAGCACCATTCCGACTTCTCGCGCGACCGCCGCGAACACCTCGTGCGGCGGGTCGCCGCGGGCCACGAGGGTGGCGACGCGGCGCAGCGCGGCCTGCTCGCGGTCGGCGCGGCGGCTCTCGGTGACGTCGCGCGCGGCGGCGTAGATGAGGCCCTCTCCGGTCACGGGGCGGGCGCTCCACTGAAGCCAGCGCTCGGTGCCGTCGGCGCGCAGGCAACGGTTCTCGAACTCGGCGGACTCGGCGCCGTTCGCCAGGCGGTCGAGGACGGCACGCGTGCGTGCCCGGTCCGCCGGGTGGACGAACTCCAGCCAGGGCCTGGCGAGCAGCGTGCCGGCGGGGTGGCCAAGGGTGCGTTCGAAGGCCGGGTTCAGTCGCTTGAAGTAGCCGTCGGTCCCGCAGATGCACAGCAGGTCGAGGGAGAGGTGGAAGATGCTCGCCAGTTCCCGCTCGGCCTTGCGGCGCCGGCCGTGCGCGGCGGCGAAGGACGCCATGGTGGCGTTCATGCCGCCCAGCAGTTGTGCCCAGGTGCCGTCGAACGCGGCGACGTCCGCGCGATGGCCGAGCCGGTTGTCGTCGATCGCCGTGCTCATGGTGCGGATCTCGGCGGCGAGGCGCTCGCTGGTCACATGGAGTTCGCGGAAGGTGTCGGCGACGACGCCTATCTCGTCGCGCCCCGTGTAGTGGACGTCGTACGACAGATCGCCCTCGGCGAGGGCCTTGGCGCCCTCGGACACCTCGCTGAGCGGCCGTGAGATGGAGCCGCCCAGGACCAGGGCGAGGACGGTCACGGCGAAAAGGACCCCTACGGAGAGGGCAAGTTCGCGCTCGCCGCGGGCCTGGGCGGCCTTCAGTCCCTGGTCGGCGTCGGCGGCGAGTTCGTCTGCCGCGTCTTGCGCGATGCCGCGCAGAGCGGTGAGCCGGTCGCCGGAAGCCGTGAGCCAGTTCTCCAGGGAGGGTAGTTGCGGCTGTGCGCCTCCGGCTGCCAGGAGGGTTTCCCGGGTCGCGCGCACGGTGCGGCCGGCGGGCTGCAGCAGCACGCCGGCGAGGCGGGCGCGGAGCGGCCCTGAGGCGGTCTGGCGGAAGGTGTCGAGCTGGGCGGCCTCCAGGGCGGACCAGCGGCCGGCAGCGGCGTCCTGGCCGTCCGGGTGCGGTGTCGCGAGCAGGGCGGCGAGCGCGACGCGTTCGCGCGCGGCGGCCTCGATGGCGCCCAGGACTGCCAGGTAGGCGTCACCGGCGCGGCCCGAGGCCCGCGTGGGCCGGCCGGAGTCGAGGCGGCGGACGGTGTCGAGCAGATACGTCGCGACCGTCGCGTACCTCTGTTCGATCTGCGCCGCGGTGAGCGCACCGCTGCCCGACTCCAGCCGGACCGCGTGGAGCTGGTTGTCCACGGACCCGAGGACGCCGGCGACGTCGGGCTGCCCCTCGTGGCCGGAGGCGGTGCCCTCGGCGGCCGTGAGGGCGCGGTCGGTGGCCCGCCGGGCCGCGTTCCGGTCGGCCGCCGTGCCCGGCCGGTCCGGAGCGGCCTGGGCGAGGACCTCGGCGAGACGTTCGCGGGCGACGGCGTCGTAGAACCCGGCTGTCGCGAAGGACACCTCGGTCGAGGCCTTGAAGTCCTTGAGGGTGTGCGCCTCGTTCCACTGGGCCATCGCGGAGAGGACCGTGAAGGCGAGCAGCCCGGCGACCGGCGGCAGGACGAGCAGCATCAGCTTGGTGCGCACCCTCAGCCGCGCGAGCAGCGGTGGGCGGGCACCTGCCACGCGCGCGGGGCGCCGACGGCGTACGAGGAGGCGGGCGCCCCGCACGCCGGGAGTGAGTCTCATGGCCCGTCGGCCGGGTAACCCTGGTGATCGGCGAGGTCCTTGTCGATCTCGCTGACCGCCTGGTCCAGTGCGGCTTTCACCGGAGCGTGTTCGACGACGATCTTCGCGAAGGCCTTGGAGAAGGCCAAGGTCACAGCGGGGTAGGCAGGCGTCTGCGAGCGCGGCCTCGCCACCGTCCTCAACTGGTCGATGAACAGGCGTTCCGGGCCGCCCTCCGCGAAGGCCGGCGAGATCTTCACGGCACTGTTCGTCGCCGGGATCGCCCCGTTCGCCTGCGTCATACGGCGGATCTGCTCGGGCTTGAGCAGATAGGCGAGAAAGCGCCAGACCGCGTCGCCGTCGGTGGCTCCGGTGGTGACACCCCACTGCCAGGACCCCATGCCGGTGACCGTGCCCTCGCCGAAGTCGGGCAGCGGGACGATCTTCACGTCGCCCGGGAACGCCTTCGTGTACTCGCCGTACATCCAGTGCCCCACCCAGGAGATCGGACTGCGCTCCTTCGTGAAGGCCTTGGCGTCCTTGTCGGGATCGATCAGCCCCTCCTTGGACCAACCCTGCATGGTGGTGAGGGCTTTGACGGCCTCCGGGCTGTTCAGGAACCCGTCGGCCGTGCGGTGCGTCCTGGGGTCGATGAGATCGCCGCCGGCCGACCAGACGGCGGGTGCGAAGCCGTAGGTGTTCCATTCGCTGCCCGACTCCGCGTAGTCGAGCCGGAGGTCGAGCGGGCTCTCGTACCCCTGTTCGCGGAGCTTGTGGAGGATGCCGGTCAGCTCGGTGGCCGTCCAGGCGTCGTCCGGGCCGCTCGGGATGCGGATGCCGGCCTTCTTCAGGATCGAGGGGCGTACGTACAGGCCGAGGCCGGAGTCGAAGGTGCCGACTCCCCACAAACGGCCCGCATAGGTGCCTTGTTCGCGGATCGAGGGCAGCAGATCGCTCTTCACGCTGTCGGGCACACAGGAGTCGATCGGCTTGAGCTTGCCGGACCAGGCGTAGTTGTAGAGGTTCGGACCGTCGAAGTCGAGCAGGTCGGGCAGTTCGCCGCTGGCGGCCGCGGATTCGACCAGATCCGTGTACGGGCGCTCCTCGGGCAGCGCGATCAGTTCGACCCGTACGGCCTTCTGCCCGGCGTTGAAATCCTTGACCTGACGGCGCAGCGTTTCGAACTCCCCGCTCGGGCCCGCGTGGAACCACATGGTGATGTCGGTGGTGCCCTTGAGCTCTCCGTCGCACGTGGTGTCCCCGCGCGCCCTGGAACGCTTTCCGTCGTCACCTCCCCCACCGCATCCGGCCAGCAGGAGGGCCGCACAGAGCACTCCGGGGAGGAACAGCCGTCGCCGGGTTCGCCTTGGTTTCCGTTGGAGCAACTTCATCGTGCACTCCCATCCAACCGACGGGACACGGCCACCCCAGGGCATCGTCATGCTACCGCCCGTGACTCACCGCTGCTCTCCGTGAGCGCGAAACTCCGTTTCCGGCAAAGGACTCCAGCACTTTCCGGCTAGCTGCAAGGCGCACCGGTCCACCCGTTGGGAAGCTGCCAGCATGTCCATGCGCTGTCTCCTCGTCGACGACAGCGCCCGGTTCCTGGAGGCCGCGCGCGCCCTGCTCGAACATGGCGGGGTGCAGGTCGTCGGTATCGCCTCGACGGGCGCGGAAGCCTTCGCACGAGTGGCTGAACTGTCCCCGGACGTCGCCCTGGTCGACATCGACCTGGACGGCGAGAACGGCTTCGACGTGGCGCGACGGCTCGCGGACGATGTACCCGCCGTCATCCTCCTCTCCACCCATTCCCTGGAGGACTTCCAGGAACTCGTCGCGGCCAGCCCGGCCCACGGCTTCCTCCACAAGTCGGCGCTTTCGGCGCCGGCGATACGGGAGTTGCTCGGATGCGAGGGCTAGGCGACCGCTGGGCGCGGGCGTACGGCCACCCGGACGCGAGGGTCGGACGCCTGCTGAGGCGCCTGTTGCGCATCAGGTGTTGTCGCGGCTTGGTCAACACGCTTCAATGCGGTGGAACTTGAGGCCGCGAACGGCGACACGCGCGCGTGAACAGACCCCGCGCGCCGACCCGGTGGCCCCGACCACCCGCACGAGCGGCCTGACCAGCCGTTGTGAGCATTCACAGAAAGGCCCCTGCATGCGGCACGGCACACAGCACGCGGACCTCGCCACGGCGGAACTGGAGACGGCCCTGCGGGGCGGCCCCTTCCATATCGCGCTGCGCGCCGCGATCGCCGCCCGCGGGCTGCCCCTGCAGCGGGTACAGCACCACTTGTCGCGGTACGGGGTCAAAGTCGGGGTGACCAGCCTGAGTTACTGGCAGCAGGGCGCCCGGCGCCCGCAACGCCCCGAATCGCTGCGCGCCGTCCGCGCCCTGGAGGAGATCCTCCAGCTCCCGGACGAGTCACTGATCCGACTGCTCGCCAAGGCCGACGAGCACCCCGTCCCGGAACGCCCCGCGGGCCGTTCGTACCGCGCTCTCGTGGAGGCCTCCGGCGTCCTGGAACAGCTTCTCGCCGAACTGGAGTCGCCCCTCGACAGCGGGCTGCACACTCTCGGCCACCACGAATGCGTACGCATAGGCGCGCACCGCGAGCTGATGGGCCGCGAGTCGCACCACATAGTTCGCGCCCACAAGGAGGGCGTGGACCGCTATATGGCCATCCACCATGGCGACCCCGGTTGCGCTCCGGAGCGGATGGCGGTCCGCGCCCTGGAGAACTGCCGTACGGGGCGCGTGCGTTGGCACCGGGACACCGGAGTATTCGTGGCCGAGCTGCTCTTCGACACGCGGCTGCGCCCGGGCGACACGTACCTCTTCCGCTACGGCTTCGACGACGGCACGGCCGGGGTGTCCAGCGAGTACGTACGCGGATTCAGCTTCGCGGGCGGGCAGTACGCCCTCCAAGTGCGGTTCGCCGAGGAGACGTTGCCCGTGCGCTGCCACCGGTTCACCCAGCACTCGGCGGCGGCCCCGCGCAGCGGCCGCCAGGAACTGGCGCTGAGCGGTCACCATCGCTCGGTGCACCTGGTCGAGCCGCGGGTGCGGTCGGGGATCGTGGGGATCGGGTGGGACTGGGAGTAGCCGCTCCCAGGCGCCGCCTCGGGCGGGCACTTCCGGCACCGGCTGGTCCGGCACCGGCTGCTCTGGCACCGGCTCGGACAGGCCCGCCCGGCACCGACCTGGTCCGGCGTGCCGGCCCCGCGGCGGCTCAGGCGCCGGGCCCCGCGACGATCTTCCCGTCCTTGTCCTCGACGGACAGCTCTTTCAGCGGCACGGTGGCCGGCACCTGGAGGACCTTGCCCGTCGTGGCGTCGAACTGACTGCCATGGCACGAGCAGGTGAGCGTCGTGCCCTCCAGCTTGTCGATGGGGCACCCGGCGTGCGTGCAGATCGAGCTGAACGCCTTCAGCGCACCGCTCTCGGCGCGGCTGACCACGACGTTCTGGTCCCGGTACAGCTTGGCGCTCCCCTTGACGACCTCGCTGTCGACGCCCAGTTCGACCGGCGCGGTGGGCCTCGCGGGCGTCCCGCCGTCTCCGATGCCGGAGCACGCGGCGAGAGCCGCCCCGGCGACCGGGGTGAGCGCCGCTCCCCGCAGGATGGTGCGGCGGCTCGCGGACGGACGGCCGGGCATGGCATCTCCACTGGTCGAAGTTGTGTCAATCGGCGATCTGCCAATCGGTGGTGCGTCAATCGGTCGAGCGCGATGAGGGCACGACGGGTGCATGACGCATGCATGCGTGACCCGTACATCCGGGGTCATCGCATGGCGACGATACCGGCACAGATCATTCCGCCTGGCGCGGGGTGGAGGTCGGCGCCGAGACGCACGTAAACGCTTACGTAAGCGTTTACGTGTTCCGCTTGATGGGATAGGTTCCCTCGCGAGGAACCGGGTCCCAGGGGAGGGAACTCAATGGCGACGATGGTCGATGTGGCCCAGCGCGCGGGTGTGTCCACCGCGACCGTCTCGCATGTACTCAACGACACGCGTCCCGTGCGGCCGGCCACTCGCCAGGCGGTGCTCGAAGCGATGGACGCGCTCGGCTACACGCCCAACACCCTGGCCCGTTCACTGGTCACCTCACGAACACGCTCCATCGGCCTCGCGGTGTCGGCGATCAGCAACCCGTACTTCACGGAAATCCTGCAAGGGGTCGAGGCCGGAGCGCTGGAGCACGGTTACGGCCTGCTCATCGCCGATCCGCACGACGACCCCGTGCACGAGCGGAAGGTCGTCCAACTGCTGCACGAGCGCCGCGTCGACGGCATGATCGTCGCGCCCTCGGCGGATCCGGACGAACTGCTGGACTACCTCGGAAAACACGACGTGCCGACCGTGTTCCTGGACCGACTGGTCGACACAGCCGCCGACGCACGCGTCGGCACAGCCGCCGAGACGCCCTCCGACGACTCTTCGGGCGCACCTCAGGACGCCTCCTTCCACTCTTTCCGCTTCGACCAGGTCTGCACCGAGAACGCCGAACCCATGGCGCAGTTGGTCACGCATCTGGCGGAACTGGGCCACAAACGCATCGGACTGGTCGCGGGCCTGCCCGGGCTCAGCACCACGACCGAGCGGATCTCCGGCTACCGGCACGGCCTCGCGAACGCCGGACTCCCCTACGACGAACGGCTCGTGGCGCACGGCGACTCCCAGTCCGCCGCCGCCGAGCGCACCACCCACGCCCTGCTTTCCCTCGCGGCACCGCCCTCCGCACTCGTCACCGGCAACAACGCCATGACGATCGGCGCACTGCGCGCCCTGCGCGAGCGAGGCCTGTCCGTGCCGGACGACCTGGCCCTGTGCTGCTTCGACGACTTCGCCTGGGCGGACCTGTTCACGCCCCGGCTGACCGCGATCTCCCAGCCCAGCAAGGAAATCGGCGCCCAGGCCGTCCAACTGCTCCTGGAACGGCTCGCGTCACCCAGCCGTCCGGGCCGTACCATCCGGCTGCCCTCCACCCTCGTCCACCGCACCTCGTGCGGCTGCCCCGAGGATCCTGAGAAGACCGAGGCTTTCGCGAGCCCCGGGCACCCCCAGAGCACCGAGAAAGGACCCGTGTCGTGATCGTCGTCGCCGGTGAGGCCCTGATCGATCTGGTACCGCAGGGCGCGGGCGCGCTCGTGGGCCTGCAACCGGCGCTCGGCGGCGGGCCCTACAACACCGCCGTGGCACTGGGCCGCCTTGGCTCCCCCACTGCCTTCTGCTCCCGGGTCTCGTCCGACGCGTTCGGCGAGGCACTCCTGAACGGGCTGCGCGAGGCGGGCGTCGATGTGTCCTCCGTGCAGCGCGGAGCGGAGCCGACGACCCTCGCCGTCGCCTCGATCGACGCGGACGGCTCGGCCTCGTACTCCTTCTACGTCGAGGGCACGGCGGACCGCCTCTTCACGGCCCCCGCCCAACTCCCGGACGAGACAAAGGCGGTGTCCTTCGGCACCTGCTCGCTCGTCCTGGAGCCGGGCGCGAGCGCGTACGAGGAGCTGATGCGGACCGCCGCCGCACAGGGCGTGTTCACCACCCTCGACCCGAACATCCGGGCCGGGCTGATCCCCGACGCGGACGCCTACCGGGCGCGGTTCAAGAGCTGGCTCCCGTCGGTGGCACTCCTCAAGCTCTCCGAGGAGGACGCCCTGTGGCTCGGCGGCACCCCACGCGAGTGGCTGGCGTCCGGGCCCGCCGCCGTGGTGATCACGCAGGGCGGCGATGGTCTGACGGCGTTCACCCGCGACGGCTCGGCGCACTCCGTACCCGGCGAAGAGGTCGAGGTCGTGGACACCATCGGCGCCGGTGACACAGTGAACGCGGCACTGCTGCACGGCCTGGCCGCACGCGACGCCCTGTCCCCGGCGGCCTTGGCGGACCTGGGCCCCGAAGGCTGGACCGACCTGCTGCGCTTCGCGGCCCGTGCGGCGGCGATCACCTGCTCACGAGCGGGAGCGGAACCGCCGTACGCCTCCGAACTCAGCGCCTGAAGGTCCGCCCCTCAGCCACTGACAGCCCGCAGCGCCCCCGGCCGACGCCCGCTGAGACGGTCCAGTGCGGTGGCCGTGGCGTCGTCGGCGGGAAGGTGTACGACCATGCGGTGGCCGTCGTCGGGCAGGGCGAGCGTTTCGTACGCCAGGCGCAGCGGGCCGGCCTCCGGGTGGATGACGAGGTCGGTCCCCGCACGCCGGGGCAGGGCGGGTACGGCGGCGAGCCGGTCGGCGAAGAGGGCTCCCGCGGTCACCGTCAACTCATCTGCCATGGTGGTGACATGAGGGTCGTGCAGCGGCGCTTCATGCCTGAGGTACGCGACCTGTTCGTCGGCCAGCCGGTCCCAGTCGGAGTAGGCCGCGCGCGCCCGCTCGTCGGTGAACACGTACCGGAGGATGTTGGGCTGCTGCCCGTCGAGCACTCCGAGCGGTCCGGCGAGGCTTCGATAGCCGGTGGTGTACGCGAGGATGTCGCCGATCCAGTTGATGAGCACGGCAGGTGCGGGCTCCAGCCCGTCCAGCATCGCCCGCACGGTCGGGCGGACGGTGCGAGTGGGTTCCGTCGCCGCGGAGCACAACACGGCGTCGTGGCCTGCCTCCTTGACGATCCGGCGCAGCAGGATCCGCTCCGCCACCGGCAGATTCAGCGCGTCGGCGAGCACGCCCAGCACCTGGGCCGACGGGTTGCGGTCGCGGCCCTGCTCCAGCCGGGTGAGGTACTCGACGCTGATCCCGGCGAGCGTGGCCAGCTCCGAGCGGCGCAGCCCCGGCGTGCGACGGCGCGGCCCGGTCGGCAGCCCGGCCTCGGCGGGTGTGATCGCTTCCCGGCGTGCGCGGAGGAAGGTGCCCAACTCGTTGTCGCTCACCGGTAGAACGTACAACGTGTGCGTCACCGGATCGTGGCCCTGTCACTACCACCATCCGCCCGGTCTCCCTCCCGCTCGCCGGTCGGCGCAGGGTGGGGCCATGACCTACGACAACTCCACGACCACGCATGCCGCTTCACTGCCGCTCGCATCCGGCGACTGGGAGCTCGACCCTCTCCACTCGGCCGTCAACTTCACCATTCGCCACCTCGGGATCGCCAAGGTGCGCGGACGCTTCGGTGAGGTGCAGGCCGGACTGTACGTCGGTGGGACGGCCGACGATGTGAGGGTGAGCGCCGAGATCGCTCTTGCCTCCATCGACACCGGGAACCCGGACCGCGACGCGCACACCCGCTCGGCCGAACTGCTCGACGTCGAGAAGCGTCCGACGATGGCGTTCCGCTCGACCCGGGTGTCCGGCGACGGTGAGGAGTGGTCGATGGAAGGGGACTTGACCATCGGGGACGTGACCCGTCCTGTGACGTTCGCCGTCGAGTTCGGCGGGGTGGTGGACTCCCCCGTCGACAGTCGCAAGCACGCCGGGTTCGAGGCGACGGGCGAGATCCGGCGCAGCGACTTCGGACTCGATTTCGGGACTGGATTCCTTGGTGATGTTGTCAAGGTTCAACTGGACATGCAGTTCGTCGAACCGCAGGAACAGGGCGGCTGACTGTGCAACGGACGGCGCCCCACGGGGAGTTCCCGTGGGGCGCCGCTTTTTTGATGACTTGTCAGGCCTTGCGAGCCCGCGTGGTCTTCTTCGCCGGGGTCGTCTTCTCCGTGGCCGTCGTCGCTGTGGTCGTCGCCTTTGCGGCCGTCTTCTTCGTGGCCGCGGCTGCCTTCTTGGTCGCCGTGTTGTTGACGGCCTTGGTGGCCGTCTTCGTCGGGGTCGACCTGGCCGCCACCGTCTTCTTGGCCGCCGCCCTGCGCGGGGCCTTCACCGAAGTCCCGTCGCTGATCCGGTCGGCGCCGAGGACCTCGCGCAGGAACTTGCCGGTGTGGCTGGCCGGAACCCCGGCGACCTCCTCGGGCGTGCCCTCGGCGATCACGAGACCACCGCCGTTGCCGCCCTCGGGACCCATGTCGACGACCCAGTCCGCGGTCTTGATGACATCGAGGTTGTGCTCGATGACGATGACCGTGTTGCCCTTGTCGACCAGGCCGGACAGCACCGTGATGAGCTTGCTGATGTCCTCGAAGTGCAGACCGGTGGTCGGCTCGTCGAGCACGTAGACCGTGCGTCCCGTCGACCGCTTCTGGAGCTCGGAGGCCAGCTTCACTCGCTGCGCCTCACCACCTGACAGCGTCGGCGCGGACTGGCCGAGCCGGACGTAACCCAGACCGACGTCGTTGAGCGTCCTGAGGTGGCGGGAGATCGCGGGCACGGCCTCGAAGAAGCCGAGCGCCTCTTCGATCGGCATGTCGAGGACCTCGGAGATGGACTTGCCCTTGTAGTGGACCTCCAGGGTCTCCCGGTTGTAGCGCGCCCCGTGGCAGACCTCGCAGGGGACGTACACGTCCGGCAGGAAGTTCATCTCGATCTTGATGGTGCCGTCGCCGGAGCAGTTCTCGCAGCGGCCGCCCTTGACGTTGAAGGAGAAGCGGCCGGGCAGATAGCCCCGCACCTTCGCCTCGGTCGTCTCGGCGAACAGCCTGCGGACGTGGTCGAAGACTCCGGTGTACGTCGCCGGGTTGGACCGGGGCGTACGGCCGATGGGCGACTGGTCGACGTGCACGACCTTGTCCACAAGGTCGTCGCCGTCCACGCGCGTGTGCCGCCCGGGAACGCTCCGCGCACCGTTGAGCTCGCGGGCCAGGTGCGTGTACAGGATGTCGTTGACCAGGGTCGACTTGCCCGAGCCCGACACGCCGGTGACGGCCGTGAGGACACCGAGGGGGAAGGACACGTCGATGTCCTGGAGGTTGTTCTCCCGGGCGCCGTGCACCGTGAGCCTGCGGCTCGGGTCGGCGGGGCGGCGGATGTCGGGGAGGGGAATCTGCTTCTTGCCCGACAGGTACTGCCCGGTGACCGAGTCGGGGTTGGCCAGCAGGTCCTTCAGAGAACCGCTGTGCACGACGTTGCCGCCGTGCTCGCCCGCTCCGGGGCCGATGTCGACGACCCAGTCGGCGACCTTGATGGTGTCCTCGTCGTGCTCGACGACGATGAGTGTGTTGCCCATGTCGCGCAGTCGGACCAGGGTCTCGATCAGGCGGTGGTTGTCGCGCTGGTGCAGGCCGATGGAGGGCTCGTCGAGGACGTAGAGGACGCCTACGAGTCCGGAGCCGATCTGGGTGGCCAGGCGGATGCGCTGGGCCTCGCCGCCGGAAAGCGTGCCGGCCGCCCGGTTCAGCGACAGGTAGTCGAGGCCGACGTCGACCAGGAAGCGCAGCCGTTCGTTGACCTCCTTCAGCACGCGCTCGGCGATCTTCTTGTCGCGCGCGTTGAGCTTCAGCTTGCCCAGGAAGTCGGCGCAGTCACTGATGGACATCGCGGAGACCTCGGCGATCGACCTCTCCATGACGGTGACCGCGAGAACGAGCGGCTTCAGGCGCGTGCCCTCGCAGGTGGGGCAGGGCACCTCGCGCATATAGCCCTCGAAGCGCTCGCGGCTGGCGTCGCTCTCGGCCTCGCTGTGCCGCCGCTTCACGAAGGGGACGGCCCCTTCGAAAGCGGTGGTGTACACACGCTCGCGCCCGTACCGGTTGCGGTAGCGGACCTCGATCTGCGTCTTGTGCCCGTAGAGCAGGGCCTTCTTGGCGCGCTGCGGAAGACCGGCGAAGGGGATGTCAGTCCGGAATCCCAGCGCGTCGGCGAGAGCGCCGACGAGACGGCCGAAGTAGTCCTTGGTGTGCCCGTGCGACCACGGGTGGATGGCGCCCTCATCGAGGGACTTGTCCTCGTCCGGGACGATCAGCTCGGCGTCGACCTCCATGCGCGTACCGATACCGGTGCACTCGGGGCAGGCGCCGAAGGGCGAGTTGAAGGAGAAGGAGCGGGGCTCCAGCTCCTCGAAGGACAGGTCGTCGTACGGGCAGTACAGGTGCTCCGAGTACATGCGCTCGCGCTCGGGGTCGTCGGCGGGGAGGTCGACGAAGTCGAGCACGACCATGCCGCCGGACAGGCCGAGGGCGGTCTCCACGGAGTCGGTCAGGCGGCGCTTGGCACCGTCCTTCACCGTGAGGCGGTCGATGACCACCTCGATGGTGTGCTTCTCCTGCTTCTTCAGCGTGGGCGGCTCGGTGAGCTGGATCGTCTCGCCGTCGACCCGGGCCCTGCTGTACCCCTTGGTCTGGAGATCGGCGAAGAGGTCGACGAACTCTCCCTTGCGCTCGCGCACGAGCGGCGACAGGACCTGGAAGCGGCTCCCCTCCGGCAGCTCCAGGACCTTGTCGACGATGGCCTGCGGCGACTGGCGCGTGATCGGGCGGCCGCACTCGGGACAGTGCGGCTTGCCGATGCGCGCGAAGAGAAGGCGCAGGTAGTCGTAGACCTCGGTGATGGTGCCGACCGTCGAGCGCGGGTTGCGCGAGGTCGACTTCTGGTCGATGGAGACCGCCGGGGAGAGGCCTTCGATGAAGTCCACGTCCGGCTTGTCCATCTGCCCGAGGAACTGCCGGGCGTACGAGGACAGCGACTCGACATAGCGGCGCTGCCCCTCGGCGAAGATCGTGTCGAAGGCGAGGGAGGACTTGCCCGACCCCGACAAGCCCGTGAAGACGATGAGCGAGTCGCGCGGAAGGTCGAGCGAGACATTCTTCAGATTGTGCTCGCGCGCTCCACGGACGATGAGACGGTCGGCCACGCCGGTCCGCACCTTTCTTGAGAGAAGTGACAGGGGCGAGGCCCCCGTCGTTTTCAGACTAGGGGGAGCCACTGACAACGCCGGGTCGGTTTCCCTGGTTCACAACAATCCCGGGCCATCCAGCATGCCCGACGCCGCGCCCGAGCCTATAGCACGTGCATTCGATTTGCGGGGCTGGCCAACGGCCTTCACCCGAACGTGTGGCGGGGCTATCGTCGAGCCCATGAACGATCATGTGCGTGACCTGGCGTCTGTACGTGACGCAACCGAACGGCTGCTCACCGCAGCAGCCAAACTGGACAACGTTTCTGTGGCCGAGCCGTCACGGCTTCCCGGCTGGAGCCGCGGCCATGTCCTCGCCCACCTCGCCCGCAACGCGGACGCTCTGGTGAACGTCCTCGCCGGACGTCCCATGTACGTCTCCGGAGAGGCGCGGGACGCCGAAATCGAACGGGACGCCCCGCGCCCCTTGAACGTGCAGCTCACAGACGTGCGTGAGAGCGCCGTGCGCTTCCAGGAGGCCGGCGCCGCTCCCGCGGACTGGTCCCGCATGGTGGAGCTGCGCAACGGGGTCACGGACTCCGCGTCCAGGGTGCCGTTCCGGCGGTGGGTCGAGGTCGAACTGCACCAGGTGGATCTGGGGACCGGGTACGAGCTGGAGGACCTCCCCGAGGAGTTCACTCGGCGCGAGATCGACTTCCTTGCGGACCGATTCCGGGGCCATCCCGACGTACCCGCGTTCGTGATCGAGGGGGACGACGGCCGCCTGATTCCCTCCGGCCGCCGCGAGGGAGAACCGATCACCGTCACCGGCCGCCAGGCCGATCTGCTCGGCTGGCTCGCCGGGCGCCGCGACGGTTCGGCGCTGACCACCGACGGCGGCCCGCTCCCCGCCCTCCCGCCGCTATAGGCTGCCGACATGACGTACAGCGGAGCGGTGAAGGTCGGCGGCCCTGCCGATGTGCACGAGTTGCAGGACCTGATGATCTCCAAGGTCGCGGTGGGCCCGATGGACAACAACGCCTATCTGCTGCGCTGCCGGGCGACCGACGAGCAGCTCCTGATCGACGCGGCCAACGAATCCTCGACCCTGCTCACGCTGATCGGCGACGACGGCATCGCGTCCGTGGTCACCACCCACCAGCACGGCGACCACTGGCAGGCACTCGCCGAGGTCGTGGCGTCGACGGGCGCCCGCACCTACGCGGGCCGCGACGACGTCGACGGCATCCCGGTGCCGACCGATGTCCCGCTCCAGGACGGCGACACGATCCGGGTGGGGCGCGTGGAACTCACCGCACGCCACCTGGTGGGGCACACGCCGGGCTCGATCGCGCTCGTCTACGACGACCCGCACGGGCATCCGCATGTGTTCACGGGGGACTGTCTCTTCCCGGGCGGTGTGGGCAACACACGCAAGGACCCGGCGGCGTTCGCCAGCCTCATCCACGATGTCGAGACAAAGATCTTCGGTGCGCTGTCCGACGAGACCTGGGTCTACCCGGGCCACGGCAACGACACGACGCTGGGCGCGGAACGACCGCATCTGCCGGAGTGGCGCGCACGCGGGTGGTGAACGCCGCGACGGGGTGGTGAACCCCGGTGCGGGGCGCGAGTTCGGGCGCATGCGCCCGGCGCACATCGCGCGCACGCGCCCCGCGCACGTCATGAGGCGTACGCCCCCGCGTGAGCCATGCACACACGCCCTGCGCGCTTCGTAAAACACGCGCCCCGTGTGAACCGAGCGCACGCGCCGGTGCCACGCGCGCGCTCCCGGTGCGCGCCCCGGCGCAGTCCAATGAGTGCAGCCCCGTGCAGGATGACGGCTCCTGCGCGGATGGGCCGCCGGCCTATCGATCCCCGCCCTCGGCCGGCGGCCCCGGCGAAGTGTCTCGACGGGACGCTCGACGGGCCCTCTCAGCGTGCGTTCACAAGAATGCAACACCCGTTCCCACTATGCGGACAGTTGCCCTTGTGACCTGGACAAACAGGACGCCGCACTGTCACTCTCCCGCCATGCCTCTCGCCCAACGCGCCCTGCGCCGCACCGCGTCCGCCGCCACCGTCGCCCTGCTCGCCGTCGTCGCCGTCGGCTGCGCCCCGCAGCCCGAGGACGAGGCTGACGCCACGCCCTCCGCGAACGCCTGCGACAAGGGCAAGTTGGCCACCGAGACGTCGGGCAAGCTGACGATCGCGACCGACGAACCCGCGTACGAACCGTGGTTCAAGGACGACAAGCCCGCCAATGGTGAGGGCTACGAGTCGGCGGTCGCGTACGCCGTGGCGAAGCAGCTGGGCTATGCCGAGACCGACGTCGTCTGGCAGAGCGTCCCCTTCAACAAGGCCTTCGCGCCCGGCGAGAAGACCTTCGACTTCGACATCAACCAGGTGTCGATCAGCGCCGAGCGCAAGAAGGCCGTGGACTTCTCGTCCGGCTACTACGACGTCCGGCAGGCCGTCATCGCGCTGAAGGACTCCAAGGCGGCGAAGGCGACGAGCATCGCGGACCTCAAGGACGTGAAGCTGGGCGCCCAGGTCGGCACCACCAGCCTCAACTACATCAACGATGTCGTGAAGCCCACCGAGGCCCCGGCCGCGTACGCGAAGAACGACCAGGCCAAGTCCGCGCTGAAGAACGGCCAGGTCGACGCCATCGTGGTCGACCTGCCGACCGCCTTCTACATCACCGCGGCCGAGGTGACGGACGCGAAGATCGTCGGACAGTTCGAGAACAGCGGTGGCACGCCCGAGCAGTTCGGGCTCGTACTCGACAAGGGCAGCGCGCTCACCTCGTGCGTGACCGACGCGGTGGACACCCTGCGCGAGGACGGCACGCTGGCCTCGATCGAGAAGCAGTGGCTGTCCGACGCCGTTGACGCTCCGGTACTCAAGTGACGGTCGTGAAGGACGAGCCCGGCGGCGGCTCCGCCGAAGAGGACATGCGCGAGGCGTACGTCCCGTCGCAGCGGCGGATCGAGCGGGAGCGCTACAAGCGCACCCGCTCCCGCCGTGCGACCGCGATCGCGGCGCTCTCCACCCTGATCACCGGCGTCGTCCTGTACCTCGTCGTCGTCAACGCTCCCGGCTGGCCGCGCACCAAGGAGACGTTCTTCAACGCGCAGTACGCGCGCGAGGCGTTCCCCAAGGTCCTCGAAGGGCTGTGGCTCAACGTCCGGCTGCTCCTGATCTGCGGTGTCGCGGTGCTCGTCCTCGGCATGCTGATCGCCGTCGCGCGTACCCTGCGCGGCCCGGTCTTCTTCCCGCTGCGGGCGCTGGCCGCCGCGTACACCGACTTCTTCCGCGGTCTCCCGCTGATCATCAACCTGATGATCGTGGTCCTGGGTGTCCCCGCGCTGCGGCTCCAGGGCGTCACGGTGGACCCGATCCTGCTGGGCGGCACCGCGCTCACGCTCACGTACTCGGCCTACGTCGCCGAGGTGTTCCGCGCCGGCATCGAGTCCATCCACCCCTCGCAGCGCGCCGCGGCCCGCTCGCTGGGCCTCACCAACCGGCAGTCCCTGCGGTTCGTCGTACTCCCCCAGGCCGTACGCCGCCAGGTGCCGCCCCTCCTCAACGACCTGGTGTCCCTCCAGAAGGACACCGGACTCGTCTCGATCGGCGGCGCCGTCGACGCGGTGCGTGCCGCGGACATCATCGTGGGCCGCAGCCTCAACTACACGCCGTACATCGTCGCGGGACTGGTCTTCGTCGCACTGACCATCCCGATGACCCGCTTCACGGACTGGGTCACGGCCCGGATGGACCGTCAGCGGGCACAGGGAGGGACCATATGACCGCCGCTCCGGTTCTGCGCATGGAGTCCGTCCGCAAGACCTTCGGCGAGTCGGTCGTGCTGCGGGACGTCGACCTCGATGTCGCCCCGCACACGGTGACCGCGCTGATCGGCGCCTCCGGTTCCGGCAAGTCCACCCTGCTCCGCTGCGCCAACCTCCTTGAGGACATCGACGACGGCGCGATCTGGCTGGACGACGAGGAGATCACCGACCCGCGGACCGACCCGGACGCGGTACGCCGCCGTATCGGCGTGGTCTTCCAGGCGTACAATCTCTTTCCGCACATGACCGTCCTGGAGAACATCACCCTCGCTCCGCGCCGTGTGCACGGCGTGAGCCGCGCGGAGGCGGAGGCGCACGCCCGTGAGCTGCTCGACCGGCTCGGGCTCGGCGCCAAGGCGGCCGAGTATCCGGACCGGCTGAGCGGTGGCCAGCAGCAACGAGCGGCGATCGTCCGCGCGCTGGCCGTACGCCCGCGGCTGCTGCTCCTGGACGAGATCACCGCCGCCCTCGACCCGGAGCTCGTGGGCGAAGTGCTCACCGTCGTCCGGGACTTGAAGGACGACGGCATGACCATGGTCCTGGCCACGCACGAGATGGGCTTCGCCCGCGAGGTCGCGGATCAGGTCTGCTTCCTCGACGGCGGCGTGGTCCTCGAACGCGGCACGGCCGAGGAGCTCTTCGGGAACCCGCAACAGGAGCGGACGCAGCGCTTCCTGCGGCGCATCGTGGAGGCGGGGCGGCTCTGACCCACGGCTCGGAGCCGGCATGACATCGGCCTTGGAGCCGGTGACACGGCGCTCGGGAAGGCGTGCGTCAGCTCAGCAGCTCGCTGTCCTCGGGTATCTCCGCCCAGCGCCGCGGCGGCCCCACGACCGCAGCACGGTTGGTCACGCGTATTCCGCCCATGTGTGAGGCGTACGCGAGGGAGTGGGCGCCCCACATCCCGGGCTTGTCCCACTGCCAGAAGCGGTACAGCCAGTGGAGGTCGGGTTCGTCCCCGGACACGGAGCCGATCTCCTCGTGCCGCTCGCTGCGGCCGTCTCGCGAGAATTCTCCGAAGGTGCCTCCCTTCGGATTGAAGTAGAGCCCGTACGCGGTGGTTCCGGGCGAGAGGGCGTTGAGAATGTCCGGCCTGCTGAGGTAGTACCAGGCGGGCTGTATCAGGACGCACCCGCCCGCCACTCCGGTCACGCCCACAAAGCGCTCGGCGAGGTCGTAGTCATCGGGGTCGAACCCGTTGGGCCCTGTGCCGTACGGACCCGGCTCCCTGTCGAGGTCCAGTACCGGAGCGGCGGCCGGGTCGGCGCCCAGGCGGCGTATCACCGTCTCCTCGTCGATCGACGCCACAAAGGCAACCGACAGTCCGTCGAGGTGCATGTCGTGAAAGACGGCGGCCCTGCGGTCGGCGTCTTCCTGGGCCGCGTGCTCATCCGGCGTGAGGAGCACGGCATTCGGCAGCGCCTGGAAAAGCGGGGCCAGCTCGGTGGTGAGTGCGAGGCGGCCAGGAGACCGTCCGCCCATCTGCGGGCTCCAGGCGTCGGCGCCCGCGGCGAGCAGCAACTCCGCTGCCTCCCTCTTGCCGTGGCAGACCGCCTCCCACAGCGGGGTGCGTTCCTCGCGCGCCTGCGCGTCCACGTCCTGCACGTGCCTCAGGAGTTCGGCGACGACCTCGGGTACGCCATGCTCCGCGGCGCGGTGCAGTGGCGTCTCGTCGGACCAGGAATCCAGTCGCGCCACAGGGTCAGCGCCGTGCGCGAGGCGTGTTCTGACCAGGTCGATGTCCTGCCATCCCGCGAGTCCCATGCCCTCCCAGTCACTGCGCTCCGGGGTCGGCGGCGGCGGACCTGCCGGCCGGCTGCCGCGCCGCCCCGCGGGGCCTACGATCGCCTGCGCCATGATTTCCGACGGCCCCATGCTGATGATCGCGAAACTCCCCGCTTTCCCGCCCTGCTCCGCAGGGGGTGGAGGCTCGCTCTCCGGCCAGATCTCGACCGCCTCGGCGGCCGCGGCTCGCAGCACCGTCGCATCGATCTCCGTACGGATTTCGGGCACACCCTGGTCGGGCCACTCGGCCACCAGTTGCATGGGCCCTTCCGGCGGCAACTGCGAGAGGTGCAGCTCTACTTGATAGTGGAATCCGCCGCCGCCCCCGCCCCGCAACTGGAGCGTCGGCCGCGGCGGCCCCTCCGTGGGCGCGGGCCACGGGTGCCCGTCGAGGGTGGTGACCCGCCTTCCGTCGGCGAGCAGCACGCCGAAGCGCAGAGCTCCGGCTCCCGCACGGCCTGCCCCGAAGCGCACGGGATGCGTCTGGCCACCCTGTCGTATCGTCCGCAGGAACACGCCGAGCCGGAGCGTCACCGAACCGGGCCACACCTGCCAGCCGGTGAGCATGATCCGGACATCCGGGCCGACGCCCAGCTCGGTGACCTGCGGCAGTTGCGCGGGCAGGAACCAGTTGGCGGGCGGTAACGGCTCGTCCCCGCCCGGCCGATAGGCGCCCAGCCGGTGATGCGTCTCCGGTTGCGGTTCGTCCGGCTCGTCCGGGGCGATCAATCCCTCGAAGAAATCCATGAATTGATCGTGGCATCCGCCACCGACAATCGGACTCCATGCGTCCGCTTGCCATTTCGCCAGGCGGTCGCACGCCCCCGCTCCGTCAGGTCTGCGCCTGCGCCTGCCCCACGCCGTCGCGCCTCCGCCTGCCCGGCACCGTCAGGCCTCCGGGTGACCAGCACTGTCAGGCCTCCGTCTGCCCCGTCCCCGCGAGCGCCGCGACCCGCTCCACCGCGAACGCGTACCCCTGCACACCGCACCCCGCGATCACCCCGTCGGCGCGGAGGGAGACGTACGAGTGGTGCCGGAACTCCTCGCGCTGGTGGATGTTGGAGATGTGGACCTCCACCACCGGAAGGCCGTCGCAGGTGTTGAGCGCATCCAGGATCGCGACGGAGGTGTGCGAGTAGGCGGCCGGGTTGATCACGATCCCGGCGTGGTTCAGGCGTGCCTCGTGGATCCAGTCCACCAACTCGCCCTCGTGGTTGGACTGGCGGAAGTCCACCGTGCCGCCGTGCGCGGCCGCCGCCTTGGCACACAGGGCCTCGACGTCGGCGAGCGTGTCCGAGCCGTAGATCTCCGGCTGGCGCTGCCCGAGAAGGTTCAGGTTGGGCCCGTTGAGGATCATGATCGGGGCGTTGGCAAGTGTGCGGGGCACAGTTCCTCCGGTCCTTCCAGGTCTGCCGGCCCGTTGAGGACCGCTGCTCAGACCCGGTTTATCACGGTGCGCCGAGCCGGTAGCGCCCCATACCCTCCCGTCATGACGACGCCCTCGTACCCTCCCAAGCCCTCGCCGGGCGACCGGGCAGCGGTGATCTCGCCGTCCTCCGGCCTCCCCGGGCTCCTGCCGCTTCCGTACGAACTGGGGCTGGAGAGGCTGCGCAAGGAGTACGGCCTCGAACCGGTCGAGTATCCGGCGACCCGGAAGATGGGCTCGACGCCTCAGGAGCGTGCCGACGACATCCACGCGGCGTTCGCCGACCCGACGATCAAGGCCGTCATCTCCTCGATCGGCGGCGACGACCAGATCACCGTGCTGCCCTTGCTGGACCGGGAGTTGATCCGCGCGAACCCGAAGCCGTTCTTCGGGTACAGCGACAACACCAACCTCCTCGCATACCTGTGGAACGCCGGAATCGTCGGCTACCACGGCGGATCGGTGATGTGCGAGCTCGGTCGCCCCGGTGCCATGGACCCGCTGACCGCCGAGTCGCTGCGGGCCGCGCTGTTCACCTCCGGGCCGTACGAGCTGCGCGCGGCCGACCGATTCGGTGAGGTCAACCGCCCCTGGGAGGACCCGGCGACCTTCGAGTCCGAGCCGTCGACGGAACCGGGCGACGGCTGGACCTGGCACCGCCCGGACCGCGTGGTCGAGGGCCGCTCCTGGGGCGGCAACCTCGAGATCCTCTCCTGGCTGTTGATGGCGGACCGCGAGATCTCCCGTGATCCTTCCGTGTACGACGGACACGTGCTGTTCCTGGAGACCTCGGAGGAGATGCCGAGAGCGAGCGACGTCTTCTGGATCCTGCGCAGCATGGGCGAGCGTGGCTTGCTGCAGCGCTTCCCGGCGCTCCTGATGGCCCGCCCCAAGGCGTGGTCGTTCGAGCAGCCCAACGACGCCGATGCCAGAGCCCGTTACGTACGGGAGCAGCACGAGGCGGTGCTCCGGGCCGTCGACATATATGCGCCCAACATGTTGGTCGTCCTCGATGTGGACTTCGGTCACACCGATCCGCAGATCGTCATCCCCTATGGAGGCACCATCCGCGTCGACGGCCCGGCCCGGCGCATCACGGTCACCTACTGACACGGAACGAGCCTCCGCGCGCCCCCGTAACCGCCGATCACCGTGGGTAGTTGACGCGGCATGCAAGACGTACACACAGTTAAGAAGCCCTCCATGCTCCGGCTCGCGGCCGCCTCGCTCGCCGGGACGGCCATCGAGTTCTACGACTTCTTCGTCTACGGCACCGCGGCCGCGCTGGTCCTCGGGCCGCTGTTCTTCCCGACGTTCTCTCCGCTGGCGGGGACACTGGCGGCCTTCGCGACGTTCGGCGTCGGCTTCGTCGCACGCCCGCTCGGCTCGGTGCTCTTCGGGCACATCGGGGACCGGCACGGGCGGCGGCCGGTCCTCGTCGCCTCGCTGCTGCTGACCGGCGCGGCGACCGTCGCCGTCGGCTGCGTACCGACGTACAACACGATCGGTGTGGCCGCTCCCGTACTCCTTCTGGTGCTGCGCTTTCTGCAGGGGCTCGGACTTGGCGGGGAGTGGGGCGGGGCGGTGCTGCTGACCGCCGAGCACGCTCCCGCCGAGCGGCGCGGGCTGTGGTCGAGCTTCCCGCAGATCGGCCCTTCGCTGGGGTTCGTGCTGGCCAACGGCGTGATGCTGGTGCTGTCGGCGACGCTGTCCGACGCGCAGTTCGCGGCTTGGGGGTGGCGGGTGCCGTTCTGGGCGGCGGGCGTGCTCGCGGCGGCGGGGCTGTGGCTGCGCAGTTCGCTGGTGGAGAGCCCGCAGTTCCTGGAGATGCGGGACCACGCGCGCGTGCCGCTCGCCGAAGTGGTGCGCGATCACTGGCGGCTGGTGCTGCTGACGGCCGGCGGCCTCGCGGTCGGATACGCGGTGTTCTACGCGGTGACGACCTGGGCACTCGCGTACGGAGTCGAACGGCTCGGTGTGAGCCGTACCGTCATGCTGTCCTGCATCATGGCCGCCGTGGTGGTGAAGGGCTCCCTGACGCCTCTGATGGCGCTGCTCGGCGACCGCTACGGACGGCGGCCGCTGTGTCTGGTGGGCTGCGCGGGCGCCGCGTTGTGGATGTTCCCGATGATCGCGCTGCTGTCGACCGGTGAACCCCTGCTGATGTTCCTCGGCTTCCTGGTGGCGCTGATCTCGTTCATCACGATGTTCGCCGTCATCGCCGCGTATCTGCCGGAGTTGTACGAACCCCGGGTGCGCTGCACCGGCGCGGCGGTGGGCTACAACCTGGGCGGCGTCCTCGGGGGCGCGCTCACCCCGATCGTGGCGACGGCGGTGGCGCAGGGGGAAGGGGTCCCCTGGGGCGTCGCCGCCTATCTGACGGGGATCGCGCTGCTCAGCCTGGGGTGCTTCGCACTGCTGCCGGAGACCCGGCCGGTGCCGCGGCTGACGGTCGTACCGGCGACGGAGTGACGAACCGCTTGCGGCACGAACCACCGAGTGACGCGCCCTAGGGGTTGATCGCCAGCTCCAGGTACGCCGCGAACAGCACCAGATGGACGCCGCCCTGCAGTGGCGTGGCTCGCCCTGGAACCACCGTCAGGGAGCTGACCACCACGGTCAGCGCGAGCAGCACCATATGGGTGGCGCCGAGACCGAGCACGAGCGGTCCGGAGAGCCAGACGGAGGCCAGCGCGACGGCAGGGATCGTGAGGCCGATGCTGGCCATCGCCGAGCCGAGAGCGAGGTTCAGGCTGGTCTGCACCCGGTCGCGGCGGGCCGACCGCAGCGCGGCGATGGTCTCGGGGAGCAGCACGAGCAGCGCGATGATCACACCGACCACGGCGGCCGGCATACCCGCCGCTTCGACCCCGGACTCGATGGTCGGCGACACGCCCTTGGCCAGACCGACCACACCGACGAGGGCCACGGCGAGCAGCCCCAGGCTGATGCGGGTCGTACGGGCGGACGGGGCGTCGGCGTGGTCGTCCACGTCGATGACCTTGCCCTGTCGGGTGATCGGCAGGAAGTAGTCGCGGTGCCGCACGGTCTGGGTCGTGACGAACAGGCCGTACAGGACCAGCGAGGCGAGCGCGGCGAAGGTGAGCTGGGCCGTGGAGAACTCCGGGCCCGGCTTGCTGGTGGTGAAGGTCGGGAACACCAGGCTGAGGGTGGCCAGCGTCGCCACGGTCGCGAGGGCGGCCCCGGTGCCCTCCGCGTTGAAGACCGCCAGTCCGTGGCGCAGTGAGGCGACGAGCAGGCACACGCCGACGATTCCGTTGCAGGTGATCATCACGGCCGCGAACACCGTGTCGCGGGCCAGGGTCGAGCTCTTGTCGCCGCCGTCCGCCATCAAGGTGACGATCAGGGCGACCTCGATGATCGTGACGGCGACGGCGAGGACGAGTGAGCCGAAGGGTTCCCCGACCCGGTGAGCGACCACTTCGGCGTGGTGCACGGCGGCCAGCACGGCTCCGGCGAGGACCACCGTCACCACCGCGACGACCGCTCCGGGCAGGTCGCGTCCCCAGGTGAAGGCCAGCAGGACCAGTGCGATCACGGGCACGACGGACGTCCATCGCGTCATGAGTGACCGGAACCGAACGATCATGCAGTGATCCTTTCAGGCGGACAGGGGCCCCGCATTCCGGTGATGCGGGGCTCCTGTCCCGGGACCGGGCCGTTACTTCAGCTCGGTCATTTCCCGTACGTCGCAGTCGGTGAAGGAAGGCGGCCTGGTACACAGCGCGGCCAGTTGCTCCGCCATCCTGGTCGTCTCCGGGTCGTTGCTGTTGCGCATGGCATCCTCGTGCGACTCGAACTCGATCAGCACGAGATAGCGGTTGGGCGTGTTGCGGTCCTGAAGAACGAGACGGTGTGTGGGGCCGCCGGTGCGGCCCGCGGCGCGCTGGGCCGCCTGGTCCACCAGTTCCCGCATCTCGTCCATGCGCTCGGTCTCGAAGTCGATGATCTGCACGAACTTCATGGGTGCCTCCACCCGGCCGGGCCTCCCCCGGCCGGGGAGCGCTCAGGTCCCAAGCAAGCACCGGGAGCGGTGCTCGGCAATTCGCCGCGTACCGCTCCCGGGGGTGGTTGTTCCTACGTCCGGCGTCGTCAGACGTCGATGCTGTCCTTCGGAGCGCTCTCGGTCTCTTCCCGCGCCGCCTGCCTCTTGGAGGCGATCAGGCTGGTGATCGTCGTGACGACCAGGACAGCGCAGATCACGCCGAGGGAGACCGGGATGGAGATCTCGGGAACATGGACGCCCGACTCGTGCAGCGCGTGCAGCACCAGCTTGACGCCGATGAAGCCGAGGATGACCGACAGGCCGTAGCTGAGGTGGACCAGCTTCCTGAGCAGGCCGCCGATGAGGAAGTACAGCTGTCGCAGACCCATCAGCGCGAACGCGTTGGCCGTGAAGACGATGTACGGGTCCTGGGTCAGGCCGAAGATCGCGGGGATCGAGTCCAGCGCGAAGAGCACGTCGGTGGTGCCGATCGCGAGCATCACGACCAGCATCGGCGTCATGACGCGCTTGCCGTTCTGCTGGATCCACAGCTTGGTGCCGTGGTAGCGGTCGGCCACGCCGAAGCGTCGCTCAGCGGCCTTGAGCAGCCGGTTCTCCTCGAAGTCCTCTTCCTCGTCGTCGGCGCGGGCCTCCTGGATCAGCTTCCAGGCGGTGTAGATGAGGAACGCGCCGAAGATGTAGAAGACCCAGGCGAAGTTCGCGAGGACCGCGGCACCGGCGGCGATGAATATCGCGCGCAGGACCAGGGCTATGAGCACACCGACGAGGAGCACCCGCTGCTGGTACTGCGTGGGCACCGCGAACTTCGCCATGATCAGGACGAAGACGAAGAGGTTGTCGACGCTCAGCGATTTCTCGGTGATGAAGCCGGCGAAGAACTCTCCGGCGGGCTGGCCGCCGGAGAAGACGAGCAGTCCGAGCCCGAACAGTCCGGCCAGGACGATCCAGACGATCGTCCAGATTCCGGCTTCCTTGATGGATACGTCATGCGGCTTGCGGCCGATGAAGAAGTCGACGGCAATGAGGGCGGCAAGGCCCGCGATCGTCAGGACCCATAGGGCCACGGAAACATCCACTGCGCCTCCGGCAGTTCGTAACGGCAGATTTCAGCGTCGTCGCTGCTGGAGGTCTCTTCCGCCCGTGGCGGCCGGCGCGCGTGATGCGCCCGGTGCCTGCGGACCGACGCCCCGGGATCTGGCCTGATCCGTATTGACGGGTGCGCCGCAGTAGATAGGGAGTACTCCCCTCCGTGAGGAAAACAGTACCCGAACCACCAAGGAAAGGTAAAGAGATTAGTAAAAGAAAGACCAAAACTGCTGGTCAGGAGACTTTACTGATACTTGGTACACCCTCTGAAGGCCTCAGCGGTTCCAGGAACGGCGGGCCGCCGCAACCTGCGTGAGGACCTGCTGGAGCACCTGACTGCCCGCTGGGACGAGCGTGGGCTCGTACGTCCAGGCGTGTCCGACCCAGGGGTCGGCGAGGTGGTCGTCGGGCACCGGGGTGAGTCGCAGCAGTGAGCGCCAGAGCGGGTCGAGCAGCGGCCCGTAGGCCTCGGCGTCCTCCCGGTCGGCCACCATCATCAGGTGGACTCCGACGGCCGGCCCCTCGTCGGCGAGATAGCGCAGCTGGGTCACGGCGCGGTCGTCGAAACCGTGCGGGAAGTCGTTGACGATCAGCAGCTGTTCAGCGGTGTCGAGGTCCGGGGGCAGCGAGTCGGCCGCTCCCCCACGCACCGCCATCTGCACCAGGTCGACGCGCTGGGTGAGCCGGGCCAGGACGTCGGCCACCCCCGCGGCTCCGACGGTGGGCGGGCCGTCGAGCACTCCCGACCGCACCAGCGGCGTGAGGGAGGAGGCGCCCGACCCGGCCGGATCTATGACGTGCACCGTGAACTCGCCCGGGGGATGCACCGCGAGCAGCCGCCCGGCATGCGCCACCGCCGTGTCCATGGCGAGGCGACGCAGTTCGTCGGAGTCCGCGAGCGAGTCGCCGAGGGCGGCGCGGCCGCTGTCGATCCACAGCCCGCGCTCCAACGGCAGCCGGACCAGCATCGGAATGCTCAGACTCTCACTCTCCGGCAGACGGAGATCACCCAGGCGCAAGGCCATCGGAACCTCCATGGGCACCCGGTAGCCGTGCCAGACCGGGTTGTCCCAGCGCGCGTACGCGGCGGGCAGCGCGGGCTCGACGACATCGGCCTCGGCACGGAGTTGCGCGAGGTCCCGGTCGAGGGCGGCCCGGGCCTGGTCCACCAGCTGGGCGTGCTTGGCCTGAGCCGCCTCGCGCGCGGCATCGCCCTGCCCGCCGATGCGGCTGCGCGGGTCGGACAGGACCTTGTCGAGCTCCTGCTCCATCCGCGAGTCGGCGAAGTCGACGGCGCTGCGATACGCGGCGGTGGTGCGGGCCAGGTCCTCGAACATGCCCCACACCTGGTTGTAGAGCCGCTCCTCCATGGACCAGCCGGTGGCGTCGCCCGCGACGGGCTGGGCGGGCTGCCCTGGCTGTGCGGGAGGTGCGGTCGGCGGGGGCGGAGGCGGCGCGGCGTTCTGCCTGCCGGGGTGGGTGTAGTTGATCGGATCGCCGGCGCCGGGTGCGGACGGCTGGGTGACGGCGGACGGGTCGGCCTGCGAGGCGCCCGCGGGGTAGTTCGTCTGCGGGGCTGTGGTGCCCTGCGCACCGGGCAGGTCGTACGGGGACTGCGGCGGCGATACGTTCCCGGAGGCGCCCTGGGGCGGTCCCGCGTACGGCTGGTCCCCTCCCGTCGCCGAGGTGGCCGCCTGTCGTGAGCGGTCCGCGTCCGGCGTACGGGGCGGGGGTGCCGCCACCGAGCGGGCCAGTCCCTGGGCCACCGCATCGTTGATGCTGCCCGCGAGCTGCTGCGCCTCGGGCAGGCCCTGGTCGGCGAGGAGTTCCGCGAGACCGCCCGCGTATCCCTGGCCGACCGCGCGGACCTTCCACGCGTCCTGTCTGCGGTAGAGCTCCAGGGCGACGACGGCCGATTCGGCGTCCAGGCCGGTGACGGTGTAGCTGGCGACCTCGGAGCCGTCGAGCCCGGTGACGGCGACGAAGGGGGCGGCGACGGCTCCGAACCGGACCGGGCCGCCGACCCCGGAGGGCAGCGCGAGCAGCACACTCACCCGGTGCACCGCCTCCGACAGGGCGTCCAGGTCGAAGGCGAGGCGGTGGTCGGCCGCCGCCTGCCTGGAGACCTCGAGTCCGGGCAGAGTGGGCGCGCCCGGGTGGGCCACCCACTCGACGCCGCGGACCCTGCCCTGCTCATCGCTGAGCGTGGCCCCGGCCACGATCGGCTTGCCGGCCGAAACGCGGACCTCAAGACGGACCTGGGAGAGCGGATGGTTCTGCCCCCGGACCAGCTCGGCCGTCATCGCCTTGTCCCCCTATGTCGCTTCGTGTGCTGCGCGCCGGGCTGCCTACAGCTGCGGCAGGATCGCGGGCATCAGGTCCTGGAACGTGCGGCCGTTGGCCGGCGTGCCGATGGCCGTCATCTGCCAGCCCGCACCCGCCCGGTGCACCTTCGCCATGATCTGGGCCGTGTACTGCCCACCGCCTGCGAGCGTGTAGCGGGCGAGCTCCTGGCCGTTGGTCTCGTCGACCAGACGGCAGAACGCGTTCTGCACCTCCTGGAACGTCTGGCCCGTGAAGGAGTTCACGGTGAAGACGATCTGGTCGATGTGGACCGGGATGCGCTGCAGGTCGACGAGGATGGACTCGTCGTCGCCCCCCTGACCCGCACCGCCGACGAGGTTGTCACCGGTGTGCCGCACGGAGCCGTCGTCGCTGACGAGGTGACGGAAGAACACGACGTCGACGGGCTGCTTGTCGGCGAACAGCACGGCCGAGGCGTCGAGGTCGATCTCCCGGGTGCGCGAGCCGAACAGGCCGCGCCGGGGTGCCGCCTGCCAGCCGAGCCCCATCCGCACCGCGGTGAGGGTGCCCCCGCCCTTCTTCTCCAGACTGATGGCCTGACCCTTGGTCAGATTGACGCCAGGCCCACCGGGCGTACCGCCCTTGGATACGTCGACCACGCGCAGATCCCCTCTCGAACTGTCCCCTGTTTCCGCGGAGTCCGCGGATGACCAGAACCCTACGCAGCGGCACTGACAGTGCCGAACCCTGGGGCGCACTTTGTGTCGGTCTTGCAACACAGTGCGTACAGGCCGGGGTCCGGCACCGGTATAAGGGCGTCAGGCGAGCCCGCCTTCCTTCATCTGCCGCAGCTCCTTCTTCATCTCGGAGACCTCGTCACGCAGCCGGGCCGCGATCTCGAACTGGAGATCGGCCGCCGCGGCACGCATCCGCGCCGTCATCTCCTCGATCTGCCCGGCGAGTTCGGCCGCGGGGCGGTCGGTCGGAACCGTCTCCTTGCCCTTGCCCTTGGCGGACCTGGCCGCCTTGCCGCCGAGGGCGGGCACCGGGGCCTTGGCACCCTTGCCCTCGCTCCCCTTGCGGTAACCCGAGCCGAGCAGCTGCTCCGTGTCGACGCCCTCGCGGGCGATCTGCGCCACGATGTCGTTGATCTTCTTACGGAGAGGCTGCGGGTCGATGCCCCTCTCCTTGTTGTAGGCGACCTGCTTCTCCCGGCGGCGGTTGGTCTCGTCGATGGCCTTCTCCATCGCCGGGGTGATCTTGTCGGCGTACATGTGGACCTGACCGGAGACGTTGCGCGCCGCACGGCCGATGGTCTGGATGAGAGAGGTGCCCGACCGCAGGAACCCCTCCTTGTCGGCGTCGAGGATCGCCACCAGGGAGACCTCGGGCAGGTCCAGGCCCTCACGGAGGAGGTTGATGCCGACCAGGACGTCGAACTCGCCCGCGCGCAGTTCCCGCAGCAGCTCGACGCGGCGCAGGGTGTCGACGTCGCTGTGCAGATAGCGCACCTGGATGCCGAGCTCCAGGAAGTAGTCGGTGAGGTCCTCGGCCATCTTCTTGGTGAGCGTGGTGACCAGGACGCGCTCGTCCTTCTCGGTGCGCTTGCGGATCTCGTGCACCAGGTCGTCGATCTGGCCCTCGGTGGGCTTGACGACGACCTCGGGGTCGACGAGACCGGTGGGCCGGATGATCTGCTCGACGAAACCGTCCCCCCGCGAGAGTTCGTACTTCCCCGGGGTAGCGGACAGATAGACCGTCTGCCCGATGCGCTTCTGGAACTCCTCCCACTTCAGGGGGCGGTTGTCCAGCGCGGAGGGCAGCCGGAAACCGTGGTCCACGAGGGTGCGCTTGCGGGAGGCGTCGCCCTCGTACATGGCGCCGATCTGCGGGACCGTGACGTGCGACTCGTCGAGGACGAGCAGGAAGTCGTCGGGGAAGTAGTCGATCAGTGTGTTCGGCGGGGAGCCCGGCTCACGGCCGTCGAAGTGCATCGAATAGTTCTCCACGCCGGAGCAGGAGCCGATCTGGCGGAGCATCTCGAGGTCGTAGGTCGTACGCATGCGCAGGCGCTGGGCCTCCAGGAGCTTGCTCTGCTTCTCCAGCTCGGCGAGACGCTCCCCCAGCTCCTTCTCGATGTCGTTGGCGGCGCGCTCCAGTCGCTCGGGGCCCGCGATGTAGTGGGACGCCGGGAAGACGTGCAGCGAGGTGTCGTCACTGATGACCTCGCCGGTGAGCGGATGGAGCGTGGAGAGGGCCTCGATCTCGTCGCCGAACATCTCGATGCGGACGGCGAGCTCCTCGTAGACCGGGAAGATCTCGATGGTGTCGCCGCGGACCCGGAAGGTGCCTCGCGCGAAGGCCACGTCGTTGCGCGTGTACTGGATGTCCACGAAGCGGCGCAGCAGGTCGTCGCGGTCGATCTCGTCGCCGACCTTGAGCTGGACCATCCGGTCCACGTACTCCTGCGGCGTACCGAGGCCGTAGATGCAGGAGACCGAGGCGACCACGATGACGTCGCGGCGGGTGAGCAGCGAGTTGGTCGCGGAGTGGCGCAGGCGCTCCACCTCCTCGTTGACCGAGGAGTCCTTCTCGATGTAGGTGTCCGACTGCGGGACGTACGCCTCGGGCTGGTAGTAGTCGTAGTACGACACGAAGTACTCGACGGCGTTGTTCGGCAGCAGCTCGCGGAACTCGTTGGCCAGCTGGGCGGCCAAGGTCTTGTTCGGTGCCATGACGAGCGTGGGGCGCTGGAGCTTCTCGATCATCCACGCGGTGGTGGCGGACTTGCCGGTGCCGGTCGCACCCAGCAGGACGACATCCTTCTCACCTGCGCGGATGCGCTTTTCCAGCTCGGCGATGGCCGCCGGCTGGTCACCGCTCGGCTGGTAGGGGCTGACGACCTCGAAGGGCGCCACCGAACGTTCGATCTTGGATACGGGCCGCATGGAATCAACCGTACGACCCCGCACTGACAACGGTGCCGGATCACCAGTTCTGCGGGGTACGGGAGCTCCGGCGTCCACGGTCCCGGCCGGGGCGGAGCGGCGGGCGGCGGCCGGAGTGCGGGACGGCCGGGTGGGCGGGGATGCCCGGCCTGTTGTCCTTGGGCGTCCAGTCGGGCTTCCCCATGACCATCAGGGGGTCGAACATCACGACGACGCCCGCCAGACAGAGGAAGACCAGCGGGCCGATCATCATGGGCGCGATCAGGGCGGCGGTCGAGTCCCCGACGGGAGTGCTGGACGTGCTGTGCAGATGGACGCTGAGGGCGGCCATGCCGGTGTAGTGCATGCCGGTGACGGCGAGCCCCATGACGAGGCTGGCGCCCACGCTCCAGAGGAATCCCCTGACCTGCCCGGCGGCCCACAGGGCGGCGGTGGCGGCGACGACGGCGATGACGACCGAGGCGGAGACGGTGAGGGTGTTGTACTCGAGCCTCCCGTTGAGGCTGATGCTCGCCATGCCCAGGTAGTGCATCGAGGCGACTCCCAGGCCGGTGATGGTGCCCCCGGTGAAGAGCGCCGTACCGGTGGCTCCCCGGTAGCCGACGATGAAGATCCCGACGCCGACCATCACGATGGCCACGCCCAGGCTCGCGAAGGTCAGCGGTTTGTCGTAGCGGATCGGGGTCTCCTCGACCGTGAACCCCATCATCGCGATGAAGTGCATGGTCCATATGCCCGAGGCGATCGCGGCCGAGCCGAGTGCGAGCCAGCCGGCCCGCCAGGAACGGGCGACGAGAAGCGATCTGGTGGTGCAGCGCAGCCCCAGCGCTCCTCCCAGGCAGGCCATGAGATATGCCACTACCGGTGTGACGAGTCCGTAGCTGAAGCCGTCGACCGTGCCCTGCATGCGCGGCTATCCTTCCCGCCCGGTTTCGCCCGGAATTTTCTGAATTGCCCCCACCCGCGGGACCGTAAGAACGGTCAGGGTTGAGGCAGAGAGTATGACCCCCACTGGAACGGTCGAACGATTTTCCGGCAAAGAAACACGGCCTCGCCCCACTTGTGCGGCGCCAGTGTGTGGACTCGGCCAACTCCATTCAATATGTGGCCATCCCGTACCCCTTTTCCGTTGACCTTCCTGTGTCACGCCGGCACCGGCCGCACCTGCTGACTCTCCGCCGTCACGCTCATGCTGTCCGTGTCCGGTCGCGGGGCGTTGTCAGTGGTGCGCCGTACGGTGGATCGCATGAACAGCCACGGGCAGAACGAGCAGCAGGTCGTGTGGGCGGTCGTCGGCACGGACATCGGTCCGCTGCTGCTGGCGGCGACGCGCGACGGCCTGGTGAACGTCGTGTTCCACGCCACGGACGCGGTGCGCGACAAGGCGCTCGACCGGCTCGCCTCACGTCTGGGCAGCGAGCCCGTCGAGGCACCCGGCTCCCCGCTCCTGGCCGAGCCGATACGTCAGGTCACGGCGTACTTCGCGGGCGAGCGGCGTGACTTCGAGCTGCCGCTGGACTGGTCGCTGATCTCCGGGTTCAACCGCCAGGTGCTGCGCGAGCTGGCGTCCGGCGTCCCGTACGGCGCGGTCGTGGGCTACGGCGACCTGGCAGGCCGGGTCGGCCAGCCGGGCGCGGCGCAGGCCGTGGGCGTGGCCATGGGCTCGAACCCGCTGCCGGTCGTCGTGCCGTGCCACCGGGTCGTCGAGCGCGACGGCGGCATCGGGGGCTTCGGGGGCGGGCTGGAGACCAAGCGGAAGCTTCTCGCGCTGGAAGGGGTGCTTCCGGAGCCGCTGTTCTAGGCGGAGCGGGCCCTGCTCTTCCAGGCGGAAGCGTGCCCTGCGCCGAACAGGCCCTCAGAGGCTGATGTGGTACGCCTTGCGGAGCGTCTCGTGAACGGTCCAGGTCGTGCGGTCGCCCTCGCGCAGGATCGCCGCGTCGCCGGGGCCCACCTCGATGACGTCGCCGTCCTCGACCTCGATCGTGGCACGGCCGCTGACGACGACGAAGAGCTCGTTCGCCTCGGTGTCGGTCACCACGCCGGGCGTGATCTGCCAGATGCCGCGCAGCTGCTTGCCGTCGGCCGACTCCCACAGCACCTTGCCCGTCACGACCGGGTCGCCGGAGACGATCTGGGCCGGGTCGAGCGGCTCCGGCTCGAGCTCGGCATCGGGGATGTGCACGGCGAAGGACGGCGTGGCCTGGGTGTTCGTGGTCATGAGCGGTCACCTTAAGGGCAAGCCGCCATCAGGGACCAGAAACCCCTGGCGCGAAGGGTGGCCGGACCGCACGCCTGGTAGCAGACTCCGCCATGCGCACAGCCGCTGACGTCCGAAGCAACGGGGCTGAAAGGACGGCGAACAGGCATGACCGGAAACAGGGCAGTCGCGTATCTCAAGCCGGGTGCGGTGGAGGTCAGGACCATCGACCACCCGACGCTTGAACTGCAGGACGGGCCGGGAGTGGCACCCGACAACGTCGGCCGCAAGTGCCGGCACGGGGTCATCCTCAAGGTGCTCGCCAGCAACATCTGTGGAAGCGACCAGCACATGGTGCGGGGCCGTACGACCGCGCCCGAGGGGCTGGTCCTCGGACACGAAATCACCGGAGAGGTACTGGAACGCGGCCCGGACGTCGAGTTCGTCGAGGTCGGGGACATCGTCTCGGTGCCGTTCAACATCGCCTGCGGGCGGTGCCGCAACTGCAAGGAACAGAAAACGGGCATCTGCCTGAACGTCAACCCGGCCCGGCCGGGCGCCGCCTACGGCTACGTCGACATGGGCGGCTGGGTCGGCGGGCAGGCCGAGTACGCCATGGTCCCGTACGCGGACTTCAACCTGCTGCGGTTCCCCGACCGGGACCAGGCACGGGAGAAGCTCCTCGACCTCACCATGCTGTCGGACATCTTCCCGACCGGCTTCCACGGCGCGGTCACCGCGGGCGCCGGGGTCGGCTCGACGGTGTACGTCGCAGGAGCGGGCCCGGTCGGTCTCGCAGCCGCGGCTTCGGCTCAGCTCCTTGGTGCCGCGGTCGTCATCGTCGGGGACCTCAACGCCGAACGCCTCGCCCAGGCACGGAGTTTCGGCTGCGAGACCGTCGACGTGTCACGCGGCAGCGTGGAGGACCAGATCGCGCAGATCCTCGGAGAGCCCGAGGTCGACGCGGCCGTCGACGCGGTCGGCTTCGAGGCCCGGGCCCACGGCCTGAACGCCCAGGAGGCGCCCGCGACCGTCCTCAACTCGCTGATGGGCATCACGCGCGCGGGCGGCGCCCTGGGCATACCCGGGCTGTACGTCACGGACGACCCCGGCGGGGTCGACCAGGACGCCCGGACCGGGACGCTGAAGGTGCGGCTCGGCCTGGGGTGGGCGAAGAGTCATCAGTTCACCACGGGGCAGTGCCCGGTGATGCGTTACCACCGGGGGCTGATGAAGGCGATCCTGCACGAGCGCGTGCACATCGCCAAGGCGGTCAACGCCACGGTGATCAGCCTGGACGACGCACCGCGCGGCTACGCCGAGTTCGACCAGGGCGCCAGCCGCAAGTACGTACTCGATCCGCATGGGGCACTGGCCGGCGTACGGCCGGTCTGAGGTCCTGAAGGGGTGCCCACGCGCGCGTGGGCACCCCTTCGCGCGCTACTCGTAGTGCCGCGCCTCGAAGACGTTTCCGTCCGGGTCACGGAAATAGAAGCTGCGCTTGGCCATTCCGCGGGCGCCGAAGGAGTCGTAGGAGAATTCCGAGACGGGGACGGTCCGCTCCTCCAGACGGGTCCGCAGCGCCTGGAAATCGTCCCCCTGGAGGGACAGGCATACGTGGTTGACCGGGTGGCCGGCGCTGTCGGCACCTCCGGGGACCATGTTCATGTACGCCGCCATGGGGAGCGGCATGAGATCGAAAATGGTCTCTTCATTGAGGCGTACGGAGGGGAACGGCGCCTTTCCCGCGGCGAATTCGGTGACCCTCAGGGGCTCCAGGCCGACCGCCTCCTCGTAGAAGCCGGCCGAGGCGACCGGATCGCGCACCCAGAGGACGACATGGTCGAGACGTGTCGAGTTGTCCGTCATGCCCCCAGGCTGAGGGCGCGCGGCGGTGGCCGCAAGGGTTTGACCTGGCGTGCCGCTCGCCAGAGATGAGGAAAGACGACCGACCAAACAGGAGGCAGACGCGTGATCGTGGTGTCCCAAGAGGTGCGAGAGGCGCTCGACGCGCGCCGGCCGGTGGTGGCCCTGGAGTCGACGATCATCGCGCACGGGTTGCCGCGCCCGCGCAATCTGCAGGTCGCTCTGGAGCTGGAGGATGTCGTACGGCAGGAGGGCGCCGTCCCCGCGACGATCGCCGTGCTCGACGGGCGGCCCCTTGTCGGACTGGACAAGGAGCAGTTGGAGCGCGTCGCCAACGAGGACGGGATCCGCAAGCTGGGGCACCGCGATCTGCCGCTCGCCGTGGCGTCGGGAGCGAGCGGGGCCACGACCGTGTCGGCGACGGCACTGCTGGCCGCCCGCGCGGGCGTACGTGTGTTCGCGACGGGCGGGCTCGGCGGGGTGCACCGGGAGTGGACGGTGACGCAGGACGAGTCGGCCGACCTGGGCCTTCTTGCGCGTACCCGGATCACGGTGGTGTGTGCGGGCGTCAAGTCGATCCTGGACGTGCCCGCGACGCTGCAGCGCCTGGAGACGCTGGGCGTGGCGGTGGCCGGATACGGCACGGAACGGTTCCCCGGCTTCTATCTGTCCGACTCGGGGCATCCGGTGGAGTGGACGCTTCGGTCGCCCGGGCAGGTGGCGGATGTCATGCGCGCGCAGGACACGCTGGACGGTCCGGAGTCGGCGCTCATTGTCGCGAACCCCGTCCCTGAAGAGGAGCAGCTCGATCCCGCGCTCCACACGCGCGTGCTCGCCGACGCACTGCACGCGTGCGAGGCGGAGGGCGTGACAGGGCAGGCCGTGACGCCGTTCCTGCTCGACTATCTGGTCCGGCACACGGACGGCGCCTCGCTGAGCGCCAACCTCGCGGCGGTACGCGGCAACGTACGCCTCGCGGGACGGATCGCGGCCGCCTGGGCCGGAGCGGCGTGAGCGCCAGACATCACGCGGCTGCCGGGAGCGCGCGCACGGGGGCGCTGCTCGTCGTCGGTGACGTGGTCACCGACGTCGTCGCCCGGCACCGCGGCCCGCTCGCGACGGGCACCGACACCGCCGCCACGATACGTACCCTGCCGGGCGGGGCAGGCGCCAACGTCGCATGCTGGGCGGCGTACTGGGGCTGCGCGGACGTGCGGTTGCTGGGACGGGTGGGTGCGGACGCGGCCGTATGGCACGAGCGTGAGCTGGCGGCTTGCGGAGTACGTCCTCTTCTCGTCGTCGATCCGGAGGCGCCGACGGGGACGGTCATCTGCCTGGTGGACGCGGGCGCCTCGGCGGAGCGCACGTTCCTCACGGACAGCGGAGCCGCGCTGCGGCTCGAACCCGGCGACTGGTCGGCCGCGTTGCTCGACGGGGTCGCGCGGCTGCATCTGTCGGGTTACCTGCTCTTCTCCGAGTCGGGGCGGGCGCTGGTGTCGGTGGCGCTGGAGTCGGCACGCGCGCGTGGCGTATCGGTGAGCCTGGACCCGGCATCGGCAGGGTTCCTCACGCAACTGGGCGTGGACCGCTTCCTCGCACTCGCCGAGGGCGTCGACATCCTGCTGCCCAGCCGTGACGAGGCCTTCCTGCTGACGGGGCTGCCCGATCCGGCGGACGCGGCGGCCAAGTTGAGCCACCACGTCCCCCTGGTCGTCGCCAAGCAGGGCGGCGACGGAGCCCTGGTGGCCCGTGCGGGCGCCGTCCACGCCCGTGTTCCGGCGTCGCCCGCCACACCCCACGACACCACGGGCGCGGGCGACGCCTTCACCGGAGCGTTCCTCGCCGCCCTGCTCTCGGGCGCGGAGCCCGAGGAGGCAGCGGTGGAGGGGTGCGGGGCGGGGGCGATGGCGGTGGAACGGGTCGGAGGAAGACCGCCGGCAAGTGCGTGACCGCGCTTTGCCGACTCCCTTCTCATTCCTAACCCTTGCGTCCCCAGGCCGAGATCATCGGTGCCGTCGCCAGGTCCAGGGAACCGGAGGCCACATTGGCCAGGTGGCGGTCGATCTCCTCGTGGGTGGCGAGGCCCGCGGTGACGAGCTGGTCCCGGATCTGACGGATCGTCGCGGATTCGAGCTCGGCGCAGGCGGGCGAAGTGACGGGGAAGTACGCGTCGGCCTCCACGCCGCGCAGCCCTGCCTCGCGGAGCAGCCGCGGGAGCTTTCGGCCGTACGCGAGATCGGCGCCGCGCTCCGCGAGAAGGCTGCGCAGTCCCTGGCGCAGCCGGTTCGCGAGCTGCTGCTCGGGGCCGTACTCGTCGAGGCAGAGCAATGGCTGCAGGGCGGGGTCGGCGTCCTCGACGAGGAGCCGGCCGCCGGGCCGCAGAGCCTTGATCATCGACCGCAACGCCCGCTCCCGGTCCGGCACATGAACCAGCACGAGCCGGGCGTGCACGAGGTCGAAGCCCTCACCCGGCGGCTCCTCGGCACCCACGTCGTGGACGCGTACCTCGACCGGCGGACGGGCGGCGGGCGCCACCAACGACGTGTCGATGTCGGTCGCGACGACCCGTCCGGTGGGGCCGACCTTCTTGGCCAGCCAGGACACCACGGACGTGCCGCCCGCGCCGACCTCCCAGCAGCGCCAGCCGGACCCGATGCCGAAGCGCTCGAGGTGCCGGAACGTCGTGGGGTCGAAGAGAGTGGCGAAGGCGTCGAAGCGCTGTCCCGCCTCGGTCTGTCGGTTGTCGAGGAGATACCCGTCGGTTCGCGTCATGGCGAGATCATCCCAGTTGGACCGCTTGTCCGGAATCGCCGACGCTCCCGTTGGCGACACTCACCCACAGCCCGGCGTATCGGCATACCGGAACGGAATGCTCCGTTCCCACAGGCTTCCCCGGCGAGCGAACCGGCCTGGCAAACTGGCACGCCAAGGCGCAAAGTGCGGCGCGAGGGGATCCACGCAAGGAGATCCAGATGTCCATGGCAGGGAATCTGCGGAAGGTCGCGGGCCTCGACAAGGTCAGCGGCCTCCGCAAGGTGGCGCGGCTGGCACGGCGACACACCCGTGTCGACCTGAGCCACCCCGCCCGGTCCCCGCTGGGTTCGGCGGTAGTGAACTGCGTGGCCTACCAGGACGGCGCCAGAGTCCCCGGCGGCCGCGATCTGGTCGACACCGTGGAGCGGGTCCGCAAGAAGAGCGACGGGTTCGTCTGGCTCGGGCTGCACGAGCCGACGGACCGGGAGTTCGCGGGCATCGCCGACCTCTTCGACCTTCACCCCCTGGCCGTCGAGGACGCGGTGGAAGCCCACCAGCGCCCGAAGCTCGAACGGTACGGCGAGACGCTGTTCGCGGTGTTCAAGACCGTCTGCTACGTCGAGCACAAGGAACTGACAGCGACCAGCGAGGTCGTGAACACCGGCGAGATCATGGTCTTCGTCGGGCCCGACTTCGTCATCACGGTGCGGCACGGAAGGCACGGGTCACTGGGCCCGCTGCGCGAGGAGCTGGAGTCCGATCCCCAACAGCTCTCCAAGGGGCCGGCCGCGGTGCTGCACGCGATCGCGGACCATGTGGTCGACGACTACGTGAATGTCACGGACTCGGTCCAGGCGGACATCGACCAGGTCGAGGCCGACGTCTTCGCCGAGAACGGCGCACGGGCCGACGCGGGCCGTATCTACCAGCTCAAGCGTGAACTCCTTGAACTGAAGCGGGCCGTGGTGCCGCTCGCCCGCCCGGTCCAGGAGCTCACCACCCGGCCGATACGGGTGGTCCCCCCGGAGATACAGGCCTACTTCCGCGACGTCTCCGACCATCTGATGCGGGTCACCGAGCAGATCGCCGCCTTCGACGAGTTGCTCAATTCCATCCTGCAGGCGCATCTGGCACAGGTCACAGTCGCGCAGAACGAGGACATGCGGAAGATCACGGCGTGGGCGGCGGTCATCGCCGTGCCGACGATGGTCTGTGGGGTGTACGGCATGAACTTCGACAACATGCCGGAGCTTCACTGGCGGTTCGGCTACCCGCTGGTCATCAGCGTGATCACCGTCGCCTGCCTCGTCCTGTACCGGGGATTCAGGCGCAACGGCTGGCTGTGACACCGGGGACGCCTCTCGCCCGGCACGGCCAACCGGACGAAGGGGCGTACTCGGGAACGAACGGGACGCGGTGCGGTCGGCGGGATCGGGAAGATCGACGAGGTCAGCTCGTCGCGCTCCTCGCGTAGACGCTCTCGACCCAGGCGGCGAGCTGCTCGTCCGTCAGGTGCTGGGCCAGGTCAGCCTCGCTGATCATGCCGACCAGGCGCTTGTTCTCGATCACGGGAAGCCGGCGGATCTGGTGCCCCTTCATCTCCTGAAGCACCTCGCCGACATCGGCGCCCGAGTCGATCCAGCGCGGAGTGCCCTGGGCCATCTCGCCCGCGGTGACCCGTGCCGGGTCGTGACCCATGGCCACACACCCGACCACGATGTCGCGGTCCGTGAGGATGCCGCATAGCCGTTCGTTCTCGTCACTGATGGGCAGGGCGCCCACGTTGAGCTCACGCATCAGCTGGGCGGCGCGGTCCAGGGTCTCGTGGGCGGGAATCCACTGGGCACCACGGTGCATGATGTCTCCGGCGGTGGTCATGAAGTACCTCCCGGTGCCGGACGGCCGGCGCGGCGCGAACGCACCGCTAGTCCCGGCGCCCTACATTCTCGCCGCGCGCCCGGAGAAACGCACCCGGAAGTTCCCGGTTCCGGGTCGGATTTCCCGGTTCCGGATCAGGCGGAGAAGCCGACGATCTTCTCCGGGACGACACGGATGATCACGCGGACCTCGTCGTCCTTCTCCGCCGGCGGGTCGATGCCGAGGTACTTGTGCGAGAGCTCGTACGGGAGGCGCTTGGCGTCGTCGGGGAGGATCTCGGCGGTGCCGCGGATCTCCACGGAGGTGTAGGGGTTGGCGAGGTCGAAGACCGAGAGGCTGATGCGGGGGTCCCGCTGGAGGTTGCGCACCTTCTGGCGTCCGGCGGTGGAGGAGAACAGCACGGTGTCGCCCTCACGTTTTATCCAGACCACGGAGTTCTGGGGAGCGCCGCCGGGACCGAGGGTGGCGACGCTGGCGAAGTTCTTGGCATCGAGGAGAGCGCGGGCCGATTCACCGAAGGAGATCGTCATGACCAGCAGCATAACTACATGCACGTGCATGTAGAAGGGTTTTGGACAACTGATCGAGATCAGCCGTTCCACGCCGGATGGCGCGGGTCGTCGGCGCGCACCAGAACATCGGCCGTGGCGCCCGGGTCCGCCTCGGTCTCGTAGCGCGCGAAGGCGGGGATGGTCCAGTGCTCGGCCTCGGGGGTACGGCGGCGGAGTGCGCCCGGGGAAAGGAGCACATGGACGCTGAGGTCGAAGGGGAACCAGTGGCGAAGGAGGAGGGGGCCGTGCAGCAACAGGGGGCTGCCGGGCGCGAGTTGGACGTACGGGCTGCGGGTGGCGCGGTCGGTCGCCGGGTCCCAGAGGTCGGGCAGGACACGGCCGTCACCACCGGGTTCGAGGGGGCCGAAGACCTCGCGCCACAGCGCGCCGGTGTCGAACCAGCCGTCGTAGTACGAATCCACGTCCTCGCGCCCGTATTCGAGCCGCAGCGACGAGGGGCGCAGGAAGCCCTCCGTGCCGACGACCAGCGAGGACCGGCCGCGTATGCGGAGCGCCTCGGAGACTCGGTGCGCGAGGTCGCCGGGGCGGGCGGCCGGGGCGCCGTCGAAGGCGATGCGCGGCCAGGGGCTGCCGTCGTCCGGTTTCAGGTCGAGCAGCCGCTCGGCGAGACGGTCGCCGAGCCGTTCCCAGGTGATCGCTTCGAGTCGCACAGGGCCCATGATGCCGCGATCAGGACGCGTTCTCGTAGGCGTGTGGGGCGGGAGGCGAGGAGGTGAGGGAGATGCGTCGCAGTTCAGGCGCGGGTGGCGTCGAGGAGGGGGCATCCGGGTTGCGCGGATCCGGTGGCTACCCGGGGACGGCTCGCCCTCGACGTAGATCCTGGGTCGGACGGGGGAATGAAACGCTTATGGCACCGATCGCAACTTCCGTACACCGCACTGGACTTCTCGTGGTCCAGCCGCTCAAGAAGCGGCAGTGTGCCGCGTGCCGGACCGGGCCGCTCACGCTGCTGGTGCTGGAGGAGGGGGCGCCGTGGTGCCTGGACTGCGCGGATCTCGGGCATCTGGTGTTCCTGCCGCGGGGCGACACCGCGCTGACGCGGAGGTCGCGGGAGGGGAGTGCGCTGTCGGCGGTGGTGGTGCGGTTCAACCGGCGCAGGAGCCGGTACGAGCGGCAGGGCGTGCTTGTCGAGGAGGCGGCGCTCGCCCGGGCCGAGGAACGGTGCCTGGCGGATGCGGAAGCCCGGCGGCGGCGACGGGCGCGGGACGCTCGGCGGCGGGAGGCGGAGGATCTGCGGTTCACGGAGGCGTTCGCGCGGGAGATCCTCCGGATGTTTCCCGGCTGTCCGGGTGACCGGGCTCGGGACATCGCCGCGCACGCGTCGGTGCGTGGGAGTGGGCGGGTCGGGCGCAGTGCCGCGGGCCGGGCGTTGTCCGAGGGCGCGGTGGTCTCGGCGGTGGGGGCGGCCGTGCGGCACGTGGACACGGGGTATGACCAGTTGCTGATGAGTGGTGTGGGTCGGTTTGAGGCGCGGCGGCGGGTCTCGGAGGTGGTGGAGGGCGTATTGCGGGGGTGGCGGGCTGGGGAGGTGTCGTCGTGACGAGGGCGTGGGGTCGCCTCGCTTGCGCGGGCGTCTCGTCCCCGGGCACTTCATCCCCGACCAGGTGCCTCATCCCAACCGGATGTCTCACCCACGCCGAGGTAGAAGCGGGTTTTCGCCCCCTCCGCCCCTGCCCGTCCCGTTCCTGGGGGCTGCCGCCCCCAGACCCCCGCTGTCGGCCTGAACGGCCTCGTCCTCAAACGCCGGACGGGCTGAAGACGCTCGGGACGGGCTGAAGGATCTCCGGCGTCGGAGAGTCCCGTCGGCTGGACACTCGCGTATGTTCGCGCGCCGCTCAGGCATGGTCACCGTCGTCGTACGGGTTTTCACTTGTGGTGATGGACTTCGGGGTCGATGTGGGAGTGGACATGATCGATGGGCCGTACTTCGTGCTGACGTTGCTGGGTGTGCTCGGGTGTGGGCTGGTGGCCGGGGTGTTCTACGGGTTCTCGACGTTCGTGATGCGGGCGCTCGCCGAGTTGCCGCCCGCGCAGGGGGTTGCCGCGATGAAGTCGATCAATGTGGTCGTACTGCGGCCGGCGTTCATGCTGGCGTTCATCGGGTCGGCGTTGCTGTGCGCCGTCCTCGCGGTGGTCACGTTCGTGCTGTGGCCGGACGAGGGGACGGTGGAACTGCTGCTGGGCAGCGCGCTGTATCTGTTCGGGTGCTTCGGGGTGACCATCGCCGCGAACGTCCCGCGCAACGACGCGCTCGCCAAGATGGACCCCGGGAGCCAGGAGGCCGCCGCGTACTGGCCCACGTACGTGCGCGAGTGGACGGTGTGGAACCACGTGCGCACGTTCGCGGCGGCCGCCGCGTCGATCTCGTACGTCCTTGCCCTCGCCTGAGTCTTCGTCCGAGCCCTCAGCTGAGCGGCGGGGCCCACGGAGGCGACGTATCGTGGCGGGAAAGGAGTGCCGCCCGAAGGCCGTGGGCCGAAGACGTCCGACGGCCGCGCGGCCCCGTGCCCGTCGCGTACGCAAGGGAGACGGCCATGGCCGATCCCAAGGGATTCATGACGACACCGCGCGAGGAGTACCCGCGTCGGCCCGTCGGGGAACGGGTGCGGGACTGGAACGAGGTGTACGTCCCCGGGGCGCTGTTGCCGATCATCAGCAGGCAGGCGGACCGCTGCATGGACTGCGGGATCCCGTTCTGCCACGACGCCTGTCCGCTGGGCAATCTGATCCCCGAGTGGAACGATCTCGTCTCCCGGGACGACTGGCGGGCGGCGAGCGACCGGCTGCACGCGACGAACAACTTCCCCGAGTTCACCGGGCGGTTGTGCCCCGCGCCGTGCGAGGCGGGCTGCGTGCTCGCGATCAACCAGCCCGCGGTCACCATCAAGAACGTCGAGGTCGCCATCGCCGACCGCGCCTGGGCGGACGGTCTCACGCCACCCCGCCCGCCGGACCGGCTCTCCGGGCGGACCGTCGCGGTCATCGGGTCGGGGCCCACCGGGCTTGCCGCGGCACAGCAGTTGACGCGGGCCGGGCACACCGTCGCCGTGTACGAGCGGGCCGACCGGATCGGCGGGCTCATGCGGTACGGGATCCCCGCGTTCAAGATGGAGAAGCGGCACCTGGACCGGCGACTCGGTCAAATGCGGGCGGAGGGAACCAAGTTCCGTACGTCGACGATGGTCGGGCGGGACATCGGGGCGGCGGAGCTGCGGGCGCGCTACGACGCCGTGATCCTCGCCGTCGGTGCAACTGCCTGGCGTGAACTACCGGTACCAGGGCGGGAGTTGCAAGGTATTCACCAGGCGATGGAGTACCTGCCGCTCGCCGACCGGGTGTGCGAAGGCGACCTGGAGACGTCTCCGCTGTCCGCCGCCGGCAAGCATGTCGTCATCGTCGGCGGCGGGGACACCGGCGCCGACTGTCTGGGGACCGCCGTGCGTGAGGGCGCGGCGTCCGTGACCCAGCTCGACATCTACGCGCAGCCGGAGGCGGAGCGCGACGAGGACGCCGAGCCCTGGCCGACGTATCCGAAGATCTACCGGCTCTCGGCCGCGCACGAGGAGGCCGGTGCGCTGGAGACGGCGCCCGCGGCGGACGCGGACGCGCGGCTCTTCGCGGCGTCCACGCTCCGCTTCACCGGGGACGCGGCCGGGCATGTGCGCTCGCTGCACCTAGTCGAGGTGGACGCCGGGCGCCGCCCGGTCCCCGGTTCCGCGCGGACGCTCCCCGCCGACCTGGTGCTGCTCGCTCTCGGCTTCTCCGGGCCCGACCGCCACGACGGCCTGATCGACCAGTTGGGGATCGCCCTCGATCCGCGCGGCACGATCACCCGTGACGCGGAGTTCGCGACCAACGTCCCCGGGGTGTACGCCGCCGGGGACGCGGCCCGCGGCCAGTCCCTCATCGTGTGGGCCATCGCCGAGGGCCGCGCGGTGGCGGCCGCGGTGGACCGCAGGCTGACGGGCGGCGACTCGCGACTGCCGGCGCCCATCGGACCGTACGACCGGCCCATGGCGGTGTAGGCACACCTGTCAGGCACGCCCGTCCGTGCCCGCCACCTTCGCCGTCGACAGCGCCACCCGGTTCCAGGTGTTGATCGTGAGGATCAGGGCCAGGACGTGGGCCAGTTCCTGGTCGTCGAAGACCGCGGCGGCCTGTGCGTAGACCTCGTCCGGGACGCCTCCGTCGGCGACCAGGGTGACCGCCTCCGTGAGGGCGAGGGCGGCGCGTTCCTTCTCCGTGAAGAAGTGGCGGGCCTCGCGCCACACCGCGACCAGGTGCAGCCGGTCCTCGCTCTCGCCGGCCTTGCGGGCGTCATTGGTGTGCATGTGGAGGCAGTACGCGCAGTGGTTGAGGTGCGAGGCGCGGATCTGGATGAGCTCGACGAGGGCGGGGTCGAGCCCCTCGCGGGCCGCCGCGTCGAAGCCGATGAGCGCTCGGAAGACCTTCGGGGCGGACTTCGCGAAGTCGAGGCGGGCGTTTTCGGCCACGGCGGTTCCGGCAGCCTCAGCGATGTTCGTGTTCGTGTTCGTCGTCATGACCATGAATCTACGGGCCCGAAAGACCCGCTGTAGGGTGCATTTCTGTGGCAGAAACATGGGTCAATTCGGCCGAGCGGATCGGTGCTGACCTGCACCTGGAGATGGCCGGGTCCGGCGGGCGCCGGGCCGCGCTGATCCGCGCCCTGCGTGAGGCCGTACGCAGCGGCAGGCTCACGCCGGGCACCCGGCTGCCGCCGTACCGCTCGCTCGCGGCCGACCTGGGCGTCGCGCGCAACACGGTCGCGGACGCGTACGCCGAGCTGGTCGCCGAGGGCTGGCTGACCGCCCGGCAGGGCTCGGGCACGCGGGTCGCGGAGCGCGTCGAACTGCCGGGCGCCCCCGCGCGCGTACCGAAAAAGGCACCTCCACGCGCGCGTGGACCTCTGCACGACCTGCGGCAGGGCACGCCGGACGCGTCGTCGTTCCCGCGTACCGCCTGGCTCGCGTCCTACCGGCGGGCCCTCCAGCAGGCGCCCAACGAGGCCTTCGGGCCCGGCGATCCGGCGGGCCGCGTCGAACTGCGTCACGCGCTCGCCGAGTACCTGGCACGCGCGCGTGGCGTGCGCACGGAACCCGGGCGGATCGTGATCTGCTCCGGTTTCGCGCATGCCCTGCGGCTGCTCTTTCCCGCGGTGCTACGGGGCCCGCTGGCCGTCGAGTCGTACGGCCTCGGCTTCCACCGCGAGCTGCTGACCGCCGCGTCCGTACGGACCGTGCCGCTGCCTCTGGACGAAGACGGCGCCCAGGTCGGCGAGTTGGGCCGGGAGAGGGCCGTACTGCTCACGCCCGCGCACCAGTTCCCGACCGGCGGACCGCTGCACCCCGAACGGCGTGCCGCCGTGATCGACTGGGCACGCGCGCGTGGCGGCGTGATCCTGGAGGACGACTACGACGGGGAGTTCCGCTACGACCGCAAGCCGGTCGGCGCCGTGCAGGGCCTTGACCCGGAGCGGGTCATCCACATCGGCTCGGTCAGCAAGAGCCTGTCGCCCGCGCTGCGGCTCGGCTGGATGGTCCTTCCGGAGCCGTACGTCGACGCCGTGCTCGCGGTCAAGGGCGAGCGGGAGGCCTGGGCGGGCGTACCCGACCAGCTCGCGCTCGCCGACTTCATCACGTCCGGGTCGTACGACCGTCATGTGCGGCGTATGCGGCAGCGGTACCGGGCGCGCCGTGACCGTCTCGTCGCCGCGCTCGCCGCACGGGCCCCGCACATCGAGATCACCGGCATCGCGGCCGGGCTGCACGCGGTGCTGCGACTGCCGCCGGGGACCGAGCAGTCGGCGGTCAAGGCCGCGGTCTGGCAGGGCGTCGCGCTCGACGGGCTGAGCGAGTTCCGGCATCCGCGGGCGGTGATGTCGGCGCCGGACGGCCTTGTCGTCGGGTACGCGACGCCGGCCGAGCATGCCTACGGGGCGGCACTTGACGCGTTGTGCGGGGTGCTGCCACCGGGATGACGACCCGGGCTCACCGGCCGCCGCCCACCGCCACTGACCGCCGTCGGCCGTCACTGGCCGTCGCTGGCCAGAAAGTGACCTCCAACTGACATACAAACCAACCACGGTGGGATCATTGAACGTAGGAGGCGTGTTGCTGTCGCGGCCGTGAACCGGTCATGACGGTGGCCCGCCCCCATCCTTCGTTCCGTCGTCAGGCGCAGGGCCACCCCCGCGCGTCCCCCCTGTTGACGGTCGGTCCTGGAGGGTGAGCGATGACAACGCTCGATGAACGGCATGAAGACGGGGCTCGCGACGGGGAAGAGCTCAGGGGCGGGAGTGCGCGCGCGGCGCGCGGCCTCGACGCCGTCCCCTTGGATCAACCCACCGCAGCACTCCCCCAGTTCGCAGGTTCCAAGGCCGCGCATCTCGCGCGGGCGGCGCGCGCCGGACTGCCGGTGCTTCCCGGGTTCGTGGTTCCGTACGAAGCCTCCGGTGTCTCCGACATCTCCGGCATCTCCGGGACCTCGGGTGATCCCGCCGCCCTCCGCCACGCCTGGCACGAGCTCTCCGGTGGTGGTGCCCGGCCCCTCGTCGTACGGTCCTCCTCTCCGCGGGAGGACACGCAGGAGTCGTCCCTGGCGGGCCAGTTCGCCTCTGTACTCGACGTACGCGGCTGGCGGGACTTCCGTACGGCGATACGGACCGTTCTCGACTCGGCTCACCGGTCCGACGGGAGCACCGCGCCGATGGCGGTGCTCGTGCAGCCGATGCTGAGGGCCCGTGTCGGAGGTGTTCTCTTCGGGGCGGATCCGGTCGAGGGGCGGGCCGACCGGATGCTGGTGAGCGCGGTGCGGGGCGGCCCCGACACGCTGGTCAGCGGTGAACAGCCCGGCACGAACTACTCGTTGAACCGATGGGGCCGGGCCCTTCGGACGGAACCGCCGAGCGGTGGCTCTCCAGAGGACGAACCTCCGCTCAGCTCCGCCCAGTTGCGCCGTCTGGCCCGGCTCGCGCGGCGCGCCCGGCGCGTCTTCGGCGGCCCTCAGGACATCGAGTTCGGCTTCGACGGTGACGGGCGCCTGTGGCTGTTCCAGAGCCGCCCGATCACGGCGATGGCGGCCCGGCCCGCGCGCCGGGCGCGGCTGCTCGGGCCCGGGCCGGTGGCGGAGACGCTGCCGGGGCAGTTGGAACCGCTGGAGGAGGATCTGTGGCTGGCGCCCATGGCGCGCGGGCTCGCCGCCGCGCTCGACATCGGGGGCAGCGCGCCACGGCGGCAGCTGCGGGCGGTGCCGGTCGTCACGGCGGTCGGGGGACGCGCCGCGGCGGATCTGCGGCTGCTCGGGGTCGTACCCGCGATGCACCGCCGGCTGGCGTTCCTCAACCCGGCGCCCGGCGCCCGCCGTCTCGGTGCGGCCTGGCGGGTGGGCCGTCTGACCGTGGCGCTCCCGGGCCTGGCGACGGACCTCGTCGCGGATGTCGACCGGCGGCTCACCGAGACCCCGCGGCCCGCCGAACTCCCCGGGCCGGCCCTCGTCGCCGCCCTCCGCTGGACCCGCACCACCCTGGTCTCCCTGCACGCCCAGGAAGCCCTGGCCGGGGCCCTCCTCCCGGAGAACCGCACGACCACGGCGGCAGGCACCGCCCTCGTCGCCCTCGCGGAAGCCCGCGCCCAGGGCGTCCCGGACAACCGGATCGTGGCCGCGGAGCCGGTGGTCCTGGCACTCGTGGCGCCCAGCCTGCGGGGTGAGTTGCGCCTGCCCGGGGGGCTGGGGGACGAGGCCGGGACCCGGCAGGGCGCGGGAGACGCGATCGGGCCCAGGCAGGGCGCGGGAGACCTGATCAGGCCCCAGCAGGGCGCGGGGCACGCGATCGGGGCTCGGACGGGCACGGGTGACGAGACTGGGACCCGGCAAGTCCTGCGGGACGAGACCCGGCCGGGCCCTGGTGACGAGGTCCTTCGGCGCGCGGCCGAGGAGGCCGGACCAAGCCATCGCACGGCCGAGGAAGCCGGACCAAGCCATCGCGCCCCCGCCTCCACGCCGTACAGCGCCAGTCCCACCCTCGTGACCACCCTCCGCCGCACCTCCCCCAGCCCGCTCCCCCCGCGTGAGGCCCTCCGTCTCCGGATCCGCTGGGTGCAGGAGTTGCAGGTGCGGTTGGTGCGTGAGGGGGCGTTGAGGCTGACGGTGCGCGGTGGGCTGAGCGATGCGGGGCGCGTCGGGCTGCTGCGGTGGGAGGAGTTCGTCGCGGCGCTGGAGGGCGCACGGCTGCCGGGGGACGTGGAGGAGCGGCTCCCCCGGTCCTTGTCCGCCCCGCTCCCCGACGCGTTCCGGCTGGCCGACGGCGGCGTGGTCGTCGCCGAACGACGGCGGACCGGCGGCGGGGCGCGCGGGGTGGCCGGCGGACGCGCCGCCGGTACCGCCTGGGACGGCATCGGGCCCCGCCCTCCGGACGCCGTCCTCGTCGTACGCACCCTCGACCCGGCGCTTGCGCCGCTCCTGCCGGGTCTCGCGGGACTGGTTGCCCAGACGGGCAGCCCACTGTCCCATCTTGCCGTGCTGGCAAGGGAGTTCGGCCTGCCAACCGTCGTCGGCGCGGACGATGCGGCACGCCGGTTCCGGCCGGGCTCCCGCCTCACGGTCGACGGCACCACCGGCGACGTACATCTGATGACCGGCCAGGTGTCGGGAGCCGCGCGATGAGGCGCGTCGCCTACCTCTTCGGAGGCTCGGCGGCCGCGGGCGCGGGCGTGTACGTCGTCGTCTACCTGTACCGGTGGCAGTGGCAACGGGCCATTCTCTGCGGGGTGTTGCTGCTCGTCGTCGAGGTGATGCTGCTCGGGATCGTGCTGCTCGGGCGGCTTTCGCGGATCGAGGAGCGGATCGAGGAGCGGATGCGCGAGACCGACCGACGCCAAGAGGACGCGTTCGCCCGACTCCACCGACAGGGCGGGTCACGGCAGGAGGACGTACTGGCCCGGCTACGCCAGAGAGAACCGTCGAACGACCAGTTCCGGTGGCTGGACGATCCCAGCAGTCACTCGTACGTCTTCGTGCCCGTGCTCATGGTCACCGGCGTGCTGCTGTCCGGGCTCGCCTGGCTGGTGCAGCGGATCGCGTCGGTCACGGCACGGCCGTCGGCCGAGCGGCGGCTCGCCGGGCGGCTGGCGATCCTGGCCGCGCCTGATGCGGCCGGGAACACCGACCTGGACGACCTGCCGCGGATCGGCGCCCGGCGCGACCGGCGCCGGACCGTGCGCCTGGTCGCCGCCGGAGTCGTCGGTGCCGTCCTGCTCACCGCGCTCGTGGGCGCCCTCGCCGAGCTCACCCAGACCCGCGAGGAGCACGGGAACGACTCCGAGGCGACCTCCGTACTCGTCCGGATCGACATGCGCGGCAAGGACATGACCGCGGAGCGGGGCACCCTCGCGGCGCACCAACTCTGGGAACGCTGCCGGGATTCGACGTCCGTGCCACTGAGCCGGGCCACCCTCGGCAGCCTGGGCGACGGCCTGTACGCCGGTGTCGTGCGGCCCGCGCTCACCGACCACGACCGTATGAGGCTGACCGGCTGCCTGGAGGACGCGAGCCTCGACCGGACCCACCTCACGGTCGTCGGCATCGGAGACACGGACGCGGACGACGACTGAGCCCGGGCCACTACCGGCGAGCACCGCACCCGCGCACACAACGCCCATATCACCGGCCCGGGTTACGATGCGAACGCGCCCATCGTCCCCGATCACCCCGGGTCGCCCATGGCTGTCGTCGCCGCACCCCCGCCCCATCCCACCCTGCCCACACGCCGGTTGCGCAGGACGATCCTGCGGTACCTCGGCGGAGTCACCCTCGGCTATCTCGCCCTGTGGGCCACCGGCGCGCTCGGGGTCCTGGCGCTGTCGTACTGGGCCCGCGAGGAGACCCCGGCACCCGAAGGGACGCACTCGGTACAGGGCATCCACCACTTCCAACCCGTTGGCAGGCAGGGGAAGTTGTGGCGGGGGGCCGCACCCTCCCCCGAGGGATACCGGGCGCTCGCGCGCCTCGGCGTCACCACCGTCGTCGACCTGCGCGCCGAAGACCTCACCGCGGCCCAGCTCGCCGGTCCCCACAGGGCCGGACTCGATGTCGTACGGCTGCCCGTCCGTGACGGACAGACCCCGACACCCGGCCAGGTGGAGCACTTCCTCCACGTGGTCGGCGAGGCATCGGGGCCGGTGTTCGTGCACTGCGGTGCGGGAGTCGGCCGTACGGGGGCGATGGCCGCGGCGTATCTCGTACGGACCGGTCAGCAGTCGCCTCCGGCGGCGGTCCGGCGCAATCTCGCGGTCGGACCGCCGTCGATCGAGCAGATCTACTACGGGCTGAGCCTCGGCCCGGGCCGCGCGGACCAGCCGCCGTTCCCAGTGATCGCGATCAGCCGCCTGGTGGACGCACCACGCCGTATGTGGAGTTGGCTCTAGCTCCAGTGTCGATCTCGACGGGGCCCTGCCCGGTCATGACGGTCTCCGTAAGTCCAAGCTGTAGTGGGTGTTCAAGTCAGCACCAAGATTAGGGAGTTGAGACAGCAGTAAGCAGAGGAGCGCAATCGGATCAGGACATTAGGAAGTCCGCCTCCCCCGCTTTCGCCCCCTGGATGAACGCGGTCATCTCGCCGGGCGTGTAGATCAGGGCGGGTCCGTCCGGATCCGCCGACTGGCGTACCGCGATGCGCCCGTCCGCGAGCTTCATCGCCTCCAGGCAGTTGCCTCCGTTGCCACCGCTCCACGGCTTGTGCCAGCCCTCGCTGCCCAGTTCGCGGGCGGGCATTCCGTTGTAGATGCGCGCGTTGCGTATCCGCGGCCTGATGCGTTCCATTCACAGCTCCTTGCGGAGATCCCGGAGGATCTCCTTCGTGCGATGTGCAGTAGCGGCCTGAGCCGCCATGCGGTCCATGACCTCGAGGTGGGTCGCCACCTCTGAGCGCGCGTCCAGGTAGACGGCGCCGGTCAGGTACTCGCTGTAGACCATGTCCGGGAGTTCCGGCACGGCAAAACGGAAGAGCACGAAGGGCCCGTACGTGCCGGGGTGCGGTCCCGAGGAGAACGGGATCACCTGCAGCGTCAGGTTGGGCAGCTTCGTGGCCTGGAGCAGCTTGTCGACCTGGGCGCGCATCACCTCGGGGCCGCCGATGGGGCGGCGCAGGGCCGTCTCGTCCATCACGGCCCAGATCCGCGGGGCGTCCGCGCGGGTGAGCAGATCCTGGCGCTGCATGCGCAGCGCCACATGCCGCTCGATGTCCTCGGGTCTCGTCTGGCCGATGGCGCCCGCCTTCAGGACGCCACGCGCGTACTCCTCGGTCTGCAGGATGCCGGGCACGAAATGGGGTTCGTACTGCCTGATCAGGGCCGCGGCGCCCTCCAGGCTGACGTACATCGAGAACCAGCCCGGCAGGATGTCGTGGAACCGCTGCCACCAGCCCGGTTTGTTGGCCTCCTCGGCCAGAAGCACGAAGCCCTCGGCCTCTTCGTCCGAGACGCCGTACGACTTCAGGAGGAGCTGGAGGTAGGGAATTTTGAGGGAGACCTCGGCCATTTCCATGCGGCGGACCGTGGCGGGCGCGACGCGCAGCACACGCGCGGCTTCCTCACGCTTGAGACCCGCGCGTTCCCGCAGGTCAAGCAGGCGCCGGCCGAGAACGACCTGGCCGACCGTCGGCGCGGACCGCGGTTCACTCACGTCCCACCTCCACAGGGTGCCTCACAGTCGGTTCACAGGGTCCTGACAGTCCGGACGGCGCCGTTCGGGGTCCGTTCCACGATCCCAACTGGCGCCGCTCGGCGTGCTGTTGCGAGCAGTGTGCCACGCGCCTTCGCGGAGTCACACAGCACTCTGCATTTTTCATAGTGGCTCTTGCCAAGTGTTCACGGCGGGGCGATAGTGGCAAGCGTGACTCCGTCCGTGCCGTTAGGAACAGACGCCGCCGAGGACCGCTGCGGTCCCGGCGCCGCCGCCCAGGACCAGCTTGGTCCCGGTGCCGCCATCGAGGACCGATCCGGTCTCCGTGCCGCCGCCGGGCCCCGCTCCGGCTTGGCCGCCGAGCGCCGGTTCCGCTTCGAGCTGGCCGCGCACCCGGGCTCCGTGGCCCGGGCCAGACGTCTGACCGACGCCTGGCTGTCCGGCTGGGCGGTGTGCGAGGACACCTGCGACACGGCGACCCTCGTCATCTCCGAGCTGGTCACCAACGCGATCGTGCACACCGCCGGTGAGCGGGTCGTCTGCGAGCTGCACCACGAAGACGACCTGGTGCGGATAGCCGTACGTGACGAGGGCTGCGCCCCTGGTGAGCCGCGCCCCTCGTCCCAGCGGCCCGAGGAGGAGCACGGGAGGGGATTGCTCCTCGTCGAGGCCATGTGCAGAGCCTGGGGGGCTCAGGAGACGGGCCCCGGGCTGCTGGTCTGGGCGGAGCTGGAGCACTCACCGAACGGACGTTCGACCAGTCGGCGTGACGCGGCCACCGAGCCCCGCTCCGACCTCGGGTGGAGCGCGAAGAAGCCTCCGGCCGACGGCCGGGGCGCCGGGACGGAAGCATGCTGGGGGATGGTGTTGTGAGGGGTACGTCGGTCGCGGGGCCCCGGGCTGAGGTCCTGAGCCTGGACACACTCGTCCGCCTCAAGCGCATGCAGCAGGCGTCCGGGCCGCTCAGACGTCTCCCCGTGCCCGAGGGCATGACGGTGCCGCTGGGGTGCGACGCGGTGTCGGTGCCCGCCCGCTTCGGACCGCTGCTGCTGCCCCGGCTGCCGCGCGTGGGCTGTGTCTACGCCGACCGGGCGAGCTGGTGGTGGATCGTGCCCTCCGACTCCGACGTCGCCCTGGAGTGGCCGGCGCCCGCGCACTACGCCACGGGCGCGGTCGTACCCGACGCGCCCCACACCCCCGGGCTCATCCACAGGCCCGCCGGCACCGTTCCTTACACCCCGCCGATCCCCCTCTATCTGGCCGTGTGCCAGGTGACGGGAACTACACCCGTCTGGTCGCGTCCGATCAGCGCGTAGGTCCCCCGGCCGGGTCCCACCGGCGTATCCGAATGCGCCGGTATCCGAAGTGCGCCGGTTGCCGCGAAACTTCGCGGCCGCCCCGGGTGGAGCGCCCCGTTCCGGGGGAATGCACCGTTCGTCCACTCCGGGGGAGGCCAACGGTGAGAAAGTCCGCGAGGAAAACAGCACGGCGCGGCAAGCGGGACGACGACAAACCGGCACCGTCCGAATCGGAGCACCTGCTCTTCGGCGGCCCGCTCCGCTACGACATGGGCTGGTCCCAACACGCCGACGCGTTCCTGGAGTTGAACTTCCGCGCCATGATGACGCGGCTGCCGTCCCTGCTCGCGTCCAGTTTCCGGCTCGCCTGGAAGGCGGACCGCCGCGCCGCCCGTATCGTGCTGGGCGCCGAACTGGCCCGCGGCGCGGCGCAGGCGGTGAGTCTGCTGGCCGTCAACAGCGTGCTGGGGCGGCTGATGGCGAGCGGCCCGGTCGAGGACCGGTTGCGCGGGGCGCTCCCGGCGCTGATCGCCGTCGCCGTCGTGATGCTGCTCGCGGCGCTGCTGCGGGCCGCGTCGACGTACGCGACCGGGCGGCTCGAGCCGAAGGTCGAGCGGGTCGCGACCGAGCTGTATCTGGAACGGGCGGCGGCCGTGGAGCTGGCCGCGATCGAGGACGACGCCTTCCACAAGCTGCTGGACACCGCGCAGTACGGCGCCCACTCCGCCCGGCGCATGATCACGATCGCCGCCCGGGTCGTGAACGCGATCATCTCGCTGTGCGCGGCGGCGGGTGTCCTGACCGTGCTGCATCCCGCACTGCTTCCGCTGCTCGTGACGATGACACTGCCGAGCGCGTGGAGCGCGCTGACCATCGCCCGGCGTCGCTACGAGTCGTTCCACACCTGGGTGCAGCACGCCCGCGCCGGGCATCTGATCGGCAGTCTGCTCACCGAGCCCGCCGCGGCTCCGGAGATCCGGGTGCACGGCGTCGGTCCGTTCCTGTTGCGCCACTACCGCTCGATGTCGGAGTCCGCCGAGGCCGAACAGGCGCGCCTGGCCCGGCTTTCCGCCCGCACCGGCCTGATCGCGGCGGCCTGGACCGGCCTCGCCACCGTGGCGACGTACGCGACCCTCGGCGGACTGCTGCTCGCCGGCGCGATGGCACTCTCCGTCGCCGGTACGGCGGTGATCGCGATCCGCACCGGCTCCGCGAGCCTCGGCACACTCGTCCTGGAGATCAACTCCCTCCACGAGGACGGCCTGTTCGTGGGCGACCTGCAGCGCCTGTACGTCGAGGCGGCCGAGCGCGCGATCCCCGTGGGCGGCGAGCCGCTGCCCGACGATCCGCGCGAAATACGCTTCGAGAACGTCACGTTCACCTATCCGGGCACCTCGACCAGGCCCGCGCTCGCGGATGTGACCCTGAATGTGCCGCTCGGCAAGATCGTGGCGCTGGTCGGGGAGAACGGCTCGGGCAAGACCACGCTGGTGAAACTGCTCGCGGGCCTGTACGCGCCCCAGCGCGGCCGGATCCTGTGGGACGACGTCGACGCGGCGACCGCCGACCGGCATCAACTCGCCGAGCGCATCGCGATGGTGGCGCAGGACTTCAAGCGGTGGCCGTTCACGGCCCGCGTCAACGTCGCGGTCGGCCGCACCTCGGCGCCACTGACGGACGAGCGGCTCGCCTCATCGGTGGCCGAGGCGGGGGCGGAGGACGTCGTCGCGGATCTGCCCCGCGGCCTCGACACGCTTCTCGCCCGCGGCTTCAGCGGCGGGCACGAGCTGTCGGGCGGGCAGTGGCAGCGGCTCGGCATCGCGCGGGCCGCGTACCGGCGCGGCGCCATCCTGATCGTGGACGAACCGACGGCGGCGCTCGACGCCCGGGCCGAGCTGGAGGTCTTCGAGAAGATCAGGGCGCTGGCGGGCACCGGCCAGACCGTCATCCTGATCACGCACAGGCTGGCGTCCGTGCGCCACGCCGATCTCGTGCACGTCCTCGACCAGGGCCGTCTCGTGGAGTCCGGCAGCCCGGACGAGCTCCTGGCCACGGGGGGCGTCTATGCGGAGCTGTACTCGCTCCAGGCGGGGCAGTTCACCGCGAAGGTGGCCACCAGGGAGGCCGGTTGACCCACCGGCGAGGCCGCAGGTCGATCCGCCGGGGAGGAAGCCCCGGGCAGCCGCAGGTCAGTGACGGGGAGGAAGCCCCGTCCAGCCCCCGACCTCACTCGACGAGGTCGCCGACACGCAAGACCACCAAGAACGCGTCCGTCGAGAGATCCATGACCACTTCCACGGCCTGGCCCTCCTTGCGACGCGCCTGCGCGAACTCCTCCGCGGGCCAGGACCCACGCGGCCCACCTGCGGGGAAGCGCTCCAGCACCGTTCGCCCGTTCACCTTGTACCTCCACGTAGCGCTGCTCTCGTAGAGTTAAACGCCCTCCATGGGGTGAACGGCTCGCAAAGTGACGGTACTGAGACGTAGTCGACACTTCGTCGCAGGTTCGATGTGAGGGCGTTATCGGCCCGTTCACACCTTTTGCGAATGCGGCGAGGGGTACGCGCATCAGTCCGCGTACTCGTCGTGGTACCGGATCCGTTCACTGCCCGCGGGTGCTCCCAGCGCCGATGAGCGCCCCCTGGGCTCCTCCCACTCCTCCTGCCGTCCCAGCGCGGTGAGGTCCAGCAGGCTGGTCGTGGAGCCGAGCCCGTCGAGTCCGCGTTCGTACGTCGAGTACGTGTGGAAAACACGGTCACGCTCCCGCAGGAAACAGCTCATCCCCGGCCGCTCGTAGGGCTCTTCACCGCCGAAGGATGCCTGGTAGTCGTAGTTGAACTCGTTGTCGTACGACGAGTACCACGGCACCGTCCAGCCCATGCGCGCCTTGAAGGGCAGGATTTTCGTGTGCGGTGCACGGGAGACGGCGGCGAATTCCGTACCCCTGGCCCGCAGATGCGCGAGGTGCCCGATCTGGTCGAGGAACGCCGAGCAGCTGCGGCAGCCGGCGGCCCACTCCGGCGCGAACATGAAGTGGTAGACGACGAGTTGGTGCCGTCCGTCGAAGAGGTCGAGCAGTGTCGCCTTCCCGTCGCCGCCCTCGAACACGTACTCCTTGTCGACCTCGACCATCGGCAGCCCGCGCCGCTCCGCGTTGAGCGCGTCCCGTGCACGCGTGGCGGCCTTCTCCTTGGCCAGCAGTTCTTCGCGCGCGGCGCGCCACTCGTCGCGCGAAACGATCTGCGGAAGCGTCATGTGCCCCTCCTATGAAACCTGTGCCTTCTGTGGGTGGACCGGAGGGAGGAGCGGAACTCATCGGCGGAACGCAGAATTTTCTGGACCGGTTTCCCGGCATCAGTACGTCACTCAGCATCAGTACGTCACGGCGTCAGTACGTCACCGGAAGCGCGAGCAGGCCGCGGGCGCGCAGAGAGGGCCGCCACCGCAGCTCGGCCGGGTCGGCGTCCAGCGCGAGATCCGGGAGGCGTTCCAGGAGCGCGGACAGGGCGATCTCCGTCTCCAGGCGGGCCAGCGGCGCGCCCAGGCAGTAGTGGATGCCGTGACCGAGCGCGAGATGGCCGGAGGCGTCGCGGCCGAGGTCGAGCCGGCCGGGGTCGGGAAAGCGGCTCGGGTCCCGGTTGGCGGCGGACAGGGACAGCAGGACGGTCTCGCCCGCGGCAACGGTGACGCCCCCGATCGTCACGTCCTCGACGGGGAAGCGCCGGATGGCGAGCAGCCCGGGCCCTTCGTGGCGGGCGAACTCCTCGACGGCGGCGGGGAGTCGGTCCGGGTTCGCCCGCAGCGCGGCAAGCTGGTCGGGGTGGGTGAGCAGCCCGAGGACGGCGTTGCCGATGAGCTGCACCGTGTTCTCGTACCCGGCGAACAGGATGAGGAACACTAGCGACATCAGCTCGTCCTCGGTGAGCCGGTCGCCCTCGTCCCGTACCGCGATCAGATCCGAGAGCAGGTCGTCCGCGGGCTCTTTCCGCTTGGCCGCGAGGAGTTGCGTGAAGAACCCGAGCATGGCCACGACCGCCTCCTTCGCCGCCGACGGACGAGCCGGGTCGGGTGCGACGAGCACGTCCGTCCAGACCCGGAAGTCCCGGCGGTGCTCGTCCGGGATCCCGAGCAGATCGCAGATGACGGTGATGGGAAGAGGCGCGGCGTACGCGGCGACGAGGTCCGTCCCGCCGTGTGTTCCGAGCGCGTCGAGGAGCCTGTCGGCGGTTTCTCTGACGGGCGTGCGCAGTTGCTCGATCCGGCGCGGTGTGAAGGCCCGTACGACCATGCGCCGGATGCGGGTGTGATCGGGCGGGTCCATGTTCAGGAGGTTGGCGTCGAGGGCAGGCGGCAGTGCCAGCCCCTGGTAACTCCCGGGCAGCGCATGCCGCTTGTCCAGCGAGAGCAGCGGGTTCGCGAGGGCCTCGCGTACGTCGTCGTACCGCGTGACGAGCCAGGCGGGGTTGCCGTCGGTACCGGCGATGCGGTGCACGGGCGCGGTGTCACGGAGGCGGTCGTAGACGGCGTACGGGTTGTCGATGAGGCCCGCTGCGGGGTCCTGTGGGGTGGACATGGCTCCACCCTAGGCAATGTCGATCAGGTGTCGTGGTCCCGGATCAGGTGTCGTATTCCTGGATCCGCTTCCCGTGACTCCGGTCGATCAAGGCGGGCAGCCGCTCCCCCAACTCCCTGACGGTGGACGGCAGATCGAGTGTGAGCAGTTCGCGATCCCGCATCAGCACCCGGCCGTCGACGATCGTGGTCCGTACGTCGCCGGCGCGGGCGCTGTGCACGAGCGTGGCCGCGAGGTCGTGCACCGGCTGGGTGTGCGGCCCGGTGAGATCCACCAGGATGATGTCCGCCCGTCGCCCCGGCGCGAGGCTCCCGGTCCGCTCGCCGAGACCGACGGCCAGCGCGCTCTGGAGCGTCGCGTGGTGCAGGGCTTGACGTGATGTCAGCCAGCGTGGATCGCCCTCGGTCGACTTCTGGACGAGTGAGGTGAGCGCCATGGACTCCCATACGTCCAGGGAGTTGTTGGAGGCGGCCCCGTCCGTGGCGAGCCCGACGGGAACGCCGATCTCACGCAGGGCGCGCACCGGCGTCGGCCCCCACGCGAACTTCAAGTACCCGCGGGGCGCGGTCGCGACGGCGACGGATCCCGCTGCCGCCGCCCGCTCCAGCACCGGCAGGTCGCGCTCGACGATGCCGGTGCCGTGCGCGATGAGCACACTGGTGCCGGTGCCGAGGATCCCGGTCCGCTCCAGGATCTCGATCGGTGTACGGCCGTGCCGGGCAAGGCTGTTGTCGGTCTGGTCGCGGCTCTCGGAGGCGTGGAGGTGTACGGGAAGGCCATGCGCGCGGGCGAGCTCGGCGGTCGCGGCGAGGTCGGCGTCGTCCACGGTGTACGGGGCGTGCGGGGCGAGGGCGGTGGTGATGCGGCCGTCGGCCGATCCGCGGTGCCGCAGCGCGAACTCCAGTGACTTTTCCCGGCCTTCGGGACCTCCCGAGGAGAAGAACGCCTCCCCCAGATGCGCGCGCAGCCCGCTCTCCGCCACCACGGCGGCGACGGTGTCCATCGAGAAGTAGTGGTCGGCGAAGCAGGTGACCCCGCCGCGGATCATCTCGGCGCAGGCGAGCCGTGCGCCCAACTCAACGTCCCGGACGGTGAGGTTGGACTCGATCGGCCAGATGAAGTCGTTGAACCACTCCTCGGCGGGCAGATCCTCGGCGATGCCGCGCAGCGCGACCATCGGCGAGTGCGTATGGCAGTTGATCAGGCCGGGCATCGCCACCTGGCCACGGCCGTCGATGCGCTCGACGGCGTCCACGGCGGACGCGCCGCCGGTGACGGCCTCGATGACCCCTCCTCGTACGACGATCGAGGCGTCCTCGACGAAGGCGATCCCCTCGTGATCGTCGTGCACGAGGGCGGTGCATCCGGTGATGAGGAGATCGGCGGGGCCCTGCCCGGAAGAGGGGCCTTGCCCGGAAGAGGCCGGGGACGGAGTCGCGGGAGACGGCGTCATTGCGTCACCGTACGACGGTGTCCTGCGGCCGGGGGACATGAACCGCGCATCCGTTGCCGAGCCGGCCGCCCCAGCGGTCTCCGTACCGAACCCGCGACGTCCGAACCCCGACGTCACACAGCGACGGGCACCTCGGGCCCCTGCTTCACACGAAGCCCCGCCCGCTCCCGCCCCTCGGCCAATTCGTGGAGGAGTTCGGCGATCCGCTCGGTGTGGCGGGGCGTGAGCCGCCCGTTGTCGTCGAGCTGGACGGCGCACGCCGTGGTCGTGTCGACGAGTCGTTCCAGGGTGGCCGCCACCTCGTCCGTGCCCTCCGCGTGCCGTGCGAGGGCGGGGAGTTCGGCGGCGGCGAGGTCGATCGCGGCACGGGCTTCGGCGAGCGCGCGATAGGCCTCGCGGCGCAGGGCCCAGCGGCCGGCCTTGTCGTCCGTCGTACCTTCGTTCAGCACATGCGCGAGGTAGGCGTCCGCCGCCTCCACGGCGCGGGCGAGCCGGGCCCGTACCGTCCCTCCGCGCTGCCCGAGCGCCGGCAGATGCCCGACGAGCAGCACGATCGCGCAGGCCAGCAGCGTCTCGCCGATGCGGCTCCAGGCGGCCGGCGGCTCCCCCGCCACCATGACGAGGGCGAGCACGAGCACGGTGACGACGGCGGTCTGCGCCGCGAAGTGCCGTGTGGCGACGGGGATCAGGGCGCCGCATACGGCCACGACGGCGACCAGCCCTGCGGGCCTGGGCAGCAGTGCGGCGAGCCCCGCGAAGACGATGGCGCCAAGGACGGTCCCCGCCGCCCGGCACAGCACGCGCGAGGCGAGCGGCCCGAGGTCGGGCTTGACGAGGAAGACGGCGGTCGCGGGGAGCCAGTACCAGTGGGAGTGGTTCCCGTACCACTGGGCGTGGTGCAGGGCCTGCGCCACGCCCGCGCTGGCGCCGAAGCAGAGGGCGACGCGGAGCCCGTACTCACGCCCTCCCGCGCCGAAGGCGGTGCGCGCGAGGGACAGGGCGGTACGGCGCCGGGTGTGCAGGTTCCTTCCGGTGCCGCCCCCGTCGAAGGCGTCGGCGGCGTGCAGCAGCGCGTCGTCGAGGGCGCGCAGGGCGGGCGCGGAGCGGGAGGGCGCGGGCAGTGGTCCGGTGTGCGCGCCGGTCCGTACGGCGGTGGCGAGCCGTCGGGGTCCTTCCGCGGCCCGCGCGGGCACCGCCTCGCCCACCCAGGCGAGCGCGGTCGCGGCCTCGGCGAGCGGCAGCGCGGCGGCGTACTGCGCGTGCAGCCGCCGCTCGGCCCCGGAGCTGGCGTACCGCCGCAGCCGGGGCCCGGCGAGCGCGTCCTGTGCGTGGTCGAGCGCGGCGGTCAGCGCGACCCTGCGAGCGGTCGCGTCCGTCCCCCCTGCGGCGATCAGCAGCTCGGCGATCGCGTCGTACACGGCGCCGACGGCGTCCCGCTCCCCGTCGAACCGGTAGTCACCGGCGGTGACCGCGGTCGTCGGCAGCGCGAGCCGCAGGGCGATGAGCCACCCGGCGCCGGCGAGGTAGAACAGCGCGCGCTGCCACCCGGGTTCGGGCAGCGGCATCCCGGCCCCGATGGCGCAGGCCACGAGCAACTGCGTGCCGGCCCCGGAGGCGACGGGCCCGACGGCGCTCATGCCGCCCGCGACGAGCCCGAGAACAGTGAGGAACAGGGTGAGGGTCACCGCCCCGACATGCTCTCCGGCGTACGACCCGACGAGCAGCCCTCCGGCCCCCGCGAGGCCGGGCACCCCAATCCTCCTGACGGCGGCCCGCCGGCTCCCGGGCCGGTCGTTGATCCCGGCGAGCATGGCCCCGAGCGCCGCGACCACTCCGACGGACGGCTGCCCGGCGACCACCGCCACGAGCAGCAGCGGCCCGGCCGCCAGCGCACCCCGGACGACCGCGCTCCAGGGAACGGGTCCCCGCTGGGCGCGCAGGGCATGGGCGAGCCAGGGCGGCAGGGCGACGCTGGGGAGTGGCACGGGGCTCCTGTCGGGCGAGGGCGGGGGCGCCTTCGGGCGACATCGGCCGGGCTGTTGTGGTGCCTACGGTAGATCGAGTTACTGGAGGGAATGGAACGCAAGTGTTTCGGCGAGGTGACGCTTCGCGTGGAGGGCGCGTTCTTTATGAACGCAACCCCTGTACGAAGCCGATGCACGCGACCGGCGTCCATGGCCGATGTACGCAAAAACGGGAGCGGGCCCGAGGGCGTAGCCGGCCCCCGGACCCTGTGATGCCACCCAATTCACACGCCGGCACGCTTGAGGACCCAGGTCAGTCGTCATGTCGCCGCGTCCTGCCTTTGGACCACCGCACATCGAGCTGTGCGGGCCGGACTTGAACCGGCATTTCGACGTCCGGGGCCTGGGCCCGGTCGATCCGGCGATGGGCGGCGAATACTGAGTCTGGAGCAAGAGTCTGAGATTGACCGCGGTCCGCCCTTTACTGCTTTGGTGGGTACGACCGCTCATCACGACAAGCTTCAGCTTCAGCTTTGCGCTCCTCGCGCACCCCGGCCGTGGTGCATTGGCCGGGAGTTCTGGAGGCTACCCGAACAGGTAGCCGAACACGGAGTCGCCGACGTGCTGGTCGACGACGTCCACGCCGTTCGCCTCCTCGCGGGCGAACTTGACGGCCTGCTGCAACTTCTCGACGCGGCCGAGGAGTTCGTTGACGCGCCGGGCGGGCAGGGCGCCGGAGAACTTCACGGTCGTCCAGTACCCGACGGGTATGTCCTCGTAGTACACCTCGACCTGAGCGGGATGCTTCTCGGTAGCCTCGGCCTTGACGTGGTTTCGGGGCACCTTCTTCGTACGAAGCGTCCGCACGGGCTCGGTCTTCCACGCATCGGTGGAGGGATCCTGCACCCACGACTCGGAGGCGTCGAGGACGGGCAGCTTCCGCACAAACGTGTTGAGGTCGGTGAGCTGCTTCTCGAGGAACAGCAGATACGACACGGGCACCTCGGCGACGAGCACCCGCCCGTCGACCTTCACATCCGCGCGCGCCGTGCAGTTCGCCCAGTCCTTGGTGGCGGTCACATCGAACAGCCGCGTCAGCGTCCCCGCGGTCTCCCGCAGCACGTCCTCGGCCTGCACCTGCACCCGGGTCGACTCGGGCGGCAACTGCTCGCCCTCCTCGTCCTTCGGCTGGTACGTCCGCGAGATGCCGGCCAGCAACGCGGGCTTCTGCAGCCCATGATGAGCGGACGTCAGGTCCTGATGGGACTTGGACTTGATGCCCTTCTCCACTGCGATGATCTGATTGAGTTTCGCCACGTCGGTGACGGTATCAGCGTCAACAGGACCTTCTCGAACGATTATTCGGCGTCGGGCCCGGGGGCATGTCCCGGTGTCAGCTCCCGGCCACCGCCTCCCGCAGCGCCGCGAGCTCCCCGTACATCGTCCCGCCCGGGCAGTCCGTCTCCATCCAGTCGCGGTGGCCGCTGATTTCGGGGACGTCCTTCTTGGTGCCGTTGACCGGGTTGGTGTACGTGACCTGGGCCTTGGGGTCGACGCCGTGGAGGCGGGTCAGGACTCGGGTCAGGCGGGTGAGGGCAGTGCGGGCGGCGTCGGTGGGGCCCTGGTCGACCAGGGTGCCGAGGAGGGCGATGCCGAGGTTGCCCGAGTTGAAGCCGCCCACGTGGAAGGCGGTGACGAGCTTGCCGTCGGCGTCGTGCGCGGGGATGCCGTCGTCGCCCGAGTAACGGCCCTCGTAGATACGGCCCTTCTCGTCGATGAGGAAGTGGTAGCCGATGTCGCCCCAGTCGTTGGTGACCGCGTGGAACTGGTAGATCGCGCGCACCGTGGCGGCCGGGTCCGGGTCGCCGTTGGGGGTGTCGGTGTGGTGGACCGTGATCGTCTGGAACGGGTAGTACGCCGTCGGCGAGTTCTCCGTACCGTCCGCCTTGAAGCGCAGCGACTCGTCCGCGCCCCAGGCCGCGCGCGACAGGTAGGCGACGCCCCGCACGCGGGTCGTGTCCTTCGGTACGGCGACCTCGCGCCGCGGGCCCTGCGTGGTGTCGAGGGCCAGCGAGCGCAGACCGCTCGCGCCGTCCGGTGCCTTCAGCTCGTAACCGGAAGCCTGGTCGGCGGGGATGAGCAGCGCGCCGCCGTTGCTGCCCGAACAGCCGCTGCCACTCAGGGACTTCCAGGTGCCCTTGCCTCCGTCGGCGTCGGTCAGCCGGATGCCGCCGCCCACGGTTTCACTCGTACCGGCCCAGCTCACGCCCACGTAACCGATGGGGAAGGCCGCCTCTACGGGCCCTTCGCCGGTGGCCGCCTTGGCGCGGGTCCTGGGGAAGGTCTCGGAGTTCGTACCGGCCTCGGCGGCACCCGGGTCCGTGGCGTCGGGCGTGGTGTTCGCCATCACGACGGGCGTGAGCGCGGCGCCTGCCGCGACCGCGCCCGCGGCGCCGATCAACCCGCGCCGTGTGACACGGGACCGGGCGCGGTGGGAGGTGGGGGGAACAGTCATGGGAGGCGTCCTTCGAGGTTCCTTGGAGACTCGACGGAGCCTACGGCTCCGGATTACCGCCTCGGCGCACCCGCCCCGACACAGTCACCGGATTCACCCCTCACCCGCCCACCTTGTCCGCGAATTCCACCTGGCATTCGAACTCGACGCCGCCGCACGGTAATTGACACGTACACGCAACGCCTGGGAAAACACCGCTTCCTACGGTCGGCGGCGAGCGTCCGTCGCCGACCTGCTAGGAGCCGTGTCACGTGAAGATCGCCCACCGTACAGCCGCCCTGCTCTGTACGTTCGCCGTCGCCGCAGGGGTCTCGCTGTCCAGCGCGAGTGCCCAGCCCAAGGAGAAGGAGGATGTGCCCGAGGTCGCCGTGATCGGGACCGGCGGCACCATCTCCGGAGTCAGTACCAGCCGCGTCTCCTTCCAGGACTACAAGTCGGGGCAGCTCGCGATCTCCAAGATGGTGGACGAGTTGCGGCCCGAGGTGGACGGGGTCGCCGATGTGACGACCGAGCAGTTCGGGAACAAGGGGTCGGGCGGGTACTCCATCGCGGACTACCGCAAGCTCACCGCGTCCGTCGACGCCGCGCTCAAGAAGAACGACGCGGTGGTGGTGACCACTGGTACGGACACGATGGAGGAGTTCGCGTACTGGCTCGACCTGACCGTGCGCAGCGACAAGCCGGTGATCCTCACCGGCTCGATGCGGCCGTGGACGGTCATCGGCACCGACGCGCCCGCCAATCTCTACAACGCGATCAAGCTGGCCGCGAGCAACAAGACGAAGTGCTACGGCACCGTCGTCATGCTCAACGACCAGATCCAGGCCGCGCGGGAGGTCCGCAAGACCAACGCCCTGCGCATGGACACCTTCGAGAGCGGCCCCTCCGGGGAACTCGGCGTCATCGACCAGGACAACATCCGGCTCAACCGGGCGCCGGCCCGCGTCCAGAAGTGCGGCAAGGCGAGCTGGCGTACACCCTTCGACCTGGACCGGATCGTCGGCAAGGTGAGTGACAAGGAGAGCACGCCACTGCCGAGGGTGGAGATCGCGTACTCGTACCAGGACGCCGGCGGTGAGGCGATCACGGCGTTCGCGGACGCCGGGGCGAAGGGCATCGTGACCGCGGGCACGGGCGCCGGAGGCATCTCGCCCGCGATGTCGACCGCGCGGACCGAGGCGGTGAAGAAGGGGGTGACGTTCGCGTCGACCACCCGTACCGGGTCGGGGGCGGTGTACGGCTCGTCCGACACCACCGGCGTCATCGGCGCGGAGGATCTGACCGCGCAGAAGGCCCGGCTCCTCCTGCTCCTCTCACTCGCGGCGACGGGCGACGAGAAGCAGATACGGACGTGGTTCGCAACGCTGGGGACGGCGCAGTTCACCACGAAGTAAGGGGCGACTGCCGGTTCGCGGGCAGGGGCGGGGCCGGCAGTGGGGCAGGGCGTGCGAGCCACCCGGGCCCGCACGACCCGGGTATCCCCGCCCCGCGCGGATACCCGGCGTGCCCCGGACACCCGGCACGATTCGAACCTTGGACGCGACTCGCCCCCTCGACGTGGACCCGATATTCGGATGCGGCCCCGCCCCCATGCCCCGCATCATCGGCAGGTTGCCCACCGCCGGCGACGAAGGCCCGAGCCGGGCCGAAGCCGAAGATCCCCGGGAGCCCGCATGGTTCAGCGCGTCACCGTCCCCAGCCTCTTCACCCCGCCCCTCTACTCCCACGCGTCCGTGGTCGAGGCAGGCACGAAGCTCGCCTTCCTCGCCGGGTCCGTACCCCTCGACGCCAAGGGGAACATCGTCGGCGAGGCCGATCCCGTACGGCAGGCCCAGCAGGTGCTGGCCAATCTCGACGAGCAACTGCGCGCGGTCGGCAGCGACATGACGCATGTCGTGTCGACCGACGTGTACGTCGTCGGCAGTGAGCCGGCGGTGCTGTCCGCGGTCTGGGAGGTCGTCGAGGCGTCCGGGCTCAGCGTCGGCCCGCACTCGTCGACGCTGATCGGGGTGGCCTGCCTCGGGTACACCGGCCAGCTGGTGGAGATCACGGCAACCGCAGTCGTGCCCGAGCCGGACCGCACCTAAGGCGTACCCGCGTTCCGCGCCAGCTCCAGCGCGTGCGACTCCCACCACTGCCCGGCCGCCGGCCCGCCCCGGCACGTCCCGTCCGACTCCCCCGGCCGTTTGATCCACAGATACGCGTCGATCAGCGGATCCCCCGTCAGGACGGTCGGCGGCGTACCCAGGGCCCTGCCCGGCGGATTGCACCAGGAATCCGTACCGGTGTAGGGCCCGTTGCCGTTCCTGCTCGTGTCGACGACGAAGTGCGTGCCGCCCAGCTCCTCCGACAGCTGCTTCCCGTACGCCGAACTGGCCGCGTCGGTCTGGAAGTTGGAGACGTTGAGCGCGACGCCGTCCGCGCGGGAGACCCCCGACTCCGTCAGGGCGTCGACCATGCGCCATGCCTCGGGAATCCAGGCGGAGTTGCCCGCGTCGAGGTAGACGCGGGTGCCCGGTTGCCGCTTGAAGCGGTCGACGGCGTACGCGAGCAGCGCGTACCGCTCCTTCGCCACGACCCGGGTGCAGCCCGCCACCAGCTGGGCCACGGCGTCCGGTTCGACGATCACGTACGCGCCCCGGTCGCCGAGGCCCGCCGCGAACTCGTCGACCCAGGTGCGGTAGGCCGCCGCGGTCGGTGCTCCTCCGCCGGAGTAGGCGCCGCAGTCGCGGTTCGGGATGTAGTACGCGACGAGCACGGCCGTACGTCCCTGGCGCGCGGCCGCGGTCGTACGGTCCCGCACGACCGCTTCCGGGCCGGGCCCGTTGAGCCACTCGGCCTGGGCGCGGGTGGCGATGCGGTCCATGAGCAGGGCGTCCGCGGTGCGTCCGGTGGCCCGCCACTCGGCGGCCTGCCGGGCGGCGCGGGAGTCGGGGTCCACCCAGAAGGGGTCGTCGGCGGCACCGGAGGCGCCGGTGCAGCAGAGACCGACGAGCGCGACGGCCAGGAGTGCTCTCAGCGACGGCACGGGCGGCTCCGTTCACGGGGTGGGTCGACTGTCCGTCCTCCCCAGAGGGTGCGGTCAGGGCCCGCCGCCGCCCCGCCGTCCACGGCCGGGTCGCCGCAGGATCACTCCGACGGAGGCGAGGCCGTGCCCCTGCCAGTACCGGTGCCCGTACCCGTACCCGTACCTCCGGGGGACCCCCACGTCCGCCGCTTCGGCAATGGCTTCGCATAGCTCCCCGCCCGGCTGGTCGTGAGCCCCAGCGAGACGAGCGACTCGGCGAGCTTGACCGCCGCGGCCACCCCGTCGACGACGGGCAGCCCCAGCTTCTCCCCCACCGCCCGCTGCAGCCCGGTCATCCCGGCGCACCCGAGGACGAGCACCTCGGCGCCGGCCGCCCGGGCCCGCTCGGCGGCTGCCACGAAGGCATCCTCGGTGCGCTGGGCGTCGCCGAGGTCGAGGACGCCGAGCCCGGTGCCGACGACGGCGGCGCAGTGGGCGGCGACCCCGGCCGTGTGCAGGCTGTCCTCGATCTGGCCGCGCGAGCGCTCCAGGGTGGTGACGACCCCGTACCGCCGCCCTAGCAGGCACGCGAGATGGGCGGCGGCCTCGGTGATGTCGACGACGGGTACGTCGAGGAGTTCCCGGGCGCCCTCGCGTCCGTGTTCCCCGAACCCGGCCATGACGACGGCGTCGTAGGGACCCTCGTACGTCCGCAGGGTGTCGAGGACGGCCGCCGCGGAGAGATGGCTGTCGAGCCAGCCCTCCGCGGACTCCGGTCCCCAGGCGGGCGTCAGCCCGGTCACGGTGGTGCCCGGGCCTGCGGCGGCCCGGGCACCTCGTACGATCTCCTCGGTCATCTCCTGCGTCGTGTTGCAGTTGGTGACGACGATCCGCACGCTCAGCCCGCCACAGAAGCGGGGACGGCGGCGCGCTCCGAGCGGCACAGCACCGCGTACAGTCCGGCCGCCAGCGCCGTACCGATGAACCAGGAGTACGGGGCCACGTCGCTGAAGTCCTTGACCAGCGCGAGCACCGCCGCGACCGCCGCGGAGGGCAGGAACGCCCACAGCGCCTTGGGGTTGACGCCCTTTTTGTAGTAATAGGGCGATCCCGGCTGGGCGTTGAAGAGCTGGTCGACGTCGACGCGGCCGCGCTTGACCCAGTAGTAGTCGAGCATGATCACGCCGAACAGCGGTCCCAGGAAGGCGCCGAGGCCGCCGAGGAAGTAGTTGACGACCGTGGGGTTGGAGAAGAGGTTCCAGGGGGTCACAAGGAGTGCGGCGACCGTACTGATCATGCCGCCGATCCTGAAGGTGATCTTCTGCGGCCAGACGTTGGCGAGGTCGTACGCCGGTGAGACGAAGTTGGCGACGATGTTGACGCCCATGGTGGCGATGGCGAAGGTCAGGGCGCCGAGGACGAGGACCCAGGTGTTGCCGACCTTGGCGACGAGCAGCGCCGGGTCGGTGATGGCCTCGCCGAACACCTCGATGGAACCGGCCGTGACGATGACCGAGACGATCACGAAGGCCGTCGAATTGATGGGCAGGCCCCAGAAGTTGCCGCGCTTGACGGTCTTGTAGCCGGGCGCGAAGCGCGAGAAGTCGCAGAAGTTGAGCATCAGGGTGCCGTAGGTGGCAAGGATCAGCCCGATCGCGCCGAACCACTGCCGCCACTGCTCGCCGACCGACACCGGGTGCGGGGTCGAGGTGAGGGAGATGGTCCAACCCGCCTTGGACAGAACCCAGATGGCGAGCGCGATCATGACCAGCCAGATGGCAGGGCCGCAGAAGTCCTGGAACTTGCGGACCGACTCCATGCCCTGGCTGATGATCATCGCCTGGATCAGCCAGAGCGCGACGAACGACACCCAGCCGAGCGCGTCCAGGCCGAGGAAGGAGTGGTGGGTCCAGGACTCCAGCCCTGGCCAGGCCGCGAGCAGCATCACGTTGACCGCGACCGACGCCAGATAGGTCTGGATGCCGTACCACATGATGGCGATGACAGCCCTGATCAGCGCGGGGATGTTGGCACCCCAGACGCCGAAGCTGATGCGGCTGACGACGGGGAAGGGCACACCGGTGCGCTGCCCGATCCGGCCCATCAGGTTCATCCCGGCGTAGATGATCACGAAGCCGACGAGCAGCGAGGTGAAGATCTGCCAGACGTTCATGCCGAGGACCAACAGGCCTGCCGCGAACGTGTAGTTGCCGAGGTTGTGGACGTCGGACATCCACATGGCGAAGAGGTCGAAGACCTTCCAGTTCCGCTTCTGCGCGGGCGCGAGGTCTTCGTTGGTGAGGCGGGGATCGGGGACGAACGCGGCGGTGCCGGTGGCTTCGGCACGGTCGGCGAGGGACACGGGGCCTCCATGGGCGAGGGGACGGAGGGCGGCCTTTCGGTCTTGTTCGGCATGGCTTGACATGGCCTAGGCTGGCCTTTTGACCCGCCTTTGGTATACCAAACTGTCGTCATGTTCCCGCCGCCGATGACGCCCGCCCATGTCCTTGCAGTTACGACTCCGTAAAACACCCCCGAGGTCGGCGAACATGGACCCATGACGAAGATCGAACCCCTGGGTGCGGTGCGGGAGCGCGTTCTCGCCGCGCTACGGCAGGAGATCATCGCCGGACGGCTGCGCCCCGGTGACCGGCTGGTCGAACGCGAGCTCGCCGAGCGCTTCGGGGTCTCCCGGGTCCCGGTCCGCGAGGCGATCCGTTCACTGGTCGGCGAGGGGTTCGTGCACTTCGAGACGCCGCGCCGCACGGTGGTGCGCCGGCTGACCCCGACCGACGTGAAGGAACTCTTCGAACTGCGCGAGGCCCTCGAGGTCTACGCGGCCGGGCTCGCCGCCTCCCGCTCCACACCGCAAGACCTCGCGGAACTACGGGAGTTGCTCGACCGCGCGACGACCGCGACCCGCGCCGGGGACGCCGAGACGATCACCGACATCAACACCCGTTTCCACGACCGCATCCTCGCCATGGCGGGCAACGGCCTGCTGATCTCCGTCATGGAACCGGTCGACGGCCGCCTGCGCTGGCTCACCCGGCAGAACGAGGAGTGGCCCCAACTCCTCACCGAACACCACGAGTTGTACGACTCCATCGCATCCGGCGACCCGGACCGCGCCCGCGCGCACGCCCTCGCACACGTCCAGGCCAACTACCGGTCGACGGTGCGCCATCTCTTCGGGGACGGCTAGCGAATCCCCGCATGCGGGGAGCGGCCACTAGCCCGGATACGGCTTCGTCGGCAGCCCCGCCGCATCCGCCGCCGCGTACAGCACGTCCCGCAGCATCGCGGGGGTAAGCCGCCCGGTGAAGGTGTTGCGCTGGCTGACGTGGAAGCATCCGAAGAGCTCGATCGAGCCGGATGCGAGCGGCGGTCCGGACTCGAGCGGCGCTCCGAGCGTGAGCCGCGCTCCGTGTGCGAACGCGGGGCGGGGACGGGGCACCGCCCACCCCGCCGCGGCGAAGGCGGGCAGCGCGGCCTGCCACCCGAAGGCTCCGAGCACGACGACCGCCCGCAGTGAGGGCCGCAGCAGCTCCAGTTCCCGCACGAGCCACGGCCGGCAGGCGTCCCGCTCGTCCGGGGTCGGCTTGTTGGCCGGCGGAGCGCAGTGCACGGGCGAGGTGATGCGTACGCCGTACAGCTCCAGCCCGTCGTCCGCGCTCACCGCGGTCCCCCTCGACGCGAGCCCCACCTCGTGCAGCGCCGCGTAGAGCACATCGCCGGAGCGGTCCCCCGTGAACATCCGCCCGGTCCGGTTCGCACCGTGCGCGGCGGGCGCGAGGCCGACGATCAGCAGGGACGCGTCGGCGGGTCCGAACCCCGGGACCGGCCGTCCCCAGTACGTCTCGTCGGCGAAGGCCGCGCGCTTGGTACGGGCCACGTCCTCACGCCACTCGACAAGGCGGGGACAGGCCCGGCACTCCGTGATCCGCCCGTCCAACTCCGCAAGACCGCCGACATCCATGCCACCACCGTACGACCGGGGCGATCAGGCCGGTCAGGCCGGTCAGGCCGGTCAGGTCATCGCCGCCCCGGCCGCCACGAACCCGCAGATCAGCAGGAACAGGATGGCGAGGAGCGGCCAGACGAAGCGGAGGTACTTGTCGTAGCCGACCTTGGCGAGGGCGACGCCGCCGATGGTGACGGCGGTGGTGGGGACCCAGAGGTTCATCCAGCCGCTGGCGGACTGCCAGGCGGTGACGACCACCGCGCGGGAGACGCCCGCGAAGTCGGCGAGCGGGGCGAGGATCGGCATGGCCAGGGTCGCGTGGCCCGAGGTGGAGGGGATGAGGAAGGCCAGCGGCAGGTTCACGACGAAGACGATGATCGCGAAGACGCCCGAGGAGGTGCCCTTCACGACGCCCTCGATGGAATGCAGCACGGTGTCGGTGATCTTCGAGTTGTTCATGATCACGGTGACTCCGCGCGCCAGCACGATCACCAGCGCCGGTGAGATGAAGTCCGCCGCGCCCTGGATGATCGTCGCGCTCAGCTTCTGCTCGCCCATCCGCGCCACCAGCCCGATCAGCACCGCCGCGCACAGGAACAGCGCCGCCAACTGCGGGAAGGACCAGCCGAGTTCGAAGCCGTACGGTGTCGCGTCCGCCTCGCCCGTGAGCGCGCTCGCCCAGGGCACCACCGAGAAGATCATGAAGGCGAAGACCAGCGCCGTCGCGACAAGGACCGCCTTGTGCAGGCCGGTCAGCTCGGGCACCTCGCCCGCGGCCTCACTCGCCTGCTCGCGGTCGCCGGGCAGGAACCCGGTGAGCGACCGGTCCGGGGTCTTCTGTACGCGTCGCGCGTACCGGATGACGTACGCGACCGTCACCGCCGTCAGCACCACCCACATCACGAACCTCAGCACGATGCCGTCACCGAGCGAGATGTCCGCGGCGGACGAGGCCACACCCGTCGCGAAGGGGTTCACCGTCGAGCACAGCACGCCGATCCCGGCACCGAGAATGATCGTGCCGACGGCCACCATCCGGTCGTACCCGAGCGCCAGCATCAACGGCACGATCAGCCCGTAGAAGCCGAGCGTCTCCTCGGCGAAGCCCTCCACCGTGCCGAGCACCGAGAACACCACCATCACGCCCGCGATGAGCAACGCCCCCCGCTCGCGCAGCCGGTGGGCGAGACGGCCGATGCCCCGGTCGAGGGCGCCCGTGGCGAAGACGACGGTGATGAAGGCCCCGATGGCGAGCACGAAGAGGAACACGCCCGCGCTGCCGTACAGTTCACCGGCCATGTCGGGCCCGACCTGCCCGCTCGTCTCGTCCTGGACGCCGTAGAGGCCGTTGACGGGAGAGAGGAAGAGGTCGTTGAGCCGGTCGACGAAGCTCTGGCCGGAGTCGACCCGGTGGTAGGTGCCCTGGACGGGTGCGCCCGCGTCGTCGCGGTCGTACTGCCCGGATGGGATCAGAAATGCCAGCGCCCAGACCGCGATCGTGACGATGGCGAGGACGGTCAGCGCGCTGGGAAAGGTGAACTTGTGTTTACGCGGAGGCTCTTCGGTGTCGATCGTGCTGGTCAAGACGCCCCCTCGGCCCGGAAGCCGGCCGCGTACTCCCGTACGAAGGCGCACATCGCCACCACCGTGTTGCGCAGCTCCGAGAAGAGCACCCGCTCGTTGGGGGCGTGCAGATTGCACATGCTGTCCTGCGCGCCGAAGAGCAGCACCTCGGCGTTCGGGGCGGCCCGGGCCAGCCCGTTGACCAGCGGGATCGAACCGCCCGTCGCGACGTACGACGCGTCCTCGCCCCAGGCCTCGCGCAACGCGGTGAGCGCGGCACGGTAGGCGGGACCGCCGGTCGAGGCCTCGTAGCCGGGGCCCGTGTCGCCCGGCGTGACGGTGAGCGGGACACCGAAGGGCCGCAGCGAGCGCAGATGCTCGACGAGCCTCGCCCGCGCCTCCTTCGCGTCCTGCTTCGGGTGAAAGCGGAGGTTGAGCTTGGCGCGCGCGTACGGGACGACGGCCGACGCCGCGTGCTCGACGCTCGGCGCGTCCAGGCCGATCACGGTGATCGCGGGCCCGCTCCACAGCCGCTCACCGAGGCTCCCGCTGCCGATCAGCGGCAGCCCTTCCCGTACGCCGGCCAGGCTCCGGAACTCGTCCTCGGTGTATGTCGTCCCCGTCCACTCGTCGCGCCTGAGCCCCTCCACGGCCACGTCACCGTGCACGTCGTGCAGCGTGGACAGGGCCGTCAGCAGGACCAGTAGCGCATCCGGTGCCGCGCCGCCGAACTCCCCGCTGTGGCGGGGCTCTTCGAGCGTGCGGACCTCGACGATCACCTCGGAGGCACCGCGCAGCCCGGTGGTCAGCGTGGGCGTGCCCGGCCGCAGATTCCCCAGGTCGGCGATGACCCTGGCATCGCAGGCGAACCGCTCGGGATCGCTCGGCGGATAGTCGTCGAAGGGGCTGCCGTACTCCTCCTGCCCCTCGAACACGATCTTCACCCCGACCGGCGGCCGCCCCTCGTACGCCCGCAGCATCCCCAGATGCGCGATCACGTTCGACTTGTCGTCGGCGATCCCGCGCGCCCTGAGTCCGCCCTCGACGGGCGTCGGCTCGAAGGGCGGCGACAGCCACAGCTTCTCGTCGCCGGGCGGCTGCACGTCGTAGTGCGAGTAGAGGAGGACGGTGGGCGCGTCCGGGCTCGGCGGCGGGATCTCGGCGAAGATCACGGGCGCGGTGTCGGGGAGGTCGATACGGTCGATCCGCTCGACACCGGCCTCCCGCAGCAGCCGTACGAGGAGATCGTGGGCCTCCTGGACCGGCTCGGCCGGGAATCCGGGGAAGGCGACGGAGGGAATGGCGGCGAGCCGTTCCAGGTCGGCGCGAAGGCCGTCCATCAACGCGTCGACCTTCGCTGCTGTCTCCACGTGGGGCCCCTCGCTGTTGCCTGCCGTTGCCTGCTGCCGCCCCTCGCCGCCTACTGTCGCCTGGACGACCTCAGGCAACAGCCTCCGGGCTCCCTCGGGCGGTCGCATCCGGGGTGGGCCGTGCGACGGAAATTTCCCCCGGGCCGCCCGGGCCGGGGGACTAAAGTCGAGGCATGGCTTCAGAGGGTGCGGACGTCGACGTCGATGCGGGTGTCGACGCAGATGTCGACAAAGGCGTCGAGAAGGTCGAGAAGAAGGACGCGGGCGGCTCGGCCGATGCCGTAGCCGCGGCCAAGGCCGCCGGCCCGGCCGGCGGCGAGAGCGTGCGGGTCGACAGCTGGATCTGGTCCGTGCGTCTGGTCAAGACCCGCTCGATGGGTGCCACCGCATGCCGGGGCGGGCACGTCCGCGTGAACGGCGAGCGCGTCAAGCCCGCCTATGCCGTGCGCGTCGGCGACGAGGTACGGCTGCGGCATGCGGGCCGGGAGCGGGTCGTCGTCGTGAAGCGCGTGATCCGCAAACGGGTCGGCCCGCCCGTCGCCGCCGAGTGCTTCGTCGACAACAGCCCGCCGCCCCCGCCGCGCGAGGCCATCGCCCCCGCGGGCATCCGCGACCGCGGCGCGGGCCGCCCGACCAAGCGCGACCGCCGCGAGATGGAACGCCTCCGCGGGCACGCCGGCCCGCCGGCCGGCCCCGACGGCTCCTGAACACCCAGGGCCACCGGCCACCGGCCGTCAGCCGTCAGGGGAACTTCCGAGAACCGGTACGCCGATGCACCGTCGAGGGCGCCCCTGTCGTTCTGGGGTGCCCTCGACGGTGCACGGTGGTCGGCGACCGGTCGCTCAGGCCCGTCGTCGCACCAGGCGGAGCAGCTCCGTGGTGTGACTCCGGCGGGCCCACGCGATCAACGCCAGCGGCAGGATCAGGATGAGCGGCGTCGCCACGTACGGCCCGTGCAGGACCGTGACGTTCACGATGAACGCACCGACCATCAGCGCGCTGAGCGACACCGCCGCCACCGAGGACAGCAGCGGGATCAACAGCGCGATACCGCCAGCGAGTTCGAGCACGCCGATGATGTACATCCCCGTGCTGCCCCACCCGAGCTTGTCGAAGCCCTCGGCCGCCGACGGGTGCGCGATCAGCTTGGGCAGCGCGCTCGCGAGGGCGAAGAAGAGGCCGAGTGTGATCTGCAGGGCGCCGAGGGAGATCCGGGCGCCGCGGCTGTGGGGGGTTCCGGCGGTGGTGGCGGAGGGGGCGCAGGTGACAGAGGTGACGGGGATGGTGGTCTCGGACATCGGGGTCTCCTGTGTGAAGCGGTCGCTGTTGCTTTCACAGAGGTAGACCGGGTGCGCGTCCGGAACTCATCGGCGCGGGAAGGGATTTGATTCGCCCCCTCCGCCCCTGCCCATTCCCGTCTCCTGGGGCCCGCGGCGGAGCCGCTGATGGATGCAGCGCCCCCAGACCCCCGATCGCCCGAAGGGCTCGTCCTCAAACGCCGGACGGGCTGAAGATCCCTCCCCAGATTGAACAGCTCAGCCCTTCACCGCCCTCACCCACATCCCGTCCTCCGTCAGATACCGATCCACCCTCAACCCCGCCTCCCCCAGCGCCTCCTCGAACTGCTCCTTCGTCAGCGGTCGGGCCAGGAATGTCTGGGTCCACGTGGCGTCCGGGAACACGTACTCCGCGTGTATCGAGTCGACCCCGTCGCCGACCGGCTCCGCCGACACGATCCGTATGGTGAAGCCGGTGGGGTCGAGCCGCTCGCGGGGCACGTTCGTGTGGTAGTCCGGCCCCTCGCGCTGGATCAACACACAGCCGTCCTCGGCGACATGGCGGGCGCATGTCTTCAGCAACCCGCGCCGCACCTCGACGTCACCGGCGTGCACAAGGAAGGAGGCGAGCATGACCACGTCGAACGTCTCGCCCAGGTCGAGGTCCTCGATCGGGCCACATATCGTGCGCGCCCCGCGGACCCGCTCCAGCATCTCGGCCGACTCGTCCACGGCCGTGACCGTGAACCCGCGCTCCAGGAGCGGATGGGTCACCCGCCCCACCCCGCTGCCCAGTTCCAGGATGTGCGCGCCCGCCGGCACGGCCGCGCTGATGATGTCCGGCTCCTCACCGACGGACAGACGCGTATACAGCTCGACCGCACAGCCGTCCGGAGTGATCGCACCGGGTCCGGTTCCCTCGTACCCCTCACGCATCTCAATCTTCATACCCGTCCAACGGGCGGCCTCCGCACGCCCGTTCCCACCCCGCCGTCACTCTTTCGGGTGGATCACAACGCGAACCAGCCATGCCCCCCGTACCAATGCCCACCCGCCCGCAGATGATCCCCCACCGCCCGCTCGACACTGTTGCGCCGCGGCAGTTGCTCGACCGGCAGCTCCGGATCGCCGAAGACGAAGCCGACGGGCACCTGGTCGTCCGGGGTCGTCTCCTCGTAGGCGATCTCGAAGCGGTCCTGGAAGCGGACGATGTTGGAGTCCGCCGGCAGGTACCGCTTGAGCTGCGGATCGAGCAGCCAGGAGTGGCAGATGGCGACGTCGTAGCGCTCGTCGGGGTAGTGCAGGGCGAAGAACTCCCGTGCCAGGGCGAGCGAACGGTCGCAGGCGGCCGGGCTCAAGGGGCCATGGAAGTCGGTGATGTGCAGGCTCAGGCAGTAGTCGCCCGGCCCTGGAGCGGGCCCTCCGCCCTGCCCCGTCGCCGCAACCGCCCGCCCCATCCGCTGCCCCAGCCGCGCCCGCTGGAACTGCAGCCGGCCCAGCTGGAACAGCTCACCGTGGAAATGCAGGGCGATCCACCACGGGAACAGCAGCCCGGAGGTACCGAGCCGTCGATGGTGCACGGCCACATGCCGGCCGAGGTCGGCGAGGGTGCGCCGGGACACGTCGTCCGGGATACCGCGCGAGCGGTGGTAGGCGCGCACGAACGGGAGCGCCGCGACAAAGACGTACAGGTGGAAGCAGCGCCCCAGCGCACCCGTCGACGCAGGGAACGGAGGCGGCTCCCACCCCTTGTCGATCTCCCCCATGTCCCGCACGAAGCGGCGGACGCACCGCGCGAGGAGTGTCATCGCCTCCGGGTCCGCCACCAACCGGGCGCGCAGCGCGACGAGTTCGTTGATGTGCTCATGGGCCACGGTCAGGTCGAGCAGGATGTCCGGCAGCTCGTCCGCGTCCGGAAGCAGCGCCTCCACGCCGGGCGCGCCCTCACTCTCCAGGTCCCTCAGCCAGTCGGCGAGCCTCGCGTTCGCCCGCAGCGCCTCCAGCAGCACCTTCGCCTCCCCCGTCGCCCAACCGCCGTCCCATGGTGAACGTGCACCACGAAGAGTACGTTTTCCGGGTAGGAGTAGTGATCCGGATGCGTACAGGCAGTGAACCGACGACAGCGCGCAGTGCTCTGCGGATGCGTTTCTGGCTGAGCGCCTGGGGCCTGATCTGGGCGACCGCCGGGACGGCCGGGTTCGCCCTGGCCGGGCGGCCGGGATGGGCGGCCGCCTGCGGCGTGCTGTGGGTGATCGTCACCGTGGACATGGCCATGATCCTGCGCCACATCCACCAGGGCCCGCACTACCAGCCGGGCCGCGACATCCCGCCGTACCGCCCGCCGGAACAGCACCACCCGTAACCGGATCAGAGCCCGCGAGAGGCCTGTGAGGACCTACGAGTCGAAGCGCGCCGCTTCGAGATACTGCGGCTTCGGGTCGAGCGCCGCCGCCAGCCTGAAGTGGCGTTTCGCCTGCTCGGGGCGGAGCTGACGTTCATAGGTGCGGGCGAGCGCGAAGTGCGCGAACGCGTTGTCCGGCTCGCGCTCCAGAACGATCGTGAACTCCAGCTCGGCGGGACGCAGTTGCGCGGCGGCGAAGAAGGCACGCGCGCGCAGCAGCCGCGCGGCCGTGTTCTCCGGATGCGCGTCGATGACTGAGTCGAGCAACTTCACCGCGCCCCGCGGATCGCGGGCGGCGAGCAGCTGCTCGGCGGCGCGGAAGTCGATGACATGCGTCTCCGGAGTACGTCCGGTGGAACCGCTGGTCTCGGGCACGGCTGAGTCCTTCCCTCACTGCACGGGTTCAACGCCCCGATCGGGGGCCCCTATTCCATGGTTGTCGTCACGCAGCTCTCATGGTCGTCGTCACAAGGCGCCCGTAGTCGCTCGTCACACGCGTCCCCCGCCCCGCCGGCGCACAGTCGCAGCACTCCCGCGGCTGCCCGCCACCCGCCGTCGGACATCGTCACAGAGCGAGCAGCCCGAGCACCAGGCCTAGCACGATCAGCGCCCCGCCCGCCACGACGAAGGCCCAGTCCGCTCCGGCGCGCTCGCTGCCGAGCAGCACCGTCTCGCGCGGGTCGTCGGCGTCGTAGGCGAGACGTATGTGACCGCCCTCGGGCAGCGGCCGATGCCGGCTGCGCGGCACCGGCGAGACGACCTCCACGACGCGTCCGTCCGCCGTCTCGAACTGCAGCAACGGCCGGTCCAGGCCCGGCTGCGGAGGTTTCACCAATGCCTCGGCGACTTGCCCCGCCGCGCTGATGCGCCGTGTCTGCCGCAGGCCGTACGCCCCCGCCAGCAGCGCCAGCAGGCCTCCCAGAGCGGTCAAAGCCGCGAGTACGACCATTCCCCGGCCCCCCTCAGGTCGCCCTGGACGCTCGCTCGACGAGGTCTGCCCATACCTCCCGTACGCGCCGCTCCAGCTCCTCGAGAGGTACGTCGTTGTCGATGACGACGTCGGCGATCTCCAGGCGCTTGTCGCGGGTGGCCTGGGCGGCCATGCGCGCGCGGGCGTCCTCCTCGGTCATGCCGCGCAGCCGTACGAGACGGTCGAGCTGGGTGCGGGGACTGGCGTCGACGACGATCACGAGGTCGTACAGCGCGGCAAGGCCGTTCTCGGCGAGCAGGGGCACGTCGTGCACGACTACGGCGTCTTGGGAGGCGGCGTTCTCCAGGTCGCGGGAGCGGGCACCCACCAGGGGGTGCACGATCGAGTTGAGGGTGGCGAGCTTCTCCGGGTCGGCGAAGACGATCGAGCCCAGCTTCGGCCGGTCCAGGCTGCCGTCCGGTGCGAGCACGTCCTCGCCGAAGGCGTCGACGACCGCCGCGAGCCCGGGAGTTCCGGGCGCGACGACCTCACGCGCGATCCTGTCCGCGTCGATCAGCACCGCGCCGTGCTCGACGAGCAGCCGCGAAACCTCGCTCTTGCCGGCGCCGATACCACCGGTCAGGCCCACTTTCAGCATGCCCAGAAGCTTAGAGCCCGCCTCTGACAACGGCCCCTGAGCCCCCGGAACGAGGGGGTCAGCCCTCGCCTTCCCGCTCCGCCAGGAACCGCTCGAACTCCAGCCCGATCTCGTCGGCCGAAGGGATTTCCACGGGTTCGGCGAGCATGTTGCCGCGTGTCTCGGCGCCCGCGGCGGCGTCGTACTGGTGCTCGAGGCCCTGGACGAGGGCGACAAGCTCCTCGTCGCCCTCCTGGATCTGCCGGTCGATCTCGGTCTGGGTGCGGTGTGCCTCGGTGCGCAGGGAGTGCGCGATCGCGGGGAGCACCAGGCCGGTCGCGGCGGTGATCGACTCCAGGACGGTCAGCGCGGCGTCGGGGTACGCGGAGCGGGCGATGTAGTGCGGCACGTGCGCGGCGACGCCCAGGATGTCGTGCCCGGCCTCCATGAGGCGGTACTCGACGAGCGCCTCGGCGCTGCCGGGGACCTGTGCCTCGTCGAAGGGGCTGCGGTGGCCCGGCACCAGGTCGGTGCGGTTGCCGTGCGGGGTGAGGCCCACGGGACGCGTGTGCGGGACGCCCATCGGAATGCCGTGGAAGTTCACGGAGAGGCGGACGCCGAGCCGCTCCACGATCTGCTGGACGGCGGCGGCGAAGCGCTCCCACTCGACGTCCGGCTCGGGGCCGGAGAGCAGCAGGAAGGGCGCGCCGGTGGCGTCCTGTACGAGGCGTACATCAAGGGTCGGCTCTTCGTAGTCGGTCCAGCGGTCGCGCTTGAACGTCAGCAGCGGACGCCGGGCCCGGTAGTCAACGAGCCGGTCGTGGTCGAAACGGGCCACGACCTGGTGCGGCAGCGAGTCGAGCAGCCGGTCGACGATCTGGTCGCCGGTCTCGCCCGCGTCGATGTATCCGTCGAAGTGGTAGAGCATGACCAGTCCTGCCGACTCCTGGGCGAGCGCCATGTCGACAACAGCCAAGCCCTTCGGCTCCCATGCGTACAAACCCTGCGGATCAAGCACTGTGACCGCTCCTCCTCGTGTTCGTACTGCACAACGTGGTGTGGAGCGCGGGCATTCCCCTCCAGCGCTCCACACGGTCACCTCTTACCGACTTTTCAGCCCCCACGAGCGGCTGAGAAAGCGGCTGCGAACGGTCACAGACGACTACGGACGACTACAGGAGTGTCACGCGGACAGCACGCGCGCGTGGAGCGCGGTGACCGCCTTGCGGGCGGACGTGAACGCGCCATGCTGCCAGGCGTCGGTGTAGCTGAGCCAGTCGCCCGCAAAGTAGACGCGGCCGGTGGGCTCGTTCAAGGGCTTGTAGCGGGCGTCGTCGGGGCCGCCCGGGGTGTCGTGCCAGGCGGCCTCCAGGTGGGGCGTCTGGCGCCAGTGGTGCGAGAAGGAGGACGCGAGTTCGGTGCGGTACTTCTCGCCGTAGATCTTCACGCCCGCGGCCACCGCACGCGTCTCGCGGGCCTTGGGGGTGAGCTTGGCGTACGAGTCCGCGTCGTCGCCGTAGTTGTAGTAGCCGATCATCACGCCCCGCTCGCCGTGGAACCCGTACGAGGGGTGCCAGATGTGGGTGACGTCCTGGTCGGTCTCGGTGATACCGCCGTAGATGTTGTGGTCCAGCTCCCACCAGCGCGAGCGGTACTCGAGCCCGATCTTGCCCGCCGACGAGGGAGTGATCGCCTCCAGGGCGCTCTGCACTCCGGAGCCGAGGTTGTGCGGGATCTTGGCGAGGATGTTGGGCGGCAGGGCACCGATGCAGTAGTCGGCGTCGATGGACCTGGTGCGGCCGCCCTGGGTGTAAGTGACGGTAACGCCACTCCCCTTGTCGGTGATTTTCGAAACGGCCGCCCCTGTACGTATGCGCCCGGCCCCGATCGCCTTCGTGAGCGCGCGCGGTATCTGGTCCATGCCGCCCACCGGCTGGAACATCAGCATCGCCTGGTCGAACCCGAACTCGAAGGAGAAGTAGCGGCCCACCCCGCTGGCGAAGACCTCGGAGGCGGACGGGACGTCACCGAGGAGCACGCCGGGGGTCCCGGCGGCGGCCGGGACCGTGGTGTATCCGCGGCGCTCACCGCCCTCGTAGGTCAGCTTGTCGCCCAACTCCCCGAAGTCCTTGAGGAACTCGACGAGCTTCTCCTGGTCGGTGGCGGTCAGCTCCTTGTCGAGAGCACCCTTGTCGGTGGCCTTGGCGAGCAGCTCGGAGACATAGCCGTAGACATCGGCCTTCGCGGTCCGGTACCGCATCGGCTTGGTCATGCCGGTCGACTCGTTGTAGATGTACGCGTCCGCGTTCGTGTTCGTGAACACCTCGATGGGGACGCCCAGTTCGCGGCAGTAGTCGAGGGTGACCATCCACTGCGGGAGGCGGGCGGGGCCCGCGTTCATGTACTGGCCCTCGCTGAAGCGGGCCTTCTGGGTGTTGCCGTAGAGGTCGGTGGTCGAATCACCGCCGCGGACCGTGAAGTTGCGGCCACCGGTGCGGTCCCTGGCCTCCAGGACCGTACAGTCGTAGCCGGCCTTGCCCAGTTCGTACGCGGCCGCCAGTCCGGCGATGCCGCCACCGACGATGACGACCTTGGCGGCGCCGCGTCCGGTGAGGGTGAAGTCGCTCGATTTCAGGGCACGGAAGGGCTGTTCACGGCCTGCGGCCTGCGCGGTGGGCGCGAGACCGAGGGCTCCCATGGTGGCGAACATCGCGCCCGCACCACCGGTGAGACCCACATTGCGCAGGAACGAACGCCGGCTCGCACCCGGCCCACTCTGAAGTTCTGCCATGGCTTCGGCTCCTCTGTCGATCTTGATCGATCGAGGAAGCCTCCCAACGCCCCGTTACGGCACGTCCGTTCATCGTGTATCCCCCACGTTTCTGCAATCCCGGCGACACAGCGGACACCCGCACAGGGCACAGGAAACGCACTGCGGGCCCGCACCCAGAAGGGTGCGGGCCCGCAGTTACTTACCGACCAGCCGGAGCCGGCTCAAGCGATCAGCTCTGGCCTCCGGCCAGCTTCTCGCGGAGGGCGGCCAGGGCCTCGTCCGACGCCAGGGCGCCGGAGGTGTCGTCCGACTCCGAGGAGTACGAACCACCCGTGACGCCCGCGGCAGCACCGGCGGCGGGGGCGGCAGCACCCTCGGCCTCGGCCTGCGCGTCCGCCTCGCGGGACTTGATGACCTGCGCCTGGTGCTGCTCGAAGCGCTGCTGCGCCTCGGCGTACTGGGTCTCCCACACCTCACGCTGGGATTCGAAGCCCTCGAGCCAGTCGTTGGTCTCGGGGTCGAAGCCCTCGGGGTAGATGTAGTTGCCCTGGTCGTCGTACGACGCGGCCATGCCGTACAGCGTCGGGTCGAAGTCGACCGAGGCCGGGTCGGCGCCGAAGGCCTCGTTGGCCTGCTTCAGCGAGAGGCTGATGCGACGGCGCTCGAGGTCGATGTCGATGACCTTGACGAAGATCTCGTCGTTGACCTGGACGACCTGCTCCGGGATCTCCACGTGGCGCTCGGCCAGCTCGGAGATGTGGACCAGGCCCTCGATGCCCTCGTCCACGCGGACGAACGCACCGAACGGAACGAGCTTCGTGACCTTACCCGGGACGACCTGACCGATCTGGTGCGTCCGGGCGAACTGCTGCCACGGGTCTTCCTGCGTCGCCTTGAGCGACAGGGAGACACGCTCGCGGTCCATGTCGACGTCGAGGACCTCGACGGTGACTTCCTGGCCGACCTCGACAACCTCGGAGGGGTGGTCGATGTGCTTCCAGGAGAGCTCGGAGACGTGAACCAGACCGTCGACGCCACCCAGGTCCACGAACGCACCGAAGTTGACGATCGAGGAGACGACGCCGGAGCGGACCTGACCCTTCTGCAGGGTCGTGAGGAACGTCTGGCGAACCTCGGACTGGGTCTGCTCGAGCCAGGCACGGCGGGACAGGACCACGTTGTTGCGGTTCTTGTCCAGCTCGATGATCTTGGCCTCGAGCTCCTTGCCCACGTACGGCTGGAGGTCGCGGACGCGGCGCATCTCGACGAGGGAAGCCGGCAGGAAGCCACGGAGGCCGATGTCGAGGATGAGACCACCCTTGACCACCTCGATGACGGTGCCGGTGACGATGCCGTCCTCTTCCTTGATCTTCTCGATGGTGCCCCAGGCGCGCTCGTACTGGGCGCGCTTCTTCGAGAGGATCAGGCGGCCTTCCTTGTCCTCCTTCTGGAGAACAAGGGCTTCGATCTCGTCGCCGACCTTGACGACCTCGTTCGGGTCGACGTCGTGCTTGATCGAGAGCTCGCGGCTCGGGATGACACCTTCGGTCTTGTAACCGATATCGAGGAGAACCTCGTCCCGGTCAACCTTGACGATGACGCCGTCGACGATGTCGCCATCGTTGAAGTACTTGATCGTCTCGTCGATCGCGGCGAGGAATGCTTCCTCGTCACCGATGTCGTTGACCGCAACCTGCGGAGTGGTGGCGGTGGTCTCGGTGCTGCTCGTCATGTGGGTAAGGGCTCCGGTACGGACAGTGAGTCGTAGGTACTGCTTACGCCGGGAGCCCGTTTCGCTCTGCAGAAGGCCGGACAGCCAAGGAAGCGCCGGATCCGGAGGGTGTTTGTGAACAAACACCGCCGGTGGCGCCCCGAAAACCGAGGGGTCATACATACAGATGCGAGCGCAACCTGCTACGTCTGAGGTGCGCAGGCCCGCAGCGCAACTTGTAGCATACGGGGGCAGCCGGACAGGGTCAATGCGCGAAGGCGCACACCCGGGGCGGAACGCCGCATACCCGGCACAAGACCTGTCACACGAGGCCACGCGGGCCGTAGTTGGCCCCTGCCGTGACCCGTCCCCGGACGGGTTGAGGAGGATGGGTCCGCAGACTAATACGAGGGAGCCGATCATCCAAGAGCCCGAACCGTTCGAGCCCGAAGCCACCCGACGCGACGCGGATGTCACGGAGAGTTCCCGCGCCAATCGCGGCTGGTGGGACCGGAACGCGGACGAGTACCAGACCGAGCACGGCACCTTCCTCGGAGACGACCGATTCGTGTGGTGCCCCGAGGGGCTCGACGAGGTGGAGGCCGAGCTGCTCGGCCCGCCGGAGGACCTCAAGGGGAAGGACATCCTGGAGATCGGCGCCGGCGCGGCCCAGTGCTCGCGCTGGCTGGCCGGGCAGGGGGCGCGTCCGGTGGCCCTGGACCTCTCCCACCGCCAGCTCCAGCACGCGCTGCGGATCGGCGGAACCGTGCCCCTGGTGGAGGCCGACGCGGGCGCCCTGCCGTTCGCGGACGGCTCCTTCGACCTGGCGTGCTCGGCGTACGGTGCGCTGCCGTTCGTCGCCGACCCGGTGCGCGTGCTGCGCGATGTACGCCGGGTGCTGCGTCCCGGCGGCCGTTTCGTCTTCTCCGTGACGCACCCGGTCCGCTGGGCCTTCCCGGACGAGCCGGGCCCCGAGGGCCTGTCGGTCGCCTCCTCCTACTTCGACCGCACTCCGTACGTGGAGCAGGACGAGGAGGGCCGCGCGGTGTACGTCGAGCACCACAGGACGATCGGCGACCGCGTCCGCGACATCGTGGCCGGCGGCTTCACCCTCCTCGACGTCGTCGAGCCGGAGTGGCCCGCTTGGAACACCCAGGAGTGGGGCGGCTGGTCCCCGCTGCGCGGGAATCTGATCCCGGGCACGGCGATCTTCGTCTGCGTACGAGACTGAGCAGGTGATCCGTTACGACGCCCTGGACCTGCTGCCCGTACGCGGCGCGCTGCCCGGCCTGAGCGACTCCCTGGAGGCGCACGGTGCGGCGGTCCTCGTCGCACCGCCCGGTACGGGCAAGACGACCCTCGTGCCCCTGGCGCTCGCCGGACTGCTGGACGAGGGCCCGGCACGCCGCGTCGTCGTCGCCGAGCCGCGCCGCATCGCCGCCCGGGCGGCCGCGCGGCGGATGGCGTGGCTGCTCGGGGAGAAGGTCGGCGAAAGCGTCGGGTACACCGTGCGCGGGGAGCGTGTGGTGGGGCCACGCGCGCGCGTGGAGGTCGTCACGACCGGTGTGCTGCTGCAACGGCTCCAGCGGGACCAGGAGTTGGCGGGCGTCGACGTGGTCGTGCTCGACGAGTGCCATGAGCGGCATCTGGACGCCGACACGGTGGCCGCCTTCCTGTTGGACGTGCGGGCCGCTCTCCGCCCCGAGCTGCGGCTGGTGGCCGCGTCCGCGACGACCGACGCCGAGGGGTGGGCCCACCTGCTGGGCGACGCGCCGGTGGTCGAGGCACAGGGGATCTCGTATCCGGTCGAGGTGGTGTGGGCGCCGCCCGTGCGCCCTGTGCGGCCGCCCCATGGGATGCGTGTGGACCCGGTACTCCTCACACATGTGGCGTCGCAGGTGCGCCGAGCGCTGGCCGAGTACGAGGGGGACGTCCTGTGCTTCCTCCCGGGGGTCGGTGAGATCGCGCGGGTCGCCGGGCAGTTGGGGGATCTCGGCGGTGTCGAGGTGCTCCAGGTGCACGGCCGGGCGCCGGCCGCCGTGCAGGACGCGGTGCTGTCGGGCGGGGCGGGGCGCCGGGTGGTCCTCGCCACCTCCGTGGCCGAGTCCTCGCTGACGGTTCCGGGGGTCCGGGTGGTCGTCGACTCCGGGCTCGCGCGGGAGCCGCGGGTGGACCACGCGCGCGGGCTGAGCGCGCTGGCGACCGTACGGGCCTCGCAGGCGGCGGGGCGGCAACGGGCGGGGCGGGCCGGTCGTGAGGCACCTGGGCGGGTGTACCGCTGCTGGTCCGAGGCGGAGGACACGCGTCTCGCCCGCTTCCCCGCGCCGGAGATCAAGGTGGCCGACCTGACGGCGTTCGCCCTGCAGGCGGCCTGCTGGGGCGATCCGGACGCCACCGGGCTCGCGCTCCTCGACCCGCCGCCGGGCGGCGCGATGGCCGCGGCGCGCACGGTGCTGTCGGCCGTGGGTGCCGTCGACGCCGCGGGGCGGGCGACCGAGCGGGGTGTGCGCATGTCCCGGCTCGGGTTGCATCCGCGACTCGCCCGGGCCCTGCTGGACGCGGCACCCGTGGTCGGCGCGGACCGGGCCGCCGAGGTGGTCGCCCTCCTGAGCGAGGAGCCGCCACGGGAGTACGGCGACGATCTGGCGGCGGCCTGGCGGGCGGCCCGGCGCGGCGGCGACGCCTACGCGGCCCGCTGGCGCACGGAGTCCCGCCGTCTGCGCACGTCGTCCACGGCCCTCACCGGATCGTCGGCCCGCGCCTCTCAGCCGGGTGCCGGGGACGACTGGGTCGCCGGGCTCGTGGCCGCCCTGGCGTTCCCCGAACGCGTCGCGCGGGCCCGGGGCGGGTCCCACCTCATGGTGTCGGGGACCCGGGCCGAGGTGTCGGAAGGTTCGGGCTTGCGCGGGGCGCCCTGGCTCGCCGTGGCCGTCGCGGACCGGCCGGTCGGCGCCGGGCACGCGCGCGTGCGGCTCGCGGCCGTCATCGACGAGGAGACGGCGATGCGGGCCGCGGCGAGCCTGCGCTCCCGGGGCGACGAGGTCCACTGGGCCGACGGTGACGTCGTCGCGCGGCGGGTCGAGCGGCTCGGGGCCGTGGAGCTGACGGTGCGGCCGATCAGGAACGCCGACGCCGGGCTCGTACGGGATGCGCTTCTTGAAGGGCTGCGGGAGGAGGGGTTCGGCCTGTTGCGGTGGTCTCAGGATGCCGAGGTGCTGCGGCGGCGGCTCGCGTTTCTGCGGCTGCATCTGGGCGCCCCTTGGCCCGACGTGTCCGACGACGCGCTCCACGCGCGCGTGGACGAGTGGCTGGAGCCGGAGCTGAGCCGCGCCCGGCGGCGGGCCGATCTCGCGCGGATCGAGGCGGGGCAGGCCTTGAACCGTCTGCTGCCCTGGGCCACCGGGGACGCCGCCCGCCTCGACGAGCTCGCGCCCGAGCGGATCGGGGTACCCAGCGGGTCCAGAATCCGGATCGACTACGCGGACCCCGAACAGCCCGTGCTCGCGGTGAAGTTGCAGGAGATGTTCGGGCTGGCACGGACGCCGCGCGTCGCCGGTGTGCCCGTACTCGTGCATCTGCTCTCGCCCGCGGGGCGGCCCGCAGCCGTCACCGCCGACCTGGCCTCCTTCTGGAGGGAGGGCTACAAGGCCGTACGGGCCGAACTGCGCGGGCGCTACCCCAGGCATCCCTGGCCCGAGGACCCGGCGACCGCCGAGCCGACGCGGTACACGAACGCGCGGCTCAGGCGCTGACCGGCTCGGGTTCCGCCGCGCCCGTGGGCGCGGGGTCGCCGCCGCGGCGGCTGCGTGCCTCCAGGTAGAGGGAGAGCGACAGGAGCCCCGCGCCGAGGATCAGGAAGCCCCAGGGGAGGTACGTGGTCATCATCAGGACCAGGGTGCGGTTGGACTTGACCAGGTCGACCGTGTACTCGATGTAGTCCTCGCGCATTTTCACGTGCCCGGAGAAGGCCGTCACCTTGTCGCGGTCCCCCAGGAGGGTGCCGCCGCGCAGCTCCTCCTGGTGGATCTCCTCGCCGTAGACGGGCGCTCCGGTGACCGGCTCCACCCAGAACTTGCGGACCGTGGTGTACCAGCGGGTGGTGCCCGTCTTGGCGACCGACTCCGGGGTGACGCCCTCCACGGGCATGATCTTCGGGAACTTGACCTTGGTCCAGGGGATGGTCTGCTCGAAGTAGTAGACCTCTACGCCCCGGAATTTCTGGGTGCCCTTGTAGTGAATGGGGGCCGAGGTGCGGGTCTGCGCGTCGAAGTACTCGTAGTCCCTTTTCTCCGTGTTGAAGGGCCACTTGAACTCGATGCCCTCGCGGGTGACGGGGTCGCCGTCGACCGACTCGCCGGTGGCGTGGACGGGGTCCTGGCTGTGCGCGTCGAAGATGTAGCGCTCGGGGAGCTTGGAGACCATCTCCCCGTCGGGGCCCTGGACGTAGGAGAGGGAGTCCCAGACGACGACGTCGCGGCCCGCGGTCTTCTCGATCTTCTCGGATTCTTCGACGTTGCCCTTGAGGGTCTGCACGATGGTGACCTTGGGGACCTTCTTGGCCGTCATGGTGCCGTAGTCGAGGAGGGTCGCGTCCTTCGCCTCCAGGACCATGTCCTGGTACTGGTTGGCGGGGACCTTGGCCAGGCGCGGGAAGGCGTACCAGTGCAGCAGGGGGGACAGTGCCGCGAAGAACACGGCGAAGGCGAGCAGGATCAGGCTGACCTTGCGGCGCATGTCGGCGTCCTCCCTGAGCGCTATGGGTGTGTGGGGACGGTGGTGAGCATCGGCTTCGGCGAGGTCTTGCCTGCCGGTGAGCCCATGGCCGTGATCGTGAACACCAGGGCGAGCGCCACGGCGAGACCGATCGCGGCGGCTATGAGGGCACGCATGCGGGGCCTCCCCGGGGGCCGGAAACTGGAACTGATACATCGTCAGGTCCGGCACCGTAGCAACGGCGGGGCGAGATGAGAACACGTTGCACACACAACGACGAGGGCGCCCCTCCGCCGGAAGCGAGGGGCGCCCTGACCGTGCGCGTGCGGACGTACGGACTACGCCGTGGTCGTCGGCTCCGGCTCGGGGGTGGCCGCCGCGGCCACCGTCAGTTCGACCGTCAGCGTCGCGCCGCCCGTGGTGGTGATGCGGAGCAGGAACGTGCCGGTGGTGTCGTCCGCGTACAGCTTCGGGAGCTTCAGCAGACCGTCGGCGTCCGTGGTGAGGTCCGCGAGGGTGCGTACGGTGTTGCCGTCCGCGTCCTTGAAGTACGGGCCCTTGTCGTTCTCGGTGGCGTCGTCCGCCGACTTGATGAGGGTGGCGGTGGCCGCGACCTTGTCCGCGACCGCGCCGTTGTAGGTGGCCTTCACCTCGACCTGGTCCGCGAACTCGCCGCCCGGCACGCAGGTCAGGGCGGTGTCGCTGGTGCGTACGAGGGTGTCGGCCTGGCGCGCCGTGACGCTCGCCGTGTAGTCGAGGCCGGTCAGCGTGCGGCCCACGACGGTGGTGCGGACGATGAAGTCGCCGGTCTTCTCGCCTGCCACGAGCGCGGGCGCGGTGGCCGTGCCGGCGCTGTCGGTGACGACCGTGGCGACGGTCTCGCCGCCGGTGAAGGTGGCGTCCGTGGTGTCGCCGACGATCGTGAACCGCACCCGGACCTTGGCGACCGCCTTGCCGGCCTTGGTCTCGGTCCGCACCGCGACCTGCTCACCGAAGGTGTCGCCCGCCGTCGCGGTGAGCGCCCCGGTGCCCGCGTCCTCCAGGTGGTCCACGGTTTCGGTGGGGGTGGGCGTGGTGGGGAGGGTCGGACCGGGCGGGGTCGGGCTGGGGGTTGTGGTGCCGCCGCCCGACGGGGGGCTCGGCTTCGGGGGAGTCGGTGCCGGGGTACTCGGGGTACTCGGCGTGCTCGGGCTCGGGCTCGGACTCGGCGAGGTGGTGGCCCCGTCCGAGCCGTCGCTGCGGTTCGAGGGCAGCGCGCCCGTGCCGTCCGGCACCTCGTGGGTGCCCTTGCGGTAGTACTCCAGCCACGACAGGACGGTGTTGAGGTACTCCGTCGAGTTGTTGTAGCTGAGGATCGCGCTGTTGAGGTCGGCCTGGTCGGACAGGTCCCAGCTGAACCGGCACAGGTAGTTGCCCGCCGCGAGCGCCGCGTCGTAGATGTTGTTGGGGTCCTTCTTGCCGTCGCCGTTGCCGTCCTCGCCCGCCCACTCCCAGGTGGACGGGATGAACTGCATCGGGCCGACCGCGCGGTCGTAGGTGCTGTCGCCGTCGTACGCGCCGCCGTCGGTGTCGCCGATGTTCGCGAAGCCGTTGCCGTTGAGGACCGGGCCGAGGATCGGGGTGATGGTGGTGCCGGCGGCGTCGACGTTGCCTCCGCGGGCCTGGCCGGACTCGACCTTGCCGATCGCGGCGAGGAGCTCCCAGGGGAGGTTGCAGCCCGGCTTGGACGCGCTGAGCGAGTCCGCGGCCTTCTTGTAGGCGTCGAGGACGGTCGCGGGTATGCCTGCCTCGGCTTCGCCGGTGGCGGCGGGGGTGCCGATGGTCGGCGCCGGGACGGGCGTGTTCAGGGGCGGAAGGTCCGTGTAGTACGGCGAGTTGCCGGTGGCGCTGCCGTCGCCGTTCCCGTCGGGCGTGGACTCGGCGTCGGCGCCGGTGGTCTGTCTGCCCTGGCCGTCGGTGGTCACTCCCGGGGCCTGGGAAGCGGACAGAGCCGCGACCGCGGCCGCGGCCACAGCCGTGGTCATCGCTCCCTTGCGCAGCCTCGTACCGAAATGCGCCACCATTGAGTGAGTCCCTCCCGTGGACATCCGCTTACGCACCTTCTTGCCGTGCGCTTTGCACCTGTGCACTTGCTTCTGGTGCGTTTTCTTCTGCGTTTTCCTCTGGTCGTTCGGCCGCGTTCCCCTGCACGGCGACCCAGGTGACCCTACGACAACTCCAGTCGCCGGGGCACCCGTTCGTGCCCGATTTTCACCAGTTGGCCATGTCCGATTGTGCGGTAGGACGCCGCCCCGGGTGTCCCCCCGGACAGTTCTCATGCGTCCCTCATACTGGGCGTCCACCGGGTGCCGGTGACCGCGGCGACCGATATACCCGGCCAACGTGAGCCCCAGGGGGACGACTTGCCCTTCACACTCAGCCATGCCGCGGCCGTGCTGCCCGCTGTGCGCGGCGACGGAAGCGGCCGCGGCCGGCTGGTGCCGGCGGCCCTCGTGGCCGGTTCGTTCGCTCCCGACATGACCTATTACGCGGCAAGTGTGCTGTCCGGAGCGATGGAGTTCGGCGCCTTCACCCACTCCTTCACCGGTGTGTTCACCTTCGACGTGCTCGTCGCCTGGGCTCTCGTGGGTGCGTGGCTGGTGCTGCGCGAGCCGCTGGTCGCACTGCTGCCGCGGGCGCGGCAGGGGCGGGTCGCGGGTCTACTGCGCTGCGGGGCGGCACGTGAACGTCTGTGTCCGTCGGTGGTGTTGCGGTGGTACGCCTCGGCGGCGCTCGGCGCGCTGACGCATGTCGTGTGGGACGCGTTCACACATCACGACCGGTGGGGTGTGGAGCTGGTGCCCGTCCTGGGCCGGCAGGCGGGAGGCTCGCCCCTGTACTGGTATGTGCAGTACGGCAGTTCGGCGGTGGCGGCCGTCGTCATCGCGCTCTTCGTGCTCGTCGCGGTGCGGCGTACGCCGTCGGGCGAGCCCGTGGGGGTGCCCGTACTGTCCGGTTCCGACCGGTGGGCGGCCGGTGCCGTGATCGGGGGTTGCGCGCTGGTCGGCGCGGTGCAGCGGGCTTCGCTCTGGCTCGCCGGGCGGGGTGCCGACGCGAAGCCCTGGGAGTGGATCCCGACGCTGTGTTTCGGCGCGGGCGCCGGGCTTGTGCTCGGCCTCGCGCTGTACGCGCTGGGGGTCAGGATGTGGCGTCCCGCTCCGGCTCGTCCCAGCCCGGCAGCGGCTCGTACGGAGCCGAGCCGTCCGACTCCTCGCTGATCGCGTTCTCGGGGGTGGGGCCCTGCACCAGACCGCGCCCGTCGCTCAGGCCGCGCTTCTGGTTGAGTCCGCGGTGGACGGCCTGCGCGATGCGCTCGATGGTGCGCACTCCGTACGCCATCGTCGGGTTGTCGTGCGAGAGGACGACGATGCGGTACGTGCGGCCGCGGCCGGTGAACGCGCCGACGCTGTGTACGCGCCAGCCGTGCGTCGCGCGCGGCAGCCAGCCGTTCTTGACGTGGGCCTTCAGGCCTTTCGGCATACCGGCGGGCACGCCCCAGCGCTGGTCGCGGCGGACCTGGCTGAGCAGCTTCAGACCGTAGGCGCGGGTCTTCAGGAACGAGCGGGTGTTGGTGAGCACGGCGAGCAGCCGCATCTGATCGGCCGCTGTGGTGCGGGTCAGGCCCCAGTAGCCCTTCGGGCCGAGAGCGGTGCCTTTCGTCCCGGCGCGGGCCAGGATGCGGCCCAGGTAGGCGTGGCCGAGGTCGGTCCACAGTCGCAGGGCGGCGGGGTTGTCGGACCTGGTGATCATCGGGCGGACGTTGGCCAGCTCCCAGCCGGTGAGTTTGCGCCCGAGTTCCTCGGCCCGGCGCAGGGCGCCCTCCATGATCACGACCTTGGCGACGCTCGCCGAGTCGTACTGGCGCGCGCTCGCGAGGGTGCAGGTCAGGCCGGTGTCGTCGTCGTGCACCGCCACGGAGACGGTGCCCTGGCGGGACGAAAGCGCCGCCCGGAGGTCGCGGGACATCCGGGCGGCGAGGTCGGGGTCACGGGTGGAGCGGCAGGCCGCGGGCACCTGCGCGGTGCTCGCGTGCGCGGCGACCGCGGGTATCGGCGCGAGGAGCGCCGAGACGACGGCCGTGGCTATGGCCGTGTGGCGGTTGAGCATGCGTATACCCATGCCCGCATCCTTACGGGCGCCTCGGCCGCGGGGCGCCTTTGCGGGGGCCACGCGAGTGACACCGGCCGGGGTGGGGGCGTACCTCAAGGTTCCGCACCGGGCTCCGGGCCACCGCCTCCGGGCCACCGCCTCCGGGCGGACCCAGGGGGTCCGCCCGGTCAGGCTGAACGCGGCCGGCGAAGCCCGGTGCGGTTCGGCAGCGCCCCGAAGGGGCGCGGGGAACTGCGCGACGAGCCCCCACCGGGCCCGCGGTGAACGAACCGCAAACGCAGCGGAGCGCTAGTGCGCCGCCGACTCCCAGTCGTCCCCGGAGCCGACGGACACGTCCAGAGGCGCCCGGAGCTGCACAGCGGACGCCATTTCGCGCCGGACCAGTTCCTCGGTCTTCGCGCGCTCGCCGGGCGCGATCTCCAGGACGATTTCGTCGTGGACCTGGAGGAGCATCCGGGACTTGAGATCGGCTTCGCGCAGGGCGCTGTCCACCTTGAGCATGGCGATCTTGACGATGTCGGCGGCCGTGCCCTGGATGGGCGCGTTCAGAGCCATCCGCTCGGCCGTCTCGCGCCGCTGCCGGTTGTCGCTGTTGAGGTCGGGCAGGTGGCGGCGGCGGCCGAACAGGGTCTCCGTGTAGCCCGTGGCGCGGGCCTCGTCGACGACGCGGCGCAGATAGTCGCGTACGCCGCCGAACCGCTCGAAGTACGTGTCCATCAGCCCGCGTGCCTCGCCCGCGTCGATGTTCAGCTGCTGGGAGAGGCCGAAGGCCGACAGGCCGTACGCCAGTCCGTACGACATCGCCTTGATCTTGCGCCGCATCTCCGCGTCGACCGCGGACCGCTCCACGGAGAACACCTGCGAGGCGACCGTGGTGTGCAGGTCCTCCCCGGAGGTGAACGCCTCCAACAGGCCCTCGTCCTCGGACAGGTGGGCCATCACGCGCAGTTCGATCTGGCTGTAGTCCGCGGTCATGAGCGACTCGAAGCCCTCACCGACCACGAAGCCGCGGCGGATCGCGCGGCCCTCGTCGGTGCGGACCGGGATGTTCTGCAGGTTCGGGTCCGTGGACGACAGGCGGCCCGTCGCGGCCACGGTCTGGTTGAAGGTGGTGTGGATGCGGCCGTCCACCGCGATCGTCTTGATCAGGCCCTCGACCGTCGACCGGAGCCTCGCCTGCTCACGGTGGCGGAGCATGATCACCGGCAGATCGTGGTCGGTCTGCCCGGCCAGCCAGGCCAGCGCGTCCGCGTCCGTGGTGAAACCCGTCTTGGTCTTCTTCGTCTTGGGCAGGTCGAGTTCGCCGAAGAAGACTTCCTGGAGCTGCTTGGGCGAGCCGAGGTTGAACTCGTGCCCCACGGAGGCGTGCGCCTCCTTCACGGCCTGCTGCACGGCGGCCGCGAACATCTGCTCCATGGCTTCCAGATGCGTCCGGTCGGCCGCGATGCCGTGCCGCTCCATCCGGGCCAGCAGGGCGGACGTCGGCAGCTCCATGTCGCGCAGCAGATCGGCCGCGCCGGCCTCCTCAAGCCGCTCGCCGAACGCCTCGCCCAGGTCGAGGATCGTGCGGGCCTGCACCATCAGCGCGTCGGCCTCGGCCTGGTCGTCGGTGCCGAAGGCGAGCTGCCCGTCGGCCGCGGCGGTGGGCCCCAGCTCCCGGCCGAGGTACTCCAGGGACAGTGCGTCGAGGGCGAAGGAGCGGCGCCCCGGCTTGACCAGGTACGCGGCGAGCGCGGTGTCCATGGACACGCCCTCGATGGTCCAGCCGTGCTCGGCGAAGACCCGCATCGCGCCCTTGGCGTTGTGCATGACCTTGGGGCTGCCGGGGTCGGCGAGCCACTTCTCGAACGAGTTGTCGTCGGCCTCGTCCAGCTGCGTCGGGTCGAACCACGCGGCCGCGCCATCGGCGGCGGCGAGCGCGACCTCGGTCACGGAGCCCGCGCCGAGCGCCCAGGTGTCGACCGTGGCCAGCCCCAGGATCTCCGTGCCGTGCTCGGCGAGCCACGGCTTCAGCTCGCCCGCGCCCAGCACCGTGCCGTCGAGTTCGACGCCCTCGGCGACCGGCTTCGTCTCCTCGGACTCCTCGGCCCCCGGGTCGACGGCGAGGAGCCGCTCACGCAGTGACGGGTTCCGGATCTCCAGGGTGTCCAGGACCATCGCCACGGCCTTGCGGTCGTACGCGGCGCGCTCCAGGTCGGTGACCGTCTTGGGCAGCTCGACGTCCTTCACCATCTCCGTGAGACGGCGGTTGAGCTTCACCGCGTCCAGGTGGTCGCGGAGGTTCTGCCCGGCCTTGCCCTTGACCTCGTCGACGCGCTCGACCAGCTCCGCGAAGGAACCGAACTGGTTGATCCACTTCGCGGCGGTCTTCTCACCGACGCCGGGGATGCCCGGCAGGTTGTCGGACGGGTCGCCGCGCAGCGCCGCGAAGTCGGGGTACTGGGCCGGCGTCAGCCCGTACTTCTCGAAGACCTTCTCCGGAGTGAAGCGGGTCAGCTCCGAGACGCCCTTCGTCGGGTACAGCACCGTCGTGTGCTCGGAGACCAGCTGGAAGGAGTCGCGGTCGCCGGTGACGATCAGCACCTCGAACCCCGCGGCCTCGGCCTGCGTGGCGAGCGTCGCGATGATGTCGTCGGCCTCGAAGCCGTCGACCGCGAACCGCTCGGCGTGCATCGCGTCGAGCAGCTCGCCGATCAGCTCGACCTGGCCCTTGAACTCGTCGGGGGTCTTGGACCTGTTCGCCTTGTACTCGGTGAACTCCTCGGAGCGCCACGTCTTGCGGGAGACGTCGAACGCCACCGCGAAGTGCGTGGGCGCCTCGTCGCGCAGCGTGTTCGCCAGCATCGACGCGAAGCCGTAGATCGCGTTCGTCGGCTGGCCCGTCGCGGTCGTGAAGTTCTCCGCGGGCAGCGCGAAGAACGCGCGGTACGCCAGCGAGTGCCCGTCCATGAGCATCAGCCGGGGACGCGTCTCGCCGGAGGTCTTGTCGCTCTTCTTCGATGCTGTTTCTGCCACGACCCCGATCCTGCCACGTGGCACTGACACTGAGAGCCGTCGCGGTCCGGCACGGTCGTTGTCAGCGCCTCGTGCGAGGATCGGAGACGTGCATCACACACGCAGGTGGATGTGCATCACACGTGCAGGTGAAGGGGTCCCCGCGATGGCCAGCAAGCCGCCCAAGAGCGATCCGGTTCAGGACGCGCCGCAGGTCGCCGAGCCGAAGCACGCGGCAGCGGGACTGCCCGCCATCGGGCACACCCTGCGCATGGCCCAGCAGCAGATGGGCGTGCGCCGTACCGCGCTCACCCTCCTGCGGGTCAACCAGAAGGACGGGTTCGACTGCCCGGGCTGCGCCTGGCCGGAGCCGGAGCACCGGCACGCGGCGGAGTTCTGCGAGAACGGCGCGAAGGCGGTCGCCGAGGAGGCCACCCTGCGCCGGGTCACCCCGGACTTCTTCGCCGCCCACAGCGTGGCCGACCTCGCCACCCGCAGCGGCTACTGGCTGGGCCAGCAGGGCCGCCTCACCCACCCCATGTACCTGGCGGAGGGCGCCGAGCACTACGAAGCGGTGCCCTGGGAGCGGGCCTTCGACATCGTCGCCGAGGAACTCGCCGCGCTCGGCTCCCCCGACGAGGCCCTCTTCTACACCTCCGGGCGCACGAGCAACGAAGCGGCCTTCCTCTACCAGCTGTTCGCCCGCGAGCTCGGCACGAACAACCTGCCGGACTGCTCCAACATGTGCCACGAGTCGTCGGGTTCCGCCCTCAACGAGACCATCGGCATCGGCAAGGGCAGCGTCCTGCTGGACGATCTCTACAAGGCGGACCTGATCATCGTCGCCGGGCAGAACCCGGGCACGAACCACCCCCGCATGCTCTCCGCCCTGGAGAAGGCCAAGGCCAACGGCGCGAAGATCATCACGGTCAACCCGCTGCCCGAGGCGGGCATGGAGCGCTTCAAGAACCCGCAGACCCCCCAGGGCATGCTCAAGGGCGCCGCACTCACCGACCTGTTCCTGCAGATCCGCCTCGGCGGCGACCAGGCACTCTTCCGCCTCCTCAACAAGCTGATCCTGGAGACGGAAGGCGCCCTCGACGAGGACTTCATCGGCGAACACACCCACGGCTACGAGGAGTTCGCCGAGGCCGCCCGGGAAGCCGACTGGGACGAGACCCTCACCGCGACCGGCCTCACCCGGGAGAAGATCGACGAAGCCCTTCGCCTGATCCTCGCCTCGAAGCGCACCATCGTGTGCTGGGCCATGGGCCTCACCCAGCACAAGCACGCCGTGCCGACGATCCGCGAGGTCGTCAACTTCCTTCTGCTGCGCGGCAACATCGGCCGCCCCGGAGCGGGCGTGTGCCCGGTCCGCGGCCACTCGAACGTGCAGGGCGACCGCACGATGGGCATCTTCGAGCGGCCCTCCGCAGCCTTCCTGGACGCCCTGGAGAGGGAGTTCGGGTTCGCGCCGCCGCGCGAGCACGGCTACGACGTCGTACGGGCCATCCGCGCGCTGCGCGACGGCGACGCGAAGGTCTTCTTCGCGATGGGCGGCAACTTCGTGTCGGCGTCGCCCGACACCGAGGTGACCGAGGCGGCCATGCGCCGCGCCCGCCTCACCGTGCACGTGTCGACGAAGCTGAACCGCTCGCACGCGGTCACCGGCGCGCGTGCCCTGATCCTGCCGACCCTCGGGCGCACCGAGCGTGATCTCCAGGGCAGCGGCGAGCAGTTCGTGACCGTGGAGGACTCCATGGGCATGGTGCACGCCTCACGCGGCCGCCTGGAGCCCGCGAGCGAGCACCTGCTGTCCGAGCCGGCCATCGTCGCCCGGCTCGCGCGTCGCGTGCTCGGCCATGAATCCCGTACGCCCTGGGAGGAGTTCGAGAAGGACTACGCGACCGTCCGCGACCGCATCGCGCGCGTGATCCCCGGCTTCGAGGACTTCAACGCACGCGTGGCGAACCCTTCGGGCTTCGCGCTCCCGCACGCCCCGCGCGATGAGCGCCGCTTCCCCACGGCCACCGGCAAGGCCAACTTCACGGCCGCGCCCGTGGAGTACCCGAAGCTCCCCGAGGGCCGGCTGCTCCTGCAGACCCTGCGCTCGCACGACCAGTACAACACCACGATCTACGGCCTGGACGACCGCTACCGGGGCATCAAGAACGGCCGCCGGGTCGTCCTCGTCAACCCGGAGGACGCCGCCGGACTCCGCCTCGCCGACGGCTCATACGTCGATCTGGTCAGCGAGTGGAGGGACGGCGTCGAACGCCGCGCGCCCGGCTTCCGCGTCGTGCACTACCCCACCGCCCGGGGCTGCGCGGCCGCCTACTACCCGGAGACCAATGTCCTGGTCCCGCTGGACGCGACCGCCGACACCAGCAACACCCCTGCCAGCAAATCCGTCGTCGTACGTCTGGAACAATCGGCAACCGACTGAGCGTTTGCTCAGTGAGCCGGTGGGATCGATCCACAACGATCCGCACACAGTGATCCACGACGGACGGAGTCGGGCCCGATGGGCGAGCAGCACACCGTGAAGTTCCCGCAAGAGGTCATCGACGAGTACGCGGCGCTCGGCGTCGACCTGCCCGCACTCTTCTCGGCGGGCCACCTCGGCCAGCGCATGGGCGTGCAGATCCTCGAAGCCTCCGCCGAGCGGGTCGTGGGCACGATGCCGGTGGAGGGCAACACCCAGCCCTACGGCCTCCTGCACGGCGGCGCCTCCGCCGTCCTCGCGGAGACCATCGGCTCCGTCGGCGCGATGCTGCACGGCGGCAGCTCCAAGCTCGCCGTGGGGGTCGACCTGAACTGCACGCACCACCGCGGGGTGCGCTCCGGCCTTGTCACGGGTGTGGCCACGCCCGTGCACCGCGGGAGGTCCTCGGCGACGTACGAGATCGTCATCACGGACGAGGCCGGCAAGCGCGTCTGCTCCGCCCGGCTGACCTGCATGCTCAAGGACGCACCCACCGGCTGACGCGGACGCCTCGGCACCGGCCGGCGGTGGCACCCGCCGGTGCCGGGCGGCTCCTCCGCGGCCGCTACGGAGCGGGGGCGGCGAGCGGGTCCCGGTCGGCGTCCGCAAGTTGGCGCCAGCGGCTGACAAGGGCGCGGGACACCAGGAAGACCAGTACGCCGTCGAGGGTGTGCCACAGGAAGTGCGTGCCGAGCGGGAACGCCCCGCAGATCTCCTGGTCCACGGTGCGGGCGGACAGCGCGAGGGCGAACACCACAGCCGCCAGGGCGAATTGCCGCCAGTGGGCGGCCCGGCCCGCGTCCGCGGATCCTCGCAGCGTCACCGCCAGGCCGGTCATCAGCAGCAGCACGGGGACGTACATGCCGGAGCGGTTGGGGATCAACTCGCCGGCCGGCACGCCGAACACGGCGGTGAAGGCCCCGAAACCGGCCACTCCCAGCACGCACCGCCGCCAGGCGAGGCCGTAGAACCAGCGCAGGACGCACCCGAGGCAGAAGAGCACGAACAGCGTGATGGGCACGACGTCCAGCGCCTGGGACCACCGCGTCGCCAGTGTGTGGAAGGCGAAGCTGCCGATGCCGATGAGTGCCATGAGCGGAGCCAGCAGCCCGATGCTCGCGGGCACGGACCGACAGGGCCTGAGGATGCGCCAGATCGCCAACGCCGCGACGAGGAAGGCCAGATTGGTCAACGCGTTGACGGGTTCGGCCCAGAAGGCCGCCGACCCTCGCTCGCAGTACTCGTCGAGGTGCTCGTTCCAGTTCACGGTCCTCCATCCTGTCCGGTCCGCATCCGTTGATCCCGGGCACCCGGCCCCTTAGCGTCAAGGTATGGGAACGGCAGGGGCCGGCTGGACGCGGGCAGCGCTCGGGACAGGACTGGCTCTTCTCACCGGCGTCCTGCTCACCGGATGCGGGGAATCCGGCGCGAAGGACGGGACGACGACGGCCTCGCGGACCGGCTCCGGCACCCCGTCTCCGTCCGGTTCCCCCTCCCCCGAGGTCACGCCTCCCGAGGACCTGTGCGCCCAACTCGTCTCGTACTGGTCGCGGGAGGCGCTGGACCAGGACTCCTACGGGGACTACCAGTCGATGGGCCTGTCCAACGGGCAGTACGAGATCCTGGTGAAGGTCGTGGACGCCGCCCGGGCCGAGGAGAAGCGCAAGGGCGAGGAGGCGGCCGAGCTGTTGATCGACCGCCGGGCGCGCGAACTGTGCGCGGAGCGCTACCGCGACGGCGCCCCGAGCGGAGGTCCCTGGCAGTGAGCGACATCGGTCCCGTCGAACCGGGCGAAGGCACCCACGCACGGGACACCCCGGATCCGGAGACCCCACGGCCCCCCGAGGCCCCGCGCGGGCCGCTCATGCAGCTGTACGCCCGGCACCGCCGCGCCGCGCTCGCCGCCGGGATGTCCGCCGCCGTCCTCGTCGTCGGCGGCTATCTCTACGCCACCCGGCCCCGGCAGCCTCCGGCCCCCGCCCCGCCCTACCCGTCCCAGGTGACCGAGGTCGTTTACGCGGGCAAGGAGGGCCCGTCCCCGAACCATCCGCGCGGGGCCTTCACCTTCGCGGTGGAGCTCACCGTGAGTTCCGGCCCTCCGGTCACCGTGTTGCGGATCGATCAGCCCTCCGCCGGCTTCTCCCTCACCTCGGATCCGCACCCTCCGTTCCGGACAAGGGCCGGTTTTCCTCACAGGATCACGATCACCGTGCACGTCAACGAATGCGCGAAAGTGCCCCGGAACGCCGGGTTCCCTTTCCTGGACGTAACTCTGCGTAATACGCACGCAATACAAGTGCACAGCTTCATCCTGGGTGAGCTATACGCACAAGACCTCTCGGAAGCACTCCAGGTAGCCTGCGGCAACAATTCCATGTCATCACCAAAGTCCTAGAACACTCCTGAACACACCCCTCCGGGTCCTGCGCGTTCTCAACATGCGGACAGGGCGAATCAGCCGGAATTCCGCTGTTCCACCCACTCAGTACCGCTCTGCATTACCTCGTGTCATAACAAGAGCGTCACAGCCTTCCCCAGACCCTCCTCGTTGTTCCCATCACCCGCTTAGAGTCACGCCCAGTCACCGCGCCAGGGATTCGAAATCATTTCGGCTCAGCTCAGCGCTCGACTCGGCCGCTTCCATGGGGGAGGGCCGCGCCAGGGAAAGGACTGACCGTGCGTCAACGTTCGTTCATCGCCATCACCGCCGCGCTGGCGGCGGGAGCACTCACCCTTACCGCCTGCGGCTCGCGCGACGACGACGGCGGCTCGGGCTCCGGTGACAGTGGCACCACCGTCACCATAGGCATCGACGCCCCGCTGACCGGCGACCTGTCCGCTCTGGGCCTCGGCATCAAGAACTCCGTGGACCTCGCGACCAAGCAGGCCAACGAGCAGAAGTACGTCGACGGCGTCACCTTCAAGATCGAGGCCCTCGACGACCAGGCGCTGCCCTCCTCGGGCCAGCAGAACGCCTCCAAGCTCGTCGCCGACAAGGAGGTCCTCGGCGTAGTCGGACCGCTGAACTCCTCCGTCGCCGAGTCCATGCAGAAGATCTTCGACGACAACAAGCTCGTCGAGGTCTCTCCCGCCAACACCAACCCGGCCCTGACCCAGGGCACGGAGTGGAACACCGGCACGAAGAAGCGCCCGTACGCGTCGTACTTCCGCACCGCGACCACGGACGCCATCCAGGGCCCGTTCGCCGCGCAGTACGTCTACAACGACTCCAAGAAGAAGAAGGTCTTCGTCATCGACGACAAGAAGACCTACGGCGCCGGTCTGGCCGCCACCTTCACCGAGGAGTTCAAGAAGCTCGGCGGCACTGTGGTCGGCACGCAGCACATCGACCCCGAGACCAAGGACTTCTCCGCGGTCGCCACCCAGGTGAAGAGCTCCGGCGCGGACGTCGTCTACTACGGCGGCGAGTACCCGCAGGCCGGCCCGCTCAGCAAGCAGATCAAGGCCGCGGGCGCCAAGATCCCGGTGGTCGGCGGTGACGGCATCTACAGCGCCGACTTCATCAAGCTGGCCGGCTCCACGGCCACCGGCGACCTCGCCACCTCGGTCGGCGCGCCGGTCGAGGAGCTCGCCTCCGCCAAGGAGTTCGTCGCCAACTACAAGGCCGCGGGCTACAAGGACGCCTACGAGGCGTACGGCGGCTACTCCTACGACTCGGCCTGGGCGATCATCGAGGCCGTGAAGAAGGTCGTCGACGACAACGACGGCAAGCTTCCGTCCGACGCCCGCGCCAAGGTCACCGCTGCCATGCAGAACGTCTCCTTCGACGGTGTGACCGGCAAGGTCTCCTTCGACGAGTTCGGTGACGCGACCAACAAGCAGCTCACCGTCTACGCGGTCGAGAACGGCGCCTGGAAGGCCGTGAAGTCCGGCACCTACACAGGCTGACCCCCACCCGCACCACAGACGAGCCGCGCGGGGCGCTGCACCACAGGCGCCCCGCGCGGACTCGCATCCAGCCCCCACTCGTCGAACATCCGACGTCCGAACGTCTCGGAGGACATGCGGTGAACGAACTGCCGCAGCAGCTGGTCAATGGCCTGCTACTGGGATCCATGTACGGGCTCGTCGCCATCGGCTACACAATGGTCTACGGCATCGTCCAGCTCATCAACTTCGCCCACGGCGAGATCTTCATGACCGGGGCCTTCGGCGCTCTCACGGTCTACCTGTACATCCTGCCCGACGGCACCACCATGTGGCTCGCGCTGCCCCTGATGCTCATCGGCGCCATCGTCGTCTCCACCACGGTCGCTGTGGGAGCCGAACGGTTCGCCTACCGACCGCTGCGCAGCGCACCACGCCTCGCCCCCCTCATCACCGCCATCGGCCTCTCCCTCGCCCTCCAGCAGGCGGTGTGGGCCTGGTACCCGGACGCCAAGTCCGCCATCATCTTCCCGAGCATCCCCGGCGGGCCCTTCGAGATCGGCAGCGTCACCATCCAGACCGGCGACATCTTCCTCTTCGTCGCCGCCCCCATCAGCATGGCGATCCTCGCCTACTTCGTGATGAAGACCCGCACCGGACGCGGCATGCAGGCCACCGCCCAGGACCCGGACACCGCCAAGCTCATGGGCATCAACACCGACCGCATCATCGTGGTCGCGTTCGCCCTCGGCGCCGCCTTCGCCGCCATCGGGGGCGTGGCCTACGGGTTCAAGTACGGCGAGATCAACTTCCGGATGGGCTTCATCCTGGGCCTCAAGGCCTTCACCGCCGCGGTCCTCGGTGGCATCGGCAACATCTACGGAGCCATGATCGGCGGCCTCGTCCTGGGCCTCGCCGAAACCATGGCCACCGCCTACATCGCCGACGTCCCCGGAATGTCGCAGCTCGGCGGCCAGTCCTGGGCCAACGTCTGGGCCTTCGTACTTCTCATCCTCGTACTCCTGTTCAGGCCACAGGGCCTGCTCGGTGAGCGCGTGGCGGACAGGGCGTGACACCGATGACCACACAGACCACCGCTCCCGAGACGCCCAGCACCCCGAACCCGGGAGAGCTCAAGGGCCTCGTCGCCATCCCCCCCACCATCGGCCGCGCCCTCGCCACCGGTGGCGGCGCACTCGCCGTCGTCTCCGCCTTCCTCGCCTGGACCTGGACCGACGAGTTCCCCGGTGACCTCACCGTCTACGGCTACCCGGGCGGCCTCCAGGTCCTCGTCCTCATCGGCGGCGCCCTCACCACCCTGTTCGGCCTCGCCTCGTACGGCGTCAAGGGCCTGGGCTGGCTGGTACCCGCGGGCGCCTCCAGCGCCCTGAAGCTCGCCGCGCTCGGCACCTTCGCCACCGCCTGGTTCACAGTCATCGCGATCACCGTCCAGCTCGGCGGGATCGTCAACCTCGAACCCGGCGGCTACATCGTCGCGATCGCCACCCTCGGCTCCCTCCTCGGCGCTCTCTCCCTGCCGTTCCAGCGGCCGGAACCCGACATCGCCGACCCCGAGGACACCCCCCGCGAGCGGCTTCTCCTCGACGTACGCAACCAGGTCAGTGTCATCAAGGCGGCCTTCGCCTCCGGCACCCCCGCCCCGGCCCGCAAGCTGCCCTCGTACGCCGAGATCCTGATCATCGTCGCGGCGCTCGCCCTGGGTCTGATCGTCTTCACGTACGGCATCGGCACCGAGTACGACGAGCTCTTCGTCGGCTTCCTCATCACCACGGGCTTCGCCTTCGCCGCCGCCGCCAAGGCGGGCCTCGTCAGCCGGATCTCCGCGCTCACCGCGAAGCACCGCAACGTGACGATGCTCGGCGCGTTCCTCGCCGCCGCCGCCTTCCCCTTCACCCAGTCCGACGACCAGTACGCGACGATCGGCGTCTACATCCTGATCTTCGCCACCGTCGCCCTCGGCCTGAACATCGTCGTCGGCCTCGCCGGCCTCCTCGACCTCGGATACGTCGCCTTCCTCGGTGTCGGCGCCTACACCGCGGCCATGGTCTCCGGTTCCCCGTCCTCGCCGTTCGACGTCCACTTCCCGTTCTGGGCCTCGGCCCTGCTCGGCGCCGCCGTCGCCATGGTCTTCGGCGTCCTCATCGGCGCGCCCACCCTGCGGCTCCGCGGCGACTACCTCGCCATCGTGACCCTCGGCTTCGGTGAGATCTTCCGCATCGCCGTCCTCAACATGGACGGCACCTCGGGCCCGGACATCACCAACGGCTCCAACGGCATCGCGTCGATCCCGAACCTCAACATCCTGGGCTTCGACTTCGGCGCGGAACACAGCTTTGCCGGGTTCACCATCGCCCGATTCGCCAACTACTTCCTGCTGATGCTCCTCATCACGTTCGTCGTCGTGATCGTCTTCCGGCGCAGCAGCGACTCCCGCATCGGCCGCGCCTGGATCGCCATCCGTGAGGATGAGACCGCCGCTCTGGCCATGGGCATCAACGGCTTCCGGGTCAAGCTCATCGCCTTCGCCCTCGGCGCCGCTCTCGCCGGCCTCGCGGGTACGGTGCAGGCACACGTCACCTACACCGTGACCCCCGAGCAGTACACCTTCGCCAACGTCGTCCCCCCCAACTCGGCGTTCCTGCTCGCGGCAGTCGTCCTCGGCGGCATGGGCACCATCAGCGGACCGCTCGTCGGCGCCGCACTGCTCTACCTCATCCCGGCCAAGCTCCAGTTCCTGGACGACTACCAGCTCCTCGCCTTCGGCCTCGCGCTCGTCCTGCTGATGCGCTTCCGCCCTGAGGGCCTCATCCCGAACCGGCGCCGCCAGCTCGAATTCCACGAAGACGCGGAAGCACCCACAGTCCTCAGCAAGGCAGGGGTCTGACCACCATGACTACCGAGACCACCACCCCGGCAGCCTCCTCCGGCGCCAACTCCCCCGGCGAAGTCGTACTCGACGCCCGTGGCGTCACCATGCGCTTCGGCGGCCTCACCGCCGTACGCAATGTCGACCTCACCGTCAACAGCGGCGAGATCGTCGGACTGATCGGCCCCAACGGCGCCGGCAAGACGACCTTCTTCAACTGCCTCACCGGGCTCTACATCCCCACCGAGGGAGAGGTCCGCTACAAGGGCACCGTCCTGCCGCCGAAGTCCTTCAAGGTCACCGCGGCCGGCGTCGCCCGTACCTTCCAGAACATCCGTCTCTTCGCCAACATGACGGTCCTGGAGAACGTGCTCGTGGGCCGCCACACCCGCACCAAGGAAGGCCTCTGGTCGGCCCTCCTGCGCGGACCCGGCTTCAAGAAGGCCGAGAAGGCCTCCGAAGAGCGCGCGATGGAGCTCCTGGAGTTCATCGGCCTGGCCGCCAAGCGCGACCACCTCGCCAGGAACCTCCCCTACGGCGAGCAGCGCAAGCTCGAGATCGCACGAGCCCTGGCCAGCGAGCCGGGCCTGCTCCTTCTCGACGAGCCCACCGCCGGCATGAACCCGCAGGAGACCCGGGCCACCGAGGAACTCGTCTTCGCGATCCGGGACATGGGCATCGCCATCCTCGTCATCGAGCACGACATGCGGTTCATCTTCAACCTCTGCGACCGCGTCGCCGTCCTCGTCCAGGGCGAGAAGCTCGTCGAGGGCGACAGCGAAACCGTCCAGGGCGACGAGCGCGTCATCGCCGCCTACCTCGGCGAGCCCTTCGAGGACGCCCCCGGTCACGAAGAGCTCGCCGAGGTCGAAGCCGCCGAGGCGAACGCCGACACCACGACGGACGCCGCGCCCGGCAAGGAGAACGACCGATGACCGCACTGCTCGAAGTCGAGGACCTCCGAGTCGCCTACGGCAAGATCGAAGCCGTCAAGGGCATCTCGTTCAAGGTCGAGGCCGGCGAGGTGGTCACCCTCATCGGCACCAACGGCGCCGGCAAGACCACCACCCTGCGCACCCTGTCCGGCCTCCTCAAGCCCGTCGGCGGCCAGATCAAGTTCCAGGGCAAGTCGCTGAAGAAGACCCCCGCCCACCAGATCGTCTCGCTGGGGCTCGCCCACTCCCCCGAGGGTCGGCACATCTTTCCCCGCATGACCATCGAGGACAATCTGCGGCTCGGTGCCTTCCTGCGCGACGACAAGCCGGCCATCGCGAAGGACATCCAGCGCGCCTACGACCTCTTCCCCATCCTCGGGGAGCGCAGGAAGCAGGCCGCGGGAACCCTCTCCGGCGGTGAGCAGCAGATGCTGGCCATGGGCCGGGCGCTGATGTCCCAGCCCAAGCTGCTCATGCTCGACGAACCCTCCATGGGCCTCTCGCCGATCATGATGCAGAAGATCATGTCGACCATCGCCGAGCTCAAGTCCCAGGGCACGACGATCCTCCTCGTCGAGCAGAACGCCCAGGCGGCGCTCTCCCTCGCCGACCACGGACACGTCATGGAGGTGGGCAGCATCGTCCTCTCCGGCGCCGGGCAGGACCTCCTGCACGACGAGTCGGTCCGGAAGGCGTACCTGGGCGAGGACTAGCTCCTTCCGCGCGTACGAGAAGGCCCGCACCCCCTTGCCGGGGGTGCGGGCCTCTTCCGTTCCACGCGTCGGGCTAGCCCTTCGCGGACTTCTTCTCCTCGGCGTCCTGGATGACCGCCTCGGCGACCTGCTGCATGGACATACGCCGGTCCATCGAGGTCTTCTGGATCCACCGGAACGCGGCCGGCTCCGTCAGTCCGTACTGGGTCTGCAGAACCGACTTCGCACGGTCGACCAGCTTCCGGGTCTCCAGCCGCTGGCTGAGGTCCGCGACCTCCTGCTCGAGCTGCTTCAGCTCCGTGAACCGCGAGACCGCCATCTCGATCGCGGGCACCACGTCGCTCTTGCTGAACGGCTTCACCAGGTACGCCATCGCGCCGGCGTCGCGCGCCCGCTCGACCAGGTCGCGCTGCGAGAAGGCGGTCAGCATGAGCACCGGGGCGATGCCCTCCTCGGCGATCTTCTCCGCCGCCGAGATGCCGTCGAGCTTGGGCATCTTCACGTCGAGGATCACCAGGTCGGGCTTGTGCTCCCGGGCCAGCTCGACCGCCTGCTCACCGTCGCCCGCCTCTCCTACGACGCTGTAGCCCTCTTCCTCCAGCATCTCTTTGAGGTCGAGACGAATCAGCGCCTCGTCCTCAGCGATGACGACGCGGGTCGTCAGCGGAGGCACGTGCGACTTGTCGTCGTCGGGCGCGTCTACGGGCTGGGGCGACTCGGGGGCGGTCACGGGGGCTCCTCATTACGGGCCGGGCAGTGCTGCTGCCCAAGAGCCTACCTAGCTGCAGCAAGCTGCGGTGACCCGGTATGCTTCCGGGCAGCCACTTGAGCCGGGTTGGTGGAACGGCATACACGGAGGTCTCAAACACCTCTGCCTGAGAGGGCTTGCGGGTTCGAATCCCGCACCCGGCACATTTTGCGCGTAAGCGGAGGCTCACATCTCGTGAGCCTCCGCTTTTTGCTGCACGCTGCCACGGTCGGTGACACAGCGTGCCCGCCTACTTGGGGCTGTCGTCCTCGCCGATGTGATGCACCCGCACGAGGTTCGTCGAGCCCGAGACCCCGGGCGGGGAGCCGGCCGTGATGACGACGATGTCGCCCTTCTCGCAGCGGCCGTACTTCAGGAGCAGCTCGTCGACCTGGTCGACCATCGCGTCGGTGGAGTCGACGTGCGGGCCCAGGAAGGTTTCGACGCCCCAGGTGAGGTTGAGCTGGGAGCGGGTCTCCGGGGCCGGCGTGAAGGCGAGCAGCGGGATCGGGGAGCGGTAGCGGGAGAGACGGCGGACGGTGTCCCCGGACTGCGTGAAGGCGACCAGGAACTTGGCGCCGAGGAAGTCGCCCATCTCCGCGGCGGCACGAGCCACGGCGCCGCCCTGGGTGCGGGGCTTGTTGCGTTCCGTCAGGGGCGGGAGGCCCTTTTCGAGGATGTCCTCTTCGGCGGCTTCGACGATCCGGCCCATCGTGCGGACGGTCTCGATGGGGTACTTCCCGACGCTGGTCTCGCCGGAGAGCATCACGGCGTCGGTGCCGTCGATGACGGCGTTCGCGACGTCGGAGGCCTCCGCGCGGGTGGGGCGGGAGTTCTCGATCATCGAGTCGAGCATCTGGGTGGCGACGATGACGGGCTTGGCGTTGCGCTTGGCCAGCTTGATCGCGCGCTTCTGGACGATCGGGACCTGTTCCAGAGGCATTTCGACGCCGAGGTCGCCGCGGGCGACCATGATGCCGTCGAAGGCGGCGACGATGTCGTCGATGTTCTCGACGGCCTGCGGCTTCTCCACCTTGGCGATCACGGGAAGGCGGCGGCCTTCCTCGTCCATGATGCGGTGGACGTCCTCGATGTCGCGGCCGCTGCGGACGAACGACAGGGCGATGACGTCGCATCCGATACGCAGGGCCCAGCGGAGGTCCGCTTCGTCCTTGTCGGAGAGGGCGGGGACGGAGACGGCGACGCCGGGGAGGTTGAGGCCCTTGTTGTCCGAGACCATGCCGCCTTCGATGACGGTGGTGTGGACGCGGGGGCCGTCGACGGCGGTGACTTCGAGGCAGACCTTGCCGTCGTCGACGAGGATGCGCTCTCCGGTGGTGACGTCTCCCGCCAGTCCCGCGTAGGTGGTGCCGCAGGTCTGGCGGTCGCCCTCGAAGCCTTCTTCGACGGTGATGGTGAAGGTGTCTCCGCGTTCAAGCAGTACGGGGCCTTCGGTGAAGCGGCCGAGTCGGATCTTCGGGCCTTGAAGGTCGGCGAGGACGCCGACGCTGCGGCCGGACTCGTCGGAGGCCTTGCGTACGCGCTGGTAGCGCTCCTCGTGGTCGGCGTAGCTGCCGTGGCTGAGGTTGAAGCGGGCTACGTCCATTCCGGCTTCGACCAGTGCCTTGATCTGGTCGTACGAGTCGGTGGCGGGGCCCAAGGTACAGACGATCTTTGCTCGGCGCATGTTTCGAGCGTAGGCCTTACCGGCGGGTAGGGAATTGGTGCCGCATGACTACTCAACAACCTTTGCGTGAAGGGTTATTGACAAGCGTTGAATTGTGCGCCGGGGTGCTCTGATGAGCGCCGGTGGTCGCTTTCAGTACGCCCTCGGCCACAATTCCGAATACTTCTCCGCAGGACTGGAGCAGGACTGGAGCAGGACTAGAGCTGGGGTGGCGCCATGGTGAATCGGGCGTTGACTTGCGCGTAGACACGCTGGCGTTGGGGTTCCAGGTCCAGGGGGGCGGCCTCTTCGGCGGTGTCCGCGGCGTAGGCCATGGAGCGCATGGCGCGGCCGGGCGCCGCGGGGTAGGGCGGTGCGGCGTTCTCGGCGCCGATGTCGGCGAGTTCGACGAGGGCGGAGAGGGTGGTGCCGAGGGCCTCGGCGTATTCGCGGGCGCGCTGGACGGCTTCGTGGACGGCTTGCCGGCGGGCCTGGCGGTAGGACGGCGAGTCGGGGCGCAGGGCCCACCAGGGTCCGTCGACGCGGGTGAGGTCGAGGTCCGCGAGCCGGGTCGTCAGCTCCCCGAGGGCCGTGAAGTCGGTGAGTTCGGCGGTGATGTGGACGCGGCCGTGATAGGCGCGGATGCGTTCGCCGCGGCCGTGCTTGGTGAGTTCGGGGCTGATGGAGAAGGCACCGGTCTCCACGTGCTCGACCGCGTCGCCGTACGACTTCACGAGGTCCAGCGCGGTGGTGTTGCGGCGGGTGAGGTCGGTGAGGGCGTCGCGGCGGTCGGTGCCGCGTGCGGTGACGGTGATGCCGATGCGGGCGATCTCGGGATCGACCTCCAGGCGGGCTTCGCCGCGGACGGCGATGCGGGGTGAGTCGGGAGTGCCGTAGGGGAGGGCGGGTTGGGGTTCCTCTGCGGTGGGTGCCATACGTCCCACTCTGTCACTGAGAGGCCGGTTGGAATGCCCACAGGTCACCAGATCGAAACCTCCCGGACCTGTTGCGGTGGTGGCTCGTGGGCCAGAATCTACGCGCGTCGTTGACCGTTTCCTGAGGAGTCGCTGAGATGTCGTTGAACCGCCGTAAGTTCCTGAAGAAGTCCGCCGTGACGGGGGCGGGGGTCGCGCTCGCCGGGGCGGTGGCGGCTCCGGCTGCCACGGCTGCTGAGGCGAAGAAGGGCGGGAAGCCCGTGAAGCGGTACTCCCTGACGGTGATGGGCACGACCGATCTGCACGGTCATGTTTTCAACTGGGACTACTTCAAGGACGCGGAGTACAAGGACACGGCGGGCAACGCGCAGGGGCTGGCGCGGATTTCGACGCTGGTGAACGCGGTCCGCAAGGAGAAGGGCCGTGGCAACACGCTGCTTCTGGACGCGGGCGACACGATTCAGGGCACTCCCCTGACGTACTACTACGCGAAGGTCGACCCGATCACCGCCAAGGGCGGTCCTGTCCACCCGATGGCGCAGGCGATGAACGCGATCGGCTATGACGCGGTGGCCCTTGGCAACCACGAGTTCAATTACGGCATCGAGACGCTGCGGAAGTTCGAGGAGCAGTGCCGTTTCCCGCTGCTCGGCGCCAACGCGCTGGACGCGAAGACGCTGAAGCCGGCTTTCCCGCCGTACTTCATGAAGACGTTCCACGTGAAGGGTGCGCCGCCGGTCAAGGTCGCCGTTCTCGGTCTCACCAACCCCGGTATCGCGATCTGGGACAAGGCCTATGTCCAGGGCAAGTTGACGTTCCCGGGGCTGGAGGAGCAGGCGGCGAAGTGGGTGCCGAAGCTGCGGTCGATGGGGGCGGACGTGGTGGTCGTGTCGGCGCACTCCGGTTCGTCGGGCACGTCCTCGTACGGTGATCAGCTGCCGTACGTCGAGAACTCGGCGGGGTTGGTGGCGCAGCAGGTGCCGGGGATCGACGCGATTCTGGTCGGGCACGCGCATGTGGAGATTCCCGAGCTGAAGGTCACCAACACCGCGACCGGCAAGACGGTGGTTCTCTCGGAGCCGCTGGCCTACGCGGAGCGCCTGTCCCTCTTCGACTTCGAGCTGGTTTTCGAGAAGGGCCGGTGGACGGTCGAGTCGGTGGCGGCGTCGGTCCGCAACTCGAACTCGGTCGTCGACGACCCGAAGATCACCAAGCTGCTCAAGGACGAGCACGACGTGGTCGTCGCGTACGTCAACCAGGTGGTCGGCACGGCCACGGAGACGCTGACTACGGTCGAGGCGCGGTACAAGGACGCCGCGATCATCGACCTGATCACCAAGGTGCAGGAGGACGTCGTCAAGGCGGCGCTCGTGGGCACGGAGTACGCCTCGCTGCCGGTGATCGCGCAGGCCTCGCCGTTCTCGCGCACCTCGGAGATCCCGGCCGGCAATGTGACGATCCGGGATCTGTCGAGCCTGTACGTGTACGACAACACGCTGGTCGCGAAGGTGATGACGGGCGCGCAGGTGCGGGCGTACCTGGAGTACTCGGCGAACTACTTCGTGCGGACGGCGGCGGACGCGGTGATCGACACGGCGAAGCTGACGAACGCGAACAACCGGCCGGACTACAACTACGACTACGTGTCGGGGCTGCGGTACGACATCGACATCGCGCAGGCCGAGGGTTCGCGGATCAAGAACCTGACGTACAACGGTGCGGCGCTGGACGACGCGCAGCAGTTCGTGCTGGCGGTGAACAACTACCGCGCCAATGGCGGCGGCGCCTTCCCGCATGTGGCGTCGGCTACCGAGGTGTGGGCCGAGTCGACGGAGATCCGCACGCGGATCGCGGAGTGGGTGACCGCGAAGGGGTCGCTGAACCCGGCGGAGTTCGCTTCGGTGGACTGGAAGCTGACTCGGGACGGCACGCCCGTGTTCTAGGCCGTGGTTGACGATGCAGCCGCGGGTGTAGGTGGGGGCTGATGCCGGGTGGGTGGGTCGGGGGCGTGCCGGTACGTCCGCCCGTCGCCGCCGGATCAGACGTTGGCCGGGCAGTGAAGCGTCCGGTGACGCGGGCGTACGCGACGGGCTTTGGACGTACCGGCACGCCCCCTCCCGCCGGTGGGCGGCAGCGGGGGGTGTGGTGGGGGGCGCTCCCTCCGGACCGGGCCCCGCTCCTCGAACGCCTACGGCGTCCGGTGGGCGGGGCGGTGCCGTCCCGATCCCCCACCCACCCGCGGGGGCTACGCATTCAGCCCAGGGAGTCACCATCCAGCCCGTCCGGCGTTTGAGGACGAGCCTGTGCCGTCCCGATCCCCCTCCCACCCGTGGGGGCTGCGCTTTTCAGCCCAGGGAGTCACCATCCAGCCCGTCCGGCGTTTGAGGACGAGGCCTTCGGGCGAGCGGGGGTCTGGGGGCGGAGCCCCCAGGTACGGGTTGGGTAGGGGCGGAGGGGGCGAAAAACCATTCCCCACGGCAGCCCGGGTGGCGGCCCGCAGGAAACGCCGATGGCCCGGGTGATCTCCAGCGGCTTCTTGCCGTCGCGGGTGCTGAGCCGTGCTTGGAAGGCTTCGCTTCTTACCTGCCCTCCACCAAGGGGATCAGGGTGCGTTCCTGGCGGGCGGACGGGATCTGTGGTTGTTGATCGAGTCCGAAGCTGGTGAAGGCCGTTCGGCGTGGGAGCGGGTAGGGGTCTTTGCCGGTGAGGGAGTTGAGGATGGTGGCGCTGCGCCAGGCGGCGAGGCCGAGGTCGGGGGCGCCGACGCCGTGGGTGTGGAGTTCGGCGTTCTGGACGTAGACGTGGCCGGTGACGGACGGGTCGAGGACCAGGCGGAACTGGTCGTCGATGCGGGGGCGTTCGGAGCTGTCGCGGCGCAGGTAGGGGTCGAGTCCGGCGAGGATGCGGCCGAGGGGGCGTTCACGGTAGCCGGTGGCGAGGACGACGGCGTCGGTGGTGAGGCGGGAGCGGGCGCCTTGTTGGGTGTGTTCGAGGTGGAGTTCGACTTTGGTGGTGGCGACGCGTCCTGCGGTGCGGACGGTGACGGCGGGGGTGAGGACGGCGTCGGGCCAGCCGCCGTGCAGGGTGCGGCGGTAGAGCTCGTCGTGGATGGCGGCGATGGTGTCGGCGTCGATGCCTTTGTGGAGTTGCCATTGGGCGGCGACGAGCCGGTCGCGGACGGGTTCTGTGAGGTGGTGGAAGTAGCGGGTGTAGTCGGGGGTGAAGTGCTCCAGGCCGAGCTTGGAGTACTCCATGGGGGCGAAGGCTTCGGTGCGGGCGAGCCAGTGGATCTTCTCGCGGCCTGCGGGTCGGTTGCGCAGGAGGTCGAGGAAGACTTCGGCGCCTGACTGTCCGGCGCCGATGACGGTGATGTGTTCGGCGGTGAGGAACTGCTCGCGGTGTTTGAGGTAGTCGGCGGCGTGGATGACGGGCACGCCGGGGGCCGCCACGAGGGGCTTGAGCGGTTCGGGGATGTTGGGGGCGGTGCCGACGCCGAGGACGATGTTGCGGGTGTAGGAGCGGCCGAGGGATTCGGCTTCCCCGTCGGCGTCGAGTTGGCTGAAGTCGACTTCGAACAGGGCGCGTTCGGGGTTCCAGCGGACGGCGTCGACCTGGTGGCCGAAGTGGAGTCCGGGGAGGCTGTCGGCGACCCAGCGGCAGTAGGCGTCGTACTCGGCGCGCTGGATGTGGAAGCGCTCGGCGAAGTAGAACGGGAAGAGCCGGTCGCGGTCCTTGAGGTAGTTGAGGAACGACCAGGGGCTGGCGGGGTCGGCGAGGGTCACCAGGTCGGCAAGGAAGGGGACTTGGAGGGTGGCGCCGTCGATGAGGAGGCCGGGGTGCCAGTCGAAGCCGGGGCGCTGTTCGTAGAAGACGGTGTCGAGTTCGGCGAGGGGCTGGGCGAGGGCGGCGAGGGAGAGGTTGAAGGGGCCGATGCCGATGCCCACCAGGTCGCGGGGTGCAACGGCGGCGGGGTGTGGGGGGTTGGGCGTCGGGCTCATCGGGGGGTGTGTCCTTCCACCAGTTTCAAGAGCGTGGCCAGGTCGCCTGGCCGGGTGTGGGGGTTGAGGAGGGTGGCTTTGAGCCAGCGGCGGCCGTCGAGGGTGGCGCGTCCGAGGACCGCGCGGCCTTCGTGCAGGAGGGTGCGGCGTACGGCGGCGACGGCGGCGTCGGTGGCTTCGGTGGGCCGGAACAGGACAGTGCTGATGGTCGGCCGGTCGTAGAGCTCGAAGCCGGGGTGGGCGGCTATGAGGTCGGCGAACTCGTGAGCGCGCGCGCAGACCTGGTCGACGAGGGCGCCGATTCCTTCTCGTCCGAGGGTTTTGAGGGTGACGGCGATCTTGAGGATGTCGGGGCGCCGGGTGGTGCGCAGGGAGCGGCCGAGGAGGTCGGGGAGGCCCGCTTCGGTGTCGTCGTCGGCGTTGAGGTAGTCGGCGCGGTGTTCCAGTGCGGCGAGGTCGCGTTCGTCGCGGACGGTGAGGAGGCCCGCGGCGACGGGCTGCCAGCCGAGTTTGTGCAGGTCGAGGGTGACGGTGTGGGCGCGGTCGAGTCCGTCGAGCAGGCCGCGGTGCCGGTCGCTGAAGAGGAGGCCTCCGCCGTAGGCGGCGTCGATGTGGAGGCGGGCGCCGTGGGCCTCGCACAGGTCGGCGATCTCGGGCAGCGGGTCGATGAGGCCGGCGTCGGTGGTGCCGGCGGTGGCGGCGACGAGCAGGGGGCCCGGCAGCTCGGTGAGGGCTTCGCAGAGGGCGGCGGGGTCCATCGTGCCGGCGGGGGCGGGGACGACGACGGGGTCGGGCAGGCCGAGGAGCCAGGCGGCGCGGGGCAGGGAGTGGTGGGCGTTGGCGCCGTGCACGAGCCGCACGCCGCCGTGTGCGCTTCCGTGTGCTTCCCGGGCGAGGAGGAGGGCGAGTTGGTTGGACTCGGTGCCGCCGGTGGTGACGAGCGCGTCCGCCGCGCCGGCTTCGCGCGCCAGCGTCCGTGTCACGAGTGCCTCCAGTTCGGAGGCGGCGGGGGCCTGGTCCCAGGAGTCCAGGGAGGGGTTGAGGACGGAGACGGCGAGGTCCGCGGCGGTGGCGACGGCGAGGGGCGGGCAGTGCAGGTGGGCGGCGCACAGCGGGTGGGCGGGGTCCGCGGCGCCCTCGGCGAGGGCCCGTACGAGGGTGTGCAGGGCGTCGTCGCTGCCTTGCCGGGGCAGTACGTCGCCGACCGCGTCCCGCACCCGTCGGGCCACCGCCTCCGGCCCTCCGGCGGGCAGCGGCCCTCCCCTCGCCTCGCCGCCCTCGCGCAGTGCGTCGAGCACGGTGTCGAGCAACGGCCGCAGCGCGCCGGGGCCTTCGGGACCTGAGGCGAGGTGCGGCCTGCTCATGGGTGTCCTCCGGTGGGCGCGCGGCAGGGTGGAGTCCAAGCCTGTACGCAGATCGGGTCGGCGCGCCCGCGAAGGACAACGATCCGACCCAAAAGGGGGTACTGCCGTACGGAGGAAACGTGTTGGAGCGGCCGAGGTGCTAGGAGTCGTGCGCGCGGGCCGGGTTGACGCCGCGCGTTGACGTGGGGGCCCTCTCCTCAGGTGGTGAAGTCGGCCCGGTGGTCGACGGCCCATTCGGCGAAGGTGCGGGCCGGGGACCCTGTGACCGCCTCGACCGTCATGGTGATCTCCGGGCGTATGCCCACGGTGGCCGCGAGGGACTTCAGGACGCCCGGGAGCATCTGAGGCGGGACGTGCGGGAAGAGGTCGCGGCCCACCTCGTCGGGCGGGACCTCGACGAAGCGCAGTTCGCGGCCGAGGGCACGGCCGATCGCCGCGATCTGCTCGCCGGTGGTGACCGCGGCGGGGCCCGTGAGTCGGTGGACGGCGCCGGTGTGTCCGTCGTCGAGGAGGGCGCGGGCGGCGACGGCGGCTATGTCGCCCTCGTGGATGGGCGCGGTGAGGGCGCCCGCGTAGGGGCCGCGGACGGTGTCGCCGGAGCGGATCTGCGGGGCCCACTGGCGGGCGTTGGCGGCGAACGCGTTGGGGCGCAGGAAGGTCCACTCCACGCCGCTGTCGCGGACTTGTCTCTCGATGGCGGCGTGCCAGGCGTAGACGGGGTGGGTCTCGTCGGCGCCCTCCCGGATGATCCCGGAGGAGAGCATCACGACGTGCCGGACGCCCGCCGCACGGGCCGCGTCGAGCACCGCTCCGGTCCGGTCACCGGTGGCCTGTACCTGGAGGAACAGTTTGGACGCGCCCTTGAAGAGGGCGGCCGGGTCGGTGAGGTCGAGGCGCGCGACCTCGGCCGCCGCGGGGAGCGTCGCCTGTTCCGGGTCCCGGGTCAGGGCCCGCACGGGCCGGTTCTCGGCGACCAGACGGCCGACGAGCGCACGGCCCACGTTCCCGGTGGCACCGGTCACAACGATCATGCGTTCTCCTCCTTGGGCTGATCATCCCTGGCCTCCCCGAGCCTAGGGTCTGTCTGACAATTCCCGTCTGCCCCGCGACGCCATGCACGCACTCTCGCCGCACCGGGCGCAGACCCAAGTACGTCCAGTACGAGGCTCTACGCCCGGCACGCCGAGAGCACGCACCTGACGCCGCGAGGCCGCCCTCCGGGCGACGACGGGAATTGTCAGACAGACCCTAGGAGGGATGATCAGCCCGCCGCATCGTCTTGCGGGAACCGGCTCTCAGGTCGCCGGTCCTACGCCTCCCTGACCCGCAACGCCCGCGCCAGGTCGTCCAGTTGATCGGCGAGCTTGCGACGCAGGGCCGGGATGGGGTCGGCGTCGCGGAGGCAGGCCTCGCCGAGGGCGAGGGTCTCCGGGGCGACGGCGTGGACGGGGAAGGCCCAGCGTCCCGCGGCTTCGGCGATGGCGGGGCCGCGGCGGGCGGCGAGGGCCACCGCGTCGGGCCAGAAGCGCTCGACGTACTCCCTGACCAGGTCGGCCTGTTCGGGCTGCCAGAAGCCCTGGGCGGTGGCGGTGAAGAGGTAGTTGGAGAGGTCGTCGTTGGTGAACATCGCCTCCCAGGCCGCCTGCTTGGCCTGCGGGTCGGGCAGCGCGGCGCGGCAGCGGGCGGCGCCTTCCTGACCGGTGGCGCTGGGGTCCTGGACGAGTTCGGCGTCGATGACGGCGTCGTCGATCGCGCCGAGGACGGCGAGCCGGCCCAGGATGCGCCAGCGCAGCTCGGGGTCGAGCTCGGGGCCGCCGGGGACGGTGCCCTCGGAGAACCAGGCGCTGATGGTGTCCGGGTGGGCGGCGACGTCGATGAAGTGGCGTACGGCGGTGAGGCGCAGGCCGGGGTGGGAGCCGTCCTCGGTGCGGCGGATGAGGTCGCGGCACAGGGAGGTGAGGATGGCGAGGGCGGCAGGGCGCTCCTCGGGGCGTACGAAGCGGTCGGCGACCTGTGCGGCGGCGAAGGACAGGACACCCTGGACGAGCGCGAGGTCGGTCTCCTCGGGCAGGTGGGCGGCGGCGGTCTCCAGGTAGGCGGCCGGGGCGAGTTCACCGTCGCGGGCCATGTCGCGCAGGGTGTTCCACAGGACCGCGCGGGTGAGTCCGTCGGGGATCGCGGAGAGGCCGCGCAGGACGGTTTCCAGGGAGGTCTCGTCGAGGCGGATCTTGGCGTACGTCAGATCCGCCTCGTTGGGGACGACCAGGGCGGGGCGGCGGCCGGGGAAGCTCTGGGCCGTGTCGTCCATGGGCAGGTCGAGGCTGATGCGCTCGCGCGGGACGAGGGTGCGGCCGTCGGCGGGTTCGCGGTCGTAGAGGCCGACCTCCACACGGTGCGGGCGGCTGCCGTCGCGGTCGACGGTGAGCGACCAGCCGGGCCTGTCGTCGGTGACGGTGGTGGTGAGGGTGTCGACGCCGGTGGTGCGCAGCCAGGCGTCGGCCCAGGCGTGCACGTCCCGTTCGGTGGCCCCGGCGAGGGAGTCGATGAAGTCGGCGAGGGTGGCGTTGCCGAACTTGTGGCGGGCGAAGTGGGTGTTGATGCCGTCGAGGAAGTCCTTCTCGCCGAGCCAGGCGACGAGTTGGCGCAGCGCGGAGGCGCCCTTGGCGTAGGAGATGCCGTCGAAGTTGAGCATCGCGGACGCGGTGTCGGGGACCGCGTCCGGGTCGGGTGCGACGGGGTGCGTGGAGGGACGCTGGTCGGCGTCGTAGCCCCAGGGCTTGCGGCTGACGCCGAACTCGGTCCAGGTCTCGGTGAACCGGGTCGCTTCGGTGAGGGTCTGGTAGCCCATGTACTCGGCGAAGGACTCGTTCAGCCAGATGTCGTCCCACCAGCGCAGCGTGACGAGGTCGCCGAACCACATGTGGGCCATCTCGTGCGCGATGACCATGGCGCGGGTCTGCCGCTCGGTGTCGGTGACGGCGGAGCGGTAGACGAAGTCGTCGCGGAAGGTGACGAGTCCGGGGTTCTCCATGGCGCCGGCGTTGAACTCGGGGACGAACGCCTGGTCGTAGGAGTCGAAGGGGTAGGGCTCGTCGAACTTCTCGTGGTAGCGGTCGTAGCAGGCGCGGGTGACGTCGAGGATCTCGTCGGCGTCGGCGTCCAGGTAGGGGGCCAGCGAGCGGCGGCAGTGGATGCCGAAGGGGAGGCCGCGGTGCTCGGTGCGTACGGAGTGCCAGGGCCCCGCGGCGACGGCGACGAGGTAGGTGGAGATCAGCGGGGTCGCGGCGGCTTCCCAGCGGCCCTCCCCGAGGTGTTCGGTGACGCCGTTGGCGAGGACGGTCCAGCCCTCGGGGGCGGTGACGGACAGCTCGAAGACGGCCTTCAGGTCGGGCTGGTCGAAGGCGGCGAAGACGCGCTGGACGTCCTCCATGAACAGCTGGGTGTAGAGGTAGGTCTCGCCGTCGGTGGGGTCGGTGAAGCGGTGCATGCCCTCGCCGGTGCGGGAGTAGCGCATCGCGGCGTCGACGCGCAGCTCGTGCTCGCCTGCGGTCAGGCCCTTGAGCGGCAGCCGGTTCTCGTCGAGGGTCTCGGGGTCGAGGGGCTGCCCGTCGAGGGTGACGGAGCGCAGCTCGGCGGGCTTCAGCTCGACGAAGGTGTCCGCGTCTGTGCGGGCCGTGAACCGGATGACGGTCCGGGAGTCGAAGGTGTCGTCGCCACCGGTCAGGTCGAGTGCGATCCCGTAGTGGTGGACGTCGAGGAGCTTGGCACGGGTCTGCGCTTCGTCGCGCGTCAGTACGGACATGGGGACATGCTGCCTGATGGGTCCGACAGCGCACAGAGGTGGCCCGTTTTACGGCCTTTGCCCCCGCCTGACGACGAGGTCCGGACCTGCCCCTGGCTGGCACCGCTCCCGGCTAGGAGGTCCGGTCCTGCCTCAGCTTCCCGTGGCGGGCCTCGCGCTGGAGGGGCACGCGGGTGTCGGGGTGCGCGAGGGCGGGGTCCGGGGTGTGTTCCTTGACCAGGGCGCGCAGTTCGCGCACTTCGCGTTCCAGGCTCTGGTAGCGCTGGTGGGTGTCGTACAGGTAGCGGACCTTGGTGCGCAGGGCCCAGGGGTCGATGGGTTTCATGACGAGGTCGGCGACGCCGAGGCCGAAGGCGGTGGCGGTCAGTTCGGCGTCGGGGCCGAAGCCGGTGACCAGGATGATGGGGATGTGCTGGGTCTGTCCCACGCGCCGCATGTAGCGCACGACGTCGAGGCCGCTGACGCCGGGCATGCGCACGTCGAGGACGAGCAGTCCGACCTGGCCGCGCAGGACTTCCTTGAGCGCCTCGTCGCCGCTGGTCGCCCGTGACAGGAGGTAACCCAGCGGGGCCAGGGCGCTCTCCAGGGCGTACAGCGTGTCCTCATGGTCGTCGACGATGAGGATCTTGGCGTCCGAAGGCATGGCCCGACGTCCCCTCGTTTGGACATACCAGCTTATGCCCGCACGGACTCACGACGTGCGCCCGCGGTGGAGAAGGAGTGCTCGGTGCAAAGGCAGCGCAGAGCGCTCAGCGCAGGATGCACGGTGGGGCGGGCCGCTGTCACTCCCCCGTGTCGGCGATGGTGTCGACAGTGCCGTCCGCGATGCGCTCGTGGTGCCGGATGACCTCGGCGATGATGAAATTGAGCAATTTTTCGGCGAAGGCCGGATCCAGCTTGGCGTTCTCGGCGAGTCTGCGCAGCCGGGCGATCTGGTGGGCCTCGCGGGACGGGTCGGCGGGCGGCAGTTGATGGGCGGCCTTGAGGTGGCCGACCTGCTGCGTGCACTTGAAGCGCTCGGCGAGCATGTGGACGACGGCGGCGTCGATGTTGTCGATGCTGTCGCGCAGCCGGTCGAGTTCGGCGCGGACGGCCGGGTCGACCCGGGGGCCCGCGCCGGCGGTCGCCTCGTTGGTGTTGCTGTTGGTCATGGGGACCAACCCTACGTGGCGTGCACACACTCCCTGCAGGCGTATGGGCGCTCCCTATGTGGCGGGCGAACGCTCGATCATGGGTGGATCGTCGGGGTCAGGTATCCGGTCGCTCCAGCCGCCGGGCACCGTACGGCCCTGCTGTTCCCGGAAGCGGACGGGTGCCATGCCGACGCGTCGGGTGAACAGGCGGGAGAAGTAGGCGGGATCGTCGTAGCCCACCTGTCGGGCGACCGCGGCGACGGGGAGATCGGTGGCGGCTAGCAGCTCCTTGGCGCGGCCCAGGCGGATGCCGAGGAGGTAGTCCTTGGGGCTGCGTCCGGCGGCGCGGCGGACGGCGGTGCGCAGTTCGGCGGGGGTCATGCCGTGCCGGGCCGCGTGCTCGGCGACGGACAGTGGCTGGAACGCGTCGCGGGCGAGGGCTTGCAGGACCGGGGAGCCGTCGGGGGCGAGATCGGCGCGGGCGCGGCGCAGCGCGACGAGGAGTTCGTGGACGGCGGCACCCGTCTCGACCTCCAGGAGGGGGTTGTCGCGGCGGGCGGCGCGGGCGATGCGGCCGATGACGGCGCGGGCGCCGGCGGCGTCGGAGAGGGGCACGACGGGCCGGTCCGGTTCGATGTAGCCGAGTTCGGTGTACGTCGCCGTCGCGGGCCCGGTGAAGTCGACGAAGCACTCGTCCCAGCCGGAGTCGGGCCCGTAGTGGTGCGGTACCCCGGGGACCAGCCAGATCAGGGCGGGCGCGGTGACGGTGAGGCGGTGCCTGTCGGGTGTCCGGTACCAGCCGCCGCCCTCGCCGATCACGACGGCCACGTGGTGGTCGAGGGTGCGGGGCCCGACGGTGGGCAGCTCGCCGTACTGGAGGCCGACGCCGAGGCAGACGAGACCGAGCCGGTGATGCACGGGACCGGGGGTGAAATAGCGCATCCAGGTGTGGTACATCCGCTTTAGCCCCTCCCCTTTGGCTCCTCAGATCTGTCCAACCAGCCTTGATCTTTGTCCATGGACCGGGCCGTCGCCAGCGGTGAGGGTGGGCCCATGAGCGAGTTCACGGTGGGGGACACGGATTTTCTGCTGGACGGGCGGCCGGTGCGGCTGCTGTCCGGCGCGCTGCACTACTTCCGGGTGCGCGAGGAGCTGTGGGAGCACCGGCTCGGGATGCTGCGGGCGATGGGGCTCAACTGCGTGGAGACGTACGTTCCGTGGAATCTGCACGAGCCGCGGCCCGGCGACTTCCGCGACGTGGAGCAGCTGGGGCGTTTCCTGGACGCGGCCGGACGGGCGGGCCTGTGGGCGATCGTGCGTCCGGGCCCGTACATCTGCGCGGAGTGGGACAACGGCGGGCTGCCGCACTGGCTGACGGGCCGGCCGCGGACCCGGGACGCGGAGTATCTGCAGCAGGTGGAGCGCTGGTTCGGCCGGCTGCTGCCCGAGATCGTGCCCCGGCAGATCGACCGGGGCGGCCCGGTGCTCATGGTGCAGGTCGAGAACGAGTACGGCAGCTACGGCTCGGACCGGGTGTATCTGCGCCGGCTGGCCGACCTGCTGCGTGACAGGGGCGTGACCGTCCCGCTGTTCACCTCGGACGGCCCCGAGGACCACATGCTCACCGGCGGCTCGATTCCGGGAGTCCTCGCGACCGCCAATTTCGGCTCCCACGCGCGCGTGGCCTTCGAGACGCTGCGCCGTCACCAGCCCCAGGGGCCGCTGATGTGCATGGAGTTCTGGTGCGGCTGGTTCGACCACTGGGGCGCCGGTCATGTCGTACGGGATCCGGACGACGCGGCCCAGGCGCTGCGGGAGATCCTGGAGTGCGGTGCGTCGGTCAACCTCTACATGGCGCACGGGGGGACGAACTTCGCGGGCTGGGCGGGCGCCAACCGGGGCGGCGGCGCACTGCACGACGGCTCCCTGGAGCCCGACGTCACCTCCTACGACTACGACGCGCCCATCGACGAACTCGGGCGGCCCACCGAGAAGTTCTGGCGCTTCCGGGAGATCCTCGCCGAGTACGCGGACGGCCCGCTGCCCGACGTACCGCCGGCGCCCCCGGCGCTCGCCGAGCCCGTGGCACTGGACCTCGACGCATGGGCCTCCCTGGACGACGTACTGCGGACGCTTGGCGGCCCCGGGGACGAGTACCCCGTACCGCCGACCTTCGAGGAACTGGACGTCGACCAGGGGCTCGTCAAGTATGAGGTGACCGTGCCCGGCCCCCGGCAGCCGTACCCGCTCACCCTGCGCGGGCTGCGGGACCTGGCGGTGGTGTACGTCGACGGGGCGGCGGCCGGGGTGCTGACCGAGGACGACGCACGGCTCAAGGAGCCCGTCGCGGGGCACTCGCGCGTGGAGCTGTGGGTGGAGTCCCTGGGGAGGGTCAACTACGGTCCGCGCAGCGGCGAGCCGAAGGGCGTCACCGGAGGCATCCTGCACGAGCGGCAGTATCTGCACGGGGTGCGGGCGCAGGGTCTGCGGCTGGACGCGGTGGACGACGTCGGCCCGGTCCCCTTCGGCGAACTCCCCGCGGACGGCTCCCGCGGCCTGTACCGGGGCACCTTCACGGTACGCGGCGCGGGGGACGCCTTCCTCGAACTCCCGGGCTGGACCAGGGGGTTCGTGTGGATCAACGGGTTCAATCTGGGCCGCTACTGGTCCGTGGGCCCGCAGCGCTCGCTGTACGTCCCCGGTCCTGTGCTGCGCGAGGGCCTCAACGAGGTGTGGGTGCTGGAACTTCAGGAGGCTCCGCGGCTTCCCGAGCCTTCGTCTTCGCCGGTGTTGCGCGGGCCGGACCGGGGCTGACGGTGGGAGGCAGGGCGCCCGCGACCGGGGCAGGTCGCGGGCGCCCACGAGCGCGTGTGGCGTCAGAGGGTCAGAGCGTTGCCGCCGCGGCGGCTATGGCCGATGCGAACGTCGAGACCTCGGAGTAGACGCCGGGGGCGTTGGCGCGGGCGCAGCCGATGCCCCAGCTGACGATGCCGACCTGGATCCAGGCGTTGGCGCTGTCCCGGCGGAACATCGGGCCGCCGGAGTCGCCCTGGCAGGTGTCGACGCCGCCCGCCGCGTAGCCGGCGCAGATCTCGTCGCTCGCGACGAGGCCGCTGTAGCCACTGTAGGAACGACACGTGGCGTCACTGACGAACGGCACGGTGGCCTTCAGCATGTAGCGCTGCTGGGCGCCGCCCTCGGAGGCCGAGCCCCAGCCCGCGATGGTGAAGGTGCCGGTGTTGTACTGCGTGGTGGTGGCGATCTTCAGCGTCGACTGGGTGGTGATGGGCGAGGCGAGCTTGATGAGCGCCCAGTCCTTGCCGTTGCCGTTGTAGCCGGGGGCCCGGTAAACGTAGGTGGACTTGACCTGGACCCGGCCGGTGGTGGACTGGAGGTCGACAACACCGGCGGTGGCGGTGATGCTGGTGTTGGCGCCGGTGCCGCTCACACAGTGCGCGGCGGTGAGCACGATCTGCTGCGTGTAGAGCGCGCCGCCGCAGCCCATGGAGAGCCGGACCATGAAGGGGAACTCGCCCTGCGCGGCGCGGGTTCCGCCGACGACGGGCGCGGGCGCGGCCTGCGCGCTGGAGAGGGGCTGGAGCGAGACGGCCGCGAGAAGGACGGCGCCGATGGCGAGCGCTCTCTTGACGCCGGTGAATCTCTTCAGAAACTTCAACGTGCTTCCCTTCGTGGGGGGTTGAACGCGCAGCGGGGAGCCGCACGTCACGCACAGCACTGGGCCGCGGCACCGATGGAGCCGACCGACCCGGACACGTGGCATGTGCCTGCCAAGCTGTTGCGGATTATGAAGAGCCCTCCGCACCCCCGGCAAGGACCTCATTCCAGCCACACCGAGTCCGCCACCCGCCTCCGCACCCCGCCGCCCGGCGGACCCCCGGCCTACAGTGGAAGTCAGTTCCGGCGTCTTCAGGGGGTGCGGACGTGGCGAACGGCGGACCCGTCGAGCACGGCTACCCGCACCTCGACACGGTGCGGGCCTCGATCACCGCGCTCTACAAACGGCTCTCGTACGACACCGTCCACACCTTCGCGACCAGCGTGGCCCCCGCCGACGTGGCCTTCAGCGACACCGACGACCTGCATCTGGGCGCGCAGCGCGTGGCCCAGGAGATGGTGCGCCACTACCACCTCCCGGACGCCCGGATGATCGTCGGCTTCCGCGAGATGACCCACGCGGCGAACGTCGAACTCGCCGCGGGCCCCGAGTACTTCATCGAACTCAACGACCGGTTCCGCACCCACCGCCGGGACATCGGCGCGGCCCTCGCCCACGAGGTCATGCACGTCTACCTGCACCGCCTCGGCCTCGACTTCCCCGGCACCCGCGACACCGAGATCCTCACGGACACCGCGGCGACCTACCTCGGCGCGGGCTGGCTCCTCCTCGACGCCTTCCGCGAGGACGCGGACTCCTCGCAGAAGCTCGGCTATCTGACGCCGGAGGAGTTCGGCTACGTCCTCGCCAAGCGGGCGCTGGTCTTCGGCGAGGACCCCTCGATCTGGTTCACCAGCCCGCAGGCGTACACCGCGTACACCAAGGGCATGGCCCAGGCCCACCACGACGAACGGCAGCCCCCGCTGACCGCCGCCGGCTGGGCGGGCCGCCACCGCTACGCCAAGGACCGCCGCTACGCCCAGGACCACCACACCCCCGGCCCACAGCCCGGCGTCCCCTACACCTTCACCCCCGACGGCCGCGGCCCGCTGCGCGTGTCGTTCCCCTGCCCCACCTGCCACCAGCGGATCAGGGTGCCGGTACGCGGCCGGGTACGGGCACGGTGCGCGCTGTGCCGGACGGTGCTGGAGTGCGACACGTAGGTGACGAGACGTAAGAGGTGAGGCAGAACACCCCAAAAGCCTTTGCCTCACCCGGCCTTCGGGAGCGAGGGTCGAAGGATGAGCACGAACGACCCCACGGCGCTTCTCTTCACCGCTGTGTACGAGGGTGACGAGGACGCGGTCGTACGGCTGCTGCGCTCCGGCGCGGATCCGGAGTCCGTGGACGAGGACGGCCAGACGGTGCTGTACCTGGCGGCGGTGAGCGACCAGCCCGACATCGTACGGCTGCTGCTTGCGGCCGGCGCCGCGCCCGACCGGCTCAGCGCGGGCTCCGACGCTCCGCTGTGCGGGGCGGCGTGCGGCGGGCACACCGAGGTCGTACGGGCCCTGCTCGCGGCCGGGGCCGGTCCCGACACCGTGGAGGAGTTCGGGTTCACGGCGCTGGCGTGGGCGTTGCGGTGCGGCCATGTCGCCGTGGCGGAGGCCCTTCTCGCGGGCGGCGCGGATCCGGACCGGCCCGGGCCGAGCGGCGAGCTCCCGCTGGTCGCGGCCGCGCGGCGGGGGTCGCCCGGCTGCGTGCGCGCCCTCCTCGCGCACGGCGCGCGGTCCCGCTCCGAGGCCCTCGCGGAGGCGCGCCGCTGGCTGGCCCTCGACGTCGAGGCCGAACTCCGCGCGGGCCTCGAGCAGGCCTACGGCCCCGGCCGCCGCTCCGTCACCCACCGCCACCCGGCGGACGGCGGCGTCATCATCGAGGTCCAACTCCTCGACACGCAAGGCAACCCGACGGCGGGCAACGACCAGCAGACGGGGCATGCGGAGATAGCCACGCTGCTCGGCGGGTGAGGGGTTTTTTCGCCCCCTCCGCCCCTACCCATTCCCGTCCCTTGGGGGCTCCGCCCCCAAACCCCCGCTCCTCAAACGCCGGAGGGGCTGAAGATTTCCCCGGCCGGCGCTGAAATCTTTCGCCCCGGCCGGAGCTGAAATCTTTCAGCTCCGGCCGGGGCTAGAGATCTTTCAGCCCGTCCGGCGTTTGAGGACGAGGCCGTCCAGGCCGAAGCGGGGGTCTGGGGGCGGCAGCCCCAGGAACGGGACGGGTAGGGGCGGAGGGGGCGAAAAAACCCAACCCTCACCCCGCCCCGTACACCGCCCCCGGCACCTCCGCCCCCGCCAACAACTTCACCGCCGCATCCCCCGCCTCGGCCGGAGTCCACCGCGCCCCCTTGTCCACACCCGGCCCCGCCCGCCACCCCTCCATCACAGTGATCCGCCCACCCTCCGCCTCGAAGACCCGCCCGGTGACCCCGGCACTCGCCGCGGACCCGAGCCACACCACCAACGGAGACACGTTCTCCGGTGCCATCGCGTCGAAGCCCCCGCCACCCTCAGGCGCGGCCATCGTCGACGCGAACGCCCCCTCCGTCATCCGCGTCCGCGCGGCAGGCGCGATCGCGTTGACCTGAACCCCGTACCGCCCCAACTCGGCGGCGGCGACAAGCGTCAGCCCCACGATCCCGGCCTTCGCAGCGCTGTAGTTCCCCTGCCCGACAGACCCCAACAACCCCGCCCCGCTACTGGTGTTGACCACCCGGGCGACAGGCGGACGCCCGGCCTTGGCCTCCGCCCGCCAGTACGACGCCGCATGCTTCAACGGCAGGAAGTGCCCCTTGAGATGGACCCGCATCACGGCGTCCCAGTCGTCCTCGTCGAGATTGACCAGCATCCGGTCGCGCAGGAACCCCGCGTTGTTGACGAGGGTGTCGAGGCGCCCGTACGTCTCCAGCGCGGCGCGCACGAGGGACGCGGCACCCTCGGTCGTCGCGACGTCGCCCCCGTGGGCCACCGCCACCCCGCCCGCCGAGCGGATCTCGTCGACGACCTGCACGGCGGGAGACCCGGAACCGGGCGCGCCGTCGAGACCGACCCCGAGGTCGTTGACAACGACCCGCGCCCCCTCGGCGGCGTACGCGAGCGCGTGCGCCCGGCCGAGCCCGCGGCCCGCACCCGTGACGACGACGACCCGGCCCTCACACAGCAACGGTGCACTCATCCCAGCTCTCCTCAGCTCTCCTTGTTGGCGGTCGCGGCATCGAGGAAGGCCGGCCGCTCCCCGCCCCCGTGGACGAGCAGCGAGGCCCCGCTGATGTACGCGGCGGCGTCGGAGGCGAGGAAGACGGCGGCCTCTCCGACGTCGTACGGCTCGGCGAGGCGGCCCAGCGGCACGGTCCGCGCGACGGCGGCGACCGCGTCCTCGTCCCCGTAGTGCAGGTGCGACCGTTCGGTGCGGACCATGCCGACGACGAGGGTGTTGACCCGGACATCGGGGGCCCACTCGACGGCCATCGAACGGGCCAGGTTCTCCAGGCCCGCCTTGGCCGCCCCGTACGCCGCCGTGCCGGGCGAGGGCCGCGTCCCGCTCACGCTGCCGATCATCACGACCGCCCCCTTGGCCCGCCGGAGATGGCGGTGCGCGGCGAGGGAGGCGGTCAGCGGCGCGATGAGGTTGAGCTCGATCACCCGCGCGTGGCGTTCGGCGTCCGGCTCCGCGAGCGGCAGGTATGGGGAACCGCCCGCATTGTTGACCAGGACGTCGACCCGGGGCAGGGCGTCGAAGAAGTCGCGGACGGCGGGCGGGTCGCGCAGATCCACGGACGCGAACCCGACACCCTCGACCGGCACTTCGGGCGGCCTGCGCGCGCAGACCACTACGTCGGCGCCCGCCCGTGCGAAGGCCCGCGCGATCCCGGCCCCGACCCCGCGGGTGCCGCCCGTGACGACGACGGTCCTGCCGCCGAGATCCACGTTGTCCACAGGGCCTCCCGCTGGGATGCATTCGCTGCTAGCTTCGAAATCGCACCTAACAAACGTTTGGTGGAAAGATAGCTGAAGGTAGCTGATGTGCCCATGGGTGTCTCCACCTCGACCCCGGAAAAGGGGATCTCCGTCGTCACGGTCGACTTCCCGCCGGTGAACGCACTGCCGGTGCGGGGCTGGTTCGACCTGGCCGACGCCGTCCGCGCGGCCGGCCGCGACCCGGGGATCCGCTGTGTCGTGCTGACCGCCGAGGGCCGCGGTTTCAACGCTGGCGTGGACATCAAGGAGATACAGCGGGACACCACCGGCGGTACGCAAGGTCATGACGTGCTCATAGGCGCGAACCGCGGCTGCTTCGAGGCGTTCGCGGCGGTGTACGAGTGCGAGGTGCCGGTGGTCGCGGCGGTGCAGGGCTTCTGTCTGGGCGGCGGGATAGGCCTCGTCGGCAACGCGGACGCGATCGTGGCGAGCGACGACGCCACCTTCGGGCTGCCCGAGCTGGACCGGGGGGCACTGGGCGCGGCCACCCATCTGGCCCGTCTGGTCCCGCGGCACCTGATGCGCGTCCTCTACTACACCTCCCGCACCGCGACCGCGGCCGAGCTGCACGCGCACGGCTCGGTGTGGCAGGTCGTGCCGCGCGCCGAACTGCGCGCGGCCGCCCTGGAGCTGGCCCGCGAGATCGCCGCGAAGGACGGCCGTCTCGTCCGGCTCGCCAAGGCCGCCATCAACGGCATCGACCCCGTCGACGTACGCCGCAGCTACCGCTTCGAGCAGGGCTTCACCTACGAGGCCGCTCTCAGCGGGGTGGCCGACCGCGTTCGCGATAGCTTCGGCAAGGAGGCCACTCAGTGAGCGACAAGACCATGTCGGCCCAGGAGGCCGTGGGCCGCCTGGAGAGCGGGATGACCCTCGGCATCGGCGGCTGGGGTTCGCGCCGCAAGCCGATGGCCCTGGTGAGAGCACTGCTCCGGTCCGGGATCACCGATCTCACCGTCGTCTCGTACGGCGGCCCGGACGTGGGCCTCCTCGCCGCCGCCGGGCGGATACGGAAGCTGGTGACCGCCTTCGTCACCCTCGACTCGATCCCGCTCGAACCGCACTACCGCGCGGCGCGCGAGAGCGGCGCCTTCGAGCTGATGGAGGTCGACGAGGCGATGTTCATGTGGGGGCTGCACGCCGCCGCGAACCGGCTGCCCTTCCTGCCGGTGCGCGCCGGACTCGGCTCCGACGTGATGCGGGTCAACCCCGGGCTGCGGACGGTCACTTCGCCTTACGCCGATGAACTCTCCGGCGTCAGGGAGGAGTTCGTCGCCATGCCCGCCCTACGGCTGGACGCGGCCCTGGTCCACATGAACCGCGCGGACCGGCTCGGCAACGGCCAGTACCTGGGCCCGGACCCGTACTTCGACGACCTGTTCTGCGAGGCGGCGGACGCGGCGTACGTCTCCTGCGAGCGGGTGGTCGACACGGCGGAGCTGACCAAGGAGGCCGCGCCGCAGACCCTGCTGCTCAAGCGGTCGAGCGTGACGGGTGTCGTCGAGGCGCCGAACGGCGCGCACTTCACGTCCTGCGCGCCGGACCACGGACGCGACGAGGCCTTCCAGAAGCTGTACGCGACCACGCCGTACGCGGAGTTCGCCGAGCGGTTCCTCGGCGGCGACGAGCACGCCTACCAGAGCGCCGTCCAGGCCTGGCAGAAGGAGCAGCACCAGTGAGCCCGACACCGGCCGAGTACTGCGTGATCGCCTGCGCCGAGGCGTGGCGGCACAACGGCGAGGTGCTCGCCAGCCCCATGGGCCTGATCCCGTCCATCGGCGCCCGCCTCGCCAAGCGCACCTTCTCCCCCGATCTGCTGCTGACCGACGGCGAGGCGATGCTCGTCGGCCTCGACGGGACACCGGAGGGCTGGCTGCCGTACCGGCAGCACCTGACGATGGTGACCGGCGGGCGCCGGCACGTGATGATGGGCGCGAGCCAGATCGACCGCTTCGGCAACCAGAACATCTCGTGCGTCGGCGACTGGGCCAGGCCCAAGCGCCAACTGCTCGGCGTGCGCGGCGGGCCGGTCAACACCCTCAACAATCCGACCAGTTACTGGATCCCGAAGCACTCCACGCGCGTCTTCGTCCCGAAGGTCGACATGGTGTGCGGAGTCGGGTACGACCGCGCCGCCGCGGCGGGTCCGAGCGCCACCCGCTTCCACCGCATCCCCCGCGTGGTGACCGACCTCGGCGTCTTCGACTTCGCCACCCCCGACCACTCGATGCGCCTCGCCTCCCTGCATCCGGGCGTCACCGTCGAGCGGGTCAGGGAGGCGACGGGCTTCGAGCTGTACGTCCCCGACGAGGTGCCGTACACCCGCGAACCGACCCCGGCGGAGCTGGAGTTGATCCGCGAGGTCATCGACCCGAAGGGCGCACGGGACCGCGAGGTTCCCGGGGCGGGAATGATTCCCGGGGCCGCCAAGACCGGGGTCCCAACGGCCGGGGCCGCCGAAGCCGGGGGCCGCTGATGGACACCGCGTTCACCCGGCTCGTCGGGATCCGCCACCCGATCGTGCAAACCGGCATGGGCTGGGTGGCGGGCCCCCGCCTGGTCTCCGCCACGGCGGAGGCGGGCGCACTGGGCGTCCTGGCCTCCGCGACGATGACCCTCGACCAACTGCGGGACGCCGTACGGGAAGTCAGGTCCCGCACGGACGCGCCGTTCGGCGTGAATCTACGGGCCGACGCGGGAGACGCGGGCGACCGGGTGCGGATCATCATCGACGAAGGCGTACGCGTCGCCTCCTTCGCACTGGCCCCCTCACGCGAGCTGATCGCGGAGCTGAAGGAGGCGGGCGTGGTCGTCATCCCCTCCGTCGGGGCGCGCCGGCACGCCGAGAAGGTGGCCGCCTGGGGTGCGGACGCGGTGATCGTGCAGGGCGGTGAGGGCGGCGGGCACACCGGCGAGGTGGCGACGACCGTGCTGCTGCCGCAGGTGGTGGACGCGGTGGACATCCCGGTCGTGGCGGCGGGCGGTTTCCACGACGGGCGGGGGCTGGTGGCCGCGCTGGCGTACGGCGCGGCGGGCGTCGCCATGGGCACGCGTTTCCTGCTGACCTCCGACTCGACGGTCCCGGACGCGGTGAAGGCGCGGTACCTGGCGGCGACGGTCAAGGACGTCACGGTCACGACGGCCGTCGACGGACTCCCGCACCGCATGCTGCGTACGGACTTCGTCGACTCCCTCGAGAAGTCGGGCCGTACGAGGGCTCTCGCTCAGGCCGTCCGCCGGGCGGCCGGCTTCAGGAAGATATCCGGACTCTCCTGGCCTGCCATGATCCGCGACGGCCTCGCGATGAAGCACGGCAAGAACCTGTCCTGGAGCCAGGTCCTCCTCGCCGCCAACACGCCCATGCTGCTCAAGTCCGCGATGGTGGACGGGCGTACGGACCTCGGGGTGATGGCCTCCGGGCAGGTCGCCGGGGTGATCGACGACCTGCCCTCGTGCACCGAGCTGGTGGACCGGATCATGACCGAGGCCGAGGAGACGTTGAAGTCCTTGGAGCTACTCAGAGCCGCTCGATGATGGTGACGTTCGCCTGACCGCCGCCCTCGCACATGGTCTGGAGCCCGAACCGGCCCCCGGTGCGCTCCAGTTCGTGCAGCAGGGTCGTCATCAGCTTCACGCCGGTGGCGCCCAGCGGATGGCCAAGGGCGATCGCGCCGCCGTTGACGTTGACCTTCTCCGGGTCGGCTCCGGTCTCCTTCAGCCAGGCGAGGACGACCGGGGCGAAGGCCTCGTTGATCTCGACAAGGTCGATGTCGCCGATGGACATGCCGGTCTTCTTGAGGGCGTGCGCGGTGGCCGGGATGGGCGCCGACAGCATACGGATGGGGTCCTCGCCGCGTACGGAGAGGTGGTGCACGCGGGCGCGAGGGGTCAACCCGTGTTCCCGGACGGCCCGTTCGGAGGCGAGGAGCATGGCGGCTGCGCCGTCGGAGACCTGGGAGGAGCAGGCGGCGGTGACGGTGCCACCGTCGATGACCGGTTTCAGGGCGGCCATCTTCTCCAGCGAGGTGTCCCGGCGCGGGCCCTCGTCGACCGTGACCTCCCCGTGCGCCACCGTCTCGCGCGCGAAGCGGCCCTCGTCGATGGCACGGATCGCGCGTTCATGGGAGCGGAGGGCGAACTCCTCCTGGTCCAGGCGGCTGATGCCCCACTTGGCGGCGATCAGTTCGGCGCCGTGGAACTGGTTGACGGGCCGGTCTCCGTAGCGCGCCCGCCAGCCCTCGCTGCCCGCGAAGGGGCCCTGGGTGAGGCCGAGCGGTTCGGTGGCCTGGCGGGAGGCGAACGCGATGGGTATCTGGCTCATGTTCTGGACGCCGCCCGCGACCACCAGGTCCTGGGTGCCGGACAGGACGCCCTGGGCGGCGAAGTGCACGGCCTGCTGGGAGGACCCGCACTGCCGGTCGACGGTGACTCCGGGCACCTCCTCGGGCAGCCCGGCCGCCAGCCAGGCGGTGCGGGCGATGTCCCCGGCCTGCGGCCCGACCGTGTCGAGGCACCCGAAGACGACGTCCTCGACGGCGGCCGGGTCCACACCCGAGCGCTCGACCAGGGCTTTGAGGACATGTGCGCCGAGGTCGGCCGAGTGGACGCCGCTCAGGCCTCCCCTGCGCCGCCCGACGGGCGTACGAACCGCTTCGACGATGTAGGCCTCGGCCATGACAACTCCCTCAGGGAAATGCGGACATGGGGCTCGCGGACATGGATCTATTCGCGTACGGAGATCCCGTCGAGCACCATCGACAGGTACTGCCGGGCGATCTCCTCCGGGCTGTGGTGCCCGCCGGGCCGGTACCAGGACGCGGCGACCCACACGGTGTCGCGGACGAACCGGTAGGTGAGCCGGATGTCGAGGTCGGCCCGGAAGACCTCGGCGGCGACACCGCGCTCCAGCGTGCTCAGCCACGCCTTCTCGAAGTTGCGCTGCGACTCGGTGAGGAACGCGAAGCGCTGCTGCGCGGCGAGGTGTCTGGACTCCTTCTGGTAGATCGCGACGGCGGCGCGGTGCCGGTCGATCTCCCGGAAGGACTCGGTGACCAGGGCCTCCAGGGTTTCCCGGGGGCCGAGTTCGGCGTCCAGGACGGTGTCGTACCCGTCCCAGAGCTCGTCGAGGAAGGTTCGCAGGATCTCCTCCAGCATCGATTCCTTGGAGTCGAAGTGGTAGTAGAGACTGCCCGCGAGCATTCCGGCCTGGTCGGCGATCTTGCGTACGGTGGTGGCGTTGTAGCCCTGCTCGGCGAAGACCTCGGCGGCCGTGTCGAGCAGTTCGCGGCGCCGCTCGGGCGAGGCGGTCACCTGGGGCTTCTTCTTGGTAGGCACGGGCCCATTGTGGTCCTGTGCTCCTCGTATCCACGCATGCCGACCGCCTCGCCCCTACGCGTGCTGGCTGCTGACGGAGACGACTTCCCCGGTCATGTACGAGGAGTAGCCGGACGCCAGGAACACGATCACGTTGGCCACCTCCCAGGGCTCGGCGTACCGCCCGTACGCCTCGCGCGCCGTCAGCTCCTCAAGGAGCTCCGGAGTGGTCACCTTCGCCAGGTGCGGGTGCATGGCGAGGCTCGGTGACACGGCGTTGACCCGCACTCCGTAAGCGGCGGCCTCGATCGCGGCGCAGCGGGTGAGCGCCATGACGCCGGCCTTCGCGGCGGCGTAGTGCGCCTGCCCGGCCTGGGCCCGCCAGCCGACGACGGAGGCGTTGTTGACGACCACTCCGCCGCCGGCCTGCTCCTTGAGCATCCGCAGGGCCGCCCTCGTACACCGGAACGTGCCGTTCAACGTCACGTCGAGCACCTTCGACCACTGCTCGTCGGTCATGTCGACGAGGGCCGAAGTACCGCCGAGACCGGCGTTGTTGACGACTATGTCCAGGCCTCCGTGCAGTTCTCGAGCCGTGTCGAGGAGGGCTTGTACCTGGTCCTCGTCGGTGACGTCGCAGGGCAGCGAGGCGACACTCGACGCACCGAACTCGGCTGCCAGGGCCTCGGCGCTCTCCTTGAGCCGTCGCGCGTGCGCGTCGCCGATCAGCACGCGGGCGCCCTCTTCGAGGAACCTGCGCGCCGTAGCTCCGCCGATACCGGCGCCGGCCGCGGCGGTGATGACGGCCGTACGCCCCTTCAGCAGCCCGTGCCCGGATACGTACGCCGGACTCTCGACGTCGCTCATGGCTCCACGCTAACCTACCAAACACTTGTTAGGGAAGGTTGCCGCCGAAGGGTTCCCCCGAAGGGTGCTGCCGATGGATCTCGACCACTCCCCCGCCGACGAGGCGTTCCGCGCCGAGGCCCGGGCCTGGCTCGCGGCCCATGTGCCGCTCGCCCCCCTCCCCTCCCTGGAGACCGCGGAGGGCTTCGCCGCCCACCGCGCGTGGGAGTCCGAACTCGCCGCGGACCGCTGGTCGGTGGTGTCGTGGCCGACGGCGTACGGCGGCCGGGGCGTGGACATCGTCCGGTGGCTGGTCTTCGAGGAGGAGTACTACGCGGCGGGCGCGCCGGGCCGGGTCAGCCAGAACGGCATCAACCTGCTGGCCCCCACCCTCTTCGACCACGGGACTCAGGAGCAACGCGCGCGCGTGCTGCCGTCGATGGCGACGGGCGAGACCATCTGGGCGCAGGCATGGTCCGAGCCCGAGGCCGGTTCCGACCTGGCCTCGCTCACCTCCCGCGCGGTGCGCACGGACGGGGGCTGGCTGCTGAGCGGGCAGAAGACGTGGTCGTCGCGGGCCGCGTTCGCGGACCGTGCGTTCGGCCTGTTCCGCAGCGAGCCGGACACCCCGAAGCCCCACCAGGGCCTCACCTACCTGATGTTCGACCTGCGTGCACCGGGTGTGACGGTCCGCCCGATCGGCCGCCTGGACGGCAGACCCGCCTTCGCCGAACTCTTCCTCGACTCCGTCTTCGTCCCCGACGAGGACGTGATCGGAGAGGTGGGCCAGGGCTGGCGGGTCGCCATGTCGACAGCGGGCAACGAACGCGGTCTGACGCTCCGCTCCCCGGGCCGTTTCCTGGCCGCCGCCGACCGGCTGGCCGACCTGTGGCGCACCCACGCCGACCCCGCGGACACGGCCCTGCGCGACCGGGTGGCCGACGCGGTGATCGGCGCCCGCGCCTACCAGCTCTTCACCTACGCCGGCGCCTCCCGTTTCGCCGCCGGGGAGCCGATCGGGCCGGAGTCCAGCCTGAACAAGGTCTTCTGGTCCGAGTACGACATCGCGCTGCACGAGACGGCGCTCGATCTGCTCGGCCCGGAGGGCGAGTTGGCGGACACCGACTGGTCCGAGGGCTATGTCTTCTCCCTCGCCGGCCCCCTCTACGCCGGCACCAACGAGATCCAGCGCGACATCATCGCCGAGCGCCTCCTCGGCCTCCCGAAGGGCCGCCGCTGATGCGCTTCCTCCTCGATGCCGAGCAGCGCGCCTTCGCCGACTCGCTGAACGCGCTGCTGACGGCGGCGGACACACCGCCGGTCATACGTGCCTGGGCCACCGGCGACCGTACCCCCGGCCGCGCCCTGTGGTCCCGCCTCGCCGACGCGGGCGTCTTCGCACTGGCGGTACCGGAGGCGTACGAGGGCGTGGGCCCCCTCCCGGCCGAACTGGCCGTCGCCTTCATCGAGTTGGGCCGCCACGGGGTGCCGGGCCCACTGGTGGAGACGGTGGCCGCGGCCGTGCTCCTCTCCGAGCTGGGCGAGTCGGGCTCCGCCAAGCGCCTGCTGCCCGCACTGGCCTCGGGCGAGGCGCTGGCGACGGTCGCCCTGCCCGGCGGGGGCCCGTTCGTCCTGGACGCGGAAGCGGCGGACATCCACCTGACGGTGGACTCCCCCGAAGCCCCCACACGGGACACCACCCCGCCCGCCCGCCTGCACCTCAGCGGCAGCGGCAGCGGTCCCACAGGATCAGCACGCCCCTCCCTCGACCCCGCACGCCACCTCACCCTCCCCCACCCCACCGGCGAACTCCTCGCCACCGGCCCCCACGTGACCCACGCCGCCGCCCAGGCGCTCACCTGGGCCAGGCTCGCCACCGCCGCCCAGTCGCTCGGTGTCGGACTCGCCCTCCTCGACCGGACGGTGGAGTACGTCAAGCAGCGCACCCAGTTCGGTGTCCCCATCGGCTCGTTCCAGGCCGTCAAGCACCAGCTCGCGGACGCGAAGATCGCCCTGGAGTTCGCGCGCCCCCTGCTGTTCGGCGCGGCGCTGTCCATGGCACCGGCCGACGTCGCGGCGGCCAAGGTCGCGGCGGGCGAGGCGGCGTACGCGACCGCCCGTACGGCGCTGCAGCTGCACGGCGCGATCGGCTACACGGCCGAGTACGACCTGTCCCTCTGGCTCACCAAGGCCCGTGCCCTGCGCACCGCGTGGGGCAGCCCGGCCGAGTGCAGGGCCGAAGTCCTCACCGTTCACGGTCCACGAAGCACAGACAGCGCTGTCAGTGGTGGTGATCCTCGCTCGTAAGCTCCCGGTACTCCTCCGCCGTCGGCTTCGGGATCTGTGTGTCGGGCCCGTACATGGCCCGGGCCAGACGCGCCCGCAGCTTGCGCGAGGGACCGACGCGGCGGGTGACACCGTTCGCGTCGACGAGCGGACCCACCTCGTACGGCGTCGCCTGGTCGTGCTGGGTGAGGGCGAACCGCTGTGCCTGTGTGAGCGGTTCGTGGACCTCGACGAACTCGCCGTGCGGGAGCCGCTTGATGAGGCCCGACTCCCGTCCGTGCAGCACCTTGTCGCGGTCCCTGCGCTGCAACCCCATACAGATCCGCCGCGTGACGACGAAGGCGAGCACCGGCACGGCGAAGAAGGAGATCCGCACGAACCATGTGATCGAGTTGATCGACAGGTGCAGATGCGTGGCCACGATGTCGTTGCCGCCGCCGATCAGCAGCACCCCGTACAGACTCAGCCAGGCCACGCCGAGACCCGTGCGGGTGGGCGCGTTGCGCGGCCGGTCCAGGATGTGGTGTTCGCGGGTGTCCCTGGTGATCCATGACTCGATGAACGGGTACACGCCGATCGCCAGCATGATCAGCGGGAAGAGGGAGAAGGGGATGAAGACGCCCAACGCCAGTGTGTGGCCGAAGGCGTTGATCTCCCATCCCGGCATCACCCGGATCAGCCCCTCGGAGAAGCCGAGGTACCAGTCGGGTTGGGCGCCGGTGGTGACCAGGTCGGGGCGGTAGGGCCCGAAGGCCCACACGGGGTTGACCGTCGCGATCGCCCCCATCATCGACAGCACCCCGAACACGAGGAAGAAGAAGCCGCCCGCCTTGGCCATGTAGACCGGCATGAACGGCATGCCGACCACGGACTTCTGGTCCCGTCCGGCCCCGGGGTACTGCGTGTGCTTGTGGTAAAAGACCAGGATCAGATGGGCGACCACCAGGCCCAGCATGATCCCGGGCAGCAGGAGCACATGGATCGGGAAGAACCGCGGAATGATGTCGTGGCCCGGGAACTCCCCTCCGAAGAGGAAGAAAGAGAGGTACGTCCCCACCACCGGGACCGACAGGATCGCACCCTGCGCGAAGCGGACACCGGTGCCCGAGAGCAGGTCGTCGGGGAGCGAGTAGCCGGTCAGGCCGGTGATGATCCCGAGGAACAACAGCGTCCAGCCGAACACCCAGTTGACCTCGCGCGGCTTGCGGAACGCGCCGGTGAAGAACACCCGCATCATGTGCACGAGCATCCCGGCGACGAACACGAGCGCCGCCCAGTGGTGGATCTGCCGGATCAGCAGCCCGCCGCGCACGTCGAAACTGATGTCGAGCGTGGACTCGTACGCCCGCGTCATGATGACGCCGTTGAGGGGTTCGTAGGAGCCGTTGTAGACGACCTCGATCCCGCTCGGCTCGAAGAACAGTGTGAGGTAGACGCCGGTGAGGATCAGGACGATGAAGCTGTAGAGGCAGACCTCGCCCAGCATGAACGACCAGTGGTCCGGAAAGACCTTGCGCAGGTTGGTCTTGGCCATCGGGTACAGCCCGAGACGCCCGTCGGCCCAGTCCGCGAGCCGCTCGCCCTTGGCCGGCCGCACCGGTCGCCCGTTCCGCCCGGCCCCCACCGATCGCGCGCCCATGTGTAGCCTTCCCCTCGGCTTCCCTCAGGGTGGCACGGCGTCCCGGCTAAGCCAACGGGAGCGTCAGGATCCCCGCCAACTGGGCCTGTTGGGCGATACCGACCACGGCGGCAGGGCCCATCGCGTGCAGCACGGCTGCTTCCTCGCCGGTGAGCAGCGCGGCGTCGTACCGGCGAAGGGGCAGCCCGGCCACCTCGGCGCTCCCGTCGAGGGCGACCACCAGAGCGGGCGCGGCGGGGAGGGTCAGGCGGCCGCGTACGACGGCGACCGTCGGGGCCGTGCGGCCGGCGCCCCGGCGCCACATCACGTTGAGGTTCACGACCGGGCCGTCGAGCAGCCGGCAGTCGGTGGGGACATCGCCCCTGAAGTCCTGCGGTACGTAACGGGAGTCGACGAGCCGCCGCTCCCCGCCCACGGTCAGGTCCATGCCCGCGCCCTCGACGACGGTGAGGGTGCGGTCGATGTCGGGGAAGGCCGAGAACGGCCCGTCCGCGGCGACCTCGGCGAGACTCACCCGCCAGTCGAAGTCGTCCATGCCCGCGCCCTCGGGCGAGGCGACGATCTCGCGGGTCACCCCGCCCCCGTTCTTCCAGGGCACGGCGAGCCGGTCGGCGGCGGGCAGGAGACGTACGGTCACTGCACGATTCCCCGCGCCCGCGCCGCCGCCAGCCACTGCGGGAACTCCCCCACGATCCGGTCGTACAGCTCGCTGTCGGACACCTTCCGAGGCTCCGAACCAGCATGGAAGAACCCGGCGTTGTCGACGATCCGCTGCTGCGGCACCGGCAACTCGTCCAGCTTGCGCAGGAATTCGAACTGCCTGCTCCCCGGATCCCCGAACCCTATGAACTGCCAGAACAGCGGAAGCTTCGCCGCCTTGCACAAGTACCGTTCGGCGGCGAGCTTGTTGATCGGTCCGCCGTCGGTCTGGAAGACGACGAGGGCGGGGTCCTTGGAGCCGCTGTCGAGGTAGTGGTCGATGACCGCGTCCATGGCGAGGTGGTAGCTGGTCTTGCCCATGTGCCCGAGCCCGGACACGATCTGGTCGATGCGTCCCTGGTGGTTGACGAGGGCGATGTCGGTGACGGCGTCGATGTCGGTGGAGAAGAAGACGACCGGCACCGTCCCGTCGTCGTCGAGGTGCGCCGAGAGCCCCAGCACCCGGTCGGCGAGCGCCTGCACACTGCCGTCCTTGTAGTACGGCTTCATCGACCCCGAGTAGTCCACGACCAGGTACACGGCGGCCCGCTGCCCGCTCAGCCCGTGCTTGGTGAGGGAGACCCCGGCGCTCTTGTACAGACTGACCAGCGCGGGCGCGGTCTCCTCCACCTTGGTGAGGCTGATTCCGGCCATGCTGGGCTCCCATCGCGCGAGGGTCGCGGAAGTGCCGAGATTACGTCACCGCAGGCACGGGCAGGCATCGCAGGCCCCTGCCGTCCCACGCGTACACCGGCATTCGCTATTTTGTTCGCCGCAGCCCCACCGGCTCACCGTCCCGCTGTCACCCGCACACATCTCCCGAGGAGCCGACGTGGAGCCCGAGTCCACCGTCACCACCTGCTACCGCCATCCCAAGGTGGAGTCGCATGTGCGCTGCACCCGGTGCGACCGCTACATATGCCCGGACTGCATGCGCGAGGCGGCCGTCGGTCACCAGTGCCCGGAGTGCGTGAAAGAGGGCGTGCGGTCCGTGAGAGAGGCCCGCACGGCCTTCGGCGGCCGGATCTCGACGGCGCCCGTGGTGACGTACGTACTGATCGCGCTCAACGTGCTGGCCTACGTGGGTGAACTGGTGCGCCCGGCGATCGTGGACCGGTTCGAGATGCTGGGCGCGAGTCTGGTGGGTCCGGACGGTCTGTACTACGTCTGGCAGGCCGTCTACCCCTCGGACTTCCACGCGGAGGGTGTGGTGGACGGGGAGTGGTACCGGCTGCTGACCGGCGCCTTCCTCCATCTGCCGCCCACCGAGGGCACGTTCGGGGTTCTGCACATCGTGATGAACATGGTGTCGCTGTGGAACATCGGCCGCGTCGTGGAGTCCCAGCTCGGCCGGATCCGCTATGTCGCGCTGTATCTGCTGTCGGCGCTCGGCGGCTCGGTCCTCGTGCTGCTGATCGCGCCGGAAACTCCCACGCTCGGCGCCTCGGGTGCGATCTTCGGCCTGGGGGCCGCGTACTACGTCATGGCCCGTCGGCTGGGCGCGGACATGCAGAGCGTCAACCGCTTCATGGCGGGCCTGCTGCTGTGGCTGCTGATCTCCGCGGGGCTCACCTCCTGGCAGGGCCACCTCGGCGGCCTCCTGACCGGCACCGCCGTCACCCTCGCGTACGCGTACGCACCCCGTGACCGGCGCCGTACGCCGATACAGGTGGCGGCGTGCGTGGGGCTGCTGGTGCTGCTGGTGGTGTCGGCGGCAGGGAAAGTTATCGAACTGAAGAACGGGACGGCGTAGGTCTGCGTTTACTGTGGGCGCCATGAGAAGAGCCGGTTGCCTCCTGCTCGCCGCCGTCCCGCTCCTCGCCACGGCGGCGGTCTACCTCGCCACGTCCGAGAACGCGGGCACGGCGCAGGCCCAGGCGACCGCGTCGCAGCAGCCCGGGCCCGACGCCAAGTCCCTGGCCGAGCAGGCGGCCGACGACGAGCTGATCGCGGACCTGCCGCCCGGTCTGGCCGCGCCGGACAAGAAGGAGCTGGCCCAGAAGATCGTGGCCAGCGCCGAGAACTCCACACTGAACTGGCGCACCACCTACGCCTACGTCGAGGACATCGGCGACGGCCAGGGCTACACGGCGGGAATCGTCGGCTTCTGCACCGGCACCCACGACCTGCTCACGCTGGTCCAGGACTACACGAAGTCCCACCCGGACAACGGCCTCGCCCGCTATCTGCCCGCCCTGCGCAAGGTCGACGGCACGGACTCCCACGAGGGCCTCGACGGTTTCCCGGCGGCCTGGCGCGAGGAAGCCTCGGTGGCCGCCTTCCGCACCGCCCAGGACTCCGAACGCGACAGCGTGTACTTCGATCCCGCGGTCCGCCTCGCCAAACTCGACGGCCTCGGCACGCTGGGCCAGTTCATCTACTACGACGCGATGGTCCTGCACGGCCCCGGTACCGGCGCCGACGGCTTCTACGGCCTGCGCGACCGAGCCATGGCCGAGGCCGACACACCCTCCCAGGGCGGTTCCGAGAAGTCCTACCTCGATATCTTCCTCGACATCCGCCGCAAGACGATGAAGGGCGACGACGTCCACCTCGACACGACCCGTATCGACACGGCCCAGCGGACCTTCCTGTACGACGGGAACCTCGACCTGCGCACACCGCTGGAGTGGAAGGTGTACGGAGAAACGTTCCGGGTGCCCTGACCTGCCACCCGGTCGCCTTGGCCGGGCAGGGCCGGGACGCACCACGGCGCTCACCACCGTCCGGTCGGGGACAAGGCGAGCGCCGCGTTCAGTTCCGTACGCCTTTGTACGGGACGTCTGTTGGGGTGGAGCGTCAGACCATCAGAGAGCGGTCCGTCGGGCGGATCGGGGCCGGGAGTTCGCTGACCCCCGTCAGGAAGCGGTCGACCCCGCGGGCGGCCGAGCGGCCCTCCGCGATCGCCCAGACGATGAGGGACTGGCCGCGCCCGGCGTCACCGGCGACGTACACGCCGGGGACGTTCGTCGCGAAGTCGGCGTCACGCGCGATGTTGCCGCGCGCGTCCAGCTCCAGGCCGAACTGGGAGACCAGGCCGTTCTCGACGTCCGTACCGGTGAAGCCCATCGCGAGCGTCACCAGCTGGGCGGGGATCTTGCGCTCCGTGCCCGGCTTCTGGGTCAGCTTGCCTTCGATGAACTCGACCTCGACGAGGTGCAGCCACTGGACGTTGCCGTCCTCGTCGCCCTCGAAGTGGGTGGTGGAGACGGCGTAGACGCGCTCGCCGCCCTCCTCGTGCGCGGAGGTGACCTTGTAGAGCATCGGGAAGGTCGGCCAGGGCTGACCCGGGTTCCGCTCCTCGCCGGGCCGCGGCATGATCTCCAGCTGCGTGACCGAGGCCGCGCCCTGGCGGTGGGCGGTGCCCACGCAGTCCGCGCCCGTGTCGCCGCCGCCGATGACCACGACGTGCTTGCCCTCGGCCGTGATGGGGGGCGCCACGAAGTCGCCCTCCTGGACCTTGTTGGCGAGGGGCAGGTACTCCATCGCCTGGTGGATGCCCTTCAACTCCCGCCCGGGGGCGGGAAGGTCACGGGCGGTCGTCGCGCCCGCCGCGATGACCACGGCGTCGTACCGCTTGCGCAGCTTCGCCGCGTCGATGTCGCGGCCGATCTCCACGCCGGTGCGGAACTTGGTGCCCTCCGCGCGCATCTGCTCGATGCGCCGGTTGATGTGCCGCTTCTCCATCTTGAACTCGGGGATGCCGTAGCGGAGCAGACCGCCGACGCGGTCGGCGCGCTCGTACACGGCGACCGTGTGGCCGGCCCGGGTGAGCTGCTGGGCGGCGGCGAGACCGGCCGGACCCGAGCCGATGACCGCGACCGTCTTGCCGGAGAGGCGCTCCGGGGCCTGGGGCGCGACGTCGCCGCTGTCCCACGCCTTGTCGATGATGGAGACCTCGACGTTCTTGATGGTCACGGCGGGCTGGTTGATGCCGAGCACACACGCCGACTCGCACGGAGCCGGGCACAGGCGGCCGGTGAACTCCGGGAAGTTGTTCGTGGCGTGCAGGCGCTCGGAGGCGGCGGACCAGTCCTCGCGGTACGCGTAGTCGTTCCACTCGGGGATCAGGTTCCCCAGCGGACAGCCGTTGTGGCAGAACGGGATACCGCAGTCCATGCAGCGGCTGGCCTGCTTGCTGATGATGGGGAGCAGCGAGCCCGGAACGTAGACCTCGTTCCAGTCCTTGAGACGCACGTCCACCGGACGGGTCCTGGCGACCTCGCGGCCATGGTTCAAAAAGCCCTTGGGATCAGCCATTGGTCGCCGCCTCCATCATCTTCTCGGTGATCTCGGACTCGGGGAGTCCGGCTCGCTCGGCGGCGTCCTTGGCGGCGAGCACTGCCTTGTACGTGCTGGGGATGATCTTGCTGAAGCGGTCCACCGAGGCGGGCCACTCGGCGAGGAGCTTCTCGGCGACCGTCGAAGCGGTCTCCTCCGCGTGCCGGCGCACCACGTCGTGCAGCCACTGCGCGTCGGCGTCACCGAGGGCCTCGACGGCCCCGACGCTGCTGACGTTCACGTTCTCGGGGTTCAGGTCGAGGACGTACGCGACACCGCCGGACATACCGGCCGCGAAGTTCCGTCCCGTCTCACCGAGCACCACCGCGTGACCACCGGTCATGTACTCGCAGCCGTGGTCGCCCACGCCCTCGGAGACGACCGTCGCGCCGGAGTTGCGGACGCAGAAGCGCTCGCCGGTGCGGCCGCGCAGGAAGATCTCGCCGCCCGTCGCGCCGTACGCGATGGTGTTGCCCGCGATCGTCGAGTACTCGGCGAGGTGGTCGGCGCCCCGGTCGGGACGGACGATCACGCGGCCGCCGGAGAGGCCCTTGCCGACGTAGTCGTTGGCGTCGCCCTCCAGGCGCAGCGTGACACCGCGCGGCAGGAAGGCGCCGAAGGACTGGCCCGCCGAGCCGGTGAAGGTGATGTCGATGGTGTCGTCGGGCAGGCCCGCGCCACCGAACTTCTTGGTCACCTCGTGGCCGAGCATGGTGCCGACCGTGCGGTTGATGTTGCGGATGGCGACCTGGGCGCGGACCGGCTGGGCGTCGGTCGCGGAGTCCGCGGCCAGCGCGTCGGCGGCGAGCTTGATCAGCTCGTTGTCGAGCGCCTTCTCCAGACCGTGGTCCTGCTGGATGACCTGGTGCAGCGGGGTGCCCTCGGGCAGCTCAGGCACGTAGAAGAGGGGGCTCAGGTCCAGGCCCTGCGCCTTCCAGTGGGTGATCGCCCGCTCCACGTCGAGGTTCTCGGCGTGGCCGACGGCCTCCTGGATGGTGCGGAAGCCCAGCTCGGCGAGGATCTCGCGGACCTCCTCGGCGATGAACCGGAAGAAGTTCACGATGTACTCGGCCTTGCCGGCGAAGCGCTCGCGGAGCACCGGGTTCTGGGTGGCGATGCCGACCGGGCAGGTGTCCAGGTGGCAGACGCGCATCATGACGCAGCCGGAGACGACGAGCGGCGCGGTCGCGAAACCGAACTCCTCGGCGCCGAGCAGCGCGGCGATGACCACGTCACGGCCGGTCTTCAGCTGGCCGTCGGTCTGCACGACGATGCGGTCGCGCAGGCCGTTGAGCAGCAGCGTCTGCTGGGTCTCGGCGAGACCGAGCTCCCAGGGACCACCGGCGTGCTTCAGCGAGGTGAGCGGGGAGGCGCCCGTACCGCCGTCGTGGCCGGAGATGAGCACCACGTCGGCGTGCGCCTTGGAGACACCCGCGGCGACCGTGCCGACGCCGACCTCCGAGACCAGCTTCACGTGAATCCGCGCCTGCGGGTTCGCGTTCTTCAGGTCGTGGATCAGCTGAGCCAGGTCCTCGATGGAGTAGATGTCGTGGTGCGGCGGCGGGGAGATGAGGCCCACGCCGGGGGTGCTGTGCCGGGTCTTGGCGACCCAGGGGTACACCTTGTGGCCGGGCAGCTGGCCGCCCTCGCCGGGCTTGGCACCCTGCGCCATCTTGATCTGGATGTCGTCGGCGTTGACCAGGTACTCGGACGTGACACCGAAGCGGCCGGAGGCGACCTGCTTGATCGACGAACGGCGCGCGGGGTCGTAGAGACGGTCCGCGTCCTCGCCGCCCTCACCCGTGTTGGACTTGCCGCCCAGCTGGTTCATGGCGATGGCGAGGGTCTCGTGCGCCTCCTTGGAGATGGAGCCGTACGACATGGCGCCGGTGGAGAAGCGCTTGACGATCTCCTCGACCGACTCGACCTCGTCGATGGAGATCGACTCGCGGTCCGACTTGAAGCCGAAGAGTCCGCGGAGCGTCATGAGGCGCTCGGACTGCTCGTTCACACGGCCCGTGTACTTCTTGAAGATGTCGTAGCGGGCGGTGCGCGTGGAGTGCTGGAGGCGGAAGACCGTCTCCGGGTCGAACAGGTGCGGCTCGCCCTCGCGGCGCCACTGGTACTCGCCGCCTATGTCGAGGGCGCGGTGCGCGGGGGCGATCCCGGAGGCCGGGTACGCCTTCGCGTGACGCGCCGCGACCTCCTTGGCGACGACGTCGAGACCGGCGCCGCCGATCTTCGTCGCCGTACCGCTGAAGTACTTCTGGACGAAGGCCTGGTCCAGGCCGACGGCCTCGAAGACCTGGGCGCCGCGGTAGGAGGCGACGGTCGAGATGCCCATCTTGGACATGACCTTGAGGACGCCCTTGCCGAGCGCGTAGATCAGGTTGCGGATGGCCTGCTCGGGCTCGATGCCCTGGAGGAAGGTGCCCGCGCGGACGAGGTCCTCGACGGACTCCATCGCCAGGTACGGGTTGACGGCCGCGGCGCCGAAGCCGATGAGGAGGGCCACATGGTGGACCTCGCGGACGTCGCCCGCCTCGACAAGGAGACCCACCTGGGTGCGCTGCTTGGTGCGGATGAGGTGGTGGTGGACGGCCGCGGTGAGCAGCAGCGACGGGATCGGCGCGTGCTCGGCGTCGGAGTGCCGGTCCGAGAGGACGATCAGCCGGGCGCCGTTCTCGATGGCGGCGTCGGCCTCGGTGCAGATCTCGTCGATGCGGGCGGCCAGCGAGTCGCCGCCACCGGAGACCCGGTAGAGACCGGACAGCGTCGCGGCCTTCATACCCGGCATGTCGCCGTCGGCGTTGATGTGGATGAGCTTGGCCAGCTCGTCGTTGTCGATCACCGGGAAGGGCAGGGTGACGCTGCGACAGGACGCGGCGGTCGGCTCGAGGAGGTTGCTCGCGGGGCCGAGGGAGGAGCGCAGGGAGGTGACGAGCTCCTCGCGGATCGCGTCCAGCGGCGGGTTGGTGACCTGCGCGAACAGCTGGGTGAAGTAGTCGAACAGCAGCCGGGGGCGCTCGGACAGGGCCGCGATCGGCGAGTCCGTGCCCATGGAGCCGAGCGGCTCGCCGCCGGTGTTGGCCATCGGCGCGAGGATGATGCGCAGCTCTTCCTCGGTGTAGCCGAAGGTCTGCTGGCGGCGGGTGACCGAGGCGTGGGTGTGCACGATGTGCTCGCGCTCGGGGAGGTCGGAGAGCTCGATCTCGCCGGCTTCCAGCCACTCCGCGTACGGCTTCTCGGCGATGAGGCCGGCCTTGATCTCCTCGTCCTCGATGATGCGGTGCTCGGCGGTGTCGACGAGGAACATCTTGCCGGGCTGGAGGCGGCCCTTGCGGACGACCTTGGCGGGGTCGATGTCCAGGACGCCGACCTCGGAGCCGAGGACGACGAGGCCCTCGTCGGTGACCCAGTAGCGGCCGGGACGCAGGCCGTTGCGGTCGAGGACCGCGCCGACCTGGGTGCCGTCGGTGAAGGTGACGCAGGCCGGGCCGTCCCAGGGCTCCATCATCGTGGCGTGGAACTGGTAGAAGGCGCGGCGGGCCTGGTCCATGGAGGTGTGGTTCTCCCACGCCTCCGGGATCATCATCAGCACGGAGTGCGGGAGGGACCTGCCGCCGAGGTGCAGAAGCTCGAGCACCTCGTCGAAGGAGGCGGAGTCGGACGCCTCGGGCGTACAGATCGGGAAGATCCGGTCGAGCTTGTCCTCGGCTCCGAAGAGGTCGGAGACGAGCTGGGACTCGCGGGCCGCCATCCAGTTGCGGTTGCCCTTGACCGTGTTGATCTCGCCGTTGTGCGCGACGAAGCGGTACGGGTGGGCGAGCGGCCAGCTCGGGAAGGTGTTCGTGGAGAACCGGGAGTGCACGAGCGCGATCGCGGAGGCGAAGCGGCGGTCGGACAGGTCCGGGAAGAAGGGCTCCAGCTGGCCGGTGGTCAGCATGCCCTTGTAGACGATGGTCCGGGCGGAGAGCGACGGGAAGTACACGTCGGCCTCGCGCTCGGCGCGCTTGCGCAGTACGAAGGCCTTGCGGTCGAGGTCGATGCCCTCCGAGGAGCCGCCGTCGGACACGAAGATCTGACGGAAGACGGGCATGGTCGAACGCGCGGTGGCGCCGAGCAGCTCGGGGGCGATCGGGACCTCGCGCCAGCCGAGGACGGTGAGGCCCTCGTCGGCGGCGATCGTCTCGATCCGTGAGACGGCGTCGGTGATGCCGTCCTCGGGCAGGAAGGCGATGCCCACCGCGTACGCGCCGGCCGCGGGCAGCTCGAATCCGGCCACCTCACGGAAGAAGGCGTCCGGCACCTGGGAGAGGATGCCCGCGCCGTCACCCGAGTCGGGTTCGGCGCCGGTGGCTCCTCGGTGCTCCAGGTTGCGCAGAACCGTGAGCGCCTGCTCGACCAGCGCGTGGCTCGCCTCACCGGTGAGGGTGGCCACGAAGCCGACGCCACAGGCGTCGTGCTCGTTGCGGGGGTCGTACATACCCTGCGCTGCAGGGCGAGCATCCATGAAGGACCACTTCTGGCCATTCGTGGAGTGCTGGGACGGCTGGCGCGGCGTACGCATCGGCTCTCCCGTCGTCGTCGTGGCATATGCGAGTGCCGAGGGACGACGTTGGCCCTCTGCTTTATGTGCGCAAAATTTCGTGCAGGTTACATGATGGGGCGGATCTCGGGAACCGGATACTGCGTTCCAACATGCGGACACCGGAGGGTCGCGGCGGGGGTACCGCGCGCAGCGGTGGAGTTTAAGGGGGCCTAAGCGGACAGATCAGTGCCCGTCGGCCCGGAGCGCGGCAGGCAACGTCACCCGCCGCGGTTGTGCGGAGCAGGCCTCATTGCCCACAGCGCTTACGGCTCATGCCCAGTGGTTAAGCGTTCGAAACCGCCGAGTAACGGCTACTTATGCAGTCCCGTGCATAGGTGCCCGACGAGTCATCCTACGGCCGTACCGAACAAACTGCCCAGGGCGTACGTCACACCCGCCGCGGCACCACCCAGAGCGAGCTGCCGCAGCCCGCTGTACCACCAGGATCGCGCCGTCACCTTGGCCACGACCGCGCCGCAGGCGAAGAGCCCGATCAGCGCGAGCAGCAGCGCCGGCCACAGAGAGGCCGCGCCGAGCAGGAACGGCAGTACGGGGAGCAGGGCGCCGAGCGCGAAGGAGCCGAAGCTCGACACCGCGGCGACGGTCGGCGAGGGCAGGTCGCCCGGGTCGATGCCGAGTTCCTCACGGGCGTGTATCTCCAGGGCCTGCTCGGGGTCGCGGGACAGCTGCCGGGCGACCTCCCGCGCCAGCGGGGCGTCGACACCGCGCGCCTGGTACAGCTCGGCGAGCTCCCGCTCCTCGTCCTTCGGGTGCTTCCTCAACTCCCGTCGCTCGACTTCGAGTTCGGCCTCGACGAGTTCGCGCTGCGAGGCCACGGAGGTGTACTCGCCGGCGGCCATGGAGAAGGCACCCGCCGCGAGACCAGCGAGCCCGGTGATGACGATCGTCTGATGGGACACGGATCCGCCGGCGACACCGGTCATGAGCGCGAGGTTGGAGACGAGGCCGTCCATCGCACCGAACACCGCAGGCCGCAGCCAGCCACCGTTGACGTCCCGGTGGGTGTGGTTGTCGCGATGCGCCTCGTGCAGCGTCGCCTCGGTCTCGATGATGGCCATGCGGGTCCCCCTGGGATGCGCTTCTCGGATTGCTTCTCGGGTTGCTTCTCGGACTGCTTCTTGGACAGGTTCCACTTTTCGACAACCCCAAAACTACGCCGATAATTTCGCGCTCGCCAGCAAGGAAAGGCTGGGCTTACCTGCACGTTTATGGTTTTTCGCTCATCTGTGCCAGGTGAAGCGCAGATGTCGACCGGGTGATGCTGAGGTGCGCGAGGCTCTGGTGAACCGCGTAGGTGGGACAGATCCGCAAAGGGTTCCGCGCGGGTTTCCCAGGTTTCCGCGCGTCGACTCGTCGCGAACGGCGGCGATGGAGCCCTGAGAGGAGAAGCACCCATGGCTTCCATCGCCTGCATTCCCTCGGCCCCGGCGCCCGGGGACGCCGCCGGACTCCGCGAACGAGCGCGCGGCGCGCTGCTCGGCCTCGCCGTGGGGGACGCGCTCGGCGCGCCCGCCGAGAACATGAAGCCCTCCGAGATCCGTGCGAAGTGGGGCCGGATCACGGGGTACGTCGCCGAGCACCCGGCCGGGACCGACGACACCGAGTACGCGATCTTCTCGGGCCTGCTGCTGGCCCGGCACGGTTCGGCGCTCACCGTGACCCATGTCGAGGCGGCCTGGCACCAGTGGATCGCGGACCGGGACGAGGGCCCGTTCCGGGGCGCAGGGTTCAGCGAACGGGGCACCCTGGAGAACCTCCGCCGCGGGCTCGCCGCACCGATCTCCGCCCAGCACCGGCATGCCTGGAGCGACGGTCTCGCGATGCGCGCGGCGCCCTTCGGCGTCTTCGCCGCGGGCCGCCCCGCCGAGGCGGCCCGCCTGGTGGCGATCGACGGCTCGGTGAGCCACGAGGGCGAAGGCATCTACGGCGGCCAGGCGGTCGCCGCGGGGGTCGCTGCGGCCATGGCGGGGGCCCCGACCATCGCCGTCGTCGCCTCCGCCCTCGCCGTCATCCCGGACGACTCCTGGACCGCCCGCTCACTGCGCCGCGCGGTCGCCGTCGCCCACCGCGGCGAACGTGCGGTCCGCTCGGCGGTCGTCATCGGCGGCTACCCGTGGACCGACCTCGCCCCCGAGGCCGTCGCCCTCGCCTTCGGCGCGTACGCCGCCGCCGACGGCGACTTCACCGAGTCCGTCCTCACCGCGGTCAACATGGGCCGCGACGCCGACACGACAGCGGCGGTCGCGGGCGCCCTCGCCGGAGCAACCCGCGGCGCCTCCTCGATCCCGGCCGCGTGGGCGGCAGCGATCGGACCCGCGCTGGGCAGCTGCCTCCCCTCCATGGAGGGCCACCACGTACTGGACGTGGCGGAGTTGCTGACACCGGGGGACGACGGGAAGTGGGGTGCGGGAGGACTCGTACGAGATGAGAACGAGCTCGTACGAGGCTGGGCCGGCCCTGCACGAGAGGCCGGCCGGCCCGCACGGGAGGGGGCGGGGCCCGCAGGGGGAGGTCAGTCCCTACGCGACGGGGCTGAGCCCGTACGAGAGTGGGCTGGGCCCGCAGGAGAGGGAGCGGCTCAGCCGGTACGGGAGTGGGCTGGGCCCGTACGAGACCGGCGCGAGCCCGCCCGGAACGCGGCTCCGTACGACACGTGGCTTGGCCCCGACCCGGACGTGTTCGTCCTCGCCGCCGACGAGGACGAGGTACAGCGATGACCCCCGGCCTGATGAGAGACGAACCGGACGAGGGCCCGGCCCCCTCAGCGGACTCCGCCCCGACGATGGACTCGGCCCTGTCCCCAGCCACCGCCCTCACGGACTCGGACCCCGCGCCGGACTCCGCCCCCTCAACAGACACGGCCCTCACCACAACCTCCACCCTCGCCCCAGCCACCGCCCCCGCGGACTCCGACCCCGCACCGGACTCCGCCCCCTCAACAGACACGGCCCTCACCACAGCCATCGCCCCCGCCCCCGGCCCCGCCCCCGCGGACTCCGACCCCGCGCCGGACTCCGCCCTCTCCACAAAGACTGCCCCGTCGGCAGACGCTGCCCTTTCCCCGGATGCTTCCGCCCACTCGGCAGGCAATGTCCCCTCCGCGGACTCCCGCGGCTCCACGGACACTGCGCTCGCAACGGGTGCCGCCCTGCCAGCCGACGCTGCCCCGTCCACGGACTCCAGCCTCCCCACGGACTCCGCCCCCTCAGCAAGCACGGCCTTCTCTACGGACTCCGCCGTGCCAGCAGGCACTGCCCTGGCCACAGACTCCAACCTCGCCCCAGCCGCTGCCCTCTTCACTCGCTCCGCCTTCGCCGCAGGCACTGCCCGCTCGGCAGACCCTGCCCCCTCGGCGGACTCCGCCCCGGGGGTGGCGGGCCCCGACCCCGCCCCCGGCGACAAGAGAGCCGCCGCCCTCCCAGGGCGGCCCCGCCGTATCGAGGGGCTGCTTCTCGGTCTCGCCGCGGGCGATGCCGCCGGCTGGCCCGCCGCGCGGCATCGGGCCGCTCGGATGCCCGAGTGGACGCGGCGGCTGACGCGGGAGCTGGACACGTTCGCGGAGCAGAACGCGACGACGACGCTGCCCGTGCCGATCGCGCTGAACCAGCCGCCGGAGCCGTTGCGGCTCGGTCCGTCGGACGACGCGGAGTGGGCGGCGTTCGCGGCGGAGGCGGTGCTGCGGGCCGGGGACGCGACCGCGCTCGGGGACCTGAGCCGCGAGCGGCGTATGCGCGCTTCCATCGACCTGTCGTGGAACGCCATCGCCAGCGAGGTCGCCGCGGCGGCCGAACGCGCCCCCGAGGTCGAATCGGCCCTGCTCCCGCTCCGCGCCCGGATCTCCGTACGGGCCGGACTCGGCAACCTCGCCACCGGCCTGCGCCCGCCCGCCACCGGCCACGACAACCCCCACTACTTCGACGACGCGGCCTGCGTACGGGCCTGCGTGCTCGCCGTGGCACACCCGGGCGACCCCCGGCTCGCCGCCGAACTCGCCGAGTTCGACGCCCGCTACACCCAGGACGAGGACGGCGTCCGCGGCGCCCGGGCGATGGCCGCCGCGATCTCGCTCGCCCTCGTCGGGGCCGACGTCGACGCCTGCGCGGACGCCGCCCTCGCCGAGCTCCCCGAGTCGACGGAGATCGGCCGCAACGCCCGCCACGCGCTGAAGCTCGCCCGCGACAGCGAGGGCACCTTCGCCCTGGTCCCCCTGCTGGAACACCAGATCGTCGATCACGTGTACAGCTACGGCATCGCGGCGGCGGAAACCGTCCCCGTGGCCCTCGCTCTCGCCACCGCCGCGCGCGGCCGGATCGCCGAGGCGGTGCCCGCCGCCGCGTGCCTGTCCCGCGTCGCCGACTCGGCCCCGGCCCTCGCGGGCGCGCTCACCGGCGCGCTCGGCGGCGGCGACGCCATCCCGGCCTCCTGGCGCGACGCCTGCCGCACCCTCTCCGGCTGCGCCCTCCCCCGCCTGACCGGCACGGACTTGATCGGACTCGCCGACCTTCTGGAAGCAACAGAACTGAGTACCCCAGAGGGATGATTCGGGCATGACGCCCAAAGGAGCAGCAAGTCTGGAAGAGCGGATCACCGGAAGCCTCGTCGGGGCCGCCGTCGGCGACGCCCTCGGTGGCCCCGTCGAGGGCTACACCCCCGAGCAGATCACGGAACGCCACGGCGGCCGCGTCCACGGCATCGTCGGTCCCTGGAACGGCGACGCCTGGCGCACCGCCCGCCCCATCGCCCCGTACCACAAGGGCGACGGGCACGTCACCGACGACACCTTGATGACCCACGCGCTGGTACGCGTGTACGCCACCGTCCGCGACCACCTCGACGCGTACGCGGTCGCCGAGCACCTGGTCCCCGACCTGATGGGCAACCTGCGCTGGATCCCCGAGTTGGAGGCCGAGGCCCTCCCGCTCCAGCGGATCTTCCTCGCCGAGAAGTGGCTCGTGGCGCGACTGCACTACGGCCACGTCGACCCCCGGGAGGCCGGCACCGGCAACATCGTCAACTGCGGTGCCGCGATGTACATGGCCCCGGTCGGCCTGGTCAACGCGGCCAACCCGGCGGGCGCGTACGCCGAGGCCCTCGACATCGCGGGCGCCCACCAGTCCTCGTACGGCCGCGAGGCCGCCGGAGTCTTCGCGGCTGCGGTGGCGGCGGCCTGCGCACCGGGAGCGACGCCCGACTCGGTCGTCGCCGCGTGTCTGGCCCTGGCCAAGGACGGCACCCGCGCCGCCATCGAGGCGGTCTGCGAAGTCGCCGCCCGCCACACGAACTTCGAGTCGGCGCTGGTCCCGCTGCGCGAGGCGGTGGCCCCCTACGACACGGTGGGCCCCGACTACCGGTCCCCCTCCCTCGGCGCCCGCCGCCCGTCCCGGCTGCACACGATCGAGGAACTCCCCATCGCCCTGGGCATGTTGGTGCTCTCCGGCGGCGACTACGGCCACGCGGTCCTCGGCTCCGTGAACTACGGCCGCGACTGCGACTCCATCGCCACCATGTCCGGCGCCCTCGCGGGAGCCCTCGGCTCCGAGATCCCCCGCGACTGGGCCAAGACGGTCGCGGAGGCGAGCCGCCTCGACCTCGAGACCCCGGCGAAGTCGCTCACGGAGGTGACCCGGGAGATCTTCGAACGGGACGTACACCGCCGACGAACACACGAGACGGCGTACGCCATGCTGGCGGACCGACGGTGACACCGCTGCGCCTCACCTGGGTCCAGCCCGAGGACCTCCTCGGCCACGAACTCGCCCAGGCAACCCAGGACGGCCGCGAGCCATCAGCCATCACCGCACGCTGGCGAGCGGCGGGCGGCCCGGCGGCCCCGTCCCGCGCCGGCGCGTCCCCAACTCCGACGTCCCGATACCTCCGGGCCCTCGCAGAGGACCTCTTGGACGAACTGGCAGACCTGCCAAGAAGGTTGGCAGACCAAGAGCCGACGGACCTGACCCAGATCAAGGCCCACTGCCCGGACTGGCCGTCACCAACTGCGCCGCCGGCGCCGGGTGCCGCCCCAGCCAACCCCGCTGTGGGCATGCGTGCCGCTAGGGGCGGCACGGGTGGGCACAGCGGCACCCCGCAAACGCCGGGCCGCGCACCCACCCCCGCCTCCGCCCCCACCCAGGCCCACCTGGAAGCCGCCTGGCTGGGCCGAGCCGCAGGCTGCCTACTGGGCAAACCAGTAGAAAAGCTCCCCCTACAAGGGATCCGAGACCTGGCCCGAGCCACAGGCAACTGGCCCCTGCACACCTGGTTCACAGCAAAGGGCGTCCCCGAAGAACTCACCCACGCCCACCCGTGGAACAAACGCTCCGCGCAAACCTCCCTCGCCGAGAACATCGACGGCATGCCGGAGGACGACGACCTCAACTACCCCCTCCTGAACACCCTGTTGATCCAACGCCACGGCAGAGACTTCACCACCACGGACGTGGCCCGCCTCTGGCTGGACGAACTCCCCGCAGGCCGCACGTTCACCGCGGAACGCATCGCCTACCGCAACCTCCTCACCGGCATCGAACCCCCACGAACCGCCCGCCACCGCAACCCGTTCCGCGAATGGATCGGCGCCCTGATCCGCGCCGACGTGCACGGCTGGACGAACCCGGGCGACCCGGCAGCCGCGGCAGAACAGGCCCACCGCGACGCCACCCTCACCCACACGGCGAACGGCGTGTACGCGGCGATGTTCACGGCGGCCACGATCGCCGAGGCAGCCACCGGACGCAGCGACGTCCACACCTGCCTGCGCACCGGACTCACCGTGGTCCCGCCCGGCTCCCGGCTGGCCGAGGCGGTCCGGCACGCAGTCCAACTCGCCCGTACGACAGAGAACTTCGACGACCTCGTGGACGAACTGCACACCACCCACCGCGCCTACCACTGGGTCCACGCCATCCCCAACACCGCCCTGATCGCCGCCGCCCTCACCCACGCGAACGGCGACTTCTCCGGCTCCATCTGCCGGGCGGTGTCCGGCGGTTGGGACACCGACTCGAACGGCGCGACGGCCGGCAGCATCGCGGGCCTCCTCGCGGGCTCCCCCACCACACTCCCCGACCGCTGGACCACTCCCCTCAAGAACCGACTGGCCACCTCCATCGCCGACTTCAACGGCACCGGCTTCGACAACCTCGCCCAGCTGACCCACCTGCTCACCCGCCGGGAGGCACCCCGCCCATGACCCACATCGCCGTTCTCGGCTCCACGAACATGGACCTCGTCGCGTACGTCGCCAAGGCCCCGCAGCGCGGCGAGACCGTGACGGGCCGGGAGTTCCGTACGATCCCCGGCGGCAAGGGCGCCAACCAGGCGGTGGCCGCGGTGCACGCGGGTGCCGACGTCTCGTTGATCGGCGCGGTGGGCTACGACGCCTTCGGCAGCCAACTCCGGTCCACGCTGGAGCACTCGGGTGTGAACACCGACCATCTGCGCACCACCGAGGGCCCGTCGGGCACCGCGCACATCGTCGTCGACGACGAGGGCGGCAACGCGATCGTCGTCATCCCCGGCGCGAACGCCACGGTCTCCGCCCTCGCCCCCGGCGACGAGGGCCTCATCGCCACCGCCGACGCCCTCCTGCTGCAGCTCGAGATCCCGCAGTCCGCGGTCCTCGCGGGCGCCGAGGCAGCCCGCAGCCACGGCGTACGCACCATCCTGACCCCGTCCCCCGCCCAGCCGCTGCCACCCCAACTCCTGGCCACCATCGACCTGTTGGTGCCCAACGAACACGAGGCCGCCGCGCTCACCGGCATCACCGATCCACACGCGGCGGCTGCCGCCCTGCTCGACCAGGTGCCGGAGGTCGTCATCACGCTGGGATCGGCGGGCAGCCTGTACGCGGCCCGCGGCGCCACACCCATGACCGTGCCCGCACCCCGGGTGACCGCCGTGGACTCGACCGGCGCGGGCGACACCTTCGTCGGCACCCTCGCTGTGGCCCTCGCCGAAGGCCGGGAGATGCCGGAGGCCCTGGCCTGGGCATCGGCCGCCGCCGCGCTCTCGGTGCAGAAGGCAGGGGCGTCGTCCTCGATGCCGTACCGCGCCGAGATCGACGCCCAGGCGTCGCAGGCGTCCCAGACGTCCCAGGTCTCGCAGCACCCGCGGCCCACCTCATGAGCACGCACCCGGGGCAAGCACCCCTCACCGGCCTGCGCGTCCTCGACCTCGCCACCCTCTTCGCCGGGCCGCTCGCCGCGACCATGCTCGGCGACTTCGGCGCGGAGGTCGTCAAGGTCGAGCATCCCACCAAGCCCGACCCGTCCCGGGGGCACGGCCCGTCCAAGGACGGCATCGGTCTCTGGTGGAAGCTCCTCGGCCGCAACAAGCGCACGATCACCCTCGACCTGTCCAAGCCGGGCGGCCGCGAGACCCTCCTCCGCCTCGCCGCCACCGCCGACGTCGTCATCGAGAACTTCCGCCCCGGCACGCTGGAGAAGTGGGACCTCGGCTGGGCGGAACTCTCGGCCGCGAACCCCCGCCTCGTCCTCGCCCGGGTCACCGGCTTCGGCCAGTTCGGGCCGTACGCGCACCGCCCGGGCTTCGGCACGCTCGCGGAGGCGATGAGCGGCTTCGCGGCGATCACCGGCGAGCAGGACGCCCCGCCGACCCTGCCGCCCTTCGGCCTGGCCGACTCGATCGCGGGTCTGGCGACGGCGTACGCCGTGATGACCGCGCTGACGGCCCGCGAGCGGACCGGCGAGGGCCAGGTGGTCGACATGGCGATCATCGAACCCATCCTGACCGTCCTCGGCCCGCAGCCGCTCTGGTACGACCAGTTGGGCCACGTCCAGCCCCGCACCGGCAACCGCTCCGCGAACAACGCGCCCCGCAACACCTATCGCACAGCCGACGGTTCCTGGGTCGCGGTCTCCACCTCCGCCCAGTCGATCGCGGAACGCCTGATGCGGCTGGTCGGCCGCCCGGAGCTGATCGACGAACCGTGGTTCGCGACGGGTGCGGACCGCGCGCGCCACGCGGACGTCCTGGACGAGGCGGTCGGCGCGTGGATCGCCGACCGCACCCGCACCGAAGTCCTGGAGGCCTTCGAGAAGGCGGAGGCCGCGGTGGCCCCCATCCAGGACGTACGGGACGTGATGACGGACCCGCAGTACGAGGCGCTGGACACCATCACCACCGTCCAGGACCCCGAACTCGGCCCCCTCCGCATGCAGAACGTCCTCTTCCGGCTCTCCTCCACCCCCGGCGCGATCCACTGGGCGGGCCGCCCGCACGGCGCGGACACCGACACGGTCCTCGCCGAACTCGGCCTGACGGAGCGGGAGATCGACGCCCTGCGAGCGGAGGGAGCCCTGTGACCGCGGGGCACCTCCCCCTCACCTGGCTGTACGTCCCCGGCGACCGCCCGGAGGTCGTCGCCAAGGCGCTGGTGTCGGGCTCGGACGTCGTTCTCATCGACCTGGAGGACGCGGTTGCCCCGGACCGCAAGGAGTACGCCCGCGCGGCCACCGCGGAACTCCTCTCCGAGCCCCCGCCCGTCCCGGTCCACGTCCGCGTGAACGCCCTGGACAGCCCACAAGCGGAAGCCGACCTCAAGACCCTCTCCCCGCTTCCAGGTCTGTCGGGGCTCCGCCTCCCCAAAGTCACCTCACCCGCCGACGTCGTCCGGGTCGCGGAGAACGCGACCCCCTCCGGCGGCGGCGCGATCCCGCTGTACGCCCTCCTGGAAACGGCCCTCGGCGTGGAGCATGCCTTCACCATCGCGTCCTCGCACCGGGCCCTGCGCGGCATCGCCCTCGGCGAGGCCGACCTACGGGCGGACCTGGGCGTACGGGGTGACGCGGGCCTGGACTGGTCCCGCGCCCGCGTGGTGGTGGCCGCCCGCGCCGCCGGCCTGGCTCCGCCCGCCCAGTCCATCTACCCCGACATCCGCGACCTCGACGGCCTCGCCGCCTCCTGCACCCACGGCCGCACCCTCGGCTTCCTCGGCCGCACCGCCATCCACCCCCGCCAGCTCCCGGTCATCGAGCAGTCCTACCTCCCGACCCCCGAAGAAATCGAAACCGCCGAAGCAATCCTCAAAGCAGCCACCACCGACCCCGGCGCCCAGGCCCTCCCCGACGGCACCTTCGTGGACGCGGCGGTGGTAGCAGGCGCCCACCGAACACTCGCGCTGGCACACCGAAGGAGCTGACGCGGGAACGCGAAGGGGGCGCCGCATCCTGAGATGCGGCGCCCCCTTCGACGTACAGAAAACCGTCAGCTCTTCTTGGCCGACTCGGCCTCGTCCGCCGCGGACTCCTTGGACTCCTTGGACTCCTTGGACTCCTTGGACTCCTTGGACTCCTTGGACTCCTTGGACTCCTTGGACTCCGAGGGCTCAGCGCCCTCGTCGGACTCCGGGGCCTCGGCGTCAGCCGGCTCCGCATCGGCCGATTCGGCCTTGTCCAGGTCGACGGCGTCACCCTCGCTGTCGCCCTCACCGTCACCCTCGCCGGAGGCCACCGCGGCCGGCTCCACGACCTCCTCGCGCCCAGGCCGCATCCGCGCCGAGAGCACGAGGTAGACCACCGCGAGGAGGAAGACCACGATCGCGGTCCAGTTGTTGAGACGCATGCCCAGGACGTGGTGGGCCTCGTCGACGCGCAGGTACTCGATCCAGAAACGGCCGACGCAGTACGCGGCGACGTACAGCGCGAACGCCCGCCCGTGCCCGAGCTTGAAGCGGCGGTCCGCCCAGATGACGAGGAAGCCGACGCCGACGCACCACAGGGACTCGTACAGGAACGTCGGGTGGTACAGCCCCGGCACCCGGCCGTCCGTCGAGGACGTGATCTTCAGCGCCCAGGGGAGGTCCGTCGACTTGCCGTAGAGCTCCTGGTTGAACCAGTTGCCCCAGCGCCCGATGGCCTGTGCGAAGACGATGCCGGGAGCGAGGGCGTCGGCCCAGGCGGGCAACGGGATGCCGCGTCGGCGGCAGCCGATCCACGCACCCACCGCACCGAGCGCGATCGCGCCCCAGATACCGAGCCCGCCCTCCCAGATCTTGAAGGCGTCCACCCAGTCGCGGCCCTCGCTGAAGTACAGCTCGTAGTCCGTGATCACGTGGTAGAGCCGGCCGCCGACCAGGCCGAACGGCACGGCCCAGACAGCGATGTCGGCCGTCGTGCCGGGCAGCCCACCGCGGGCGATCCAGCGCTTGTTGCCGAGCCAGACGGCTACGAAGACGCCGATGATGATGCAGAACGCGTAGCCGCGCAGCGGAATGGGGCCGAGATGCAGCACACCCTGCGACGGACTGGGGATATAGGCAAATTCCATGGCAGGGTCGACGCTACCGTGCCGGACGCGGCCCACGGCAAGCGGCCCGGCAACGGCTCCATAACGGGAGGTGCCCCCGGCCTGCGAGAAGCCGGGGGCACTGGACCGGGAGACGAGGGGCTCAGCCCTTGTTCGCCGCCTCCACCATCTGCTTCAGCTTCGCCGGGGTCATCGACTGGTCCGCGTAGATGTTCGTGCCGCCGAGCAGCACGGTCGGCGTGCCGCTGAAACCGCTGCTCTGGAAGGCGGCGTTGGACTTCACGACCCAGCTGTCGTGCGTGCCGTCGTTGACACACTTCTGGAACGCGGCCGTGTCCAGGCCGTCGACCTTGCCCGCCAGCTCGATGAGCTTGCTGTTGTCGGCGAAGGCGTCGTCGGTCTCCTCGGGCTGGTTCTCGTACAGCACGTCGTGGTACGCGGTGAACTTTCCGGCGTCCTGGGCGCAGGCCGCGGCGTTGGCGGCCTTGCGGGAGCCGCTGCCCCCCATGTTCCCGTCGATGATCGTGACGAGGTGGTACTCGACCTTCAGCTGGCCGGCGTTCACCAGCTCGTGAATCGTCGAGCGGTAGGCGGTCTCGAAGGACTTGCACGCAGGGCAGCGGAAGTCCTCCCACACCGTGAGGGTCGACTTGGCGGTGTCCTTGCCGACGGGGATCGCGAGGCTGTCCTTGCCGGTCGCGCCCGAGGGCGTCACGACCGGGCCGGAGGCGTCACTCTTCTTGTCCTTGCCGGAGTTGGCGGCCACCACGCCGATCACCGCGGCCAGGCCAAGGACACAGACCACCGAAGCCCCCACGATCAGCGCCCGACGGCGCTTCTCCGCGGTCTTCTGCTTCTCTCGCTCGACCGCCAGCCGCTCGCGGGCATTGCGCTTTCCGTCACGGTTCTTCTCGCTCACATCCGGCAGAACGAACCGGGAAGGCGCAGCGCGCCTCCCCGGTCCCAGGTCCACCCGTTCGAGTGAGCGGATTGTCCGTTACGTACACGTAGGCACTGTCTGCTACAGCGCCCCTCGCACACCCTTCGCAAGGTCGGCGGCGAGCGCGCGTACGGCCTCCAGGCCGGCCGCCTCGTCCGGCGCGTCCAGGATCCGCTTCACGAAGGCGGACCCGACGATCACACCGTCGGCGAAGCCGGCCACCTCGGCGGCCTGCTCGGCGCTGGAGACGCCGAGGCCGACGCAGACGGGCAGTTCGGTGGTGGCCTTGGTGCGCCGCACCAGGTCCTGCGCCTGGGCGCCCACCGACGCACGGGTGCCGGTGACGCCCATCAGCGAGGCCGCGTACACGAAGCCGGAGCCCGCCGCGGTGATCTCGGCGAGCCTGGCGTCCTTGCTGCTGGGCGCGACGACGAAGACGGTCGCGAGCCCGTGCTTCTCGGCGTGCTCCCTCCACAGCGCCGACTCCTGCACCGGAAGGTCGGGCAGGATGCATCCGGCGCCGCCCGCTTCCGCCAGTTCGGCGGTGAAGCGCTCGACTCCGTAGCGGTCGATCGGATTCCAGTACGTCATCACGAGCACCGGCTTGCCAGTGGCCTCGTAGGCCTCCCGGACCGTCCGCATCACATCGGCGATCTTGACTCCGCCGCGCAGGGCGATGTCGTCGGCGGTCTGGATGACGGGGCCGTCGAGGACGGGGTCGCTGTGCGGCAGACCGACCTCGACGATGTCGGCGCCCCCGTCGAAGACGGCCTTGATGGCCTCGATCCCGCCGTCGACGGTCGGGAACCCGGCCGGCAGGTACGCGATGAGCGCGGACCGCCCTTCCGCCTTGGCACCGGCGAGGGCGTCACTCAACAGCTGGATGTTGCCGCTCACTTGGCGTCCCCCTCGATCTCGGCGTTCTCGCCCTCGGCGTCCGCGGCGACGGACGCGTCGGTCTCGTACAGGCCGAAGTAACGGGCGGCCGTGTCCATGTCCTTGTCGCCACGGCCGGACAGGTTGATGAGGATCAGCCCGTCCGGACCCAGCTCCTTGCCGACCTCCAGGGCTCCGGCCAGCGCGTGCGCGCTCTCGATCGCCGGGATGATGCCCTCGCTGCGGGAGAGCAGGCGCAGGGCCTGCATCGCCGCGTCGTCGGTGACCGCGCGGTACTCGCCGCGGCCGCTGTCCTTGAGGTAGGAGTGCTCGGGCCCGATGCCCGGGTAGTCCAGACCGGCCGAGATCGAGTACGGCTCGGTGATCTGGCCTTCCTCGTCCTGGAGGACGTAGGACCGCGAGCCGTGCAGGATGCCCGGCTCGCCCGCCGTCAGGGTCGCGGCGTGCTCACCGGTCTCGACACCGTGCCCCGCCGGCTCGCAGCCGATGAGGCGTACGTCGGCGTCGGGGATGAAGGCGTGAAAGAGCCCGATGGCGTTCGACCCGCCGCCGACACAGGCGACGGCGGCGTCGGGGAGCCGTCCGGCGCGCTCCAGGATCTGCCGCCGTGCCTCGACCCCGATGACCCGGTGGAAGTCGCGCACCATGGCGGGGAAGGGGTGCGGACCGGCGACGGTCCCGAACAGGTAGTGGGTGTGGTCGACGTTGGCGACCCAGTCGCGGAAGGCCTCGTTGATGGCGTCCTTCAACGTCCGGCTGCCGGACTTCACGGCGATGACCTCGGCGCCCAGCATGCGCATGCGCGCGACGTTGAGAGCCTGCCTCTGGGTGTCGATCTCGCCCATGTAGATGGTGCATTCGAGGCCGAAGAGGGCGCAGGCGGTGGCGGTGGCGACGCCGTGCTGGCCCGCCCCGGTCTCCGCGATGACGCGCGTCTTGCCCATCCTCCGGGTGAGCAGAGCCTGCCCGAGGACGTTGTTGATCTTGTGGGATCCGGTGTGGTTGAGATCTTCCCGCTTGAGGAACACCCGTGCGCCACCGGCGTGTTCGGCGAAGCGCGGCACCTCGGTCAGCGCGCTGGGCCGCCCGGTGTAGTGGGCGAGCAGGTCGTCGAGCTCACGGGCGAACTCGGGGTCGGACTTCGCCTTGTCGTACTCGACGGCGACCTCGTCCACGGCGGCGACCAGCGCCTCCGGGATGAACTTGCCGCCGTACGCGCCGAAGTACCCCTCGGCGCTGGGAACTTGACCCTCGGGGTCGGGAATGAAGAACTCGCTGGGCATGCGGCTACCTCGCAGGGGCGTCGGCCCCGGTTACGGGTCGGACAGGGGTTCACGTTATCGACGTACGCACGCATGCCTCGAGCGACGGGCCCCCGCTGGGGGCACCTTTGCCGGACCGGCCAAGCCCGCCGGTGTCCTCGCCTGCATGGGGACGCCCTGGCGAAAGAAGCACCGCAAGGCGGTTCTCTCCGCCGCGACGGCGAGAAGCCCGATGACGGTGATCGGCGGTGCCGAACCGGCCGGAACCACAGTCGGCAACGGGCGGAGCCCGAGCCGGACGGCGGAGCCGGAGTTCTTTCCAGGTCGGCTCACCCGCAGGGTGAAACGGCCCGGAACGGCGTCAGCGTGCGCGCGCGAGGCGCCATCGCATGCCGTTGACCTGGCCCGGCTCATCGCCGATGACATAGCGGACGCGGCGTCCGTGGACACGGCGCGCGGGCGCCCGGCAGCCACGCGGGCGGCAGCCCCGGGCGAGGCGGGCGTAGGCGTCCTGGGCGGCCGGGAGCGGCACGGCCGACCCCACGCAGGCCGAACCCCCGTCGGGGCGCGGGCCCGGACGGGAGGTGGCGGTGGCGTGGGGCGAGGTGGGCACCGGAGTGTCAGCCCCGTCCGTGGCGCAGGGCGGGGTGGGCCCCCGCCGCTACCAGGTCGGAGACCGCCGTCTTGGGGTCGCGGCCGGTGACGAGGGACTCGCCGACCAGGACCGCGTCGGCGCCGGCGTTGGCGTACGCAATGAGGTCGTGCGGGCCGCGGACGCCGGACTCGGCGATCTTGACGATGCCGGCCGGGATCTCGGGGGCGACGCGCTCGAAGGTGGAGCGGTCCACCTTGAGGTCCTTGAGATTGCGCGCGTTGACGCCGATGACCTTCGCGCCGGCGTCCACCGCCCGCTCGGCCTCGTCCTCGTCGTGCACCTCGACGATCGGCGTGAGCCCGATGGACTCGGCGCGCTCGATGAGGGACTCCAGGGCGGCCTGGTCGAGGGCGGCCACGATCAGCAGCGCGAGGTCGGCGCCGTACGCACGGGCCTCCCACAGCTGGTACGACGTGACGATGAAGTCCTTGCGCAGTACGGGGATGTCGACCTTGGCCCGGACGGCCTCCAGGTCGGCAAGCGAGCCGCCGAAGCGGCGCTGCTCGGTGAGGACCGAGATGACGGCCGCGCCGCCCGCCTCGTAGTCCGCGGCGAGGGCGGCCGGGTCGGCGATCGCGGCGAGCGCGCCCTTGGACGGGCTGGAGCGCTTGACCTCGCAGATGACCTTGACGCCGTCGCCGCGCAGGGCCGCCACGCCGTCCTTGGCCGCCGGAGCCTTCGCCGCGCGCTCCTTGAGCTCGTCGAGGCTGACGCGCGCCTGCCGCTCCGCGAGGTCGGCACGGACTCCGTCGATGATCTCGTCGAGCACACTCACGCGAGCGGCCCCCTTCCCTGCGGTGGAGAGTTGAAGCGGTTGAGCGGCTGACCCGGGTTCACCGCCTGGGACGGTTCGGACGTGTCAGACGCGTCACTGCGATGGTATCCGGAGGAAGGCGTAGACCTCGCATCCGGTTGACGCCGGTCCCACTACCTGGACCTTTGTCATTTGATCAAGGGTGCAGCCAGCCACCGAACGGCAGGTTCCGGACAACCGTGAAGACCAGCACCAACGCGCCGACGGTCCACAGCTGAACCCGCCCCAGCTCGATCCGCGCCGGGCGCCCGCGCACCGACCGAACCACCCAGACGGTCCACACCACCGCGAAGCCCAGATACCCCACGACGGCGAGCGCGTTGTCCGTGAGCGCCGCCGCGAAGTCCCCGTGGACGAAGGCGTGCGCACTGCGCAGACCGCCGCAGCCGGGGCAGTACACGCCGGTGAGCCGCAGCAGCGGGCAGACGGGGTAGTGCCCGGGCTGGTTGGGGTCGACGGCCCCGACGTACGCGAAGGCACCGACGACGGCCGCGAGCACCCCACCGGGAACGGCGAGCCGCCGCAGTACGGCGCCGGCTCCGGACTCCGCGCCCTGTGCCACCCTCTGGGATTCGGCGTTCACCCCACGCATTCTGCCCCTCCCCCGCCCGGAACGCCCGTACGTGCGAGAGGCGGCCCCGGCACATACGCCGGAACCGCCTCTCACCAGGTCTACGGGACGCTCAGCCCTCGACGCCGACGGCCTCACGCTCACGGACCGGGGCCGCGGGCTTGGCCTTCGTCTTGCCCAGGCCCGCCGCCTGCATCACCATGCCGACGACACCACCGAGACCGACGATGACCAGACCGGCCCAGAAGCCCAGCGGGTCGGCCAGCACCGTGAAGGCGCCGGAGACGCAGAACCCGATGAAGGCGATGGTGACACCGGTCCAGGCGGCCGGGGTGTGACCGTGGCTGCTGCCCGCCATGACTTGCTCCTCGTTGCTGTGTATGTGCTGCGTACGTGTGGTGGGTCGGACGCTCGACGACCATTGTCCCGTACTCGCGGGCATGAGGTGAGCGGGGGGTCTCTCCTCGCGCGTCGGTTCCGCAGGGTCGTGACGAAAGTCCCGGGCCGGAGGTCCTTGCGAACACCGGGACTCGGGTGACTCAGGTCCCTGCCGGGTCAGGACCCGTCGGGTCCTCGCCCCGGTCGAGCGCCTTCCAGATGTCCTCGGGGCGGTCCGGGTCGACCGGCTTGGCCTTGCGCGGCCGGGGCGCCCCGTCGCGCTCGTAGCGGCCCGACATCGCGGGCCAGAGCCGCCCATAGCGCAGCGCAAGGAGACCCGCGAGGAGGATGAGGGCGCCGCCCGCGGCGGCGACGTACGGCCAGGCGGTGTGGCTGAGCGCGGCCGCGGTGGCGGCGGTGTCGCCGGAGGCCGCCGCGGCCTTCTCGTCGAGCGCGGAGCTGTCGCCGGCGCCGAGCACGGCCGCGACGACGATGCCCGCGCCGGAGAGCGCGAGCAGCGCGGAGACCAGGAAGCGCCCGGAGCGGCGTACGGCGAAGACGGCGACGAGCGCGGCGAGGCCCACTATGGCGAGCGCCGCGGGCACGCCCGTGACGTCGCTGCCCGCGGCGGTCAGCGGAAAGTCGCCGCCGGCCACCGTCGCGGTGCCCGCCGACCAGTTCTGGCGGGTCGCCAGCAGCGCCACGGCCGCGCCGAGGGCGCCGCTGAGCAGGGCGACGGCAAGGCTGCGGCGGCCGGACCTGGCGGGTCCGGCGGCTTCGGATCGGGGATGCGGAACAGCAGTCACGTACTCCACTATCGCCTGAACCCCGGGCGAACCGTCACCCGGGGTTCACGTGACACTCGTCCTATTGCCCGAGCCGGTTCGCCGTGTGCACCGCGCGCAGCACCGCGGCGGCCTTGTTCCGGCACTCGTTGTCCTCCGCGACCGGGTCGGAGTCGGCGACCACGCCCGCCCCGGCCTGCACATAGGCCGTGCCGTCCCGCAGCAGCGCCGTACGGATGGCGATGGCGGTGTCGGAGTCGCCCGCGAAGTCGAGATAGCCGACGCAGCCGCCGTACAGCCCCCTTCGGGACGGCTCCAGCTCGTCGATGATCTGCATCGCGCGCGGCTTGGGCGCGCCGGAGAGGGTGCCCGCGGGGAAGCAGGCGGTGAGGACGTCGAAGGCGGTGCGGCCAGGGGCGACCCGGCCGGTGACCGTCGAGACGATGTGCATGACGTGCGAGTACCGCTCGATGGACATGAAGTCGACGACCTCGACGGAGCCGGGTTCGCAGACCCGTCCGAGGTCGTTGCGCCCCAGGTCGACGAGCATGAGGTGCTCGGCGCGCTCCTTGGGGTCGGCGATCAGCTCGTCGGCGAGGGCCTGGTCCTCCTGGACGGTGGCGCCGCGCGGCCGGGTGCCCGCGATGGGGTGCACCATCGCCTGCCCGTCCTCGACCTTGACGAGGGCCTCCGGGGACGAGCCGACGACGTCGAACCCGTCGAAGCGGAACAGGTACATGTACGGGGAGGGATTGGTCGCCCGCAGCACCCGGTACACGTCCAACGCGCTTGCCGTGCACGGCGTTTCGAAGCGCTGGGAGGGGACGACCTGGAAGGCCTCGCCCGCCCGGATGCGCTCCTTGATGTCCTCGACGGCGTCCTGGTAGTCGGGGCCGCCCCAGAGCGCGGTGTACTCGGGGAGCTCGGAGGGCGGCAGCGCGGCGGGCGGCTGGGAGACCGCGCGCGAGAGGTCCGCCTCCATGGCGTCCAGGCGCGCGACCGCGTCCGCGTACGCCTCGTCGACGCCCGTGTCGAGGTCGTTGTGGTTGATCGCGTTGGCGATCAGCTGGACCGAGCCGTCCCAGTGGTCCATGACGGCGAGGTCGCTGGTGAGCAGCATGGTCAGCTCGGGGAGCTTCAGGTCGTCGCGCTCGCCGGGGCCGATCTTCTCCAGTCGGCGCACGATGTCGTAGCCGAGGTAGCCGACCATGCCGCCGGTGAACGGGGGCAGGCCCTCGCCGTGCGGGGTGTGCAGGGCCTCGATGGTGGCGCGCAGGGCGACGAGCAGGTCGCCCTCGACGGGGACGCCGACGGGCGGGGTGCCGAGCCAGTGGGCCTGCCCGTCGCGCTCGGTCAGGGTCGCGGCGGAGCGGACGCCCACGAAGGAGTAGCGGGACCAGGAGCGGCCGTTCTCGGCGGATTCCAGGAGGAAGGTGCCGGGGCGCTCGGCGGCCAGCTTGCGGTAGAGCGCGACCGGCGTGTCACCGTCCGCGAGGAGCTTGCGGCTGACGGGGATCACGCGCCGGTCGGTGGCCAGCTTGCGGAAGGTCTCAAGGTCCATGGCGGCAGACCTTACTGATCCCGTGCCGGTACGCCGGAATCGGCGCCCTCGATCGGTCCGTCGGCGTCCTTGAGCAGCACGTCGGCGTCGAAGCAGGTGCGGGCGCCGGTGTGACACGCCGCGCCCACCTGGTCGACCTTGACGAGCACGGTGTCGGCGTCGCAGTCCAGGGCGACGGACTTCACGTGCTGGAAGTGGCCGGAGGTGTCGCCCTTGACCCAGTACTCCTGGCGGCTGCGCGACCAGTACGTGCAGCGGCCCGTGGTGAGCGTGCGATGCAGCGCCTCGTCGTCCATCCAGCCGAGCATCAGCACCTCACCGGTGTCGTACTGCTGGGCGATGGCGGGGACGAGCCCGTCGGCGGCGCGCTTGAGGCGCGCGGCGATCTCGGGGTCCAGGCTGCTGGGCGGGGGCGTGCTGGTCATGCGGTCCATTGTGCCGCGCCGGTGGGACCCGCCCGGCCGTTGTCCACAGGCCGGACAGGCCCTAGGCCCCCGTCCGCCGCTGTCCACTGGGCGGAGTGTGGGGGTAGCCGTACGCTGGCTGTATGTCGACCCATGCGAAGCGTGAACGACTTCTCCTCGCCGACCTGTTGGAGGCCGAGGGCCCGGACGCCCCCACTCTGTGCGAGGGCTGGAACACCCGTGATCTCGCCGCGCACGTGGTGGTGCGTGAGCGCCGTGCCGACGCCGCGGGAGGGACCTGGATCAAACAGCTCGCGCCGCGTCTGGAGCGGGTGATGACGGAGTTCGCCGAGAAGCCGTACGAGGAGCTGATCCAGCTGATCCGTACGGGTCCGCCGCGTTTCTCCCCGTTCTCGCTGAAGCAGATCGACGAGGCGGCGAACGTCATCGAGTTCTACGTCCACACCGAGGACGTACGCCGTGCGCAGCCGGACTGGACGCCGCGCGCCCTCGACCCGGTCTTCCAGGACGCCCTGTGGTCCCGTCTGGAGCGCACGGCCCGGCTGACGGGACGCAGCGCCCCGACGGGCCTTGTGCTGCGCCGGCCGGACGGCCAGACGGCGGTCGCGCACAAGGGCACGCCAGTCGTGACGGTGACCGGCGAGCCCTCGGAGCTGCTGATGTTCGCCTTCGGCCGGCAGCAGGTGGCCGATGTCGAGCTGGACGGCGACAAGGACGCGATCGCGAAGCTGCACGAGGCGAAGCAGCTCGGTCTCTGACCGCTGCCCGGGCTCTGCCCGCTACTCCGGGTCGGACCGCTGCTCCGGGTCGGACCGCTGCTCCGGGTCGGACCGCTACTTCGGCAGCTCGGCGCGCCGCAGCGGTGCCACGCACAGGGCGAGCACCCCGCCGAGCCCGCAGACCGCCGCGCTGGTGACGAAGACCGGCCCGGTGCCCCACCAGCCGATCGCGGCGGCGGTCACCGGCATGCTGAGCGGTGCGAGGCCGAGGCTGACGATGCCGGAGACGGAGCCGACCCGGCCCAGGTAGGCGGGGTCCGCCTGGGTCTGCAGCAGCGCTCCGCACAGTGCGCCGCTGAGCCCGGCGAGCAGCCCGATGAGGAGGGCGACACCGACGGCGACGGCCAGCGAGGGCACGTACGCGAGCGAACCGATCGCCACCGAACCCGCCAGGATCGCCACCCCGGCCAGCCGCCCCGCGCGCGGCAGTCGGCCGCGCACGGTCAGCAGCATGGCGGCGGCCCCCGCACCGGTCCCGAACCCGGCGAGCACCCAGCCCATCCCGGAGGCGCCCCAGCCGCGCTGGTCGGCCAGCAGGGTCAGCCCCACGTTGAGCGGTCCGACGAAGCCAAGGTCGCCGAGCGCGATGGCGGCGATGAGCGGCGCGAGGACGGGGTGCCGCCGGATGTACCGCAGCCCGTCACGGAGGTCGCGCCACGGTGTGCGCTCCGCGACCTCGTCGTCAGTAGGCAGCTCCTTCATGCGTACGGAGACCAGCAGCGGCACCGACAGGGCGATCAGCATCCCCGCGAGCCCGAAGGCCGCCGCCGCGCCGCCGAGAGCCACGCACAGGCCGCCGAGCGGAGCGCCCACCACGTTGGCGAAGCGGATCGCGAGACCCCGCATGCCCTGGACGCGGGCGAGCTGGCCGCGGCTCGTGACGCGCGCCGGGAGGGCGCCCACGGCGGGCATGAAGACGGCGTCGACGGTGCCGAAGACTATGGCGAGCAGGGCGAGCAGCCACAACCCGGGGCCGGTCGCGAACAGCAGCGCGGCCACCGCGAGGACCGCCGCGCAGCGCACGGCGTCACTGCCGATGACGACCTTCCGCGGCCCGAAGCGGTCGGCGACCACTCCCCCGCCCAGCATCAGCAGCGCCCGTGGCACGGCGCTCACGGCCATCACGAGGCCGGCCTGCGAGGGCGTACCGGCCTGGACTGCCGCCCAGGACAACGCGATGTAGTAGACGTTGTCGCCGAGCATCGACGCGGTGTAGGCGCCGAGCCAGCGCAGCACGTTTCCGTCGCGGTGGGCGGGCTTTTCGGGGGCGGCTGGGGCCGAGGCCTGGCGCAGGGTGGTCGTGGTCACGGAACGCGTCCTCTCAGGGGCGGAACGGGAAGCCGTACAGGTGCAGCGCGACGTTCTCGCGCCCTTCGGTGGCGCCGGCCGCTTCGTCGGCGCGGCCCTGGTCGTCGTACTTCCTGATGACCGTGAGCAACTCCTCCTGTAGCGCGCCGAGTTCGGCGGCCGTCAGCCGGAGCGTGGCCTCCGCGTCGGCGGCGGCGTCGTTCCACTCGGTGGGCCAGGTGGCGCGCTCGTCGAGGTAGCGCCGGTAGTGGTCGCCGCGCTCCTCGTGGAAGAGCCGGGTGAAGGCCAGGTGCGCGGCCTGCTTCTCGGGCGCGTCCCGGAAGTCCACGCCCCGGACGGTCACGCCGTCCGAGGCGGGCTCCCACCAGCGCTCCCGGCCGTCCCCGCTGCGCGGCTCGGCCTCCTGGATCAGCCCGTGCTCGGCGAGCTTGCGCAGGTGGTAACTGACCAGCGAGGGCGCCTCGTCGACCTGTTCGCCCAGCTGGGACGCGGTCGCGGCACCGGTCACGTTCAACGCCCGGTACAGCTTCATCCGCAGCGGATGTCCCAGGGCCTTGAGCGTGCCCACATCCGTGATGCGGCGGTTCTCCTTGCTTGCCATGCCTCCACCGTAGATGTGAAAGAAAAATTGCGCAACTAAAATTGCGCAACTTTCCTTTCACGTCTTGGAGCGTCCGGACACGGCTGAGCCCCGGCCACCAACTGGCCGGGGCTCAAAGGCGGATGACCTCAGCGAACGGGATACCCCGCCCCCTTCAGCGTCTCCTTCACCTCGCCGATCCGCAGATCCCCGAAGTGGAAGACGGACGCGGCGAGCACCGCGTCGGCGCCCGCGGCGATGGCGGGCGGGAAGTGGGCGAGCCGCCCCGCGCCGCCGCTGGCGATCAGCGGAACGGTCACGTGCTTGCGTACGGCCTCGATCATCTCGATGTCGTAGCCGTCCTTCGTGCCGTCCGCGTCCATCGAGTTGAGCAGGATCTCCCCCGCGCCCAGCTCGGCGGCCCGGTGCGCCCACTCCACGGCGTCGATGCCGGTGCCCTTGCGCCCGCCGTGGGTGGTGACCTCGAAGGAGCCGCTCTCCGTGCGACGGGCGTCCACCGACAGCACGAGCACCTGCCGCCCGAACCGCTCGGCGATCTCGCGGATGAGCTCGGGCCGGGCGATCGCCGCCGTGTTGACCCCGACCTTGTCGGCGCCCGCCCGCAGCAGCTTGTCCACGTCCTCGGCGGTGCGCACGCCACCCCCCACGGTCAGCGGGATGAAGACCTGCTCGGCCGTGCGGCGCACCACGTCGTACGTGGTCTCGCGGTTGCCGGAGGACGCCGTGATGTCCAGGAAGGTCAGCTCGTCGGCGCCCTCGGCGTCGTACACCTTGGCCATCTCGACGGGGTCGCCCGCGTCGCGCAGGTTCTGGAAGTTGACACCCTTGACGACCCGGCCGTTGTCGACGTCCAGGCAGGGGATGACTCGTACGGCGAGCGTCATGACTCGGAGGCCCCCCGGTACGCCTCCACCTCGACCTCGACGACCAGACTCGGGTCCACGAAACCGGAGACGATGATCATCGATGCGGCGGGGCGGACGGAGTCGAACAGCTCCTTGTGGGCGCGGCCGACATCCTCCACGTCACGGGCGTGGGTGATGTACATACGTGTGCGGACAACATCGTCGCGACCGAGGCCCAGCTGCTCGAGCGCCGCGAACGCGACGTTGAAGGAGTTGACCGTCTGCTCGTACGGGGCGCCGGCGGCGATCTCCCCGTTGACCACGGACGTGCACCCGGCGACCAGCACCAGACCGTTCGGCAGCTCCACCGCGCGGGAGTAGCCGAAGGCCTCCTCCCAGGGCGCGCCGGTCGAGATCCGTCGTACGCCGCTCACAGGGCAGCCACCGCTTCCAGGGCCTCTTCCAGGGTGAACGCCTTCGCGTACAGGGCCTTCCCGACGATCGAGCCCTCGACGCCGAGGGGCACGAGCTCGGCGATGGCGCGCAGGTCGTCCAGGGAGGACACGCCTCCCGAGGCGACGACCGGGCGGTCCGTCGCCGCGCACACATTGCGCAGCAGCTCCAGGTTGGGGCCCTGCAGCGTGCCGTCCTTGGCGATGTCCGTCACCACGTACCGCGCGCAGCCCTCGGAGTTGAGGCGCTCCAGGGTCTCGTAGAGGTCGCCGCCGTCGCGGGTCCAGCCGCGGCCGCGCAGCGTCGTGCCGCGTACGTCGAGACCGACCGCGATCTTGTCGCCGTGCTGGGCGATGACCTTGGCGACCCACTCGGGGGTCTCCAGGGCGGCGGTGCCGAGGTTGACGCGGGTGCAGCCGGTGGCGAGCGCGGCGGCCAGGGTGTCGTCGTCGCGGATACCGCCGGACAGCTCCACTTTGATGTCCATGGCGCCGGCGACCTCGGCGATCAGCTTGCGGTTGTCGCCGGTGCCGAACGCGGCGTCCAGGTCGACGAGGTGCAGCCACTCGGCGCCCGACCGCTGCCAGGCGAGCGCGGCTTCCAGCGGGGAGCCGTACGAGGTCTCCGTACCGGATTCGCCGTGGACGAGCCGGACGGCCTGGCCGTCGCGGACGTCGACGGCGGGGAGGAGTTCGAGCTTCGAAGGCATCAGAGGGTTCCGATCCAGTTGTTCAGCAGCTGCGCTCCGGCGTCGCCGGACTTCTCGGGGTGGAACTGGGTGGCCCACAGGGCGCCGTTCTCGACGGCCGCCACGAAGGGCTTGCCGTGCGTGGACCAGGTCACCAGGGGCGGCCGTATCAGCGGGTTCCCGACCTCGAGAGACCAGTCGTGGACGGCGTAGGAGTGCACGAAGTAGAAGCGCGCGTCTGCTTCGAGACCCGCGAAGAGCTGCGAGGCGGCCGGGGCTTCGACGGTGTTCCAGCCCATGTGCGGCACGATCTCGGCCTGGAGCGGCTCGACCGAGCCGGGCCACTCGTCGAGGCCCTCGGTCTCCACGCCGTGCTCGATGCCGCGCGCGAAGAGGATCTGCATGCCCACGCAGATGCCCATCACCGGGCGCCCGCCGGCCAGCCGACGGCCGATGATCCAGTCGCCGCGGGCCTCACGGAGGCCCTTCATGCAGGCGGCGAACGCGCCGACACCCGGCACCAGCAGCCCGTCCGCGTTCATGGCCTTGTCGTAGTCACGCGTTATCTCGACCTCGGCACCGGTGCGGGCGAGAGCACGCTCGGCGCTGCGCACATTGCCGAAGCCGTAGTCGAAGACGACGACCTTCTTGGGGGCGGTCAATTCCACACCTCCAACCGCAGGACCCCCGCCACGAGACACATCGCGGCACCGATCGAGAGCAGCACGATGAGGCTCATCGGCATCTTCTGCTTGACGAAGGAGTAGACACCGCCGAGGAGAAAGAGCCCGACGACGATGAGGACGGTGTTGAGGCCTGTCATGGCTTTACAGCGCACCCTTCGTGGAGGGGAGGATGCCGGCGGCGCGCGGGTCACGCTCAGAGGCGTAACGCAGCGCGCGGGCCAGCGCCTTGAACTGGCACTCCACGATGTGGTGCGCGTTGCGCCCGTAGGGCACGTGCACGTGCAGTGCGATCTGGGCCTGCGCGACGAAGGACTCCAGGATGTGCCGGGTCATCGTCGTGTCGTACTCGCCGATCATCGGCGCCATCTTCTCGGGCTCGGTGTGCACGAGGTAGGGGCGGCCTGAGAGGTCGACGGTCACCTGGGCGAGCGACTCGTCCAGCGGGACCGTGCAGTTGCCGAAGCGGTAGATCCCCACCTTGTCGCCGAGCGCCTGCTTGAAGGCGGCGCCGAGCGCGAGGGCGCTGTCCTCGATGGTGTGGTGCGAGTCGATGTGCAGGTCGCCCTCGGTCTTCACGGTCAGGTCGAACAGACCGTGCCGGCCGAGCTGGTCGAGCATGTGGTCGTAGAAGCCGACACCTGTCGACACATCGACCTTGCCGGTTCCGTCGAGATCGATCTCGACGAGGACCGACGTCTCCTTGGTCACCCGCTCAACTCTTCCGACGCGGCTCATGCGCTCTGCTCCTTCTTCAGTTCACGGACCGCGTCCAGGAACGCGTCGTTTTCGGCGGGGGTTCCGGCGGTGACCCGCAGCCACCCCGGGATGCCGTTGTCCCGGACCAGGACGCCCCGGTCGAGGATCTTCTGCCATGCCTCATGGGAGTCGGCGAACCGCCCGAACTGCACGAAGTTGGCGTCCGACTCGGTCACGTCGTAGCCGATCGCGCGCAGTTCGACGACCAGCCGGTCCCGCTCGGCCTTCAGCTGCTCCACGTATCCCAGCAGGGTGTCGGTGTGCTCCAGGGCGGCCAGCGCGGTCGCCTGGGTGACGGCCGACAGGTGGTACGGCAGCCGTACGAGCTGGACCGCGTCGACGACCGCCGGGTGCGCGGCGAGATAGCCGAGCCGCAGCCCGGCCGCGCCGAACGCCTTGGACATCGTCCGCGAGACGACGAGATTCGGCCGACCTTCGATCAGCGGCAGCAGCGAGTCGCCGTGGCTGAACTCGATGTACGCCTCGTCGACCACCACCATCGACGGCTTCGCCGCCTGCGCGGCCTCGTACAGCGCGAGGACCGTCTCGGGCGGGACCGCGTTGCCCGTGGGATTGTTGGGGGTGGTGATGAAGACGACGTCCGGCCGGTTCTCGGCGATGGCCTGCTCGGCGGCGGCGAGGTCGATCGTGAAGTCCTCGTTGCGCGGACCGGAGATCCAGCCCGTCCCGGTGCCGCGCGAGATGAGCGCGTGCATCGAGTACGAGGGCTCGAAACCGATCGCGGTTCGGCCGGGTCCGCCGAAGGTCTGCAGCAGTTGCTGGATGACCTCGTTGGAGCCGTTCGCCGCCCAGACGTTGTCGACGCCGACCGGGTGCTTGCCGGTCCTCGTCAGGTACTTGGCCAGTTCGGTGCGCAGCTCCACCGCGTCCCGGTCGGGATAGCGGTTGAGGTTCCGGGCGGCCTCGCGCACCCGCTCGGCGATCCGCTCGACGAGCGGTTCGGGCAGCGGGTACGGGTTCTCGTTGGTGTTGAGGCGTACGGGGACGTCGAGTTGGGGCGCGCCGTAGGGGGTCTTGCCGCGCAGCTCGTCGCGTACGGGGAGATCGTCGATGCCGGTCACTTGCTGGGCACCTTCCACGCGAACCGGGCCTTGATCGCCGCGCCGTGCGCGGGCAGGTCCTCCGCCTCCGCGAGTGTCACCACGTGGTGGGCGACCTCCGCGAGGGCATCGCGTGTGTAGTCCACGATGTGGATCCCGCGCAGGAAGGACTGGACCGACAGACCCGAGGAGTGGCAGGCGCAGCCGCCGGTGGGGAGCACGTGGTTGGAGCCGGCCGCGTAGTCGCCCAGCGAGACGGGCGCCCAGGGGCCGACGAAGATCGCACCGGCGTTCCGTACGCGGTCCGCGACCGCGCTCGCGTCGGCCGTCTGGATCTCCAGGTGCTCGGCGCCGTACGCGTTGACGACCCTGAGGCCCTCGTCGATGCCGTCGACGAGGACGATCGCGGACTGCCTGCCGGCCAGCGCCGGAACGATCCGGTCCTCGATGTGCTTGGTCGCCGCGACCTGCGGCTCGAGCTCCTTCTGGACCGCGTCGGCCAGTTCCACGGAGTCCGTGACGAGGACTGCGGCGGCCAGCGGGTCGTGCTCGGCCTGGCTGATCAGGTCGGAGGCGACGTGCACCGGGTCGGCGCTCTCGTCGGCGAGGATCGCGATCTCGGTGGGACCGGCCTCGGCGTCGATGCCGATCCTGCCCGCGAAGTAGCGCTTGGCGGCGGCGACCCAGATGTTGCCGGGGCCGGTGACCATGTTGGCGGGCGGGCAGGACTCGGTGCCGTACGCGAACATCGCGACGGCGGTGGCGCCGCCGGCCGCGTACACCTCGTCCACGCCGAGCAGCTCGCAGGCGGCGAGGATCGTCGGGTGCGGCAGGCCGCCGAACTCGGCCTGGGCGGGCGAGGCGAGGGCGATCGACTCGACGCCGGCCTCCTGCGCCGGGACCACGTTCATGATCACGGACGACGGGTAGACGGACCGGCCGCCGGGCGCGTACAGCCCGACCCGGTCGACCGGCAGCCACTTCTCGGTGACCGAGCCGCCGGGCACGACCTGGGTGGTGTGCGTGGTGCGGCGCTGCTCGCGGTGGACGATGCGGGCGCGCCGGATGGACTCCTCCAGGGCGGCGCGCACCGCCGGGTCGAGCTGCTCCAGCGCGTCACTGAGCGCCTGGGCCGGCACCCGTACCGACTCCAGACGTACGCCGTCGAACTTCTCGGCGAAGTCGATCAGCGCCGCGTCTCCCCGATGATGCACGGCCTCGCAGATCGGACGCACCTTCTCCAGGGCGGCCGAGACGTCGAAGTCGGCTCGGGGCAGCAGGTCGCGCAGAGCGGGGCCCTCGGGGAGGGCGTCGCCGCGCAGATCGATTCGGGAGATCACGTGCCCAATTCTCTCAGACGGCGATAAGGCGCCGGACGCCTGTATCAATGGCTGATACAGGCCCCGGAAGATCAGCTTCACCGTTAGCGTTCGGGGCGTCACCCAGCGGGCATTGAACGGTTGTCCGAAACCCGCGAGTAGCTGGGGAGGACGCCTGTAGCTGGGGAGGAAGGGAAAAACCGTGAGTGAGGGTGCCGGCATCCGTAATGGGGACCTGCCGGACGAGCTGACCGCCGCCGAGGCCGGAATGTGGCAGTCCTTCCGCAACGGCAGCGTGTACGACCTGCGCAGCGGGGACACGACCGCCGACGATCCGCACGGCGGCCATCCCTGGGGTCCCGAGCGCAGTGTGCGGGCCCGGATCGTGGCGTGGCTGCTGCTCGACGGGCCGCCCGCGCTCCAGGGCCGGGTGGCCTCCCTGAAGCTGACCGGCGTGCAGATCACCGACGTGCTCGATCTCGCGGGCGGCACCGTGGTGCCGTACGTCGAGCTGAAGGGGTGCCGGTTCGAGAAGGAGATCCTGTTACCGGAGGCCCGGTTCCAGACCGTGCGGCTGGTCGACTGCTCGGTGCCCCGTCTGGAGGCGGCCCGCCTGCACACCGAGGGCGACCTGCATCTGCCGCGCTGCCGCTTCCACAACGGGGTACGCCTCACCGACGCGCACATCGGCACCGATCTGCTGCTCAACCAGGCGGTGGTCTACCGCGACCGGCGCGGGCGTTCGATCACCGGCGACGGCATGACCGTGGGGCAGGACCTGCAGGCCGAGATGCTGGAGTCGCACGGTGAGCTGAGCCTGCGCGGCGCCAGCGTCGGCGTCTCGCTCAGCCTGCGCGGCAGCAAGCTGAGCAACCCGTACACGCGCCTCGCGCTGAACGCCCCCCAGCTGACCGTCAACCGCACGCTGTACATGACCCCCGCGGGCGTCGGCAATCCCATCCTGACCAGCGGGACCACCCCGGCGCGCGGCACGGTGGTGCAGCGGTTCGAGTGCCAGGGCGGGATCCGTCTTGACGACGGGCGGTTCGGGGACGCACTCGACCTGGAGCGGGCGCGCTTCCTCTTCGACGACGACCAGGAGCTGTCGCTGCGCCGGGTCCAGACGCCCGAGCTGCGTTTCCTCGGGGAGAGACCCGAGCGCGGCAAGGTGGTGCTGTCGGGCGCGAAGGTGGTCAACCTGGTCGACCGGGCGGCCAGCTGGCCGGGGCCCGGCGGCCTCCACATGGGCGGCTTCGGCTACGAGAACCTCGTGCCGCAGGGCGCGTTCCCGCTGACCCGGCGCCTGGAGTGGGTGGCGGCGGCGACCGCCGAGTACAACCCGGAGCCGTACGAACGCCTGGCCGCCGTGCTGCGCAACTCCGGCGAGGACGAGGACGCGCGCGAGGTGCTGCTCGCCAAGCAGCGCCGCCGCCGCGAGACGCTGCCGCTCGCCGCCAAGCTCTGGGGGTACGCGCAGGACTGGACGGTCGCCTACGGGTACCGGCCCGGGCGGGCCGCCCTGTGGATGGCGGTGCTGTGGGCGGCGACCTCGATCGCGTTCTCGCACGCCAGCCACCCGCCGATGAAGAGCGGCGAGCATCCGCCGTGGAACTCCTCCCTGTTCGCCCTGGACCTCCTGCTGCCGGTGATCGACCTCGGCCAGGTGGGTTTCTGGCAGCTGCGCGGCGGCTGGCAGTGGCTGTCCGCGGTGGTGATCCTCCTTGGCTGGATCCTGGCGACGACGGTGGCGGCGGGGGCGACACGGCTGCTGCGGCGCGGCTGACGCACGGCTGACCTGCGGCTGCGGGCTCACCGGCCGACAGGCTCATGACAGGAAATCACCAGTAGAACATCAGTCACCTTTTACTCGCCCTTGACTATCTTCCATACAACCTATTGACGGTTACGAAAGCTTCACAGCGCCCCCCTGGTACAGCTCCGACCTGCGGTTTTCAATGGTCTCCACCATGGCACTGCTGCGCGCGTTCATCCGCACCGCCCGGATGGCCCGGAACGCTTCAGGCCTCGCCGCCGGACTGCCCGCCGACGACGAGGTGCTGCTCGACGCCCCGGACGAACGGCTCGGTCCCGTCCTCGTCGCGGCCGGCCGCGGCGAGTACACCCCCGCGGCCAAGCTGCTCACCACCACCCGTGAGGCCGCCGAGTGGGAGGACCGCGACCGGTACGCGATGCGACTCGCCACCTTCGCGCGCTCCCGCGACGACTGGCTCCGGGCATGGCAGGACGCCTCCCCGCACGACCCGGACGCCCTGCTGGTCAAGGCCGAGTTGGCGGTGTCCCGGGGCTGGGAGTCCCCGGCCCGCGTCGAGCTGCTGCGCGAGGTCGGCCCGCTGATCTCCGCCGCGGCGGAGGGCGATCCGCGTGACCCGGTGCCCTGGCGGATCGCGCTCGACCAGGCCCGCGGCACGAACGCCGGGCACACCGAGTTCGAGCAGCTGTGGGGCGAGGCCGTACGCCGTTCCCCGCACCACTACGGCTGCCATGTGGCCGCCCTGCGGTATCTGTCGGCCGCCTGGTACGGCTCGCACCGCGAGTGCTTCGACTTCGCCGAGCGGGCCGCGCAGGACGCGCTGCCCGGCTCCCTGGTGCAGGCGCTGCCGGTGCGCGCCGCCTTCGCCTACCTGACCGAGGGCGGCGGGGCGCTGGTGCTCCGCGAGCGCCTCGATGCTGCGGCCGACCTCGCGATCGCGGTCTCGGCGACGTACGCCGCCGGGGACTCGTGGCCCGCGGAGGTCCGCAACCTCCTGGCGTACGTCCTGGTCAGGCTGGAACGCTGGGAGGACGCCCTGGAGCAGCTGCGCCTGATCGGCCCGTACGCGACGTCGTTCCCCTGGGACCGGGTCTCCGACGATCCCCTCGGCCAGTTCCTGGAACTGCGCGACGGCGTCCGTCTGGAGGTCGCCGCGGGCATGCCCCTGCATCCACGGAGTGAGCACAGCGGACGCGCCCGCTCCGGAGACCATTAGGCTTTCCCGTCGTGACCACCGTCCGGCTCCCGCTCTTCCCCCTGAACTCGGTTCTGTTCCCGGGGCTCGTGCTTCCTCTGAACATTTTCGAGGAGCGCTACCGCGCCATGATGCGCGATCTGCTGAAGACCCCCGAGGACGAACCGCGCCGGTTCGCCGTCGTCGCCATCCGCGACGGCCACGAGGTCGCGCCCACCGCCCCCGGCATGCCGGACCAGACGGCGGTGCCCGAGCGCGGGCCCGCCGCCGGCTTCGGCGACGACCCGGCCAAGGCCTTCCACGAGGTGGGCTGCATCGCGGACGCGGCGACCATCCGGGAGCGCCCCGACGGCAGCTTCGAGGTGCTTGCGACGGGGACGACACGCGTGCGGCTGGTCTCGGTCGACACCTCCGGCGCGTTCCTCACGGCCGAGCTGGAGGAGCTGCCCGAGGACCCGGGCGAGGAGGCCGGCGCGCTCGCCGAGGGCGTCCTGCGGGCCTTCCGCCAGTACCAGAAGCGTCTGGCGGGCGCCCGCGAGCGCTCCCTGACCACCGGCGCCGACCTTCCGGACGAGCCGGCCGTGGTCTCCTACCTGGTGGCCGCCGCCGTCATGCTGGACATCCCGGCGAAGCAGCGGCTGCTGGGGACCCCGGACACCGCCGCCCGCCTGCGCGAGGAGCTGAAACTCCTGCGCGCGGAGACCGCGATCATCCGTAATCTGCCGTCGTTGCCGGCGTCGGACCTGACGCGCGGCCCGACGAGTCTCAACTGACGTAAGGCATCGGCACCTTGGCGAAGAAGTCGAAGAAGCAGCAGGCCGGGGGCACCCCGGCGACCGTGGCTCTGACGGCGGCGGGTGTCCCGTACACGGTCCACGCCTACGAACACGACCCCGCGCACCCCTCGTACGGCGAGGAGGCCGCCGAGGCGATGGGCGTCTCCCCCGACCGTGTCTTCAAGACGCTGGTGGCGGACGTCGACGGCGCCCTCGTCGTCGCGGTCGTCCCGGTGGCCGGCTCCCTCGACCTGAAGGCGCTGGCCACGGCGGTCGGCGGCAAGCGTGCCTCGATGGCGGACCCGGCGGCGGCCGAGCGCACCACGGGGTACGTCCGCGGCGGCATCTCCCCCCTCGGCCAGCGCAAGAAGCTCCCCACGGTCCTCGACGCCTCGGCCGCCGCCCACACCACGATCTGCGTCTCGGCGGGCCGCCGCGGCCTGGAGGTGGAGCTCTCCCCCTCCGACCTGACCGATCTCACGGAAGCGGTCGCCGCCCCCATCGGCCGTGCGTGACCCCTCGACGAACACCCCGTCCTCGGCTAAGCACGAAGGGCATGTCGAAGAAAACAAGAAAACGCAAATGGCGCATCAGGAAGGGCCGCTCCAACCACGGCCACCGGCCGGCGTGAAGATTTTCAGCCCCTCCGGCGTTTGATTTTCAGCCCCTCCGGCGTTTGAGGAGCGGGGTCTGGGGCGGAGCCCCGGGAACAAGGGACGGGTAGGGGCGGAGGGGGCGAAAAACCCACCCCCACCCCCCACCTGCCGGTCACCCCGCCGGAGGCACCGGCGGCGCAGCCTCGTACGGGCTCAGATACGGATCAGGATCCCGCGGCCCGAACAGCGCGGTCAGCCCGAGGTGCACCACAAGGGCCGACAGGGACCACGCCAGCATCGCCCCCTTCGCACCCAGCTTCAACGGCGCGGAGAAGATGACGTCCTTGCCCACTTCCTTGGCGTGCGCGACCACGTCCTGGGTGGGCCCGAGCCAGATCCCGATCCGCCACGCGAGCAGCGACCCGAGCACCCCGCCGACCGCGAGAGCGACGACCAGCGGAACACCCCCGCGCCGCCGCCACAGGAACACGGCCAACGCACTCACCGCACCGAACGCCAGCGCCAGCAGAGTGAACGTTCCGTCGACCCCGATGGCCTGCTCCCCCTCGGTGTCCTTGAGGTACACCGCGGTGTCGTCCGCGATCAGCGGCACCGAAGGTGCCAGCCACCACCACAGCACCCCGAGCAGCACCCCGCCGAGCGCCACGGCCACCGCGATCACGGCGGCCTCGCGCACTTCGGTCTTCATCCCGGGGCCGTCCTGTTCATATCCGGCGGCCTCCACCACACCATTGGCAGGCGGAACCTGCCAGGGGTCGTGCGAGGGCTGATGATGCGGCGGCGGAGGCGGAGTCAGCGGAGCGGTCACCCTGACATCGTGCCAGGCCCGCCTGTCAGCCGCGTCACCGGACGGCCGCCCGGCGGTACGCCCAGGTCGCGAGGGCCAGCGAGGCCACCCCGACACCCGCGCAGACGCCGAGGTCACCGAGGACGAGGGCCCAGTCGGGATGCGCGTCGAAGCTCCGCGCGAGAGCGTCGACCCCGTACGTCGAGGGCAGCAGATCCCGCCCGTACTGCACGACCGTCGGCAACCGGTCCGCCGGCAGCACCCCAAGCAGCAACGCCGCCGACATCCCCAACTGCCCAAGGAGCGTGGCGAGTTCGGGTCGCGACGCGAGCAGCCCGAAGGCCGCCCCGAGCCCGGCGAGCGCGGCGCCCGAGAGCGGGATCACCAGGACGAGCACCCACAGGTTGGCCATCGGCAGCCCGAAGAGCAGGCAGCCGCAGACGGCGGTGGCGATGGTCCCGGGCACGGTGAAGGAGGCGTACGCGCCCGCGGCGCCGAGCACGACGGCGGCCGGTGGCACGGGCAGCGTCGCGTAGTGGTCGAGCCCGCCGCTCGCGCGCAGCTGTCCGAAGTACTGGGCCAGAAGATTGAGGGCGACGAAGGCCACGACGAGCACCGACGACCCCGCCACCACGGCCTGCGCCTCACCGCCGCCGTCCACCACTCCCCGCATCAGGATCATGATCCCGATGGACTGGAAGGTGGCCACGAACAGCAGCGGGATCCGCGCGACGCGCGCCCGGGACAGCTGCGCCCGGTACACGGCGGCCAGCGACGGCCACAGCCGCGCACGAGGCCCCAGTTCCGCGGCATCGCAGACGTCCTCGGCCACGGGCAGCGCACTGCCCGGCAGCACCTCAGCGGGTACGACACTCACGTCGAGCTGCTCCTCTTCACTCCGGCAGCAGTCCTGTTCTCGAGGCCCACGAAGCTCCGCCCCGTCCATGCGAGCTCCTGTACAGACTCCCGTACGGATCCCGCGCCCCGCACACTCAAGACCCTCAAGCCTTCACCAACCCTTGCGTGGTGTCGCCGCCGAGCGCCAGATACACGTCCTCCAGGCTCGGCGTGGCCAGCGTGAAGTCGTCCAGGGCGGCGAAGGCGGCGCCTCCGGTGACCGTGGCGACGACCGCGCGGGCCTCCTCGGGGGCGAGCCGCAGGGTCCAGCGCCGCCCGGACTCGACGGCGTGCTCGCGCAGCGCGGCGACCTCGGGAACATCGAGCGGGGCACGCTCACGCCAGACCAGTTCGACCCGTACCGCGCCCGCGACCTGCTCCTTCAGCCCGGCCGGGGTGTCGCAGGCGATGACCCGGCCCCGGTCGAGGACGGCGACCCGGTCGAGGACGGTCTCGGCCTCGATGACGTTGTGGGTGACCAGCAGGACGGTCGTGTCGTGCTCGGCCCGCCGCCGGTCGACGGCGGCCCAGACGGCTCGGCGGGCGACGGGGTCCATGCCGGTGGTCGGTTCGTCGAGGACGAGCAGCGGCCGCTCCCCCACGAGCGCGGTGGCGAGGCAGGCGAGGCGCCGCTGTCCGCCGGAGAGCTTCTTCAGGGGTCGGGAGGCGATCGAGGTGAGGCCGAGCTCGTCGAGTACGGCGTCCCGCTCGGCCCGCGCCGCACGCAGCTCGAGCCCGCGAAGGCGCGCGGTCGTCTCCGCGGCGAGCGACACGGTCAGCTCGTCGAGGGCGGTGGACTCCTGCCCGAGGTACGCGAGGAGCCGCGCCGCCCGCTCGGGGTGGCGCACGATGTCGTGCCCGAGGATCTCCACGCTGCCGCTGTCGGGACGCAGCAGCCCGGTCAGCTGCCGTACGAGGGTCGTCTTGCCGGCGCCGTTCGGCCCGAGCAGCCCGAAGATCTCACCGCGCCGGACGTCGAGGCGTACCCCGTCGTTGGCCCGCACCTCCGGCGTACCGGGAGTGCCGCGTCGTCCGCGCGCGGCCGGGTAGGTCTTGGTGAGACCGCGCACCAAGCACACGACATCACCCCTGTGCCCGTTGCGGACTGCCCCTGCCGTGCGCGTACTCACGATGAACGAGACTACGGGGTCCGATGCCCCGTTATGCGCTCGGGGCCTCGGCTCACTCCCCCACGGGCGCGTGTTCCGCCGCCGTACGCACGTCGATCTCGCGCCAGAACCCCGCCCGGATCGCGTACCGGTCGTGCTCGTCGATCTGGTCGTCCTTGTGCGTGAGCAGCCCGAAGCGGGCCGCGTAGCGCAGCAGTTCGCCGTCCACCCGGTGCGGAACGCGGGGATACATCGCGGACAGCTTCTGCAGATGGCTCTGGTCGGTGAGCCGCTCCATCCAGCGGCGCGCGAAGACCTGCCCCACCTCGTAGGGATCACCGCCGACCGTGGTGATGTCCTCCTCGCGGTCGGCCCAGCGCTGCTCGGCGGAGGTGAGCTGGGCGAGCGTGGGCAGCGAGGCGGCCTCCGCAGACTCCGCGGCGCCCCCGGGGCGTTCGACCCAGCCCTTGTCGGAGGACCAGCGCAGGGTCGCGCTCGCGGGATGCTGGGCGGGCTGCGTGCCGGGCCCGCGCAGCGCGGCCAGGTCCTTCGGGGTGGGTACGCCCTTGGGCGCGGGCACCCGCTCCTCGGTGCCGTTCGGCGACTCGGCCGCCGGGCCGTGCTCCGCCTCCGCCGCCGACCGCTCGGCCGCGGCGGCATGCGCCGACTCAGGCAGCGGCGCGGAGAGGATAGCGGCGATCTCGGGGCGCGGCGCGGGCTGCGGCGCGCAGATCCCGCCGAGCTCCTTGGCGCGTACGGCCTTGGTGATCCAGGTCCGGTCGAGCACGCGGCGCTCGTCGGCCTCGGCCACCAGGTCCTCGGACTGGTTGTAGTCCCCGTCGGCCGCCTGCACGGCCCACAGGTGTACGGCGACCCCGTGCTCCTTGGCCGCCATCATGCCCGGCAGCAGATCGCCGTCGCCGGTCACCAGGACAATGTCGGAGCAGGCCCGGTTGCGGGCCAGCTCGGTCAGCTCGGCGTGCATGGCGGCGTCGACGCCCTTCTGCGCCCACCGCCCGTCGCTACGGGTCAGGGCACCCAGCCGCACCGTGACACGTGGCATCACGCGCAGTCTGCGGTGCTCCGGCTGCGGCACGCGGTCGGGGGCGCCGTCGAACCAGTAGATGCGCAACAGCGGCCGTTCCGTATCGGATTCGGCGCGTTCGCGCAGGCCCTGGATGAGAGCGGCGTGGTCGACGGTGATCCGGGAACGGGAGGAGTCCCCGGCGAGAAGGCTGGCAGCAGCCCCGAGCAGATACCCGGCGTCCACCAGGACGATGCAGCGGTCCACGCGGTCCACCCTCTTTCCGGGAGGTTTGCTTTGGGCTTCCTTCGAGTCTGCCCGACCTCGCGGAGGTTAACGGCCGGAACTCGATCTTCGGCGTGGCGGATCGGAGTATCACCCTCCGACAGGGCTTATTACGCACGGTAATTCTCCGAAATGCGCCACTTCTCAGCCTATGTGAGTCTGGTCCCGGCCCTGGCCCCTAGAAACCCCCGTAGGAGGCAATCACCATGGCCAAGAACAAGAACCGCAAGCAGGGCGGCCAGCAGGACCGCTCCTCGCAGGCCGAGCGTGCGCAGGAGCAGGCCGAACGGTCCTCGACAGAGGCGCAGCAGTCGCCGATGCCGCAGGCCCAGGGCAGCCCCGCGGATGTTGCCCGTAAGCACCAGAAGCGCTTCGGCCACAACTGAGGCCCTGCACAGGGCTGTTGAAGCCCCCACGGGGCTGCTGAGGCCCAGGCACACACCGAAGGGCGCATCCGGATTCGGATGCGCCCTTCGCGTACGCCGAGCAACCGGATGTGTCAGCCGGCCAGGCAGGACGGACCGAGCAGCACCTTCAGGTCACCGAAGAGCGCCGGATCCGGCTTCACCCGGTGCCGGTCGAGCCGCAGAACCGTGGTCTTGGTCGGGCCTTGGAGCCTGATGCGGACCTCGCTCTCGCCCTTGTGGTGGCTGAGGATCTCACCGAGCCGGCTCACCATCGGCGGGGTGATCCGGGTGGCCGGGATGGTGAGGATCACCGGCGCGTTGGTGCCCGCGTTCGACAGGTCCGGGACCTGGAGTTCCATCGCGACCAGACGCGGCACGTCCTCGCGCTTGTCGAGGCGTCCCTTGACGAACACCACGGCGTCCTCGACGAGTTGGGTCGACACCAGCTGGTAGGTCGCCGGGAAGAACATGCACTCGATGGAACCGGCGAGGTCCTCCACCGTGGCAATGGCCCAGGCGTTGCCCTGCTTGGTCATCTTGCGCTGGAGGCCCGAGATGATACCGCCGATGGTCACCACCGCGCCGTCCGCGTGCTCACCTCCGGTGAGCTGCGAGATGCCCGCGTCCGCCTTGTCGGACAGCACGTGCTCCAGACCGAAGAGCGGGTGGTCGGAGACGTACAGACCGAGCATCTCCCGCTCCTGGGCGAGCAGATAGACCTTGTCCCACTCGTCGGTGGTGAACTCGACGTCGAGTCCGAAGCCGGGCTCGCTGGTGTCCTCGTCGCCACCCCCGAAGAGGTCGAACTGTCCCTCGGCCTCCTTGCGCTTGACCGCCACCACGTTGTCGATCATCGGCTCGAACTGCGCGGTGAGGCCCTTGCGGGTGTGCCCCATCGTGTCGAACGCGCCCGCCTTGATCAGCGATTCGGTGGTCCGCTTGTTGCAGGCGACCGCTTCGACCTTGTCGAGGTAGTCGGGGAACGAGCCGTACTTCCCCTTGGCCTTGCGGCTCCTGATGATCGACTCGACCACGTTCGTACCGACGTTGCGGACGGCGGAGAGGCCGAAGAGGATCACGTCGTCGCCCTGCGCGGCGAAGTTCTGCTCGGACTCATTCACGTTCGGCGGGAGCACCTTGATGCCCATGCGCCGGCACTCGTTGAGATAGACCGCGGACTTGTCCTTGTCGTCCTTGACCGAGGTGAGCAGCCCCGCCATGTACTCGGCGGGATAGTTCGCCTTCAGGTACGCGGTCCAGTACGAGACCAGGCCGTACGCGGCGGAGTGCGCCTTGTTGAACGCGTATCCGGCGAAGGGGACCAGGACGTCCCACAGGCCCTGGATGGCCTCGTCGCTGTAGCCGTTCTTCTTGGCGCCCGCCTGGAAGATGGTGAAGTTCTTCGCCAGCTCGTCGGGCTTCTTCTTGCCCATCACGCGGCGCAGGATGTCGGCCTCGCCGAGCGAGTACCCGGCGATGATCTGGGCGGCCTTCTGCACCTGCTCCTGGTAGACGATCAGGCCGTAGGTGACCGCCAGAACCTCCTGGAGGGGCTCCTCCAGCTCCTTGTGGATCGGCGTGATCTCCTGCAGCTTGTTCTTGCGGAGCGCGTAGTTCGTGTGCGAGTCCATGCCCATCGGGCCGGGACGGTAGAGCGCCGAGACGGCGGAGATGTCTTCGAAGTTGTCGGGCTTCATCAGGCGCAGCAGCGAGCGCATGGGGCCGCCGTCGAACTGGAAGACGCCGAGGGTCTCGCCGCGCTGGAGGAGTTCGAAGGTCTTGGGGTCGTCGAGCGGCAGGGCCAGCAGGTCGAGGTCGACGCCCTTGTTGGACTTCACCATCTTGACGGCGTCGTCCATGATCGTCAGGTTGCGCAGGCCCAGGAAGTCCATCTTCAGCAGGCCGAGCGACTCGCACTGCGGGTAGTCCCACTGCGTGATGGTCACGCCGTCCGTGTGCCGCACCCACACCGGGGCGTGGTCGACAATGGGCTCGCTGGACATGATGACGCCGGCGGCGTGCACGCCCATCTGCCGGACCAGGCCCTCGACGCCCTTGGCGGTGTCGATGACCTTCTTCACGTCCGGCTCGTTCTCGTACATCGCGCGGATCTCGCCGGCCTCGCCGTAGCGCGGGTGCGCGGGATCGGTGATGCCGCTGAGGTCGATGCCCTTGCCGAGGACGTCCGCGGGCATCGCCTTGGTGAGCCGGTCGCCCATCGCGTACGGGTAGCCAAGGACGCGCGCGGAGTCCTTGATGGCGTTCTTCGCCTTGATCTTTCCGTACGTGCCGATCATGGCGACCTTGTCGGCGCCGTACTTCTCCGTCACATACCTGATCACTTCGACGCGCCTGCGCTCGTCGAAGTCGATGTCGACGTCGGGCATGGAGACGCGCTCGGGGTTGAGGAACCGCTCGAAGATCAGACCGTGCGGGATCGGGTCGAGGTCGGTGATGCCCATGGCGTACGCGACGATCGAACCGGCCGCCGAACCACGGCCCGGGCCCACCGCGATGCCCTGCTTCTTGGCCCACATGATGAAGTCGGCGACGACGAGGAAGTACCCCGGGAACCCCATCTGGATGATGACGTCCATCTCGTACTCGACCTGCTTCTGCCGGTCGTCCGGGACGCCGCCGGGGAAGCGGCGGTTCATCCCGAGGCGAACCTCCTCCTTGAACCAGGTGACCTCGGTGAACCCCTCCGGGATGTCGAACTTCGGCATGAGGTTCTTCGCCTCGAACATGCCGGCCGTGTCGATCTGCTCGGCCACCAGGAGGGTGTTCGCACAGCCCTCCTGCCAGGCGTCCGAGGAGTCCACGGCGTACATCTCGTCCGTGGACTTCAGGTAGTAGCCGGTGCCGTCGAAGCGGAAGCGGTCCGGGTCGGAGAGGTTCTTGCCGGTCTGGATGCACAGCAGCGCGTCGTGGGCGGTCGCCTCGTGCGCGTACGTGTAGTGCGAGTCGTTCGTCACCAGCGGCGGGATGCCGAGCTTCTTGCCGATCTCCAGGAGGCCGTCGCGGACCCGGCGCTCGATCTCGATGCCGTGGTCCATCAGCTCCAGGAAGTACCGGTCCTTGCCGAAGATGTCCTGGTACTCGGCGGCCGCCTTCAGAGCCTCGTCGGCCTGGCCGAGGCGAAGGCGCGTCTGGAGCTCACCGGAAGGACAGCCGGTGGAGGCGATGAGCCCCTCCGACCACTTGGAGATCGTCTCCTTGTCCATGCGCGGCCACTTCTGCAGCCAGCCCTCGGCGTACGCGTCCGAGGAGAGCTTGAAGAGGTTGTGCAGGCCCGTACTGTTCGCCGCCCAGATCGTCTTGTGGGTGTAACCACCCGAACCGGACACGTCGTCGCGCTTCTGGTGCGGCTGGCCCCACTGGATCTTGCGCTTGTTGCGCCGGGACTCCGGGGCGACGTACGCCTCGATGCCGATGATCGGTGTGACGCCCATTTTCTTCGCCGTGTGGAAGAAGTCGTACGCCCCGTGCAGGTTGCCGTGGTCGCTCATGGCGATGTGCGTCATGCCCATCTCATTGCAGGCATTGAACATGTCCTTGAGCCGCGCGGCACCGTCCAGCAGTGAGTACTGGGTGTGGACGTGCAGGTGCGTGAACGGCGGCTTTGACACGGCTTCGGCCTCCTGAGGAAACACTGGGCGACAGGCTGCGGACAGTCTGGGGGGACAGCGTCGAAGTCTATGCCGGGGCACTGACACTCGGCGGCAGATCACACGTACCTTCATGCGGGTACTCGTCCACCGAGCGCGTACCTTCGTCCGGGTGATCCGGGCACTCCCGCGTACCTTCGTCCGTTGGAACTGGACGGAAGCAGCCCTTCCCGGCGGACGCCGCACATGTCCCACACGTCATGCACCACCTGCACCAGGAGGCACCCAGCGATGTCGGTCCCGCAGCTCAGCGACGAGCAACGCGGCGAGCAGATCCTCGCCGTCTTCGACACCGCCTTCGGCGAGCTCCTGGCCGCCGACCCGGCCGCGTTCCGCGTGAAGTTCCGCAAGATGGCGGCCTCCGCCTTCGCCTTCTACCGGGGCACCGCGGGCCTGTTCTACTACGACCTGGAGCAGGAGAGGCGGGGCGGCCCGTACCTGGACGAGCGCACCTCGCGCGTGTGGATCCACGGCGACCTGCACGCCGAGAACTTCGGCACGTACATGGACGCCCAGGGCCGCCTGATCTTCAACGTGAACGACTTCGACGAGGCGTACGTCGGCCCCTTCACCTGGGACCTCAAGCGCTTCGCCGCCTCCGTCGCGCTGCTCGGCTACGCCAAGGCGCTCAGCGACGAGCAGATCAGCGGGCTGGTGCGCACCTACGCGGCCGCCTACCGGGAGCGCATCCACGCCCTCGCCACCGGCGCCAAGAGCGACGAGGTGCCGCCCTTCACGCTGGACACCGCCGAGGGCCCGCTCCTGGACGCGCTGCGCGACGCCCGCTCGCTGACCCGCTTCGGACTGCTGGACTCGATGACCGAGATCCGTGACTTCGAGCGCCGCTTCGCGCCCGGCGGCGGCTCCATCGAGCTGGACGCGGCGACCCGCTACAAGGTGCTCGCGGCCTTCGACGGCTATCTGGAGACGCTGCCGGAGTCCTCGCTGAGCCGCCCGGACTCCTACCGGGTGAAGGACGTGGTCGGCCGGCGCGGCATCGGTATCGGCTCGGCGGGGCTGCCGTCGTACAACATCCTTCTGGAGGGCGCCACCGACGCCCTGGAGAACGATGTGGTGATCTACATCAAGCAGGCCCAGACCCCGGCCGTCTCCCGGCACATCACGGACTCCTCGATCAGCGACTACTTCCAGCACGAGGGCCACCGCACCGTGATCTCCCAGCGCGCCCTCCAGGCACACGCCGACCCGTGGCTGGGCTGGACCGAGCTGGACGGCGCGGGCCAGCTGGTCGCCGAGGTGTCGCCGTACGCGGTGGACCTGGACTGGGGCGACATCGACGACCCGGAGGAGATCGCCGCGGTCGTCGCGGACCTCGGCCGGGCCACGGCCACGATGCACGCCGCGGCGGACGACGAGAGCGGCCACTCGGAGCTGGTGCCGTTCTCCACCGAGCGTGCCATCGACGCGGCGATCGCGGCCGACGAGGACGGTTTCACGGGCCTCCTGGAGGACTTCGCGCACAGCTACGGCGCACGCGCGCGTGCCGACCACCAGATCTTCGTGGACCTGTTCCGTAACGGACGGATTCCGGGTCTGTAGCGGGCGGCTAACTGACAGGGTCCCTTTAGGGGTCCCTTACAGGAGCTCGTGACACACTCTCCCCGCTATGGACATATCCGGGACCCAGCTCAGAGCCGTACGCGCGGCGCTGTTCACGGCCATGGTCGTGACGCTCAGCACCGCGTCGCACGTGCTGCTGTCCCGGGTTCCGCTGCCGATGGGGACGGTGGCCGTGATCGCCGCCGCCGTCTTCGTCCTCGCCTACGCCCTGGGGGGCCGCAAGCGCGGCTTCGGGCGGATCGCCGCCCTGCTGATACCGCTGGAGCTGGCCGCCGACACCGTCTTCACCACGGGCCAGCACGTCTGTTACGGCAGGGCGGGCGGCCCGGTCGCGGGTCCGCTGCGCTCGGTCGGTTTCGACGTGCTGTGCGGCGGGGGCGCCGTGGGCACCCCGCTGGCCCGGGTGACCGGCACCGGCGGCGACCGCGCCGCCGCCCTGCTCACCCACGCCGACCCGACCGCCGCCTGGCTGCTGCTCGGCGCGCACATCGGCGTCGGACTCCTCGCCGCCGCCTGGCTGCGCCGCGGCGAGCGGGCGCTCGAGCAGCTGCTGCGCGCGGCGGCCGCGTCCACCTTCCGGCCGCTGCTGATCGCGGTCGCCGCGGTGACGGTACGGCTGCTCGCCCCGGTACGCCGGCCGGCACGCCCCACGCGCCGGGCCGCCACCGCCCGCACGCGCCTGTTCGTGCACTCCCTGGGACGGCGCGGACCGCCGAGCTCCGTCGCTTTCGCGTGAGCAAGCCCGCGTAAGCAAGCCGGCGCAAGCAACCCCGCCTGAGCGACAGCACCTGAGCACCAGCAGTCCCCCATACGTATCCCGCGTACGACGTGTGCGCGTCCCACATGGAGATCACCAACATGAGCCAGCGGAACAGCAAGGCCGCGAAGACGGCGGCCCGTGAGCGACTGCGCGTCGAGCGCGAGCGCCAGGCCAAGCGCAACAAGGTCAAGCGCCAGGTCATCGTCGCCTGCTCCATCGTCGGCGTCCTCGCGATAGCCGGCGGCATCAGCTACGCGGTCGTGCAGGGCAACAAGCCCGGCTACTGGGAGGCCGCGAAGGACGACAAGCTCGTCAAGCCGGCCAACACCACGGGCACGAACGGCACGACGGTCGTCATCGGCAAGAGCACCGCCAAGAAGACCCTCGAGATGTACGAGGACCCGCGCTGCCCGATCTGCGCCCAGTTCGAGCAGACCGTCGGCGCGACCGTCGACAAGGGCATCGAGGCCGGCGACTACAAGGTCCAGTACATCGGCGCCACGTTCCTCGACAACAGCCTGTCCGGTGAGGGCTCCAAGAACGCGCTCAGCGCTCTGGGCGCCGCGCTGAACGTCAGCCCCGAGGCCTTCCTCGAGTACAAGACCGCGCTGTACTCGACGAAGTACCACCCCGAGGAGACCGACGACAAGTTCAAGGACGACTCCTACCTGATCAAGGTGGCGGACACCGTCTCCGCGCTGAAGAACAACACCAAGTTCCAGACGGCCGTCAAGGACGGCACCTACGACAAGTGGGCGCTGACGATGTCCGCGAAGTTCGACGACAGCGGAGTGACGGGCACGCCGACCCTGAAGATGGACGGCAAGACGCTCACCGGCTCCGACGGCCAGAACGCCCCGATGACGGTGGCCGACTTCACCACGGCGATCGACGCGGCGCTCAAGGCCTGACGGCCCAGCGGGCTCAATGTCCGCACTTCGAGGGCCTGGCAGGTCCTTCGGGCTCAAGGTCCGCGGACTCTGCGCGCCTCACAGGTCCAGCAGTCGAAGAGCGGGCGAACTTTTCGGAGTTCGCCCGCTCTTGTCTTGTACTGGCCGGTAACCTGCTCGCTCGTGACCAGTCGCTTCAGATCATCCGACCCCTCGGGCGCCGTCAACTCCCGCGCCCCGCGCCGCCGTACGGTCGTCAAGGCCGCGGCCGCCACCGCCGTCCTCGCCGGCCCCCTGGCCGCCGCCCTCCCGGCCCGCGCCGCCACCGAGGCCCCCGCCTTCCTCCACGGTGTCGCCTCCGGGGACCCGCTGCCCGACGGCATTCTGCTGTGGACCCGGGTGACGCCGACCGCCGAGGCGATACCCGGCTCCGGGCTCGGCCCGGACACCGAGGTGAGCTGGACCGTCGCCGCCGACAAGGCGTTCGGCTCGGTCGTCGCCAAGGGATCCACCACCGCGTCCGCCGCCTCCGACCACACCGTGAAGGCGGACATCCGGGGCCTGCGGCCGGCCACCGACTACTGGTTCCGCTTCTCCGCCGGCGGCACCGACTCACCCGCCGCCCGCACCCGCACCGCCCCGGCGGCCGACGCCGCCGTGACCGGCCTGCGCTTCGGCGTGGTCTCCTGCGCCAACTGGGAGGCGGGCTACTTCTCTTCGTACCGCCATCTCGCGGCACGCGGCGACCTGGACGCCTGGCTGCATCTCGGCGACTACATCTACGAGTACGCGACCGGCGAGTACGGCACCCGCGACACCGTCGTACGCCCGCACGCACCGGCCAACGAGATCACCACCCTCGCCGACTACCGCACCCGGCACGGGCGTTACAAGACCGACCCCGACCTCCAGGCCCTGCACGTCGCAGCCCCGGTCGTCGCCATCTGGGACGACCACGAGTTCGCCAACGACGCCTGGTCGGGCGGCGCCGAGAACCACACCGAGGGCACGGAGGGCACCTGGTCCGCGCGCCAGGCCGCCGCGAAGCAGGCCTACTTCGAGTGGATGCCGGTGCGCCCCGCGATCGCGGGCACCACCTACCGCCGCCTCCGCTTCGGCAAGCTCGCCGACCTCTCGCTGCTCGACCTGCGGTCCTTCCGCTCCCAGCAGGCGTCCACGGGCAGCGGCTCGGTAGACGACCCGGACCGTACGCTCACCGGCCGGGCCCAGCTCGACTGGCTGAAGTCGGGGCTCAAGGCCTCCGACACCACCTGGCGGCTGGTCGGAAACTCGGTGATGATCTCGCCGTTCGCCATCGGCTCGCTCGCCGCCGACCTCCTCAAGCCGCTCGCCGAGCTGCTCGGCCTCCCCAAGGAGGGCCTGGCCCTCAACACCGACCAGTGGGACGGCTACACGGACGACCGCCGCGAGATCCTGGCCCACCTGCGGTCCAACGCGATCCGCAACACGGTGTTCCTGACCGGCGACATCCACATGGCCTGGGCCAACGACGTGCCGGTGAACGCCGGAACGTACCCGCTGTCCGCGTCGGCCGCCACGGAGTTCGTCGTCACCTCGGTCACCTCCGACAACCTCGACGACATCGTCAAGGTCCCCGAGGGCTCCGTCTCGGCCATCGCCGCGCCGATCATCCGCGCCGCCAACCGGCACGTCCACTGGGTCGACACCGACCGCCACGGCTACGGCGTCCTGGACATCACCGCCGACCGCGCGCAGATGGACTTCTACGTCCTCTCCGACCGCACGAAGGCGAACGCGACCTCGTCCTGGGCCCGTTCGTACCGCACCCGCAGCGGCACGCAGAAGGTGGAGCGGACATACGACCCGGTGTGACGGCGCCAGTAGCCGGTCACAGACTGTCGAGGAAGCCGAGCGCCACCTTCCAGGTGGCCTCGGCGGCCTCCGCGTCGTAGTCGGGAAGGTCGGGGTCGGTGTACAAGTGCCCCGCACCGGCGTACCGATAGATCTCCACGTCGGCCCCGGCTCTGCGCATCTGCAGGTACCAGGAGCTCAGCCAGTCGTCCGTCTCGAACGCGTCGGGCTCGGCGACATGCAGCTGGACGGGCAGCTCGTCCACCGACGCACTCGCCGCGATGTCCGAGGTACCGTGCAGGAGCACCAGTCCGCGGGCCTTCTCGTCGCCGAGCGCCAAGGTCTGCGCGACGGAGGCGCCGAGCGAGAATCCCGCGTACACCAGGCCGCGGTCGGAGTAGGGCGCGGCGGCCAGCACCGCGCGTCTGAGCAGCTCGTCCTTGCCGATCCCGTCGTTGAAGGCCATGCCCTCCTCCACGGTCTCGAAGGTGCGCCCCTCGAAGAGGTCGGGCGTCCACACCTCGTGGCCCGCCGCACGCAGCCGGTCCGCCGCGGCGCGCACCGCGGGCCGGAGCCCGTAGGTCGAGTGAAAGAGCATGATGTTCATGAGCCCCATGGTGCCAGCCGGCACCGACAAGGCCCTGCTCAAGGCCGTACGTCGGACCGGACCCGGCCCTGGACCCGGACCTGACCGGGAACTCATGTTCATGAACCCCCCGGGCCGGTTACGGTCTCAGGCATGGAGAACGTGCTGCGCCCTCTGATCGTCCTTGGTGGCTCGGTCGTGCTCACACTGCTCATCGGGTGGGCCGTCGACCTCCTGCTGCGACGGGCCGACGCCCGGCACAGCGAGACCGGGCTGTGGGGCCGGCTCCGCCGCGCCCGCGTCCCCTTCCAGTTCGTCCTGTGCGTGGCCCTGCTGAGAGGCTCGTACGACCAGGCCCAGATCGCCCGCGAGTACTCGGCCGACGTCGGCCGGATCCTGACACTGGTCCTCATCGGGTCCACCGCCTGGCTGATCGTGGGGATCGCGACGGCGATCGTCGAGACCTCGTACTCGCGCTACGCGAACGCCCACCGCGATCCGGCGCGGGTCCGCCGGGTGCGGACGCAGGTGACGCTGATCCAGCGCGTGGTCTCCGCGATCGTGGGCGTGGTGGCGGTCGCCGCGATGCTGCTCACGTTCCCGGCGATGCGTGCGGCCGGTGCCTCCCTGCTGGCCTCGGCCGGCATCATCGGCATCGTCGCCGGTGTCGCCGCCCAGTCGACGCTGGCCAACCTGTTCGCCGGGCTGCAGATCGCCTTCGGCGACATGGTGCGCCTCGGTGACACGGTCGTGGTGGACGGCGAGTGGGGCACGGTCGACGAGATCACGCTGACGTTCCTGACGGTACGGACGTGGGACGAGCGCCGGATCACCATGCCGGTCTCGTACTTCGTCTCGAAGCCCTTCGAGAACTGGTCGCGCGGCAGCGCCCAGATGACCGGCATCGTCTTCTTCCAGGTCGACCACTCCGCACCCGTGAACGCGATGCGCGAGCAGCTGCGGGACATCCTGCGCGAGTGCCCGGCCTGGGACGGCCGCGACTACGGACTGGCCGTCACGGACTCGACACCCAACACCATGGAGGTACGCGCCCTGGTCACCGCCAAGGACGCGGACGACATCTGGACGGTACGGGTCACGGTCCGCGAACAGATGATCCGCTGGCTGACCGAGGAGCACCCCTACGCGCTCCCCCGCGTCAACACGGCGGACGCGGCCCTGCCACCGGGCAACACCAACGGCCAGCCACCACGCCCGAACCGCGACCGGGCCCACGAGCCACCACGGACAGGCCCGGGCAGGGGCTGACCCGCGGACGGGCCCGGACAGAGGCTGACCCGCGGACGGGCCCGATCAGGGGCTGACCGCGGCCGCACGCCCACGGCGACAGCCGATCGTACGAACCCGCAGCCGCCAACGGCGAGAATCCCCCACGGGAGACGTGCACTTGTCATCGAGGCAGAAGCGGGCGGTGCGCGGGCGGGAGAGAACCCGCCCAAGCCCAGCGCCGCGTCACCGCAAGCTACGCACATCCAGATGCCGCAGCACCCGGTCCACGATCTCCGGATCCGCCCCCGGCTCACTCCGCGCGGACAGCACCTCGTGCCGAGCCGCGCTCATCATCTCCCCCTGAATCCGCCGGAGTCTCTTGATCCGCCGGACCCGGTGCTCATGCCCCTCCCGGCGCTCTCCCTCCCCCACATCCGGGCTGATCCGCAGCCCGATGTCGAGCGCCCGCCGCCGCAACTGCTCGGACACCTCGTCCGGCAGCTCCTCCACCGCCTCGATCTCCTTCAGCCTCCCCCGCGCGGCCTTCGCCGCGCGCACCGCGAGCTCTCTCTCGAAGGCCTTCTCGGCCTTGGTGTCGGCCTGCACTCCGAGCTTCTTGACGATCCAGGGCAGCGTCAGCCCCTGCAGCACCAGCGTCGCCATGATCACCCCGAACGCGATGAACACGATCTCGTCCCGGTCGGGGAACGCCGATCCGTCGTCCGTCTTCAGCGGAATCGCCAGCGCGAGGGCCACGGAGGCGACCCCTCGCATCCCCGCCCACCACATCACGACGGTCTCGCGCCAGGACAGCGGAATGTCCTCGTCGTAGTCCCGTTTGGCGTGCAGCCGTTTGGTCAGCCAGGTCGCCGGCAGCAGCCACGCCAGCCGTACGAGCACGACGACGGCGACGATCGCCCCGGCCCACCCCAGCATCTCGCCCCACCGCCCCGAGGCGGTCCTGATCGCGTTGTGCAGTTCGAGTCCGATCAGCCCGAACGCGACCCCGGTGACCAGTGTGTCCACCACGTCCCAGAACGACTGCCCGGCGAGCCGGATCAGGACGTCGTCGGCATCGGTGGCGTACTCGGCCAGGAACAGCGCCGTGGTGAGCACCGCGAGCACCCCGGACCCGTGCAGCTCCTCGGCGAGCACGTAGGCGGCGAACGGCACGAGCAGCGTCAGACCGATGTGCAGCGTGGCGTCGTCGAGCAGGCCCATCAGCTTGTTCGTGCCCCAGCCGAGCACCAGCCCAACGGCGAGCGCGATGACGGCGGACAGTACGAAGTCGAGGCCGGCCTGCCACGGCGAGAAGCTTCCGCTGACCACCGCGGCGATCGCGACGTGGTACAGCACGATGGCCGTCACGTCGTTGAAGAGCCCTTCCCCCTCCAGGGTCGACACCAGTCGTCGCGGCAGCCCGAGTTGTCCCGCGACGGCGGTCGCCGCGACCGGGTCGGGTGGCGCGACGAGGGCGCCGAGCGCCACGGCGGCGGCGATCGGCAGCCCGGGCACGATCGCGCTCGCGACCATGGCCACCGCCACGGTGGTGACGAACACCAGCGCCACGGCCAGCAGGAAGATCGGTCGTTTGTTGGCCGCGAACTGTCTCCATGACGTGCGCCGTACCGCGGCGTAGAGCAGTGGCGGCAGTAGCGCGGGCAGGATCAGGTCGGGCGGGATGTCCACGTTGGGCACGAAGTCCAGCACGGCGAGGACGATCCCGAGAAGCGTCATCAGCACCGGCGCGGGCAGCCCCAGCCGGTCTCCCAGCGGGACGCTCAGCACGGCCCCGAGCAACAGCGCGAACAACAGGGCCAGCTGATCCACGGTCAACGCTCCGGCGGGGTCTGGGCGATCTAGGAAGATCCAGACCTCAAGCGTGCCACGCACCTACGACAAAGCGGCGGCGACAGCTCGCGGCACCGCTCAGAGCGCTTTGCGCATCGCCCGGTGTGCGATTCCGGCGTCCTGGAACTCCGCGCCGTACGCCACGTATCCGAGCCGCTCGTAGAACCCCAGGGCATGCGTCTGCGCGTGCAGATCCACCGCGGCGAGTCCACGCGCGCGTGCCGCGTCCTCGATGCCGACCACGATCGCGGCGCCGACACCGAGCCCACGCGTCTCCCGCTTCACGGCGAGCCGCCCGAGCGAGCCGACCGTCAGGTCACCGTCGGTCTTGGCGGCGGCCTCCTCGCCGTACAGAAGACGCCCGGTGCCCAGCGGCACCCCGTCCTCGCGGACGGCCAGCACATGCAGGGCACCCTCGTCGTAGGAGTCGTACTCGATGTCCTCGGGCACGCCCTGCTCGCCGACGAAGACCTCCTTGCGCACCGCGAAGCATGCCTCGCGGTCGGCTGCCTCCTCGGCGACCCGCACCTCGTACGGCACACTCACGCGTAGCTCTCCTCGCGGACCTTGTCGAGCGCCTTCTGGAGGTCCTCGGGGTAGCCGCTCTCGAACTCCACCCACTGCCCGTCACCGGGGTGCTCGAAGCCGAGCCGCACCGCGTGCAGCCACTGCCGGGTGAGCCCGAGCCGCTTGGAGAGCGTCGGGTCCGCCCCGTACGTCAGGTCGCCCACGCACGGGTGCCGGTGGGCCGACATGTGCACACGGATCTGGTGCGTGCGCCCCGTCTCCAGCTTGATGTCGAGGAGGCTGGCGGCACGGAACGCCTCGATGAGGTCGTAGTGCGTGACCGACGGCTTGCCCTCCGCCGTCACGGCCCACTTGTAGTCGTGGTTCGGGTGGCGCCCGATCGGAGCGTCGATCGTGCCGCTCATCGGGTCCGGGTGGCCCTGGACCAGCGAGTGGTAGCGCTTGTCGACGACGCGCTCCTTGAACTGGCGCTTCAGCGACGTGTACGCGCGCTCCGACTTGGCCACCACCATCAGGCCCGAGGTGCCGACGTCGAGCCGGTGCACGATGCCCTGACGCTCGGCGGCACCGGAGGTCGAGATCCGGTAGCCCGCGGCGGCGAGGCCGCCGATGACGGTAGTTCCGGTCCAACCGGGGCTCGGGTGCGCGGCGACGCCGACCGGCTTCACGATCACGACGATGTCGTCGTCGTCATGGATGATCTCCATGCCCTCGACGGGCTCGGCCACGATCTGCACCGGGGCGGGAGCCTGCGGCATCTCCACCTCGAGCCAGGCGCCGCCGTGCACCCGCTCGGACTTGCCGACCACCGAGCCGTCGACCGTGACCTTCCCCGCCGCGGCGAGCTCGGCGGCCTTCGTGCGGGAGAAGCCGAACATACGGGAGATGGCGGCGTCGACACGCTCGCCCTCCAGACCGTCGGGCACGGGCAGGTTACGGATCTCGGGAATGGTGCTCACCCGTCGAGTATGCCGGACGGGTCCGACACCGCCCGACCACAGCCCGAACATCAGTACGCGCGGAGGGCTCCGTACGCCGACCCGGAGGATCAGTCCTTGTGGACGGTGAGGCTCAGTCCTTGTGGACGGTCCCGTCCGGGTCGAGCCCGCGGAAGGACAGCAGCACGATCAGGATGCCGCCGCAGACGATCGCCGAGTCGGCCAGGTTGAAGACCGCGAAGTGCTTGGGCGCGATGAAGTCGACGACCGCACCCTCGAAGACGCCCGGCGAGCGGAAGATCCGGTCGGTCAGGTTCCCGAGCGCGCCGCCGAGGAGCAGGCCGAGCGCGATCGCCCAGGGCAGGCTGTACAGCTTGCGCGCCAGCCTGGCGATCACCACGATCACGGCCGCCGCGATCACCGTGAAGATGATGGTGAAGGCCTCACCAAGACCGAAGGCCGCGCCCGCGTTGCGGATCGCCTCGAACTTCAGCCAGTCCCCGATGATCTCGATCGAGTCGTGGTGCTCCAGCTTCGCGACCACGATCATCTTGCTGACGAGGTCGAGGACGTACGCCAGGGCGGCGACCGTGAACAGGACGGCGATCCTGCGCTTGCCCTTCGGCCGCTCGTCCGGGGTCGCGGTCCCGTCCGCGCCGGACCGCTCGGCCGGGGCCGACCCGTCCGAGCCGGAGCCGTCGCCCGACGCCGCGTTCTCGTCGGACTGCTCCGGCCCGGATCCCGCCGCCCCTGGGATGTCCGGCGTACCGATGATGCGCTCCGCCTCTGCCACGTGAGTCCCTCAACCTAGGTTCCTGACTGAGGACGAGGGTACGACACGCCCCCTGGCGCCCACGTGCTCAGGAGCCCTCCCGCGCCGTTCAGTAGCGGCGTTCCTGCTTCTGCTTGCACTCGACGCACAGGGTGGCCCGCGGGAAGGCCTGCATCCGCGCCTTGCCGATGGGGTTGCCGCAGTTCTCGCAGAGTCCGTACGTGCCCGCGTCGAGGCGTTGCAGCGCCCGCTCGGTCTGCTCCAGCATCTCGCGCGCGTTGGCGTTGAGCGCCATCTCGGACTCGCGCGTGATGTTCTTGGTGCCGGTGTCCGCCTGGTCGTCGCCCGCGCCGTCGCCGGAGTCGCGCATCAGGCCCGCGAGCGCCTCCTCGGACGCGGAGATCTCGGAGCTCAGCCGCAGCGCCTCGGACTGGAGCTCCGCGCGCGCATCCGCTACCTCTTCCGGGGTCCAGGGGTCCTCGCCGGGGCGCACCGCGAGCTCGCCGGGCTCCACCAGCGCGGAGACCCGCGCCTTGGGAACAGCGGTGGGCTTCTTCGCCGCCGTGGCCGTACCAGGAGTCTTCTTCGCAACCACCGTCGTGGCTCCCGTCGTCTTCGCGGCCTGGGCCGCGCCCTGGGCCGCGGAAGCGACCGCCGTCTTCGCCGTACTGCTGCTCTTCTTGGCGGCGCGCTTCGCACCGGCCTTCTTCGTAGTACCGCCCTTCGCCGCCCCGGTCTCCTCCGGAACGGCCTCCGCCACCGCGGCCTTCTTCCCGACGGTCTTCCTGGCCACCGCCTTCTTGGCAGGGGCCTTCTTCGCGGTGGCCTTCTTGGCCGCCGTTTTCGAAACAGCCGCCTTCGGAGCGACCGTTTTCGCGTCAGCCGCCTCAGAGGTGGCCGTCTTCGAAGCCGCCGCCTTGGAAGTGGCCGTTTTCCTGGTGGCCGCTTTGGAGGCCTTGGCAGCCGTCTTGGAGGCGTTCTTCACCGGCTTGGCGGCGGCACCGCCCTCCGCCGGTGCCCCCTGCGCGCTCTTCTTCCCACCCACATCCTTGGCCGCCGGACCCGTGGATCTGCCGGACGCCGACTGCTGTACGGCGGTCTTCTTCGCCACCATGGCCGCGGCCCCTTCACATATTGTGATCTTGCTCGCGAATCGTGCTGGGACGATAAATCGACTTCTGGCCCGCGGCAACGGGGCACACCAGCGATTCGCCCGCCCCGCGGGTCCCGCACGACAAGCCTGCAAGCGTTGTGCCCAGCTCCCCGCCGGGTAATCCGCCGAGTCCGGCGTCCCAGGATCCGGACATCCGCACCTCGCCATTCGGGTCACTTCGCAGGCCACCGGGCCACCCCGGAAAACCGGTCGGCCGCTGTCCTCGCGGCGCCGTACACTGAGCGCAGCGAGAAGCGTGGATGGGGACGAGTAGCGGCGTAAGCGGCCAAGAGCGACCCGGGGACGGTGGAAGCCCGGGGGCGAGCGCGACGCGAAGATCACCCCGGAGCCGCCGGAAGAAAGCCTGGGCCCAGCGGCCAAGGCCGGTAGACCCGGTATCGCGACCCCAATGAGGGGGCTCGCCGGAGCACACAGAGCACCGGAGAGCCAAGGAGGGTGGTACCGCGGGAGCGCGCCGCACACGGCGTCCGCAGCGGCTGCTAGGCAGCCGCACAGGCTCTCGTCCCTCCGACGGAAGGCAGAAAGTCCGTTGGAGGAAGTTCGCTGATGACAGCGCCGACGTACCGCCAGGTGCCCGCCCAGATCGACCTGCCCGCCCTCGAGCACGCCGTGCTCGACTTCTGGGCCGAGCAGAAGATCTTCGCCAAGAGCCTTGAGCAGTCCGAGGGCCACCCCGAATGGGTGTTCTACGAGGGCCCGCCCACCGCGAACGGCATGCCGGGCGCCCACCACATCGAGGCGCGCGTCTTCAAGGACGTCTTCCCGCGCTTCCGCACCATGCGCGGCTACCACGTGGCCCGCAAGGCCGGCTGGGACTGCCACGGCCTCCCGGTCGAGCTGACCGTGGAGAAGGAGCTCGGCTTCACCGGCAAGCAGGACATCGAGGCGTACGGCATCGCCGAGTTCAACGCCAAGTGCCGCGAGTCCGTGACCCGCCACACCGACGCCTTCGCCGAGCTCACCGACCGCATGGGCTACTGGGTCGACCTCGACGACGCCTACCGCACGATGGACCCCGAGTACGTCGAGTCCGTCTGGTGGTCGCTGAAGGAGATCTTCAACAAGGGCCTGCTGGTCCAGGACTACCGCGTCGCCCCGTGGTGCCCGCGCGACGAGACCGGTCTGTCGGACCACGAGCTGGCGCAGGGCTACGAGACGATCGTCGACCCGTCCGTGTACGTCCGTTTCCCGCTCACCTCCGGTCCGCTCGCCGGCCAGGCAGCGCTCCTGGTGTGGACGACGACCCCGTGGACGCTGGTCTCCAACACCGCCGTCGCCGCGCACCCCGACGTCACCTATGTCGTCGCGACCAACGGCGAGGAGAAGCTCGTCGTCGCCGAGCCGCTCGTCGAGAAGTCCCTCGGCGAGGGCTGGGAGACCACCGGCGAGACCTTCACCGGCGCCGAGATGGAGCGCTGGACCTATCAACGTCCGTTCGAGCTGGTGGAGTTCCCGGCGGACGTGGAAACCCACTACGTGGTCAACGCCGACTACGTCACGACCGAGGACGGTACGGGTCTGGTCCACCAGTCCCCCGCCTTCGGTGAGGACGACCTCAAGGTCTGCCGCGCGTACGGCCTGCCCGTGGTGAACCCCGTCCGTCCGAACGGCACCTTCGAGGAGGACGTCCCCCTCGTAGGCGGTGTCTTCTTCAAGAAGGCGGACGAAAAGCTCACCGAGGACCTCCAGGAGCGCGGGCTGCTCTTCAAGCACATCCCGTACGAGCACAGCTACCCGCACTGCTGGCGCTGCCACACCGCGCTCCTCTACTACGCGCAGCCGTCCTGGTACATCCGCACCACGGCCATCAAGGACCGCCTCCTCCAGGAGAACGAGAAGACCAACTGGTTCCCGGAGTCGGTCAAGCACGGCCGCTTCGGCGACTGGCTGAACAACAACATCGACTGGGCGCTGTCCCGCAGCCGCTACTGGGGCACCCCGCTCCCGCTGTGGACCTGCGAGGAGGGCCACCTCACGTGCGTCGGCTCCCGCGCGGAGCTCTCCGAGCTGACGGGCACCGACCAGTCGAACCTGGACCCGCACCGCCCGTACATCGACGAGGTCACGTTCCCCTGCCCGCAGTGCGCGCAGACCGCGACCCGCGTCCCGGAGGTCATCGACGCCTGGTACGACTCGGGTTCGATGCCGTTCGCGCAGTGGGGATACCCGTACAAGAACAAGGAGCTCTTCGAGAGCCGCTACCCGGCGCAGTTCATCAGCGAGGCCATCGACCAGACCCGCGGCTGGTTCTACACCCTCATGGCGGTCGGCACTCTCGTCTTCGACAAGTCCTCGTACGAGAACGTGGTCTGCCTGGGCCACATCCTCGCCGAGGACGGCCGCAAGATGTCCAAGCACCTGGGCAACACCCTGCAGCCGATCCCGCTGATGGACCAGCACGGCGCCGACGCGGTCCGCTGGTTCATGGCGGCCGGCGGCTCCCCGTGGTCCGCGCGCCGCGTAGGCCACGGCACCATCCAGGAGGTCGTCCGCAAGACGCTCCTCACGTACTGGAACACGGTCGCCTTCCAGGCCCTGTACGCGCGCACGTCCAACTGGGCGCCCAGCGAGGCCGATCCGGCCCCGGCCGACCGCCCGGTCCTCGACCGCTGGCTCCTGTCCGAACTCCACGCGCTCACCGACCAGGTGACGCAGGCTCTGGAGGCGTACGACACCCAGCGCGCCGGAAAGCTCCTGTCGGCCTTCGTCGACGACCTGTCCAACTGGTACGTACGCCGCTCCCGGCGCCGCTTCTGGCAGGGCGACAAGGCGGCGCTGCGCACCCTGCACGAGGTCGTCGAGACGATCACGCGCCTGATGGCCCCGCTGACCCCGTTCATCACCGAGCGGGTCTGGCAGGACCTGGTGGTGCCGGTCACGCCGGGCGCCCCCGAGTCCGTACACCTCTCCTCCTGGCCGGAGGCGGACCTGTCCGTCATCGACCCGGAGCTGTCCAAGCAGATGGTGCTCGTACGCCGTCTCGTGGAGCTGGGCCGCGCCACCCGCGCGGAGTCGGGCGTCAAGACCCGCCAGCCGCTGTCCCGCGCGCTGATCGCCTCGACGGGCTTCGAGACCCTGGACCGCGAGCTGCACGCACAGATCACCGAAGAGCTGAACGTGAGCTCGCTGGCTTCTCTGAGTGAAGTGGGCGGCTCCCTGGTCGACACGACCGCGAAGGCGAACTTCCGCGCCCTGGGCAAGCGCTTCGGCAAGGGCGTCCAGGCGGTGGCGAAGGCCGTCGCGGAAGCCGATGCCGCCGCCCTCTCCCTCGCCCTGCGCTCGGGCACGGCCTCGGTCGAGGTCGACGGCGAGACGGTGACGCTGGCCCCGGATGAGGTGATCATCACAGAGACCCCGCGCGAGGGCTGGTCGGTGGCATCCGACTCCGGCGCGACCGTCGCCCTCGACCTGGAGATCACCGAGGAGCTGCGCCAGGCGGGCCTCGCCCGTGACGCGATCCGCCTGATCCAGGAGGCCCGCAAGAACAGCGGCCTCGACGTGGCCGACCGCATCGCACTCCGCTGGACCTCCACAGACCCGGCAGTCATCGCGGCCCTCACCGAACACACCCCCCTCATCGCCGACGAGGTCCTCGCCACAGACTTCGCCCAGTCCGAGGCGGACGACACCTACGGCCCCCCGTTCACGGACGAGCCCCTGTCCCTGACGTTCCGCCTCCGCAAGGCGTAACACCGACCGCCGGGCGGGCTGACCCGCCCGGCGGTCGAGAACGAGACGGCACCATCCCGATCCCCCACCCACCCGTGGGGGCCGCGGTTTCAGCCCGTCCGGCGTTCGAGGACAAGACAGCGCCATCCCGATCCCCCACCCACCCACGGAGGCTGTGGCTTCAGCCCGTCCGGCGTTCGAGGACGAGCGCGCAGCGCGACAGGGGGGTCTGGGGGCGCAGCCCCCAGGAACGGGACGGGAAGGGGCGGAGGGGGCGAACAACCCCCACGCCCACCCCCACAACCCCGCACAAGAAGGCCCGGGCCACCAAGATTCTTGGTGGCCCGGGCCTTCGGCGTTGCGTACCCCGCACAGCTGCCCGCAAGGGCGACGCACAAAAGGGCGAGGCCCCCGAAACCGGGGGCCCCGCCCTGAACGCTGCCGACGCCTAAGGCGTACCGCAGGCCGTCAGTTGTCGTCCTCGTCGATGAGGAACCCACGCATCGGCGAGGGAGCCTGCTGCATCGGCGACGGCCCCTGCGGCCGCACCGGCGCCATCGGCTGAGTCATCGCCGGAGACATCTGCTGCTGCCCACCGTAGGAGGGCCCGGCCGGAGCCGGACCGCCACCCATCGGCCCACCGTAGGACGGCGCACTCGCACCGGCCGGAGCCATGGAGGGCGCGGAAGGCGACGGCAGCGAAGCGGCCGCCGGAGTCCGCGGCGGAGCCAGCGAGTCATCAGCCTGGGTCTCCAGCTGACGCAGCTGGGACTCGAGGTAGGACTTCAGCCGGGTGCGGTACTCGCGCTCGAAGCCGCGCAGATCCTCGACCTTGCGCTCCAGCGTGGCGCGGGCGGACTCCAGGGAGCCCATCGCGACGCGGTGCTTCTCCTGGGCGTCCCGCTCCAGCGCGTCGGCCTTGGCGCGCGCGTCGCGCTCCAGGCCCTCGGCACGGCTGCGGGCCTCGCCGACGATCTTGTTGGCCTCGGAGCGGGCCTCGGCGATCGCCTGGTCGGCGGTCTGCTGGGCCAGCGAGAGGACACGGGCGGCGCTGTCGCCACCGGGACCCTGACCGGGCTGACCCATCTGCGGGCCGTGACCGCCCATCGGGCCACCCATGGGTCCGCCCATCGGGCCACCCATCTGCTGCTGCATCTGCGGCTGCATCTGACCGGGGTGCTGCTGCATCTGCTGGCCGGGACCCTGCTGACCCATCGGGCCCTGGCCCATCGGCCCACCCATCGGGCCCTGGCCCATGGGGCCACCCTGGCCACTGGGACCGGCGGGCAGCTGCGGCGCACCGCTCGGCAGCTGGGGCGGGCCGCCCATGGGGCCACCCATCTGCTGCTGCGGCGGGCCCGATATGCCGGCGGGCACGGGGGCACCCGGACCGCGCATGCCCTGCGGCGGGCCCTGCTGTTGGTCCTGCTGCTCGGGCGGCTTGCGCATGCCCTGCTGCTGGTTCTGCGCAGCCGCGCGCGTGGCCGCCGCCAGCTTGGCGCGCAGGTCCTCGTTCTCGCGGAGCAAGCGAGTCAGTTCGGCTTCGACCTCATCGAGGAAGGCATCGACCTCGTCCTCGTCATAGCCTTCTCGGAGGCGGACGGTCGTGAACTGCTTGTTCCGCACGTCCTCGGGGGTCAACGGCATCTCTTCACCTCAACGTAGTCGTCGGCATTCGGCAAGACCGTATCGTTCACAGCCGGCTCACGACGGAGATCAGGATGTAGACGATGATCATCAGTACGAAGAAGGACAGGTCGAGCGCCACGCCCCCGAGACGCAGCGGCGGAATGAACCGCCGCAGAAGCTTGAGCGGTGGATCGGTGACAGTGTAGGTGGCCTCAAGAACGACCACCATCGCCTTGCCGGGCTGCCATGAGCGGGCGAACTGGAAGACGTAGTCCATGACCAACCGGAAGATCAGCACGATGAGGAAACACATCAGCGCGATGTAGAGAACTTGCCCGACCACGCTCATGATCCGTGCTTCCCTCTCCCCTGTTTCCGTACGTTTCCGTACCTTGACTCCGGTCCAGCGTCTCAGCTCTGGTTGAAGAACCCGCCCTCTGCGATACGAGCCTTGTCCTCCGCCGTGACATCGACGTTAGCAGGCGACAACAGGAACACCTTCTGCGTCACCCGCTCGATGCTGCCGTGGAGACCAAACACCAAACCGGCCGCAAAGTCGACAAGTCGCTTCGCATCTGTGTCATCCATCTCAGTCAGATTCATGATCACCGGGGTGCCCTCACGGAAGTGTTCCCCGATGGTACGGGCCTCGTTGTAGGTCCGGGGGTGCAATGTGGTGATCCGGTAAGGCTCTCGCTCGGACACGACCTTGGGCATGATCACCGGGGCGTTCTTCTCCATGCTTTGACGTTCTTGTGTGATGGACGCCACGGGGGCGATTCGCGCCGGACGCCCGGATTCCGCGGCCAGCGAAGCGGAATGCGGCACCGGATCGCGCTGCGCCGGAGGCTGCACCACTCGTACCGATTCGTCCCGTTGGGACTGATGCGCCTGGTGTGACTGGTGCGGCGGCTCGTGCCGCCGACGGTCCCGCTCGGGCTCAGGGTCGAGCTCGGGCTCGAAGTCGTCATCGGGGTCGAATCCCCTGCCGTCGTACCCATCGTCCTCCACGAGGCCGAGGTAGACCGCCATCTTGCGCATCGCGCCGGCCATGCTCTGAGTCCTCCGCTCTGTGGTGGATCGGCTGACGAGTTGCCAAGTGCCCGCGATCCACGAGGTCGTTATGCCCGCCTTCGGCGGTAATGACCATATTTTCTGCTGTGGTCCGACTTCTTGGCGACGTTACCCGAGCCTGGGTCGGACTCCGAGTACCGCAGTACCGACGCGTACATGTGTCGCTCCGGCCGCCACGGCTTGTTCGAGGTCCGTACTCATCCCTGCGGACACCATGTTCGCAGCCGGATGCGTGCGGCGCATAGCAGTCGACAAATCCATCAGCCGCTCGAACGCCGCTTGTTGGCGTCCCGCGTAGCTCCCGGTGAGCGGCGCGACGGTCATCAGCCCGTCGAGACGGAGCCCCGGAGCGTTCGCGACGAGGTCGCCCAACTCTTCGATTCCGCCGACCCCCACGCCTCCCCGCTCCCCCCGGCCGTCCTCCTCCGCGTCCAGCGCGACCTGAATCAGGCACCCCACCTCACGCTCCACCCGCACCGCCTCCTTCGACAGAGCCGTGACGAGCTTGGAACGATCGACGGACTGCACGAGATCCGCGTAACCGACCACGGAACGCACCTTGTTGGTCTGCAACTGACCGACGAAATGCCAGGAGAGGGGCAGATCGGAACATTCCGCCGCCTTGGGCGCCGCGTCCTGATCACGGTTCTCGGCGACCTGCCGCACACCGAGTTCCGACAGGATCCGCACATCACTGGCGGGGTAGGTCTTGGTGACCACGATCAGGGTCACCTCTTCACGCTTGCGCCCGGCGGCCGTGCACGCCGCCGCGATGCGCTCTTCCACTTTCGCCAGATTTCCGGCGAGTTGAGCCCTACGGTCCGTCATGTCCATCAGTCCAGCCAGACATATCCCGCGAGCCGCCCCGTGGTGCGGTCGCGACGGTACGAGAAGTGATCCCGCGATTCGATCGTGCACACCGGCGACCGCTCCCGGTCGTGGACCCCGAGCCGTTCGAGCTGCGCGTGCACCCCGGCGACCACGTCGACCGCCGGAGTCCCCCAACTGGTCTCGCCGTACGCCGCGGGTTCGACGGCGGCGACTTCGGCGCGCATCGCTTCCGGCACTTCGTAGCAACGGCCGCAGACGGCGGGCCCGGTGCGGGCGACGATGCGCGCGGCCTCCGCGCCCAGCGACTCCATGGCGTCGATGGCCTCGGGCACGATCCCGGCGACCATGCCGGGCCGCCCCGCGTGGGCCGCGGCGACCACCCCGGCGACGGGGTCGGCCAGCAGGACCGGGACGCAGTCGGCGGTGAGTACGGCGAGGGCGAGGCCCCGGGTCGCGGTCACCAGACCGTCGACCGGCGGTGTGAACCGGGGGTCGGTCCACGGCCCGTCGACCTCGGCGACGTCCTTGCCGTGCACCTGGTTCATCCAGACCACGCGATTCGCGTCGAGTCCCAGGGACTTGGCGGCCCACAGCCGATTGGTCCCTACGGCGGCGGGGTCGTCGCCGACCGCTCCGCCGAGGTTGAGCTCCTCGTACGGAACGGCGCTCACCCCGCCCCACCTGTCGGTGAAGGCGAAGTGCGCGCCGCTCACTGTGCTCGTTCCGGAGCGCTGTCCTATCACTTCAGGAAGTCCGGCACGTCCAGCTCCTCGGCCGCGCTGTCCGAGTACGAGCGGGACGGCGGGACCGGCGGGGAGACCGGGATCTCGTTCACCGGCTCCGGGGCGGGCGCCGACGTCTCCTTCGGCGTGACGCTGCCGAGGGAGCCGAAGGACGGACGGCTGTCGGAGGAGCGCACCGGGGTGGGCTCCTCGCGCTTGGCCGAGGACGAGCCGAGGACGGTGTCCCGCTTCGAGGGCGGCTGGCCGCCGTCGAAACCGGCGGCGATGACGGTGACCCGCACCTCGTCGCCGAGGGCGTCGTCGATGACCGCACCGAAGATGATGTTGGCCTCGGGGTGCGCGGCCTCGCTCACCAGCTGGGCGGCCTCGTTGATCTCGAACAGACCGAGGTCGGAGCCGCCGGAGATGGAGAGCAGCACGCCGCGGGCGCCGTCGATGGAGGCCTCGAGGAGCGGCGAGGAGATCGCCATCTCGGCCGCCGCCACCGCGCGGTCGTCGCCGCGGGCCGAGCCGATGCCCATGAGGGCCGAACCCGCCTCGGACATCACGGACTTGACGTCGGCGAAGTCGAGGTTGATCAGACCGGGCGTGGTGATGAGATCGGTGATGCCCTGAACACCCGACAACAGGACCTGGTCCGCCGACTTGAAGGCGTCGAGGACGGAGACCTGGCGGTCCGAGATGGACAGCAGCCGGTCGTTCGGGATGACGATGAGGGTGTCGACCTCTTCGCGGAGTTCGGCGATACCGTCCTCCGCCTGGTTGGCCCGGCGCCGTCCCTCGAAGGTGAACGGGCGCGTGACCACGCCGATGGTGAGGGCGCCCAGCGAGCGGGCGATGTTGGCCACGACGGGCGCGCCGCCGGTGCCGGTGCCGCCGCCCTCGCCGGCCGTCACGAAGACCATGTCGGCCCCCTTGAGGACCTCCTCGATCTCCTCGCGGTGGTCCTCCGCCGCCTTGCGGCCGACGGCCGGGTTGGCTCCGGCGCCGAGTCCGCGGGTGAGTTCGCGGCCGACGTCGAGCTTGACGTCGGCGTCGCTCATCAACAGAGCTTGCGCGTCGGTGTTGATGGCGATGAACTCGACGCCCTTGAGACCGACCTCGATCATCCGGTTGATGGCATTGACACCACCGCCGCCGACACCGATGACTTTGATGACTGCGAGGTAGTTCTGCGGTGCTGCCACGTCGAAGGCCTCTCGCCTCGAGTTACGTGTCGTCGCCTCGCACGCTCGCGATCCGACGACTGATGCCGAATGGGACGGTCCGAACGCCGACCCGAACCCTAACGTTGAAGTTTAGGGTTACCAGTGTGTCTGTTCCTTGGACTCTTCCGAACAGGACACTAAGTCGACAAGTGGCGCACGTTCAACGAACACGCCGAACCTCCCGTTTTTCTTTTCACCCTATGTGATCAGCCGTAGCAGTGCCCAACCAGGGTGCTGGCCTGCGCAGATGTGCGTCAACTCCCTGATGACGCAGGGGCGGTGGGAACACTTACGTCGAAGTGCCGCGCCCCGGGAGCGGCTTTCATGAGAGCGGTGAGCGTACGCGCCTTCGCGGCGCCCTTCTCGCCACTCCCCCACTCGACGGTGCGGCCGCCCTTCAACTCCAGCGAGATGGAGTCGTACGAACGGACCTTGACGACCTGGGTGTCGCGGGCGACGGCGGCCGGAATGTCACCGGCGACCGTCACGGCCTCGCGCACCAGCCGGTCGGTCCCGAAGCGGCGTAGCCCTGCCGACTGAGGCACCGTCAATTCCAGCAGCGGCACGCTCTTCGGAGCATCCGAAACCGTCGCGAAACGCACGCCCTTGGCGTCCACTTCGACGAACTTTCCGCCCTTTTCTTCAATCAGGACCGGAGTGCGCTCGGTCACTTTCAGTCCGATTCCATGCGGCCAGGATCGGACGACATCAACCGAGTCAATTCGGGGCAATTTCCGGCGCAGTCGTTCCTCAATGGCATCGGTGTCGACGGAAATCAGCGGGGTTCCGACCGGAACTCCGGCGGCTTCGCGCACTTGCTGATCCGTCAGCACCCGCATCCCGGAGGCCGATACCCGCTCCACGCGCAGCCAACTCGAGCCGTAGAGGACCCACACGGAGGCGGCGCCGAGCAACACCGCGGCGATCATAAGGATGATGAGCGTACGGGGCCTGGACAGCCGCCCGATACGGGGCGGCCGGGGCGGGCCGGACTCCAGCTTCTGCCGTTCACCGCGCTCGGCGGTCGTCGGTCCGGCCACGCTCCCTGCCTTCCCTCATACGCTGCTAGCGGTGGCGTGAGGCGATCGCCTCGTACACCATGCCGACGAGCAGGTCGTCGGCGTCCCGGCGGCCGAACTCGCTGGCGGCGCGGGACATCTCGTACAGCCGGTGCGGGTCACCGAGCACGGGCAGGACGTTGCCCTGGATCCACTCGGGCGTCAGTTCCGCGTCGTCGACAAGGAGGCCGCCGCCGGCCTTGACCACCGGCTGGGCGTTCAACCGCTGTTCGCCGTTGCCGATGGGCAGCGGGACGTAGGCGGCGGGGAGCCCGACGGCGGAGAGTTCGGCGACGGTCATCGCGCCCGCGCGGCAGAGCATCATGTCGGCCGCGGCGTACGCGAGATCCATCCGGTCCACATACGGTACCGGGATGTACGGGGGCATTCCCGGCATCTGGTGGACCTGCGGCAGTTCGTTCTTCGGGCCGACCGCGTGCAGGATCTGGATTCCGGCCTGCTGGAGGTACGGGGCGACCCGCTCGATGACCTCGTTGAGGTGACGGGCGCCCTGGGAGCCGCCCGAGACGAGCAGGGTCGGCAGCGCGGGGTCGAGGCCGAACGCGGCGCGGGCTTCCGGGCGTACGGCAGCCCGGTCGAGGGTGGCGATGGAGCGGCGCAGCGGGATGCCGATGTACCGGGCCCCGCGGAGCTTGCTGTCGGGCGTCGAGACGGCGACCTGGGCCGCGTACCGCGAACCGATCTTGTTGGCCAGGCCGGGCCGGGCGTTGGCCTCGTGGATGACGATCGGCACGCCGAGGCGCTTGGCCGCGAGGTAGCCGGGCAGCGCGACATAGCCGCCGAAGCCGACGACCGCGTCCGCCTTGGTGCGCTCCAGGATCTGCTCGGCCGCCTTGATGGTGCCGCGCAGCCGCCCGGGGACGGTGATCAGCTCGGGGGTGGGCTTGCGCGGCAGTGGGACGGCGGGAATCAGCGCGAGATCGTAGCCCCGCTCGGGTACGAGTCGGGTCTCAAGGCCGCGCTCCGTGCCCAGAGCCGTGATCCCCACGGTCGGGTCCTGCCTGCGCAGGGCATCCGCGAGGGCCAGCGCGGGCTCGATGTGGCCGGCGGTCCCCCCGCCGGCGAGTACGACATGCACCGAAATTCACCGCTCTCCGGACGAACGCGCCGCCGAGGCACGCCGTCGCATTGTGTTCCATCTCCGAGGCCCCGCGGCCCCCGCGGAGCCTCTCACCGCAGCCCGCTTTCTGCCAAAGCGAGGCTGCCGCATCGCGAGCGCCGCCCGCGCGGCGGGGTCGTCGCGCGCGAAGGCGATCAGCAGCCCGATCGCGAACATGGTCGGCAGCAGGGCGGAACCCCCGTAGGAGAACAGCGGGAGCGGGACACCGGCGATCGGCAGCAGACCGAGCACCGCACCGACGTTGATCACGGCCTGGGCCGTGATCCAGGTGGTCACGCCTCCCGCGGCATACCTCACGAAGGGGTCCTCCGTGCGTCCGGCCACGCGGATACCCGCATAGCCTAGAGCCGCGAAGAGGGCGAGCACCGACAGCGTCCCCGCCAGGCCCAGTTCCTCCCCGGTGACGGCGAAGATGAAGTCCGTGTGCGCTTCGGGCAGTTGGCCCCATTTTTCCACACTGGCACCGAGACCGGAACCGAAGAGTCCGCCGGAGGCGAGGGCGTAGATACCGTGCACGGCCTGCCAGCACTGGTCGTTGGGGCCGGGGTCGGTGGCACCGATGCAGGCGAGGCGGCCCATCCGGTTCGGGCTGGTCTTGATGAGGATGAAACCGAGCGTCACAGCGATGGACAGCACACCCCCGAACAGCCGGGTGGGCGCTCCGGACAGCCACAGCAGCCCGAAGAGGATCGCCGTGAGGATGATCGCCGTACCCATGTCACCGCCGAGCATGATCAGCCCGAGCAGCATGAAGGCCACCGGAACCAGCGGCACCAGCATGTGCTTCCACTGCGTCAGCAGCCGCTTGTCCTGCTTGCGGGCGAGCAGATCGGCGCCCCACAGCACGAGCGCGAGCTTGCCGAACTCACTGGGCTGCAGCTGGAAGGGGCCGCCGACGGAGATCCAGTTCTGGTTGCCGTTGACCGCCACTCCTATCCCCGGCACCTGCACCAGGATCATCAGGAAGACGGAGCCCGCCAGCATCGGATACGCCAGCGCCCGGTGCAGCCGCACCGGCATCCGCGAGGCCACGAAGAGCAGCACGCCGCCGATACAGGCCGCCAGGAACTGCTTCCGGAAGAAGTAGGACCCCGGCAGCGACAGCTGCAACGCCGTGATCTGCGAAGCCGAGTAGACCATCACAAGGCCGAGCACGGTGATCAGCAGACTGCCGCCGAGGATCAGGTAGTACGCGGTCAGCGGCCGGTCCCAGGCTTTGCGGGCGCGTACGTAGAGGGTGCGTAGGGGGTTGTCGCGCGGGGGCCGGGCGGCGGCGGGCCGCTTCGAGGCCCGCTGGACAGGGGGGCGGCCGGTACGACTGCCGGGCATCAGCGGCTCCTGTCGCCGCGGGGCGGGACAGGCTGGCACAGCGCCGTGCCACCGGCGGAAAGCCGCCGGCGAAGCACCGACCACGATGGCGTCACGCGTCGCTCCCAAGGATCCCGGGCGCCCGGGACAGCGGCTCAGACCCGCCGTCAGGCGCTCGCGGCGCCGAGTTCGCGAACCGCTTCCGCGAAAGCGTCACCGCGCTTGTTGTAGTTGGCGAACATATCCATGGAGGCGCAAGCCGGCGCCAGCAGCACCGTGTCGCCCGCGTGAGCGAGCCCCCGCGCCTCCTGAACCGCCGCGAGCATCGCCCCAGTGTCGGTCCGGTCGAGGTCGACGACCGGTACTTCCGGCGCGTGTCGCGCGAGCGCTTCCCGGATGAGAGCCCGGTCGGCACCGATCAGCACGGCACCCCGAAGCCGCTTTGCCGACTTGGCGACCAGCTCGTCGAAGGTCGCGCCCTTGGCGAGCCCGCCCGCGATCCACACGATCGACTCGTACGCGGCCAAAGAGGCTTCCGCCGCATGGGTGTTGGTGGCCTTGGAGTCGTCGATGTACGCGACCCCGTCCACATCGGCGACGTGCGAGATGCGGTGGGCGTCCGGCCGGAAGGCCCGCAGACCGTCCCGTACGGCCGCGGCGGGCACCCCGAAGGCACGCGCCAGGGCCGCCGCCGCAAGGGCGTTGGCGATGTTGTGCGGGGCGGGCGGATTGACGTCCGACACCTCCGCCAGCTCTTGGGCGTTCTTCTGCCGGTTGTCGACAAAGGCACGGTCGACCAGGATGCCGTCCACGACACCGAGTTGGGAGGGCCCCGGCGCGGCGAGGGTGAAGCCGATCGCCCGGCAGCCCTCCTCGACGTCCGCCTCACGCACCAGGTCCTCGGTAGCCTTGTCGGCCGCGTTGTAGACGCAGGCGACCCGATTTCCTTCGTAGATACGGCCCTTGTCGGCGACGTACGCCTCCATGGAGCCGTGCCAGTCGAGGTGGTCGGGCGCGAGGTTCAGTACGGCGGCGGAGTGGGCGCGCAGTGAGGGCGCCCAGTGCAGCTGGTAGCTCGACAGCTCCACGGCGAGGACGTCGTACGTCTCCTCGCCGAGGACCGCGTCCAGGAGCGAGACCCCGATGTTGCCGACGGCCGCCGTACGCAGCCCTGCCGCCTTCAGGATCGAGGCGAGCATCTGGACTGTGGTGGTCTTGCCGTTGGTGCCGGTGACGGCGAGCCAGGGAGCCGCATCCGGGCCCCTGAGCCGCCAGGCCAGCTCCACGTCGCCCCAGACCGGGACGCCGGCCTCGGCGGCCGCGGCGAACAGCGGCTTGTCCGGCTTCCAGCCGGGCGTGGTGACGATGAGCTCGGTGCCCTCCGGCAGGGTGGCGCCGTCACCGAGGCGCACGGTGATGCCGAGCGCCTCCAGGTCCGCGGCCTGCGCCCGGGAGCGCTCGTCGTCGCCGTCGTTGACGACCGTGACGACCGCGCCGAGGCCGTGCAGCACACGGGCCGCCGGGATACCGGAGACGCCAAGGCCGGCGACGGTGACGTACTTGCCCTGCCAGTTGGTCACTTCTTGGCTGCCCATCCTGCGTAGAAGAGGCCGAGACCCACGATCACGCACATGCCCTGGATGATCCAGAAGCGGACCACGACAAGGACTTCGGACCACCCCTTTAGTTCGAAGTGGTGTTGGAGTGGCGCCATTCGGAAGACGCGCTTCCCGGTCATCTTGAAGGAGCCGACCTGGATGACCACCGACATGGTGATGAGGACGAAGAGGCCGCCGAGCAGGGCGACCAGGATCTCCGTGCGGGAGCAGATCGCGAGACCGGCGAGCGCGCCGCCGAGGGCCAGCGAACCGGTGTCACCCATGAAGATCTTGGCCGGCGAGGTGTTCCACCACAGGAAGCCGAAGCAGGCGCCCATCAGGGCCGAGGCGACGACCGCGAGGTCCAGTGGATCTCGTACCTCGTAACAGGCGGCCGGGTTGGTGAGGGTCTGCGCGTTGGCGCAGGACTCCTGGAACTGCCAGACACCGATGAAGGTGTAGGCGCCGAACACCATCGTCGCGGCGCCGGTGGCGAGGCCGTCCAGACCGTCCGTCAGGTTCACGCCGTTCGACATGGCCAGGATCATGAACAGCGCCCAGACCACGAACAGCACCGGGCCGATGGACCAGCCGAAGTCCTGGACGAAGGAGAGCTTCGTGGAGGCCGGAGTGTTGCCGCGGTTGTCGGCGAACTGCAGGGCCAGTACCGCGAAGGCGATACCGACGGTCAGCTGTCCGGCCATCTTCGCCTTGGCCCGCAGACCGAGCGAGCGCCGCTTGACGATCTTGATGTAGTCGTCCAGGAAGCCGACCAGGCCCATGCCCGCCATCAGGCCGAGCACCAGCAGACCCGAGAAGGTCGGCGCGTAGCCCGTGATCACCTTGGACATGAAGTACGCGATGATCGTCGCCAGGATGAAGGCGATACCACCCATCGTCGGCGTACCGCGCTTTGCGTGGTGCTCGCGCGGGCCGTCGTCCCTGATGTACTGGCCGTAACCCTTGCGGGCCAGGAGCTTGATCAGCAGCGGGGTGCCGATCAGGGTCAGGAACAGGCCAATGACTCCTGCGAACAGGATCTGCTTCATCATCGGGCGGCAACCTCACCCTCAACGCCGCTGTCGAGCAGCGCGAGCGCCACCCGTTCGAGCCCGACCGACCGGGACGCCTTCACGAGCACGACGTCCCCTGGGCGCAGTTCACTGCGCAACAGGTCGACAGCCGCCTGTGCGTCGGACACGTGCACCGACTCCTCACCCCACGAACCCTCGTTATATGCGCCCAGTTGGAGCCAGGACGCTTCCCTGCCCCCGACCGCGACGAGCTTGCTGACGTTGAGCCGGACGGCGAGCCGCCCGACCGCGTCGTGCTCGGCGAGCGCCTCGTCCCCGAGCTCGGCCATCTGACCGAGCACCGCCCACGTACGACGCCCTCTGCCCATGGCCGCGAGCGCGCGCAGAGCGGCTCGCATGGACTCGGGGTTCGCGTTGTAGGCGTCGTTGACGACCGTCACGCCGTCCGGGCGCTCGGTGACCTCCATCCGCCAGCGGGAGAGGGTGCCCGCCTCGGAGAGCGCACCGGCGATCTCGTCTGCGGACATGCCCAGCTCATGGGCGACGGCGGCCGCGGCGAGCGCGTTCGACACGTGGTGCTCACCGTACAGGCGCATGGTCACGTCACTGCACCCGGAGGGTGTGCGAAGGCTGAAGGAAGGCTGTCCACTCTCCGTGAGACGGACGTTCTCGGCGCGTACGTCCGCTTCGTCGGACTCTCCGAAGAGGATCACGCGCGCCTTCGTACGGGAAGACATGGCGCGTACGAGGGGATCGTCGGCGTTGAGGATCGCTGCGCCGTCCTCGGGAAGGCCCTCGACCAACTCGCCCTTCGCCTGCGCGATCTGCTCGCGGCCGCCGAACTCCCCGATGTGGGCGGTGCCGACGTTGAGGACGAGGCCGATCCGCGGCGGGGTGAGCTCCGTCAGGTACCGGATGTGGCCGATGCCCCGGGCGCCCATCTCCAGCACCAGGAACCTGGTCTCCTCGGTGGCGCTGAGCGCGGTGAGCGGCAGCCCGATCTCGTTGTTGAGCGAGCCCGGCGTGAAGACCGTCGGCGCCTTGCTGCGCAGGACCTGCGCGATGAGGTCCTTGGTGCTGGTCTTGCCGGCGGAGCCGGTGAGCGCCACGAGGGTCGCGCCGAGCCGTTCGACGACATGGCGCGCGAGGGCGCCAAGGGCCGTCTGTACGTCCGCCACGACGATCGCGGGGACGCCGACGGGCCGGGAGGCCAGCACGGCGACCGCGCCCGCGTCGACGACCGCCTGGGCGAAGTCGTGCCCGTCCACGCGTTCGCCCACGAAGGCGACGAAGAGGCTGCCGGACTCCACCTCACGGGAGTCCCTGACGACGGGTCCGGTCACCTGTACCGCCGGATCCGGTATGTCGTACGTCTGCCCGCCGACGACTGCTGCGATCTCGGCGAGAGAGAGGGCGATCACAAGTTCATCCCTGGGTCTTCTGGATAGCTTCGCGAAGCACCTGGCGGTCGTCGAAGGGACGCACCACCCCGGCGATGTCCTGGCCCTGCTCGTGGCCCTTGCCCGCGATCAGTACGGTGTCGCCGGGCCGCGCGCGGGCGACGGCGGCGGCGATGGCTGCGGCCCGGTCCTCGAAGACCTGGACCTCGCCGCGCTCGTGCTGCGGCACCTCGGCGGCTCCCGCGAGCATCGTGGCGAGGATCGCGAGGGGGTCCTCGGAACGGGGGTTGTCGGAGGTCAGTACGGCGGTGTCGGCGAGCCGTGCGACGGCGGCACCCATCGGCATCCGCTTCGTCCTGTCGCGGTCACCGCCGCAGCCGAGCACCACGTGCAGCTGACCTGTCGTCACCTTGCGCAGCGCGCGCAGGACCGATTCGACGGCGTCCGTCTTGTGCGCGTAGTCGACGACGGCCAGATAAGGCTGGCCCGCGTCCACCCGCTCCAGCCGGCCCGGTACACCCTGTACGGCGGCGATGCCGTCGGCGGCGGTCTGCGGGTCGATTCCGGCCACGGCGAGGGAGACGAGCGCGGCGAGCGTGTTCGCCACGTTGAAGGGGCCCGCGAGCGGCGACCTGGCGGTGACCCGCTCGCCCTTGGGGCCGACAGCGGTGAACGTCGAGTCCATGGGGCCGACTTCGACGTTCTCGGCCCGCCAGTCGGCGTCGGGGTGCCCCTCGGCGGAGAAGGTGACGACGGGGACGGTGGCCTCCTTGGCCAGCCGGCGCCCGTACTCGTCGTCGAGGTTGACCACGCCCAGTTTGCTGCGTTCCGGCGTGAACAGCTGTGCCTTGGCCTGGAAGTAGTCCTCCATGCCGGAGTGGAACTCCATGTGCTCCGGGCTGAGGTTGTTGAAGACGGCGATGTCGAAGATGCAGGCGTCGACCCGGCCGAGGACCAGCGCATGGCTGGAAACCTCCATGGCGACCGCCTCGACCCCGCGTTCGCGCATGACCGCGAACAGCGCCTGGAGGTCGGTGGCTTCCGGCGTCGTGCGCTCCGACTTGATGCTCTCGTCGCCGATGCGCGTCTCGACGGTGCCGATCAGGCCGGTGCTCCGGACCGTCTTCAGGCCGCCCTCGACGAGGTACGCCGTGGTGGTCTTGCCGGAAGTGCCGGTGATGCCGAACTGAAGCAGGTCGCGCCCCGGGTGACCGTAGATCGTGGCCGCCAGCTCTCCCATCTGCCCGCGCGGGTCGTCCACGACGAGGACCGGCAGCCCGGTGGCCGCGGCGCGTTCGGCGCCCGTCGGGTCGGTCAGCACGGCGACGGCACCGAGTCCGGCCGCCTGCGTCACGAAGTCGGCGCCGTGCAGGCGGGCGCCGGGCAGCGCGGCGTACAGGTCGCCGGGGCGCACGGCGCGGGAGTCATGGGTGATACCCGTGACCTCCACAGCGGTGCCCTGTGGCTTCTGGGCACCCAGCTGATCGGCGAGTTCCGCCAGGGGTGTGGCGGCGTTCTGAACCGGTCGCGGCGGCCCCGGATATGTCACAGGAACGCCCTTCTGGGTGGTTTGGGACTGATCAGCGTCTGGCACGGCGGTGAGCGTACCGGGCGCACCCCCGCCGGAGCGAAGTGAGGGCGTGGACGGGCCGTGCGGCGGGGTGTGCGGCACGGCGTGGTTCCCGGGATCGGGGGTGATCGTTGTCACGAGGTGTTCCTGGCTGGTTTCCGTGCTGATCAGGGCGTGAAGGTCACGGGGAGATTCGCGGCCTTGGCCCCGGTGGGCGGTACCTGAAGTGTCTTCAGGGCGAACTCCATGACCTCCTTGTAGATGGGTCCACAGATCTGGCCTCCGAAGTAGCTGCCCTTAGTGGCGTTCTGGATCGCGCAGTACACGGTGATCCGCGGGTTGTCGGCGGGTGCGAATCCGGCGAACGACGAGGTGTAGCCGTTGTACTTGCCGGTGGCCGGATCCACGCGGTTGGCCGTACCCGTCTTGCCCGCGACCCGGTAGCCGGGAATGCGCGCCTTGGTGCCGGTGCCCTGCTCGTCGTCCACGACGGACTCCAGCATCTGGGCGAGGGTCTTCGCCGTCTTCTCGCTGACGACCCTTGTCTTCTTGGGCTCGGAGGCGGGCGTGAAGCGGCCGTCGGCACCTTCCGTACCGCGCACCAGAGTCGGCTCGATCCGTACGCCGCCGTTGGCGATCGTCGAGTAGACGGAGGCCGCCTGCAGCGCGCTGAGCGACACTCCCTGGCCGAAAGGAATCGTGTACTGCTGCGAGGTCGACCAGTCCTCGGGGGCCGCGAGGATGCCCTTCGTCTCGCCGGGGAAGTCCAGCCCGGTGTTGCCGCCGATGCCGAACTTGCGCAGGTACGAGTAGAGGACCTTGTTGGCCTCCGTCTGCGTCTTGCCGAGCTGGCCGACCGCCAGGATGGTGCCGATGTTGCTGGACTTGGCGAGCACGCCGTTGAGCGTCAGGTTCCAGGTCGGGTGGTCGATGTCGTCCTGGAAGAGCCGGTCGCCGCGCTGCAGCCGGTTGGGCACGACCACATGCGTCGCGGGCGTGGCGACGTTCTCCTCCAGCACGGCGGCCATCGACATGACCTTGGCGGTGGAGCCGGGCTCGTACGCGTCCTGGACGGCCGCGTTGCCGAGCGCCGCCGGGTCGGCCTGGGAGAGGTCGTTCGGGTCGAAGCCGGGCGAGTTGGCCATCGCGAGGATCTCGCCGGTCTGCGTGTCCTGCACTATCACGTACCCGCTGTCCGCCTTCGACTCCTTCACCTGCTCGGTGATGGCGTTCTGCGCGGCCCACTGGATGTCACGGTCGATGGTCAGCTCGATGTCGGAGCCGGCCACGGCGGGGGTCTCGGTGGAACCGGCGGTGGGCACCTGGAGGCCGCCGGACTGCGCGTACCGGATCTCGCCGTCCTTGCCGGCCAGTTCCTTGTTCAGCTCCTGTTCGAGCCCGCCGCCGCCCTTGCCGTCGGCGTTGACCCAGCCCAGTATCCCGGCGGCGAGATCTCCGTTCGGGTACACGCGCTTGCTGGCGGGGACCGCGACGATGCCCGCGAGGACGTTGACGGTGCTCGGGTCGGTCTCGGCCTTGGCCGCGAGCGTGCTCCTGATGTCCTTGATCTGCTTCCAGACCTGAGGGGTCTGACGGTTCGCGAGCAGGGTGTAGCGCGTGTTCTTCGTCTTCAGCTTCTTGGTGACCTTCTCCGCGTCCTGGCCGAGGATCGGGGCGAGCAGCGCCGCGGCCTGCTCGGGCGCGTCCGCCGTCTTCGTGGCCTTCTGCGTGAACATCGTGGGGTCGGCCGTGATGTCGTACGCGTCCACGCTGGTCGCCAGCTCGACGCCGTTGCGGTCCGTGATCCCGCCGCGTTCGGCGGCCAGCGTGCGCCCGACGTACCGGTTCTGCTCGGCCTTGGCGACATACGTGCTCGCGTCCACGGCCTGCACCTGGAGCAGCCGCACGACGAAGGCGATCATCACCAGGGTCAGCGCGAGACTGACCATACGGAGCCGGGGGCGCGGGCTGCCGAGCCGGATGACGCGGGGGCCGGCGGGCCTCGGCGCGCCCGGGCGGCGCGCGGGGCGGGCGCCGGGGTCCGGACGCCGCTGGCCTGAGGGTCGTACGGGCCTGGCGGGGCCGGGCACTCGGCGGCGCGGCGGTTCCCTGTCGGACACTTCCGTCACCTGCCGGGGATTGTGGAGGGCTGCACGGACGGGGTGGCCGCCGGCGGCTGCGCGGAGGCGGCGGCCGTGGACGGCGTGGGGGTGGGCGTTGGGACCGCGGTCGGCGTCGGGCTCGGCGCGAGGGCGAGGACCTCGGGCGGGCGCACCACCGGGGTACGTGCGGAGGACTGCTGGGCGGCTGCTCCCGGGACGCCCTTGACGGTGCCGTCCGGGTTGAGGAAGGCCGGGTCGCCGCCGGGGACCATGCCCAGTTCGCGGGCCCGGCGCTGGAGGGCGTCGGGGGCGGCGTAGGCGTCCACGTCCCGCTGGAGCGCCTGCTCCTCGTCGGTGAGGCTCTTGGTGTCCCTCTGCAGGTCGTCGAGCTGGAACGACCCTGCGCTGAGCGCGGAGTTCAGCACGAGGAGCCCGATGAGGCCGCCGCCGAGCAGGAGCACGACCAGCAGGACGAAGGGGGTACGGGCGGCCGTCCCGGCACCTGCCGGGAGAAGCCGGGCGAGCCTGGCGGCCCGCCCTCTCAGTTCGGGTTTCCTGCTCACGCGCCCTCCCTGCGGGTTCGGTTTCCCGACTCGCGGCCGCGCCGCGAGTTCGAATCTCCCACCCATGTCGCCTCGCGGGTCGGGATCACCGACTCGCTCCGCTCCGTGAGTTCGGATGTCCTACCCGGACGCCGACAACGCGTCTGGATCCCCAACCCACTCGGTCCCGTGAGTTTGGATGCCGTACCGAGTCGCGGCCCGCGAGTTGGGATGTCCCACTCTCCCGACCTCGCGAGTTCGGGTTTCCGACTCACTCGTCCTCCCTCTCCCCGCGCCTCACTCGGCTTCCTCGCGGATGCGCTGCGCCCCCCGCAGCCGGGCGGGAGCCGCTCGCCGGTTCTCCGCGACCTCTTCCTCGGTGGGAAGTTCGGCACCGCGCGTGAGCAGCTTGAGCCGGGGCTGGTAGCGCTCGGGCACGACCGGCAGGCCGGGCGGCGCCGTGTTGGCGGCGCCGGCCGCGAACACCTGCTTGACCAGCCGGTCTTCCAGCGAGTGGTACGACAGGACGGCGATCCGGCCGCCGACGGCGAGCACCTTCACGGCCGCGGGGATCGCCTGCTCCAGGACGCTGAGTTCGCCGTTGACCTCGATGCGCAGCGCCTGGAAGGTGCGCTTGGCGGGGTTGCCGCCGGTCCGCTTGGCGGCCTGGGGAAGCGAGTCGCGGATCAGCTCGACGAGGCGCGCGCTGTTGCTGAAGGGTTCCTTCGCGCGTTCACGCACGACCGCCGACACGATCCGCTTGGCCTGCTTCTCTTCGCCGTACGCCCGCAGGATCCGCACCAGTTCGCCCGGCGGGTAGGTGTTGAGCACCTCTGCGGCGCTCATGCCGGTCGTCTGGTCCATGCGCATGTCGAGCGGAGCGTCCTGCGCGTACGCGAACCCGCGGTCCGCCTCGTCGAGTTGCATGGAAGAGACGCCCAGGTCGAACAGGATGCCCTGGACGCGCGGGATGCCCAGGCGGTCGAGTACGTCGGGGAGTTCGTCGTAGACGGCGTGCACGAGGGTCGCGCGGTCACCGAAGGGGGCGAGCCGCTCCCCGGAGAGGCGCAGCGCCTCCTTGTCGCGGTCCAGGGCCACGAGACGGGCCTCGGGGAACTGGGTGAGGAGCGCCTCGCTGTGGCCGCCGAGTCCCAGCGTGCAGTCGACGACGACGGCTCCGGGCCCGGTGAGAGCCGGGGCCAACATGTCCAGGCACCGCTGGAGCATCACCGGGACGTGTCGACTCTGGCTCAAGGGGCCCTCTCAGATCCGGCAAGGCAGTACGCACCGCCGGGTCCCCGCCCTCCCCCAGCTGACGCTGGGGGGACCCCCGGAGAAGGGGAGGCCCGCTGGCGCCGGGAGAGTGGCGTCAGCCGACCGGGAGCGGGAGGAGGCCGAGCCGTACGTACGCGCCGCGCACGTGGGGAAACGCCGGAAAATCGCCGGGTTTCCGGGGGAAAGCAGTCCAGCAGGGAGAGCCTCGCCTCCCGCTTCGCGTCACTTTAGTCCACGGTGTCTCGCGGTCAATCAACCGGCATGCGCGTCGTGAGTCCTGCTCCCGATGAAGCCGTGAATCGGAAAGAACAACCCATACGGGCGAGCCGACACCGCCCGTGTGGGTTACCTCACAACAAGCCACGATGACGTTCTTTGTCCCCTCTCACGGCAGGACCGCTTCATATGCGACCAGTACCGTCATAGGCATGACGACCTCCGCATCTGTTCCCACCGGGCCCGAAGGCGCCATATCCAGCGACGGCACCGTGACCGACCGTCTCGTCGACGCGAACCAGCAGTACGCCGCCGCCTTCGCCGATCCGGGGATGGACGCCCGTCCCGTCCTGCATGTCGCGGTGGTCGCGTGCATGGACGCCCGGCTCGACCTGCACGCCGCGCTCGGCCTGGAGCTGGGCGACTGTCACACCATCCGCAACGCGGGCGGAGTCGTCACCGACGACGTGATCCGCTCCCTCACGATCAGCCAGCGGGCGCTCGGCACCCGCAGTGTGGTCCTCATCCACCACACCGGCTGCGGCCTGGAGTCCCTCACCGAGGACTTCCGGCACGATCTGGAGATGGAGGTCGGCCAGCGGCCGGCCTGGGCCGTCGAGGCCTTCCGGGATGTCGAGCAGGACGTACGGCAGTCGATGCAGCGCGTGCGCACCTCGCCGTTCCTTCTGCACACCGACGACGTACGCGGCTTCGTCTTCGACGTCACGACGGGTCTGCTGCGCGAGATCGACCCGGTCTGACAATCTTCATCGGGCCTTCACGGTGGCTTTCTGGGCCTCGTGGGAGCCTCTGTTCACTAAAAATCATGAACCAGGGCCGACCAAAAGACCGCAAGGCAGACATATCGCGGCCAGTTATCCACAGGCGGATGACACGAACCGGTAACGGCAACAAGAATGCGAGTGTGGCGTCACGCGGAACTTTTCCCGCTTGGTGTCCGTGTTTTGGGGTGGGCCGGTCCGCACAGGGCGTCGGCCCGAGAAAGGGCCGAGGAGGGCCGGGTGACGACCTATGACGATCGAGCGAGCCTTACAGATCTGACCGCCACTGTGGAGCGTGTCCGCAGTTCGGTGGAAGGAGTGATCGAAGGCAAGCCTGAGGTCGTACGGCTTTCGCTGACCGTGCTGCTCGCCGAGGGTCATCTTCTGATCGAGGATGTTCCCGGCGTCGGCAAGACCATGCTGGCCAAGGCGCTGGCACGGTCCATCGACTGTTCGGTGCGGCGTATCCAGTTCACGCCCGACCTGCTGCCCTCGGACATCACAGGTGTGTCCATCTGGGACCAGCAGCGCCGGGACTTCGAGTTCAAGCCGGGCGCGATCTTCGCTCAGATCGTGATCGGCGACGAGATCAACCGAGCCTCGCCCAAGACACAGTCCGCGCTCCTGGAGTCCATGGAGGAGCGCCAGGTCACCATCGACGGGACGACGTACGAACTGCCCAGCCCCTTCATGGTAGTGGCCACGCAGAACCCGGTCGAGATGGAGGGCACCTACCCGCTTCCGGAGGCCCAGCGCGACCGTTTCATGGCCCGTGTCTCCATCGGCTATCCCAGCGCGGAGGCCGAACTGCAGATGCTGGACGTCCATGGCGGGGTGAACCCGCTGGACGACCTCCAGCCGGTGGCGCACGCGCACGAGATCGTGAAGCTGATCGACGCGGTCCGCTCGGTCCACGTCGCCGACCCGGTGCGGCGGTACGCGGTGGAGCTGGTCGGGGCCACGCGCACGCACCCCGATCTCAGACTCGGCGCCTCACCGCGTGCCACGTTGCATCTGCTGCGCGCGGCGAAGGCGTCCGCCGCCCTCAGCGGCCGGGAGTACGCGCTGCCGGACGACGTCCAGGCACTCGCCGTGGCGGTCCTGGCCCACCGTCTGCTGCCCACGGCACAGGCACAGCTGAACCGGCGCACGGCCGAACAGGTCGTGCAGGAAATCCTGCAGCGCATCCCCGTTCCCGCCGCGCCCCAGCAGCAGTCCGGCTTCACGGTGGGCCGCGGTGCCACCGCCTACGGCCAGCAGCCGCCGCGGAGGCTTGGATGACGCAAGGAGGGACGGGGTACACCGCCGAGGAGGACAAGGGAGGGCTGCGCACAGCACTCGCCGGGCTCACCACGCGGGGCCGCTCCTTCCTGGCCGCCGGAGTCGCGGCCGCGATCTGCGCGTACGTCCTGGGGCAGAGCGATCTGCTCCGGGTCGGCCTGCTCCTGGCGGTGCTGCCACTGGTGTGCGCAACCGTGCTGTACCGCACCCGTTACCGGGTCGCGGGCAGCCGCAGGCTCGCCCCCGCGCGCGTGCCCGCCGGTTCCGAGGCGCGGGTCCATCTGCGCATGGACAACGTCTCGCGGCTGCCCACCGGACTGCTGATGCTCCAGGACCGGGTGCCGTACGTGCTCGGCCCGCGGCCCCGGTTCGTCCTGGACCGGGTGGAGGCGGGCGGCCGCCGCGAGGTGTCCTACCGGGTGCGCTCGGACCTGCGCGGCCGCTATCCGCTGGGCCCGCTGCAACTACGGCTCACGGACCCCTTCGGAATGTGCGAACTGACGCGCTCCTTCTCGACGTACGACACCCTGACGGTCATCCCGCGCGTGGAGGCGCTGCCGCCGGTGCGGCTGACCGGTGAGGCGAAGGGGTACGGCGACGGGCGCCAGCGCTCGCTGGCACTGGCCGGCGAGGACGACATAATCCCGCGCGGCTACCGCTACGGCGACGATCTGCGCCGGGTGCACTGGCGCCTGACCGCGCGCTACGGCGAGTTGATGGTCCGCCGCGAGGAGCAGCCGCAGCGCTCCCGCTGCACGGTGCTGCTGGACACCCGTGGGGTCGCCTTCGAGGGCGCGGGCCCGGATTCGGCCTTCGAGTGGGCGGTTTCGGGCGCGGCGTCGACGCTGGTGCACATGCTCGAACGGGGCTTTTCGGTACGGCTGTTGACCGACACCGGCAGCTCGGTGCCCGGCGAGGGCGCGGACGGCTTCGCGGGCGCGAGCCCGGAGTCGGCGGACGCGGCCGGACTGATGATGGACACACTCGCCGTCGTCGACCACTCGGACGGCACGGGTCTGTCCCGCGCCTACGACGTGCTGCGCGGCGGGAACGAAGGGCTGCTGATCGCCTTCCTCGGCGATCTGGACGAGGAACAGGCGACAGTGCTCGCCAAGATGCGCCAGCGCAGCGGCGGGGCCGTCGCCTTCCTGCTGGACAGCGAGGCATGGATGCGGGAACCGGCGGACGTCCCCGGGCCGTTGGACAAGAGCGAGGATCAACTGCGCATGCTGCGCGAGGCGGGCTGGACTGCTGTGAGGGTGCCACGGGGGGCGGGGATCGCCGACCTGTGGCGTGAGGCGGACCGGCAGCGCACGGGCGTCGCGTCGACGGGAAGTACGGCGGGGGGTGGTGGCTCATGAGCGGGCGGGCGCGACTGGCGCTGTTCGCGGCGGCGGCCACTCTCATGGCCGCGACTGCTCTGCTGCCGCTGGTCGATCCGGCGACCTGGTTCTTCCAGGCGGCGTTTCTGCTGGCGATGCAGTCCGGTGCGGGCGCGCTGACCCGGCGGGTTCCGCTGGCCCGGCCGCTGACCGTGGCGGTGCAGGCGCTGGTGACGCTGATGCTGCTGACGCTGGTCTTCGCCCGGCAGCAGGCCTTCCTCGGGATCATCCCGGGGCCCGAGGCCTTCAACCAGTTCGGGGTGCTGCTGCAGGCGGGCACGGACGACGTCGGGCGGTTCGCGATTCCGGCGCCGCTGTCCGACGGCATCCGGCTGATGCTGGTCGGCGGTGTCCTGGTGATCGGGCTCTTGGTGGACGCGCTCGCGGTGACGTTCCGCAGCGCGGCTCCCGCGGGACTCCCGCTGCTCGCGCTGTACTCGGTCGCCGCGGGGCTTTCCGGCGGCGGTGCCGCATGGCTGTGGTTCCTGCTCGCGGCCGCCGGCTATCTCATGCTGCTGCTCGCCGAGGGCCGCGACCGGCTCTCGCAGTGGGGCCGCGTCTTCGGCGGAGCGGCGGCGTCCCGAACGCCGGGCCCCGAACCCTCGGGCGGCGCCGTCGCGCCCGTGCGCACCGGGCGGCGCATCGGCGCGGTCGCGCTGGGCATCGCCCTGGTGGTGCCGCTCGCCCTGCCCTCGCTCGACGGCGGTCTGCTGGACGGTACTGGGACGGGTGTGGGCTCGGGCTCCGGAGGCGGTGGCACGATCTCTGCGGTCAACCCGCTGGTCTCACTCCGCGACAGTCTGAACGTGGACGAGGACCGCGAGGTCATGTCGTACCGCACCAACACCGACGACACCCAGGACATGTATCTGCGGATCGTCTCCCTGGACGACTTCGACGGCACGGCCTGGAAGCCGGCCCAGCGGCACATCGTCGATGTGCCGGACACGTTCCCGACGCCGATCGGCCTCGGGAGCGACGTCCAGCGGACCGCGATCCAGACCCGTGTCTCGGCGGCCGACTGGTACGCGCAGGACTGGCTCCCCATGCCCTATCCGGCCACCCAGGTGGACATCAACGGCAGCTGGCGGTACGAGCCGGTGGGGCGCACGCTCGTCGGGGACCACGGCCAGAACACGCGAGGCGTGCAGTACGAGGTCACGAGCCTGCTCGTGCAGCCGACCGCGGAGCAGCTCGCGACGGCGCCGGAGCCGGATCCGGCTCTGAAGCGCGAGTTCACTCAGGTGCCGGATTCGCTGCCCTCGGTGGTGGCCGACACCGCGCGCGAGGTCACCGCGGGCTCGGCCAACCACTACGAGCAGGCGGTCAAGCTCCAGGACTACTTCGCCGTGAGCGGCGGATTCACGTACGACACGGAGGTGCAGGTCGGCAGCGGTTCTGCCGCGATCGCGCGCTTCCTGAAGGACAAGGAGGGCTTCTGCGTCCACTTCTCCTTCGCGATGGCCGCGATGGCCCGCACGCTGGGGATACCGGCCCGCGTGGCGGTGGGCTTCACGCCCGGTTCCACGCAGCCCGACGGTTCGATGACGGTCGGTCTGCGGGACGCGCACGCCTGGCCCGAGCTGTACTTCGAGGGGGTGGGCTGGACGCGCTTCGAGCCCACTCCCAACCGGGGCTCGGTTCCGGACTACACCCAGCCGGAGACGTCCGGCACCGATGTGCCGGCCGCACCGCAGCCGACGCAGTCGGCCTCCGATGCGCCTGCCGCCTCGGCGTCGGCGAGCGAGAGCTGCACGGCGCAGGAGAGGAAGCTCGAGGCGTGCGCGAGCGAGTCCGCGCTGGCCGCGGTGGGCTCCGACGACGGCGGTATGCCGTGGCTCCAGATCCTGGGGCTGGCCTTGGCCGGACTCCTCGTCCTTGGGGTGCCGTTGCTGCCGATGCTGTGGCGCATGCGGATACGGGCCGTGCGGCTCGGCGCGCACGGGCGCACCGACGCGGATGCAGCGGTGTACACGCTGAGTGCCTGGCTGGAAGTGACCGATACGGCGTGGGACTACGGGATCGAGCCGGACGACTCGCAGACGCCTCGCAAGGCTGCCGCGCGGATTGTCCGTCTCGGGCTTCTCGAACCGACGGCGGCGGATGCGGTGCACCGGGTGGCGGCGGCTGTGGAGCAGGTGCTCTACGCTCCGCATCCCCGTCCGACGGCGGGTCTCGCCGAGGACGCCCGTCAGGTCGCGGACGGCTTCCGCACCTTGGCGAGCCGTCCGGCCCGTCTCCGTGCACTCCTCGCTCCCCGCTCAGCCATCCGGGTGGTGTGGGCGGCGTCGGACTACTGGACCGCTCTGGCTGCCCGCCTGGCGGCCCGGCGGGAGACCTTGCTGCGGCGGCCTTCGGGGCAGAACGGCTGACCGTCCCTGCGCTGTGTGCGGCCCTTGCCCTGGCTGGGGCGGGGGCCGCACCGCTGTCAGCAGCGGAGCGCTCTGTTGCCGGGGAGCCCGGCGTGGGGCTGGGGTCGGGGTAGGTCGCGCGGCCCGGCGCTTGCGGGGTGCCGCTCTTTTGGGACGGGCGCCGCCCCTAGCGGCACGCATGCCCACAGCGAGGAAAGGTTGCAGCGGGGACGGTTGCCGCGGCGCGCGTGCCCACGGCTGCGGCGTGAGTGCCGCTGCGCCCGGTTCAGGGCGTGCGTGAGGGGGTGTCCACCGGACTGGTGGACACCCCCTCAGGCGATGTCATTGACCGCGGCGCTCGGGGGCTACTGGCCACCCTGGTCGTCGCGGCGGCGCTGCCAGCGTTGTTCGATGCGGTCCATCATGGAGCGGCGCTGTCGGCCTTGGCTGCGGGCGGCCGGCGCGCCTGGCGCGGTCGGCTGTTCACCCGGCTTGGGGGCCTTGCGCCAACCGGTTACGGCAAGCACCGCGCAGCCCAGCATGACGAGGAAACCCACCACGCTTAGCCAGATCTGCACGGCGACCATTCCGGCCATGAGGAGCGCGATACCCACCAGGAAGCCCGCGACCGCCTGGTAGACCCGTCGCCGGGTATACGTACGCAGCCCGCTTCCCTCAAGCGCTGTCGCGAACTTGGGATCTTCGGCGTACAGCGCTCGCTCCATCTGCTCGAGCATTCGCTGCTCGTGCTCCGAGAGCGGCACGGAGTCCTCCTCATCGTGCAGTCGCCGGGGCGACCGGGGGTCCCCTTCAGGATAGGCAGGGAATCGCCCCCGTGAAACCCGCCCCTCTACGCCAATTAGCCAACCGGAACCCGCCATGACGCCCGGATCCACTGAGGCGTGCATTCCCCAGCGAACGGCCCGTCATGCCGAACGGTCTCCCTCGATCATACGGCGCCGAGCGCCCGATCGGGGGGCCTGTGGCGTACTCCATCTGCAGCCAAGCCCCTGATCAGCGGCGCACCACGGGAGGCGGCTCAGCGCTCACCGGCCCCTTGCGTCTCACCGAGCACATGAAGCTGCGTCGCCACGGAGTGGAACGCGGCGAGTTCGGCCGCTGCGGCCTCCAGCTTCAGCAGTGCTTCCAGGGCCCCGGGCTCGGTGTCCACGAGGACGCCGGGGACCAGGTCAGCGAAGACCCGCACTCCATGCACGGAGGCGACCTTCAGGCCCGCGCCCTCGACCAGCGCGGTGAGCTGTTCGGCGGTGAAACGGTGGGGTACGGGATCACCCTCGCCCCAGCGTCCGTCCGGGTCGTCGAGCGCCTGCCTGGCCTCCTTGAAGTGCCCGGCGAGGGCGCGGGCCAGCACGGCTCCGCCCAGGCCCGCGGCGAGGAGGCTGAGGACGCCTTCGGGGCGCAGCGCGTCCACCACGTTGCGGACGCCGTTGGCCGGGTCGTCCACGTACTCCAGGACTCCGTGACAGAGCACCGCGTCGTAGCCACCGCGCTCGACGACGTCGAAGAGGCCGTGTGCGTCGCCCTGGACGCCGTGCACGCGGTCGGCGACTCCGGCCTCGGCGGCCCGGCGCTCCAGCGCGAACAGCGCGTTCGGGCTGGGGTCGACGACGGTGACGCGGTGGCCGAGGCGGGCCACGGGCACCGCGAAGTTGCCGCTGCCACCCCCGGTGTCGAGGACGTCCAGGGCATCCCGCCCCGTGGCCTTGACCCGGCGGTCCAGGGCGTCCTTGAGGACCTCCCAGACCACGGCGGTACGGAGAGAAGCGCGGGGGCGCATCGGGTCCGACACGGCAGTTGACTCCTCGGCGCGGCACCGCCTCTTGCACGGCGGAGCGATCGGGGGGCCTCCCGGGCCCTTTTCCGGGGCGGAAGGCTTCATGCGCTTCCACCCTAATGGGCAGCGCAGCGAGTCAATACCGACCGGCTCCGGAGTCTCGGGCTCTGTGCCGTGAAGCGTGAGGCTCCTCGGAGGAAACGGCGGTTCGCGGCTCCCGTGCCGGTCAGCCCGCGTCCGGGACTTGCCGGTCTCCGTCCTGCCGGGGCTGAGGCAGCACGGGCTGCAGCACCAGCATCCGCTCGACGAGGCGCAGGAACATCGCCACGTCGCGTATGAGGTCGTCGGCGTCGCGGCTGCCGGCCGCGCCCTGTATGCCCGCCTCGGCGCGGGCACGGCGGGTCGCTCCGGCGGCGAACAACGCGCTCCACTCGGCGAGTTCGGGCGCGATTTCGGGGAGCACTTCCCAGGCGCTCCGGATGCGTGCCCTGCGTCGGGGCGTGGGTTCCGGGCGTCCCCGCGCGGCGAGGACGGCCGCGGCGGTGCGCAGGGCGGCCAAGTGGGCCGTCGCATAGCGCTCGTTGGGTGTGTCGAGGGCGGTCGCCTCGTCGAGTCCGGCGTGGGCCTGTGCGAGCAGTTCGAGGGCGGCGGGCGGGGCCGTGGTCCGGCGGAGCACGGGGTGCACGTCGCTCGCCGGACCGGTCAGTGAGGGGGCAGGGCCGGTGGCGCGGCGCCGGTGGGAGGCGGCTGCGGATGAGTTGGCCATGACGAACCTCCTGTCGTCTGTGTGACGGCTCTGTGGCCGTATGTGTCCATCGTGAGGTATGCCACTGACAATCCGTTCTGACCTGGGCTTTTGCTTCGATCGAAGGTTCGAGATAGTTTTTGCACTGACCAGTCAGTTCAAAAGAATCGGTTCAAGAGCCGCCGGTGTCGGCCGGCTCGAAGAGGGGGAGCTGTGGGCGAGCACCATGGAGTCGCCGTCAGCGCCGAGGGGTTCGGGCTCAAGGGACCGCGCGGCTGGGCCTTCCGCGGCATCGACATCACCGCGGAGCCCGGCTCGCTGATCGCTGTCGAGGGACCGTCCGGTTCCGGGAGGACCTGCCTGCTGCTCGCGCTCAGTGGGCGGATGAAGCCGAGCGAGGGGCACGCGACCGTCGGTTCCTTCCGGCTGCCCAAGCAGATGTCCGCGGTGCGCCGGATCAGTGCGCCGGCCCATGTCCCGGGCGTCACCGACCTGGACCCGGCTCTGACCGTCGGGGAGCACCTGCTGGAACGGGCGCTGCTGCAACGGCGCTTCGGCGGTTCACTGCGGGGGCTGCTGCGGCCCCGCGGGGACCGGGTGACGGAGGCGAGACTGCGGATCGACACGGCGCTGACGGCCGCCGGGCTCGACCGGGAGACGCTGCCCAAGGGTTCCCGGACGTCCGTACGCGACCTGGAACGCCTGGAGGCGCTGCGGCTGTCCGTCGCGCTGGCTCTCATCGGCCGTCCGCGCCTGCTCGCCGTCGACGACCTCGACCTCAAGCTGCCCGACGCCGAACGGGCCGAGGCGTGGGCCTTGTTGAGGTCTCTCGCCGAGTCCGGGACCACGGTCGTCGCGGTGTGCAGCGAGGCTCCTGAGGACGCCGTCGTCGTGTCCACCAGCCCCAAGCCGGCGCCGGAAACCGCGGCGGAGCAGCAGCACAACGACGAGAACACCGAGAACGACAACAAGGAGACGGCCGATGCGCTCGCCGAAACTGGCCTCGCTTGAGCTCAGGCGCTTCGGCAGGGGCAAGCTCCCGCGCGCCGCGCTGGCCGCGCTCCTGCTGCTGCCCCTGCTCTACGGCGCCCTCTACTTGTGGTCGTTCTGGGACCCGTACGGCCGTCTCGACCGCATCCCCGTGGCGCTCGTGAACGCGGACAAGGGGGCGACCGCCGCGGGCAAGAAGGTCATGGCGGGCGACGACATCACCAAGGGGCTGCGCGACAGCGACACCTTCGAGTGGCACGAGGTGAGCGCGGCGGAGGCCCGGGCGGGCGTCGAGGACGGCACGTACTACCTGTCGCTGACCATGCCGGGCGACTTCAGCGAGCGGATCGCCTCCAGCTCCGGGGAGTCACCGGAGACGGGCGCGCTCCAGGTGCGTACGAACGACGCGAACAACTACATCGTCGGGCAGATCTCCCGGACGGTGTTCAGCGAGGTGCGCACGGCCGCGTCCACGAAGGCCTCCCGGTCGTTCCTCGACAAGATCTACGTCTCCTTCTCGGGCATCCACGGGGAGACCGAGAAGGCCGCTAAGGGCGCCGACAAGCTGGAGAGCGGGATCGGCACGGCGGAGAAGGGGGCCGAGGACCTCGCGGACGGTCTGAAGGACGCCAAGAAGGGCAGCGGGAAGCTCTCCACGGGCCTGAAGAAGCTCAACACGGGCGCAGGTGACCTGGAGGACGGTTCGCAGCAGGTCGCGGACGGCACGCAGACCCTGGCCGACAAGGTCAACGGGGTCGCGGACCAGGTGGGCCCCTTCCTGAAGGACAACGAGAAGTCGATCGGCGACACTGCCCAGCTGGTCGCGGACGCCGCCTCGGGGATCCGCGCCAACCTCGGCACCCTGGTCGAGACGGCCCCGGCCGCCGCCAAGGGCGCCCACACGGCCTCCGCCGCGCTCAACACGGTCTACAAGGCACGCTGCGAGACCCTGCCGGTTCCCGACGCCGCGTGCCCCGACCTGAAGAAGGCCAAGCAGGCGGCCGCGGACGTGGCCACGGTCGCCGACGACGTGAACACCCTGATCGAGGACCAGGACGGCGATCTCGACAAGCTCGACAAGAACCTGGCCGTGCTCCAGAAGCAGGCTCAGGCGCTCGCCGACCGCTCGCCGAACCTCTCCGAGGACCTCGCCGACGCCGTCTCCAGGATCAACGAACTGAACGACGGCGCCGGGAAGGTCGCCGAGGGGGCGAAGACGCTGCACTCGGGGCTCGGTACGGCCAAGACCGGCGCGGCGGACCTCGACACGGGCGTGGGGAAGCTGAAGACGGGCGCGAACGACCTCGACGCAGGCCTGTACAAGCTCGCGGACGGCTCCGGGACGCTCGCCGACGGACTGCACGACGGCGCCGACCAGATCCCCGACTACGACAAGGAGGACCGCGACCAGCGCACCGACGTCATGTCGGACCCGGTTCAGCTCGCCTCGCAGGACCTCCACAAGGCGCCCAACTACGGCACCGGTTTCGCCCCGTACTTCATCCCGCTGTCCCTGTGGGTGGGCGCGATGGTGGCGTACATGCTGATCCAGCCGCTCAACCGGCGCGCACTCGCGGCGGGCGCCTCGGCCTGGCGCATCGCGCTGGCGGGCTGGCTGCCGGTGGCCGCCATAGGCGTGCTGCAGACGGCGGCCCTGATGTCCGTGCTGCACTGGGCGGTCGGCCTGGAGATGGTGCACGCGGCCGGGACGGTGGGCTTCCTGTTCCTGGTGACGGCGTGCTTCGCGGCGATCGTGCAGTGGCTGAACGCACGCTTCGGAGCGGCGGGCCGGATCCTCGTCCTCGCCTTCCTGATGCTCCAGCTGACCTCGGCCGGAGGCACCTACCCCGTCCAGACCAGTCCGGACTTCTTCAACGCGATCCACCCCTTCTTGCCGATGAGTTACGTCGTCGATGCCCTCAGGAGGCTCATTACGGGCGGCGGCCTCGGGCCGGTCTGGCAGGCGTGCGCCGTCCTGGCGGCGTTCACCGCGGGCGCCCTGGCTCTCACCGCCCTGTCCGCGCGCCGCAAGCAGGTGTGGACGCTCGACCGGCTGCACCCGGAGCTGAGCCTGTGACCGCGCACACGACCACTCCTGTGACAATCAGGGTCATGGAAAGCAGCAACACCACGGCAGGCGGCGGCAGCCGCCGCGAGGCGACCCGGCAGAAGCTCTACGAGGCGGCCGTCACCCTGATCGCCGAACAGGGCTTCTCCGCCACCACGGTGGACGAGATCGCCGAGCGCGCCGGGGTCGCGAAGGGCACGGTCTACTACAACTTCGCGAGCAAATCCGTCCTCTTCGAAGAGCTGCTGCGGCACGGCGTCGAGCTCCTCACCGCCTCCCTCCGGGAGGCGGCCGAGAAGACCGACCGGGACGGCGGCAGCAAGGTCGACGCGCTGGACGCGATGATCCGGGCCGGCCTCGTCTTCATCGACCGCTATCCGGCCTTCACGCAGCTCTACGTGGCGGAGCTGTGGCGTACCAACCGGGCCTGGCAGTCCACGCTCATGGTGGTCCGGCAGCAAGCGGTCGCGGTCGTGGAGGGCGTCCTGCGCGACGGTGTGGCGAACGGCGAGCTCAGCGACGAGATCGACATCCCGCTGACAGCTTCCGCGCTGGTCGGCATGGTCCTGGTGGCCGCCCTGGACTGGCAGGCCTTCCAGCCCGAGCGCTCCCTGGACGACGTCCACGCGGCCCTCTCACGGCTGCTCCAGGGGCGTGTGAGCGGCAACCGCTAGCGCACCCCGGGACCGGGCGCCCCCTGCACGCACGAAAGCGCCGGTCCGATGTGGCCGCGTCCCCCGCGGGCCAGTCGAACCGGCGCTTCGCCGTGCTCCCCCGTGCTCCCCCCGATCCCCCGTTGGGCCCCGTCCGGTCATCCCCGGGTCCCCCGTGCCTCGCTCCCGCCGACGAATCGGCGGAAGGAGCGGCCAAGGGCGCGAGAACCGTTCCGCCGCCCCGTGTCGGCGGTACCGGAGCCGCGCCCCTTTCCGTGTCTCCACTCTCCCGTTCGCGCAGGTCGGGCCCATCCGCGCGCGTACTCATCTCACTGGCTAGGTACGAGTACTCAGCCGTACGCACTCATGCCCAGGACGCACCGTTGCCGACTGGTTACGATCGCCCCCGTGTCCGTACTCCCCCTGGTCTTCACCAGCGGCTGGGCCAGCGGCATCAACGCGTACGCGGTGGTGCTGCTCCTCGGCATTTTCGGCGCGACCGGCCTGAGCGACGATGTCCCGGAGTCGCTTCAGCGCCCTGAGATCCTCGTCACAGCCGGCGTGCTTTTCCTCTGTGAGGCGGTCGCCGACAAGATCCCGTACGTGGATTCGGTGTGGGACTCGGTGCACACCGTGATCCGGCCCGTGTCGGGCGCGGTGGTCGCGGCGCTGCTCGCCGGGCAGAGCGGTTCGCTCTCCGATCTGGCGGCCGGGGCCATCGGCGGTTCGACGGCGCTGGCGAGCCACACCGTCAAGGCCGGCACGCGCATGGCGATCAACACCTCGCCGGAGCCGTTCAGCAACTTCCTCATGAGCACCGCCGAGGACCTCGGGGTGGCCGGCATCCTCACCTTCGCGATGTTCCATCCGGAGGCCGCGGCGATCATCGCGGCCGTCCTGCTGCTCGCCGGCCTTGTGGTGCTCTTCTTCCTGGTCTCGCGGATCAGACGGTTCCTGCGCCGCAGGGCCCAGCGCCGGGAGGAGAAACGGCTGGCGGCGCGGGTGGCCGAGCCACCCGGCTGATCCCTTCGCGAAAGGGCCGGGGCGGGACTGTCAGTGGTGGCCGATAAAGTCCCTGGCATGGCACGAATTGCGGTGATGGGCGCCGGGATGGGCGCGATGGCGGCCGCCGCCCGGCTGGCCGTCGCGGGCCACCGGGTGGTGGTGTACGAGCGCACGGCGACGTACGGCGGAGCGGTGCGCCGCTTCGAGCTTGACGGCTTCGCGTTCGACACGGGTCCGGGGCTTCTGGCGCTGCCCGCGGTCTACCGCGATCTGTTCCTCAAGACGGGCAAGGAGCCGCTGGAGGCGTGCGTCGAGCTGGTCCAGGTGGACCCGTCGTCGCGGCACGTCTTCGCGGACGGCACGGACGTCTCCTTGCCGAACGCGTCCCGCGCGGGTGTCGTCACCGCGCTGACCGAGGCACTCGGCGCGGGCGCGGGCGAGCGGTGGGGTGACTTCCTGGTGCGGGCGCGCGAGGCCTGGGACCGCACGCGCAGGCCGCTCCTGGAGGAGCCGCTGTGGCCCAACTGGTCGGTGCTCGCCGAGCGCGAGCCCTACCCCGCGGTGCCTCACAAGCGGCTGCTGCGCACCCGGCGGGCGAGCACCCTCGCCGAGGTCGGCGACTGGGAGCTGCGTGACCCGCGCCTGACGGCCCTCCTGGAGAGCCACGCCCTCGCCTACGGGCTCGACCCGCGCGTCGCCCCGGCGAGCGCCGCGGTACTGCCGTACATGGAGCATGCCTTCGGCACCTGGTATGTCCGTGGCGGCATACGGGAGTTGGCGCGTGCGGTGTACGAGCGGTGTGTCGCTCGGAAGGTCGAGTTCGTCTTCGGTGCCGAGGTCACGGGGATCGTCGAGAAGGACGGCCGGGCCGCGGGAGTCGAGCTGCGGGACGGGACCGTCGCCGAGGCGGACATGGTCGTCGGCACGGGGCCCTGGCGGCTGAGCGGCATGAGCCGTCCCGAGCTGTACGTGGGGGACGACGTGGAGCCGAACCCGGAGGCCCTCTTCTCCGGCAAGGTCGTGGTCTGCCTCGCGCTGCGCGGCGCGCGTGAGGCGGGCGCCGCGCACCGCACGGTCGTCCACACCGCCGACCGGGAGGCGGAACTCGACCTCTTCGGACTCGGTACACCGCCCGAGCGGCCGACCGTGTGGGTCGAGCGGCCGGACGACCCGCGGCTGCGCCCCGACGACGCGCACGAGTCCGTGGTGCTCACGGCGACGGTGCCGTCCCAGGCCCATCACGACTGGACGGCGGCAGGAGCGGCGGACGCCTTCGCGGACCGCATGGTCGCCGCCGCCGAGCGGGCCGTTCCCGGGCTGGGTGAACGGGTGCTGTGGCGTGAGGTGCGCACTCCCGTGCACACGGAGGAGGAGACGGGCGCCCAGGGCGGCGGCATACCGGCGCCTTCAATGGCGGGCGCGGCCGGGACCCTGCTGCATCCCGCGAACGGCACCCGCCTGCCTGGCCTGTTCGCGGCCGGCGGCTGGGCCCACCCCGGCGGCGGCCTGCCGCACGCGGGAATGTCGGGCGCGCTGGTGGCCGGACTGATCGTGGAAGGACCGGAGTTCCGGGGCTCGCGGTGACCCCGGTGCGCTGAACGAGAGGAGGCCCGCGCAAGGTCAGGTGCGGGCCGTCACTCAGTACCGGTACTGCTGCTCGTCGTACCCGGTGGCGTTGCCGTTACCGTTGCCGTTCTCCTGGTACGGGTACGGCTGCTCCGGCGGGAGTTCGCCGCCGTACTCGTCGGTGCGCTGCTGCGGCACCCAGACGCCGCCGGGCGGGGTGGTGTCGCCGCCGTAGTTGCCGGTGGCGTACTGGTCCTGTCCGTAGGCCTGCTGCGTGTACTGCTGCTGCTCGCCGCCACCGTAGGTGGTGTTGTCGTACGAGGCACCGCTGTACGTCTGCGTGCCGATGTACGGGTCGGAGTAGGCGGCGTACTGCTGCTGGCCGTTGTCGTAGCCGTACTGCTGCTGGTCGTAGCCGGAGTAGCCGTCGTACGCGTAAGCCTGCTGGTCCTGGGCCTGGGCGGCGGTCGCGTAGGACTGGTCGGTGGTGGCCTCGTAGGACTGGTCGGCCGCTGCCGCGTACGCGTTGGCGTCGTAGATGCCGTACGAGCCGGTGTCGTCGGGCAGGGGCTGCGGCTCGTACACGGCGGTGGTCTCGGCGGCGGCGGGCCGGCCCGAGCCGGGCTGCATGAATCGGTCGGACTGCGCGGGTGAGAAGACGTTGTCCTCGCCGGCGTACTCGTCGTCCTGGGGATTCACCATGCCGTCGGTCGCTTCGAGGCCGGAGACCTCCAGCGACGGATCCTGGTGCTCGGGCTCACCGCGGCGGCGCTTGCTCTTGATCTTGTCGGTGCCCTGACGGTTGCCGACGGCCCAGCCGGCCGCGAACCCGCGGCGGAACGACAGCGTGACGTACGTCTGGCCGACCGCGAAGGCCGCCGCGCCCAGGCCGATGACCACCACGGAGGGAATCAGCACGCCGAGGACCACGCCGAGGAAGCCGGCGAAGGCGAGCAGCCGGTAGCGCAACCGCGCCTTGTACTGCAGCAGGACCTCGCCCAGCAGCCACAGCGCGACGACGCCGAACGCGATATAGAGGACCGTCCAGCCCATGTACGCCCCTCTCCCAGTGGCCGCTACGCAGTGTGTCGTACGTGGGTGCGACCGGTCTAGGCCTGCTGTGGGTGGTGCAGACCCAGATTGTCGTAGATTTCCAGCGTCGCCGTGGAGTTGTTGAGCGTAATGAAGTGCAGTCCGGGGACTCCCTCGGCCAGCAGCCTCGCGCAGAACTCCGTGGCGAACTCGATGCCAATGGAGCGTACAGCCGCTGCATCGGCTTTGGCTGTGAGGATTCGCTCTTTCAGGACGTCCGGGAATGAGGCGTTGCTGAGCTTCGGAAGCCTCTCCAGCATCTTCACACTCGTGACCGGCATGACCTCGGGAATCACCGGAGTCTCACAGCCGGCCGCGGCGACGCGGTCGCGCAGGCGGAGATACGACTCGGGGTGGAAGAACATCTGTGTGATCGCGTAGTCGGCGCCGGCGCGGCACTTGTCGACGAAGTGTTCGACGTCGAGGTCCCAGGCCTCGGAGCGCGGGTGCATCTCGGGGAAGGCCGCGACACCGACGCAGAAGTCGCCGGACTCCTTGATGAGACGGACGAGTTCAGCCGCGTAGGTCAGGCCCTTGGGGTGCGGCACCCAGTCGCCCATCGGGTCGCCGGGCGGGTCGCCGCGGACGGCGAGGATGTTGCGGATCCCGGCGTCCGCGTACTGGCCGATGATGTTGCGCAGTTCCGCGATGGAGTGATTGACCGCGGTGAGGTGGGCGACCGGGGTGAGCGTCGTGTCGACGACGATCTGCTGGGTCTCCTTGACCGTGCCCGCACGGGTGGATCCGCCTGCTCCGTACGTCACGGAGACGAAGTCCGGCGCGACCGCCTCGACCCGGCGCAACGCGTTCCACAGGTTCCGCTCACCCTTGGGGGTCTTCGGCGCGGAGAACTCGAACGAGTACGTCTTGTTGCCGGTCGCGAGCATGTCGCGCACGGTTCGTGCGCGGTCAGTCCTGGTGGAAGCAGATCCGAGGGCCATACCCGCAGGTTAGCCAGGGGGATCGGGTCCCCCAACCGAACGACCGAGAATTGTCCGATTTGTCGACTTCTTGTCCACCCCTCGGACAGCTTCCGGACAGCTTTTCAGGCCATCGGGCCGCTACTCGGGCAGCTACTCGGACAGCTCTACGCCGCGCAGCCGCTTGGCGAACTCTCCCGCCGCCGCTCCCGGGTCGTCCGCCTCCGTGATCGCCCGTACGACGACGACGCGGCGGGCGCCCGCCTCCAGCACCTCGTCGAGGTTGCCGAGGTCGATGCCGCCGATGGCGAACCAGGGGCGGTCGGTGCCCAGCGAGGCCGTGTACCGGACCAGGTCGAGGCCGGGTGCGTGGCGGCCCGGCTTGGTGGGGGTGGGCCAGCAGGGGCCGGTGCAGAAGTAGTCCACGCCCTCCTGGACGGCGGCCGCTGCGGCCTCGGACTCGGCGTGCGTGGAGCGGCCCAGGAGGACCTGGTCGCCGAGGATGGCGCGGGCCGCGGGAACCGGGAGGTCGCCCTGGCCCAGATGGAGCACGTCGGCACCGATCGCGTGGGCGACATCCGCCCGGTCGTTGACCGCGAGGAGCTTGCCGTGGCGTGCGCAGGCGTCCGCGAAGACCTGGAGGTGTTCCAGTTCCTCGGCCGCCTCCATGCCCTTGTCGCGCAGCTGCACGATGTCGACGCCGCCCTCCAGGACCACGTCCAGGAAATCGGCGAGGTCACCCTGGCGCTTGCGGGCGTCCGTGCACAGGTACACGCGGGCGTCGGCGAGCTGGGCGCGTGCGGCCGCGGCGGCGTTGTCGGGCATGGGTGTGTCCCCCATTGTCGGTGCGTGGGGACCACGGCGGCCGGGGTGGTCCGTGGCCGCCGTGGTCCGGACGTCGGACGGTCTGTTCAGGTCAGACGGCGAGCGCCTGGGCGCGACGCTTCACCTCCGTGCCGCGATTCTCGCTGAGAGCCTGCGCGGGGGTACCGGGCAGGCTCGGGTCGGGGGTGAAGAGCCACTCGAGCATCTCTTCGTCGGAGAAACCGTCGTCCCTCAGGAGCGTCAGGGTGCCTGTCAGGCCCTTGACCACCTTGTCCCCGTCGATGAAGGCGGCAGGGACGTGCAGCGCGCGGTTCTCACCACGGCGTACGGCGATCACCTGGCCCTCCTTGACCAGCTGCCGGACTCGGGTCACCTCGACGCCGAACTGCTCGGCGATGTCGGGGAGGGTGAGCCAGGCGGGTACGAGAGCATCGATCTTTGCGTCAATCTCGGTCACGGGACAAGCCTGCCATCCCGGACTGACACTCGGTACCCGAGTCCCGCCCCGACAGGGCGCAAAACACCCAAAACCGATCAGGACCGCTGATGGCCGCCCCCTCGGCGGCGAATCCGTTCCGCCTACGCCGTCGCCGTCTTCAGCGGTCGCGCCGGGTCCGACAGCAGCTCCGGGTTCATCAGGGTGCCCGCCTCGATGAGTTTGCGGCCCTGCGCCAGATCCCTGGGGCGGCCGACCGCCAGGAGGGCGACCAGGCGGCCGTCGTGGAGCCAGCAGACCGTCCAGGCGGCGCCGGACGGGTCGCCGCGCCAGACGGTGGTGTCGGCGGGGGCGTGGTGGCCGACGTACTGGACGAAGCGTCCGAACTGCTCGGACCAGAAGTACGGGACGGGGTCGTACGCGACGGGGGATTCGCCGATGATGTTCGCCGCCACCGTGCGCGGGCCCTGGAGGGCGTTGTCCCAGTGGTGGACCAGAAGGCGGTCCTCGTACCGGCCCGAAGGGAAGGAAGCGCAGTCGCCGACCGCGTAGACGTCCGGAGCGGAGGTGCGCAGATGGTCGTCGGCCACGACCTCGCGGTGGGCGCCGAGCTCGATGCCCGAGCCGCTGAGCCAGGCGGTGGCGGGGCGCGCGCCGATGCCGACGACCACGGCGTCCGCGGGCACCCGGGAGCCGTCGTCCAGGACCACCGCGCCGGGCTCGATGCGCTCCACGCGCGCGTGCGTGCGCAATTCGGCCCCGCTGTCCGCGTACCAGGCGGCCATCGGCTCGGCGACCTCGGCGGGCAACGCCCCGGCGAGCGGCCGGTCGGCGGCCTCGACGACGGTCACCACGCACCCCGCGTCACGCGCCGCCGTGGCGAACTCTGCGCCGATCCAGCCCGCCCCGACCACCACGATGTCGTGCTGCTGGGCGAGCACCGGACGCAGCCGCTCGGCGTCGTCCAGGGTGCGCAGCAGATGGACCCCGGGGACGCCCTCCGCGCCCGGCAGCCGGATCGGTTCGGCGCCGGTCGCGACGACCAGGACGTCGTAGGGCACCGGGCCCGTGGCGGTGTCCAGCTCATGGTCCTCGGGGCGGACGCCGAGCGCCTCGCGGCCGAGCTGCAGTTCGATGCCCAGTGCCTCGAAGTCGATGTCGAAGGCGGAGCCCTCGGCCTTGCCGAGCAGCACGGCCTTGGACAGCGGTGGCCGGTCGTACGGCTGGTGCGGTTCCGCCCCGATCAGCGTCACACCGCCGTCGAAGCCCTGTTCTCGCAGGGCGACCGCGGTCTGCACGCCCGCCATGCCGGCGCCCACGACGACGACCTGCCGTACCGTCCGTTCCTGAACCCGCGTCTTCTCGGTCACCTGATCACCATAGACAGCTGACGATTTGTCAGTCAGCGGGCGTGCTCAGTGACCTGTTCCACATCGCCCGTCCTGACCTGCGCCGCTCGTCCCGGCCTCGTCCACGTCGCTCGGCCCGACCTCTTCCACGACGCTCGTCCCACTGCCTCGCTGCGACTCCCACTCCCAGGTCTCCTCCAGCCGCACGCGCCCGTCGGGCAGCTCCGCCACGCGGGACACGCAATGCCCCGAGGAGGTGCTGCCGTCGCGCTTCAACTGCACGTACCGGAAGTCGAGACGGTCACCCTCGCGGGTACCCAGGAGATGCCCGCGTACGACATCGCCGCCCGCGTAGTCGGCCCAGATCTCGCCGTTCCGCTCGTGGTAGGTGAACCGGGTGCGGGTACCCACCTGACCTGGTGCCTGGTCGGCAACCGGGGACAGGACGAGGCCGTCGAGCGAACGGGCCATGGACGCGGGCTCCCTTACTGAGACATACCGCAGCGGGCTAGGCTGGCCAACGTAAAGCACTCGCGGGAGTCCGGACGCACCGGGCTGAGAGGGAGGCTGGGACGGCCTCCGACCGTACGAACCTGATCCGGGTCATGCCGGCGAAGGGAGGGGCTGGACGCCCATGTCGCGTACACCGTCAGACACATCCCAGACATCAGACGCATCTCTCGCATCTCTTGCATTCCAGTCTTCGGGCACCTCGGACGTCCTTGTCATCGGGGGCGGAATCATCGGTCTTGTGACGGCCTGGCGGGCCGCGCAGCGCGGGTTCACTACCGCGCTCCTGGACCCCGAGCCCGGCGGTGGCGCCGCGCAGGTCGCGGCCGGAATGCTCGCCGCCGTCACGGAACTGCACTACGGCGAGCAGACCCTGCTGGGCCTCAACCTCGCCTCCGCGGACCGCTACCCGGACTTCGTCGCCGAGCTCACCGAGGCGACGGGCCAGGACCTCGGCTACCGCCGGTGCGGCACCCTGGCCGTCGCACTCGACGCCGACGACCGCGCCCACCTGCGTGAACTGCACGCCCTGCAACGTCAGTCGGGGCTCGACTCGGAGTGGCTCAGCGGGCGTGAGTGCCGCCGCCTCGAACCGATGCTCGCGCCCGGCGTACGCGGCGGACTGCGGGTCGACGGCGACCACCAGGTCGATCCGCGCCGGCTCGCCAAGGCCCTGGTCACGGCGTGCGAGCGGGCCGGAGTGGTGTTCCACCGGACGTGGGCCGAGCGCCTGACCGTCGTACGGGACCGGGCCGCCGGAGTCGTCACCGCCGACGGCACGGAGCTGTCGGCGGAGCAGGTGGTCCTCGCCGCGGGCAGCCTCAGCGGGCGCCTCGCGGGCGTTCCCGAAGCCGTACTGCCACCCGTGCGCCCGGTGAAGGGGCAGGTGCTGCGGCTGACCGTGCCGAAGCCGTACGCGCCCTTCCTGAGCCGGACCGTGCGTGCCGTCGTCCGCGGCAGCCATGTCTATCTCGTGCCGCGTGAGAACGGCGAGCTCGTCGTGGGCGCGACCAACGAGGAGCTGGGCTGGGACACGACGGTGACCGCGGGCGGCGTGTACGAGCTGCTGCGCGACGCCCATGAGCTGGTCCCCGGGATCACCGAGCTGCCGCTCACCGAGACGCGCGCCGGACTGCGCCCCGGCTCGCCGGACAACGCGCCGCTGCTCGGCCCCACCGAACTCGACGGGCTCCTGCTGGCGACCGGGCACTACCGCAACGGCGTCCTGCTGACCCCCGTCACCGGTGACGCGCTGGCGCATGCCCTGGCCACCGGCGAACTCCCGGAAGTGGCACGCCCCTTCACCCCCAAGCGCTTCAGCCCGGCCCTCACGGAGCAGCCCGCATGAACCTCCTCGTCAGCGTCTTCGTCAACGGAGAGCGGCAGCGGATCGCCGCGGGAACCGCTCTCGACACGCTCGTCGCGGCGCTCACCCCGGCCCCGTCCGGCGTCGCCGCCGCGCTCAACGAAACCGTCGTCCCGCGCGGGCAGTGGTCGTCCACCTCCCTCTCCGAGGGAGACCGCGTCGAAGTCCTCACCGCCGTCCAAGGAGGCTGACCCATGGCCGACGATCCCTTTGTCCTCGGTGGTACATCCTTCTCGTCCCGTCTGATCATGGGTACGGGGGGTGCGCCCAGCCTCGACGTCCTGGAGCGCTCGCTCGTCGCCTCCGGCACGGAGCTGACGACGGTCGCGATGCGGCGCGTAAACGCTTCCGTGCACGGTTCGGTGCTGTCCGTGCTCGACCGGCTCGGCATCCGGGTGCTGCCGAACACGGCGGGGTGCTTCACCGCCGGGGAGGCCGTACTGACCGCCCGTCTCGCGCGGGAGGCTCTCGGCACCGACGTGATCAAGCTGGAGGTCATCGCCGACGAGCGCACCCTGCTGCCCGATCCGATCGAACTGCTCGACGCGGCGGAGACGCTGGTGGACGACGGGTTCACCGTGCTGCCTTACACGAACGACGACCCGGTTCTCGCGCGGAAGCTGGAAGACGTCGGCTGCGCCGCGATCATGCCGTTGGGCTCGCCCATCGGATCCGGGCTCGGGATCCGCAATCCGCACAACTTCCAGCTGATCGTGGAGCACGCGCGCGTGCCGGTCATTCTGGACGCGGGGGCCGGTACGGCGTCCGATGCCGCGCTCGCGATGGAGCTGGGGTGTGCGGGTGTGATGCTCGCCTCGGCCGTGACCCGGGCGCAGGAGCCCGTGCTCATGGCCGAGGGCATGCGGCATGCGGTGGAGGCGGGGCGGCTCGCCTATCGCGCGGGGCGGATTCCTCGGCGGTACCTCGCCGAGGCGTCGTCTCCTGCGGAGGGGCTGGCTCGGCTGGATCCGGAGCGGCCTGCCTTCTGACTGCCGTCCGTGGTTGCTGCCTCAGGACTTCCCCGCCCGCGCACCGCCCGTTTCCAGTCCGTTGGAAGGTGCGGGTCTCCTGTGGGGGTCCCGCGCCGTCGGCGGCTGCCGCGTGGTTCTCCGTCCTGCGACGTGCGTCACAGGTCGGCTTCAGTACAGCCCCGGTATCGGCTGAACGGGTGGGGGCTGACAGTGGCGGCTCGTACACTCACCTGCGTGGATACGACCCTTCAGGACCCGCTTGTCGGGCAGCTGCTCGACGGCCGCTATCGCGTCGACGCGCGGATCGCGGTCGGCGGGATGGCCACGGTCTACCGGGCCCTGGACACCCGCCTCGACCGCGTGCTCGCCCTCAAGGTGATGCACCCGGCGCTGGCCGCCGACGGCTCGTTCGTGGAGCGGTTCATCCGCGAGGCCAAGTCGGTGGCCCGGCTCGCACACCCCAATGTGGTGCAGGTCTTCGACCAGGGGACGGACGGGTCGTACGTCTATCTGGCCATGGAGTACGTCGCCGGGTGCACCCTGCGTGACGTGCTGCGCGAGCGCGGAGCCCTCCAGCCGAGGGCCGCGCTGGACATCCTGGAGCCGGTGCTCGCCGCGCTCGGCGCCGCGCACCGCGCCGGCTTCGTGCACCGCGACATGAAGCCGGAGAACGTCCTCATAGGGGATGACGGCCGGGTCAAGGTGGCGGACTTCGGGCTCGTACGGGCCGTGGACACCGTCACGAACACGACGGGAGCCGTCCTCGGCACCGTTTCGTATCTCGCCCCCGAGCAGATCGAGCACGGCACCGCCGACGCCCGCGTCGACGTGTATGCCTGCGGAATCGTCCTCTACGAGATGCTGACCGGCGACAAGCCGCACTCCGGGGACTCCCCCGCCCAGGTGTTCTACCAGCACCTCCACGCGGACGTACCGCCGCCGTCGGCCGCCGTGCCGGGGCTGGCGTACCAGCTCGACGAGCTGGTCACCTCCGCGACCGCGCGCAACCCCGCAGTGCGCCCGCACGACGCGGTGGCGCTGCTGGGACAGGTCCTCGAGGCGCGGGCAGGGCTCAGCGCCGAGCAGCTCGACGCCGTACCGCCGCAGGCACTCGCCACGGGGCACCACAACGCCGAGGACCGTACGAGTGTGATCCCGCGCTCGCTGTCCGTGCCGCGCCCGCTGCCGGTGAACGAGCCCGCCGAGTACGCCGATGCCGCCGTGCTCAACCCGACCAGCCGGTTCGAGCGGACCAGCCAGTTCGCGTCCGAGCCGGGCCCGCCCTCGCGACGTGCCCCGGGCGGCTCCCGGCGCGGAATGCTCGCGATCGTCACGGCGCTCCTGCTGGTGCTCGGTGTCGGCGCGGGCGTCTGGTACATCAACTCCGGCCAGTTCACCAAGGTCCCGGCGGTCCTGGCGGTCACCGAGGCGGAGGCCAAGGACCGGCTGGCGGACGCCGGGCTCGACACCGGGCAGGTCGAGCACGCGTACAGCGACACCGTGGAGCGCGGCACCGTCATCAGCAGCGACCCGGACGTCGGCGCCAAGATCCGTGACAACGACTCGGTGAACCTGACCATCTCCGACGGCCCGGAGACGGTGAAGGTGCCCGACCTCCAGGGCTCCACTCTGGCGAAGGCGAAGGCCGCGCTGGAGGACGGCGGCCTGGCGGCGGGCCTGGTCACCCGGGAGTTCAGCGACGACGTGCCCAACGGCTCTGTGATCGGTACGGACCCGGAGGCGGGCACCGAGCGCCACGCGGGCTCGGCCATCGCGATCACCGTCAGCAAGGGCAGCCCGGTGGAGGTGGCCGACGTCACGGGAGCGTCGGTCGAGGACGCCACCGCCGAGCTGGAGGAGGCGGGTCTGAAGGTGAAGATCGCCTCCGCGCAGGTCAATTCGGAGTTCGACAAGGGTCTGGTCGCCGAGCAGTCCCCCGGCGCGGGCAATGAGGCCGCCGAGGGCGACACCGTGACGCTGACGATCTCCAAGGGTCCCGAGATGGTCGAGGTCCCGGACGTCGTGGGCGACAGCGTGGACGACGCGAAGCAGACGCTGGAGGACGCCGGGTTCCAGGTCGACGAGGACCGCGGCCTGCTCAACCTCTTCGGGAACACGGTCAAGAGCCAGTCGGTGGACGGCGGTGACACGGCGCCCAAGGGGTCGACGATCACCATCGAGATCGACTGAGCCGCAGCAAGCCGACCACCAATGACCACGAGGTCCGCCGACAGGGCGGGAGCGCGCGCGTGACACCCTGGCGGGTGTGACCAGCAAGCAACTCCGCAACCCCGTCGGCGGCCATGTCCCCGTGGCCGGCGGCCTCAACTCCGTCGGCCTGAGCTACGCCCGTGAGCTCAAGGCCGAGACCGTCCAGGTATTCGTGGCCAACCCGCGCGGCTGGGCGACGCCCGTCGGAAACCCCCGCCAGGACGAGGAGTTCCGCGCGGCCTGCGCCGCCGAATCGATCCCGGCGTACGTCCATGCCCCGTATCTGATCAACTTCGGCTCGCACACCGAGGCGACGGTCGAGAAGTCCGTGGAGTCACTGCGGCACTCGCTGCGCAGGGGCCGGGAGATCGGCGCGCTGGGCGTGGTCGTGCACACGGGGAGCGCCACCGGGGGCAGGGAGCGTTCCGTGGCCCTCGCGCAGGTGCGCGAACACCTGCTGCCGCTGCTCGACGAGCTGACCCACGACGACGACCCGTTCCTGCTCCTGGAGTCGACCGCAGGTCAGGGCGCCTCCCTCTGTTCCCGCACCTGGGACTTCGGGCCGTACTTCGAGGCGCTCGACGCCCATCCGAAGCTGGGTGTCTGCCTCGACACCTGCCACATCTACGCGGCGGGCCACGATCTGACCGGTCCGAGCGGGATGCACCAGACCCTGGACCTGCTGGTGGACACGGTCGGCGAGGGCCGGCTCAAGCTGATCCACGCCAACGACTCCAAGGATGTGGTCGGCGCCCACAAGGACCGCCACGAGAACATTGGCTCCGGCCACATCGGCGAGGACCCGTTCCGCGCGCTGATGACCCACCCGGCCACCGAGGGCGTACCCCTGATCATCGAGACGCCGGGCGGCAAGGAGGGGCACGCCGGGGACATCGAGCGCCTGAAGAAACTCCGGGAGTAAGGAATACCCCCGGGGGGTATGTAGTTGTTGCTCGCGACAGGAACCGCTACCTGACTCCGGGGGCTTCTCATGCAGCACGACGCGCACACCGGGCACACGCACGAAGGCCACGCCCATGGCATCGGCAAGGTCACCTGGTCCACGGCCGCCCAGGCGACCCTGCACTGCCTCACCGGCTGCGCCATCGGTGAGGTGCTCGGCATGGTGATCGGGACCGCGTTCGGCTGGGGCAATGTGCCGACGCTGATCCTGGCGATCGTCCTGGCGTTCGTCTTCGGCTACTCGTTCACGCTGCGGAGCGTGCTCAAGGCCGGCGTCGACTTCCGGACGGCGTTCCGGGTCGCGCTCGCCGCGGACACCCTGTCGATCGCGGTGATGGAGCTGATCGACAACGGCGTGATCGCCTTCTGGCCGGGCGCGATGGACGCCGGACTCTCGGACGCGTCCTTCTGGTGGGTCCTGGCCCTCGCGCTGGCCGCCGCCTTCGTGATCACCCTGCCCGTGAACAAGTGGATGATCGGCCGCGGCAAGGGCCATGCGGTGGTGCACCAGTACCACTGACCAGCGCAGAAAGCAGGAGTAAGGGCAGGACTCAGAGCTCGGGGCCGTCCCCGGGCTCCTCCTGGTACGAGTAACGCTGCTCGCGCCACGGGTCGCCGACGTTGTGGTACCCGCGCTCCTCCCAGAAGCCGCGGCGGTCCGCCGTCATGTACTCGACGCCGCGCACCCACTTGGGGCCCTTCCAGGCGTAGAGCTGAGGCACGACGAGGCGGAGCGGGAAGCCGTGCTCCGCCGTCAGCAGTTCGCCGTCCTTGTGGGTGGCGAAGATCGTGCGGTCGGAGGCGAAGTCGTCGAGGCGGAGGTTGGAGCTGAACCCGTACTCGGCCCAGACCATGACATGAGTGACGGTGGGCGCCGGCGGGGCGATCTCCAGGATCGTACGAGCCGGAATGCCACCCCATTCGGCCCCGATCATGCTGAACTTCGTGACGCAGTGCAGATCGGCCACGACCGAGGCGTACGGCAGGGCCGTGAACTCCTCGTGGGTCCAGCAGTGCTTCTCACCGTCGGCGGTGGCGCCGAAGACCCTGAACTCCCAGCGTTCGGGGCGGAACTTGGGTACGGGCCCGTAGTGCGTGACCGGCCAGCCGCGCTGCAGTCGCTGCCCCGGCGGAAGCTCCGACTGTGCCGCTTCTCCAGATTCACGCTCCACCGGCTGACCCATGACTCCATCCTGACAGACCTGGGGCAGTGCACATGACCAGCCAAAGTCGGATTCGGGCAACTCCTACTAAGCATGCACTTACTGGACGCCCTCAGGAAGCCGGTGCAAGGATGCGGCGCAACCTGCCAACTCCCCTTCCTGGAAGGAGCCTCTGCGATGCAGGGCGACCCCGAGGTCCTCGAGTTCCTGAACGAACAGCTCACCGGCGAGCTGACGGCGATCAACCAGTACTGGCTGCACTACCGCATCCAGGACAACAACGGTTGGACCAAGCTCGCCAAGTACACGCGTTCTGAATCCATCGATGAGATGAAGCACGCGGACAAGATCACCGAGCGCATCCTCATGCTGGACGGCCTGCCGAACTACCAGCGGCTGTTCCATGTGCGAGTGGGGCAGACCCTCACCGAGATGTTCCAGGCCGACCGGCAGGTGGAGGTCGAGGCGATCGACCGCCTCAAGCGGGGCATCGAGGTGATGCGCGCGAAGGGCGACATCACGTCGGCGAACATCTTCGAGGACATCCTCGAGGACGAGGAGCACCACATCGACTATCTCGACACGCAGCTCGACCTGGTCGAGAAGCTCGGCGAGGCGCTCTACATCGCGCAGCAGATCGAGCAGCCGGACAGCTAGTCCGCCCTCTAGGCGGCCTCGTCCAGCGACGCGGACACCGGAACCTCGGTCGCGGACACCGGAACCTCGGCCGCCGGCACCGGGACCTCGGAGAGGACCGGCCTGCCCTCGTCCACCAGCTCGCGGCGCGGGCACGCGCCCCGGCCCAGCAGGGCCTGAATTCGGCGGACGCACGAACCACAGTCCGTGCCCGCCTTGCACTCCGACGCTATCTGGCGGGGGGTGCAGGCACCGCCCTCCGCGTGCTTCTTCACCTGCGCCTCGGTGACACCGAAGCAGTTGCAGACGTACACGCGGTCCACCTCCCGACAGGGATTTCGTAGGTCGTGCCATCCCGATGATCGGTGAGGCTAACCTAACCTTACCCGCCTGTCAGGAACCGTAAAAGTGCCGTGGGGCGCGGATCGTATGTGATCCGCGCCCCACTTCACGCTCCTGTAACAGCCGAAACGGCTGTCCGCCCGCTACTGGTCGCGGTACATCTCCGCGACAAGGAAGGCCAGGTCAAGGGACTGGCTGCGGTTCAGACGGGGGTCGCAGGCCGTCTCGTAGCGCTGGTGCAGATCGTCGACGAAGATCTCGTCGCCGCCGCCCACGCACTCGGTGACGTCGTCACCGGTGAGCTCGACATGGATGCCGCCCGGGTGGGTGCCCAGACCCTTGTGGACCTCGAAGAAGCCCTTGACCTCGTCCAGCACGTCGTCGAAGCGGCGGGTCTTGTGGCCGGAAGCCGCCTCGTAGGTGTTGCCGTGCATCGGGTCGGTGATCCAGGCCACGGTCGCGCCGGAGGCGGTGACCTTCTCGACCAGCTCGGGCAGCTTGTCGCGGACCTTGTCCGCGCCCATCCGCACGATGAAGGTGAGACGGCCCGGCTCGCGGTCCGGGTCGAGGCGCTCGATGTACTGCAGCGCGTCCTCGGCCGTCGTCGTCGGGCCCAGCTTGATCCCGATCGGGTTGCGGATCTTCGAGGCGAACTCGATGTGCGCGCCGTCCAGCTGACGGGTGCGCTCACCGATCCACACCATGTGGCCCGAGACGTCGTACAGGTGGCCCGTACGCGAGTCGACCCTGGTCAGCGCCGATTCGTAGTCGAGGAGCAGCGCCTCGTGGGAGGCGTAGAACTCGACGGTCTTGAACTCCTCCGGGTCGGTACCGCAGGCCCGCATGAAGTTCAGCGCGTTGTCGATCTCGCGCGCCAGCTGCTCGTAGCGCTGCCCGGACGGGGAGGACTTCACGAAGTCCTGGTTCCAGGCGTGCACCTGGCGCAGATCGGCGTAGCCGCCGGTGGTGAAGGCGCGCACCAGGTTGAGCGTGGAGGCGGAGGCGTTGTACATCCGCTTCAGGCGCTCGGGGTCCGGGATGCGGGACTTCTCGTCGAAGTCGAAGCCGTTGACCGAGTCACCGCGGTACGTCGGCAGGGTCACGCCGTCACGGGTCTCGGTGCCCTTGGAGCGCGGCTTGGAGTACTGGCCCGCGATACGGCCGACCTTCACGACCGGCACGGAGGCGGCGTAGGTGAGGACAGCGCCCATCTGGAGCAGGGTCTTGAGCTTGGCCCGGATGTGCTCGGCGCTCACGGCGTCGAAGGACTCGGCGCAGTCGCCGCCCTGCAGCAGGAACGCGTCGCCCTTCGCGACGGCCGCCAGACGGGCGCGCAGCTGGTCGCACTCGCCGGCGAAGACGAGCGGCGGATACGACTCGAGGTCCGCGATCACATCGCGCAGAGCCTCGGCATCGGGGTACTCGGGCTGCTGCGCCGCGGGCAGGTCTCGCCAGGTCGCCTTGGCGGCGATGGCTTGGGAATCAGCGTTCACGGTCACCCCGTAAACATTACGGGGTCGTGTCGGGCGTCCATCCACCTGCTCATCAATTGAGACGGGGCGCGCTCGATCGGGGCGCGCTCCGGGCGGCCGTACGACGGGTGCGTACGGCCGCCCGGAGCAGGCGAGAGTCGGCTAGTCCACGTCGAGCCGGTTGCGGTCGATGCTGATCTTCACACCGCCGTGGGTCTCGGTCGTGTCGCCCACGTACTGGTGGATGCGCTGGTGGTCGGCCCAGAGTTTCGCGGGGATCGACGGGTCCGTGAGCGTCGACTCACCGTTCCAGCGGGCGAAGTGGATCACGTCGGGCGGGGTGATCGTCTTCACGTTGGCCACCAGGTCGGTGATCAGGGACGAGACGCTGCCGTACGCGCCCGAGCGATAGCCCAGCTGGTGCAGGCGCTCGGTGTAGGCCTCGATGTAGGCGAGCACCCGGGCGGTCACGGTGGAGCCGCGGGTGTAGTGCTCCAGGTCGTTGTAGATCACCGACCCCTTGCCGAGGCCCAGCGCCGCGGCCTGCTTGGCCGCGTCGTCGGCGGCCGCGGTGCCCTGCGGTACCGGGTCGGTGATCGACGCACAGCCACCGCCGCAGCTGCCGCCGTCGGAGGAGGGCTGCCGGCCGACGTACAGCGGGAAGAACCGCCAGCCGTTGGCGTACTGCGTGCGCACCCACGCGGCCGTGAGTTTCGGCTGGGCGCAGGCGCGGTTGAGGCCGCCGATGTAGATGCCGATGGCGCCGTAGTCGGACGCGTCCCGCCAGGCGTCCATCGCCGACTGGCTCGGTGCGGTGCAGGCGTCGAAGCCCTCGCCCCGGAACGAGGTGGCGTCCGCGGGGACGGGCGCCACGGCCGTCTGCTCCGTCTCCGGGGCGGCGACGGGCAGACCGGCGCTGCGCAGGATCCGCTGGATGCTGCCCCGGTCGTCTCCGTACGCGGCGGTCACGGTGATGCGGTCCGCGGTGGCCCTGTAGGTGCGGGCCGTGCGGTTCTCGGTGACGGCGCTCCGCGCGGCGGTGGCGGGCTGGATCAGGAGTGCTTCGGTACGTCCCCTCAGACGCGCCGGGCAGTCCTGTCGGCCGCCGGGCGTGCCGAGGTACACGGCGTGCCGGTCGAAGCGGACACAGGCTTCCGGGTTGGCCGCCAGGTCCACGACCTGCCAGGAGGCGGGGACGGTGAACTCGTGGCCGCGGTAGCTGACCTGGGTGGTGTCGTCGGATTCGGCGGGGCGCGGGGCCGACTGGGCGGCGCCCGGCCAGCCGGCGGCAAGGACCGCGGCTGCGGCGAGGGCCGTGAGCGCGCGTGCGCCGCTCCGGCGGGACAGGGGTGAACGAGCTGCGTGAATGACTCTCTCCTCGGTCGGGCTCCTCGGTCGGGCTGTGAACCCATCAATGGCCGCCGACCGGGCGATCCGAACCCGGTGCCCGCGCGGTTCACGCTGTTGCCCGGCCCCCGGCGTCGGGTAGGGTGCGGCGCATGTTCGCGCATTCGACCCAGACCTGGTGGTGGACCGCTCATCCGGCGGCCCACTGATCGCGCGTACTCAAGACTTCGCGAAGGCCGCCCGAGGGGCGGCCTTCGGCGTTTCCCGGAGCCCGTTCCTCTCTGAGTCGGTCAGACCTCACCGAGAAGGAACAGGACCGATGAACCTGCTCGATCTGCTGGACGATCCCCGTCCGTTCGCCCTGCTGCGCCGCCGCACACCCGGTCACGACCATGACGTGGTCGAGGTCATGCTCGGGCCCGTCAGCACCTGCGACCGCCTCGCCGACCTCCCCGACGAGGGCCTCGCGCTGATCCCCTTCCGCCAGATCAGGGAGCGCGGCTTCGACGTCCGCGACGACGGCACACCGCTCGCGGTACTGACCCCGCAGAAGACGTACGAACTGCCGCTGGAGCGCGCCCTGGCGGAGCTGCCGTCGCACGAGGTGCGGGTCGAGGGCGGCGGCTTCGACGTCGCCGACGAGGAGTACGCGGGGATCGTCGGGCGAGTGCTCCACGAGGAGATCGGAAGCGGCGAGGGCGCGAACTTCGTCATCCGGCGTACGTACGAGGGGCAGATCCCGGGGTTCGGGAAGGCCGACGCGCTGGCCCTCTTCCGACGGCTGCTCGTCGGTGAGCGGGGCGCGTACTGGACGTATGTCGTGCACACCGGGGAGCGGACGCTGGTCGGGGCGAGTCCCGAGGTGCACGTGCGGATGGCGGGCGGCACGGTCGTCATGAACCCGATCAGCGGGACGTACCGCTACCCGGCCGGGGGTCCGACGCCCGAGGATCTGCTCGCCTTCCTCGCCGACGGCAAGGAGATCGAGGAGCTCTCGATGGTCGTCGACGAGGAGCTCAAGATGATGTGCACGGTCGGTGACATGGGCGGGGTGGTGATCGGGCCGCGGCTCAAGGAGATGGCCCATCTCGCGCACACCGAGTACGAGTTGCGGGGCCGGTCGTCGCTGGACGTACGGGAGGTTCTGCGCGAGACCATGTTCGCCGCCACCGTGACCGGGTCGCCGGTGCAGAACGCGTGCCGGGTCATCGAGCGCCACGAGGTCGGCGGACGCGGCTACTACGCGGGCGCCCTTGCCCTCGTCGGACGGGACGCGGGCGGGGCCCAGACCCTCGACTCCCCCATCCTCATCCGGACCGCCGACATCGACGCGGACGGGCGGCTGCGGGTGCCGGTCGGCGCCACCCTCGTCCGGGGATCGGATCCCGCGAGCGAGGTCGCCGAGACGCATGCGAAGGCGGCGGGGGTGCTGGCGGCTCTGGGGGTCCTCGAAGGCAGGCCGCGCGAGGAGGGCGTACGGCCGAAGCTGGCCGACGATCCGCGGGTGCAGGCGGCGCTCGACGGGCGACGGGGCTCGCTGGCGCCGTTCTGGCTGCGGATGCAGGAGCGGACCGACGCGCTGGAGGGGCACGCCCTGGTCGTGGACGGCGAGGACACGTTCACGGCGATGCTCGCGCATGTGCTGCGGTCGTCGGGGCTGGAGGTGACCGTACGGCGCTATGACGAGCCCGGGCTGCGGGAGGTCGTGCTCGCCCATGAGGGGCCGCTGATCCTGGGGCCGGGGCCCGGTGATCCGGGCGATGTCGACGACCCCAAGATGCGTTTCCTGCGCGGGCTCACCGCCGAGGTCCTGCGCACCCACCGCCACGGCGTGCTCGGCGTCTGCCTCGGCCATGAGCTGATCGCGGCCGAACTGGGGCTGGAGATCGTGCGCAAGGAGGTGCCCTACCAGGGCGCGCAGACCGAGGTCGGCCTCTTCGGGCGGCCGGAGACCGTCGGCTTCTACAACAGCTTCGTGGCCCGGTGCGACGACGAGACGGCTGCCGAGCTGGCGGCCCATGGCGTCGAGGCCAGCCGCAGCGACACGGGCGAGGTCCACGCGCTAAGAGGGCCGGGGTTCGCCGGCGTCCAGTTCCACCCGGAGTCGGTGCTGACGCTGCGCGGCACCGGGATCGTACGGGAGTTGCTGGGTCAGCTGCGCGGGACCAGCACGTTCTCCGAGCGGCGGCCCGCGGTGTAGTCCAGGACGTTGCTCAGGGTGGTGTCGATGATCTGGCCAACGGCGTCCACGGTGTAGTACGCCTGGTGGGAGGTGACCAGGACGTTCGGGAAGGTGACGAGGCGGGCCAGGGTGTCGTCCTCGACGGCCTCCAGGGACTTGTCGAGGAAGAAGAGTCCCGCTTCCGCCTCGTACACGTCGAGGCCGACGCCCGTGAAGCGGCCCTCGCGCAGTTGGTCGACGAGGGCCGCGGTGTCGATCAGGCCGCCGCGGCTGGAGTTCACGAGGATCGCGTCGTCCTTCATCGTGCGCAGCGCGGCGGCGTCGATGAGCCGCTGCGTCTCAGGCATGAGCGGGACGTGCAGGGTGATCAGGTCGGACTCGGCGAAGAGCTGCTCCTTGGGGACGTACTTCATGCCGAGGTCCAGGCAGGCCGGGTTCTCGGCGACGTCCCAGCCGAGCAGGTTCATGCCGAAGCCGTGGGCGATCCGGGTGAACGCCTCGCCGATCTTGCCGGTGCCGAGGACGCCCGCGGTGCGGCCGTGCATGTCGCGGCCCATCAGGCCGTCGAGGCGGAAGTCGAAGTCGCGGGTGCGGATGGCGGCGCGGACGATACGGCGGTTGACGGCCATGCCGAGGGTCCAGGCGAACTCGGCGACCGAGTACGGCGAGTAGTACGAGACCCGTGCCGCGGTCATGCCGAGGCGCTCGGCGACATCGAGGTCGATGTTGTTGAAGCCGGTGGAGCGCTGGGCGATCATCTGCGTGCCGCCGGCCGCGAGGGTCTGCAGGACGCGGTGGCCGAGGCCGCAGTTGACGCTGGTGGAGATGATCTCGTGGCCGGCCGCGATGGGAGCGGTGTCCTCGGTCAGGAAGACGTCGAGGCAGCGGACGTCGTGGTGTCCCGCGAAGGCCTTCTGGATCAGGGGCTTCTCGTCGGCCTGCACACCGAACGCCAGAATCTCCACCGGCTACTCCCGTCCTGGAGGGTTATGGGCCGAATATACGGCCCATAACCCCAGGTCGCCGGGTCGACGGAGCGGCAGGACCCACGGACTCAGCCGCCCCAGCCGCCTCAGCCGAAGAAGACCCCGACCTCCTCGTACAGCTTCGGGTCCACCGTCTTCAGCTTGGCCGTGGCCTCCGCGATGGGGACGCGGACGATGTCCGTGCCGCGCAGGGCGACCATCTTGCCGAAGTCGCCGTCCCGGACGGCCTCGATGGCGTGCAGGCCGAAGCGGGTGGCGAGCCAGCGGTCGAAGGCACTGGGGGTGCCGCCGCGCTGGACGTGCCCGAGGACCGTGGTCCTGGCCTCCTTGCCGGTGCGCCTCTCGATCTCCTTGGCCAGCCACTCGCCGACACCGGAGAGCCGGACGTGTCCGAAGGAGTCGAGCGTGCCGTCCTTGAGGACCACGTCGCCGTCCTTGGGCATGGCGCCCTCGGCGACGACCACGATCGGGGCGTACGAGGCCTTGAAGCGGGAGGTCACCCAGGAGCAGACCTGTTCCACGTCGAAGCGCTGCTCGGGGATGAGGATGACGTTCGCGCCGCCCGCGAGGCCGGAGTGGAGGGCGATCCAGCCCGCGTGCCGCCCCATCACCTCGCAGACGAGCACCCGCATGTGCGACTCGGCGGTGGTGTGCAGCCGGTCGATCGCCTCGGTGGCGATGTTGACGGCGGTGTCGAAGCCGAAGGTGTAGTCGGTGGCGGACAGGTCGTTGTCGATGGTCTTCGGTACGCCGACGACGGGGACGCCGTACTCGTCGGTGAGGCGCGCGGCCACACCGAGCGTGTCCTCGCCGCCGATCGCGATGAGCGCCTCGACATCCTGCTTGGCGAGGGTCTCCTTGATCCGGCGGATGCCGTTCTCGACCTTGAGCGGATTGGTGCGCGAGGAGCCGAGGATGGTGCCGCCGCGGGGCAGGATGCCGCGCACGGCCGGGATGTCGAGCTGGACGGTGTCGCCCTCGAGCGGACCCCGCCAGCCGTCCCGGAAGCCGACGAAGTCATAGCCGTACTCCTGCACGCCCTTGCGGACGATGCCCCGGATGACGGCGTTGAGCCCGGGGCAGTCGCCGCCTCCGGTCAGTACTCCGACCCGCATGGAAAGTCCCTTCGCCATGGTTGGCTGACGGGACTCACGCTAATAGTGATCCAGGTCACTTCAGTATGGTGCGGAAGGTCAATTCCGGTGAATTGTGCGGGAGTTGATCACCCACCTTCACTCGAAGGTGGGTAACCCGTGGTTTACGCGTCGTCCAGGCCGCGCTCTATGGCGTAGCGAACGAGTTCCACACGGTTGTGGAGTTGGAGCTTGCCCAGGGTGTTCTGCACGTGGTTCTGGACCGTGCGGTGGGAGATGACCAGGCGCTCGGCGATCTGCTTGTAGCTGAGGCCCTTGGCGACCAGGCGGAGCACCTCGGTCTCGCGGTCGGTGAGCTGCGGTGCCCTGGGCTCGTCGCCGCCCGTGGCGGGCCCGGGGTCGGAGGCGAGCCGGCGGTACTCGCCGAGGACCAGTCCGGCGAGGCCCGGTGTGAACACCGGGTCGCCGACGGCCGTGCGGCGCACCGCGTCGGTCAGCTCCGCCGTGGACGCCGACTTGAGCAGATAGCCCGTCGCGCCGGACTTGACCGCCTCCAGGACGTCGGCGTGCTCACCACTGGCCGACAGGACGAGGACGCGCAGCGCCGGGTTGGCGCCGACCAGTTCCTTGCAGACCTGGACGCCGGGCTTGGCGGGCAGGTTCAGGTCGAGGACGAGGACGTCGGGCGCGGCGGCCTGGGCGCGGCGCACGGCCTGCTCGCCGTCGCCCGCGGTGGCGACGACGTCGAACCCCGCCTCGGCGAGGTCGCGGGCGACGGCATCGCGCCACATGGGGTGGTCGTCCACCACCATGACCTTGATCGAACCCTTGTGCTGCTCACTCATGCTCGCTCCGCCTTCCCCCGTGAAACCTTCGAACCCTTGGACGCCTTCGGATCCTTCGGCGCCTTCGGCACTTTCAGCTCGACCTCCGTGCCCTGCCCCGGGACCGAGATCAGCTCGGCCGCGCCGCCGATCTCGCGCAGCCGGCCGCGGATCGACAGGGCCACGCCGAGCCGCCCCTCCCCCTCGGCCTGGGCGAGCCGCCCCTCCGGGATGCCGGGGCCGTCGTCGCGCACGGTCACGATCACCGCGTCCGGTTCGTCCTCGACCAGGATCCAGGCCCTGGCGTCCGCGCCCGCGTGCTTGCGGACATTGTCCAGGGCGGCACCGACAGCGGCGGCCAGCTCCTTGGCGGCGGCCGGGGCGAGCGGCACGGGTGCGCCGGGCTCGGAGAGCGTCACGCGCGCGGTGGCGTACGGGGCGAGGAGCCCGCGCAGGTCTACGGGGCCCTTGGGGTCCTCGTCGTCGCCCGGTTCGTCGACGGCTCGTACGACGGCACCGAGCGCGGCGTCCTCGGACACCCGGGAGACGGGCACCAGGCCGCCCGAGACCAGCGTGCGCAGCGCCACCTCCTGCTCACCGGCCATCCGGCCCAGCTCGGCGGTCTCGCCGCCGAGGGCAGAGGCGCGCCGCTGCACCATGGCGAGGACCTGGAGTACGCCGTCGTGGATGTCGCGGGCCAGGCGTTCCCGTTCGCGGGTCGCCGCCTCGATCTCCAGGGCGCGGGCGAGGGTGAGCTCGGAGGCGCGGGCGACCTCGACGACGTATCCGATGGCGATGGAGGCGACCCAGACAAGGAGCACGTTGTGGATGGTGTCGCGGGTCGGGGCGCCGCGGTGGACGAGGTTGGCGGCCGCGACGAGCGTGGAGGCGAAGGCCGCCCAGCGCCAGCCGCCCTTGATCGCGAACGCCAGGACGGAGCCGGCGGTCCATATCGACGGCAGGGTCGGACCGCCCGCGTCTATCCGGGCCGCGCTGTCGGCGACCCGGGTGAGCAGGATGCCGGTGAGCGCGATGGTCAGGTCGGCGGCGAGGAACCGCTTGGTGCAGCTGGCCGCGTTGGCGACCCTGGGAAGGGTCGCGATGGTCCACACGAACAGGACGACGTAGTAGGTGATGGCCACCCAGGGCCGGGCGAACTCGTCGTACGCGGTGGCGAAGAGCCCGGTCGCGTACAGCATCGTCAGCACGCGGTAGCCGCTGAGCGCACGCCACAGCGGCTGCTCGACCGACATCCTCATGACTCGCTCGCGCTTGGCCATGTCCCCCACCCCATACCCCTGACGGACTCGCCTAGGAGCCGGCCCGTTCCGTGTCGGCTGCCGAGGCAGCCGCTTCGGCCTCGGCGGCCGTCGCGTCCTTCTCCGCCTGCTTCTGTGCCTGTTCGGCTTCCTTGTGCGCCTGCTTCTCGGCCTTCGCCGCCTCCGCGAGCTGCCGCTTGGCGGCCGTCGCGTACACGTCGACGTACTCCTGACCGGAGAGCTTCATGATTTCGTACATGACCTCGTCGGTCACGGCGCGCAGCACGAAACGGTCGTGCTCCATGCCGTTGTAGCGGCTGAAGTCGAGCGGCTTGCCGATGCGGATGCCCGGGCGCATCAGCTTGGGCATCACCTTGCCCGGCGGCTGGATCTTCTCGGTGTCGATCATCGCGACCGGGATGACGGGCGCTCCGGTGGCGAGCGCCACGCGCGCGAGGCCGCCGGGTTTGCCGCGGTAGAGACGGCCGTCGGGCGAGCGCGTGCCCTCCGGGTAGATGCCGAACAGCTCACCGCGCTCGACGACGCCGATACCGCTCTTGACGGCCGCCTCACCCGCGCCGCGCGCACCGGAGCGGTCCACGGGGAGCTGGCCGACGCCCTTGAAGAAGGCGGCGGTCATCCGGCCCTTGATGCCGGGCGTCGTGAAGTACTCGGCCTTCGCGATGAAGGTGACCTTGCGGTCGAGGACCGCGGGCAGGAAGAACGAGTCCGAGAACGACAGATGATTGCTCGCCAGAATGGCGGGGCCCTCGGCGGGGATGTTCTCGAGGCCTTCCACCCAGGGTCTGAAGGCGAGCTTCAGCGGCCCTCCGATGGAAAACTTCATTGCGCCGTAGATCAACCGAGTGCCTCCTGTGTCGTAGGTCAGACCTTAACCCGGAGCACTGTCAAAGGCCCCGACGACCCTGGTCGGTGTCAGTGCGGTCGCGTACGGTGAAGTACGCCTCGAAGTCCCGGGGCCATTTCTTGCTTCCGCCCGTCTCACGAACAGGAGACCGAAGGTGCCGGTCCTTCCTGGAGCCGAGCCGTTCCGCCACGAAGGCGGAGAGGTCGGCGTCCTTCTGTGCCACGGTTTCACCGGTTCCCCGCAGTCGCTGCGCCCCTGGGCGGAGTATCTCGCCGAGCGCGGTCTCACCGTCGCGCTGCCGCTGCTGCCCGGGCACGGCACGCGCTGGGAGGACATGCAGCTCACCGGCTGGCAGGACTGGTACGCCGAGGTGGACCGCGAGCTGCGCGCGCTCCGCGAGCGGTGCGCCCACGTGTTCGTCTTCGGCCTCTCCATGGGCGGCGCGCTGGCCCTGCGGCTGGCTGCGAAGCACGGGGACGAGGTGAGCGGCATCGTCGTCGTCAACCCCGCGAACAAGGTGCACGGCCTGGCGGCGCACGCCCTTCCGGTGCTCCGGCACTTCGTGCGCACGGTGCCCGGCATCACGAGCGACATCGCCAAAGAAGGCAGCGCCGAGATCGGCTACGACAAGGTGCCGCTGCACGCGGCGCACTCGATGCGCAACTTCTACCGCCTGCTGGACGGCGAGCTGCCGCAGGTCACCCAGCCGCTGCTGCTCCTGCACAGCCCGCAGGACCATGTGGTGCCGCCGGTCGACTCGGAGCGGATCCTCAGCCGGGTGTCGTCCACGGACGTGACGGAGATCCTGCTGGAACAGAGCTACCACGTCGCGACGTTGGACCACGATGCGGACCGGATCTTCGAGGAGAGCTACGCGTTCATCGGCCGGCTCGCACCCGGTGTCGGCAAGGAGTCCGACACTGGTCGAGGGGTTCAGCAGGAAGGGACGGCCACCGGTGGCTGAGCACGAGGCGGACCGCGACGATTCCGAGGAGAAGGGCGTGCCCCTCGGCGATGAGCAGAGCGTGCCCTTCGACGAGGAGGCCGCCTGGCAGGCGATCGTGTCCGGTTACGGCGAGGAGCCCAAGGACCCGCCCGGCGCGAAACCGTTCAAGTCGGTGGAAGACCTGGCCCTTCTCGAGCCCGAGACGAACGACGACGCGGACAGCGACAAGCGAAGCCAGGACGACAAGCCCGAGGACAAGACCGGGGACAAGCCCGCGCCCGCGAAGCCCCTCGGCAGCTCCGTTGCCTTCGCCCCCGGCGTCGCCGGCCCGCGTGACTTCCAGGCCCCCGAGCCCACGGACGACGACTTCGACGACACCGACGAGGGCCACTTCGTACCGCCCGAGCCGCCCCCGCTCCCCTCGGCCGACACCACGGCCAAGTTCGCCTGGCTGGCAGTCCTGGGCGGCCCCGTACTGCTCCTGCTGGCCATCCTGCTCGGCTGGGACATGACCTGGTGGCTCGCCACCCTCGGCATCGGCGGCTTCCTGGGCGGTTTCGCCACCCTGGTGACACGCATGAAGAGCGACGACGAGGACGGCGACGACCCCGGCCGGGGCGCAGTGGTCTGACCGCGCCCCCCCCTCCGCGCGTGGGTCGCTGCGGGGTGCCTGGGGGGCAGGGCTGTGTTGTCGTATCTTGATCGCCATGCCTACGAACTCGTCCGGTGGGGTCAGGGCGCTGCCCAACTCCCGTACTGAATCCGATGGTTCGGCTGTTGTCCGGGTGCTCAGCTACAACATCCGTTCGATGCGCGATGACACTGATGCGCTTGCGCGGGTGATCGGGGCCTGTGCGCCGGACCTGGTGCTGGTGCAGGAGGCTCCGCGGTTCTTTCGGTGGCGGAAGAAGCTGGCTCGGCTCGCGGCGGCTTCCGGGCAGATGATTCTGTCCGGTGGGGCCACCGCGTCCGGGCCTGCGTTGTTGTGCTCCCTGCGGGCGACGGTCGAGCGGACCGAGGATGTTCTGCTTCCGCTCACGCCCGGACTGCACCGGCGTGGGTTCGCCACCGCGGTGGTCCGGTTCGGTGGGGCCCGCCTCGGTGTTCTGAGCTGTCATCTCTCGCTGCAGAAGGACGAGCGGTACGAGCAGGGGGGCATGCTCCTCGAGCGGCTGGCCCGTCTTGGCGCTCCGCATGCTGTCGTCGGGGGTGACCTCAACGAGCGGCCGGACGGGCGCACCTTCAAGCGGCTTGCCGGGGCCCTCCAGGACGGCTGGGCCACCCGGCCCTGGGGCGCTGAGCAGACCTCCACTCCCCAGGACCCGCACCAGCGTATCGACGCGATCTTCGCCACGGAGGGCGTGGAGGTCCTGGGGTGTGGGGTTCCGCTGGGTCTTGACGGTGTGACCGAGGATGACCTCAGGAGGGCGACCGATCATCTGCCGGTGCTGGCCGCCCTCAAGGTGCCCGCCGGGTAGGGACCGCGCACGACGACGCCCGCCGACCCCGAGGGGCACGGCGGGCGCACATCACACAGCGAACGTCACATGATCGGGTCCGGCTCCCGGGCCAGGTCGGCGGCCCCCACAAGCCCCGCCTTGTTCCCCAGCTGCGCCGCGATGACATCGGCGACGGGCCGCCAGTTGCCCCCCACCAGCCAACGCTTGTACGACTTACGAATGGGGTCGAGTACCAGCTCGCCCTCGTCCGACAGACCACCGCCGACGATGAAGGCGGACGGGTCGAAGAGCGAGGCCAGGTCGGCGAGACCGGCACCGGCCCAGCGGGCCAGCTCACGGTAGGAGTCCACCGCGACCGGGTCCCCCTGGCGCGCGGCGACCGAGATGTGCTTGCCCTCGATGCCGTCGGGGCTGCCGTCACCCAGCGCGAGCAGGATCTCCGCGTTCTCGGGGGTCGCGTTGGCCCGCTGCTTCGCGTACCGGACGAGCGCGCGCCCGGAGGCGTACTGCTCCCAGCACCCCTGCGACCCGCACCCGCACAGCAGCCCGTCCGGCACCATCCGGATGTGCCCGAACTCGGCGGCCACCCCGAAGTGCCCGCGGCGCAGCTTGTTGCCGATGATGATGCCGCCGCCGAGGCCCGTGCCCAGCGTGATGCAGATGACGTTCCGGTGGCCCTTGCCGGCGCCGAACTTGTACTCGCCCCACGCGGCCGCGTTGGCGTCGTTCTCGACGACTACCGGCAGCCCCACCCGCGCCTCGACCTCGGCTTTGAGCGGTTCCTGCCGCCAGTCGATGTTCGGCGCGAAGTAGACCGTCGAGCGCTGCCGGTTCACGTAGCCGGCGGCGCCGATGCCCACGCCCACGATCTCGTGCCCGGCGCGGGCACCGTCCACGGCGGAGGCGATGGCGTCCACGATGGCCTGCGGTGTGGTGGGGGTCGGCACCTTGTGGGTCGAGAGGATATTGCCTTCCTCGTCGACCACACCGGCCGCGATCTTCGTGCCGCCGATATCGACGCCGATGGTGAGTCCCATGAATCCCTCAGTTTCGGTCGAGCCCCGCTACGGCCAACCGTACCCGAGCTGCCATTAGTCCAAGTCGATGTGTTCCCCTGGACCGGTGCCCTCGTCGCGAGGATCCGTGTCCCTGGACGTCCAGCGCCGTTCCTGTGCCTCGACGGCCGAGCGGTAGGCGGCGAGCAGCTCGGAGCCCGCGGCCGCCAGGTGGTCGAAGACGTCGGGGTTGCGCTCTATGACGGGTTCGACGGCTGCCTTGGCCTGCTGGACGACCTGGTTGACCACCTGCTGGGCGGCACCGCCCGCGACCGCTCCGAGCAGCGGAGACTGCATTCCGGTCAGTTTGTCGGCGACGGCGTCGACGAGCTTGCGCAGTTCCTCGGCCGCCGAGCCCGGCGGTGTGCCGTACTGGGCGCGGCGGCGGGCCTTCTCCGCCGCGAGATCCTCGGCGGCCGCGGTCGCCCAGGCGTCGGCATCGACGGCGGACGCACGGACTTCGTCAGTCGCTTCCTGAGCGGCGTCGGACGGCGGGCGCTCTTCGCTCATGGCGGTTCTCCTGACTACGTTTCGTCCCTCCGACGGTACCCGAACGGAGGTACGCGGTTCACCGTGTCCGTGGCCACAGATCGGGGTCCGGCGCGAATCGGATCCTCAGCTCGCCCTCGCGCAGGGCGGCGCCGTCGACGGTGCAGCGGCGCAGGGCGGAGGGCAGCGGCACGATCCGGCGGAACTGCCCGGCGGTGACGACGAGTTCGTCGCCGCGCCGGATGAGGTCCAGCTCGTCGCGTATGGCGCCGGGGAGCGGGATGTGCCAGACGAGGACGCCTTCGTCGGCGAGGTGGTCGGTGAGGGGCCACTCGACGGGGGACGGCGTTTCGTTGACGACACCGGGTACGGGGAGCGCCCCGAGGTCGTCGGTGCCGCGCGGGTCGTGCCCGCGGTGCGGGACCTCGTGGACGTCGTACGTCTCCTGCCACTCGTCGAGTGCCTTGCGCTGCTGGGCGGCGAGGGCGGCGAGCCAGGTGTCGTTCGTGGCACCCGGCAGCACGCGGTTCGCCACCAGGGCGTCGACGGAGAGGCCGCGCAGGGCGAGGCCGGTGCCGGCGCTGCGTACGGCATCGGTGCCCGCGGGTCCCGGCTCCGCGACCAGCCGTACGGTCGTGGCCCGGTCCTCGACGACCGCTTCCACGGCGGCCAGTTCGAGGTCCCAGCGGGCCGCCGTCTCGTACAGCCACTCCGCGGGCATCGGGACGCCCGCGAGCCGGCCGAGGACGGGGCGCAGGGCGCGGGCCGCCTGGCGCTCTGCGGGGAGCAGGCGGCGCAGGTAGCGGCGGAGTTCCTCGGGGAGGGCGAGGAGGGCGAGGGCCTGGGGGGTCGGGGGGAGGTCGACGACCAGGAGGTCGTACGTGTCCGAGGTCGCCGCGTCGCGCAGGGCGCGGAGCAGGGCCAGCTCCTCGGCGCCGGGGAGGGGGGTGACTTCCTCGGCGTCCAGGCGGGCGGCGCCGAGCAGGTCCAGGGCGGTGCCGGCGCGGGCCTGGAAGGCGGTGAGGTCGGCGCGGAAGCGCTCTGCGGCGTCGGGGCGCCAGGCGGTGAGGTTGGTGCCCGCCTCCACCGGGGCGGGGCCTGTCCGTACGCCGAGGGCGGCGCCCAGGGTGTCCGTGCGGTCGGCGCTCAGGACCAGGGTGCGGGTGCCCTCGCGGGCGGCTTTCAGCGCGGTGGCGGCGGCGACGGTGGTACGGCCTGTGCCGCCGGGGCCTGTGATCAGGAGGGTGCGCATGAGGGTGAACGGTACCTGGGCTGGCGGGGCGCCTTGGCGGGGCTTGGGTGCACCCCGTTTGTATGGCACCCGGCGCCCGGGCTGGCGTGGAGGCTTTTTTTCGCCCCCTCCGCCCCTACCCGTCCCGTACCTGGGGGCTCCGCCCCCAGACCCCCGTTTCGCCCGAAGGGCTCGTCCTCAAACGCCGGACGGGCTGAAAGATCTCCCCCGGCCGGGACTGAAGAGCGCAGCCCCCACGGACGGGCTGAAATCAGCCCGCCTCCCCCGACTCCACCCGCTTCTTCAGGCCTGCCAGCGCGCGGTCGATGATGACCTTTTCTGCCTTGCGCTTGATCATGCCGAGCATGGGGATCTTTACGTCGACCGTCAGGAGGTAGGTGACCTCGGTGGCGCCGGTGCCTGCGGGCTTGAGGATGTACGAGCCGTCGAGGGAGCGGAGCATCTGGGACTTGACCAGGGTCCAGGAGACCTCGTGGTCGCCGGTCCAGGTGTAGCCGAGGGTCTGGTCGTCCTTGATGGCGCCGGCGTCCATGACGAGTCGCACCTGCTCGGCGCGGCCCTGGCCGTCCGTGGCGAGTACCTCCGCCTCCTTCACCTCGCCGGTCCAGTCCGGGTAGCGGGCGAAGTCGGCGATGACCGCCATGACAACAGCCGGTGCCGCCTCGATCGTGATGCTCGAACTGGTGTGTTCAGCCATCGCCGTGGCTCCTCCAGATACGGTCCGGTGAGGGAGGGTGGTGCGCACGTGTGTGCAGCGTGAAGGCTACCGCGCACCGGACCGGGTGCCGTCACCCGCACCGGGTACGGGAGGGCGGCGGGCTCACCACTCCAGGGCCCACGGCCGCCCGGAGCCCGCGAAGTGACCCACGTTCACGCACTCGGTCGCCCCGATCCGCATCCTCCGCGCCAGCGGCTGGTGGACGTGGCCGAAGAGCGAGTAGCGGGGCCGGGTCCGGCGGATCGCGTCCAGGAGGGCCCGGCTGCCGCGTTCGAAGCGGCGGGCCACGGTGTCGTAGACCAGTTCCGGCACCTCCGGCGGGATGTGCGTGCACAGCACGTCGACCTCGCCGACCGCCTCGATCTTCGCCGCGTACTCCTCGTCGCTGATCTCGTACGGCGTGCGCATGGGGGTCATGAGTCCCCCGCCGACGAAGCCGAAGACCCGGCCGCCGATCTCCACCCGCTCGCCGTCGAGGACCTTGGTGCCGGGTCCGGCGTACTCGGGCCACAACATCGGCATGTCGACATTGCCGTAGGTCGCGTACGTCGGCGTCGGGAACGCGCCGAACATCTCGGCGTACTGCTTGCGCACCGCCTTCTCGATGGCGGCGGCCCGGTCCGACCCGATGCCGGACCACAGCCGAGCCCCGAACTCCCGCGCCTCCTCGAAGCGGCGGGCGGTGCGCAGCTCGACGATGCGGTCCGCGTTCTCCACGCCGAAGAGGTGGGGGAAGATGCCGCGCGAGTGGTCGGCGTAATCGAGGAAGAGTACGAGGTCACCGAGGCAGATCAGCGCGTCCGCGCCGTCGCCGGCTCTGGCCAGGTCACGCGCGTTGCCGTGCACGTCACTGACCACATGAATGCGCGTCCTGCGGTTACCGCCTGGTGTGGGTGCCATGACGATCAAGCGTAGGCCTGTGCGGCATACGTGAATAGAAGAGGGCCGGACCTGCGGTTACTGGCCAGTGAAGAAAGCCGTGGACTACTGTGCGCGAAGGAACACCAACCTGTGTGACGCAGCGAACATCTCGTCGGACCCCCCTGTCGAAGAAGCCATACCGACGGGTAACGTCCGGGCAGTCCAGTCGTACTCAGGATTTCAACAATGATCTCTCTGAGTGCCTGCCCGAGCCTTGGACCGCACCGTCGCAGCACACAGAGTCGTGGCGTCGGCGCCCTATGAGGAGCAGCAGTCTTGCGCGAGTTCAGCCTTCCGGCTTTGTACGAGGTCCCTGCGGACGGAAATCTGACCGACATCGTCCGCAGAAACGCCGCGCAGCATCCCGACGTTGCTGTCATCGCCCGCAAGGTCGGCGGCGCGTGGACGGATGTCACGGCCACCGTCTTCCTTGCCGAGGTACGGGCCGCGGCCAAGGGTCTGATCGCGTCGGGCGTGCTGCCCGGCGACCGGGTCGGCCTGATGTCCCGTACCCGCTACGAGTGGACGCTGCTCGACTTCGCGATCTGGAGCGCGGGCGCGGTCACCGTGCCGGTGTACGAGACCAGCTCGGCGGAGCAGGTGCAGTGGATCCTCAGCGACTCGGGCGCGACCGCCTGTGTCGTCGAGCTGGACGCGCACGCGGCCGCCGTGGAGTCGGTCCGTGACCGGCTGCCCGCGCTGAAGCAGGTGTGGCAGATCGAGGGCGGCGGCGTCGAGGAGCTGGGCCGCGCCGGCAAGGACGTCACCGACGAGACGGTCGAGGAGCGCAGCTCGCTCGCCAAGGCCGACGACGCGGCGACCATCGTCTACACGAGCGGGACGACCGGCCGCCCCAAGGGCTGCGTCCTCACACACCGCAGCTTCTTCGCCGAGTGCGGCAACATCGTGGAGCGGCTGCGCCCCCTGTTCCGTACGGGCGAGTGCTCGGTGCTCCTCTTCCTGCCGCTCGCGCACGTCTTCGGGCGGCTCGTGCAGGTCGCGCCGATGATGGCGCCGATCAAGCTGGGCATGGTCCCGGACATCAAGAACCTCACCGACGAACTGGCCTCGTTCCGGCCGACGCTGATCCTCGGTGTGCCGCGCGTCTTCGAGAAGGTCTACAACTCGGCGCGCGCCAAGGCGCAGGCCGACGGCAAGGGCAAGATCTTCGACAAGGCGGCGGACACGGCGATCGCGTACAGCCGCGCGCTGGACACCCCCTCGGGCCCGTCCCTCGGTCTGAAGATCAAGTACAAGACCTTCGACAAGCTCGTCTACAGCAAGCTGCGGGCCGTACTCGGCGGCAAGGGCGAGTACGCGATCTCCGGTGGCGCCCCGCTCGGCGAGCGCCTCGGGCACTTCTTCCGCGGCATCGGCTTCACGGTCCTGGAGGGCTACGGCCTGACCGAGTCCTGTGCGGCGACCGCCTTCAACCCGTGGGACCGCCAGAAGATCGGTACGGTCGGCCAGCCGCTGCCCGGCTCCGTCGTGCGGATCGCGGACGACGGCGAGGTGCTGCTGCACGGCGAGCACCTGTTCAAGGGGTACTGGAACAACGAGGCCGCGACCGCCGAGGCCCTCGCCGACGGCTGGTTCCACACCGGTGACATCGGCACCCTCGACGAGGACGGCTATCTCCGGATCACCGGCCGCAAGAAGGAGATCATCGTCACTGCGGGCGGCAAGAACGTCGCCCCGGCCGTGATCGAGGACCGCATCCGCGCGCACGCGCTGGTCGCCGAGTGCATGGTGGTCGGCGACGGGCGCCCGTTCGTCGGCGCGCTGGTCACCATCGACGAGGAGTTCCTGGGCCGCTGGGCCACCGAGCACGGGAAGCCTGCCGACTCGACCGCGGTGTCACTCCGCGAGGACGCGGATCTGCTGGCCGCGATCCAGGACGCCATCGACGACGGCAACGCGGCGGTGTCCAAGGCGGAGTCGGTACGGAAGTTCCGGATCCTCGCTCAGCAGTTCAGCGAGGAGTCGGGGCATCTGACTCCGTCCCTGAAGCTCAAGCGCAACGTGGTTGCCAAGGATTACGCCGACGAGATCGAGGCGATTTATCGGGGCTGACGCCCCAGCGACGAAATCCCGCCGTAGGGGCGGGGGTGTTCTCGCGGCTTACCGACCGTGGCTGGTTGCTCGCGCAGTTCCCCGCGCCCCTAAAGGGGCGCTCCTGTGGAGGCGCCCTGTAGGGGCGCGGGGAACTGCGCGGCCAGCCCACAACCACCCGCAGTCGCCGTAGGTCAGCAAGCGGCACCCCGTTAGGCACTACAGCAACTCCCTCAACCGCCCCGCCAGCAGATCCCAGCGCCACCTCTCCTCGACCCACTCACGCCCCCGCTCCCCCATCCGGCGGCGCAGCTCGGAGTCGCCGAGCAGGGCGACGATCCGGTCGGCGGCCTCCTCAGGCGAACCGCCCCGGACGACCCACCCCGTCTCACCGTCAAGCACCGCGTCCGGCGCACCGCCGGAGTCGCCGGCGACAACCGGCAGTCCGGTCGCGGACGCCTCCAGGTAGACGATGCCGAGCCCCTCCACGTCGAGCCCGCCGCGCCGCGTACGGCAGGGCATCGCGAAGACGTCGCCCGCGCCGTAGTGCGCGGGCAGCTCCGACCAGGGCACCGCGCCGGTGAAGCGGACCGAGCCGGCGACCCCCGTCTCGTGTGCGAGCCCCCGCAGCTGCTTCTCGTACGGTCCGCCGCCGACGATCAGCAGCACCGCCTCCGGCTCCTTGGCCAGGATCCGCGGCATCGCGAGGACGAGGGTGTCCTGCCCCTTGCGCGGGACGAGCCGCGAGACGCAGACGACGACCGGGCGGTCGGTGAGCCCGAGCCGGGCGCGGATCTCGTCGCCGCCCGAGCCGGGGTGGAAGGTCTTCTCGTCGACGCCGGGCGGCAGCTGGACCATGCGCGAGGCGGCGTCCGGGGTGAGCGCGGTGGCGATCCGGGAGCGCGTGTACTCCCCGAGGTAGGTGATGGTGTCCGTGGACTCGCCGATCCGGCGCAACAGCCCACGCGCCGCGGGCAGTTGGGCCCACCCGGCCTCGTGCCCGTGGGTGGTGGCCACAAGGCGTCGCGCGCCCGCCCGGCGCAACGCGGGCGCCATCAGGCCGAGCGGGGCCGCCGCCCCGAACCACACCGACGTACAGCCGTGTTCCCGCAGCAGTCCGACGGCGCGCCGGGTGGCCGCGGGCGTGGGCAACAGCATCGTCGTGCGGTCGCGTACGACGGTGAAGGGCTGCTCGGCGTCGAAGGCGGCCGTGGCCTCGGCGCCCTCGCGGCCGCGCTTCCAGGTGGAGGCGTAGACGACGATCCGCTCGGGGTCCAGACGCAGCGCCATGTTGTGCAGGAAGGCCTGGATGCCGCCCGGCCTGGGCGGGAAGTCGTTCGTCACGATCAGGGTCTTGTGCATCGTGTTCGACACTAGCGAACCTATACTCACAGGTCCGCACGGCCGCGCTTGATGGCTTCCGCACAGCACCGCGCGCCATCATGACCCCGCCAGACCACATCCTCGGAGCACTCGCGGGACGCGCGAGATCCGGACGAACAAGGGCCAGGTGCGAATGACGGGCGCAAGGGGGGCGAGGTTCCCGTACGCGATGCTGGGAACCTGGGGTCTGACCAGGCTGGTACTGCTGCTCTTCGTCTTCAAGGTCCTCGTCTTCCCGGGCCCGGACGTCACGAGCGACGTCTCGGTGATCTACCAGGGCTGGTACGAGGTCCTGCGCACCGGCACCTTCCCGCTGGACGACGTCACCTGGCAGTACCCGCCGGCCGCCGCCCTGCCGATCCTCTCCCCCGGGCTGCTGCCCTTCCTCGACTACGCGTCGGCCTTCTTCGTGCTGGCCTTCCTCGCCGACCTCGTGGTGTTCGGGCTGCTCCAGTACGCGGGCCTGCGCTCCGGCAAGTCGCTGCGCGGCGCCTGGGTGTGGGTGATCGGCGTACCGCTGCTCGGGCCGACCGTGTACGCGCGGTACGACGTGATGGTGACGGCCGTCGTGGTGGCGGCGTTGCTCGCCGGGGCGCGCCATCCGCGGGTGATGGGGGCGCTCGTGGGCTTCGGGGCGATGCTGAAGGTGTGGCCGGTGCTGCTGCTCGTCGGCGCCGTGAAGCGTCGTGCGTGGGCCGCGGCGGCGGTCTCCGCGGCGGGGATCGCGGTGCTGTTCTCGGTGTCGATGCCGGGCGCCTTCGCCTTCCTGACCTTCCAGCGCGACCGCGGCACCGAGGTGGAGTCGCTCGGCTCCCTCGTCTTCCATGTGGCCCGGCAGTACGGCTGGGACGGGCAGGTGCTGCTCAACTACGGTTCCGTGGAGTTCCTCGGCGAGGGCGTCGCCCTGGTGAGCACGGTGGCGCTGGTGCTCACCGCGGTCTCCTTCGGCTGGCTGCTGCTGTGGCGGCTGTGCGCGAAGCGGTTCCTGGCGCACACGCTGGCCGACGCCGCGTTCGTGGCGGTGCTGATGTTCACGACCACGAGCCGGGTGATCAGCCCGCAGTACATGGTGTGGCTGGTCGGACTCGCGGCCGTCTGCCTGTGCTTCCGCGGCAGTCGGATGGGCCTGCCGGTCGGCCTGGTGCTGATCGCGTCGTTCGTGACGGTCCTGGAGTTCCCGGTCTGGTTCTCGCACGTCGTGGTCAGCGACGGTCTCGGCGTCACCCTCCTCTTCGTCCGCAACGGCCTCCTGGTGATCGCCACCGTGTCCGCCGCCGTGCTGCTCTGGCGCGACACGGTCTCCGAGCCCTCCCTGGCGCTCCCCGCTCAGGCGGCCCGTACCAGGGAGACCTCGGCGTCCTCCTGACGCCCGGCCCACACCCGGAGTACGGCGCACTGCACGGTCATGGACAGCGCCAGGGCGAGACAGATCCCGGGCAGCCCGAGCCCCGACAAGGCGTAGGCGAGCGGGAGTTGGAACACCGTCCCGAGCAGCGTCACCCGTAGCAGCAGCGGCGCTCCCCCGCTCCCCTCGAAGACCCCGCCGAGTGCGATGAAGCAGGCCATCAGCAGCAGGTAGGGCCCGACGCAGCGCAGGAAGAGCACCCCCTCGTGCGCGACCTCGGGACCGGCGCCGAAGGCCGCCATGATCCAGGGGGCGAGAACGCCGAGCAGCGCCGCAGCGAGCAGCCCGGCCGCCCCCGAGACGAGTACGGCCTGCCGTCCGACGGCATCCCGCTCGTCGTGGCCCGCGCCCCGCAGGTGTGCCGTGTGGATCGAGGCGGCCTGCCGGACCGAGTAGAACGCCATGGTCGCGACGTACATGACCTTGTACGCGATGGAGTACGCGGCCACCGCCGTCACCCCGAGCCGGGCCACGATCGCGACCAGGACCAGCGCCCCGCCCTGCCGCACGGTGAAGTCGGCGGACATCGGCAGCCCGGTCGTCAGGGTGCGCCGGAGTGCGGCTCCGGTGGCCTCCGAGGGCGGGAAGGCCGCCGACTCCCGCAGCAGCGCGTTGCGGCGCAGGGCACGCAGCCCGACCGCCAGGGCCAGGCAGCGGCACAGCACCGTCGAGACGGCGGCGCCCTGGACGCCGTACGCGTGGATGAGCAGCGGGTCGAGTCCGAGGATGAGGCCGTTGGCGAGGAGGGCCAGGCGCATCGGGGTGCGGGTGTCGCCGGTGCCCTTCAGGATGCCGTCGACGAGGTTCTGGGCGAAGAAGACGGCGATGCCCGGCAGGGAGATCGCGAAGTACCCGACGGCGAGGGACAGGGCGCGTCCGTCGCCGCCGAGGACGAGCCGGGCCAGCGGCTCCCGCAGCAGGTATCCGCCCACGGCGACCACCGGCGTCACCACCGCGAACAGCGCCCATCCCCCGCGGACGGCCGCCCGGACCGCACCCGGGTCCCGGGCCCCTCTGGCGTGCGCGACCAGGACGGTCGTACCGGAGGCGAAGACCAGGGCGACGCCGAGCAGCACGTTCTCGGCGTTGGTCGCGACGGCGACGGCGGCCACCGCGGCGCCGCCGAGCCGGGAGACCCAGACGGTGTTGATGATCCCGGCGGCGACGGAGGCGAGCAGGGAGAGGTAGACGGGGTGGGCGAGCGCTATGAGCTGCTTGCGATGGGCGTTCACATGGACTCCCTCGATGTGAGCTACCTCGTTTAGAGGTAGCTCGATAAGAGGTAGCATGTTCGTGCGAGACGCGCAATCGTCAACATCGGCCGCATCGTCCACGAGGAGTCGCCGCATGCTGGAGCTGTCGATCCTGGGCTTCCTGTCCGAAGAGCCCCTGCACGGCTACGAGTTGAAGGAGCGGATCAAGGCGCTGAGCGGCCATGTCCGCCCGGTCAGTGACGGCGCGCTCTACCCGGCGATCACCCGCCTGATCACCGCGGGCAAGCTGGACCAGCACGCGGAGCCGGGCAGCAGCGCGGCCCCCCGCCGCATCCTGTCGCTCACCGACAAGGGGCGCGAGGACCTCCTGGAGCGGCTGCGCCACCCCAAGCAGACGGAGATCACCGACCAGGTCCGCTTCAACACGCTGCTGGCGTTCCTGCGCCACCTCCCCGACCCCCGCGAGCAGGCTGCGGTGCTGCGCCGCCGCCAGGAGTTCCTGGAGACGCCCGCGAGCTTCTTCTACCGGGACGGCAGCCCCGTACGGGCGGAGGAGACCGACGACCTCTTCCGGCAAGGCATGCTCCGGGTGGCGCGGGCGACGGGCGAGGCGGAGCGGAAGTGGCTGGCGGAGGCCATCACACAGCTGGAGAGCTGAACCGGCCGAGCCTGCCGAGGCTCAGCCCAGCTGCGCCTGCAGATAGTCCCGCCACAGTTCCGTGAACTCCTGCGGCGTCGTACCCAGCACATCCCGCAGCGCGTCCTCGACCGCCCCCGACCGCTTCTCGTGCTCACCCACGGCCCGGTAGAAGTCGTTGAGGCGGACCTCGCCCCAGCGGTCCGCGATCAGCCGGCAGGCCATCCAGCCGCCCTCGTACGCCTGCGCCAGCTTCCCCGCGTCCCCGGTGAACCCGAAGTCCGCGTCGACCGGCAGCGCGGCCGGGACATGCCCGTCCACGACGGCACGCTCCAGCTCCGGCGCGACCTGTACGGCGGTGCGCCCGCTGCCGAGGTAGCCGACCCAGTCCGCGTAGCCCTCGGAGAGCCACAGCGGGGTGGCGGCGGTGGTGTGGGTGCGGGTCGCGACATGCGTGGTCTCGTGGGTGAGGACGACCTGTTTGCCGAAGTCGCCGAGGACGCCGTACGCGTCGGGGTTGACGATGATCCGGTCCGCGGGTGCCTTCGCCGAGGCGCCCGCCTCGCCGGTGGTGACCGCCGCGATGCCCTGGTACCCGGACGCCGCGGCGCCCAGCAGCCCCGCCATGCCCTCCAGCGACCTCGGTACGAGCACGACGACATGGGCCGACCAGTCGGTGCCCCACGCCTGGGACACGGCGGGCACGGCACGGTCCGCGATGCCCGCGTAGGCGCGCAGCCGCTCGTCCGACTGCCCGACGCCCATCACGAGGCTGTGCTCACCCCGCAGGACCGTCACCGCCCCCTGCTCCCACAACTGCTCGCTGGCGTCCTTGGCGGGCTCGTCCGAGACGACGTACCACTTCCCGCCGCTACGGGTCAGGCTCAGGTCGCGGGCGGCCGTCACGGGCGCCTTGTCGTAGCCCTCGACGCGGTAGCTCAGCTCGGCGTCGGCGGTGGCCCGGTCGCCGGAGCGGTGGAAGCCGGTCACGCGGTACGACCAGGCCGCCAGCGGGACCTCGCGGAGATTCCCGAACTCGGCGACGGACGCGGCCGATTGACCGGTGGCCCGGTACGCCGGTTCGTCCCGGTCGAGGACGGCCGCCGCCCGCCGGTCCAGTACCCGCTGCACCTCGGCCTGCGCGCTGTCCGAGGCGGTGCGGCCGCCGCAGCCCACCAGCACGGCGAGCAACAGCACCAGGGAGAGCCCCGCTCGCGACGCGCGCCTTCGACCAGCCACGTTCCCGATCGTACGGCGAGTTCGCGCGGGGTCAGACCCTGGTGACCGACGAGACCGGCATCATGCCCACCGGGTCGTAGCGGACGGGCGCGCCCGGGTAGGGCGCGTGGATCACCTGCCCGTTGCCCATGTACATCGCGATGTGGCTGGCGTCGTCGCGGTAGGCGACCAGGTCGCCGGGCTGTGCCTGGGCGAGCGGCACCTGCCGTCCGGCGTTCCGCTGGGCCTGCGAGGTGCGTGGCAGACCGACCCCGGCCTGCCCGTACGACCACTGCATGAGGCCCGAACAGTCGAAGCCGCCGGGCCCGTTGGAGCCCCACACGTACGGACGGCCGAGCGCGGAGCGGGCCGCGGCGACGGCGGCGGCCGCACGCCCCGAGGCGGGGACCGCGCCCCCGAAGTCGGGCATGTCGGAGCGCCCGGAGCGGGAGGCCCGGTCATAGGCGGCGCGCAGGGAGTCCGGCAGCGCGTTGAGCAGCTGCCGCGCCCGGGTCAGCTTCTGCTCGACGGTGCGTTTGTGCTGGGCGACGGCCTTGCGGCTCTTCTCCAGCTCGGCGAGCTTGCCGGTGGCCTCCTCGCGCCGCTGGGCAAGGTCGCGCATGGCGGACTGGAGGTCCTTGAGTTCGCCGGCCTGGTGGGCGTTGATCCGGTCGAGCACGGCGGCCTTGTCGAGGTAGTCGTCGGGGTCGTCGGAGAACAGCAGCGCGAGGGAGGGGTCGATGCCGCCCGAGCGGTACTGGGCCCCGGCGAGCGAACCGAGCGCGTCCCGCATGGTGTTGATGCGTTCCTGCTGCCGGGCGATCTCGTCCTGGGCGTCACTCACCTGCTCGCGCAGCGAGTCGGCGCGCTCGTCGGCCTGGTTGTACTCCTCGGTGGCCTTCTCGGCCTGCTCGTACAGGCGGTCCACCTCGGCCCGGGTGTCGTCCTGGGGCGCTCCGGCGGCCGGTACGGCGCCGAGGGCCGCGGCGGCGGCGGACATCACGCAGACGGCGAAACCGGCGGCGCCGAAGCCCCGGTCGGAGCCGGACGGTGCAAGGCGGCGATGGGACCCCACGAGTGGCCGCACTCCCTTCCGCTGACGCTCCCCCGGAGTTGGGGGAAACGCGGCAGACAGTAGCCGTGCCACTACGCACCGGCCAAAGACCCCGGCGGGCACACAACGTGACACCCCGCCGGAGACGCAGGTCACCGACGGGGTGTGGGGTCAGCTCGAGTCACCGCGATTCGCCCGTTTGGGCGGCGTGGCGACAGGCTCCTGGGAGCGGGTGCGTCAGATCCGGACGCCGAACTGGAAGGGCATGTTGCCGATCGACTCGTAGCGAACGACCGTGCCGGAGCGCGGGGCGTGCAGCACCTGGCCGTTGCCCGCGTAGAAACCGACGTGGTGCTGGTCGCTGTAGAAGATGACCAGGTCGCCGACCTGGAGATCGCTCTGCGAGTAGATCCGGGTGCCGGCACTGGCCTGCGCCTGCGAGGTGCGCGGTATGGAGACACCGGCCTGGGCGTAGGCCCAGGAGGTCAGACCCGAGCAGTCGAACGAAGAGGGTCCCGAGGCGCCGTAGACGTACGGCGAGCCGAGCTTGGACTGCGCGGCGGCGTACGCGGAGGAGGCGCGGCCCGAGGCGGGAGCGGTCGACCCGCCGGCGGCGGCCTGAGCGGCGCTGCTGGCCTGCGCCTCTTTCGCGTCGAGGGCTGCCTGCTCCGCGGCCGTCAGGGTGTTGAGGAGCCGGTTCGCCTCGGCGAGCTTGGCCTGGACTTCCTTCTTGTTCTTGGCCAGCTCGGTCCGGGTGCTGGCGAGGTCCTTGAGCTTCTCGGAGGCTTCCTCGCGCTGCTGGGCGAGCGAACGCTGCTTCTCCTGGACCTTCTTCAACGTCTCGACCTGCTGATTGCTCAGCTGGTCCATCGTGGACGCCTTGTCGAGGTAGTCGTCCGGGTCCGCGGAGAGGAACAGCTGCACGGAGGGGTCGATGGCGCCGGTGCGGTACTGGGCGGTGGCCATCGAACCGAGGCCGTCGCGCAGGTCGTTGAGCTCCTCCTGGCCGCGGGCCACGTTGTCCTGGAGCGTGTCGATCTGCTTCTGGAGCTTGTCCTGCTTCTCCGTGGCGCCGTTGAGCTTCTCGGAGGCCTGCTCGGCCTCCTCCTGAAGCTTGTCGACCTTGGTCTTGACCTCGTCGACGCTCGGCTTCTCGCTCGGCGCGGCGTTCGCGGCATTCGCGCTGAGGACCACGGCGGCTGCCGCGGCGGTGGTGAGCACGGTCACACGGGTGCGGCTCGGCTGCTTGGGACGACGGTGGGACGCCACGAAGGCGAGCTCCTTCTTCCTCCAGCCGCCTGCCGATTGCTCCGACGGGCGGGGCCCCCTCCACCGTCACTCCCAATGAGTGATCACCCGAGCAGAGGTTCGAGGCCTGACCCTAGTGACCTTCTTGTGATCAGTTCAAATCCTGATGGGAAAAATCTCGTTCACCGAGCGCATTCTTTGCACACAACTCACATGCAGTAATGCACATTTGACAGTACGTTGCGTGAAGGTCTCGCCAATCCGGGCATCAAGCCCAGACGTTACGCATGGTGCGTAGGTTGCCTTTGGGGCGTACGCGGCATCCGGCCGAACGCGCGGGCCAACCGTGCGAGAAGCGCTTCGGGCTAACCGTGCGAGAAGCGCTTGAGGAGCACCACCGAGGCCACCGGGCGCGCACCCGCCTTGGCGATCCCGTCGGCCACCTCACGGTCGGTGGAGACGACGATGACCGGCCGCCCCGGCGGCTCGGCGCGCACCAGCTGGCGGATCAACTCGTCCGCCGTGACACCGGCCTTGGAGAACAGCACCCTCACCCCGCGCGGCGGCGCGAGCAGCACGGGCGCGGCCAGCTCGGCCCCGTCGAAGACACACGTCACCTCGGCGCCGGTCTGCGCGGCGAGCTGCGAGAGCTGCCCGAGCAGCCTGAGCCGCTGCTTCTCCAACGGCATCTGCGGATAGCCGGTCTTGGTGACGTTGTAGCCGTCGACCACCAGATGCGCCTGCGGCAGCGCGAGCAACTGGTCGAGGATCGCGGGATCGTTTTCGGACAGCGCGCGGGCGGCGATGTCCTTCGGCGTCATCCGTCCCGGTTCGACCGCGTCGACGGTCTCGGCGGGCCGCACGGAGACGGGCGGCAGCGCGAGCTCCCGCCGCAGCCCCTGGGTGGCCTCGAGCACCGTGTCGAGCAGCAGTCGTACGCGCATGTCCTCGACGCTGCGCCCCTCGCGCGCCGCTCTCCGCGTCGCCTCCAGGGCCGCCTCGGCCTCCCCGAGCCGCGCCTTGAGCCGCCGGGTCTCGCTCTCGGCGGCGGACAGCTGAGCCTGCACCTCGGCCCGCGCGGTGTCCGTCTCGGCCTGGAGCTTGCGCACGGCCGCCTCGCCGCGCTTGACGTCACTGAGGGCGCCGCGCAGCTTGCGGTGAAGCGATTCGGCTTCCTTCTTCGCCGACTCCAGCTCCGTACGCAGCCGTTCGGTCTCCGCCTTCGTATGGCCGCGGGCCTCCGCGAGCTCCTGGCGCAGCCGCTCCAGCTCCGCCCGGCTCTCCTCGTCGGCGCGCTCGGCGTCCGCCCGCAGGGCCTCCTCGCCCGCGGCGGCCACCAGCTTCACCCAGCCCGTGGGTCGCAGCACATAGGCCGCGGCCGCCACGTCCAGCGGATCCGCGGCCGGGGGCGGCGCGCCGGAGTCGAGGGCGCCGGTCAGCTCCGGCTGCGCCTCTCTCAGCTTCTCGGCGATACGCTGCCTGAAGAGCGGGTCGGTCTCCAGCGCGGAGGCCATCGCGTTACCGGCGAACTTGGCCCGCCGATTCGGCGCGAACCGCGCGAACTGCCGCAACTGCGTGGGCAGTTCACCGATGGTCAGCCCGCCGAAGCCGTCGGAGACGATCTGCACGACCCGTCGGCGCACGCCGTCGGGCAGCGGACGGTCGAGCACCTCGGCGGCGCCGTCGTCCGGCTCCCCGCCTGTGGTCTCCACCATCCGTCACCCCAATATCAGTGGGGCCCGCTCCCTCAGGAGCCGGCACCCGGCCTGTCCACGAGTTCCACCTGATCCAACGCGTTGCACCAGCGACAGCGCACCGACTCGATGGTCTCACTGACCACCTCGCGCTCCTCGACCTTGGGCTCCCCGGCGAGGTCGAGGTGCACATATTCGACGACCTTCGACGAACGGGTCACGTCGAACCGCGTGAGGTTGCCGCAGAGCGTGCAGCGCCACCGGGTCTCGGCAGTCGGGAGGGGAACCGTCATGTAGGTGTCGCTTTCCTTCTGGTATCCGTACCGCGCCAGTCTCCCTGGTGCGTATGGCTCGTAACCCTAAGGCCTGGCGGGTACTCGACGCTCGGCCGTCCACTGCGGCGAGGCGGTCTGTGCTCATCCGTCCGGTTACGCCATGCTCTGCACCATGATCGGCAACTGGAGTACGACGGTCGGCAGGACGGTGCGGGGTCGGTCGGCGCCGGTGACGTACGGGCTGATCGTCCTGTGCTGCCTGATCTTCGTGATCGGCCCGGCCTCGGGACTCAATCCGGTGTACGGCACCGGGGACGAGCTGCTGGCCGCCCAGCGGGCCTACTTCCGCCGCTGGGGGGTGGTGCCCTCCGAACTGTTCACCGGGGACGCGCGTGCGGCGCTCACTCCGGCCACGGCCCTGTTCATCCACGGCGGCTGGCTCCACCTCCTCGGCAACATGCTCTTCTTCTACGTCTTCGGGGCGATGACCGAGGAACGCATGGGGCACGTCGAGTTCGCCCTCTTCTATCTGGGCTGCGGTTATCTCGCCCTGCTGGGCTACGCGGCCGCCAACGCCGAGTCCCAGCAGACCCTGGTCGGCGCCTCCGGGGCGATCTCCGCGGTGCTCGGCGCGTTCCTGTACCTGTTCCCCAAGGCCCGGGTGACCAGTCTCTTCCCGTTCCTCTTCTTCCTGCCGCTGCGCTTCCCGGCCTGGGTGGTGCTGCCCTTCTGGGTGACCCTGCAATGGCTGGCGGCGGGCCGCGTCTCCGCCGGTCCCGGGGTCGCCTATCTGGCCCACCTGGTGGGCTTCTCGCTGGGCTTCGTCTACGCGTGGGTGCGCTTCGGCCGTACGGCTAGAGTGAAGACCCCAGCCGCGGCCCCCGAGGGAGAAAACCAGCCGTGATCACCGCGATCGTGCTCATCAAGACCAGCGTGGACCGGATCCCCGAGATCGCGGAATCGATCGCCGCCCTCGACAGCGTCAGCGAGGTCTTCTCGGTCACCGGTACGTACGACCTGATCGCCATGGTCCGCGTGAAGGCCCACGACGACCTGGCGGACGTCATCCCCGGCAAGATCAGCAAGATCCCGGGCGTCGAGGGCACGGACACCCACGTCGCGTTCCGTACGTACTCCCAGCACGACCTGGAGGCGGCGTTCGCGATCGGCCTGGACGGCTGAGAGCCGGTCCCGGTCAGGCGCTGACGTCCACGGCGGCGATTCCGCCCCCGGAGGGAACGTAGAGGCGCCTGTCGCTCAGTACCGGGCTGTGCTGGTCCTCCCCGGTCGACTTGCCGAGCGCCTCGCTCCACAGCGGCTTGCCGTCCAGGCCCAGGGCGCACAGGACGAGCCCGCTTCGCACATAGATTCGGTCTGCGGCCACCGCCGGTCCCGGCAGCCAGTCGCCGCCGATCTCGTACGTCCACGCGGTGGAGCCGTCGGCCGCCCTGATCGCGTCGACGGTGCCCTGCCCGGTGGTGATCGCAAGCGACTTGTTCCCGGTGACCAGCAGCCCGTTGCCGTCCGTCGACCGCTCCCACAGCTTCTTGCCGTCCAGGCTGAAGGCGTGCCGGTTCGTCTCGCCGCCGGACTCGGCCAGGAGGACCTCGCCGACCAGCGCGGGCCGGCCGATGTCGGTGCCCGCGGCGACCGACCAGATCCGGGTGCCGTCGGTGGCGTTCAGGGCCACCAGGCGGTCGCCGAAGGTTCCTGTGTAGATCACTTCGCCCGCCACCAGAGGGATGCCGGTCGGACCGGCGGGCGTGGTGGCGCTCCACAGCACGGCACCGTCGGCGGCGTAGCAGCGCAGGCCTCCCACGTCGGTGTCGCCGGTGGCCACCACCACATCCGCACCCGCGAGAACGGGCGGGGCGTAGCCGTTCTCGCCGAGGGTGCTGGTCCACATGAGCTTCCCCGTCGCGTCCACCGCGCACAGCCGGCGCCGCACCCGCTCCTGGTCCCAGACGACGCAGAAGATCCCGTCCGGGGTGACGACGGGCGTCGACACCTCCTCGCCGAGCTTGAGCGCCCAGCGCCGCCCGCCCGCACGGGACAGCGCCTGCAGCTTCCCGTTCGCGTCCCCGAAGTAGACGACCTCGCCGTCCGGCGACACGGCGACGCAGGGTCCGTACATGCCGCCGAGCCCCGCGGCGTCGTACTGCCAGGCGAGGGCGGCGGGATTCTGCACGCCCGCCGCGGACGCGGTCTCGGGGGACTCCGGTCCTTGCGTTCCGCTCTCCTGCCCGGGCCTGCGCAGCCACAGCCACCAGCCGGCTCCCCCGGTGGCCGCGACCACCGCCCCACCCCCGAAAGCCGTCAACAGCCGCCTCCGCGAAGGCCGTTCGGGTGCCGATGCGACAGTCGGCGCCGAAGCTCCCGTGACCGTCACCGGAGCGACGTACTCGACGCGGCTCTCTCCCTCGCCCGACTCGCGCTCCGGAAGCCACCGTTCGTCCCCCGCGGCCGTCGCCGGTGCGGGGGCGAGCCACCCCGGCCGCAGCCCTGCCCGCAGGGAGGCCGCCGTGTGCCCGGCGGCCGTGACCACTTCCTCCGGGGTGGGCCGCTCCCCGGGCTCCTCCCGCAGACAGGCCTCGACCAGCGGAAGCAAGCGCGCCGGGACCCCCGAGAGATCGAAGTCCCGCGTCATGATGCGCAGCAGGATCACCGAGTCCTGACCCTCCCCGAAGGGCTCGCGGCCGCTCGACGCGTACGCCAGTACGGCGCCCAGCGCGAAGACGTCACTCGGCGGTCCCACCTCGGAGCCGTTGCGGATCTGTTCGGGCGAGACGTATCCGACCGAGCCGACCATGGTGCCGGTGCGGGTCATCGCCGTCGCCTCAAGCGCCCGTACGATCCCGAAGTCGATGACCCGCGGACCGTCCGGTGCAAGGAGGATGTTGGACGGCTTGAGGTCGCGGTGCACCATGCCCTTGGCGTGGATCGCGGCGAGGGCCTCGCCCAGTGCGGCCGCGAAGGTGAGTACCGCGTCCTCGGGCAGCGGCCCGCCGTCGAGGACCGCGTCGCGCAGGTTCGGCCCGTCGACGAACTCCGTTGCCATCCAAGGCCGTTCACCCTCGGGGTCGGCGTCGACCACCCGTGCGGTGTACGTCCCGGTCCCGCCGACGGTCTGCGCGGCCCGTACCTCCTGGCGGAACCGGGCGCGGAAGGTGCGGTCCTCCGCGTGCTCGGCCCGCACCACTTTCACGGCCAGCCGGAGCCCGGCCCGCGACTCGGCGAGATAGACCTCGCCCATGCCGCCCGAGCCAAGCCTCCCGAGCACCTCGTACGGACCGATCCGCCGTGGATCCGTCTCCCGCAGCGCCTGCACTCCCCGCAACTCCCCTGTTTGCCGTACGGCCGCCGAGGGGGAGCGTATACGCCGTGCTCCTGTCAGGCGATTACACGGCCGGGACGCAACGCCCGTCCTCCGTACGGTAGTTCCACTTGGCGCCATCGCGGACGAGCTCCTTGACCGCGCGGACGAAACGCTCGACGTGCTCGTCCGGGGTGCCCGCGCCGAAGCTGACGCGGATGGCGTTGAGGGACTTCTCGCCGGGCGCGGCCTCGGGGGCGCCGCACTCGCCCTGGGTCTGAGGGTCGCTGCCGAGGAGGGTGCGCACCAGCGGGTGGGCGCAGAACAGGCCGTCGCGCACCCCGATGCCGTACTCGGCGGACAGCGCGGCCGCGAAGTGCGAGCTGTTCCAGCCCTCGACGACGAAGGAGATGACGCCGACGCGCGGGGCGTCGTCGCCGAAGAGCGAGAGGACCCGCACCTCGGGCACTTCGGCGAGACCCGCGCGGACGGTCTCGATGAGCTGCTGCTCACGGGCGACGAGCGTGTCGAAACCGGCCTCGGTGAGCGCCTTGCAGGCGGACGCGATCGAGTACACGCCGATCACGTTCGGCGAGCCCGCCTCGTGCCGGGCGGCGCTCTCGTGCCACTCCACGTCCACGCCGCCGTCCGTACGCCGGGACACCTTGCGGCTGGCGCCGCCGCCCGCGAGGTACGGCTCGGCCTCGCGCAGCCAGTCGGAGCGGCCCGCGAGGACACCGGAGCCGAAGGGGGCGTACAGCTTGTGCCCGGAGAAGGCGACCCAGTCGACGTCGAGGTCGCGCACCGACACCGGGTGGTGCGGGGCGAGCTGCGCGGCGTCGAGGACGATGCGCGCGCCGTGCGCGTGGGCGGCGGCGGCCAGTTCACGCACCGGCCACAGTTCACCGGTGACGTTCGAGGCGCCCGTGACGCAGACCAGGGCCGGACCGTGGGGGTCACGGCCGGCGAGGGCGCCCTCCAGGGTCGCGACGGCCTCCTGAGGCGTACGCGGGGCGTTCAGGTAGGTCACCCGCGCGTCCCGCCAGGGCAGCAGCGAGGCGTGGTGCTCGGTCTCGAAGACGAAGACCTGGCAGTCGGCCGGAAGAGCCCCGGCGAGCAGGTTGAGCGAGTCAGTGGTCGACCGGGTGAAGACGACCTGGTCGTCCGCACGGCAGTCCAGGAACTCGGCGACGGTGGTGCGGGAGTTCTCGAAGAGGTCGGTGGAGAGCTGGGACAGGTACCCCGCCCCGCGGTGCACGCTGCCGTAGTACGGGGCGTACGCGGCCACGTCGTCCCACACGCGCTGGAGGGCCGGGGCGCTGGCGGCGTAGTCGAGAGCGGCGTACGTGACCTCGCCACCGGTGACGAGCGGGACGGTGACATCCCGGCCCAGAACGGGCAGCTGGGCACAAATGGTCTGGTCGGCGGCAGCGGTGGAGACAGACATGGCGAGCTCCTGTGAGAGGCAGGGGGAATCACCGCGCGAGCGGGTACGGGGACGTACGGCTCAGCGCGGGAAAAGGTGAAAGGGGTATGCGGAGAGGGGCTCTGCGCCCTATCGCATTCGCTTGCTCACAGAAGGCTCCCTCGAATGACCAGGACCCCTGGGCTCCATCCCTCAATCGAGGGCGAGGGGTCCGCGCTTGCCGTAGACCTCGCTGCCTACGGCCTGGTCTTCACCCGGAGCACCCCGCCACGGACGGAGGGTTGCTGGACAGTCGGCCGGGGCCTCATGACTGTCACTCATGACCTGCCGAAAAACCTACGCGACCCAATCGGGGCACCGCAACCCGTGTCCGGATCCCGGAACGCGAAAGGGGCCGGGCGTCCTGCCCCGGCCCCACTCGAAACGCCACGACGGACCCGCTGGACCCGTCCCGGCCGCCGCCTACGCGTTGGTGGCCGCCACCCACCGCTCCAGCGTCCGCTTCGCCGCCCCCGAGTCGATGGCCTCCGCCGCCTTCGCCATCCCGGCGCGGATCTGGTCCGCGAGCGGTCCGGCGCCCGGCGACAGGGCCACCAGCGCCGCCGCCGAGTTCAGCAGTACGGCGTCCCGCACCGGGCCCGTCTCACCGTCGAGCAGCCGGCGCGCCACGTCCGCGTTGTATGTGGAGTCCGCGCCACGCAGCGCCTCGATCGGGACCAGGTCGATGCCGACGTCCCTCGGGTCGAAGGTCTCCTCGGTGACCTTTCCGTCCCGTACGACCCACACCCGGGACGTGGACGTGATGGTCAGCTCGTCGAGCCCGTCGTCGCCGCGGAAGACCAGCGAGGAGTTGCCGCGCTCCGCGAAGACGCCCGCCACGATCGGCGCCATGCGGGGGTCCGCGACCCCGACCGCCTGCGCCTTCACCCGTGCCGGGTTCGTCAGCGGACCGAGTGCGTTGAAGACCGTACGGATTCCCAACTGCCCGCGCGCGGCGCCCACATGACGCAGCGCCGGGTGGAACTTCACCGCGAAGCAGAAGGTGATCCCGGCCTCCTCGGCCACCTCGGCCACCCGCTTCGTCGTCAGCTCCAGGTTGACCCCGAGCTTCTCGAGCACGTCGGACGCGCCGGAGGCCGAGGAGGCCGCCCGGTTGCCGTGCTTGACGACCTTCGCGCCCGTACCGGCGATGACGATCGCCGACATGGTGGAGATGTTGACGGTCTTCGCCCCGTCACCGCCCGTGCCGACGATGTCGACGGTGTCCCCCGGCACCTCGATCACATTGGCGTGCTCGTACATCATCCGTACGAGCCCGGTGATCTCCGCGACGGTCTCTCCCTTGGCCCGCAGAGCCACCGCGAACCCGGCGATCTGCGCGTCGGTCGCCTCACCGCGCATCATCAGGTTCATCGCCCAGGCGGTGTCGTCCGCGCTCAGGTCACGGCCGTCGAGCAGGCCGTTCAGCAACGCCGGCCAGGAACGGCCCGCCGCGGTGTCGCCTCCAGCGGGGTTCACAGCGCTCATGGTCGCTCCTGGGTTCTCAGAGAGGTACGAGGGTGGACTCACCCCCGTACGTAGGGGTGAGTCCACCCTATCCAGCCCGGGAGACGGCAAAGAGCCCCGTCCATGCAATGGACGGGGCTCCAGCCGTGGCGATCAGCGAGGATCGTCGAGGAGATCAGTGGTGGCCGTGGCCGCTCGTGATCTCCTTGTACTCCTCGACGGTGGGCTTGGGGATCTGCTGGTCCTCCCCGTAGTAGCCCTTGCTGAGCTTGGCGCGCAGCTTCTGCGAGCCCTTCACCTTGCGCTCGACACCGTTCTTGTCGACCGACGGGCCGATCTGGGCCGGCTCGTACTGCTCGTGCGCCGTGAGCGTGTGCAGAGCCGCCTGGCTGAGCGGCTCGTGGATCTCGATGAACTCACCGTGCGGCAGGCGCTTGATGATGCCCGACTCGCGGCCGTGCAGCACCTTGTCCCGGTCCCGGCGCTGAAGGCCGAGGCAGATCCGCTTGGTGATGACGAACGCCAGCACCGGAGCGACGAAGAACGCGATCCGTACGAACCAGGTGATCGAGTTGATCGACAGGTGGAAGTGCGTGGCCCAGAGGTCGTTTCCACCACCGATCAGCAGAACCATGTACCAGGTGATCCACGCGACACCGAAGGCCGTGCGCGTCGGGACGTTGCGCGGGCGGTCCAGGATGTGGTGCTCGCGCTTGTCGCCGGTGACCCAGGACTCGATGAACGGGTAGACCGCGATCGCGACCAGGACCAGCGGGAAGATCACCAGCGGGATGAACACGCCCAGGACGAGCGTGTGGCCCCAGAGGTTGATCTCCCAGCCCGGCATGAACCGGATCAGGCCTTCGGAGAAGCCCATGTACCAGTCGGGCTGGGCGCCGGTGGACACCTGGTCCGGACGGTAGGGGCCCATGGTCCAGATCGGGTTGATCGAGGCGATCGCCGAGACGGCCGCGATGACACCGAAGACCAGGAAGAAGAAGCCTCCGGCCTTGGCCATGTAGACCGGCAGCAGCGGCATGCCGACGACGTTGTTGTTCGTCTTTCCGGGGCCCGCGAACTGCGTGTGCTTGTGGTAGAAGACCAGGATCAGGTGGCCGACCACCAGGCCGAGCATGATGCCCGGCAGCAGCAGTACGTGGATCGAGTAGAAGCGGGCCACGAAGTCGCCGCCCGGGAACTCGCCGCCGAAGAGGAAGAACGAGAGGTACGTGCCCACGATCGGCACGGACAGGACCGCGCCCTCCATGAAGCGCACACCGGTGCCGGAGAGCAGGTCGTCCGGGAGCGAGTAGCCGGTGAAGCCGGTGAACATGCCCAGGACGAACAGCAGGAAGCCGAACAGCCAGTTGACCTCACGCGGCTTGCGGAACGCACCCGTGAAGAACACGCGCATCATGTGCACGAACATGCCGGCGAGGAAGATCAGCGCCGCCCAGTGGTGGATCTGCCGGATCAGCAGACCACCGCGCACATCGAAGGAGATGTGCATGGTCGAGTTGAACGCCTCCGACATCAGCTGTCCCTGGAGCGGGACATAGCTGCCGTCGTACGTCACCTCGTTCATCGACGGGTGGAAGAACAGCGTCAGATACACACCCGTGAGGATGATGATGATGAAGCTGTAGAGGCAGATCTCACCCAGCATGAACGACCAGTGGTCGGGGAAGATCTTGCGCATGTTGGTCTTGGCCAGGGAGTAGATCCCCAGCCGGCCATCCGCCCAGTCGGCGACGCGCTCGCCCGCCGGTGCCTTCTCCCGCGAGGTCGACTCGCCCGAGTCGGGGGTTTTCGTAGTGCTCATCCGCGCTCCCAGAAAGCAGGACCGACGGGCTCTTCGAAGTCGCCGAGCGCCTCGAGGTAACCCTCAGCGTTCACACCGATGCGCAGCTGCGGCAGGGCGTGACCGGCCGGGCCGAAGATCACTCGGGCACCGTCGGAGAGGTCGAAGGTGGACTGGTGGCACGGGCAGAGGACGTGGTGCGTCTGCTGCTCGTACAGGGAGATCGGGCAACCGACGTGGGTGCAGATCTTCGAGTACGCCACGATGCCCTCGTGCGACCACTCGAGTTCCTGCTTGTCCTTGATGTTGTCCGGCTGGAGCCGGACGATCATCAGGGCCGCCTTGGCGATCTCGGTCTGGAACTCCTCGTCGTGCTCCTCCAGGCCCTCGGGCTTGGCGAAGGTGAGCGAGCCGACGACGACGTCCGAGGGACGCAGCGGCTCGTTCGTGTTCATGTTGACGAGCTGCAGACCCTTGCGCCACATCGTGTGACGGAGGCTGGTCCCCGGCAGCGGGCCGAGGTCGCGCAGCAGCATGACGCCGGAGAGCGGGAACAGGGCCAGCGCACCGAACATCGTGTTGCGGATCAGCTTGCGCCGACCGAGCGCGGACTCCTTGGCGCCGTCCTTGAAGTCGGCCATGACCTTGGCCTTGACCTCGGGCGACGCCTCGATCGGGTGACGCTCGTCGGCGATCTCCACGTCGGACATCAGGGTGCGGGCCCAGTGGACCGCGCCCGCGCCGATCGAGAACAGCGCTACGCCGAGCGTCATGCCCAGCGCGAAGTTCAGCGCGCTGACGTGCCCGATCGGGAAGATGTAGACGGCCCTGTCGGCCGGGATCGCCACGTACGAGGCGATGAAACCGACCGTGGCCACCATCGACAGCGTGAACAGGAAGGCGACCACACGCTCGGAGCGCCTCGCTGCCTGCTCGTCGATGTCCTGGACGCGGTGCTCGTGGGGCGGCAGCCCCGGGTCGGCGAACGGGTCCTTCTCGTTCGCGACCGACACGGCACCGTGTCCATGGTCGTCGGTGGCCCGCTCGGCGGGCAGGTTCTCTTCTGGAATGTCTTGGCTACTCATCACTTCTTGGCCTTTGCGGTCCGAGCGGCGACCCAGACGGCGACAGCGATCAGGGCACCGAGTCCGAAGATCCAGGCGAACAGGCCCTCGCTGACCGGCCCCAGGCCACCCAGGCTGAGACCGCCCGGGTCCACGGTGTCGCCACCGTTGACCGCGTCGAGGTACGCGATGATGTCCTTCTTGTTCTGCTCCGACATGATCGTTTCAGGGAAGGAAGGCATGTTCTGCGGGCCGGTCTGCATGGCCTCGTAGATGTGCTTCGGGGAAACACCTTCCAGGTCGGGCGCGAACTTGCCCTCGGACAGTGCACCGCCCTTGCCGGTGAAGTTGTGGCACTGCGCGCAGTTGGTGCGGAAGAGTTCGCCACCCTTGGCGATGTCCGCGCCCTCGGGGCTGACCTGGTTCTCGGTCGGCACCGTGGGACCGGCGCCCAGCGAGGCGATGTACGCCGCGAGCTGGTCGATCTCGGCCTGCGAGTAGATGACCTTCTTCTTCGGGACCTGCGCGCCCGGCTGCTGGGCCGGCATACGGCCGGTGCCGACCTGGAAGTCGACGGCGGCTGCGCCGACGCCCACCAGGCTCGGACCGTCGGAACTGCCCTGACCGCCGGTGCCATGGCAGCTTGCGCAGCCCACGGCGTAGAGCTTCTTGCCCTCGTCGATGGCAAGGGACTGGGCGGTTTCGTCGGCCTGCGCCTGGCTCGCGGGTGCGAACGCGGCGTACAGCCCCCCGGTGGCCGCCAGCGCGAGGAGTAGGACGACGACCGCCGCCAGCGGATGGCGTCGTCGTGCGGAGAGCTTTTTCACGGATTACCCCGGTGTCAGGATCTTCTGCGTCGATGCTTCTGGATGTTTTCGGGCGCCGGGCCCGATTACTTGATCATGTAGATCGTGGCGAAGAGGCCGATCCAGACGACATCGACGAAGTGCCAGTAGTAGGACACGACGATGGCGGCGGTCGCCTGCTCATGGGTGAACTTCCTGGCCGCGTACGTCCTGCCGAGGACGAACAGGAAGGCGATCAGGCCACCCGTGACATGCAGGCCATGGAAGCCGGTGGTCAGGTAGAACACCGAGCCGTACGGGTCGGAGGAGAGCGAGAGCCCGTCCTTCTTGACCAGTTCGGTGTACTCGAAGACCTGACCGCCGATGAAGATCGCACCCATGATGAAGGTGACGATGAACCACATCCGGAGCTTCTTCACGTCCCCGCGCTCGGCGGCGAACACGCCGAGCTGGCAGGTCAGGGAGGAGAGCACCAGGATCGTGGTGTTCGTCGCGGAGAACGGGAAGTTCAGGCTTGACGCCATTTCCTTCCAGTGATCCGGCCCGGTCACCGATCGCAGGGTGAAGTACATCGCGAAGAGGGCCGCGAAGAACATCAGCTCGGAACTCAGCCAGATGATGGTTCCGACGCTGGTGAGGTTCGGCCGATTGACCGACGGGTGCGCGTGCCCGGTTTCTACTGTCGTTGCTGTCGCCACGACCGACATTATGTCGGTCGCTTATCCCGCCCTCACCCCGGGGGGTGCCGTTCGGAGTGTTGATGGGGTGTGTCCAGCCCGTATGGCCCATCGAAGCCCTGTCCGAACCGGTGTTGACGAGGTGTTCGGAGGAGTAGCATCCGCCCAGCGGACCCTGTCCGTCTCGCCTTGAGGACGCCGACGTCTCGGAGGAAGAATGCAGCCGACCGCCACGGTGCTGGTCTACAGCGACGACTCCAACACCCGGGAGCAGGTGCGGCTTGCGACCGGCCGCAGGCCGGCCACCGACGTTCCCCTGGTCGAGTTCATCGAGTGCGCGACGCCCGCCGCCGTCCTGACGGAACTGGACAAGGGCGGGATCGACGTCTGCGTGCTGGACGGCGAGGCCGTGCCGATGGGCGGGATGGGTGTCTGCCGCCAGATCAAGGACGAGATCTTCAACTGCCCGCCCGCCCTCGTGCTGATCGGGCGGCCCCAGGACGCCTGGCTGGCCACGTGGAGCCGTGCGGACGCCGCGGTGACCTTGCCGGTGGATCCTGTGGAGTTCGCCGCCACGCTGGCCTCTCTGCTCCGCAGGAAGGCCCTTGCGGGCGCCTGAGAGAGGTTCTCCGCGCCCCGGTCTCACACTGACTCGGGGCGCAGCCTGGCGCGGTCCTGCGGGGGCGGGCCCTCGGGGGCTCCGCCGACCAGGGCGCTGCCCTTGCGCCACTTCTTCCAGGTGACGTTCCAGTCTCCGAAGCCGTTGCCGAACGGGTCCATGTCCTCGCCGTACGAGTTGATGACCTTCACGATGTCGCCCTCTCGGACGGTCTCGTAGAACCACGCGGCGTTGTCCGTGCTCATTCCGGTGCAGCCGTGGCTGACGTTGGCGTACCCCTGGGAGCCGGTGGACCAGGGCGCGGCGTGCACGTACTCGCCACTCCATGTGACTCTCGTCGCGTAGTACACGGGCAGGTCGTACGAGTCGGAGGTGCCCTCGGCGATGCCGATGCTGGTTCCGCGCATCCGTACGAAGTACTCCTTGCCCAGTACGACCTTGACGCCGTTGCGGGTCTCGAAGCCGGGCTTGCCGGTGGTGACGGGGATCTCGTTGATCGCCTCGTCGTTCCGGTAGACCGTCATCGAGTGCGCGGAGGCGTCCGTGACGGCGATCAGGCGGTCGCCGGTGGTGAGCTTCAGGGGCTTCGCCTCGCCGCCCCAGAGGCGTTCGGCGACCTTGATGCCGCCGATGTTGCTGTGCGCCTGGATGGTGGCGTGGGTGGGCCAGTACTCCTTGGGGCGGTAGTGCAGCGTCTTGTCGTCCACCCAGTGCCAGGCGCCTTCCACGGCGGGCTTCGAGTCGACCTTGAGGGCGCGTTCGACGATGGCGCGGGCGGCCTTGTCCTTGACGGGGACGCTCAGTTCGGCCGTGACGGGCTGGCCGACGCCGTACTTGCCCGCCTCGGGCCCGAAGGTGACGTTCAGGCGCTTCTTCGTCTTGGGGGTGCTGGTGTCGAAGCTGATGACCTTGCGGCCGGGGGCGCCGTCCTCGTCCTCCGTGCTCACGTGCACGGTGTAGCGGGCGCCCGCGGCCAGCGGCGAGGTGCTGTGCCAGCGGCCGCCGTCGGCGGAGAGTTCGCCCGCCACGTAGCGGCCTGACGCGTCCGTGGCCGTCACGTCGGTGATGCGCCCCTCGTCACCGTCGGCGGTGATTTCCAGGGGCTTGTCGGGGTCGGCCTTGCGGCTGTCGCCGGCCGGGCCGTTGAAGGAGATCTGACCCGCCGCGTCGTACGGCTTGGCCGAGAGCGGGTGGCCGTCGGAGCCGCAGGCGGTGACGCCCGCGCCGAGGGCGACCAGCAGCGTGGTGCAGCTGGCTACCGTGCGGAATCGCGGTGAGTGGTTCATGCGTTCACGCTATGAACGGCTGTCGGCCACGGCGCGCCGAGTGAGCCGTGCGGGGGACATATGGCGTGGCAAACGAGGGAGCCCGGACACTCCTGACGGAGTGTCCGGGCTCCCGGTGATCATCGCGTGCTACTGCGTGCGGTTCTCACCGTGGTAGTACTCGAAGACCCAGCCCCACAGGCCGATCACGATGATCGGGGCCGAGAAGTACAGCAGCCACCAGCCGAAGACGACGCCCAGGAAGGCGAGCGCTCCGCCGATGCCGAGCGTGAGCGGCTGCCAGCTGTGCGGGCTGAAGAAGCCCACCTCGCCGGCCTCGTCCGCGACGTCGGCCTCCTTGTCGTCCTGCGCCAGCGCGTCGACCCGCCGGGCCGTGAAGGCCAGGTAGTAGCCGATCATGACGCACAGGCCGAAGCCCAGGAAGAGCGCCGTGGTGCCGGCGGGCTCCTTCGACCACACGCCATAGACGATCGCCATGGCGAGGACGAAGACCGCCAGCCAGAGGAACAGCTTGCCTTGGACCTTCACTTGCCCGCCTCCTTGCCGCCGGCGAGAGCCTTCTCACCGTGACCGGCGTTCTCGAGCTGGTCGAGAGCGGCGATCTCGGGGTGGTGCAGGTCGAACGCCGGGGATTCCGAACGGATCCGCGGCAGGGTGAGGAAGTTGTGCCGCGGCGGCGGGCAGGACGTGGCCCATTCGAGCGAACGGCCGTAGCCCCACGGGTCGTCGACTTCGACCTTCTTGCCGTACTTGGCGGTCTTCCACACGTTGTAGAAGAACGGCAGGATCGACAGACCGAGCACGAACGAGCTGATCGTCGAGATCGTGTTCAGCGCGGTGAAGCCGTCGGCTGCGAGATAGTCCGCGTAACGACGCGGCATGCCCTCGGCACCCAGCCAGTGCTGGACGAGGAACGTGCCGTGGAAGCCGACGAACAGGGTCCAGAAGGTGATCTTGCCGAGGCGCTCGTCGAGCATCTTGCCGGTCATCTTCGGCCACCAGAAGTGGAAGCCGGAGAACATCGCGAACACCACGGTGCCGAAGACCACGTAGTGGAAGTGCGCCACCACGAAGTACGAGTCCGAGACGTGGAAGTCCATCGGCGGTGAGGCCAGGATGACACCGGTCAGACCACCGAAGGTGAAGGTGATCAGGAAGCCTGTCGCCCAGAGCATCGGGGTCTCGAAACTCAAGGACCCCTTCCACATGGTTCCGATCCAGTTGAAGAACTTCACGCCTGTTGGCACGGCGATGAGGAACGTCATGAAGGAGAAGAACGGGAGGAGTACGCCGCCGGTGACGTACATGTGGTGCGCCCACACGGTCACGGAGAGGCCCGCGATCGCGATCGTCGCGCCGATCAGGCCCATGTAGCCGAACATCGGCTTGCGGGAGAACACCGGGATGACTTCGGAGATGATTCCGAAGAATGGCAGGGCGATGATGTACACCTCTGGATGGCCGAAGAACCAGAAGAGGTGTTGCCACAGCAGGGCCCCGCCGTTGGCGGCGTCGAAGACATGTGCCCCGAATTTCCGATCCGCCTCCAGCGCGAACAGCGCGGCGGCGAGGACGGGGAAGGCCAGCAGGACCAGGACCGCGGTCAGCAGCACGTTCCACACGAAGATCGGCATGCGGAACATCGTCATGCCGGGGGCGCGCATGCAGATGATGGTGGTGATGAAGTTGACCGCGCCGAGGATCGTGCCGAAGCCGGAGAAGGCCAGGCCCATGATCCACATGTCGGCGCCGATGCCCGGCGAGCGGACTGCGTCCGAGAGCGGGCTGTAGGCGAACCAGCCGAAGTCGGCCGCGCCCTGCGGGGTGAGGAAGCCGCCGACCGCGATGAGCGAGCCGAACAGGTAGAGCCAGTAGGCGAACATGTTCAGCCGCGGGAACGCCACGTCGGGCGCGCCGATCTGCAGCGGCATGATCCAGTTCGTGAAACCGGCGAACAACGGCGTCGCGAACATCAGCAGCATGATCGTGCCGTGCATCGTGAACGCCTGGTTGAACTGCTCGTTCGACATGATCTGCGTGCCGGGACGGGCCAGTTCGGCGCGCATCAGCAGCGCCATGACGCCGCCGATGCAGAAGAACGCGAACGAGGTGATCAGATACAGCGTGCCGATCGTCTTGTGGTCAGTGGTGGTGAGCCACTTGATCACAACGTTGCCGGGCTGCTTGCGCCGTACCGGCAGCTCGTTCTCGTACGAGTCCTCCGCTGCGTCGGCGGCACCCTGAGGTTCGTTGAGGATGCTCACAGGTTGTTCGTCTCCCGGTTCTTCTCGGGGTCCGTCTGCTCAATGCCGGCCGGGACGTAGCCCGTCTGGCCCTTCTCCGCGAGCTCCTTGAGGTGGGCCTCGTAGCGCTCGGGAGAGACGACCTTCACGTTGAAGAGCATCCGGGAGTGGTCGACGCCGCAGAGTTCGGCGCACTTGCCCAGGTAGGTGCCCTCCGCGTTGGGGGTCACCTGGAAGGAGTTGGTGTGGCCCGGGATGACGTCCTGCTTCATCAGGAACGGCACCACCCAGAAGGAGTGGATGACGTCACGCGAAGTGAGGATGAAGCGGACCGTCTTGCCCTCGGGGAGCCAGAGGGTCGGCCCGGGGTTGTCCGTCTGCGGGTTCCGCTCGCCCGGCGTGCCGACCTCATAGACGCCACCGGCGTTGGCCGGGAAGTCTTCCTTGAACCGGTCCGGAATGGCGTCCAGGTTCTTGTCGGTCGTGGCGTCACCGGTGGAACCGTCGACGTTCTCGATGTAGTTGAAGCCCCAGCTCCACTGGTAGCCGACGACGTTGATGGTGACGTCGGGCTTCTTGTCGAGGCTGAGGAGCTTCGTCTCGTCGCGGGCGGTGAAGTAGAACAGCACCGAGACGATGATGAGCGGGACCACGGTGTACAGCGCCTCGATGGGCATGTTGTACCGGGTCTGCGGGGGAACTTCGACCTTGGTACGGCTGCGCCGGTGGAAGAACACGCTCCACAGGATCAGGCCCCAGACCAGCACGCCCGTGGCGAGCGCGGCCGCCCACGAGCCCTGCCAGAGGGAGAGGATCCGCGGACCCTCGTCCGTGACCGGGGTGGGAAAACCAAGGCGGGGAAAGTCCTTGTATGTGCAACCGGTAGCGGTAGCCAGGACCAGGCCCGCAGTCATTGCCTGCAGCAGCTTCCGCCGCATCGGGCGCCGCGGCGAGCGGTCGGAGCCGTTGGGACTCACGTAGCGCCTTCCCGAGAGTCTCGCCCGCGCTGGTTGGCTACGGCCTTCTCGCTGGTCGCTCGCCGCCCTGGCACACGGGCAGGGGTTTGGATGTTTATGCGGAGCAAACCCTACTGGACGCTATTTGGGGTCGCGCGGGGAGGGGGGCGCAACGCGCCGCTGGGTTTGGCGGAGGGGGTGAGTTGCCCTGCTCTTGGCTGCTTCTGACGGGGGGTTCGGGGCGCCCAGCAGCTCGGCGGGTGACTCTTGCAGCGCGGCTGCGGGTTCGTTGTGGCTGATCGCGCCGTTCCCCGCGCCCCTTGCGGGGCGCTCCCGTGACCGGACGCTTTAGCGTTGCTGTGTGTCCTACTTCGATGCTGCTTCCGCCGCTCCCCTTCATCCCGTTGCCCGGCAGGCCCTGCAGGCCTCGTTGGACGAGGGGTGGGCGGATCCCGCACGTCTGTACAGGGAGGGAAGGCGGGCCCGGTTGCTGCTCGACGCGGCGCGTGAGGCGGCGGCGGACGCCGTGGGCTGCCGGCCGGACGAACTGGTCTTCACCTCGTCGGGTACGCGGGCGGTGCACTCCGGGATCGCGGGCGCGCTGGCCGGGCGGCGGCGCGTGGGAAGCCACCTGATCGTGTCAGCGGTCGAACATTCTTCGGTGCTCCATTCGGCCGAGGTCCACGAGTCGGCGGGCGGGTCGGTGACCCAGGTACCGGTCGGCCGTACGGGCGCGGTGTCCCCTTCGGCGTACGCGGCGGCCCTGCGCCCCGACACGGCGCTCGCCTGTCTGCAGTCCGCCAACCACGAGGTGGGCACGGAGCAGCCGGTGGCCGCGGTGGCCGAGGCGTGCCAGGCGGCGGGCGTACCGCTGCTGGTGGACGCGGCGCAGTCGCTGGGATGGGGCCGGGTGGAGGGCGAGTGGTCCCTGCTCACGGCAAGTGCCCACAAATGGGGCGGTCCTTCGGGGGTCGGGCTGCTCGTCGTACGCAAAGGTGTGCGGTTCGCTCCTCAAGGGCCCGTGGACGAGCGGGAGTCGGGGCGGGCGGCCGGGTTCGAGAACATTCCCGGGATCGTGGCCGCGGCGGCGGCGCTGCGGGCCGTGCGGGCCGAGGCGGCCGCGGAGGGCGCGCGGCTGCGGGAACTGACGGACCGGATCCGGCTGCGGGTGCCCGAACTGGTCCCGGACGTCGAGGTGGTCGGTGACCCCGAACGCCGGCTGCCCGGCGTCGTCACCTTCTCCTGTCTCTATGTCGACGGAGAGACTCTGCTGCACGAACTGGACCGGGAGGGTTTCTCGGTCTCCTCGGGTTCCTCGTGCACGAGCAGCACGCTGACGCCCAGCCATGTACTGAAGGCGATGGGTGTCCTGACCGAGGGCAATGTCCGGGTGTCGCTGCCACCGGGCGTCCCGGAGGCGGACGTCGACCGGTTCCTGTCGGTGCTACCGGCCGCGGTCTCCGCCGTACGGGAGAAGCTGGGCGCCCCGGCCGCGCCGGCGAAGACTGCCGCCGCCGTCGACTCGCTCGTCGTGAACGCCCTGGGCAGGCGGTGTCCGATCCCGGTCATCGAGCTGGCCAAGGTCATCGGCGATGTCCCGGTCGGCGGCACGGTCCGGGTGCTGTCGGACGACGAGGCGGCGCGCCTGGACATTCCGGCGTGGTGCGAGATGCGGGGGCAGGAGTACGTCGGGGAGGAGCCGGCGGACCACGGTTCTGTGTACGTGGTCCGCCGGATGTCCTAGCTACACCAGGTGGGCCTGGACCTCGGCGGCGGCCTCATGGCCGTACGCCTTGGTGAAGCGGTCCATGAAGCTGGAGCGGCTCAGCTGGTACTCCTGCGTGCCGACCGTCTCGATGACCAGGGTGGCGAGCATGCAGCCGACCTGGGCGGCGCGCTCGTGGGAGACGCCCCAGGCCAGGCCGGAGAGGAAGCCCGCGCGGAAGGCGTCGCCGACGCCCGTGGGGTCGGCCTTGCGCTCCTCCTCGGCGCAGCCGACCTCGATCGGGTCCTCACCGACGCGCTCGATGCGTACGCCCTGCGAGCCCAGGGTCGTGACGCGGTGGCCGACCTTGCCGAGGATCTCCTCCTCGGTCCAGCCGGTCTTGGACTCGATGAGCCCCTTCTCGTACTCGTTCGAGAAGAGGTACGTCGCGCCGTCCAGCAGTATCCGGATGTCGTCGCCGCTCATCCGGGCGATCTGCTGGGAGAAGTCGGCCGCGAAGGGGATCGCGCGGGTGCGGCACTCCTCGGTGTGGCGCAGCATCGCCTCGGGGTCGTCCGCGCCGATGAGGACGAGGTCGAGACCGCCGACACGGTCCGCGACGGCCTTGAGCTCGATCTGGCGGGCCTCGCTCATGGCGCCCGTGTAGAAGGAGCCGATCTGGTTGTGGTCGGCGTCCGTGGTGCACACGAAGCGCGCGGTGTGCAGCACCTCGGAGATGCGTACGGAGCCGGTGTCGACGCCGTGCCTGTCCAGCCAGGCGCGGTACTCGTCGAAGTCGGAGCCCGCCGCCCCGACCAGGATCGGCTTGGTGCCGAGCTGGCCCATGCCGAAGGCGATGTTCGCGCCGACCCCTCCCCGGCGTACGTCGAGGTTGTCGACCAGGAAGGAGAGGGAGACCGTGTGCAGCTGGTCCGCGACCAGCTGGTCGGCGAAACGGCCGGGGAAGGTCATGAGGTGGTCGGTGGCGATGGAGCCGGTGACTGCGATACGCACGGCGAGGACACGCTCCTGCGAGAGGGATGTGAAGGGGCTGGCGTTGACAGTTCACGCTACCCGGTCGGCACGCGGGCTTTGAAGCGGCAAAAACTACCCGATAGTAGATCTTTCTTCGCGGGCTGAACCGTGCCTACGGTGCCGCTATGACAAACCTGAAGGTCCACGGCACCGCTCCGCAAGACCTCGAAGGCGATCTGGCTTCATTGCGCGGGGACTGCGCGCGGATGGCCGAGCACTGGACGGCGCCCGCCCCTGTCACCGCCCTCCCCGTCCCGCCCTCCCTCATCCACGGTGTGACGGTGCCGCCCACTTCGGCCCGGCTGCTGGACGCGATGTCGGACTACGGCGACTGACGAACCTGGAAAAGGCGGGCTGAAACAGCGCCCGCAGGGAACCGTGCGCTCCCCCGCTGCGTCCCATCGCTGTCCCCCGTAAAGGGGATGCGGTATACGACCCTCAGCGCCCTCTTTCGGCGCCCCATCTTGACCGGGCCGGGTCGTCTGGACAGCAGTGGAGTCGAAGGAGCGATGCGGTGAGCACCGAGCGACCGGACAACGAGGCGACCGATTCCGCCGAGGGTGGCGAGACGGCGAAGCCGCGCCGGCGGCATTCCCCGGTGGCCGTCGCCTCGGTCGCGGCCGCGGTCCTGCTCGTCGGGGGCGGCGGGGCGTTCTTCGCCACGACCGCGTCCGGTGGCGGGAACGGCAGCAGCGGCTCCGGGACCCCCGGCGGCGACGGCACTCCCCCGGCACTCGCCCTCGACGGGTACTCCGAGAGCGGGACGAGTGACTCGGGCGGTACGGGCGACCCGAACGGCATCGCGCCGGGTGAGCCCAACCCCTACGGAGCTACCTATCGCGTGGACGGCGAGCTCCCCGACGGCCCGGACTCGGCGCCCGTGTACACGGCGAAGGGCGAGGTGACGAAGGCCGAGGTGGCGCGCCTTGCCGAGGCGCTCGGAGTGGCGGGCACCCCGCGGACGGACGGGGAGGACTGGACGGTCGGCTCCACGAACGACGCCTCGGAACCGAACCTCCGGGTGAGCAGGGACGCGCCGGGGACCTGGACGTACAGCTCGTATCTGCCGGGGACCGACAACTGCCCCAAGGACAAGCGCTGCATCCCGGTCGGGTCCAGCGGCCTTGCCGGTCTGCGACCGGGGGCGGTGAGCGAGGAGGAGGCGAAGAAGGCGGCCGCCCCCGTGCTGAAGGCCGTCGGCCAGGACGACGCGAAGCTGGACGCCACTCAGCTCATGAACGACGACCAGGTACGGGTGGTGAACGCGGACCCGGAGTTCGGCGGGCTGCCCACCTACGGCTGGACGACCGGCATCCAGGTCAGCTCCGAGGGCAAGATCATCGGCGGCAGCGGCCAGTTGAAGGCGCCGGTGAAGGGGGACACGTACCCCGTCATCACCGCGCAGGAGACCCTTGACCTGATGAACGGGGCGGCGTCGGCCTCGGGCGGCGGGGCCAACGGCATCGGCGGCTGCGCCAGTCCCGTACCGCTGAAGGACCGGAACGAGGTGCCGTGCGAGGCATCGACCGTGGCGCCGTCACCCGCGTCTGTGACCGTCGAGAAGGCCACGTTCGGGCTGGCGGTGCACTCGGTGGACGGGCGGCAGGCGCTGGTGCCGTCCTGGCTGTTCGAGGTCCGGGCCGTTGGCGCGGAGGACGTCCTCACGGTGACGCATCCGGCGGTCGATCCGCAGTACCTGGTCTCGCCGAAGGCCGCCCAGGAGCCGACCCCGGCCCCCACGCCTTCGCCGACCGGGACGACCACGTCCAGTGACGTCAAGGTGGAGGGCTACACCGCCGACGGCAAGGACCTGACCGTGAGCTTCTGGGGCGGGGTGTGCAGCAAGTACACGGCCTCGGCGAGCGAGAGTTCCGGCAAGGTGACGGTCACCGTGACCGGCACGTCGAAGCCGGACCAGGTCTGCATCATGCTCGCGAAGGCGATCGATCTCACGGTGCACCTGGACGAGCCGCTCGGTGACCGCACGGTCGTGGGGACGAACGGCAAGGAGATCCCGGAGGGGAAGGACCTCGGCGCCGTGGAGAATTCGGCGCAGCCGCAGTAGCGGCGAGCGGGCCGGCGCAGCCGCAGTCACGGCGAGCGGGTGGACACAGCCGTAGTCACGGCGGCCAGATCGGCGCCGCCGCAGAAACGGCGGCAACGTCACCGCGGCCCCGGAAGCGGCCGTGAGCACGCGAAGGCGGCGTCCCTGTCGGAGGGGGACGCCGCCTTCGTACGCGGGCAGCGGTGAGCCGGGCGCTCAGCCGTGGGCGCGACTTAGCTGAAGGAGTCGCCGCAGGCGCAGGAGCCCGTCGCGTTCGGGTTGTCGATCGTGAAGCCCTGCTTCTCGATGGTGTCCACGAAGTCGATGGACGCGCCGCCCAGGTAGGGGGCGCTCATACGGTCGGTGACGACCTTGACGCCGCCGAAGTCCTTGACGACATCGCCGTCGAGGGAGCGCTCGTCGAAGAAGAGCTGGTAACGGAGGCCGGAGCAGCCGCCGGGCTGAACGGCGACGCGCAGCGCCAGGTCCTCGCGGCCTTCCTGGTCGAGCAGGGCCTTGACCTTGGCCGCGGCCGACTCGGACAGCATGATGCCGTCGTTCACGGTGGTGGTCTCGTCCGATACGGACATCTGCTTCTCTCCCGGGTTGTACGGAGACTGCTTGCCGACAATGGCAACCTGCGGGGCCGCGGATTCATTCCGGGCCGAGCGTGTGTCTTTGCCTTCTCTCTTCATGCTCGCACATGCCCACAAGCGCGGACAGCGGCCTGTGGACAACCCCACGGACACCCGCACGCCACCTGCCGTAGCGGCGTCCGGGATTCACGTCACATCGACGTTATGGCCGTCGTCAAAGTGACGTGAAGCAGTTATGATAGATAACGTCATTTCGACGAAAAGGCTTGTCCCGCATGTCCCGCCGGATCGCTCCCACGAGCCGGCGAGCCGCAGAACAGAAAGGGTGCGTGTCGTGACCACCGCCCAGACCCAGGAGCTCGACGTACAGCCGACGCCCCTCGCCCTGCTGCTGCTCGGCCGCGAGGTCGACCCGAGGAGCGAGCGCGGTGTCGAGTGCCCCGGAGACCTGCCCTCGCCGTCCGACCCGGACCTGGTGGAGCGCGCCCGCGCGGCCAAGGAGAAGCTCGGGGACAAGGTCTTCGTGCTCGGCCACCACTACCAGCGCGACGAGGTCATCCAGTTCGCCGACGTCACCGGTGACTCCTTCAAGCTGGCCCGGGACGCGGCCGCGCGCCCCGAGGCCGAGTACATCGTGTTCTGCGGCGTGCACTTCATGGCGGAGTCCGCGGACATCCTGACCGGCGACGACCAGAAGGTCGTCCTGCCGGACCTCGCCGCGGGCTGCTCGATGGCCGACATGGCCACCGCCGAGCAGGTCGCCGAGTGCTGGGACGTGCTGACCGAGGCCGGGGTGGCCGAGCAGGTCGTGCCCGTCTCGTACATGAACTCCTCCGCGGACATCAAGGCGTTCACCGGCAAGCACGGCGGCACGATCTGCACCTCCTCCAACGCCCAGCGGGCCCTGGAGTGGGCCTTCGAGCAGGGCGAGAAGGTGCTCTTCCTGCCCGACCAGCACCTGGGCCGCAACACCGCCGTCCGCGACATGGGGATGACGCTGGAGGACTGCGTCCTCTACAACCCGCACAAGCCGAACGGCGGCCTCACCACCGAGCAGCTGCGGGACGCGAAGATGATCCTGTGGCGGGGCCACTGCTCCGTGCACGGCCGCTTCTCCGTCGACTCGGTGAACGACGTGCGCGCCCGGATACCCGGTGTCAACGTCCTGGTGCACCCCGAGTGCAAGCACGAGGTCGTCGAGGCGGCGGACTACGTGGGTTCCACGGAGTACATCATCAAGGCCCTGGAGGCGGCCCCGGCCGGTTCCAAGTGGGCGATCGGCACGGAGCTGAACCTCGTACGGCGGCTCGCGAACCGTTTCGCGAGCGAGGACAAGGAGGTCGTCTTCCTCGACAAGACGGTCTGCTTCTGCTCGACCATGAACCGCATCGACCTCCCCCACCTGGTGTGGACCCTGGAGTCCCTGGCGGAGGGCAACCTCGTCAACCGCATCGAGGTGGACCGCGAAACCGAGCAGTTCGCCAAGCTGGCGCTGGAACGGATGCTGGCGCTGCCGTAGTCCGCATGGCTGTTGGGTAGGTAAGGGGCGCCGGCCATTGCCGGCGCCCCTTACTCATCGCCCTAGCGGGAGCAGAGGTCCTGCACTCATCGCCCTAGTAGGAGCAGAGGTCCCGCGAGACCTGCGTCGGGTCGCTGCTCGCGCTGCCCCAGTTGTACTCGTCGAACTTGTTGGCCATCGCGCTGCCCTCTTCGACGATCACGTACGAGGTGTTGTCCCCCGCGTAGTCGTCGTTGCGGAACTCGTTGTCCGTGGTCTGCGACAGCCAGTCCGTCAGACCGCCCTGGTTGTTGAACATCGCGTGCTTGCCCCAGCCGACGTAGACGCTGGGCCGCTCCTTGCCGTATCCCCAGTTGTCGGCGTTGATGTCGGCCGACTCGATCTTGGTCCAGTCGGTCAGGACCTTGTGGCCGCCGTGGGAGCTGAGCAGGAGCGAGGAGCGGGTCCACTTGTTGTCGCCCGCGTACTTCCAGGTGGTGACCACGTGCTCGAAGTCGTACGCGTGGCCGATGACGCCGCTGAAGCCGTCCTTGGGGAAGAACAGCGTGTAGATGACCCGCACCTCGGTGCCGAAGCAGGTCTTGACCGTGGTGTACGTCGGGAAGTAGGTGCCCGGGGCGGCGCAGCCGTAGTCGGTGTCCGGCCACGGCCTCAGCTCGGCGGGCGGCGCCTGCTGGTCACCGTTGACGAAGGCGCTCGACGGCCAGCAGGTGTCGTTGCCGAGGGCGCGGGCGAACTGCCAGTCGGGGGCTCCCGCGGCGATGAAGTCGTTCAGATTGCCCTTCCATTCCAGCGGCTCGTTCGCGCTGGCGGTGGGGGCGGAGGCGAAGGTGCCGAGCACGGCCAGCGCCAGGGCGCCGAGGATCGTGCGGTGCGGGCGCATGGCGGTACGGAGGGAGCCGCGGGGGGCGTTCATGACGGTCCTTTGGATCGGGGGGAACCGGATTGCACAAGAGGTGAAACAGGGGGTCGCACCAGCTCGCCACCGCCGTGAGGTGCGGCGGTGGCGAGTGAGGTCACGCGGGGAAGGGAGCCGTCAGCAGTAGAGATTGGCTCCGGGCGTGACGCCGAGGATCCCGGTGAAGCGGTTGTAGGCGTCGACGCGGCTCTGGACCTGCGCGGGGTTGCGCCCGTCGCATTCCAGGGAGCCGTTGATGCTGCGGATGGTCTGGCCGAAGCCGGCGCCGTTGACCATGGCGTTGTGCGGGGTCATGGTGCCGGGACCGTTCTGGGTGTTCCAGTACCAGAGGCCGGTCTTCCAGGCCACCGCGGCGTCGTTCTGCACGAGCCAGGGGTTGTTGAGCAGGTCGATGCCGAGCGCGTCACCCGCGGCCTTGTAGTTGAAGTTCCAGCTGAGCTGGATCGGGCCACGGCCGTAGTACGCCGCCTGACCGGCCGGGCAGCCGTAGGACTGACCCCAGTCGCAGTACGTGGGGTAGTTCGCGGTGTTCTGCTCGACGATGTAGACCAGACCGCCGGTCTCGTGGTTGACGTTGGCCAGGAAGGCCGCCGCCTCCTGCTTCTTCACCGTGTCACTGCCCGTGTTGGCGAACGCCGGGTAGGCGCTCAGGGCGGCGGTCAGACCGCTGTAGGTGTAGAAGGAGTTCCGGCTCGGGAACATCTGGTTGAACTGCGCCTCGGTGACGACGAATCCGCTCGGGGTGGTGCCGCCGCCGGTGGCCGGAGCCGTCCACTTCTGGTTCGCTGCGCCGGTGCAGGTCCAGATCTGCAGCCGGGTGCCGTTGGCCGAGTTGTTGCCGGCGACGTCGAGACATTTATTCGCCGCGGGGTTGACGATGTCACGCGCGGCCGTCACGACCCACTGCTGGTTGGCGCCGCCGACGCAGTCCCAGAGGTGGATCAGCGCGCCGTCGGCGGTCGAGTTGTTCGACACGTCCAGACACTTGCCGAGCGCCCGGATGGTGCCGTCGGAGCCGACGTTCCACTGCTGGGCCGCGGTGCCGTTGCAGTCGTAGAGCTGCACCGCCGTGCCGTTGGCGGTAGAAGCGCCCGCCACGTCGACACACTTGCCCGCGAGGCCGCTGATCTGGCCGGTGGCGGCCGCGGCGGGAGACGCGGGCAGCACACTCAGCAGACCCACGACGAGGGAGCAGGCGGCGGCGTAGGCCGCACGCCTCCAGCCGTTTCTCATGCCCATGTCATACCTTTCGCCGTTTTGCGCTCAAGTGGGGAGTCGAAAGAGGGGGGTTGAACCTTCGCAAGTCCTTCACCGCTTGTTTTAAGGCGTGAACGAAACCGCGTCAAGGTTTTGGTATGGACCAATTCAAGAACGATGTCTGAACAGGCCATGGAATGGCCAAAGGCCCTCCTCCCGGCGCGAGTTGCGCCGGGAGGAGGGCCCTTCAACAGGCAGGAAAGATCAGACTCCGGCAGGCTCCGGTGCCTTGTCCTCGTCGCCCGCGAGGGCAGCCGCCCCACCGGACTTCGCCGCCCGCTTGGCCGCCTTCTTCTTCGCCCGCCGCTCCTTGCGGAGTTCGACCACCGTGTACAGCGTCGGCACCAGGAGGAGCGTCAGCAGCGTCGACGTGATCAGGCCGCCGATGACGACCACGGCCAGCGGCTGGGCGATGAACCCGCCTTCGCCGGTGACGCCGAGGGCCATCGGGAGCAGGGCGAAGATGGTCGCGAGCGCCGTCATCAGGATGGGCCGGAGCCGGTGCCGGCCGCCCTCGATGACCGCCTCGACCGTGCCGTAACCCTGCTTGCGGTACTGGTTGATCAGGTCGATCAGCACGATCGCGTTGGTGACCACGATGCCGATGAGCATCAGCATGCCGATCATCGCCGGGACACCCATCGGGGTGCCGGTGGCGATCAGCAGACCGATCGCGCCGGTCGCCGCGAACGGGATCGAGACGAGCAGGATCAGCGGCTGGATCAGCGAACGGAACGTCGCCACAAGGAGCATGAAGACGATCGCGATCGCCGCCAGCATCGCCAGGCCCAGCGCCGCGAACGAGTCGTCCTGGTCCTGCGAGACACCGCCGATCTCCGCGGTCGCACCGTCCGGCAGCTTCAGCGCGTCCAGCTTCGAGGTGAGGTCCGCGCTGACGGCGCCCGTGTTGTCGCCCGTCGGCTTCGCCGTGATGGTGGCTGCCCGCTGCCCGTCGATCCGGGTCATGGAGACCGGACCGTCGACCAGCTGCACCGTCGCGATGTCACCGAGCTTCACCGCACCCAGCGACAGGTTCTTCAGCTCGGCGAGCGTCTGAGCCGGCTTCGCCGACTTGATGACGACGTCCCGCTCGGTGTCGTCCAGGATCGCCTTGCCGCTCGTCGTGCCGCGCACCGCCTCACCGACGGCAACGCCGAGCGTCGCGTCGTTGAAACCGGCCGCCGCCGCCTTGGAGTTGGCCTTGACCGAGATACGCGGCACGCTCTGCGCCAGGTCGCTCGTCACGTCGGTCACGTCGTCCAGCTTCGCGACCTCGTCACGGACCTCCTCGGCCGCCTCGCGCAGGACGCCCGCGTCGGCCGCCTTCACGACGACGCTCAGATCCTGGCTGCCGAACCCGTCCCCGGCCGCGACCGTGGTCGTACCGACACCGGAGAGCTTGCCGAGCCCCTCCTCGATACGGTCCTGGACCTCGTCGGCCGAAGCCGAGTCCTCCAGCATGACCTGGTACGAGGCCTGGTTGGTGTCCGTGCCACCGCCGAACGCGGCCATGAAACCGGACGAACCGATGGTGACCTGGTAGTCCTTGATGCCGTCGACACCGGCGAGCATCTTCTCGACCTGCTGGGCCGAGGCATCGGTCGCCGCCAGGCTGGTGCCCGGCTTCAACTCCTGCTTGACGGTGAGGACTTCCTGCTCGCCCTGGTCGAAGAAGTTCGTCTTCAACAGGGGCGCCATGCCGAACGTGCCGACGAGGACGACGATCGCGATCGCCACGCTCGTCAGCCTGCGCCGGGTCGCGAAGCGCAGCACGGGAACGTAGAAGCGCTGGAGACGGCTGCGCGCCTCCTTCTCCTCCGCCTTGCGGCGCGCCTCCTCGGCGTCCGCCGGGGTGCCCTTGGGGGCGCGCAGGAACCAGTACGACAGCACCGGTACGACGGTGAGCGAGACGAGCAGGGACGCGAGCAGCGCCGCCGTGACCGTCAGGCTGAAGGAGCCGAACAGCTCGCCCACCATGCCGCCGGTCAGGCCGATCGGCAGGAAGACGGCGACCGTGGTGAGCGTCGAGGAGGTGACGGCGCCCGCGACCTCGCGGACCGCCTTGAGGATCGCCTCCTCGCGCTCCTCGCCGTACCCGAGGTGGCGCTTGATGTTCTCCAGGACGACGATCGAGTCGTCGACGACCCGGCCGATCGCGATGGTCAGCGCGCCGAGCGTGAGCATGTTGAGCGACAGGTCGCGGGTCCACAGGACGATCAGCGCGAGGACCACGGACAGCGGGATCGAGACCGCGGTGACGAGGGTCGAGCGGATCGAGGCCAGGAACACCAGGATGACCAGGACGGCGAAGAGGAGACCCAGCGCGCCCTCGGTCGTCAGACCGTCGATGGACTTCTTCACTGCCGGACCCTGGTCGCTGACGACGGTGATCGTCGCCCCCGCGCCCAGGTCCCCCCGCATGTCCGCCAGCCTGTCCTGGACGGCGTCGGAGATGGCGACCGCGCTGCCGTCGTGGTCCATGGTGACGTTCACGGCGAGACTCGGCTCGCCGTCCGTACGCGTGATGGAGTCGGCGGTGGCCTGCTCCTCCTTGACCGTGGCGACGTCGGCGAGGCGTACCGGCTTCTTGCCCGGGGTGCCCGTGACCATCAGGTCCTGGATCTGCTTCAGCGAGGTGAAGCCGCCGCCGACCTGGACGGTGCGGTTGCTGCCGTCCTCGTCGAAGGAGCCCGCCGGGACGGTCACGCCGCCCGCCTGAAGGGCCTGGCCGATCGCGGCCGAGGTGAGCCTGGCCTTCGCCGTCTTCGTGCCGTCGGGCGTGACGGTGACCTGGAGGTCGCGCACGCCGTCGACGGTGACCTGTCCGACCCCGTCGATGCCCTTCAGGTCGGGCACGACCGTCCGGTCGAGCTGGTCGGAGAGCGCCTGCTGGTCCCTGTCGGAGGTGACGGCGAGCAGGCGATCCGGTTGTCTGACTTTCAGCCGTGTCCTGAGCAGGATGGAGTCGTTGTACGGAGCAGCGGTCAGCTCTCCGAAGCTGATCGACCGAGAAAGCGCCCCGCGCCCAGGAAAGCGACGCGGGGTCCCCGCCCCGCCCGGGTCCACACCGGGCGGAAAGCGTCCGGCGGGGCGGATACCCGAGTCACCGAACCGCCGCGGCCAGCGGTGAGCGAGGCGGCAGGTACCGCACACGATGAGCACCCACGCGGCAGCCAACCGCGCGGGCACCGACTCGGGGCAGGAGTCCAGCCCACGCCACGGGCAGGCCCGAAATCCCAAGTCGGCCCAGGAACACCTCAGCTCATCAGCGACGCTGAATCGGGACAGCCACAGACTGTGGCATACGCGACAGGAGCGGGCCACCTCGTACATGTACGCGGGGCCCGCCCTACGCCCTCGGCGTGCGATCCGTCGCCCTCGGTTCATTTCCTTGTACGGCGCCCACTACAGGCGCAGTACACCCCGGTGGATCTCACTCCACCCTTGGACGGACCAGCCCCGACTCGTACGCGATCACGACCAGCTGGGCCCGGTCCCGCGCACCCAGCTTGGCCATGGCCCGGTTGACGTGCGTCTTCACCGTCAGCGGGCTCACTTCCAGCCGCTCGGCGATCTCGTCGTTGGAGTGCCCGCCCGCCACCTGCACCAGCACCTCGCGCTCACGGCCGGTCAGCGCGTCGAGCCGCTCGGCGCGGGCGGGATCACGCTCGTCGTCCAGGCCGTCGCCCTGCGCGAGGAACTTCGCGATCAGTCCCTTGGTGGCCGCCGGGGACAGCAGCGCCTCGCCGCCCGCCGCGATCCGGATCGCGTTCAGCAGCTCCTCGGGCTCGGCCCCCTTCCCGAGGAACCCGGACGCGCCCGCGCGCAGCGACTGCACCACGTACTCGTCGACCTCGAAGGTCGTCAGCATCACGACCCGTACGTGCGCGAGCCCCGGGTCTGCGGTGATCAGCCGGGTGGCGGCCAGCCCGTCGGTGCCCGGCATCCGGATGTCCATGAGCACGACGTCGGCCCGCTCCTGCCGTACAAGCCGCACGGCCTCGGCGCCGTCGGACGCCTCGCCGACCACCTCCATGTCGGGCTCGGAGTCGACGAGCACCCGGAAGGCGCTGCGCAGCAACGCCTGGTCGTCGGCGAGCAGGACACGGATGGTCATACGGCGGCCCCTCTGGCAGGCGTGAGGTTCTTGACCGGAAGGATCGCATGGACCCGGAAGCCGCCTCCGTAGCGGGGACCGGCCGTGCAGCTCCCGCCGAGTGCGGTGACCCGCTCACGCATTCCGAGCAGCCCGTGCCCGCCGCCCTCTTCCGGCCCCTCGTCCTTCCCGGGCCCGTTGTCCAGAACGGTCACTTCCACGTTCGGTCCCACGCGTACGACGCTGACCTCGGCCTTCGCCTCCGGGCCCGCGTGCTTCTGCACATTGGTGAGGGCTTCCTGGATGACGCGGTACGCGGCGAGGTCCACAGCGGCGGGCAGGCCGGCGTCCTGCTCAGCGCGGGCCACCTCCACCGGGAGCCCCGCGTTGCGGAAGGTGTCGGCGAGCTCGTCGAGGCGTCCGAGCCCCGGGGCCGGCTCGGTGGGCGCCTCGGGATCCCCGGTCTGCCTCAACAAGCCGACGGTGGCACGGAGTTCGTTGAGGGCGGAGCGGCTGGCCTCGCGCACGTGGGCGAGCGCCTCCTTGGCCTGGTCGGGCCGCTTGTCCATCACGTGCGCGGCCACTCCGGCCTGCACATTGACCAAGGCGATGTGGTGGGCCACGACGTCGTGCAGATCGCGGGCGATGCGAAGCCGCTCCTCGGCCACGCGCCGGCGGGCCTCTTCCTCCCGGGTCCGCTCCGCGCGTTCGGCGCGTTCCCTTATGGCGTCCACGAAGGCGCGGCGGCTGCGTACGGCGTCGCCCGCGGCGGCGGCCATGCCGGTCCACGCGAAGATGCCCAGGTTCTCCTGGGCGTACCAGGGCAGCGGGCCCGCGAGCATCGCGGCCGCCGTCAGGACGGTCATCATGAGCAGGCCCACGCGCCACGCCGTGTGGCGGTCCGTGGCCGAGGCGACCGTGAAGAGGGCCACGACTGCGGACATCGCGACCGGGGCTCTGGGGTCGCCGACCACCAGCTCCACGAGGGAGACGGTGCCCGTCGCGGCGAGGACCGTCATGGGGGTGCGGCGGCGGAAGACCAGGGCTGCGGCGCCGAGCACCATCAGGGTCAGGCTGAGGGCGTTCGGGGTGCGGGTGATCCAGGTCGCGCCGTTCTCCGCGTGGGGGTCCACGAAGGAGCCGGCCAGCATGCAGGCGAGGACGCCTGCGGCGAGCGTGGCGTCCACCGCCAGGGGGTGGGCGCGGGCTCTGCACCTCGTGCGCTCTAGGGGGGTGCTCACGTCGTTTACGGTACGGGGCGGGTGCGGGGGTTGGAACGGGTGCTACCTGGTGCCGCCGGGCGCCGGGTTTTTTCGCCCCCTCCGCCCCTACCCGTCCCTTGCTTCCTGGGGGCTCCGCCCCCAGACCCCCGCATCGCGCTGACGCGCTCGTCCTCAAACGCCGGACGGGCTGAAAGATCCTCAGCCAGGGATCAAGCCGTCGTCGCTCAGCATCTCGCGGACCTCCGCGAGGGTCGCGTCCGGGGACGGGAGGATCAGTTCCGAGGGTTCCAGGGCGTCGTCGGGGAGCGGAGTGCCCAGGCGGCGGACCTCCTCCAGGAGGGCACCCAGGGTGCGGCGGAAGCCGGACTCGTCGCCGCTCTCGATCTCGGCGAGCAGCTCGTCGTCCAGCTTGTTCAGTTCGGTGAGGTGGACGTCGTCCAGCCTCACCTGCCCCTCCCCCATGATCCGTACGATCATGTCGCCCTCCTAAGGCGTGGGCTACTGCTTGTCGAAGCGGGGGGTGTCCTGCGGCTGGGACTGCGACTGGCCCTGACCCGTGCCGCCCTCGATCGCCGGCTTCGCCGCGGAGCCTCCGGCCAGCTCGGCCTTCATGCGCTGCAGTTCCAGCTCTACATCCGTACCACCGGAGAGCCGGTCCAGCTCGGTCTGGATGTCGTCCTTGGCAAGACCCGACTGGTCGTCGAGGGCGCCCGAGGCGAGCAGCTCGTCGATCGCGCCGGCCCGCGCCTGGAGCTGCGCGGTCTTGTCCTCGGCACGCTGAATCGCCATGCCGACGTCGCCCATCTCCTCGGAGATGCCGGAGAAGGCCTCCCCGATCCGGGTCTGCGCCTGGGCGGCGGTGTAGGTGGCCTTGATGGTCTCCTTCTTCGTACGGAAGGCGTCCACCTTGGCCTGGAGGCGCTGCGCCGCAAGGGTGAGCTTCTCCTCCTCGCCCTGGAGGGTCTGGTGCTGCGTCTCCAGGTCGGTCACCTGCTGCTGGAGCGCGGCCCGGCGCGACAGCGCCTCGCGGGCCAGGTCCTCCCGGCCGAGCGCCAGCGCCTTGCGGCCCTGGTCCTCCAGCTTGGAGGACTGGTTCTGGAGCTGGTTCAGCTGCAGTTCCAGGCGCTTGCGGCTGGTCGCCACATCGGCGACACCGCGGCGCACCTTCTGGAGCAGCTCCAGCTGCTTCTGGTACGAGTAATCGAGGGTTTCGCGCGGGTCCTCGGCCCGGTCAAGGGCCTTGTTCGCCTTCGCGCGGAAGATCATCCCCATACGCTTCATGACACCGCTCATGGGCTTCGCGCGCCCCCTTCTGACGGACTCCAGCTCCAGGTACTGCAACAGAACCCACAGTACGGGCCCTGCATCCATTACCGCACTGTTCGGGGACGGATGCGCTCATCCCCAAGGACGACTGCGTACGACGCCGCTCCGGCGTAGGGAGTAGGTGGATCTCGGGGTCCACCAGGGGTTCCCGTGGAGCACCTGGGGAATTCCTGCGAGCCCGCCCGGCGAAACCATGCGCAACGTCCCGTCTGTCCCAGTACTTTCCCAGTACAGACGTACGGTGTTGCCGGATCGTTCCCCACTCGAATGACGTCCATGCGCGCACACCGCGTACCCTTGGGTTTTGTGTTTCGTAGCCGCGCCAAGGAAGAGAAGGCACCCGCCGACAAGGCGGCCGTGACCGACTCCAAGCAGACCCGTGATCCGCAGGCCCCCAAGGGCCGCCCCACGCCCAAGCGCAGTGAGGCCCAGACCCAGCGTCGCAGCGTGGCGAACACGCCGACGACGCGCAAGGAGGCTTCCAAGCGGAATCGCGACGAGCGTCGCGCCGCGATGGAGCGGCAGCGTCAGGCGCTGGCCAACGGTGACGAGCGTTATCTGCCCGCCCGCGACAAGGGCCCGGTGCGGAAGTTCGCCCGCGACTTCGTTGACTCGCGGTTCTGCATCGCCGAGTTCTTCCTGCCGCTGGCCGTGATCATCCTCGTGCTGAGCATGGTGCGGGTGGGCTCGCTGCAGAACATCGCGCTGCTGCTGTGGCTCGTGGTCATCCTGCTGATCGTGGTCGACTCGATCGGCATCGCGATCCGGCTGAAGAAGCAGCTGAGCACGCGCTTCCCGGACCTGCCCAGGAAGGGCGCGGTCGCCTACGCGCTGATGCGTACTCTCCAGATGCGTCGACTCCGGCTGCCGAAGCCGCAGGTCAAGCGCGGAGAGCGGCCCTGAGCGCGACATCTTTCTCCGGGGGCGCGGTGGATGCCTGGCTGAGCAAGCTGGGCGGACTGCGTGATGTCGTACGGCAGGAGCTGGTGGCCCGGCAGCTCGACGAGCAGATAGCCGGGCGGTATCCCGTCGGGCAGCGGCTGCGGGTCCTTGACGTCGGGATGGGCCAGGGGACGCAGGCGCTGCGGCTGGCCCGGGCCGGGCATCAGGTGACCGGTCTCGAGCAGGACGCGAAGATGCTGGCCGTGGCCCGTCAGGCGCTGGCCGCCGAGCCCGAGGGCATCCGGGGGCGCGTGCGCCTCATCGAGGGTGACGGGCGCGAGACGGGTGTCCACTTCCTGCCGGGCAGCTTCGACGTGGTGCTGTGCCATGGCGTACTGATGTACGTGCAGGAGCCCGACCCGCTGCTGGCGGGCCTCGCGCGGATGCTGGCCCCCGGCGGGCTGCTCTCGCTGCTCGTACGGAACGCCGACGCGCTGGCCATGCGGTCCGGGCTGGCCGGGGACTGGGCGGCGGCGCTGACGGCCTTCGACACCACCGCGTACACGAACCGCCTGGGCCTCGACGTGCGCGCCGACCGGCTCTCCACGCTGACGTCGACGCTCGCCGGGATCGGGGCGCCGTTGCACGCCTGGTTCGGCGTGCGGGTCTTCACGGACACCGCGGCCGACGGTGCCTCCCTCCCCGCGGACTTGGACGGTCTCCTCGCCGCGGAGGAACGGGCCGGGCGGACCGATCCCTATCGCCAGGTGGCGGCGTTGCTGCACCTGTGCGGGGTGCGGGGCTGACGACCCGTTCGGGTGCGCATGGCAGGTCGGGGCAAGTCCCCGAAAGGGACACTTCGGGCATGGATGTTTCCCGTACCCGTGCCCGGCTGCATCTCCCGCTGGCCGCGCTCGTCTGCTCCGTCGCTCTGATCGCCGGCTGCTCCTCCGGCTCCGGGTCGTCACCCGCCCAGGACGGCACGACGACGCAGGCGGCGGCCCCGGCCGCGGCCAATGACCTCCAGGACGACTACCTGAAGGTGATCAAGGACGTACTGCCGTCGGTGGTGCAGATCCGGGCGAGCGGTGATCTGGGGTCCGGGGTGGTGTACGACGACAACGGGCACATCGTCACCAACGCGCACGTGGTCGGGGACGAGAAGACGTTCAAGGTCACGACCGCCAACAGCGAGGACGAGCTGACCGCGACGCTCGTCTACGCCTACCCGCAGCAGGACCTCGCCGTCATCAAACTGGACAAGGTGCCGGACGGGCTGAAGGCGGCGTCCTTCGGGGACTCCTCGAAGGTGCAGGTCGGCCAGATCGTGCTGGCGATGGGGTCACCCCTCGGGCTGTCGTCCAGCGTGACCCAGGGCATCGTGTCGGCGACCGGACGCACCGTCAGCGAGGGCAGCACCGGGGGCGGGACCGGCGCCACCATCGCGAACATGGTGCAGACGTCGGCGGCGATCAACCCGGGCAACAGCGGCGGCGCGCTCGTCGATCTCGACGGACGGGTCATCGGCATCCCCACGCTCGCCGCGACCGATCCCACCCTCGGGGGCACGGCGCCCGGTATCGGCTTCGCGATCCCCGCGTCGATGGTCACGAAGGTCGCCGACCAGATCATCAAGGACGGCAGGGTCACCGACTCAGGGCGGGCCGCGCTCGGCATCACGGCCCGTACGGTCGTGGACGACGACTACCAGGCAGCCGCGGGGGTCGCCGTGGTCGAGGTGAAGAGCGGCGGCGCGGCCGACAAGGCGGGCATCGAGCCCGGCGACATCATCACCAAGATCGGGGACACCGACATCACCACGATCACCTCGCTCTCCGAGGCGCTCGCCGCCGAGAAGCCGGGCGACAAGGTGGCGGTGACGTACACGAGGGGCGGGAGCGAGAAGACGGTGGATGTGACCTTGGGCGAGCAGTAGACACGGCGGCGGACACGTGGGTGCCGGGGGCGAGCAGTAGACACGGTGCGGTGGACACGTGGGTGCCGGGAGCGAGCAGTAGAAACGGTGCGGTGGACACATGGGTGCCGGGAGCGAGCAGTAGAAACGGTGCCGTGAACGTGGGTGCCGGGGGCGAACCCCGGCACCCGCCGCTACCGCATCGGCCCGCCTACGCCTCCGAAGCTGCGCGCAGGCCCGGCAGCCCCGACCGGCCTACGCCTCCGCAGCGGCGTGCAGGCTCATCGGTCCGTAGATCTGTGTGCTGTCCTCGAAGAGGAACACCTGCTCCGCGCCGCCCTCCAGGAGCTCCTTCCACACCTCGCCGATCCAGGACTCCGCGTCCCCCTGCGTGGTGAACTCCTCGGGCTGCACCACGGGTTGGACCTCTGTCCCGTCGGCCTTCTCGAACCGCCACGTCCATGCCGCCATGTACGCCTCCCAGGTATGAGCACACTGCACAGCGGAAGCCGGACAAGATCCGGCTCCTGCCCGAAGCCTAGTCGGACCTGCAAGACCTGCGGGGACACGCGAAAATCATCCCCGTGGAACTGACTCTGCTCGGCACCGGCGCCCCAGACGGCCTGCCCCGCCCCGACTGCCCCTGCGCGGCCTGCGCGACCGCGCTCGGCGAGCACGCGCGGGCGGCGACCGCGCTGCTCGTCGACGGCACGCTGCTGCTCGACCTCACCCCCGGCGTGGCGTTCGCGGCCGCCCGTTCCGGGCACTCGCTGGGCGGCGTACGGCAGGTACTGCTCTCGCACCCGCACGACGGCCCCGCGGTCGAGGTGCCGGCCGGGCTGCCGCAGCCCGGGCGGGTCCCCGACGGGCGGGAGTTGGCGCTGCTGACCGGTCACCGGGTGCGGGCCGTGCCGATGGACGCGCCCGGCACGGGGTACGCGGTGACGGGGCCCGACGGGCAGCGGCTGCTGTATCTGCCGCCGGGCGCGGCGCCCGCCGGGCTCGACGTGAACGGCGACCCGCCGTACGACATGGTCGTCGCCGATGTCGTGGGGCGCCCCGACGCCCTGGCGAAACTGCGTGCGGTGGGCGCCGCCGGTCCGGCGACGGACGTGATCGCGGTGCATCTCGACCACGACGTGCCGCCGGGGGCCGAACTGCGGCGGCGGCTCGCGGCGGCCGGCGCACGGGCGGTGCCGGACGGGTCGACGCTGGACGTGGGCGTCTACGAGGACGTCCCCGACGTGCCGCGCCGCACGCTCGTGCTCGGCGGCGCGCGGTCGGGCAAGTCGGTGGAGGCGGAACGGCGCCTCGAGGCCTTCCCCGACGTCCTGTACGTCGCGACGGGCGGCGCCCGCAACGGCGACAACGAGTGGGCGGCACGCGTGCACGCCCACCGCGAGCGGCGCCCCGGCTCCTGGCGCACCACCGAGACCTGCGACCTCGTGCCCCTCCTGGCACAGGACGGCGCCCCCCTTCTCATCGACTGCCTCTCCCTCTGGCTGACCGACGCGATGGACTCCGTGAACGCCTGGGACGACGCGGAGTGGTCCGGCGGCGGGGAACGCGCACTGCGCGCCCGCGTGGAGGAGTTGACGACCGCCGTCCGGCAGACCCGCCGCACGGTCGTCGCCGTCTCCAACGAGGTCGGGTCGGGGATCGTCCCGGCCACGGCTTCGGGGCGGCGGTACCGGGATGAACTGGGGCGGTTGAACGCGGGGTTCGGGGCGGAGTGTGAGCATCTGTTGTTGGTGGTGGCGGGGCAGGCGGTGTCGTTGCGGGGGTGAGGGGGCCGCGGAGCGGCGCGGTGGTGGGGGTCGCGGAGCGGGCCGGAAGGGCCGGTGGGTGGGGGAAACGCCGCGGAGCGGCGGGGAAAGGACCGCGGAGCGGGCCAAGGCAGGGGCCGCGGAGCGGTGTAAAGCCTCAACGGCGGGCGATGATGCGGTACGCGTTCGAGAAGCGGGTGCGGCGGAAGAGGGGGGCCAACACATGGTCCAGGGCGACGGCTGAGGCGAGCAGGGGGACGGACGTGCGCGTCAGGGCCGTACGCAGGTGGCGCTGGAGGACGGTGGGCGGGGCGGGCCGCCACGGGGCATCGAGGCCGGGCAGGACGCGGCTGAGGACCAGCGCGACGGCGCCTGAGAGGTCGTACGGGATGTGCGGTTCTCGACGGTCCGTCGAGACGATCTCGCAGCCGAGCGATTCGAGTTCGGCGAGCAGGTTGGGCAGCGGCATCAGGTGGAGGTGGCGCGGCTGGCCGTAGGACATCCACCACTTGCCGAGGAGCGGGCCGAACGCGCAGTCGGGGTCCGGGACTTCGACGAGGAGGTGTCCGCCGGGGCGCAGCACGGTCAGCGCGGCGCGCAGTTCCTCGCGGGGGTCGGGGGTGTGCTCCAGGTGGTGGAACATGCTGACGACGTCGTAGCGGGCGCGCAGCCGTTCGGCGATCTCCGGGTCGGTGAGCCTGCCGCGGTGGGCTTCCTCCACCCGTCCGGCGGCCCGTGCCTTGTCGACGCGCCGGGTGGGGTCGAGCCCGTCGAAGGCGGTGTACGGGTGGATCTCCTTGGCCACCGCGGGGAAGTACCCGTGCCCGGTGCCGACGTCGAGCCAGCTCTCAGGTTCGGGGTGGGGCAGCATCGCGCGGGCGGCGGCCAGATGACGGCCGTGTCCAGCGCGGGCGGCGAGGATCCGCTCGGCGAGGCCGTCGTGTGCGTCCGCCTGGCGGTCGGGGTGGTAGTCCCGGTGGTAGAAGGCCACTCCCTCGGCCGTCAGCCGGGGGTTCTGGAAGGCGTGGGCGCAGTCCCCGCACTCGTCGACGACGAAGGTGCCGGGTTTGCGCTGCCGCAGGTCCGGTGTGCGGAGCCGGGTGCGCAGCCGCTTCGAGCCGCACCAGGGGCAGTCGTCCCGGCGCGGTTCATGGAACCGGTCGGTGCCCTGGGCGAGTTCGCTCAGCCAGGCGGCGCGGCGTTCGGCGGCCGACTGCGGGGTGGGGGGCATGGGTGCTCCTGTTGTTCCTGCGTGCTCCTGTGGGGACGAAGAGCCGCACGAAAGCCGTACGACAATCCGACACAAAAGGTACGTAGCGGATGGCGATCTCAGGTGCACCGACGTGGCGCAGCCGTGTTCGATCGGTGCCGGTACTGTTCGGCGAATGAGCTCGCTTAATCTCGACGACTTCACCGATCTGATCGAGCGTCCCGACGGAGGCGTCCGCCGCGACGCCGAGGCGCACCGGGAGCGCCAGATCGTGCCGCCCGGCGCACTGGGCCGCCTCGACGACCTGGGTGAATGGCTGGCGGCGGCACAGGGCGCGGTGCCGGTGCGGCCGATCGAGCACCCGCGCGCGGTGCTGTTCGCGGGCGATCACGGGATCGCCGGACTCGGCGTGTCGGCTCGGCCCGCGGGCAGCGCCGACCAGTTGGTGCGGGCGGTCCTGGAGGGCGCGAGCCCGGCGTCGATCCTCGCCCGCCGGCTGGGCGTTCCGGTGCGTGTCGTCGACATGGCGCTGGACTGCGATCCGGAGGGGCTGCCCGACGAGGTCGTACGGCATCGGGTGCGGCGCGGTTCGGGTCGTATCGACGTCGAGGACGCGCTGACTGCGGAGGAGGCGGAGGCGGCGTTCCGCGCGGGCGTCGCCGTCGCGGACGAAGAGGCCGACTCCGGTACGGATCTGGTGGTGCTCGGCGACATCAGCGTCGGCGGGACCACGGCGGCGGCCGTGCTGGTCGCCGCGCTGTGCGGGACCGACGCGTCCGTGGTCACCGGGCGGGGCGGGCTCGCCATCGACGACCTCGCGTGGATGCGCAAGTGCGCCGCCGTGCGGGACGCGCTGCGGCGGGCCCGGCCGGTGCTCGGGGATCAGCTGCAGCTGCTCGCGGTGGTCGGCGGGGCCGATCTCGCGGCGATGACCGGGTTCCTGCTGCAGAGCGCGGTGCGGAAGATGCCGGTGGTTCTCGATGGGGTTGTCTCGGCCGCCTGCGCGCTGGTCGCGCAGCGGGTCGCCTTCCGGGCGCCGGACTGGTGGCTGGCCGGTCAGAACAGTGGGGAGCCGGCGCAGGCGAAGGCGCTGGACCGGATGGCTCTGGAGCCTCTGCTCGACCATGGGGTCACGGTGGGCGAGGGGGCGGGGGCGCTTCTCGCGCTTCCCCTTGTCCAGGCGGCGGCAGCGCTGGCGGCGGAGCTTCCGGAGAAGCCGTTGCCCGAGGCCTCCGGCCAGGACGAGGTCTCCGACCAGGACGAGACCTCCGGCCAGGAAGGGCTCTCCAGCCAGGACAAGGAAGCGGAGTAGTGGCCGGGGCAGGGGGTTTCGCCCCCTCCGCCCCTACCCGTCCCTTGTTCCTGGGGCTCCGCCCCAGACCCCGCTCCTCAAACGCCGGAGGGGCTGAAGATTTCCCCGGCCGGAGCTGAATCTCTCGCTGGCCGGGACTGAATCTCTCCCCAACCGGGGCCAGAAGCCCTTAGCCCGCCCGGCGCCCCATATCATCCCCTCCCATGGGAGATGCCCGAATTGTCGCCGATCGGGAGCGGGGCGCCGCCCAGCGGGCCGCCTCCTTCGCGGTCTGGTACTTGCGCGTTGTCACGTTCTTGAACTTTCTGAGTGCCGTGTGGGTCTCCTTCGGGCAGGACCTGCGGCGGCACAACACCGAGAACTACTTCACCCCGTATCTGCTGACGGCGGGATTCGCGTCCGGCGTCTTCACGATGTTCCTGGCGATCACGATGCGCCGCCGGAAGCGGGCCGCGTGGATCCTGAACCTCGTGCTGAGCGGGCTGTTCCTGCTGTTGTTCGCGTTCGCGCTGGCTTTCCCGGAGATCCGCCGGTACCCGCAGAACTGGATCTCGTGCATCCTGACCGCGGCCTTCGTGGCGTCGCTCGTCGTCGGCCGCCGGGAGTTCTACGCCAAGGGCGACCGGTCGAATCCCAAGCTGGCCGCGGCCGTCGCGGTCGGCGGGCTGTTGGTCACCTCGCTGTTCGCCGCGTTCCTGGTGACGGTCACCAACCAGGCCCACGACGCGCACCGTTCGACCTTCCTCGACCGCTGGCGCTACGGCGTCCTGCGGCTCGTCTCCGTCGCTGCCGACGACTCCCGCTTCCCCGGGATCACCACGCCCAACTGGGTCAACGTCACCATCAACGTGCTCAGCACCCTGCTGATCCTCGCCGTCTTCTACGCCGCCTTCCGCTCCCGGCGTGCCGTCGACCCGCTCACCGAGGACGACGAGCGACGGCTGCGGGCGCTGCTCGACAGATACGGCGACCGGGACTCACTCGGCTACTTCGCCCTGCGCCGCGAGAAGAGCGCGGTCTGGTCGCCGACCGGCAAGGCTGCCGTCGTCTACCGCGTCCTCGGCGGGGTCTCGCTGGCCTCCGGTGATCCCATCGGCGATCTGGAGGCCTGGCCCGGCGCCATCGAACCCTGGCTGGCCGAGGCGCGCGAGCACGGCTGGATCCCGGCGGTGATGGGTGCGAGCGAGGAGGCGGGCACCGTCTATGCCCGGCACGGCCTGGACGCCCTGGAGCTCGGCGACGAAGCCATCGTGGAGACCGCCGAGTTCACGCTCGACGGACGGGCCATGCGCACCGTCCGGCAGGCCTACAACCGGGTCAAGCGCGCCGGGTACGAGGTGCGCATCCGGCGCCACCAGGACATCCCGGCCGACGAGATGGCGTACCTCCTCGAACGCGCCGACGACTGGCGCGACGGCGCCACCGAACGCGGGTTCAGCATGGCGCTCGGGCGGCTCGGCCATCCCGACGACGGGCAGTGCATGATGCTCGAATGCACTGACGGGGACGGTGAGTTGAGGGCGGTGCTGTCCTTCGTGCCGTGGGGGCCGCACGGACTCTCCCTCGACCTCATGAGGCGCGACCGCGACTCCGAGAACGGGCTGATGGAGTTCATGGTGATCGAACTCCTCAACCGTGCCCAGGAGATCCAGATCACCCAGGTCTCACTCAACTTCGCCATGTTCCGCTCGGTCTTCGAACGTGGCGCGCGCCTCGGCGCGGGGCCGGTGCTGCGGCTGTGGCGCTCCCTGCTCAGCTTCTTCTCCCGCTGGTGGCAGATCGAGTCGCTGTACCGCGCCAACGCCAAGTACCGGCCCATCTGGGAGCCGCGGTTCCTGCTCTTCGAGAAGAGCGCGGACCTGCTGCGCATCGGTGTCGCGTCCGCGCGCGCCGAAGGGTTCCTGGAGGCGCCGGGCCTGCCGAAGTGGCTGCACCGAAAGCACCTGGAGTCGCACGGATGAAGTCGCACGGATGAGGACGGAGAGATGAAGTCGCAGAGGTGAGGTGGCCCGCCCGCTGGGCCCGTGCCGAATGGGGGCTGCTGTACGTCACCGTGCGCGAGGCGCTCCTCAGGGAACGGTGGCGGGCGATCCCCATGACCATCGGAACGGTCTGCCTGACGGCCGCCCTCCAGTTCGTCCAGAACCAGTCCTGGGGCTATCAATTCGTCCAGGACATCGGCTCCGTCCGCGCCGAGGACCCGCTCCCGCTCGCCCTCGCACGCACCCCGCTCTCCCTCTTCGTACCGGCGCTCGACCTCCCGGTGTGGGGCGCGCTCGCGCAGATCCTCCTGGTGTTCGGGATCGCCGAGATCTGTCTCGGCCGGTGGCGGACCCTCGTCGTCGCCTACGTCGCCACGCTGGCCGGCACGCTCTACGCGCGCGTGGGCATCGCGTTGGGCCCCGGGAGTCCGCTGGGGCTGCCCTCGGCGGACCGGCTTGTCGTCGACACCGGTCCTTCGGCGGCCGTGGTCGGCCTGGCCGTCTTCGTGTGCTGGCGCTATCGCGCGTACGTCACGGGGGGTCTGGTGATCGCGGCGATGCTCGTCGAGGTCACGGTCAAGGAGAACCTCGCGGGCAAGGAACATCTCGGAGCCATCGCCGTGGTGCTGCTGCTGTGCGGGGTCTCCGCGTGGCGTCACCGGCCGCCGGGCAGCGCGCGGACGGGCTCGGGGTCCGGTTTGCCGCCGATCCAGTCCTGAAGCTTTCGGCTGGGGCCCGCCCAGCGGCGGTCGTGGTGGTAGGCCCGCAGGGTGGACTTGGCCCGGGCGCGCGGCCGGCGCCGGTAGAAGCGCTTGGCCCAGGGCGAGCCGGGGCGGGCCAGCCGGACCGCGCCGACGATCGCGACGAACGGGATGATGACGCCGAAGATCGCCATGCGGGCCTTGCCCTTGCCCAGGGCGAGCAGCGCGATACCGAAGTTCACGAGGATGCTCACGATCACGCCGCCCCGGTCCTGCAGTTCCTCGTCGCTGAGGTCGTTGACGCCGAACGGCAGGAAGCCGCTGAGCACCAGGCCGACGAGGGCCGCCGTGACCACTACGACCTCGACGCTCTTGCGCCCCTCCTCGGTCCAGTAGACGTCGTCGAGATGCAGGATCAGCGCGAACTCGTCGAGCACCAGGCCCGTACCGGCCCCGAACACCACGGCGAACACGGCCGCACCGAATCCGTACCGGCTGCTGGCCACCGCCCCGAAACCGCCGATCACCGTCAGCACGACACCGGGGACGACGTGGTGGATGTGCAGACCGCCCGCCTTCACGTTGCCGAACGGCCCTTTGCCGGCCCGGATCATCCGGACGATGACTCGGGTGATCACAAAGGTCAGCACGAACGAGGCGAGCGCCAGCAGCAGCGGCAGTTTCCCCGGCTCGATGATGTTCCGCTGCAACCAATGACCCATATCGCGCACTTTATCCACGACTGTCCATGGCCGCCGTACGGGCCCCCGGGACCCCCGGGTAACCTGCGCCGGTGTCCAAGACCCCCCTTCCCGACGCCCTCCGCTTCGCCTTCGGCACCCTCACCGTGCTCCCCGTGACGGTGACCCGCTGGGACCGTGCGGCCGCGCGCGGCGGGATGCTGTGCGCGCCTGTGGCCGGGCTGGTCGTCGGGGCGGGCGCGGCTCTGGTGGGGGTGGCGCTGCTGGCGATGGGCGCGGGCCCGCTGCTGGCCGCCGTGGCCACCGCCGCCGTACCGGCCGCGCTCACGCGCGGTCTGCACCTGGACGGGCTCGCCGACACCGCGGACGGGCTCGGCAGCGGCAAGCCCGCCGAGGACGCGCTGCGGATCATGAAGCAGTCGGACATCGGCCCGTTCGGGGTGATCACCCTGCTCTTCGTGCTGCTCGCCCAGGTGGCCGCACTCTTCCAGGCGTACGACACCTCCTGGGCCCGGGGTGTGCTCGCGGCCGTCGTCTCGGCGACCGCGGCCCGGCTCGCCCTCACGCTGGCCGCCCGCACCGGCGTCCCGCCGGCCCGCCCCGAGGGCCTCGGCGCGGCGGTGGCGGGCACGGTGCCGGTGCGCGGGGCCCTGCTGGTGGCGGCCGTGGTCGTCGGGGCGGCGGCCGGCGCTGGTGCGCTCCTCGGGACGTACGACCTCGTGCGCGCCGCGCTCGCGGTCCTCGCCGCCTGCGTCGCCGCCGAACTGCTGCTGCGCCACTGCACCCGCCGTTTCGGCGGCATCACGGGCGACGTCTTCGGCGGCCTGGCGGAGACGGCCGCGACGACGGCGCTCGTGGTGCTGTCACTCGGCTGACATCGGCTCAGCCCATGCGTGGCCTCTCGGGTGGCCTCTCACCCAGCGGGCGCAAGGCCGTGCGGCAGGGTTCCCCAGGGGTGCTCGCCCGTGCCCGGCACCGCGCAGTGCAGGCCGGCGCCCCGCGCGCGGGCGGGCGCCGCCACGTCGACGCCCGCCGGCACACCGTGGACGAGGTGGCACAGCCGCGTCGCTGCGCCCGTCCACGGTGGCGGGCGGTCTTCCCTGTACATGTCGTACGTGTCCCAGGTGCCCTCGAAGGTGACGAGTACGTCGGCGATCCTGGCGTACGAGGGGTGCGGCGCCGTGCCGTGGTTGAGGGCGAGGGTGCCGCAGCCCAGCCCCCGGGCGGCTGTCGCGAGCCGCCGGTAGTACGCGAACTCGGCGATTCCCGAGGCGACCTGGTCGAGGAAGGCGCCGTCGGTTCCGTACCAGGAGCGGTGCCGTGACAGGTCGCGTACGACGGCGGCGCACGGTCTGCGGCCGTAGTCCGTGTCGGTGTACCCGAGCACCCGCACGTCCGCGGCGCGCAGCCGTTCGGCGACCGCGGCGAACGCCGGGTCGGGGCGTTCGCCGGGGCCGCTGGCCGGATTCAGCACGACGGAGTGGAGGCGGGGCGCGGCGGCGATCAGCGCCTCCCACTCGGCGGGGCGTACGGACGGGTGTTCGTAGTAGGGCACGAGGAGGGACTTGCCGGGCTGGTTCATCGGTGGGCGGTCGCCCTTCCCAACAGGCCGCAGACGAGCCCGGTCTGGGCGCCGGCCGCCGCACCGTTGACGATCAGGCCCACCCAGTGGGGGCTGCCCGCGTGCGCCGCCAGTGCCGCGGTCTGGGCGAGCGCAGCGACGCAGCAGACCGAGGCGGTGCTCAGGACGGCGCCGAAGGACTGGAGCAACAGCCCGGTCCACAGGACCACGCCGAGCAGGAGCAGCCCGGCGAGCCGTACGCCGCCGGTCACCGCGGGTGCGTGCGGCCACAGTGCGGACGTGGCGAGGCTGAGCGCGAACAGCGCGGCGAGGTAGCCGGTGAGGCACCGGACGAGGGTGCCGGACGTGGTGCGCCAGAAGTCCTTCGACGTGCCGCTGGACCGCAGCCCGGCAAGGCTCCCGCTGCGGAAGCGGAACAGCAGCCACTCGGCGGGGCCCATGCTCAGCGTCAACGCGACCGCGGCAGGCGCGGCCACCGCGGTGTGCGCGTCGCCTGCCAGTACGTCGCCGAGCGCCACGTAGAGCACGAGGACTCCACTGCCGAGTCCGAAGAGGGCGTAGGGCAAGGAGGTGGCGAGCCACGGGACGGCGGTACGGCGTGGACGCGCCGCCTCGGCGAGCGACCGCAGGCGGGCGCCCCGGGCGCCGGGCGTGATGCGGGCCTTGCGCGGAGCAGCGGGGGCCGCCGACCCACGGCCACGGTTCGCGGCGGTACCGCGAGGACGCACCTCTCCAACAAGCGACCGCAGGCGCGCGCCTCGGGCGCCGGGCAAGACACGCGCCTTGCGCAGAGCAGCGAGGGCCACCGACCGGTCGCCACCGTTCGCGGCGGTACCGCTAGGACGCGCCGCTTCAGCAAGCGACCGCAGACGGGCGCCTCGGGCGCCGGGCACGACGCGCGCCTTGCGCGGAGCGTCACGGGCCGCCGGGCGGTCGCCGGGGCCACGGTTCGGCCGGCCGCGGTCTCCGCTGGGGCCATCCGCCCGCCCACGCTCGCCACTCGTGGCCGTCGAGCCGGTCGTGGCCGGGCGCCGCCCGGTCACGCCGATCAGTGTCCCGAACGGCAGCAGTGCCGCGAGCCCCGCGGACCAGCTACCCTTCCCCGACGCCCCTACAGAGGGCGCCACTTCGAGCAGTGCGAGCAGGGTGACCGCCGCCAGTGAGCCTGTCAGCAGGAGGAGTCTCGGCAGGTCGGGGACCGGATGGAGCATGGCGAGGAGCGCGCCCGCGGTCATCGGCAGCAGGGCGGCGAGCAGGGCCCGTTCGCGGCCCATCACCAGCAGTACGGTGGCGGCGCCGAGATAGCAGGACTGTCCGGCGGCGAAGGCCACCGCCGCCGGTGCGGCCGTGCCCACCGCGGCCAGCGCGACCAGGGAGCCGAGCAGTACGCCCACCGGGGCGCCGACGAGCAGTGAGCGGCGGGCGGCCGAGCGGTCGCCCAGCCCCAGCAAGGAGTACGCCCGGTGGGCCAGCCCCTGGTTCCAGGTCCAGCCGCACAGCGCCCCGGCGAGCAGCGGGACCGTGCCGGCGGGGAGCCCGAACTCGCCCTTGGGGCCCGCGAGGAGTGGCGCCCCGAGTACGTATCCGAGGCCCGGCAGGGCGAAGACGACACCCCGCAACAGGCAGCCGAGGAGGCTGAGTTGCCAGGGGTCGTGGGGTGGGTCTTCCGGCTCGGGGTAGTGGCGCTCGACCCGTTCGTACAGTTCCTCGGCGAGGGCGAAGGAGTTCTCCATGCCGTAGCGCTCGCGTATCTGGTCGTCCGACATGCCGTCGGACTCCAGGAGCGCGGCTATCTCGTCGGGGTGGACGGCCGCGGCTATGAAGTCCCGTATGCGTGTGGCGAGTTCGTCGACAGGGTCCGGCTGCGCCCAGCTCGGTGTGCGGCGCTGGAGCGGCACATGCGGGAGCGTTTCCCCGTGTGCACCGGGCGGCGGCATGCGAAGCGAACCGCTCACCAGCCGGTCCCGTCCGTGGCGACCGCCTGGTACCAGGGGTCGCGCAGTTCGACGGTCCAGTCGGCGACGGTCTCGACGGTGGGCTCGTACACCTCGGGCAGGCCCGCCAGTTCCTGGTAGATGGTGCGGAAGGCGTCCACGGAACGGCGCAGTGTGAACCGATCGATGACGCGCTGGCGTGACAACTCGCCCAGTTCCAGGCGGCGTCGGTCGTCCTTCAGCAGGGTCAGCGCGGCGGCGGCCATCTTCTCAGGCTCGCGCGGAGGGACGACGAGACCGGTGTCGCCGACGGCCTCGCGGACACCGCCGACGTCGGTCGAGACCGTCGTACGGCCGCAGGACATCGCCTCGATGATCGAGAAGGGGAAGCCTTCGGAGATCGACGAGAGCATCACGAGGTGGCCTGCCGCGTAGGCGCGCCAGACCTCGCTGATCCGGCCCTCGAAGGTCAGCCCGTCGGTCACGCCCAGTTCGGCGGCGAGCTTCTCCAGGCGGGTGCGGTACTCCTCCCCGCCGGGCGGCACCGGGCCGAACAGCCGCAGCCGGGTCTCGGGCATTTCGGCGCGCACCATGCCGTACGCGCGGAGCAGTGTCTCCAGGTCCTTGATGGGGTCGACGCGACCGCACCAGGTGAGAGTGGGGACTTCGGGCTCGGGGCCCGCGTGCGGGAAGGCGGCCGGGTCGACGCCGTTGTAGACCGTGCGGATCCTGTCGGCCTCGGCGCCGCCGCGCTCCTCCCAGCGGCGGTTGTACTGGTTGCACGGGGTGATCAGGTCGGCCGCCCGGTAGCCGAGGGAGTTCAGCTCGCGGTAGAAGCCGAGCATGAACGCCTTGACGGGCCAGCGCTGTTCGGCACCGCGGTAGTTGAGGTAGCGCTCGCGCAGATAGATGCCGTGCTCGGTGAGGAGGAACGGGACCCCGTCCAGCTGGTGCGCGGCGAGGGCGGGCAGCGTGGCCAGGCCGCTGCTGACCGCGTGGGCCACTGTGTCCTCGGGGATGCGGATGCCGAGTGGGCGAAGTGCGTGCTCCAGCAGGTCCGTTGCCGTCAGCGCGTCGTGGACGGTGGGGCGGGCGGCGGCCGTCGGCAGGTGCGGCATCGTCCAGATCCACATCAGCGAGCGCAGCGCGGCCTCGGTGCGCAGGGCCGCCGACAGGCCTCCGTCGCGGGCGAGTTCGGCCAGCTGGTACAGCGCCTCGCCGAAGTCGCAGTGCGCGTCCGGGTCGAGGAAGGACAGCAGGAAACGCTCGTAGGTGTCGATGAACCGCCGCTGGGCCCGGCCCTGCGGCGCCCGGGTGTGCCCCGGCCGCGGGCCCCAGGTCGGCACGGAGGTGTGCCGGCGGATGTTGGGCGGCAGCTCCCAGGTCACGGGTTCGCGGCCGCTGCCGGTGAGCGAGACGATGTGGAAGTCGACCTCGGGCATGCCCTTCACGAGCTGGTCGCACCAGGTGCTGACCCCGCCGTGGACATGCGGATAGGTACCTTCGGTGAGCATGGTGACATGACGGCCTGTACGCATCGCTGCGCGGCTCCCCCTGTTTATGCGGATGTTCCAGGGGGAACTGCGGACCGGCCGCCGGCTGCTTGTCCGTCGTGGCTGGTCGCGCAGTTCCCCGCGCCCCCTTGGGGCGCTGCCCCCTACGGCAGGTTCAGCGTGAGAGCGGACTGCAGGAGCTCAGGCGTGGTCCAGGCCGAGCGCTTGCCCGCGTACGGCGTGCCGAACGCGGCGGTTCCGAGCAGGAGTTGCTTCTTTGTCCCTTCGGGTGCGGTCACCGGGATCTGTGTGCCGGACGGAGCCGTGACGGTGACCTTCGTGCCGACGCGGTACGCCGTGACCTTGCCGTTCGCGACGGCGGCGGCCCAGGCGGTACGGCGCTGGAGTTCGGTGCCGATCGCACTCTGCCGGGGGTTCACCAGCGGGGTGTTGTCGGCGTGCAGCGCCTTGTAGCCGGCGAGCACCTGGTCCAGGACCGGGTACAGGATGCGGCCCTCGGCCAGGTTGGACTGGTGCACGTAGTGCGGGCGCGGGTCGTTGCCGATGGCATGCCCGAGAGCGGTGCGAGCCTCCCGCGGGACGATGTACGACGCGTAGCCGGTGTCGGTGTCCAGCGGCGCCGGCAGGCACGTGGACGTGGCGTTGTTCTCGCAGATGCCGCTGCCGCCGTCGGCCCTGGACGTGTAGATCCAGTTGTACTCGTCGGCCATCTCCTGCGGCGTACCCGTGTTGTAGTACACGTTCATCGGGTAGCGGGGCACGGTCAGCGCACTGCCGACGGCGCGCTGGGCGGGCTCGCGGGAGTTGTCGGAGCCCGTCCACTTGACGCCGTTGGCGGACAGGGCGCCCGCGAGGTTCGGGTTGTCGGCGGGCTGCTGGGGCAGCGTCTTGAGACCCGAGTGCTCGCCGGTCACCAGCTCGGTGCGGTCGGTCGACAGACCGTGCGACTGCGCCCAGTTGTAGTTGCTGGCGATCTCCGCGGAGATGTCGGCCCGGCTCATGTACTGGGTCGAGCCGTCCGCGTTCTTCGCGCAGCTCCACGGCACCGTCGCGGTGTTCTGCACGCAACCGAGGAACTTGTGCGTGTAGGTGTGGTTCATCCAGCGGAACTTGGCCTTGTCGGCGAGCAGTTGGGTGGTGAGGGCGTCGGTGCCGCCGTTCTCGGTCTTCCACTCCTCGCCGGAGCCCGCGTTGAAGACCATGTCGAGGGTGAAGCCGTTGGCCTGCTGCCACTGGGCGGCGTACACCGCGTCGGCCGCGGTCATCCGGATCGGCGCGGCCTCCTCGCCGCCGGTGCCCACGCAGTCGATGTCGCCGGGCGTGCAGTTGCGCTCGGCGTCCCAGCGGGCGTCGGGCGCGAAGACGTCGTCGACGTGGACGGAGAAGTAGTTCCTGCTCTGTCCGAGGTGAATGCCCTGGGTCAGCCATTCGACGATGCCGCGGGCCAGCAGCTTGAACTGCTGCTGGTTCTGGTTGTACGCGAAGGTCACCACGAGTTCACGGCGCCCGTCGTGCGCGTACTGGCCGAGCAGGGTGCCGCCCGTGGGTGCGTCCAGGTAGCTGGTGAACCCGTCCCTCGGGTGGGCCGCGTACCCGTAACTCTCCTGCACCGACGGGTCGTTGTCCTCGAAGGTCAGCGGCCCGTCGAGGTAGCCGAACGGGCCCGCCGTGCCGGCCGCGGTGACCTGGGTCCGCGCGCCGTCCAGCGTGCCGGACCAGCCGCCGTTCTGGTCGGTGTAGTCGAGCCCGACCCCGGGGTGCGCCCAGGTGTAGGCGTCGACCTGCGGGATGCCGTACGTCCTCTCGTACGTCTCCAGGGCGGTCTGCTCGGCCGGACCCAGGCCGAACGGTGCCTCGTTCGGCAGGACGACGCCCTGGTACTTGGCCCGCGGGGTGCCGTTCACCGTGTCGCTCAGGAACGCCGCGTCGATGGTCGGGCGGCCCGGGGTCCCCAGGTCGACGAGGGTGTACGGGATGCCGGTGTTCTTCAGCTCGGCGGTGATGGCGCCGACCTGGCCGACGCCGTTGTCGACGACCAGGACCTTGAGATCGATGCGCGGTGTGGTCGCCGCGGACGCGCCGGGTGCCCCCAGGCCCAGCGCCAGCAGACCGGCGGTCGTCAGGACCGCGGATGCCCGTCTCCATCTGCACGCATGTTGCGTCATGTGTAGCCCTCCCCCTTGAAGATCCCCTTTTGGCCGAACCAGGCCGAACCAGGCCGAACCCAAATGACCTCGGCCTAACTCGGCCGAACCGAGGAGGATCTGTGGAAATGTCGCGAAGCAGTGAGCGTCGCGCCCACCGGAACACGATGAGTGTTACTCAGGTCACCGGGAGTGAGAGGCGAGAAGAGGCCATGACGCCACCAGACGGTGAATGGTCGCAAGAATGAGCGAAACCCGGCCCCGAGCGTAGGCTCGTCACGGGTACTCGCCCGCCCCGGTAGAGCCCGCCCTCAGGGCCGGATCTAGGGTCGATCGTCGGGCCCGGTCGACCCATCCCCACTCGGCCGAAGCAATTTCAACGGAAGCGAGATTTCACCACCGTGACTGCTCTCACTCTCAGCACCGCCGCGGCGTCCGGTCTGCGGGCCGACGCGATCGTCGTCGGTGTCGCGAAGGGCCCCAAGGGTCCGGTCGTCGCACCGGGCGCCGAGGCCGTGGACAAGGCGTACGACGGCGGGCTCGCCGGCATCCTGGAGACCCTCGGCGCCACGGGCGGCGAGGGCGAGGTGACGAAGCTGCCCGCGCCCTCCGGTTTCAAGGCCCCGGTCGTCGTGGCCGTCGGCCTGGGAGCGGTCCCGGAGAAGGACGACACCTACGGCGCCGAGGCGCTGCGCCGCGCGGCCGGTGCCGCCGCCCGCGCCCTCGCCGGTGCGAAGAAGGCCGCGTTCGCCCTGCCGATCTCGGACCCCGCCGACGCCGGTGCCGTCGCGGAGGGCGCCCGCCTCGGCGCGTACGCCTTCGACGCGTACAAGGAGAACGGCAACGGCGCCAAGAACGGCAAGGCCCCGCTCGGCGAGGTCGCCCTGATCGGCGGCAAGCCCCGTGACGCGGCGTACAAGGCCGCGATCGCGCGCGCCACCGCCGTGACCGAGGAGCTCAACCGCGCCCGCGACCTCATCAACACCCCGCCGAACGACCTGAACCCCGAGTCCTTCGCCGCCGTCGTCAGCGCGGCCGGCAAGGAGCACGGCATCAAGGTGCAGGTGCTCGACGAGAAGGCCCTCGAAAAGGGCGGCTACGGCGGCATCCTCGGCGTCGGCAAGGGCTCGGCCGCCGGTCCGCGCCTGGTGAAGCTGTCGTACACCTCCGCCAAGGCGACCAAGCACCTCGCCTTCGTCGGCAAGGGCATCACCTACGACTCGGGCGGCATCTCCCTCAAGCCCGCCGGGCACAACGAGACGATGAAGTGCGACATGAGCGGTGCGGCGGCGGTCTTCGCTGCCGTGGTCGCCGCCGCGCGCCTGGGTCTCGAGGTCAACGTCACCGGCTGGCTCGCGCTGGCCGAGAACATGCCCTCCGGTTCCGCGACCCGCCCCGGTGACGTGCTGCGCATGTACAGCGGCAAGACCGTCGAGGTCCTCAACACGGACGCCGAGGGCCGTCTCGTCCTCGCCGACGCGCTGTGGAAGGCCTCCGAGGAGAAGCCGGACGCGATCGTCGACGTGGCGACGCTGACCGGAGCCATGGTGCTGGCGCTCGGCAACCGCACCTTCGGCGTCATGGCGAACGACGACGCGTTCCGGGCGTCGATCGTCGAGGCCGCGGAGGAGGTCGGCGAGGAGTCCTGGCCGATGCCGCTGCCGGAGCATCTCCGCAAGGGGATGGACTCCCCCACCGCCGACATCGCCAACATGGGTGAGCGGATGGGTGGCGGGCTGGTCGCCGGTCTGTTCCTGCGGGAGTTCGTGGGTGAGGGGATCACCTGGGCGCACCTGGACATCGCGGGGCCCGCGTTCAATGAGGCCGGGCCGTTCGGTTACACGCCCAAGGGGGGTACGGGGTCGGCGGTTCGGACGCTGGTGCGGCTTGCCGAGCTGACCGCGGCGGGGGATCTCGGCTAGCAGTGTGGGGCGACCGCGAGTCCGTCGTGGTCGCTCGCGCCTCTGAAGGGGCGCTGCTGTACGGCCCCGGGTGACAAGTTCACCCGGGGCCGTTTTGTCCCCTCTGCAATCCAGGTGGGACGTGTCACACACCGGCCCGGCGTCTCGCTCGTCGCCGACAAGTGCGAAGATGGGTTCTCGGCAGGACAGGGCCCCCACCACAGGGCCGGAGAAAGAGCGGCCGGACACCAGCCGCCGCCCGGTCACAGTTGACCGGCGTGAGGCGCACATGCATGGAGGACGTGACGTGGCGAACGACGCCAGCACCGTTTTCGACCTAGTGATTCTCGGCGGCGGTAGCGGCGGTTACGCCGCGGCGCTGCGCGGAGCGCAGCTGGGTCTGGACGTCGCCCTGATCGAAAAGGACAAGGTCGGCGGTACCTGCCTGCACCGTGGGTGCATTCCGACCAAGGCTCTGCTGCACGCGGGTGAGATCGCCGACCAGGCCCGCGAGAGCGAGCAGTTCGGTGTCAAGGCCACCTTCGAGGGCATCGACGTGGCAGCCGTCCACAAGTACAAGGACGGGGTCATCTCGGGCCTGTACAAGGGCCTGCAGGGGCTCATCGCCTCCCGCAAGGTGACGTACATCGAGGGTGAGGGCCGCCTCTCCTCCCCGACGTCGGTCGACGTGAACGGCCAGCGCATCCAGGGCCGCCACGTGCTCCTCGCGACCGGCTCCGTGCCGAAGTCGCTGCCGGGCCTGGAGATCGACGGCAACCGCATCATCTCCTCGGACCACGCGCTGGTCCTGGACCGCGTTCCGCAGTCCGCGATCGTGCTCGGCGGCGGCGTCATCGGCGTCGAGTTCGCCTCCGCGTGGAAGTCCTTCGGTACGGACGTCACGATCATCGAGGGTCTGAAGCACCTCGCCCCGCTCGAGGACGAGAACTCCTCCAAGCTGCTTGAGCGCGCGTTCCGCAAGCGCGGCATCAAGTTCAACCTGGGCACCTTCTTCTCGAAGGCCGAGTACACCGCCGACGGCGTCAAGGTCACCCTCGCCGACGGCAAGGAGTTCGAGGCCGAGGTGCTGCTCGTCGCGGTCGGCCGCGGTCCGGTCTCGCAGGGCCTGGGCTACGAGGAGCAGGGCGTCGCGATCGACCGCGGCTACGTCCTGGTCGACGAGTACATGCGCACGAACGTCCCGACCATCTCCGCCGTCGGTGACCTGGTCCCGACGCTCCAGCTCGCGCACGTCGGCTTCGCCGAGGGCATCCTGGTGGCGGAGCGTCTGGCCGGTCTCAAGACCGTTCCGATCGACTACGACGGTGTCCCCCGGGTGACGTACTGCCACCCCGAGGTCGCCTCCGTGGGTATCACCGAGGCCAAGGCCAAGGAGATCTACGGCGCGGACAAGGTCGTCGCTCTGAAGTACAACCTCGCGGGCAACGGCAAGAGCAAGATCCTCAACACCTCGGGCGAGATCAAGCTCGTCCAGGTGAAGGACGGTGCCGTGGTCGGCGTCCACATGGTCGGTGACCGTATGGGCGAGCAGGTCGGCGAAGCCCAGCTGATCTACAACTGGGAGGCGCTGCCGGCCGAGGTCGCGCAGCTCATCCACGCGCACCCGACGCAAAGCGAGGCGCTCGGCGAGGCCCACCTGGCCCTCGCGGGCAAGCCGCTGCACTCGCACGACTGATCAGCGGGCGGCTGACCTTCAGCCACCGGCTGTCCCCAGTCACCGCGTCGAGCAGGCGCGACGACGACCACAGACTTCCGCACCATTCGTAAGGAGCAACAGAAACCATGGCGGTTTCCGTAACCCTTCCGGCGCTCGGCGAGAGCGTCACCGAGGGCACTGTCACCCGCTGGCTGAAGGCAGAGGGCGAGCGCGTCGAGGCCGACGAGCCGCTGCTGGAGGTGTCGACCGACAAGGTCGACACCGAGATCCCCTCGCCCGTAGCCGGTGTGCTCGCCTCCATCAAGGTCGCCGAGGACGAGACGGTGGAGGTCGGCGCCGAGCTGGCCGTCATCGACGACGGCTCGGGTGCGCCCGCTGCCGCCCCGGCCCCCGTCGCCGAGCCCGTGGCCGCCCCCGCTGCCCCGGCCCCAGTGGCCGAGGCCCCCGCGGCTCCGGCCGCCCCCGTCGCCGCCCCTGCCGCTCCGGCCGGTGGCGCCTCCGGTACCGACGTCGTGCTGCCCGCACTGGGCGAGTCGGTCACCGAGGGCACCGTCACCCGCTGGCTGAAGGAGGTCGGCGAGGAGGTCGCGGAGGACGAGCCGCTACTCGAGGTCTCCACGGACAAGGTCGACACCGAGATCCCGTCGCCGGTCGCCGGCGTGCTGCTTGAGATCGTGGTGGGCGAGGACGAGACCGCCGAGGTCGGTGCCAGGCTGGCCGTCATCGGCGCTCCCGGCGCGGCTCCGGCCGCGGCTGCCCCGGCGGCTCCGGCCGCTCCCGCCGCCGCTGCCCCGGCTCCGGTCGCCCCCGCGGCTCCGGTCGCTCCGCCCGCCCCCGTCGCGCCCGCTGTCCCGGCTCCCGCGCCTGCCGCTCCGGTGGCAGCCGCCCCGGCTCCGGTCCAGCCCGCGGCCCCGGCTCCCGCGCCGGTCGCGGCGCCCGCCCCCGTCATCCCGGCCCCGGCTCCCGCCGCGACCTCCGGTGACGAAGGCGCGTACGTGACCCCGCTGGTGCGCAAGCTCGCCGCCGAGAACGGCGTCGACCTGGCCACCGTCAAGGGCACCGGCGTCGGCGGCCGTATCCGCAAGCAGGACGTCATCGCCGCCGCCGAGGCCGCGAAGGCCGCCGCAGCCGCTCCGGCTCCGGCCGCCGCTGCCCCGGCTGCCGCCAAGAAGGCGCCGGCTCTGGAGGCCTCTCCGCTGCGCGGCCAGACCGTCAAGATGCCCCGCATCCGCAAGGTCATCGGCGACAACATGGTGAAGGCCCTGCACGAGCAGGCCCAGCTGTCCTCGGTCGTCGAGGTCGACGTCACGCGGCTGATGAGGCTGCGCGCGCAGGCGAAGGACTCCTTCGCGGCCCGCGAGGGCGTCAAGCTCTCCCCGATGCCGTTCTTCGTGAAGGCGGCGGCCCAGGCGCTGAAGGCCCACCCGGCCGTCAACGCCCGGATCAACGTCGAAGAGGGCACGATCACCTACTTCGACACCGAGAGCATCGGTATCGCGGTGGACTCCGAGAAGGGCCTGATGACCCCGGTCATCAAGCACGCGGGCGACCTGAACATCGCCGGTATCTCCAAGGCCACCGCCGAACTGGCGGGCAAGGTCCGGGCCAACAAGATCACCCCGGACGAGCTGTCCGGCGCGACCTTCACCATCTCCAACACCGGCTCGCGCGGCGCGCTCTTCGACACGATCATCGTGCCGCCGAACCAGGTCGCGATCCTGGGCATCGGCGCCACGGTCAAGCGTCCGGCCGTCATCGAGACGGAAGAGGGCACCGTCATCGGCGTCCGCGACATGACGTACCTGACGCTCTCCTACGACCACCGTCTGGTGGACGGCGCCGACGCGGCCCGTTACCTGACCGCGGTCAAGGCGATCCTGGAGGCGGGCGAGTTCGAGGTCGAGCTCGGCCTGTAACCGAACCGCTTGTGCGATGCCCCCGTCCGGAACTTCCGGGCGGGGGCATCGCATTTCTAGCGCGGCTTCAGCGTCTTGTCCGACCAGCCCCACAGCGTCTCCACCCACACGTTCGGAATGGACAGCTTGGCGGCGGGCGTCAGCCGCTGCGTCCGGTACGCCCTGAGGACGTCGTACGTCGCGTCGAGGCAGTCCCATGAGGTGAGGTTTCCGGTCTTCGGGTCCCTGCCGACGAGGAAGCCGCGCCCTTCGACCTTGCGGATCATCGCCCGGGCGGCCGGCACATCACTGCTCGTGGATCCGGTGCAGCGGTAGCGGCTGTACGGGTGTTCCGACCTGCCGGGGTAGTACGCGTCCCGGGACATGTCGCCGAGCATGCGGGCGTAGGTGCCCTCCGCGTGCCAGGCGCCGATGTCGCCGCCGGGCGGGGTGTGGAGCTTGCCGGAGGGGTTCTCCACCGCGCCGTAGACCCAGCGGTTCGTTCCCGTGATCCGGAAGCCCCAGCCGACGTGCCCGAGCTTCTGTGCGCCGTCCGGCTTGACGAAGACGCAGGCGCCGCCGGAACCGGTGGGCTGCTGGGGCCCCGCCATCCCGACGACGGTTTTCGTACCACCGCCCGGCTCCGCCGCCGCCCCCGTGGCCATCTGCTGGCATCCCGTCAAGCCCACAACCAGCCCTGCCACCACTGCCGCCGTCGCCCGGCGAAGCCCGCGCTCGTTCATGTCATCCCCCTGCTGTGCCCAGGGGCGCTCCTGACGGCGACCCCTGTGCCGACCCCCACGCCGTGCGGGCCCCGCGAGTTCACGGGGTGACACGGCCGTGACACCTCCGCACCGCACCCGGTACGGGTCTTTACAAAGGCGCTCGCTCTGCGAGCGTGTAAGTCTCGTCTCACCTGCGCGAAAGCGCCCCTGTGCGCCTCTCCTCGGCGGCGGCGCGGCCTTATTGTCTAAACGTCAAACGCCCTTGGGGCCGGCACGCCCCCAGTACAAGGAGCACTTCATGACCGCGCCCGTCGTCCACTCGCTGCGCGAACAGATCCGCGAGCACATCGTGGAGGGGATCGTCAGCGGGCGCTGGAAGCCGGGCGAGCGGATCGTGGAGCGGCGGATCGCGACCGAGCTGGAGGTCAGCCAGACGCCGGTGCGGGAAGCGCTGCGCGAGCTGGAGTCGCTGCGGCTGATCGAGTCGGCGCCCAACAAGGGCGTACGGGTACGGAATCTGACCGCGGCCGACCTGGAGGAGAGCTATCCCGTACGGGCCGGTCTGGAGGCCATCGCGGCGGAGCTGGCGGCCGAGCGGCTCGCCCAGGACTGCTCGGCCCTGGAGCCGCACGTCACGGCGCTCTACGAGGCCGACCGGCTGTCCGACGGGACCGGCCAGGTCCGGCACACCGTCGGCTTCCACCGGGAGCTGGTCCGGGCGGCCGGGAACTCGGTCCTCCTGCACACCTGGGAGGGCCTGGGCATCGAGGTGTTCACGGCTCTGTCGATCCGCTGGCTGGGGACCGTACAGCAGTCGTACGCGGAGGAGCACGAGGCCCTCGTGGACGCGTTCCGCCGCCGGGACCCGCTGATCGCCGACCTCGTGAAGGCGCACGTACTGGGCTGCGCGCCGCGCGCCTGAAGCACGCGACACACGCACCGCAGAGCACGCGACACAGCGGAGCGCACCCCCGCTCACCTGGGAAAACCCTTTGAATCCAAGGCACCCCGTGCCTGGCTTGAAGGCACCCCGTGCCGACTTTCTCGATCTGGAGAGGTTTTGCCCTGGAACCCTTTGATCGATCATCGATCAGGGAGTTACAGTCACCCCGGGCTCCCACCAGAGCCCGCCGCCCTGTCCTGCCAAAGACATCAAGGGCACCCGAAAACCCCTTACCGACGAGGGAACCCCCCTCCGCATCCGGAAGGCGGCGCAATGACCGACCCCACCGCTATCCAGCCGAGCGAGCTCGACCAGCTCCCGGACCGCGACCCCGAGGAGACCGCCGAATGGCAGGCCTCCCTGGACGCCGTCACCAAGGCGGCCGGGCCGCACCGTGCCGTGTATCTGATGCGCCGCACACTGGAGCGCGCCGAGGGCAACGGCCTCGCGCTGCCCAAGCTGCTTGAGACCGACTACGTCAACACCATCCCCACCGCCGCCGAGCCCGTCGCGGACGGCGACCAGGCGATGGAGAACCGGATCACCGCGTGGAACCGCTGGAACGCGGCCGCGATGGTGACCCGGGGCAGCAAATACGGCGTCGGCGGCCACATCGCCACCTTCGCCTCCGCTGCCTGGCTCTACGAGACCGGCTTCAACCACTTCTTCAAGGGCAAGGAGGGTGACGGGTCCGGCGACCAGCTCTACATCCAGGGCCACGCCTCCCCCGGCATCTACGCCCGCGCCTTCCTCGACGGCCGGCTGACCGAGCACCACCTCGACCACTTCCGCCGCGAGTCCGGCGGCGACGGTCTGCCCTCGTACCCGCACCCGCGCCGCCTCCCCTGGCTGTGGGAGTTCCCGACGGTGTCGATGGGCCTCGGCCCGCTCTCCGCGATCTACCAGGCGCGCTTCAACCGCTACCTCACCAGCCGCAACATCAAGGACGTGTCCGCGTCCCACGTGTGGGCGTTCCTCGGTGACGGCGAGATGGATGAGCCGGAGTCGACGGCGGCACTCGCGCTGGCCTCCCGCGAGGGTCTGGACAACCTGACCTTCGTCATCAACTGCAACCTGCAGCGCCTCGACGGCCCGGTCCGCGCCAACTTCAAGATCGTGCAGGAGCTGGAGGCCCAGTTCCGCGGCGCCGGCTGGAACGTCATCAAGTCGCTGTGGGGCAACGCCTGGGACGAGCTGTTCCGGCTCGACACCACGGGGGCGCTCGTACGACGGCTCCGCGAGGTGCCGGACGCCCAGGTGCAGACGTACCAGACCCGCGACGCCGCCTACATCCGCCAGGACTTCTTCGGCAAGGACCCGGCGCTCGTCGCGATGGCGCAGCTGCTGAGCGACGACAAGATCCTCGAGTGTTTCCACCTCTCGCGCGGCGGTCACGAGGCGAGCAAGGTGTACGCGGCCTACAAGGCGGCCGTCGAGCACAAGGGCGCGCCGACGGTCATCCTGGCCCAGACGGTCAAGGGCCACACCCTGGGCGAGGGCTTCGCGTCTAAGAACGCCAACCACCAGATGAAGAAGCTGTCGACGGACGAGTTCAAGCAGATGCGTGACCTGCTCGAACTGCCCATCTCCGACAGCCAGTTCGTCGACGGTGTGGTGCCTTACGGCCACCCCGGCGCCGACTCCCCCGAGGTCCGCTACCTCCAGGAGCGCCGCGCGGCCCTCGGCGGCCCGGCCCCGGCCCGCCGTACGCACGCGCTCGCGCCGCTGCCCGCCCCCGCCGACAAGACGTTCACGTCCTTCGACAAGGGTTCCGGCTCGCAGAACGTGGCCACGACCATGGCGTTCGTACGCCTGGTCAAGGACCTGGTCCGCGACAAGCAGACCGGTAAGCGCTGGGTGCCGATCGTCCCCGACGAGGCGCGCACCTTCGGCATGGAGAGCCTCTTCCCCTCCCTCGGCATCTACTCGCCCAAGGGCCAGACGTACGAGCCGGTCGACCGCGACCAGTTGATGTACTACAAGGAGGCCAAGGACGGCCAGATCCTCAACGAGGGGATCACCGAGGCCGGTTCCATGGCGGACTTCATCGCCGCGTCCACCGCGTACTCCACGCACGGCGAAGCGATGATCCCGTTCTACATCTTCTACTCGATGTTCGGCTGGCAGCGCACGGCCGACCAGATGTGGCAGCTCGGCGACCAGCTCGGCCGCGGCTTCCTGGTCGGCGCCACGGCAGGACGCACGACGCTGACGGGTGAGGGCCTGCAGCACGCCGACGGCCACTCCCCCGTCATCGCGGCGACCAACCCGGCGGCCATGTCGTACGACCCGGCATTCGCGTACGAGGTCGCGACGATCGTCAAGGACGGTCTGCGCCGCATGTACGGCGAGGCGGCACCCGGCGAGGACCCGAACGTCTTCTACTACCTGACGGTCTACAACGAGCCGATCCCGCAGCCCGCCAAGCCGGCCGGACTCGGTATCGACGAGGGCATCGTCAAGGGCCTGTACCGCTTCAACACGGCCGAGTCGGCGGGGCTGTCCCCGGCCGCCAACGCCGCGCGCATCCAGCTCGTCGGCTCCGGTACGGCGATCCACTGGACCCTCGCGGCGCAGAAGCTGCTCGCCGAGGAGTGGGGTGTGGCCGCCGACGTGTGGTCCGCGACCTCCTGGACCGAGCTGCGGCGCGACGCCCTGGACGCCGACGCGGCGCTGCTGCGCGGCGAGGAGCGGGTGCCGTTCGTACGCCAGGCGCTGCACGGCGCGGAGGGCCCGGTCCTCGCGGTCTCCGACTACATGCGCCAGGTCCCGGACCAGATCGCGCAGTGGGTCGAGCAGGACTACTCCTCGCTCGGTGCCGACGGCTTCGGTCTGTCCGACACCCGTGACGCCGCCCGCCGCCACTTCGGTGTCGACGCGGAGTCGATCGTCGTCGCGGCACTCGCGCAGCTCGCGCGCCGTGGTGAGGTCAAGGCCACCGCGGTGAAGGAAGCGCGGGAGCGGTACGGCCTGTAGTTTCCGCAGTTCTGAGGCGAAGGGGTACGGCGATTGCCGTGCCCCTTCGCTGTCGGCGGGGAGCGGCATCATGAACGTATGCGCGCTGCCCGCCTGATCAAGATGGTGCTGCTGCTCCAGTCGCGGCCGTCGATGACCGCCGCCGAGCTGGCGCGGGAGCTGGAGGTGTCCGAGCGGACGATCACCCGGGACGCGCAGGCGCTGTCGGAGGCGGGGGTCCCGGTGTACGCGGACCGGGGGCGGGCCGGCGGGTACCGGCTGGTCGGCGGGTATCGGACGCGGCTGACCGGGCTGGCCCGGAGTGAGGCGGAGGCGCTGTTCCTGAGCGGGGTGCCGGGGGCGCTGCGCGAGATGGGGCTCGAGGACGCGGCCTCGGCGGCCCGGCTGAAGGTGTCCGCGGCGCTGCTTCCCTCCCTGCGGGACGCCTCGCGGACGGTGGCGCAGCGGTTCCATCTGGACGCGCCGGCCTGGTTCAGCGAGCCCAAGGCGCCCGAGCTGCTGCCCATGGTCGCGGACGCGGTGTGGGACGACCGGCGGATCACCGCGCGCTACCGGCGTGGGAAGGCCGAGGTGGAGCGGGCCATTGAGCCGTACGGGCTCGTGCTGAAGGCGGGCGTCTGGTACCTGTGCGCGCGGGTGCCGGAGGCGGGGTCCTTCCGGGTGTACCGGATCGACCGGTTCACGGCGGTGGACGGCGCCGCGGACCGCTTCAGCCGGGAGGAGGGGTTCGACCTGCCGGGGTTCTGGGCGGAGCGGGCCGAGGAGTTCGCCCGGTCCATCCTGCGGGCGGAGGTCGTCGTACGGCTGTCTCCCGAGGGCGTACGACGACTTCCGTACGTCGTCGATCCCGCGTCCGCTCGGGAGGCACTGTCCGTCTCCGGGCCGCCGGACAGCGGAGGCCGGGTGACCGTCACCCTCCCCGTCGAGTCCGAGGAGGTCGCCCATTCGCAGCTGACGGGGCTCGGGGCGGAGGTGGAGGTGCTGTCGCCGGCGGCGCTACGTGAGCGCTTCGCTGGGGACGCGGCTCGGTTGGCCTCCCTTTACCGGTGACCGCGCCTTTGGGCACCGATCCCCGCCGCTCCGCGACGGCTCTCCCACCCACCCACCCGACTCGCCCCGCCTCCCAGCACCCTTCTCCGCCGCTCCGCGACGGGTCTCCCACCCACCCGCCCGTCTCGGCCCGCTGACACGGCTCCCTCGAAAATCCGCCCGAACCCGGCGGTTTTACCTTCGGCATGTGCACGCATAACAATCTGCGGCACTCCACGTGCGTCCCTCCCGTCCAGGCCCGATGCTTGACCCGTGATGGACGAGACGGAGTTCTGGGAGCTGGTGGACGCGACCCGTGAGGGCGCCGAGGGCGACCCCGAGGAGCAGGCCGACCTGCTCGTCGAGCGGCTCCTCCAGATGGACCCGGACTCGGTCCTGGACTTCGCCCGGCACTTCGAGTCCCGCTACAACCGCGCCTACCGCTGGGATCTGTGGGGCGCGGCCTGGGTACTGCTCGACGGTGCCAGCGACGACGCCTTCGACTTCTTCCGGTGCTGGCTGATCGGCCAGGGCCGGGAGGTCTTCGAGGGCGCGCTGCACGACCCGGACTCGCTCGCCGATCTCGTGGACGACTTCGACGAGGAGATCGACGGCGACGGCGAGGAACTGGGCTACTCGGCGGACGAGGCGTACGAACAGCTCACCGGCGTCGTCGCCCCCGACCTGGGCATTCCGCCCGCGCCGCCCGAGCCGGAGGGCACACCGGTCGACTTCGAGAACGAGTCGGCGCTCGCGGATCGCTATCCGAAGCTGTGGGAGCGGTTCAGGGGCTGAACCGCTCGGCCGCCGACCTCAAGCCGCCGGCCTCAGGTGGCCAGAGTCTTCCGGCGGCCGGTGTCCGAGGGGATGTACGCCTGCGTCTGGTCGAGCTTCACCGCGTGGTACATCGGCGCCGCGTTGGCCTGGTCCAGGGCCGACGCCGTGACCGCGGCCGGCCCCAGGACGACCGTCACCATCGCGCAGACCACCGTCCACGGACCGCGCGCCGCCCTGGCCCAGCCGGCACCCTTCTCCGGGGTTTCCCTACGACTGCCGCTCATGATCCCCACCTCCAGTCAGTGCGTACGACGACGGTAGGACGCCCGGCTCTGGGAATTCTGTGAACCACCTGCGGCATGGCTGTGGTTGTGGTTGTCGCGGTGGTTCCGGATGTGCCGTGAGGTCGTGACCGACCTGTATAGCGAGGCCAGTTGGTACACCGCCGAGCACCTCAACCACTCCGCGTACGCGGTGTTCGACGACGCGGCGATACCGGCGGGGGCGGCGGTGCTGGCGGAGATGGCGTTGGGGCGGGTGCGGGCATAGTTTTTTCGCCCCCTCCGCCCCTACCCGTCCCGTTCCCGGGGCTCCGCCCCAGACCCCGCTCCTCAAACGCCGGAGGGGCTACCCCCTAGCCCGTCCGGCGATTGAGGACGAGGCCGTCCAGGCCGAAGCGGGGGTCTGGGGGCGGCAGCCCCCAGGAGCAAGGGACGGGTAGGGGCGGAGGGGGCGATAAAACCCTCCTCACCGCAGCGCCGCCCGCAACGCCCCCTCGATCGTCGGAAACGCGAACGTGAAGCCCGATTCAAGAAGCCGCGTGGGAAGCACCCGCTGGCTGCCGAGGATGTCGTCGGACATGCCGCCGAGGGCGAGGCGGAGAAGGGGCGCCGGCGTCGCGAGGACGGTGGGCCGGTGCAGGACGCGCCCCATCGCCTCGGTGATCTCACGGTTGGTGAGGGGCTCCGGGGCCGTCAGGTTGAACGGACCCGACAGCGACTCGGTGTCGATGAGGTGCCGGATCGCGGCCACCTCGTCGTGCAGCGAGACAAAGCTCCAGTACTGACCGCCGGACCCCATCCGCCCCCCGAGCCCCGCCTTGAAGAGCGGGAAGAGCTTCCCCCAGGCCCCGCCCTTGCGGGCCACCACCAGCCCCGTACGGACGAAGACCGTGCGGACGCCCGCCTCCTGGACGGCAGCCGTCGCCCCCTCCCACTCCACGCAGAGGGAGGAGAGGAACCCGTCCCCGGCCGGCGCCGACTCGTCCACCGCCCGCCCGTCGGTGTCCCCGTAGAACCCGATCGCACTGCCGTTGACGAACACCCCCGGCGGCGAGTCGAGCGAGGCGACCGCGTCGGCCAGCGTCTTCGTGCCGAGCACCCGGCTGCGGCGGATCTTCTCCTTGTACGCCTTGGTCCAGTACCGCGAAGCGACCCCCGCCCCGGCGAGGTTGACCACCGCCGCGCACCCCTCAAGACGCGCCGCGTCGAGCCGGTGGCCCTCCGGATCCCACTGGACCTCGTCCTTCCCGCCGGGCGCCCGGCGGACAAGGCGGATCACCTCGTATCCGTCCGAGGTCAGGGAACGCGCCAGCGCCGACCCGATCAGACCGGACGCACCGGCGATCGCGACGCGGGAACCGGGGGCAAGGCGTGAGTCACTCATGGGTCCATAGTGCCGCGCCCGCCGGCGATTCAGAGGGCCGGGTGGGGCCGCCGTAAGGTGATCCTCATGCCGGTTCCGCATATACGTTTCGCCACCTTCGACGACGAGGACACGCTCGGCCGACTCGACCGCGTCACCTGGTCCCCGCTGCACGCCGTCACGCCGCGCCCCCGTCCGCCGTACGAACCCTTCTACAACGAGCGGTTCGGGCCGCGTGATCACCTCGTCGCCGAGCTCGGCGACGATGTCGTCGGCTACATCCGGCTGGGGTTCCCGACCCCCCTCCCCTGCAACTCCCACGTGCGGCAGATCCAGGGCCTCGCGGTGGCCGACGAGGCGCGCGGTGCCGGGGTGGGGCGGGCGCTGCTACGGGCCGCGCAGGAGGAGGCGCGGCGGCAGGGGGCCCGGCGCATCACGCTGCGCGTGCTGGGGCACAACACCCCGGCGAGGAAACTCTACGAGTCCGAGGGGTTCGTGGTGGAGGGGATCCTGCCGGAGGAGTTCCTGCTCGACGGCGCGTACGTGGACGACGTACTGATGGGGCGCCATCTCTGACCGTGGGGTGCCGGCTGCAATCAGCCCTCCCCTCCCGCTCTGTCTCCCCCTGCCGGACTCCCGGCCAGCAACGGGCGCATGCCGCCCATGAGTTGACGCAGGCAGCGCACCGCCAGTTCGGCCGGGGAGCCCGGCCCCCGTACGTCCGCGTCCGTCTCCGCCCAGGCCTCCAGGGCGACCCTGATCGCGTCCGTGGCCACCGCGGCGGCGAGGCGGGCCTCCAGGGGGTCCGCCCCGATACCGGCGAGGCGGGTCACCACCGGGATCAGCTTCTCCTCGGAGTCCTGGTTGACGCGGTACCAGACGGCGCGCAGGGCCGGGTCGTCCACAGCGGCCCGGAGCAGCGCGCGGGTCAGGTTCAGGCCCTCGGCCGCGTGCTTGTCGGGGCTGGACAACGCCTCCTCGATCGCCGTCTCCAGTGCTTCGGGAAGCGCTGTGCCCGGTTCTGTCGCCGCGAGCAGGTCGCGCCAGTGGTCTCCGCCGGCGGAGAGCAGCGGGCCGACGGCGTCCTGCTTGTTGCGGAAGTACCGGTAGAAGGTGCGCAGCGCGACTCCGGCGCGGCGGGCGATGTCCTCCGCCGTGGTGCCGTCGGGGCCGTACTCCATGAAGAGTTCCGCCGCCGCGCGTGCGATGTCGAGCTGGGTCGCCGCTTTGCGTCGCTCGGTCAGGGAGCGGGCGGGCGGTGCGGGGGACGGCTGGCTGCTCACCGGAGAAAGGGTACGCCCGGAATCGGTGCGGGGGCGCTTTACGCCGACATGGCAAAACGTGCCACAGGGGCGTAACGCCGACCCCGGCTCCTGAGTGTCAGGAGGCGATGAGGTCGCCCGTGTCCACCGCCGCCGTGGCGTTCGCCGCCTGCCGGGCGTCGCCCGCGACCTCGTCCGCCGTCAGGACGTAACCCGTCTCGTCGTCGGAGGTCGAGCGGGCGAAGACGACGCCGTACACCTTGCCGTCGGTGGTGAGGAGCGGGCCGCCGGAGTTGCCGGGGCGGACGGTGGAGCGGATCGAGTAGATCTCGCGGGTGACGGTGCCCGTGCTGTAGATGTTCTGGCCCGTCGCGTCGATCCGGCTCGCGACCGTGGCCGCCTGGAGGTCGAGCCCGCCGTCCTGCGGGTAGCCCGCCACGACCGCCGAGTCGCCGCGCGTGGCGGTGTCGTCGAAGGGGAGCACGGGCGCCTTGAGGCCCGGGACGTACAGGACGGCGACGTCCTTCTGCGGGTCGAAGAGCACCACCGTCGCCTCGTACGCACGGCCCACGCCGCCCACCCGGACGGTCGGCTCGTCGATGCCCGCCACCACATGGGCGTTGGTCATCACGTGCTCCGACGTGTAGACGAAGCCGCTGCCCTCGCGGCCCTGGTTGCCCGAGACGCCCTCGACCTTCACCGTGCTCAGCTTGGCGGCGTTCGTCGCGGTCGCCGTGACACTGTCCCCGGAGGGCTTCGCGACACCGGCCGCCGGCTCGTTCTCGAAGGGGTTGAAAACCTGCGGGAAGCCCGCCTCCGTGAGCGCCGAGGTCGCGCGCGAGAACCAGGTCGGTGTGGTCTCCGGCATCGCGTCCTGTACGGCGCCAAGCAGCGCCGAGTTGCGGATCGACTGGGTGACGACGGCGGACGAGGAGGCGCCCAGGACGCTCGCGGCCACCCAGGCCACAAGGAGCACGGCCACCGTGTTCGCCGCGGCTCCGCCGATTCCGTCGGCCACCCGCAGCGGCCCGCGGTCCAGCTCGCGGCGCAGCTTCAGCGCCAGCCGTCCCATCAGCTCGTGGCCCACCACGGCGGGCACGAGCACCGTAAGGACGGCCGTCACCGTGGCCCCGGGTGTCCCCGGCTCCACCAGGTCCATCATCCACGGCAGCACCCATACGCCGATGACGGCGCCGCCCACGAAACCGGCCAGCGAGACACAGCCTGCGACCAGGCCGCGACGGTAGCCGGACGCCGCGTAGGCCAGGATCACCAGCAACAGCAGGAGGTCGAGCAGGTCCACGGGGCCGCCTTTCTCTCGGGCCCCCTAGTACGCGTGACGCGGGCCCAGTGATCAGGCACGCGCACGTGCCTGGACCTCTAAAAACGTCCCGGACCGGGCCGATGGTTCCACGAAGGTTCCACCGGGTGGCACAACACACATCGCGGGGGGCGCGGTTCCGGGTCAGGGTGAGTGCATGCGTGTCTTCCGGAAGACGCGGGGGGCACGAATACGGGGCGGGGGGCGGGCGAGGCGTGCGGTGCGCCGGCTGCCTCTGTCGTCCCTGTCCCTGTCGCGGGGGGATCGGCCGCGGAGTGCGCGGTCCCGCGGCGGGTGGTCGCCGCGTGCTCGGTCACGGAGGGTGCGGCTGCCGCGGGCGGCTCTCGTCGGGCTGGCGTGCGTGCCCGGGATGATCGCCGTCCTGCTCCTTGTCGTGTGCGCCGTACGGGTGGGTCGTACGGGGGACCGTCCCGCGCGGCCGCCGGTCGCCGCCCGGCCCGCCGTGGTCCACCCCGCGGCCAAGCCGCCCATCGTGCCGCGGTCGCGGTGGCTGGACGCCGAGAGCACCCACGACCAGCCGCCCGCCCGTTACGACGACCGGGTCGTCGCCGTCTTCGTCCACCACACCGACTCGCCGAACGGGTACGACTGCGCCGACGCGCCCCGCATCATCCGCTATCTGTACGCCGGGCAGACCGGTGCCCGGCAGTGGGACGACATCGGGTACAACTTCCTCGTCGATCGCTGCGGCACGATCTACGAGGGCCGCGCGGGGGGTGTCGACCGGCCCGTCACCGGGGCGCACGCGCAGGGCTTCAACCATCGCACCGCCGGGGTCGCGGCGATCGGTACGTTCACGGCGGGTACGCCGGTGCCGCGGGCGATGACCGATGCGATCGCCGCGCTCACCGCGTGGAAGCTCGGACTCTCGGACGTCGATCCGCGTGCCACGGTCCGGCTGACCTCCAGCAACAACCTCGCCCGGTTCGCCGCCGGGACGTCCGCCGTGCTGCCCACCCTGGCCGGCCACAACGACGGCTTCATGACCAGCTGCCCGGGCGCCGCGCTGACGGCCCGCCTGCCGGCGATACGGGAACTGGCGGCGCGCCTTCAGGGGCGGTGAGCAGATTTTCAGCCCCTCCGGCGTTTGAGGAGCGGGGTCTGGGGCGGAGCCCCAGAAACAAGGGACGGGTAGGGGCGGAGGGGGCGAAAAACCCACCCCGGGCCCGCCCGCACGCACCCCCATGCGACCGTGCACGGCCCCCGCGCGACTTCCCCCCGGCGGCCACGCCCCTACCCTCGATCCGAACTCGGGTATCCCTGGAGCCCGTTGGGGGCATGACGTCCCCACCCGGCAAGGCCGCCGCGCAACCTCGAGGAGGAGCACGTGCTAGAGCCCGCTCGCCTGGCGCAAGACGTGGACGTCGTCATCGTGGGAGCCGGGGTCGCCGGCCTCGCAGCCGCCCAGCATCTGACCAGGGCAGGCCTCACGGCCACCGTCCTGGAGGCCGCCCAGAACGTGGGCGGCCGCATGTCCACGGAGAAAGTCGACGGCTTCCGGCTCGACCGCACGGGCCGGCTCCTCTCCACGGCGTACCCCGAACTACGCATCACCCCGGGCCTGAACACCCTGACCCTGCGCCCGTTCTCGCCGGGCGTCCTGCTGCACAGCGACGGCCTGCACCACCGCACGGCCGCCCCCAGCGCCCCCCGGAGCGCGAGGGGCGCACTCACCGCCGCGCGCGCCCTCGCGAGCGCCCCCCGCCTCCCCCGGCCACGCCCCCCGGGCGGAGCCCCCCGCCCCGGCCCCCTCGGTGGCCCCATGGACCAGACCCGCCTCTCCACCGCGCTCGCCCGTCTCGCCGCCGTCCCACCGGCCCGCCTCCTCGCCCGACCGGACCTCCCCGCCGCACAGGCGCTGGCCGCCCGGGGCCTCCCGCCCCGCACGGTCGACGGCTTCCTACGTCCTCTCCTCGCCGCACTGCTCTGCGATCCGGCGCTCCAGACCTCCAGCCGCTGTGCGGACCTGGCGCTGCATTCCTTCGCGACGGGCCGGCTGTGTCTGCCGGAGGGCGGCGCCGACACACTCCCGGAACTTCTCGCGGCCTCACTCCCGCCGGGCACGGTCCACACAGGCGTCCAGGTCCGCACGGTCTCCACGACCAGCGTGACGACGCGGGACCACGGCGAACTCACCTGCCGGGCCGTCCTGTTGGCGACCGGGGCGCGGGCCGCCGCCGAGTTGCTGCCCGGGCTGCACCTGCCCGCCTTCCATCCGGTGACGGTCCTGCACCACACCACGGACGAGCCCCCGCTCTCGGAGGGGGCCCTGCTCCTGGACTCGGACCGGAGCGGCCCGGTGGCGCACACGGCGGTCATCAGCCAGGTGGACGCGACCCGCGCGCCGGCCGGACGGGCCCTCATCTCCTCGACCGTGCTCGGCACTCCGCCGGCCGCCGCCCACCTGGACGCGGCGGTCCGCGCCCAACTGGCCCGCCTCTACGGGACGTCGACCTCGCGCTGGGAACTCCTCGCGGTCCATCACGACCCCGAGGCGGTCCCCGCGATGCCCCCGCCGCACGACCTGCGCCGCCCGGTACGGCTCCTGGCGGGGCTGTACGTCTGCGGCGACCACCGCGACACGAGCACGGTCCAGGGCGCGCTCCACTCGGCCCGCCGGGCGGCCCACGCCGTGCTCATGGACCTGGGCTCCTCCCGCCCGGCCTTACTGGAGGAGCCCCTGGAGTCGGCGGCCTGAGCCTCAGCCCAGCGCCGCCACCCGCTCGCGGTACCCGCGTACGGGCGCCGCGTCCCGGTACGGCTCGAGCCGCCGCTCGAAGTCCCGTACGTACTCGACAGCCCGTACCGACCGCATCTCCACCGCCTGACCGGCGGCCTCGGCGCCCAACTGGCAGGCCTGGTCGAGCTCCCCGAGCCCGAGCCGCGCCGAGGCGAGCACCACCCGGCAGAACAGCCGGCTGCGCGCATAGCCGGGCGCCCGCAACTGCAGCGAGCGCTCGGCGTGCTGCGCGGCGGCCCGGTACTGCTGGAGGTCCCGATGGCAGTGCCCGAACTCGTCGGCGAGCTGCGCCTCGTCGAAGTGCCGTGCCCAGTAGGGGACTTCGTCGCCGGAGCGGGCCGCCTCCAGGGCTCGTTCGGCGCGCACCAGGGACGCCGTGCAGGCCCGCACCTCCCCCAGCACCCCGTGCCCGCGTGCCTCGACGGCGTGCAGCATCGCCTGGATCACGGGCGGCGCCGCCGACCCGACGCCCTGCTGGGCGACCCGCGCGAGCTGCACGGCCTCCCGCCCGTGTCCCAGATAGACGGCCTGCCTGCTCATCGTCACCAGGACGTAGGAGCCGTACGCCCGGTCCCCTGCCGCCTGCGCGAGGCGCAGCGCCTGGACGAAGTACCGCTGGGCGAGCCCGTGCGCGGCGATGTCGTACGAGGTCCAGCCGGCGAGCCTGGTGAGGTCGGCGGTGGCGGCGAACAGGCGCCGCCCGGTCTGCTCGCCGTACGCGCCGCGCAGCATCGGCTCGGCCTCGTGCTCCAGGTAGCGGACCAGGGCCTGGCGTGCATGTCCGCCGCCGTAGGCGTGGTCGAGGGTGCGGAACAGTTCGCCCACCGAGCGCAGCGCGGCGATGTCGCCGCCGGTGACCTTCTGGCCGGGGCCGCGCTCGGTCTGGTTGCGCTGCCGGGGCACGGCGGGGCGGCCCTGCACGGGGACGCGTCCGGGCCCGGGTTCGCCGCGGCTCACCCGGTCGTCGGCCTTCCCGATGAGCCAGTCCCGGCTGGGGACGACGAGTCCCGCCGGGGTGAAGGCGATCTTGCGCAGCTCGGCGTGGCTGCCGGAGTCCTTGCGCCAGAGGCCGCTGACGATGTCGACGGCTTCCTCGGGGGTCGCGGCGAACTCGAGCCCGGCGTACACCGGGGCGCACGCGTCGAGTCCTAGGTCCTGTGCGCTGAGCCGGCGTCCGAGGCGGCGGGTGAACACCTCGGCGATGAGTGCGGGCGTGGTCCCTCTCGGCTGCTGGCCGCGCAGCCACCGGGTGACCGAGGTCTTGTCGTATCTCAGGTCCAGGCCGTGTTCGAGGCCGAGCTGGTCCACGCGACGGGCGAGACCTGCGTTGGAGAACCCCGCTTCTGCGATGAGCGCGGCGAGCTGGCGGTTGGGGGTGCGCTGCGCGGGTCGTTCCGTCATCTGCGGTGCGGTCTCCTGCCTTTCGGGCCTCTGAGCGGCCTTGGGGCCGCCGAGGTGGCCCGGATTGCCTGTGAGCAGCCCTTTTGGCCTCTTGAACGGCGCGAATGTAGCGGAGCGTGAGCACGTGGTCGCACAATTCGACGGGCATTCATCCGATCGTGTGAGGATTGGCCGCCGGGCTGACGGGCATCGGCCGGACGTACAGTGGCGTGGTCGCGTTACATGCCTGACACAGGTACTTCGCTTGTTCCGCGTGCCTGACGAAGCTTCTAGGGAGGCGCTTGCCGTGAGTGAGTTGCGGTTCGTCCGTATGGGATTCGGTGCGGAGGCCGTCGAGTACCAGGAGGCGTGGGACGAGCAGCGGCGCGTACATGCCGCCCGTTTCCTGGACGAGGCCCCCGACACCTGTCTCCTCCTGGAGCACCCGCCGGTCTACACGGCGGGCAGGCGCACGGCGGACAACGAGCGGCCCCTCGACGGCACCCCGGTCATCGACGTGGACCGCGGCGGCAAGATCACCTGGCACGGACCGGGCCAGCTGGTGGGCTACCCGATCCAGAAGCTGCCGCGCCCGGTGGACGTCGTAGCACATGTACGCCGCCTGGAAGAGGCTCTTATCCGTACGTGTGCGGAGTTCGGCCTGGAGACCAGCCGCGTCGAAGGGCGCAGCGGGGTCTGGGTGCTGGGCGACCCGGTGGATCAGCGCCCCGCGCTGGGCGGCCTCTCCCTGGACTTCGACCCGCGGCTGCACGACGAGGAGTTCGACGCCCGGCTCAACGGCCCCGAGTACGCCCCCTCCAACGCCGGCCAGCGCCGCGAGGACCGCAAGATCGCGGCGATCGGCATCCGGGTGGCCAAGGGCGTGACGATGCACGGCTTCGCGCTGAACGTGAACCCGGACAACGTGTGGTTCGACCGCATCATCCCGTGCGGCATCCGTGACGCCGGCGTCACGTCCCTGGCGAACGAACTGGGCCGCGACGTGACGATCGCCGACGTCCTGCCGGTGGTCGAGCGGCACCTGAAGGACGTACTGGAGAATGCGGAACTGCTGCCCCGGGAGATCGAGCGGGCGTCTGCGTAGCCCAGCGGGAATGGGCCCCTGTTCCGCAGGGTTGCCCGTCTCGTAGACCGAAAACGAACGGGCGTACCCTGGTGTACGCCGAAGAATCGAAGCTACAGGGAGCCGATGTGTCCGCAGTCGCACCCGACGGACGCAAGATGCTGCGCCTGGAGGTCCGGAACGCCCAGACCCCCATCGAGCGCAAGCCCGAGTGGATCAAGACCCGGGCGAAAATGGGTCCCGAGTACACGAAGATGCAAGCCCTCGTGAAGAGCGAGGGTCTGCACACGGTCTGCCAGGAGGCGGGCTGCCCCAACATCTACGAGTGCTGGGAAGACCGCGAGGCCACGTTCCTCATCGGGGGAGACCAGTGCACCCGGCGCTGCGACTTCTGCCAGATCGACACCGGCAAGCCCGAGGCGCTGGACCGCGACGAGCCCCGCCGGGTCGGCGAGTCCGTCGTCACGATGGACCTGAACTACGCCACGATCACCGGCGTCGCCCGCGACGACCTGGCGGACGGCGGCGCCTGGCTGTACGCCGAGACGGTCCGCCAGATCCACGCCCAGACCTCGGGCCGGGAGGCCGGCCGCACCAAGGTCGAGCTGCTCGCCCCCGACTTCAACGCCGAGCCCGACCAGCTGGCCGAGGTCTTCTCCTCGCGCCCGGAGGTCTTCGCGCACAACGTCGAGACGGTCCCCCGGATCTTCAAGCGCATCCGCCCCGGCTTCCGCTACGAGCGCTCGCTGAAGGTCATCACCGAGGCCCGCGACTACGGTCTGGTCACGAAGTCGAACCTGATCCTCGGCATGGGCGAGACCCGCGAGGAGGTCAGCGAGGCGCTCCGCCAGCTGCACGAGGCGGGCTGCGAGCTGATCACGATCACGCAGTACCTGCGTCCCTCGGTGCGTCACCACCCCGTCGAGCGCTGGGTCAAGCCGCACGAGTTCGTGGAGCTGAAGGACGAGGCCGAGCAGATCGGCTTCTCCGGTGTCATGTCCGGCCCGCTGGTGCGTTCCTCGTACCGCGCCGGGCGGCTGTACCAGATGGCCGTCGAGAAGCGTGGCGCGTACGTCGCCTCACAGGCGGTCTGAGCCGACGCACCGGCACGTACGACGACCCCGTACGGCCTAGGCGGTAGGACTCGCCGCAGACAGCGGTCCAACGAGAGCGGTGGCACTGAGTGCCACCGCTTTTGTGTGAATCGGCGCACAAGCAACTCCCCCTTCACAATGGCCCGTTCGGCACGGCGGAGGTCTTACCCGCAGATGGGGACGCTGTCAGGGGCGCGTCAGCGATCGTGCCCGGTGCATCAAGGTTTCATTGGCGTTTGACCGGTCGGTCACGCCCTGGTAACACCAATCAGTGACCCTGGTCTTACGCCACGTGAAGCACCCGCCAGAGCCGCCACCCCGAGGAGGGAACACCATCATGCAGGCTGCGCCCGTACGCGCCACCGCCATCCCGTCGTTCACCGATGCACTCCGTGCCGTCGAGTCGATCCTGATGAGCGGCGGCCAGCGCACCGCCCGTCGCAACGCCTGGACCTCCGTCCTGGAGGACCGCCGCCACGCCAAGGACAGGGTCGAGGCACAGCGCGTACTGGAAGCCGTCGCGACGCGTTCGTAGTGCCGTCCCGCTCCCCGCGGCACCTCGCCCGCCGCTCCCCCGGTACTGCCGTCGTCGGCGCTTCCCGGGCCACGTAGACTTCCAGGCATGGCGAGGAAGGAAAGCGCAGCGGACGCCGCTGCCGAACCCGGGCGACTCAAGCAGATCGCTCTGACTTACAAGATGACCCGCAAGGCCGACTCCAAGATCGGTCTTGTACTCGCGGCTGTCGGAATTGCCACCCTTGGTGTCTTCCTCGCGATCGGCTTCTTGATCGGCCACCCGATCTATGTCGGCATTTTCGGCCTCCTGCTCGCCTTCCTCGCGACGGCGATCGTCTTCGGGCGCAGGGCCGAGCGGGCCGCGTTCGGGCAGATGGAGGGCCAGCCGGGCGCAGCCGCTGCCGTGCTGGACAACATCGGCCGAGGCTGGACCACGACCCCCGCGGTGGCGATGAACCGCAGCCAGGACGTGGTGCACCGCGCGGTCGGCAAGGCCGGCATCGTGCTGGTGGCCGAGGGCAACCCGAACCGGGTGAAGAGCCTGCTGGCCGCCGAGAAGAAGAAGATGGCGCGGATCGTCTCGGACGTCCCGGTGCACGACATTCTCGTGGGCACCGGCGAGGGTCAGGTCGAGCTCAAGAAGCTCCGCACGACGATGCTGAAGCTGCCGCGGGTCCTTTCCGGCCCGCAGGTCACCACGACCAACGACCGGCTGCGCGCGATGGGCGACCTGATGAGCAACATGCCGCTGCCGAAGGGTCCTATGCCCAAGGGGATGCGCATGCCGCGCGGCGGCAAGATGCGCTGACAAGACTTGTTCCGATGCTCCCCGTCATGTGGATGACGGGGAGCATCTCTGTTTCGGGCTCCGAGTCGGGCTTCTGTGCCGGGCTTCCGTCTCGGGCTTCCGTGTCAGATTTCCGTCTCAGGCCAGGGTTCTGAACGACCGGTCGTAGTACACCATCGGGGATCCCTCACCGAGGCGGACGCCTTTCACCCGGCCTATCAGGACCGTGTGGTCCCCGGCCGGGTGACGGGCGTGTGCCGCGCAGTCCAGCTCGGACAGCGCCCGCTCGACCGTCGGCAGCCCGTCGGGGCTGAGGCACAGCCCGCCCGACGCGAACTTGTCGCTGCCCTTGGTGGCGAAGCGCAGTGCGAGCGGGCGGTGGTCCGGGGCCAGCACACTCACCGCGAAACGGTCGCAGCACTCGAACGACGCTGCCGAGTCGGCCGAGTTCGCCAGGCACACGAGGATCATCGGCGGCTCCAGCGACACCGAGCAGAAGGAGCTGGCCGTGAATCCCCGGGGGGTGCCGTCCGCGCAACGGGTGGTCACCACGACCACGCCCGAGGGGAAGCGCGCCATCGCGGCGCGGAACTGCTCGGGGGCCACCTCGGCGTCCACCGCGTCCTGGCGATCCGTGATGGCGGCCGAACCGCCATCGATCTGCTGAACCATCGTCAACTCCCGGAGGACTGACAGGTGAGCGCTCTGCCTGGCCGCATTCGTGGCGATCGTGGACGTCGGTTACGGCAATGTGGCGGCCACCGACCGTGTTCGGGATGTCACGCGCATCCAGGACGACTATGCCGTCGCCGTCCCGGACGGGCAACCGGACGAGCGGCCTCCTGACAGCGCTCACCACCTGCGGCGACGCGGCACTCCTGACCCCGCGCCCGGGCGGGCACCTGTTCGGGAGATACCGCCGAACGGGTGCCTGAAGCGTCGTGCGGGGACGCGGTCATCGCACCGGCTCCGTCCGCTTGTCCCCCTTGCCCCCCTTGTCGTCGGACAGCGCCCAGGCGCCGTAGGCCGCACCGGTGGTCTCGAAGGACAGCGCCACGTGCGAGGCGGCGCTGTTCACATCCCTCCAGAACCGCTGTACGGGGTCGGACGAGGACTGCCCCGACGTCCCGCTCGCGCGGAAGACCCGGTCGACCGCCGAGACGAGCAGTTCCACCGCCAGTGCGAGGTCCCGGGCGCCCCGGACCGCCGCCTCGCCCTCCGGCGGACACTCCGTTCCGTCGGCCACCGCCGCCGTCCGCAGGATGAGGAGTTCCGCGGCGTCCACCTCGGCGGCCGAGCGGGCCAGCGAGACCTGCGCCGACGGCATCTCCCGGACGGCCCGTCCCCGGCGGTCGACGCGCTGTCCGGTCCGCGCGATCCAGGCGCGCAGTGCGCCTCGGGCGGCCCCGATCAGCGGAGCGGCGAAGGGCAGGGCGTTCACGGCGTACATCGGGACGATGTGGCAGCGGGCGTCGGACGCGGGCGCGCGCCCTGCGTGGACGGCCGACCGCGGCAGGGTCAGGTGATCGGGCACGAAGACGTCGGAGAGGAGGAGGGTGTGGCTGCCGGTGCCGCGCATGCCGACGGTGGACCAGGTGTCCTCGATGGAGAAATCGGCGCGCGGCACCGCGAAGAACAGCACCTCGGGCCGCTCCGGGGGGTTCTCGGCGTCCTTGGCCGGTACGGCCGCGCAGGCGAGCGCCCAGTCGGCGAAGTGCACCCCGCTGATGTACTTCCACTCACCGCTCAGCCGCCAGCCGCCGGCGACGGGCTCCGCCTTGCCGGACGGCATGAGCGCGCCGGCCAGCACCACGTCCGGTCCCTCCGCCCAGATCTCCGCCTGCCCCGCCTCGGGCAGGAACGCCGCGTACCGCCCGGCGTATGCGGCCAGCGAGGCCGCCCAGGCCGCTGACGTACACCCTTCTCCGACCAGCGCCACCGCCGAGGTCAGCTCGGCGAAACCGCCGGTCTCGCCGCCGTGGGCGGCCGGTACGAAGTGCCGCGCGAACCCGGCGTCCCGCACCGCGCGGACCACCTGCGGCGAGAGCTGACGGGCGGTTTCCGCCTCGTCGCTGTACTGGGCCGCGATTTCGGCTACCTGCGGCGCTCGGGCCACGATCGTCGACTTGCTGTCGTGCGACATGCTGTCCACCACCTCCACCGGGAATGGACGCAGTGTCTCCGGCACGGCTCATCACCGACCGGACCCCGAGCCGGTCGGGGCGATCCGTCACCCGACCGGCGTCACAGCCGGCAAGGACAAACGCCGGCCAAGGACAGTCGCTAGCTGCGGACCTCGATCGTGCGGGCCAGGCGGTCGTGCAGGCCCCGGCCGTCGCGGTCCCAGATCAGGGCCGGGATGGCCACGCACAGGAGCGCGGTGCGCAGGACGACGCGCAGGGGGTTCGGACGGCCGCCGTTCTCGGGGACGATCCGCAGGCCGAACAGGCGCTTGCCGGGGGTGAAGCCGACCGTGCCGACGGTGAGGACGCCGAGGGTGAAGAAGAGGAGCAGGGCCCAGTTGCCGGTGGCCTGGTTGTAGCCGTCAGTGAGCAGGCCGTATGCGATCAAGAGGCAGAGGGCCCAGTCGACGGCGAGGGCACCGAGGCGGCGTCCGGGGCGGGCGATCGAGCCGGGGCCGTGCTCGGGCAGACCGAGCTGCTCACCGCGGTAGCCGAGCTCCACACCGGCTTTCTCCAAGGCCTCGCGGGGTCCGGAGAGCCATGATCCGATTGCATCCCTGTTGTCCACCCGTCCACGGTACTGCGGTCGTTTTGGCATGTGGACAGGTGGGGTATGCCGGACCTGATCCGGTTAACTTGGGCGAAACAAATGGGTCACGCTTGAGAAATCACCCGTCCCTAAGGTCGGGCTCAGCGTGTGCCACCGCACTGGCCGCACGAACGAACTACCACCCCGGTCCGAAGTGAGCGGGAGTAGGAGGAGCTGGATGTTCCAGAACGCCGACGAGGTCAAGAAGTTCATCAAGGACGAAGACGTCAAGTTCGTCGACGTCCGCTTCTGCGACCTGCCGGGTGTGATGCAGCACTTCACCATTCCGGCAGAGGCCTTCGACCCGACCGAGGAACTGGCCTTCGACGGCTCCTCCATCCGCGGCTTCCAGGCCATCCACGAGTCCGACATGGCGCTCCGCGCCGACCTGTCCACCTCGCGCGTCGACCCGTTCCGCCGCGACAAGACGGTCAACATCAACTTCTTCATCCACGACCCGATCACGGGCGAGCAGTACTCCCGTGACCCGCGCAACGTGGCGAAGAAGGCGGAGGCGTACCTCGCGTCGACCGGCATCGCCGACACCGCGTACTTCGGCCCCGAGGCCGAGTTCTACGTCTTCGACAGCGTGCGCTTCGACACCAAGTCGAACGAGGCCTTCTACCACATCGACTCCGAGGCGGGCGCCTGGAACACCGGTGCGGTCGAGGACAACCGCGGCTACAAGGTCCGCTACAAGGGCGGGTACTTCCCGACCCCGCCGGTCGACCACTTCGCCGACCTCCGTGCCGAGATCTCCCTGGAGCTGGCCAAGTCCGGCCTCCAGGTCGAGCGCCAGCACCACGAGGTGGGCACCGCGGGCCAGGCCGAGATCAACTACAAGTTCAACACGCTGCTCGCCGCGGCCGACGACCTCCAGCTCTTCAAGTACATCGTGAAGAACGTCGCCTGGCGCAACAACAAGACCGCGACCTTCATGCCGAAGCCGATCTTCGGTGACAACGGCTCGGGCATGCACATCCACTCCTCGCTGTGGGCCGGCGGCCAGCCGCTCTTCTACGACGAGGCCGGTTACGCGGGCCTCTCGGACACCGCCCGCTTCTACATCGGCGGCATCCTCAAGCACGCCCCGTCGCTGCTCGCCTTCACCAACCCGACGGTGAACTCCTACCACCGCCTGGTCCCCGGCTTCGAGGCCCCGGTCAACCTGGTGTACTCGCAGCGCAACCGCTCCGCGGCCATGCGTATCCCGATCACCGGCTCGAACCCGAAGGCCAAGCGCGTCGAGTTCCGCGCGCCCGACTCCTCCGGCAACCCGTACCTCGCCTTCTCGGCGCTGCTCCTCGCGGGCCTCGACGGCATCAAGAACAAGATCGAGCCGGCCGAGCCGATCGACAAGGACCTCTACGAGCTGGCTCCCGAGGAGCACGCGGGCGTCGCGCAGGTCCCGACCTCGCTCCCGGCCGTCCTCGACCGCCTTGAGGCCGACCACGAGTTCCTGCTCGCGGGCAACGTCTTCACGCCGGACCTGATCGAGACCTGGATCGACTTCAAGCGCACCAACGAGATCGCTCCGCTGCAGCTGCGTCCGCACCCGCACGAGTTCGAGCTGTACTACGACGTGTAAGAACGCCGCACCAGCCGTACGGCATCGGCCGTGTCCTTCCTTTCGGGAGGGGCACGGCCGTTGTGTTGTTCGGTGGCGCGTTGTGAGTGGGGCGGCTGGGAAGGAGTACGGTCTCGGCGTCGTGGGGGGCAGCCAGTGAACTCGGACACGGTCACGGCCATATCGGCGACGGCGATAGCGCTCGGCTCGCTGTGGATCAGTTATTCGCAGACCAGGGCCACGCGGCTGCACAACCGTCAGTCCGTCAAGCCCTTGCTGGAGATGCGAACCATCAAGGGATACGACGACCACAGGGCAGGCCTTCAGGTCATCAACGCGGGCCTCGGGCCGGCCATCGTGACGAACTCCGTGGTCCGGCTGGACGGAGAGGCCATCGGGTACTGGAGCCTCGAGGTTTATCGCCTCGTCACGGCATCGGTGCCGGTAAAACCCAAGGTCTACTGCGCGGGCCCGGGGGCCGTCATCCTCGCAGGGCAGTCTTCCTTCTTGCTGCACCTCGAAGGGTTCCGCGACGACGAGCACGGCTGGTTCTGGGACCTCGTCACGAGGCGGCTGGTCATCGAGATCCACTACGAGTCTCTCTACGGTGGCGAGAACTTCAAGGCAGCACTGTCCCCGTTCTGATGCGGCCCCCCATGTCCGCTCCCCATAAATAAGTGGCTCTTGACAGGCCAGATCTTTGCCCGCTGCGAACCGATCGGGGCCTGTCCATGGGGGTACCCGGGCGCACAATGGAAAGCGGGACGAGTGCCCGAGTGTGGGGTGATGCATGATGCAGAGCCGGTTCCAGAGCGATCGGCGGTTGACCGCGCGGATGACGGTCACGTTGTTTCTGCTCGGATTGCTGTACGTGGCCTTCATCGCCGCGTTGATCGTGCTGATGAAGTCCTGGGTGCTGGTCGTGGTGATCGCGGCGGCGTTCCTCGGGGCGCAGTACTGGTTCTCGGACCGGATCGCGCTGTTCGCGATGCGCGGGCGGATCGTGGAGCGGGAGGAGTATCCGCAGCTGCACGGGGTGGTCGACCGGCTGTGTGCCGTCGCCGACATGCCGAAGCCGCTCGTCGCCGTCTCCGATATGGACATGCCCAACGCCTTCGCGACCGGGCGGAACCCCGATCACGCGGTGCTCTGTGTGACGACCGGACTGCTGCGGCGGCTGGAGCCCGATGAGCTCGAAGGGGTTCTTGCGCACGAGCTGTCGCATGTGGCGCACAAGGACGTCGCGGTGATCACCATCGCCTCCTTCCTGGGGGTGATCGCCGGGCTGATCGTCCGGTTCGCCTTCTACTCGCAGCTCCTGGGTGGCGGGCGGCGGGACCAGAACACGGCTCTCGTGTTCATGGCCGTCATGACGGTCTCCGCGGCCGTGTACGCGATCAGCTTCATGCTCATCCGGGCGCTGTCCCGGTACCGCGAGCTGGCCGCCGACCGGGCCGCGGCCCAGCTCACCGGACGGCCCTCGGCACTGGCGTCCGCGCTGACCAAGGTCACCGGGGACATCGCCAGGATCCCGTCCAAGGACCTGCGGACGGCCCAGGCCTTCAACGCCTTCTACTTCACGCCCGCCCTCGGCGCCGAACCGGGTGTCGCGCGGTTGTTCTCGACCCACCCGAGCCTGGAGCAGCGGCTCGAACAACTGGCGCGCATCTCCGCCGAGTTGGGTGAGGCTGCGACCCCCGGGAAGGCCGACTGAACATGGGGCTACTGGACATCCTGCTGGGGCGCAGCAGACCCGTCGCGCCCGACCTCGACCAGCTCTTCGCCCTGCCGTCGGCCGCCATCACCTTGCAGGCGGCCGCCGGGTTCACTCCGACGGGGACGGGCGCGGTGTGCTTCGCGACCGTCGAGGGGGCGGCCTTCGCCGAGGCGCACAAGGAGGTCCAGGAGCTGCTGGACGCGGACGCCGAGCGCGCGGGCCCGCCGGTGGAGGTCAGCCGTGACGAGTACGGGTACTCGTGGCTGGTCTCGCAGCGCGCGCCCGACGATCTGCCCGCTTTGGTGAGTGATCTGCACGCGGTCAACAGCGCGTTGGAGGGCAGTGGCTTCGGGCCGCAGCTGCTCTGCTCGGTGGCGAGCTTCCAGGGCGCCGACCAGCGGCGGCTCGGGCTCGTCTATCTGTACAAGCGCGGGACGTTCTATCCCTTCGCGCCGCTGGCCGGCGGCGGCCAACAGCGCGACAACGCGCTGGAGTTGCAGATCAAGGCCGCGCTGGCCGACGATCTGAGGATCGAGCAGGACCTGAGCCGCTGGTTCCCGATCTGGGGCGCCCCGGGTCTGTGACCCGGGGCACCGGATTACTTCTGGCGCTCCTGGCGCCGCGCCTCCATCGGACGTTCGCGGCGGTAGCGGCGCTCCCACTGGGCCTGACGGTCACGGCGGGCGCGGTAGGCACGGTAGGTGGAGTCCGCGCGGCCGCCGGATCCGGACGCGCCTCCCGAGGAGGCGCCCGGTGCCGACGCCGCCGACGTGCCGCCCGTGCTGCCGCCCCCGGTGCGGCCGTAGCGGACGTACAGGAAGAGCAGGGCGACCGCCGCGAGCCAGAGGACATGGTTGGAGAAGCCCATGACGACCAGGATCGCGACCGCTGAAATGATCAAGGTGCCCATGACGGGACTCCTTGCGTGCGTGGGTGACTGGATCTTGATGGCGTGAAGGTCTTGCCTGAAGACCGACGGGGCGCTGGGGGAGGCTGCCGTCCGTCGGTGCGTAGAGAGTAGCTCTGAGTCCGCCCGCTGATACCTGTCGGGAGAGAAGCGATACTCAGCGCCTCCGGAACGCCTGTCCAGCGTAGGGAAACAAGCAGTCGGCGCGCATCTGCATTTCCCTCGACATATCCCTCACGGAGAGCGGTACACCCTAGGCCTGAGGGGATGCGTGCGCTCACACGTCCTGTGTCGCCCTGATCACGCCCGCCGTCACGGCGGCGCCCAGGGCGGCGTGGTCGGCGGTGTTCTGGTCCGCGTAGCGCAGCGCGAAGTCCGCGATGGCGTGGTCGAAGGTGTCCGCGCCGCCTAGGTAGGCGGCGATCGCGATGCGGTCGCCCGAGCGGGCGTGGGCGCGGGCCAGGGCGGTGCCACACAGGCGGGCGTAGGCGAGTAGCGCGTCGGGGGTCATGCCGGCGACGTCCGCGGAGCCCTTCATGTCGCGCAACTGCCGCCAGTAGAAGGCGCGTCCCTGCGGCCCGGTCATCCAGCCGAGGAAGATGTCGCTCGCCGCCTGCAGCAGGCGCTGCCCCGCGACGACCCGGTGCCCTGGATGGACGTACGGGCCGCTGGGCAGATGCTCTTCGAGTACGGATCTGCCGGCCTGCTTGATCTGGAGGAACAGCGGGTCGTCCGCGTCCCGCCCGGCCAGCAGCACGATGAAGCAGCGGGTGCCGACGCTGCCGACGCCGACGACCTTGCGGGCGGCGTCGACGAAGCGGTAGCGGTCGAGGAGGAAGCGGCGTTCCTCGGAGAGTGTGGAGCGGTAGTCACTGAAGATCTTGCGGAGCGAGGCCATGTCGGTGACTCCGGCCGACTCCAGCAGGGGCGGGTCCTGGACGATGCGGCGGCGTCCGTCGACGGTCTCGGTGAGCTTGCCGAGTGCGTGCAGGCTGGTGCGCCGGCGGGCGCGGGTGAGGCTCGACTCGACCCGCCTGCGGTGGCGGGCCGAGCGGACCAGCGGAAGCAGGCGGTCGGCGTCGATGCGCTCGTACCAGACCGCCAGTTCGCCCTTCCCCGCCAGCCGCCGGATGCTTCGGCGGTACTCCCCCACCGCCGCCTGGGCCGCGCTGTGGGCCTGCGCCTCCGTGTGCCCGTTCTCGCGGCCCGCCACCGCGACGCTGGCCGCGAGCCGTTTGACGTCCCATTCGAAGGGGCCCGGATGCGTCTCGTCGAAGTCGTTCAGGTCGAAGAGCAGGGTGCGTTCCGGGGAGGCGTACAGGCCGAAGTTGAGGAGGTGGGCGTCCCCGCACAGCTGCACCGTGAGCCCGGTGTGCGGCTGGGCCGCCAGGTCGGCGGCCATGACGGCGGCGGCGCCGCGCAGGAACGCGAACGGCGACGCCGTCATCCTCCCGTACCGGATCGGCAGCAGCTCCGGCAGCCGGTCCCTGCCCTGCCGCTCCAGTACGGCCACGGGGTCGGGGCGGTCGACGCCGGGGATCCAGGCGGCGTGCGCGGAACGGGAGACGCGTTTGCGGGCAGCTCTGCCCTGTGCGGCGCGGTCCTCCGGGTTGGCCGTGGCGCCGATCGGGGCCACGGCCGTCAGTTCCGCACGGCTCGGGCCACTTCGGCGGTGACGTCGCCGGAGAGGCTGCGGTGGCTGCGGGCGGTGGCGTCCTCGGTGGCGCCCGCCGCGATGTCGTTCAGCGTGACGACGACGGTGTCGAGGAGGTTGCCGCTCGGGTCGCGGAAGTCGACCTGGACGACGTACGACTTCGACGAGGAGGCGGAGTTGGTGACGGTCACCTTCGCGGTGGAACGCCCGTCGGAGCCGGTGCTCGCCTTGCCGACCTTCACGTCGCCCTTGGCGTTCACGCCGTTCTTGAACTCGTCGAACTTCTGGCCGGCCTCGGCGGTGGCGGAGGCGAGGGTGTCGCCGAGCTGGGCCGTGGCGGAGGACAGCGCGTCGCCTGCCTCGGAGGCGGCGGACGCGGCCTTGGAGGCGGCGTCGGAGGGGGTGGTGTCGTCGGAGCAGCCGGTGAGGGGCGCGGCCAGGGCCGCCGTCGCGGCCACCGCGAGGGCCAGTCCTCGTACGTCGTGCCTCTTCATCGCGTCTCCCGACGTCGTCCCTCGTGCTCCTCCGGATTCCGCTCCTCGCGGTTGCCTCAGTCAAGGCGGGGAGCGGGGCGTACGCATGCCGGGTACGGCGATCGGGTGAGGTGCGCGCGAGGATGGGGACGGGAACGACGGCGTACTACGGGTGGGTGGAGACGCATGGGCGGACAGCGGCGGCACATCGGGGTGGCGGAGCGGCGGGCTCGGCTCGCGCTGGGGCATCGGCTCGCGGTGTCCGCGCGGGCGAAGAGCCCCGAGGAGGTCGCCGGGTCGCTGGTCGCGCTGCACGGGACCGATCCGGCGACGGTGTATCTGGCGGTCGGCGCGCGGCTGGCGGATGCCGGGAGGACGGTGACGGAGGTCGAGCGGGCGCTGTACGAAAACCAAACGCTGGTGCGGATGCACGGCATGCGGCACACCGTGTTCGTGTTCCCGACCGGGCTGGCCGCCGTGGTGCACGCGTCGACCGGGCTCGCCATCGCCGCGAAGGCCCGTGCCGGGCTGGTCAAGGACATGGCGACCGGCAGTGACGGCCGGCTGACCGAGGAGTGGCTCGCGGAGGTCGAGGCGTCCGCGCTCGCCGCGCTGGCCCGGCGCGGGCAGGCCACCGTGAACGAACTCACCCGGGACGAACCGCGGTTGAAGGAGCAGTTCACGTACGGGGCCGGTAAGAGCTACGAGGCTCCGCAGACCGTGTCCTCGCGGTTGATGCGGGTGCTCGGTGTCGAGGGGCGGGTCGTGCGCGGGCGTCCCCTGGGTTCGTGGACGTCGTCCCAGTTCCGCTGGGCGGTCGCTCCACCGCATCCCGGGCTTCCCGTCCCCGAGGCCCAGGCCGAGCTGCTGCGCCGTTGGCTGCGGGTGTGCGGGCCCGCGACCGAGGCGGACCTGAAGTGGTGGACGGGGTGGAAGGTCACCGACGTACGGCGTTCGCTGGCCGCGGTCGGGGCGGTGGCCGTGACGCTCGACGGCGGGGTCACGGGGTACGTGGCCGACGGTGACGACGGGCCGGTCGGCGGGCCCGCGGAGCCGTGGGCCGCGCTGCTGCCCGGGCTTGATCCGACGGCCATGGGGTGGCAGGAGCGGGACTGGTATCTCGACCCGGCCCTGCGGTCGGCCCTCTTCGACCGCAGCGGGAATGTCGGGCCGACGGTGTGGTGGGACGGGCGGGTGGTCGGGGGGTGGGCGCAGCGGGCCTCCGGGGAGGTGGTGTGGCGGGTGCTGGACGCCGACGGGGTCGGGCGGGAGGCTCGGGCGGGTATCTCGGCGGAGGCTGCGCGGGTGGGGGCGTGGCTGGGGTCGACGCGGATCACTCCGCGGTTCCGGACGCCGTTGGAGCGGGAGTTGGGGGCGGGGTGAGCCAACTCGATGCCGGGTGCCCTGCCGGAGGCAGGGCACCCGGCACCCGGGAATCAGCGCGCGTACCTCATCAGCGCTCGCACCATGTGGCACGTGGTGTCCGACGGTGGGTGGACGCCGATTTGCTGTGCGGTGGTGCGTATCTTCTCGTTGCGGGCCTGGTTCGGCATGTAGACGCCGGAGTCGAGCAGGGCGATCGCGAGGCGCATCGCCTTGAGCCGGCGGTTGTGCGTGACGTACCAATCGCGGGGGCGCCCCGGCGGCAGCGGGCGCTTCTCCACGGGCTCGTACGGCAGGTCCAGCAGGACCGCCCTCTTGGATGTGGACTGGGTGGGCAGCGGCTTCAGTGCGGCAGCGGGCACAGGCATCCTCCTGTCGCGGTCAGGGAGCCGCCGGACCCCCCGGCGACACCCTCGAACACTGCTTCTATTCTACCGCCGAGCACTGACAAAAGCCGCTGGCCACAAGGGTTCTGGGGCCCTCGGGACACCAGCGGAAAAGGGTGTCTCGCGTAACGTGTGCGGCATGGAGATCTGGATCAATCCGGCCTGCTCGAAGTGCCGAAGCGCCCTCAGCCTGCTCGACGCCGAGGGCGCCGACTACACCGTGCGCCGCTACCTGGAGGACGTACCGTCCCAGGACGAGATCCGTGACGTACTGGAGCGGCTGGGGCTCGAACCGTGGGACATCACACGGACCCAGGAAGCCGTCGCCAAGGAGTTGGGGCTCAAGGAGTGGGCCCGGGACGCCGGTTCACGGGATCAGTGGGTCAAGGCGCTGTCCGAGCACCCCAAGCTCATCCAGCGACCGATCATTACCGCGGAGGACGGGACGGCCGTCGTGGCACGCAGCGAAGAGGCGGTACGGGATGCCCTGTCCCGATAGCTCCCACCGGCCACCAACTCCCGTGTGATCCACGTTACTTCGGTGACTCCTGTAACTGTTGAGTAACTCTGTTCGGCATCTCGTACCTAGCGACGTACCGCACCCCCGCACACAGGAGGCGCTCATGTCGCGCAGGAGAACCCTCAGCACCAAGAAGAAGCTCGTACTGCTGGTCAGCGCCGCGGCCGTGGCCGGAGGAGGGGCCTTCGCCTTTGCCGCCACCTCGAACGCGTCGTCGGTGCAGAACGCGGCGACTTCGACGGTCTGCCAGGGACTGGCCACCGCGTTCGGCAACAACGAGACGTTCATCGCCGACCAGCGGGCCAACCCCGACGCGCAGTCGGAGGCCCGGATCGCCAACCGCGAAGCGGTCCTCGCGCAGATCAAGGTCCAGCAGGAAGCGTCCGGCTGCGAGGTCGGGGAGTCGGCTCAGGACTCCCAGCCCGTCACGCCGCCCGCGGCCTCCACTCCCCCGGCGGCCTCCGCTCCCGCGCAGAGCGCCCCCGCCGAGGACACCGGGGCCGATGCCGGCGCCGGCGCCGCCACCGGCGAGCAGGTCTGCAACGGCTCGACCGTCACCCTCTCCGGAGAGGCCGGCGCCCCGGCCGCGTCCAGCAACCAGTTCCCCGCCGGGACGCTGCTCAAGGTCACGAACCTGGACAACAACAAGTCCACGACCGTGGAGGTCACCGCGACCTCCGGAAGCTGCGCCCTGCTGAACAACGCGGCCTTCGAGCTGGTCCGGGAACCCGGCAAGTTCCTGATCCGCAACGCGCTGATCGAGAAGGTGGGCTGACGGCATCTGTATGACCTGACGGGATCCGCACGAACCGGGGTCCTGCCGCTTTCCGGCCAGGAGCGGCAGGGCCCCTCCCCATGCGCGCCCGCAAACCCATCGCATACGAGCCGTGGGGCCGGGAGCAGCGCGGAACACCGCGTGCCACCGACCGGCAGGGCCGCCGGTCGCGGTCGCAAGCGCCCCCGTCGGGCGATGCCGAGTGACAACGGGCACACACAGCTCAGGTAACACGGGGTTCACATTCGAGCAATGATCGGGAAATCGCCTGTTGACAGGCTGCCCTGCATCTACGCGGCGCCTCAGTGCCGCAGCGCCGCAGCACCCGCAAGTGCGATGAAGACCCACCCCCGAAGGATGTGGCCCGTGACGTTCAAGGCTGAGTACATCTGGATCGACGGCACCGAGCCGACGGCCAAGCTCCGTTCGAAGACGAAGATACTGGCCGACGACGCCAAGGGTGCCGAGCTCCCGATCTGGGGCTTCGACGGTTCCTCGACGAACCAGGCCGAGGGTCACGCCTCCGACCGCGTACTCAAGCCGGTCGCCACCTACCCGGACCCGATCCGCGGCGGCGACGACGTCCTCGTCATGTGCGAGGTCCTGAACATCGACATGACGCCGCACGAGTCCAACACCCGTGCCGCGCTGACCGAGGTGTCGGACAAGTTCGCCGCGCAGGAGTCGATCTTCGGCATCGAGCAGGAGTACACCTTCTTCAAGGGCACCCGCCCGCTCGGCTTCCCCGAGGGCGGCTTCCCGGCCGCGCAGGGCGGCTACTACTGCGGCGTCGGCTCGGACGAGATCTTCGGCCGTGACATCGTCGAGGCGCACCTGGAGAACTGTCTCAAGGCGGGTCTCGCCATCTCCGGCATCAACGCCGAGGTCATGCCCGGCCAGTGGGAGTTCCAGGTCGGCCCGGTCTCCCCGCTGGAGGTCTCCGACCAGCTGTGGGTGGCCCGCTGGCTGCTCTACCGCACCGCCGAGGACTTCGACGTCTCCGCGACGCTGGACCCGAAGCCGGTGAAGGGCGACTGGAACGGCGCGGGCGCGCACACCAACTTCTCCACGAAGGCGATGCGCGAGGGCTACGACGCGATCATCACCGCGTGCGAGTCGCTGGGCGAGGGCTCGAAGCCGATGGACCACGTCAAGAACTACGGCGCGGGCATCGACGACCGTCTGACGGGCCTGCACGAGACCGCCCCGTGGAACGAGTACAGCTACGGCGTCTCCAACCGCGGCGCCTCGGTCCGTATCCCGTGGCAGGTCGAGCAGGACGGCAAGGGCTACATCGAGGACCGCCGTCCGAACGCCAACGTCGACCCGTACGTCGTGACGCGTCTGATCGTCGACACCTGCTGCACCGCTCTGGAGAAGGCCGGCCAGATCTGATCCGCCCAGCTCCCAGCTTGCTCGAAGAGGCGTCCACCGTCGTGGTGGGCGCCTCTTCGCGTTGTTTCACGAGGTTGCAGTACCAAGTTCACGCCAAGGAAGCGTCCGACCGGTGAGAGGACTCTCCTGCC